>NZ_JBVKAY010000008.1:0-59195 GCF_055657445.1 Streptomyces sp. NPDC107538 | reverse complement strand
CGGTCGCGCCGGTGCCGAACCGCCCTGTAGACGAGGACTCGGGGCCGGATGGTTCAAAGAAATTTCTTCCGCACCGCGCTGACCGGCCAGAACTGTGGCGTGCGCCACTTTCTTGAACTCCTGGGCCGCCTCGGTACGTCTGCTTTCGGTACCCCAAGTCCCGGACCCGCCTGGAGGACTCCTTGGCCACCTCCGACGAGTGGAGCAGAGTCGGCTTCACCGGCAATCCGGTGACCGGGAATCCGGGTGTCCTCGAAAGCGTCACCAAGGAGCTGCGGGACCTCAGCGATCTCTCCGGGCGGGTCAGCAACGGCCTCGACACCCTGCTGGCCAAGGCGGAGGACGGCGGCTTCGAGGGACGGACCGCGGACGCGTTGCGCACCTACGTCAAGGACGAGCTGAAGACGTTCATGGCGAACGTCAACCGCTCGTTCGACATGGCGGCCGACGCCACCGCCCGCTACGCGCGCGCCCTCGGGGACTCCCAGGACCGGGCCGAGAACGCCGCGGACACCGTCGCCGCGCTGGAACGGGTCGGCGGTACGCCGCTCGCCGAGAACGACCCGGAGATGACCCGCACCCGGGGCGAGGTCGACGCCGAGATGGACGCCGTCCAGGCCGAGGCGAAGATCCTGGAGGACACCCTGCGCGAGGCGGCCCGGCTGGTGTCGCGGCCCGTGAAGAAGCCGAAGAAGAGCTTCTGGAAACGGTTCGTGTCGACGTTCTTCAAGGTCCTGGAGATCGTCGCGCTGGTCATCACCCTCGTCGCGGCCGTGATCGGCGGCCCACTGGGACTCGTGGCCTTCGGCCTCGGCGCGGTGCTCTTCGCCAAGGCCCTCGTCGACTACGCCACGGGCAACGGCAACGCCCTCAGCCTGGGCCTCGCCTTCCTCGGCATCCTGTTCCCGTCGACGAAGGGGCTCACCACGCTCGGCGGACTGGCCCGGATGGCCTCGTCGGGTGCGAAGGCCCTCAGCGGCGCCCTCTCGGCGAGCGGGCGGATGCTGTTCCGGGGCGGCAGGATGCTGTTCTCCTCCCCCGGCCGTCTGCTGTCGCTGGCCGGGCAGGGCCTCGTACGGTTCGGCGGCGGGCTCGGCAGCCGGGCCGCGAGCGGGTTCATGGCGCTGCCCCGGGTCCTGTCGAAGACGCCCGCAATGCTGGGGTCGGCCCTGCGGTTCATGGGCGGCTTCGCCCGGAGCACCTGGCGGCAGGGCTGGTCCGCGCTGACCCGGGACTTCGTCGAGTCGACCGCGTTCGTCGGCGGCAACACGGCCGGCCGGCTCGGTGTCTTCACGCTCATGAGCCTGGGCCGACTGACGATGACGGCCCTGCTGCCCATGCGGTACTCCGAGATCGCCCGGTTCGGCTACCGGGGCGCCGCCCGCATGGGGTTCATCGACCGCGGTCTGCACTTCACCCCGCGCGCCCTGCGGCCGCTCGGCAGAACGGGCTCCCTGGCCGCGGACCTCGGCAACCTGGCCGGCCGCAACCTCGACCGGGGCGGCGGTCTGCGCCCGGTGACCGGCACGGGGACCGACCGGCTCGCCATGCCCGGCACCCCGGAGTTCGACCGGACCCTGGACGAGCTGGCCGAGATCTCGGTGACGCCGGTGCCGGCACCGCGCACCCCGTCGTTCAGTTCCCTGACCGGCGCGGGCACCCCCCGTATGCCCTCCGGCCTCGACGAGCTGGGCGTCCGGCTGAACACCCTGGAGACCCTCGACACGGTGGGCCTCCCGGTCGGCACGGCCCCCGGTGGACAGCGGCTCCGCGTGCTGGACCCCGTGACGGGCCGGGTCGTCGATGAGCTGACGCCGCCCCGGCTGCGCACCACGCTCGGTCTGTTCGACCAGGTGGACGAGTTCGGCGGACCTCTCGCCCCCGTCTCCCCCACCACCCTGCTGCCGCCGCGCACCATGGTCGACCAGCTGCGCGGCCTCGACGAGCTGACGGGCGTGGAGCGCACGGCGACCGGACTGCTCAAGCCCCTCGACGACCTGTCCGACCTGGCGGAGCTGAGCCTCGACGGCAGACTCGGCGGGCTGACCGAGTTCCAGGTGGGCAGGATCCTGGACGGCGAGATCGACCTCGTGAACGTCACCCCGGACGGGGTCGTCCTACGCGTCGGGAAGACCGACCCGGTGGATGTCCGGGTGCGGTTGAAGGACGGGGTGACGGTCGAGGTCATCGGCCCGGCCGACCCCCGCGTCCCGGCCTGGAACTCGGCGGCCGGCACCGACCGCCTGGACGAGCTGGGCATCAGGCTCGACGACCTGACCCGGCTGATCCCCGACACCGCCGACGGTTCCCGGGGCGCACGCGAACTGCTCGGCCTCGGGCCCGTCCGCACGGACCTGACCACCCCGGTCACCAAGAGCACCACGTTCACCCCGCTGACCCTGCGGGACATCGTCACCGGCGGCGCCACCGGCAGGCTCGCCACGGAACGCTTCCAGGCCTGGCTGCGCACCCAGACCACCCAGGTCCAGCTGGACACCGCCGGGCGCGGACTCGGCGAACTCGACGCGCTGACCGACGTACCGCCGCTGAGCCGGGCCAAGGCCGAGCTGGATCTGAGCGCCGCGCGGCTCGACTTCGACCGGTCCAGGATCGCGTTCGACCGGCTGGGGATGAACCTGGACACCGTCCGCCGGGACATCACGGTGATGATGACCCGCGTCGACGGTCCCGGGGCCGCGCTGCCCGCCGGTGAACTCCGGCTGCTGGACGGCGTCGGACGGCCCACCGGTCAGTGGATCACCATGGAGCCCGGGCCGACCGTCACCTGGGTGCTCAGGTCGGACGCCGGGATCGTGCCGGACGTCCAGGTGCGGATGGCCGACGGCGTGTTCACCGTCACGAGCCCCGAGGGCGTCGTCACCCGGTTCGGCGCCGACGGCAGGCCCGCGGTCCTCGGCGACCCGGGATCGGTCACGCTTCCCCGGCTGCCGGGGACGGCGCTGGACGAGGTGGCCCTGCCGTCGCCGCAGCGGCTGGACCGGCTGGCGTTCGCCGCCGACCGCTCGGTCGACATCCAGACGATCACACCGCCCCCGGTCTGGCGGACGACCGACGAGACGCTGTGGCGGATCGGCGGCAAGCGGCCCCTGGACCAGATCTTCAACGAGGGGTTCACCGTCCGCGACCCCCTGGAGACGAGCCTCGACGTCATGGTCAGGACCGGCCAGCCGTCGGCGTTCCTGAGCACCACCACGGACCGGAACCTGATCTGGGACGGCGTCTTCAAGTTCGAGATCGAGGCCTCCGGCGGCATCGACGTGGGCCGGACCTTCGAACGATCCATGGGCACGGACGCCTGGCGGACGTCGGGCTGGGCTTCGGAGAACGAGATCGCCTTTCCCGGCGGTGTCGCCTCGGAGTTCATCCGGGGCGCGTACCGGATGGACGCCCAGCACAACCTCCTCGAATGGATCCCCAACCCCAACTTCGGGGGCAACAACCCGCTCCCCGAACTCGCGTTGGCTCCGCGAGGCGCCGGGGAGGGCACCTCGGGCATCAGCGCGCTGGACTTCCAGGGGCTGTCCCTCGACGACCAGCTGCGGCTGCTGGACCAGCTCGACCTGGGCGGGACGCGGCCCCTCGACGACCTGGGCTCCTTCAACGGGTCCGACGCGCTGGACGAGATCGGCAGTCAGTTGGACGACGTCGGCAGTCAGTTGGACGACGTCGGCTATCTGTCGGACGACTTCACCTTCGACCGCTTCGACGCGCCCGCGCCCCGGACCGACACCGTCGTGGTGGACCCGGCGGACTTCGCGGGCACCACCGGCTTCCGGACGGAGTGGCAGCGCGTCCCGCTGGAGGGCGGCGGGTTCACCTTCACCGACCAGGTCGGGGACGTCCGGCTGGTGTTCGGCGCCGACGAGGTCCGGCAGTTCACCGACATCCGGCTGCCGGGCGGTGACGGCTTCGTCCGCTTCGACGCCGTGGCGGGGCCCGGGTCCCTGCCCCGGGTGGTCGGCCCGGACGGGGTGCCCCTGCCGGGCGGGGCGACGATCGAGCCGGTCCGGGGCGCGCTGGGCGTGGTCACGGGGGTGCGGGTGCGGTCGCTCGACGGTGCCTGGATCGGCCGGTTCGACCTGGACGGGACACGGCTGTCCGAACAGCTGACCCTGTCCGGCCCGGTGGGCGGCCCGCTGACCGGATCCCGGCTGACCACGACGTTCACGTCACTGCCGGGCGGCGACCGGTCGGCGACGTTCCGGCTCACCGTGCCGGGGCTGGGCGAGGGCGCCTTCGACGTCGTACGGCTGGACGGGGACCTGGCCCAGCGACTGCCCGGCGGCTTCTCGGTGACCGACACGGCGACCGGGGGACGGTTCGTGTTCGACCGGGGCGGCCGCTTCGTGGACCTCCCGGCGGACGCCTCGCCGCCGATACGGCTGGACGTGTCCGGCTCGGCCACACCGGACACGACGGTGAGCCCGCCCTCGACACGCAACGCTGCCGGCGACCTCGCTGACCTGGGTGACCTGGGTGCCTTGGGCCGACTCGGCGATGCGGGGGGCGTCGGGGACTTGGGGCGCCTCGGGGACCTGGGCGAGGTCGGCGGGGCCGGCCGCCTGAGGGACGTCGGCGATCTCGGCGATCTGGGCCGCCTCGGGGACTCGGGGCGCCTCGGAAACTTGGGCGAGGTCGGCGAGGCCGGCCGCCTGAGGGACGCTGGCGATCTCGGCGACCTCGGCGATCTGGGCCGCCTCGGGGACCTGGGCGAGGCCGGGGATCTCACCCGCCTGGGCGGCGCCGGCGACCTCAGCCGACTCGGCGACACCGGCGACCTCACCCGACTCGGCGACACCAGCGACCTCACCCACCTCGGCGACACCAGCGACCTCACCCACCTCGGCGACACCAGCGACCTCACCCACCTCGGCGACGCCAGCGACCTCAGCCGACTCGGCGACACCGGCGACCTCACCCACCTCGGCGACGCCAATGACCTCACCCACCTCGGCGACGCCACCGACCTCACCCGCCTCGACGAGCTGGGTGACGTCGGCGCGCTGAACCGGCTCACGCTGCCCGATCTGCCGCGCACGGACGCGACGCCGCGACCCACCACGTTCGACGCCCGGTTCGCGTCGACGGCGGGCGAGGGCGTCCCGACCCCGCTGAACCCCTCCCGCTTCGACGGCGTCACCCTGTCCGGCGCGGACGAGCTGACGAACCTGCGGCTGCGGGTCACGGAGTTCCCGGCGACCGACCTCGCGCCGGCGTCGTTCCGGATCGACGTGCTGGACTTCGGCGCCCCGGGCGGCCCGGTGCGGCTGGAGAACGTACACATCACCCTCCGCGACGGCGGCGGGCTGAGCATCACGGGCCCGCAGGGCGGTGTGCGCTGGCAGTTCGACGCCCTGGGACACCTGGAGCACCGCGAACTGCCGCTGACCGGCACCGATCTGGCCCTGCGCTTCACCGACGACGCCCTGAACCCGATGCCGAGGGTGGTCGGCCCGGACGGGGTGCCGGTCCCGGGCGCGACGCTGACACCGGTCCGGACGGCAGACGGAACGCTGACCGAGCTGACCGTACGGGTGCCCGTCGCGGACACGGGCGGGCTCAGCGCGGTGTGGCGGTTCGAACCCGGCGGCACCCTGCGTCAGCAGGAGCTGCCGCTCACCCTGCCGGGCCTCGACGGCCCGGCCGGTCTGGGCGTCAAGGTGACGATCACCCCCGGCACGGGCTCCACCACGACCAGAGTCCTCGAACTGACCGGACCGGCGAACCTCACCGGTTCCTTCCGGCTGGGCCCGATGGACGGCTCGCTCGCCGGGCGGCTGCCCAACGGCTTCACGGTCACCGACACCGTCACCGGCTCCCGCTTCCACTTCGACGCGAACGGCCGGCTCACGATCCGCGACGTACCCGCACGGGACGGCTCCGGCTTCCTCCGCTTCACCGAGGACGCCGCGCCCGGCACCCCACCGGTCCGGCTCGACGACCTGGGCGGCCTCGGCGACTTCGGCGGCGACCTGGGCGATGTGGCGCGGATCTTCGAGCGCACGCTCGACGAGGCGGGCGGCGTGCGCGGCCCCCTCGACGGCCTCAACCGCCTCCCGGGCCCGGACGCCCCGCACACCACCCCGCTCCGAGGGCTGGACCAGCTCACCCCGGAAGAACGGTCCCTCGTCGACGACCTCTGGAACGACCTGACCCAGGACGTCCGCCCCCTCTCCGCCGACGAACTCAACCGCGTCATGGGCCCGGACTCACCTCGCGCCGACTCACCCCACACCGACACGCTCTCCGAACTCACCGACCTGCCGGACACCGACCTACAGGCGCTTCAGGCCCGCCTCGACGCCCTCCGGGAGATGGACGACGGCCTCGGCAGCGGCCTCGGCGACGGCCTCGGCAGCGGCCTCCGCGGCGCGGACGACCCGCTCCGCGTCCCGCTGTCCGGCGTGGACGATCTGGCGGAGTTCGACCTGCGGGTGACCCGCTTCCCCGCGACCGACGAGGCCCCGCAGGGCGCGTTCCGCCTGGACCTGACCGACCGCACCCCCGGCGGAACCGGCGGGACCGGCGGGACCGGACCGTCGCGCGCCTCGGACTTCACGGTCGAACTCCTCGACGACAGCGGCAGATTCGCCGTCGTCGATCCGACCGGCACGACCCGGTTCACGTTCGGACCGGACGGCCGTTTCCTCGGGCGCGAGACCGTGCTCGCGGTCGACGGGCTGCCGGAGGGCATCCGGATCGACGTGACGGTCGTGCCCGGACCGCAGGGCGCGGGGCGGACCGACGTCGATCTGCTGGTGCCCACCGGTGCCGCCGGTTCCGTCCGCCTCACCCCGACGACCGGCACGCTCGCCGAGCGCCTGCCCGGCGGTTTCACCGTCACCGACACCCTCACCGGCTCGCGCTTCCACTTCGACCACACCGGCCGCCTCGCCCTGCGCGACCTGCCGGACCCCGACGGCTCCGGCTTCCTGCGCTTCACCGAGGGCGCCGGCCCCGACACGGCACCGATCCGGCTCGACGATCTCGGCGACGCGGGCGACCTCGGCGACGCGGGCGACCTGGCCCACACCCTGGACGACACCGACCTCGCCCGCATGTTCGACCGCACGCTCGACGAGGCCGGCGGCCCGCGTACCGCACCGGAGGGCGCCCCGGTGGACATGTCCGGCGTCGCCGGTGCCATGGACTTCCTGCACACGGCGCCCGACTCCGCCGGCTTCCAGGGGCTGGACCTGCCCGGCGTACAGCGGCTCGCCGACGACGCGGCCGTCTCGCTGGACCGGCTCGGTCTGCGCCCGGGACTGCTGGGCGACCAGCTGCGGGAGATGGCCACGCAGGCCCGCCTGGGACTGCGGCGCCAGGGGGCCTCCGCCCTCGGCGACTATCTGGACCTGCCGCTCGCGACCCGTCTCGACGACCTCCAGGCCGTGCCCCCGGCGGGCCGCGTCATCGGCGACTTCACCGTCACGCCCACCCCGCACGGCGGCCCCGGCGGCAGCCGCTACACCGTGCACCACCACCCCACCGACATCACGCTGGGCTTCGACGCGAACCGCGGGCTGACCTACCAGGAGGTGTTCCTGCGCGGCGGCCCGGCCGACCTGGACGGGTTCAGGCTCGGCGTCACCGGCCGCCCGGCGGACGGCGGGCACTGGGCCCCCACCGCCGTCGACTTCGCCGGCACCCGCCCGGCCGACGACCTCTTCACGGTCGCCCCCAGCACCCAGGTGCACGGCGGCCTCACCCTCACCGACACGGCCGGCACCACGCACTGGCACTACGGCCCCGAGGGCGTGCACGCCTTCCAGGACGTCCATCTGCCCGGCGACCGGGGCATGTTCCGCTTCGACGCCGACACCCCCGGCGGTCTCCCCCAGGTCCTGGACCGGACGGGCGGCGACCTGCCGGGCCTCCGCGCCGACCTGCTCGACGACGGCCGGATCGCCCTGATCCCCACCGGGAAGGGCGCCCAGCCCCTGGAGCGCACGGTGTTCGACCCGGCGGGCCGACTGCTGGAGGAGACCGTCGCCGTACGGGTCAAGGGCGGCAAGGCCAACGGCCAGTTCTGGAAGATCGACCACGCGACCGGCAAGGCCGTACGGCTCGACTCCTCGGGCACCCCGCTGACCGGCCGCTTCGACACCGCCACGCTGGAGAAGTCGGCCACCGGCGGGATCAAGCTGATCGGCGAGGGCAAGGTGACGCTGTTCGAGCGCGAGATGCTGGGCAACGGCCACGTCCTGCACCTCGATCTGGACCGGTCCGGCCGGGCCCGCTGGACCGAGTTCGACGAGGCCGGCAACAGACTGCGGGCCGGGGAGCGGATCTTCGACGGCGACCGCCGGACCTTCCACGACACGCTGCCGTACCGCTGGGCCCCGGTGGACGTCCTCGATGTGCGGACGTACACCAAGACTCTCGACGGCGGTCTGATCCGGGCGGAGAAGAACGCGCAGGGCGACTGGGTCTGGACGCGCTTCGACAAGAACGGCACCGAGGTGCTGCACGGCACCCGTGACTGGTCCTGGACCCGGATCGGCTACAAGGACACCTATCTCGACCCGGCCACCGGGCAGCGGGCCGTGGCCCAGCGGCGGGGCGACGTCTGGCCGCTGGACGGCTACCACGGCTCCCGCCAGTACCTGGAACACCCGGTGCTGTCCGGCCCGGCCCCCGGCGGGATGCGGGCGAACCCCCTGGTGCACACGGCCGTCGGCCCGAACAACAAACCGATCGACTTCATCGACGAGCTGACCGAGGAGGTGACCCAGCTCGCCGACGGCGGCACCCTGCACGTCGCCCGGATCTCCGACCAGCGTCTCCCCGCGGCGGCCTGGTACCCGCGCGCGGGCCACGGCCGGTTCGACGGGTTCTTCCGCAACTTCGTCACCGGCGACTCCATGTTCCAGGTGTCCAAGTGGACGGAGACCGCCGCCGACGGCACCACGCTGAAGGGCGTCCGGCTGGCCGCGCACGGCGGCCGCGGCTGGCAGGACATCGACCAGTTCGGCCGGATCGTCCGGGAGACCCGCACCCTGGAGAACGGCAACGTCGTCGAGGTGGGCCGCAGCGCCGCCGACCCCAAGCAGTGGGGCACGGCCCCGAAGTGGAACGGCACGGCGGACGCGTACGAACTGCCGTGGCTGAACACCAACAACGGCACGACCGGCACCCGGCACATCTCCGCCGACGGCGGTTTCGTGGACGTGTTCAAGGACGCGGACGGCAACGAACTGCTGTCGCTGCGCTCGCAGGGCACCGGGGTGCGCGAGTACCTGGGCGAGAACCCGGCGCGCGGTATCGGCGCCGACGACGTCTCCGGGGTCTGGGTGGACAAGAACACCCAGCTGCAGATCACCGGCCGCCGCGACCACTGGGGCGACCTGTACGTCGAGGCCCACGGCAACCCGCGCAAGGACCACTGGACCTGGAAGGCCACCGGCCCGGACGGCACGGTCACCGAGGGCGTCCGGATCCAGAACCGCGGCTCGCTGGTGCGGACCCGGACCTGGGACGACTCGTTCACCGACTTCGAGCGGCTGCCGAACGGGCGGCGGGGCGACGCGATCCGGGAACGCAACGCCACCGGCGACGGTTCCGTCTGGGTCGACGCCACCCGGGGGCCCGACGGCACCTGGTCCTGGCAGAAGACCGGCGCCGACGGCACGGTCACCTCGAAGGGCATCCGCACCTATCAGGACGTCGCCGGGGGCCGCTGGAGCGACCACATCGGCACCGACGTCGTACGGTTCCGCGACGGCGGCCGGGTCCGCGAGTACGCGTACACGGTGAACGAGCGGGTCCTCCCGGAGCCCGTGGATCCCGGCCGGATCACCCTGTCCGACCTGATCTCGCGGTCCGCGCGGCACTTCGAACCGGATGTCTCGGCCACCGTGAACCGGGAGGTCTGGCAGGAGTTCGACATGGGCAAGGTACTCCACCGCCGTGATCCGGTGGAGGGGGTCGAGGGCCGGTACCGGGAGTCGGAGTCGCTGTGGAACCAGTGGCGCGAGTACCAGGACGGCCGGCTGGTGGCCCAGCGCACCATCACCGGACGGGTCTGGATCACCGACGCCTTCGGCCGCTGGTCGAACTTCGACATCGCCAAGCTGCCGGAGATCAGCAGTTTCCCCAAGGTCGGCGGGGAGGTGGGCCTCGACGGGCACCGCAGCTGGCGGCTCATCGGCCGCGAGGTGGACTTCCGCGGCTACACGGCGGAACTGCGCGGCTTCAACCGTGAGTTCCGCGATGTGTTCCACGAGATCTGGACCGGCGTCGAGGACGGCTCCTCGGCCGCGATGCCGATGTGGCGGCACCAGGTGCGCAAGGCCGTCACGGACTTCACCATGGGCTATCTCATCGAGTTCGGCACCAGCCTCGCCGTCTCCGCCATCACCGCGGACCTCGGCAACACGAGGTTCGACCCGACCGTCGCCCTGCAGCGGGCCGCCCTCAACGGCGCCATCGGCGGCGGCATCCGCGTCGGCGTCAACGTCGCCTACGACACCACCCGCCTGGGCTACCTCAAGTACGGCCTGACCAACCTCGACCAGGGCCAGGACTGGCACCGCCATCCCCTCGCCTCCAGCGACGACTGGGACGGCGAGTGGACCGTGTTCGAGAACCCCACCCGCTGGCGCTCCGGCTCCTACGACTTCTTCAACGGCCTGGGCGTCGGTGTCCTCACCGGATTCGTCAACAACGCCGTCAACGCGGCCGTGTTCGGGGTGAACGGACAGAAGCGCACCGGCCTCGACGCCCTCGAAGCCGGTGCCTGGGGCGCGGCCGGCTCGGCCTTCTCCGGCATCACCAGCGGACTCCTGCGCTACACCTGGCACGCCACCGCGGGCTCGCGGATCTTCCACCGCGGCGGGCCCGGCGAGCTGATCTGGCAGGCCGCCGAGGCCCTGGGCGCGGGCACCCTCAACTACGGGCTCAACAACAGGGACACGGCCAACATCCAGCCGTCCCGCGCCTTCCCGCCCGCGACCACCACACCGGCCCCGACAGCACCCACCACCTCGCAGCCGCTGACCCTCGATCCGGCCGCCCTCCCCGACGGAACGGAGCTCCTGTGACCCCCACCGCCGCCGTGCACCGGGTCGCCCCCAAGGGCCGCGGCACGCACCGCACCATCGCCTCCGCCGTACGCGCCGCCCGCGACGGCGACGAGATCCGCGTCGCCCCCGGCGAGTACGTCGAGCAGCTGCTCCTGGACCGCGCGGTCCACCTGCTGCCCGAGGACGGCCCCGCGCACGCCGTACGGTTGCTGGCCGCCACCCCCGGCCGCCCCGTGCTGGAGGCCACGGCCCCGGGCGTACGGGTCGAGGGCCTCGTCCTGACCGGCCAGGACCCGGCGCTGCCGGCCGTGCTGGTGACCTCCGGCGCACTGGAGCTGGACGGCTGCGAGATCTCCGGCGGCCGGGTGGAGGCGGGCGGCGACGCCTCGCTCACCCTCACCGACTGCCGGGTGTCGGGGGCCGAGCTGGCCGCCGTGCACCTCAACACCACCGGTCCGGCGCGGCTGACCCGGGTCGTGGTCGAGGACGTCGAGGGCACCGGCGTGGTCATCGGCGCCCGCGCCGACGCCGAGGCCGCCGAACTGACCGTACGGCGGGTCACCGGCTCCGGCGTCCGGGTGCGCGGCGCCGCCCGGGCGGTGCTGCGTGACTGCCGGATCTCCGGGCCGGGCCGCAGCGGCCTGCTGGTCGAGGACGAGGCGACCGTCACCGCGCTGGACTGCCGGGTGACGGAGACGGCCACCGAGGGCGTACGGGTCCTGGGCAGTTCGGCCCGGCCGGAGGACCGGGAGCGTACGGGCGGCGGTGTCCTGCTCGCCCGCTGCGAGATCCTGCGCACCGGCACGGACGGCGTCGCCGTCTCCGGCACGGGTGACGTCCTGCTGCGCGACTGCCGGCTGCGGGACGGCTCGGGGCCCGGGGTGAGCGCGGACGGCGAGAGCCGTGTGGAGCTGGTGGACTGCCAGGTCGACCGGGCGCACGGCTCGGGTCTGGTGGCCCGCGGCACGGCCCGGCTGACCGCCGAGGGCACGTCGGTGACCGGCAGCCGGGCCAACGGGCTGCTGGCGGGCGACCGTTCCGAGGTCCGCCTGGCCGCCGGCGACGTGACGGACTGCTCGTTCAGCGCGGTGCACGCCTGCGACGACTCCCGGGTGACGCTCACCGCGTGCCGGATCGCCTCGACGGCCGAGCACGGGATCCGGGCCACCGACCGCGCCGGGCTCACCGTCGAGGGCGGGCGCGTCACGGACTGCGGACTGTCCGGGGTACGGATCGACAGCGCGGCCGAGGCCCGGATGCGCGGCCTCTCCGTGGTGCGCGGCCGGGCCGGGATCACCACCGAGTCGACCGGGACGGTGGTCCTGGAGGAGTGCGACGTCACCGACGCCGAGCGGGCCGGGATCTCCTGCGGCACGGGGACGACCCCGGTGCTGCGGGACTGCCGGATCAGCGGGTCCGGCACGGCCGGCCTGGTGATCGGCGAGCGTGCCATGCCGAGCGTGGAGGGCTGCACGGTCCGGGACGCGGCCGGTTCCGGTCTGGTCGTGGGCCCGGGGGCGGAACCCCGGATCAGGGCCGTCACGGTGGCCCGGACCGGCAAGAACAGCCTGTTCGTCGGCGAGAAGGCCCGCGGCACCTTCGAGGACTGTGTCTTCGCCGGGGCGGGCAGCGACGGTACGGCCTTCCCGGCGCTGCACGTCTCGGCGGGCGGCGCCCCCGTGCTGCGCGGCTGTCTGGTCCGGGACACCGAGGAGGACGTGGCCCTGGAGAAGGGCGCCCGCCCGGTGTTCGACGACTGCCTCTCCCGGGACGTGAAGAACCCGTCCCTGCCGACCGGCGCGGACCAGTCCCTGGCGGCCTCCGGAAGCCCCGGCGCGGACCCGCGGTCGACCGCGCGGGAGACCGAGGCACCCCCCGAGGACACCATCGAGGACCTGCTCGCCGAACTCGACGGCCTGGCGGGCCTGGACCGCGTCAAGCAGGACGTCTCGTCCCTGGTGAAGCTGATGCGGATGGTCCGCCGCCGCGAGGAGATGGGCCTCGCCCCGCCCCCGCTCAGCCGCCATCTCGTCTTCACCGGCAACCCCGGCACCGGCAAGACCACCGTGGCCCGGCTCTACGGCCGCATCCTGGCCGCCGTCGGCCTGCTGGAGCGCGGCCACCTGGTCGAGGCCGACCGCTCGGCCCTGGTCGGCGAATACGTCGGCCACACCGGCCCGAAGACCTCCCGGGTCTTCCAGCAGGCCCGGGGCGGTGTGCTGTTCATCGACGAGGCGTACTCCCTCACCCAGTACACCGGTTCGAACGACTTCGGCCAGGAGGCCATCGCCACCCTGCTGAAGCTGATGGAGGACCACCGCGACGACGTGGTGGTGATCGTCGCCGGCTACCTCAAGGAGATGGAGGTCTTCGTCCGCTCCAACCCCGGCCTCGCCTCCCGCTTCAACCGCACCCTGCTCTTCGAGGACTACGGCAGCGCCGAGCTGGTCAGCATCGTCGAGCACCAGGCCGCCCAGCACCAGTACGAACTCGCCCCGGACGCCCGCGAGTCGCTGACCGCGCGCTTCGACGCGATGCCCCGGGAGCGCGGCTTCGGCAACGGCCGTACGGCCCGCCAGCTGTTCCAGGCGATGACGGAACGCCAGGCGTACCGGATCGCCGAACTGCCGGACGCCACGGAGTCCGACGTGATGACCCTCAGGCCGGAGGACATCCCGCAGAGCCTCTGAGCCACCACCCGCACCCGCTCGAACCGCGCCCCGGCCCACGGACCGACCGACCTTCTCGACAACCTGATGAGGACCGCCTGATGCCGCACACACCCACCCCCGGCGACCGCAGGGACGGCGAGTTCGCCGACCTCTTCGCCCGGAAGACCCGCACCCCGCTCCGCGGCTTCCTGCCCGGCCGCCGGGTGTGGAACGCGGTCGGCGGGTCCGCCGCCGCGGTCCTGGTGATCGCCGGCTCCGCCACGGCCGTGGCCGCCATCGACTGGGACAGCGGCTCCGCCGAGAAGGTGACCACGGCGGCCGAGAAGCCCACCCGGCAGCAGCCCTCCCCGGGCGACGCCGACAAGGCGTCCGCCTCCCCGTCGCCGCACGAGGGCGGGAAGGGCAAGGACGACCCCGACGTCGTCTACGTCCCCGTCTCCGGCGGCGCGGGCGCCGGGGCGGCGGCGGGCGGCGCGGCGGACTCGGCACCGGACGCCGACACGAAGTCCGACACCGACGGCACCACGGGCGGCACCTCCGGCTCGACGGGTTCGTCCGGCTCCACGGGCACCGAGGAGAAGAAGACCACGACCACCAAGAACACCGAGTCGGAGACGACGTCCGGCTATCTGTGGGCCGACGGAGGCGTGGACACCGACTCCAACGACTTCTGGGACCAGAGCACCATCACCGTCAAGTCGACCAAGCCGCTCAGCTCGCTCAAGGTCGTCGTCCGCGTCATCCAGACCGGCGGTGTGTCGAGCACCGGCGCGTGGACCTCCCTCGGCGACAAGGCGGCCGTGGGCCAGAACTCCACCAGCGACCAGATCGGCTATGTCATCACCCTCAAGTCGGGTGTCACGCTCGCCCCCGGCACCTATGTCTTCAAGGTCCAGTACAACCACGCCGAGGGCAGGCGGGACGCGGCCCGTGACCTCTACACCGTCACCGCCGTCGCCTCCGACTCGGACGACGAGTTCCTCTCCGGCCGCTTCTGAGCGTCCCGGCCCGCCGGGCCGCTTCTGAGCGCTCCGGTCCGCGCGGCCGGGGCGCTCACCCGGACCAGCCCTGCTCCCGCAGCACGGCGGACACGTCGGGCGCCCGGTAGTGGTCCCCCTTGAGCACCTTGCCGTCGTCCCGGCGGGCCACCCGCCCGTCGGGGCCCAGCTTCGTCATGTTGGAGCGGTGGATCTCGGCGATCACCGCGTCGAGGTCGATGCCGTGCACGAGTGCGGTGCCGTACGCCACGTAGACCACGTCGGCCAGTTCGTGGGCCAGCCGGTCGAGCGGGCCGTCGACCGCCACCTCGGCGACCTCGGCTGCCTCCTCGGCCAGCAGCTCACCCCGGTGGGCGGCCAGTGCGGGCGAGACCTCGGTGGGCGCGGTACGGGCGTCGAGGCCGAAGGCCTGATGGAACTCGCGGACCAGGCGAGCGGGAGAGGAACTCATCCGGCGACCCTACCGATCCCCTCGACCCGCCGCCCCCGCGCCGACAGCCCTGTCCGTCTCCTACGGTCATGACACACCAAGTCCCTTTGCCTCATGGACCTTTGACGCTACGTCAGCACAGGGGGCCGATACCGGAACCGGTGACTCCACTCCGTACGCTCCGTTGTGTCTTCACGTACCACCTCGTACCACCCCGAGCGATTGAGGACCCATCGCGAGCGTTCCCCCACCCACTTGGCGAAGTCCCGGGTGACACGTCGTGCCGTGATCGGCGCGGCGGGCGCGGTCGCGGCCGGTGCCGTGATCACCCCGACCGTGATGGCCACGACCGGCGACTCCGGCACGGCGGACGCCGCGGACGCCGGTACCGCGGACTCCGGTACCGCGGCGGAGACCAAGGCCGGCACGACGACCGAGACCTTCCCGAAGATCCGCAGCGAGGCCGCCACCGGCGAGGCGCCCGTCGAGGCGGCCTTCCCCATCGGTTACGTGGGCGTCCGCTGGGACGGCACCGACCCAGGGCGCGTGGACGTCCCTCGGCGACGGCGGCCCGGACCGCAAGGTGACCGTGCCGTCCGACCCGACCCGGGTCCGAGGCGTCCAGTACCTCTCCCGGGCCGCCTGGGGCGCCGACGAGTCGCTGCGCTTCAAGCCGGACGGCACGGAGAACTCGCCGACCGCCTTCTACCCGTTCCAGACGATCACCGTGCACCACACGGCCGTGGCCAACGACGACCCGGACCCGGCCGCCACGGTCCGCGCGATCTACAGCTGCACGCCGTCACCAACGACTGGGGCGACATCGGCTACCACTTCCTCATCGACGAGGCGGGCCGCATCTACGAGGGCCGCTACTCCGGTGACGACGGTCTGCCCGCGCACGACGCCGACGGCAAGGTGGTGACCGCGTTCCACGTCGGCGGCTTCAACTCCGGCAACCTCGGCATCGCCCTGCTGGGCACCTTCACCGAGCAGGGCCCGAAGGAGGCCGCCCGTTCCGCGCTGACCCGCCTGGTCAAGGTCCTGGTCCGCCGGCACGGCGGTGGCAACGGGCCGATGAAGGGCAGGGGGCGCAGCCCCTGCCCTTCAGGGGCGCGGGGAACTGCGCGAGAAGCCCCACGCACCCGCAGACGAAGGGGCATCCCCGAGGTCACGAGCTCGCACCGGATAGGTCCGACCCTGGCCGCCCGCCCGGTGACCTGGCAGGATCTCGTCGCATGGCCCAGGCACTCCCCCACATCAACAAGCGGCACGCGCTGCTGGGCTCGGTGGCCACGCTGGTGGTCCTCGGACTGCTCGCGTGGTGGCTGTGGCCGCGCGAGGGACCGCCGACCGGGACGATCAGGTTCATGACCGGCGCCAACCGGGGTGTCTACCAGCAGTACGGCAACCAGCTGCGGACCGCGATCGTCGAGGACATGCCCGGCCTGAAGGTCGAGCTGGAGGACAGCAACGGCTCCCAGACCAACGTCCACGCGGTGGCCACCGGAGAGGCCGACGTCGCCATCGCCGCGGCCGACGCCGTCCAGACGTACATCGAGGAGGGCCGCCCCGGCGCCGACAAGCTGCGCGGCGTGGCGCGGCTGTACGACGACTACGTGCAGCTGGTCGTGCCCGCCGACTCGACCGTCCAGGACGTCTCGGAACTGAAGGGCAAGCGGGTGGCCGTCGGACCCGAGGGCTCCGGCGTACGGCTGATCGCCGAGCGTCTGCTGGCGGCGGACGGCCTGGACATCGACAAGGACATCGACGCGCGGCCGGACACCATCGCGACAAGTCCCGACGCGCTGCGCACCGGCAAGATCGACGCCTTCATCTGGTCGGGCGGGCTGCCCACGAGAGGGCTGACCAACCTCGCCGAGAAGTACGACTTCCGCTTTGTTCCGATCAGCGGTGAACTGGTGACGGAGCTGCACGACCAGGGCGGTGTCTTCAGCCACTACCGGACGTCCCTGATGCCCGCCGACGCCTACCCGACCATCCTCAAGGACTCCGTGCCGACCCTCACCGTGGCCAACCTGCTGATCACGCGTGAGGACGTGAACCCCCGGCTCGTCGAGTGGCTGACCCGCGTCGTCCTGAAGAGCCGGGACAAGATCGGCGAGGACGTCCACGCGGCCCAGGTGGTGGACCTGCGCACCGCGATCTACACGGACCCGCTGCCGCTGCACAAGGGCGCGGCGGCGTACTACCTGTCGGTGAAGCCGTAGCGCGCCACCCCTGACGCGAAGGCCCGCCCGGTGTCAGACCAGCGGTCGCGACCGCGGCACCGTCACCGTCACCCGCAGCCCGTGCGGCTCGTGGTGGGCATACGCGATGGAGCCGCCGCCCGCCGCGATCAGCGCCCGGGAGATGGAGAGACCGAGACCCGAGCCCTTGATGTTCTGGTGCGCGGTGCTGCGCCAGAAGCGGTCGCCGACGCGCTCCAGCTCCTCGTCGCTGAGACCGGGCCCGCCGTCGGTGACGACGACCGAGGAGCTCTCGCCGTTCGAGGCGACCCGGACCTCGACGGTCTCCCCGGCGGGCGTGAACTTCAGCGCGTTGTCGATCACCGCGTCCAGGGCGCTGGACAGGGCGATGGGATCGGCCCAAGCGGTGGTGGCCGGGCAGGTGCCGGCCAGCGTCACCCCCTTGTCGTCGGCCAGCGGCGACCAGGACGCGACCCGCTCGGCGGTCAGCTCGCCCACGTCGATCAGCCGCAGATCGGACTCCGCGTGCTCGGCGAGCGCCAGGTCGAGCAGATCGTCGAGGACCGAGGCGAGCCGCTTGCCCTCGGTGCGGACGGAGGCGATCTCCTCGTTGGCCTCGGGCAGTTCGAGGGCGAGCAGATCGATGCGCAGCAGCAACGCGGCCAGCGGGTTGCGGAGTTGGTGGGAGGCGTCCGCGACGAAGGCGCGCTGCTGCTCCAGCACGTCCTCGACGTTGTCGGCCATCTCGTTGAACGACCGTGCCAGGCGCCGGAGTTCGGGCGGCCCGCTGGCCACCGCGACGCGTGACTTGTGGCGTCCGGAGGCGATGGCGTGGGTGGTGACGTCGAGCACGCGGACGGGTTTGAGGACCCAGCCGGTCAGCCGCAGCGCGGCCCCGACGGCGAGGAGCATCGCGGCGATCTCCCCGGCCCCGATGATCAGCCAGCCGCGCAGGATCTTGGAGCGCATCTGGCCGGTGGGCGAGTCGGTGACGACGGCGGCGACGACGTCACCGTCGTGGATGACGGGCGACGCGACGACGAGCCGGCCCTCCTGCCAGGGCCACACCTGCTTCGGATCGTGCGGGCGGCGCCCCAGCAGTGCTTCCTTGAGGGCGTCGAGCCCTTCGCCCTCCGTGGGCCGGCCCCAGTCGTGGGGGGCGTTGGCCATGGCCGACTGGCTCTTCTCCCGGTAGAAGACGCCGACCTTGATGCCGTACACCTTCTCGTACTGCTCCAGTTCCCGCTTCAGGGTCTCGCGGCGGCCGTCCGTGGTGGTCACCCGGGAGCCGCGGGGACGCTCGGTGACGAACTGGGCGAGGGACGCGAAGCGCGCCGTGTCGTCGATGCGGTCGACGACCACCTCCTGTTGCCGCGCCGCCGCGAGGCTCACCGCCAGGGGGATGCCGAGGGCCAGCAGCACGGCGGCCATCAGGACGATGAGCAGCGGAAGAAGACGAGTGCGCACGCGGGCACGCTACGGCGTCGGGGGGACCAGCCGGTAGCCGACCCCGCGCACCGTCTCGATCAGGGCAGGCATCCGCAGCTTGGACCGCAGCGAGGCCACATGCACCTCCAGGGTGCGGCCGGTCCCCTCCCAACTGGTCCGCCACACCTCACTGATGATCTGTTCCCGGCGGAAGACCACCCCGGGCCGCTGGGCCAGCAGCGCGAGCAGATCGAACTCCTTCCGCGTCAGCTGGACGACGGCGCCGTCCACACTGACCTGGCGGGTGGGCAGCTCGATCAGCACGGACCCGAGGCGCAGCCCGCTGTCACCGGAGGCCGCGGCCTCGTCGGGCGCCCGGCGCCGGGCGACGGCATGGATACGGGCGAGCAGCTCACCGGTGTCGTACGGCTTGACCACGTAGTCGTCGGCGCCGAGGTTGAGGCCGTGGATCCGGGAGCGTACGTCGGAGCGGGCCGTCACCATGATCACCGGGGTGCTGGTGCGCTTGCGGATCTTGCCGCAGACCTCGTAGCCGTCCTGGTCGGGCAGGCCCAGGTCGAGCAGAACCACCCCGAAGCCGTTGCCCTCCGGGACGAGCGCCTGGAGCGCCTCCTCGCCGCTGCGGGCGTGCGTGACGTCGAAGCCGTGCCGGGCCAGGACCGCGGACAGGGCGGCGGCGACATGGTTGTCGTCCTCGACGAGGAGCAGCCGCATTCCGACCCCTTCCGGTTCACTGGAGAGCGTGTTTCGGTCATATGTACGCCTGGGCTGGCACACATTACGCGGATTCGCATCTCGGGACGCGCGCGCCGGCCCCTTCGCAGTCACACTGATGAGTGAGGACGCCGTCAAGGCCGTACGAGTTCCCGGCGGGTTCCGTTACCCAGCCGAAACGCCCCGCCCAGGCCCGTCACGTGCAGTGTCCGTCCGGCTACCAGATCGTTATGCTCAATTCTCGCTCAGATGTAATGACGCTGGTCGTCGCAGGTCACTACTGTCCTCCGAAACCGAGGAGGACGGAGCCAGAAAGCGATGACCGAAGTTTCGGTGGTCAAGGACGCGGTGCCCGCGGCCGACGACCTGGTCGTCCTGAAGAGCGTCAACAAGCACTTCGGCGCGTTGCACGTACTCCAGGACATCGATCTGACGATCACCAGGGGCGAGGTCGTCGTGGTGATCGGACCCTCCGGGTCCGGTAAGTCCACGCTGTGCCGCACCATCAACCGGCTGGAGTCGATCGACTCCGGTGACATCTCGATCGACGGCAAGCCGCTGCCCGCGGAGGGCAAGGCGCTCGCACGGCTGCGGGCGGACGTCGGCATGGTGTTCCAGTCGTTCAATCTCTTCGCGCACAAGACCGTGCTCGAAAACGTGATGCTGGGGCAGCTCAAGGTCCGCAAGACCGACAAGAAGCAGGCTGAGGAGAAGGCCCGGAACCTGCTCGACCGGGTCGGCGTCGGCACCCAGGCGGACAAGTACCCCGCACAGCTCTCCGGTGGTCAGCAGCAGCGTGTCGCGATCGCACGGGCGCTGGCCATGGACCCGAAGGTCATGCTCTTCGACGAGCCGACCTCGGCACTCGACCCCGAGATGATCAACGAGGTCCTGGAGGTCATGCAGCAGCTCGCCCGGGACGGCATGACCATGGTCGTGGTCACGCACGAGATGGGCTTCGCCCGGTCGGCCGCCAATCGGGTGGTCTTCATGGCGGACGGCCGCATCGTCGAAGAGGCTGTGCCGGACCAGTTCTTCAGCAACCCCCGCAGCGACCGGGCCAAGGACTTCCTGTCGAAGATCCTGCACCACTGACGGCCCTGCCGACGCCTCGCGGGGCGCCCGGCACCCGCACCATGACGGTCCGCATCTCTTCTCCACTCAAAGGATGTTCACCATGAAGCTTCGCAAGGCCTCCGCCGCAGCGGCCACCGCCCTCGTCCTCGCCCTCACCGCCACGGCCTGTGGCGGCGACGACAGCAGCAACGAGAGCAGCTCCGGTTCCGGCACCGGCGGCGGCGACAAGATCAAGATCGGCATCAAGTACGACCAGCCCGGTCTCGGCCTGAAGAACCCCGACGGTTCCTTCTCCGGCTTCGACGTCGACGTGGCGACGTACGTGGCCAAGGAGCTCGGCTACGAGCCCGACCAGATCGAGTTCGTCGAGACCAAGAGCGCCGACCGTGAGAACGCGCTGTCCCGCGGGGACGTCAAGTTCATCGCGGCCACCTACTCGATCAACGACGAGCGCAAGAAGTCGGTCGACTTCGCCGGCCCGTACCTGCTGGCCCACCAGGACCTGCTGGTGAAGGCGGACTCCGACATCAGCAAGGGCACGGACCTCAACGGCAAGATCCTCTGCTCGGTGACCGGTTCCACCTCGGCGGAGAACGTCAAGAAGGACATCGCTCCGGACGCGCAGCTGAAGGAGTACGGCGGCTACTCGGAGTGCATCGCCGGCCTGCAGAGCGGGGCCGTGGACGCGGTCACCACCGACGACTCGATCCTCGCGGGCTTCGCCGCGCAGGAGAACTACAAGGGTCAGTTCAAGCTCGCGGGCCTGAAGCTCAGCAACGAGAACTACGGCATCGGCGTCAAGAAGGGCGACACCGCGACCGTGGACAAGATCAACGCCGCCCTGGAGAAGATGGTCAGCGACGGCGCCTGGGAGACCGCGGTCAAGGACAACTTCGGCCCGGCCGACTACAAGAACGAGCCCGCCCCGAAGATCGGCGACATCAAGTAAGCGGGTAACCGCCACCAGCGCGGTTCTCGTGGTCGCGCCGCCGCCCGCCGCAAGGCGCGGTACGGGCGGCGGCGCGCTGCGCCTGCCTCGTATGCCACACACCCGGAAGCGCGGGAGACAGTGTTCGACTTCCTTTCAAACTACAACGACCCAACCTTTCTGGGTGCGTTCTGGATGACGGTCAAGCTCACCGTCTTCTCAGCCATCGGTTCTCTGATCTGGGGAACCCTGCTGGCCGCGATGCGCGTCAGCCCCGTACCCCTGATGCGCGGCTTCGGCACCGTCTATGTGAACGTCGTGCGGAACATCCCGCTGACCGTGATCATCGTCTTCACCTCGCTCGGCCTCGCCGACATCTTCCGGGTGACGATGGGCGCGGGCAACGACGTCAAACTCACGGCCTTTCGACTCGCCATTCTCGGTTTCGTGGCCTACACGGCGGCCTTCGTCTGCGAGGCCCTGCGCTCGGGCATCAACACCGTGCCCGTCGGCCAGGCCGAGGCGGCCCGTGCCATCGGGCTGAGCTTCACCCAGGTCCTCGGCCTCATCGTGCTGCCGCAGGCGTTCCGGGCCGTCATCGGACCGCTGGCCAACGTCCTGATCGCGCTCACGAAGAACACGACCGTGGCCGCCGCGATCGGTGTGGCGGAGGCCGCCTACCTGATGAAGGGCATGATCGAGAAGGAGGCGCAGACGCTGCTCATCGGCGCGATCTTCGCCTTCGGGTTCGTGGTACTGACCCTGCCCACCGGCCTGATCCTCGGCTGGCTGAGCAAGCGACTGGCGGTGAAGCGATGAGTTCCGTCCTCTACGACGCCCCCGGCCCCCGGGCCAAACGACGCAACGTGATCCTCACGGTGGTCTTCGTCGTCCTGCTGGCGCTCCTCGCATGGTGGCTCTGGCAGGCGCTGGACAGCAAGAACCAGCTGGAGTGGAAGCTCTGGAAGCCGTTCTTCACGTCCGAGGCCTGGACGACGTATCTGTTGCCCGGTCTGGCCAACACGCTCAAGGCCACGGCGCTCTCCATCGTGATCGCGCTTCCTCTCGGTGCGCTGTTCGGCATCGCGCGGCTCTCCGACCACCGGTGGGTCCGGATCCCGGCCGGTGCGGTGGTCGAGTTCTTCCGGGCCATCCCCGTCCTGCTGCTGATGCTGTTCGCCAACGAGATCATCGCCCGCTCGATGGACCTCACCACCGAGCAGCGGCAGCTCTACGCGGTCGTCACCGGCCTGGTGCTGTACAACGCCTCGGTCCTCGCCGAGGTCGTACGGGCCGGCATCCTCGCCCTCCCCAAGGGCCAGACGGAGGCCGCCCAGGCGATCGGTCTGCGCAAGGGCCAGACGATGGGCAGCATCCTGCTGCCGCAGGCCGTCACCGTGATGCTGCCGGCCATCGTCAGTCAGCTCGTGGTCATCGTGAAGGACACCGCGCTCGGCGGCGTGATGATCGGCTTCACCGAACTGCTCAACGGGCGCGCGACGATGGCCGCGTTCTACGCCAACGTCATCCCCAGCTTCATCGTGGTGGCGATCATCTACATCGTCCTCAACTTCATCATCACCAGCTTCGCGAGCTGGCTGGAGCAGCGGCTGCGGCGGGGTAAGAAGTCGACCGGAGCGGTCCTCGGCCCAGCGGCGATCGAGGGCACCGCGGCGGCCGGCCCGGGTGGCGGCGTCGGCATGGGTGGTGTCGCCGGTGGCGGTGGCGGTGGTGCCGCGGGCACCTGACAGGTGATCAGGTGACATCCGCCCAGGATGTCCCCCGATTCGCTTCCCGGAGGGCAGTGGCATGATCGCCACTGCCCTCCGTCACTTGACGCAAGCACCGGCAATGGGTTGCATACGTTCTGTGATCGTGCACCCTGCTCCAACTTCCTGTTCACCCACGTCCGCCGGGACGTCACGTCGGGCGGGGGGCACCGCGCCGTGGACCCGGTGATCATCGTCGGAGCGGGGCCCGTGGGGCTCACGCTCGCCCTCGCGCTGGCGCGCCAGGAGGTGCCGTCCGTGGTCCTCGACGAGGGACCGGGGAAGGACGAGCAGCGGCTCGCCCGGACGGTGGTGCTGAACGAGGACACGGCCGCCCTGCTGGAACAATTGTCCGGCGTCCCCCTCTCCCGGGCCGGCTGCCGCTGGACCGGATGGCGGTCGATGCGGCGCAAGCAGGTGATGCGTCAGGTCAGGTTCGGGGAAGCCGACTTCGACGCGTCGGAGGTCCCGCCCCGAAACGGGGCGAAGGGCACCCAGGGCGGCCCCGAGGACATCGTCGAGGGCTCCGCCGAACTCCCCCCGCTGCACATCGCGCAGCACGTCCTGACCGCCGCGCTGCGTGAGGCCATCGCCGGCGAACGGCTCGTCAAGGTCGCCGTGGAGAGCCGTCTCGACGCGATCGAGCAGGAGAAGTCCGGCGTCACGGCCCACACCCGAGGCCCCAAGAGCACCTGGTGGCGCGGGAGTTACCTGGTGGGCTGCGACGGCCCGCGCTCGACCGTCCGCAAACTCCAGGACATCCGCTTCCCCGGCCGTACGGCGGTGGAACGGCACGCGGTGGCGGCACTCCGCGCCGAACTCCCCTGGCCGGGCGAAGCGTTGCTGCACCGGATGCCGCCGTGGCGCACGGCCGGTCCGTCCGGCGGGGAGATCACCGCGCGCCCCCTCGCCGAGGGCGTCTGGCGCCTGGACTGGCTGCTGCCGCCGGGCAAGGACCTCGTCACGCCCGAACTCCTCGTGGCCCGCGTCCGCGAGACCCTCGCCGGCTGGACGGGCGGCTCCACACCGCCTTACGACCTGCTGGACACCGGCGTCCACACCGTGCACCACCGGCTCGCCCGGCGGTGGCGGGTCGGCCGGGTCTTCCTCGCCGGGGACGCCGCGCATCTGCTCGGGGCGCTCGGCACCCAGGGGCTCGACGAGGGCCTGCGGGACGCCGACAACCTCGCCTGGAAACTGGCCCTGGCCTGGCACCACGGCCCGCACGAGGCCCTGCTCGACAGCTACCAGGCGGAGCGGCGCGCGGTCGTCGCCACCCGGTTGCGCGCCGCCGACCAGGTACTGCCCCTGCTGCGCGGCGGCAAGGGCCTGCGCGCGTACGTCCCCGGCTCGTCCCGGGGCCACGACGCGCTGCTCGCCGACGGCCATCTGGGGCGCGGGGCACTGGGCGCGCCGGGGGCGTACGCCGACTCCCCGCTGATGCCTCCGCGCGCCGCCGCGGAGACTCCGATCGCCACTCTGCCGGGCTTCCAGGTCGTGGATGTGGAGGTGACCGCGGAGGACGGCACCTTCGTACCGCTGCGGGACCGGCTCGGGCGCGGGGCGCTGCTGGTGGTACTGATCGCGCCGGGTACCGGGGTGTGGGAGCGCAAGCACTGGATGAGCGCCGGGCTGATGCCGCGCCTCGCCGCCGCCGTCGCCGCGCTGCCGCACCCGGCCGAACTGCTGGTCGCGGAGGCCTACCCTGGCGCGGGCGCCCACACCGTCCTGCTCGTCCGCCCCGACGGCTACCTCGTCACCGCCCTGAGCGGCGTACGCCCCGCCGACCTGTACACGGCGGCGGCAGCGACGCTGGGCGGTGTGGAGCAGCCGTCGGAGACGACCGGTGCGGCCACGGGTTCCCGCTGAGCACCTGCGCCTGGCCCGGAGACCGTCACCGTGTCCACATAGTGACGGTCAGTTGACCGCTCCGCGCTGTCATGGTCTACTCCGGACCGTGACCGACACCTCTACGCGCCTGTGGCGGAGGGTCCATATGGACCTCGTCCGCTATGCGGGCTGCGTGTGTCGTCCGTCCTGCTGACTTCGCCTCCCTCTTCTTCCGCGCGCGCCGCCTCCGTGCCGCCGCGCGCTCCCGAGCGAACGCACTTCAGGACGGTACCCGTGTCTGTGTCCCCCGTTGTTCCCCCCGCCTCCGCGCCGGCCGTCTCCGGCCCCACGCAGGCGGAACTGCTCGACTTCGCGCGTCGCACCGCCGCCGACGCCGAGCTGATCGCCTCGCTCCCGCTCGACCCCGAGGGCCGTACCTGGGTACGGCTCGAAGGCCCCGGCGGCAGCGAGGCCTGGCTCATCGGCTGGCCGCCCGGGACCGGGACCGGCTGGCACGACCACGCCGACTCGGTGGGCGCCTTCGTCACCGCCGCCGGCGAACTCAAGGAGTACTCGCTCGCCGCCCGTCTGCCCACCGACGGCTGGCAGACCCTCGAACTCACCGAAGGCGTCGACCGCGAACGGCAGTTGTCCGCCGGCAGGGGCCGCTCCTTCGGACGCCACCATGTGCACGAGGTGCTCAACGAGTCCACCGAGGAGCACGCGATCTCCGTCCACGCCTACTACCCGCCCCTCCCCCGCATCCGCCGCTACAGCCGCACGGGCCAGGTACTGCGCCTGGAACACGTCGAGCGCCCGTCCGACTGGCAGTGATCCGGGGCCGCCGGCCCACGTGCCACGTCGCCGGTGTGCGTTCCCGCACCGCTGCCGCTCAGTACCCGTCGTCCTCCAGCCCCTCCGTGTCCTCCCCCTCCTCCTCCAGCGCCTGCCGGACCACTCGGAGGGCCATGCCCTCGGGGTAGCCCTTGCGGGCGAGCATGCTGGCGAGCCGGCGGAGGCGCTTGTCCCGGTCGAGGCCCCGGGTGGAGCGCAGCTTGCGGGCGACCAGCTCGCGCGCCGTGCTCTCCTCCTGCTCGGAGTCGAGCTGGGAGACGGCCTCGTCGATCAGTGTCGAGTCGACGCCCTTGGTGCGCAGCTCCCGGGCGAGGGCCCGCCGAGCCAGGCCCCGGCCGTGGTGCCGGGACTCCACCCAGGCGTCCGCGAACGCGCCGTCGTTGATCAGTCCGACCTCCTCGAACCGCGACAGCACCTCGTCCGCCACGTCCTCGGGGATCTCGCGCTTGCGCAGGGCGTCCGCGAGTTGCTTGCGGGTGCGCGGGGTCCCGGTGAGCAGGCGCAGACAGATCGCGCGCGCCCGCTCAGCCGGGTCCCCTGAGGACTCGCCTGTCTCGGCCCTCGACGAGACAGACGAACCCCCGTCCTGCGGCCCCCCGTCGTCCGGGCCGTCGCCCGACTCCCCGAAGCCACGCCCCCTGCCGCCCCGGCCACGGCGTCCGCCACGCGTCCCACCGTCACCGCCCGTGCCGCGCGAGGCACCGCCCCCACGCCACCGGCCGCCGCCGGCCGAGCCCACACCGGAACGCGAGCCGTCCTCCCGCCGCCCGGCACCCCCGTCATCGCCGTACGATTCGCCGCCGTAGGGCCCGTCTCCGGACGGACCGCCGTACGCGCCTTCCCCGTACGGCCCGCCGTCGTAGGGCCCCGCACCGGTGCGGGGCCCGCCCGTGCCGTACGACGGCGTCTCGTCGCCGTACGGTCCGAACCCGTACCCGTCCGCCGCGGATCCCCCGGCGTCCCCGCCGGTACCCCCGCGCCCCCGGCTCCCGGGGGCACTGGGGTATGCGTGCTCGCCCCAGTCCGTTCTGCGTGTCACGGACTAGCTCTTCGCCGCCGCGGCCTTGGTCTTGGGGGCCTTGGCAGCCGGGGCGGGCACCGTCTTCGCGGCGTCGTCCGCGGCCGGGGCCGAGACCGACGCGTCCGCACCCGGCTCGGCGGTGGGCTCCGCGGGCCGCACGCCGACGCCCAGCTTCTCCTTGATCTTCTTCTCGATCTCGTTGGCGAGATCGGGGTTGTCCTTCAGGAAGTTACGGGCGTTCTCCTTGCCCTGGCCGAGCTGGTCGCCCTCGTACGTGTACCAGGCGCCGGCCTTGCGGACGAAGCCGTGCTCCACGCCCATGTCGATCAGACCGCCCTCGCGGCTGATGCCCTGGCCGTAGAGGATGTCGAACTCGGCCTGCTTGAACGGCGGCGCGACCTTGTTCTTGACGACCTTGCAGCGGGTGCGGTTGCCGACCGCATCCGTGCCGTCCTTCAGGGTCTCGATACGGCGGATGTCGATGCGCACGGAGGCGTAGAACTTCAGCGCGCGGCCACCGGTCGTGGTCTCCGGGGAGCCGAACATCACGCCGATCTTCTCGCGGAGCTGGTTGATGAAGATCGCGGTGGTCTTGGACTGGTTGAGCGCGCTGGTGATCTTCCGCAGTGCCTGGCTCATCAGACGGGCCTGCAGACCCACGTGGCTGTCGCCCATCTCGCCCTCGATCTCCGCACGCGGGACGAGCGCGGCGACGGAGTCGATGACGATCAGGTCGAGGGCACCGGAGCGGACCAGCATGTCCACGATCTCCAGGGCCTGCTCGCCGTTGTCCGGCTGCGACAGGATCAGGTTGTCGATGTCGACACCGAGCTTCTTCGCGTACTCGGGGTCGAGGGCGTGCTCGGCGTCCACGAAGGCCACCTGGCCGCCGGCCTTCTGGGCGTTCGCCACCGCGTGCAGGGTCAGGGTCGTCTTGCCGGAGGACTCCGGGCCGTACACCTCCACCACTCGGCCGCGCGGCAGACCGCCGACACCGAGGGCGACGTCGAGGGCGGTCGACCCGGTGGGGATGACCTCGATGGGCTCGTTCGGCCGCTCGCCCAGGCGCATCACCGCGCCCTTGCCGAACTGCCGTTCAATCTGTGCGAGCGCGGCGTCGAGCGCCTTCTCGCGGTCGGTTCCTGCCATGGGTTCCACCCGGTTTGCTTGAGTCGATCGCTTCACGTGAAAGACGCTAGCGCCTGCCACTGACAATGGGCCCCGACGCCCGCCCGGCCTGTGGATAACTCGGGCACTTCTCCACGAAAACCCTGCCGAAATCCTGTCGGACTCCGGCCGAGGGCCTCACCAGAGCCTCCATAAGAATGGATGTTCGATTTTAGTGTCAAGCGACACCACGGGACATCCGAAGGACTTCCACGACCGGGTCCCCACAGGCCCCACGGTCCATGCCGGGCGGCACAAGCTCGCCCGCGGCCATGCGCTACCGGGCGCCGTCCTCGGGCCCGGCGCCGTTCTCCGGGTCCGGTCCGCCCGCGGGCCCGGCGCCGTTCTCGGGGTCCGGGCCGCCCGCGGGCCCGGCGCCGTTCTCGGGGTCCGGGCCGTCCTCGGCCTCCCCCTCCCGCCGCCGGTCGCGCGTCTGCTCCAGCCGCCCCCGCACCCGGGCGAGGAGGTTGCCCGTGCCGCGTCTGCGGTGCCCGTGCACCCGGGGGTCGTCCGTGACGTCGTACCGCTTCACGTACGCCCCGAGGAAGGCCTGCAGCGTGGCGATGGCGGGGATGGCGATGAGCGCCCCCACGGCGCCGAGGAGCGCGGTGCCCGCGATGACCGACCCGAAGGCGACGGCCGGGTGGATGTCCACGGTCTTGGCGGTCAGCTTGGGCTGCAGCACATAGTTCTCGAACTGCTGGTAGATGACCACGAAGACCAGGACCCACAGCGCGTACCACGGGTTCACGGTGAAGGCGATCAGCATCGGCAGGGCACCCGCCAGGTAGGTGCCGATCGTGGGGATGAACTGCGAGACCAGACCGACCCACACCGCCAGCGCGGGCGCGTAGGGCACGTCGAGGTACTCCAGCAGGACGTAGTGCGCGACACCGGAGATCAGCGCCATCAGACCGCGGGAGTACAGATAGCCGCCGGTCTTGTCGACGGCGATCTCCCACGCCCGCAGCACCTCGGCCTGCTTGGCCGGCGGCAGCACGGAGCACAGCGCCCGCCGCAGCCGCGGCCCGTCGGCGGCGAAGTAGAACGAGAATAGCGCGATCGTCAGCAGCTGGAACAGGCCGCCCAGCACCTGCGCGGAGACGTCGAGGACGCCCGTGGCGCTGTTCTGCACGTACTTCTGCAGCCAGTCGGAGCGCAGCAGCCCCTCCTGGATGTCGACCCGCTTCAGTTCCGTGTGGAAGCTCGAGTTGATCCAGCTGATGACGGAGTCGAGGTACGCCGGGAAGTCCTCGACCATCTTGATGATCTGGCCGGCGAGCATCGAACCGAGCAGGGTGACGAACCCGGCGGCCCCGATCAACGTGATCAGGAAGACCAGGAAGGTGGCGAAGCCCCTGCGCAGCCCCTTCGAGGCCATCCAGCTCACGGCGGGCTCGATCGCGAGCGCCAGGAAGAACGCGATGAGGATGTTGACCAGCAACCCGATGAGCTGGTGGAACGCCCAGCTGCCCAGCTGGAACACGGCGACGAGGGAGAGCGCGAGCACCATCGCGCGCGGCAGCCAGCGAGGCATGCGGCCGTTCGGCACGGCGCCGGGCCCCATGCCGGCCGGGGGGCCGGTGGGCGGTGTCGTGCCGGTCGGGGACGCCGGGTGGTCGAACCGCTCGGTCTCGTCTCTGGGGGCCACGGACCAAGTCTCGCCCACGCCACCGACAATCAGTCACCGCCCCCGGATCTTCCGCTCCAACTACCGGCGTCCACGCGGTGAAGTCCGCGCGTTTTCAGCGGTTCTCGGCCGGTACGCCCATGGCCGTGCACACCACGCGCCAGACGTCCTTGGCCTCCCAGCCGGCGTCCAGCGCCTGGTGCACCGTGCGCTCGCCGAGGCCGGACATCACATGATCGCGCGCGAAGGTGTCGGCGTACCCCTCACCGAAGTGATCCGCCATCCGCTGCCAGAAGACCGTCAACCGCATGAGTCCAGTATCCCGCCCCAGGGGGTGGGCCTGGCCGGGACGGCTTTCCGATACCGCTTTCCGCCCTACGGTCGAACCATGGCCGAAACCGGAGCATCCCCACTCCCCTCGTCGTCCGCGGCGCACACCCCGCTGGCGCGCGCCGAACAGTTCGTCTGGCTGACCGCGCGCGTGCTGGAGCAGCGCCGCTTCGCGTACCACTTCCTGGACGGGAGCGCCGACGCGGTGGAGACCGCGCTGGCCGCCTACCGCAACACCGACGAGGGGTACGGCCACGCGCTCGAACCCGATCTGCGCGGGCCCGTGAGCCAGCCGCTGCACACCGGGCACGCGCTGCGCGTCCTGGACTCGATCGGGCGCTGCGGCGGACAGCGGGTGGAGCGTGTGTGCCGCTATCTGACCTCGGTGTCGACCCCGGACGGCGCCCTCCCGGCGGTGCATCCGGGCCAACGCGGCTACCCGGCGGCCCCGTTCGTGCCGATCGTCGACGACCCGCCCAGCGATCTGCTGGCCACCGGGCCCGTGGTGGGCCTGCTGCACCGCAACCAGGTGTGGCACGCGTGGCTGTTCCGGGCCACCGACTTCTGCTGGCAGGCCGTCGAGTCCCTGGAGAAGTCGCACCCCTACGAGATCCATGCGGCCGTGGCGTTCCTGGAGTCCGTGCCCGACCGCCCACGCGCGCAGGTGGCCGCCGACCGGCTCGGCCGCCTGGTGCGCGAACACCGGCTCGCCACACTCGACCCGGAGCGGCCGAACGACTACCCGGTGTCCGACGGTTACGCGCCGGGCGAGCACCACTACCCGCACGACTTCGCGCACACCCCCGAGTCCCTCGCGCGCGCGTGGTTCACCGACGAGGAGATGTCCCGCTCCCTCGACTTCCTGGCGGCCGAACAGACGGAGGACGGCGGCTGGCCGATCCGCTGGCGCCAGTGGGCGCCAAGCACCGCCATGGAGAGCCGCCCGATCGTGACGATCGAGGCACTGCGGACGCTCCGGGCGTACGGCCGACCGATCGGCTGAGGCCCGAGCGCCCCGCGCGCGTGCGGTACCGGCGATACGGCGGGGCACACGCGCGTGCCCGTACGAACACGGGTCCGCGCGCGGAGCACGACAACCACTTCGGACATCAGCCCGTCAACGCCCGCACCCCCGCCGTGACCGCCACCGCCGCGGCCACAACGACCAGGAAGGGCGCACGCAGGAACAACGCCACGCCGGCTGCGGCGAGCCCCGCCGCCCTCGCGTCCAGCACCAGGTCGTGCCCGGCGAACGTCTGCTGGGCCGTGAGGGCGGCGAGCAGAGCCACGGGCAGCAGGGCGGCGAGCCGCCGCACGAGCGGGCGTTCGAGGACGCCCTGCGGGACCAACAGACCGATCAGCTTGACGGCGTAGCAGCCGACGGCGGTGACCCCGATCGCGACCCAGACGTTCACCGCCCCTCCTCGCTCTCTCCGGCCTGTCCTGCCTGTCCGGGCTGTTCGGCCTCTCCGGTCGCCGTACCGCGGCGCCCCTCCGCCCAGAGGACCACCGGGGCGGCCACCGCGGAGACGAGTACCGGGACGCCGGCGGGCAGCACGGGCAGCAGTCCGAGCCCCAGGACGACGGCGATGCCCGCCACGGCCCGCTCCGCGGTGGTCCGCAGCATCGGCGCGAGGAGCGCGAGGAAGACGGCGGGCCCCGCCGCGTCGAGCCCCCAGGCGTCGGTGTCGCCGATTGCCTCGGCCCCGAGCGCGCCGAGCAACGTGGTGAGGTTCCACAGCACGTAGAGGCTGAGGCCGGTCACGGTGAAGCCGAGGCGGGCGGCACGACGGGTGGGCTGGGCGAGGGCGACGGCCGTGGTCTCGTCGATGACCCACTGGGCGGCGAACGGCCGCACCGCGCGCGGGAGGGCCAGCACCTGGGAGAGACGCAGCCCGTAGAACGCGTTGCGCACGCCCAGGAAGAAGGCCCCGGCCGCCGCCGTGAACGGGTTGCCGCCGGCGGCGAGCGCACCCACCAGGGCGAACTGGGACGCCCCGGTGAACACCAGCAGGCTCAGCGCGCAGGTCTGCAGCAGACTGAGCCCGCCGCCGGCCGAGGTCACCCCGAAGGCGAACCCGGACAGTCCGACCGCCACCCCGACCCCCAGGGCGTCCCGGACGACGGCTCCGTCGGTTTTCGTACCGCCGCCGTCATGTCTCTCCGCTGTCTCCACGAGACCTGTCTGTTCAGTCACCACGCCCTGGACGGTACGAGGACCCGCCCTCATGGGTCTTGGACGTTCTTGCGCTCCCGTACGCCGTCCTCACCACCCCCGCGCGCCGCCTCCGCGCCGGCCCACGTCCCCCTCGCCCTCGCTCACGCCTGCGAGCCCGTCGCCGTGGCCACCCATACGTTCCCGCTGGTACGCGCCCGGAGGCACGCCCACGATCCGGCTGAAGTGACGGTTGAGATGCGGCTGGTCCGTGAAGCCGACGGCGACGGCGGCTTCGGCGGGAGCCGTGCCCGTGTCGAGCAGACCCCGGGCCCGGCGGACCCGGGCGTCGGTCAGCCAGGTGTGCGGCGGCATGCCGTAGGCCGTGCGGAAGGCCCGCAGCAGGGCGAAGGGGCTGGTGCCGAGGTCGGCGGCGAGCCGCTCCAGGGTCGGCGGGTCGGCCATCCGCTCTTCGAGCACGGCACGCGCGCGTGCCGCGACGGGGGCGCCGGCCGTGCGGACGGCACGCTGGGGCAGCGGGCCGCCGTTCAGGCGCAGCAGACGGGTCACGGCGACCCGCAGGAGCGTGTCCGCGGCCAGCGCGTTGCCCTCGTCGACGGCCCGCAGCACCTGATGGACGAGGCCCGCCGCGTACGGATCCTCCAGTACGGGGCTCACGAAGCCGGGGGTGCCACGGATGGTGGTGGTCTCGGCGGCGATCTCGGCCACCACGTCCGGCGAGGGGTAGACGGCGCCGTACCGCCAGCCCTCCGGTACGCCGGCCCGGCCGGTGTGCGGGGTGTCGGGGTTGACCAGGGCCAGTGCGCCCGGGCCCGCGTACTGATCGGCGCCGCCGTGGTGGAACACCTCGACGCCGTCGGCGATGGCCGCGATCACGAAGCTCTCGTGGGTGTGCCGCACGAACTTCTTCTCCACGTAGCTCGCCCGCAGCAGATCCACCCCGGGCAGCTCCGCGTACCGCCAGTGCCTCGCCCGCTCCGCCGAACCCGTCATACCTCCATTCTCCGTCCGTCTCCCGTCTCTCCGTCCGCCTCTCCGTCCACCGACGAGCGCCCGACCCCACGGAGCCGTTTCCCCAGGTCCGGGCCGTTGTCAGTGGTCGGGTGCAGGATGGGGGCATGGTCAGCTCCGCAGATCGAGCCCTCGACGGCTTCTCCCCCGCGACCCGCGGCTGGTTCACGGGGGCCTTCTCCGCGCCCACCGCGGCCCAGGCCGGGGCGTGGCGGGCGATCGGCGAGGGCTCGGACGTGCTGGTGGTCGCCCCGACCGGCTCCGGCAAGACGCTGGCCGCGTTCCTCGCCGCGCTGGACCAGCTGACGTCGACCCCACCCCCGGCCGACCCGAGGAAGCGCTGCCGGGTGCTGTACGTGTCACCGCTGAAGGCGCTCGCGGTGGACGTGGAGCGCAACCTGCGCAGTCCGCTGACCGGTATCCGCCAGGAATCCGTGCGCCTGGGGCTGCCCGAGCCCGAGGTGAAGGTGGGCATCCGCTCCGGGGACACCCCGGCCGCGGAGCGCCGCGCCCTGGCCACCCGGCCGCCGGACATCCTGATCACCACTCCCGAGTCGCTGTTCCTGATGCTGACGTCGGCCACGCGTGACGCGCTCACGGGCGTGGAGACGGTGATCCTGGACGAGGTCCACGCCGTCGCGGGCACCAAGCGCGGCGCCCACCTCGCCCTGTCCCTGGAGCGGCTCGACGAGCTGCTGCCGAGGCCCGCCCGCCGTATCGGCCTGTCCGCCACCGTGCGCCCCGTGGACGAGGTGGCGCGTTATCTCTCCCCGCGCCGCCGGGTGGAGATCGTCCAGCCCCCGTCCGGCAAGGAGTTCGACCTCTCCGTCGTCGTCCCGGTGGAGGACCTGGGCGAGCTGGGCGGCTCCCCGGCCACCGACGGCAACGAGGGCGCGGAGCGGCCGTCGATCTGGCCGCATGTCGAGGAGCGGATCGCCGACCTCGTCCAGGCCCACCGCTCCACGATCGTCTTCGCCAACTCCCGCCGCCTCGCGGAGCGCCTGTGCAACCGGCTCAACGAGATCGCGTACGAGCGGGCCACCGGTGTGCCGCTGGACGAACACCACGCCCCGGCGGAGTTGATGGGCGGTTCGGGCGCGGCCCAGGGGGCGCCCCCGGTCCTCGCGCGCGCCCACCACGGTTCGGTCTCCAAGGAGCAGCGCGCCCTGGTCGAGGAGGACCTGAAGGCGGGCCGGCTGCCGGCCGTGGTCGCCACCTCCAGTCTCGAACTGGGCATCGACATGGGCGCGGTGGACCTCGTCGTCCAGGTGGAGTCACCGCCCTCGGTCGCCTCCGGTCTGCAGCGCGTGGGCCGCGCGGGACACCAGGTGGGCGCGGTCTCCACGGGCGTGGTCTTCCCCAAGTACCGCGGCGACCTGGTCCAGTCGGCCGTGGTCACCGAGCGGATGCGCAGCGGTTCCATCGAGTCCCTGCGGATCCCGGGCAACCCCCTGGACGTCCTGGCGCAGCAGATCGTCGCGATGACCTCGATGGACACCTGGCAGTTCGACGACCTCCTCGCCGCCGTGCGGCGCGCCGCGCCCTTCGCCGCGCTGCCCGAGTCCGCGTTCACGGCCGTCCTCGACATGCTCGCGGGCCGCTATCCGTCCGACGCCTTCGCGGAGCTGCGCCCGCGCGTGGTGTGGGACCGCGTCGCCGGCACGATCACCGGCCGGCCGGGCGCCCAACGCCTCGCGGTCACCTCCGGGGGCACGATCCCGGACCGCGGACTCTTCGGCGTCTTCCTCGCGGGCTCCGACCCCAAGAAGGGCGGCGGCCGGGTCGGCGAGCTGGACGAGGAGATGGTGTACGAGTCCCGGATCGGTGATGTCTTCACCCTGGGCACCAGCTCCTGGCGCATCGAGGACATCACCCGCGACCGGGTGCTGGTCTCCCCGGCGCCGGGTGTCCCGGGCCGTCTGCCGTTCTGGAAGGGCGACCAGCTCGGCCGCCCGCTCGAACTGGGCCGCGCGCTCGGCGCGTTCCTGCGCGAGGTGGGCGCCCTGTCCCAGGAGGACGCCCGGCTGCGTCTGCTGGCCGCCGGCCTCGACGCCTGGGCCGCGGACAACGTCCTCTCCTACCTGGCCGAACAGCGCGAGGCCTGCGGCCATGTCCCCGACGACCGCACGATCGTCGTCGAACGCTTCCGCGACGAGCTGGGCGACTGGCGGATCGTCGTCCACTCCCCCTTCGGCGCCCAGGTCCACGCCCCCTGGGCCCTCGCCCTCGGTGCGAAGCTCTCCGAGCGGTACGGCATGGAGGCCCAGGTCATGCACGCCGACGACGGCATCGTGCTGCGCCTGCCCGACGCCGACCTGATGGGCCTGGACCTCCTCGACATGGAGCCCATGAAGGCGGGCACGGAGTACGACGCCGAGCAGGCCCCGGTCGGCGCGGCGGACGTCGCCTTCGACAAGGGCGAGGTCGACCAGATCGTCACCGACCAGGTGGGCGGCTCGGCGCTGTTCGCATCCCGCTTCCGCGAGTGCGCCGCCCGTGCGCTCCTGCTCCCCCGCCGCAACCCCGGCAAGCGGACCCCCCTGTGGCAGCAGCGCCAGCGCGCGGCCCAACTCCTCCAGGTAGCCAGCGAGTTCGGCTCCTTCCCGATCGTCCTGGAGGCGGTCCGCGAATGCCTCCAGGACGTCTTCGACGTCCCGGGCCTCACCGAGCTGATGGGCGACATCGAGTCCCGCAAGGTCCGCCTCGTCGAGGTCACCACCCCCGAGCCCTCCCCCTTCGCCCGCTCCCTCCTCTTCGGCTACGTCGCCCAGTTCCTGTACGAGGGCGACTCCCCGCTCGCCGAGCGCCGCGCCGCCGCCCTGTCGCTGGACTCCCGGCTGCTGGCCGAGCTGCTGGGCCAGGCGGAGCTGCGGGAGCTGCTCGACGCCGAGGTGCTGACCGAGCTGGAGCGGGAGCTGCGGTGGCTCACCGAGGACCGCCGGGTCAAGGACGCCGAAGGTGTGGCGGACCTGCTCCGGCTCCTCGGTCCCCTCACGGACGCCGAGTTGACCGAACGCGGCGCCGAGCCGCAGTGGGCGCGGGACCTGGCCGGGACCCGCCGCGCCATCCGGGTCCGGATCGCCGGCACCGACCACTGGGCGGCGATCGAGGACGCGGGCCGCCTGCGCGACGCTCTCGGCACCGCCCTGCCCGTCGGTGTCCCGGAGGCCTTCACCGAGCCGGTCAAGGACCCGCTCGGCGACCTCCTCGCCCGGTACGCCCGCACGCACGGCCCGTTCACCTCGGCCACGGCCGCCGCCCGCTTCGGCCTCGGCGTGGCCGTCACCGACGGCGCCCTCCACCGCCTGGCGGCGAACGGCCGTGTCGTCCAGGGCGAGTTCCACCCGGCGGGCATCGGCCAGGAGTGGTGCGACGCGGCCGTGCTGCGCCGACTGCGCCGCCGTTCCCTGGCGGCGCTGCGGCATGAGCTGGAGCCGGTGCCGCCCGCCGCGCTCGCGCAGTTCCTGCCGCAGTGGCAGCACGTCGGCGGCGGTCACGGACTGCGCGGCATCGACGGCCTGGTCCGCGCGATCGAACAGCTGCAAGGAGCCTCGGTCCCCGCCTCCGCCCTGGAGAAGCTGGTCCTCCCCTCCCGGGTCGCCCACTACCACCCGGCGATGCTCGACGAACTCACCGCGGCCGGCGAGGTCGTCTGGGCCGGCGCCGGCGCCCTCCCCGGCAAGGACGGCTGGGTCTCCCTGTACCTGGCGGACACGGCCCCGCTCCTCCTCCCACCCCCGCACCCTCTGGAACTGACGGCGCTGCACGAGTCGGTCCTGAGCACCCTCTCCGGCGGCTACGGCCTCTTCTTCCGCCAGATCGCCGACCAGGTCCGCGCGACCACCCACCCCGACGCCACCGATCCCCAACTGGCCGACGCCATCTGGGACCTGGCCTGGTCCGGCAGGCTCACCAACGACACCCTCACCCCCCTGCGCTCCCTCCTCGGCTCGGGCCGCACCGCGGGCTCCACCGCCCACCGCGCCAAACGCACGATCCCGCGCGGCCGGTACGGCTCCCTGACCGCCGCCGCGCGCCCCCAGTCCCGTACGGGCCCGCCCACGGTCGCCGGCCGCTGGTCCCTGCTGCCCGCCCACGAGTCCGACCCCACCGTCCGCGCCCACGCCCGGGCCCGCGCCCTCCTCGACCGCCACGGGGTGGTGACCCGTGGCGCGGTGGGCGCCGAGGGGGTCGAGGGCGGCTTCTCCGCGGTCTACCGCGTGCTGTCCGTCTTCGAGGAGAGCGGCCAGGCCCGCCGCGGCTATGTCGTCGAGGGCCTGGGCGCGGCCCAGTTCGCGATGGACGGCGCCGTGGACCGCCTCCGCGCGGTGTCCACCGCCCGCGACCGCGACGAGCCCCTGCCGGGCCCCACCCCGAACGGCTTCACGGACGGTCCCGACACGCCCAGGTCCCCCTGGGACGCCTCCCCCGACCACGCCGCCTCCGCCCACCCCACCCGCCCCGCTCCCTCCCCCCGAGCCGTGGTCCTGGCCGCAGCCGACCCCGCGAACGCCTACGGGGCCGCCCTCCCCTGGCCCGATCCGCCCACCGAGGCCGGGCACAAACCGGGCCGCAAGGCGGGCTCCCTCGTCGTGCTGGTCGACGGTGAGCTGACGCTCTACATGGAGCGCGGCGGCAAGACCCTGCTGGCCTGGCCCGCCGACCCGGACGCCCGCCCCATGGACGACCCCCGCCTCCGCCCCGCCGCCGAAGCCCTCTCCGCGGCGGCCCGGGCAGGCTCCCTCGGCACGGTCACAGTCGAACGCGTGAACGGCACCTCGGCCCTCACCGCCCCCCACGGCCCCCTCCTGGAAGCAGCGGGCTTCATCGCGACCCCACGCGGCCTCCGCATCCGAGCCTGAGCCCACCCGCACCCGCACCCGCCAAGCCACCAGCACCCCCGAGCCCCTAGGCGCCCGGCCCGCACAACGTGCCACCCTTGACCCATGCCCGAAGGCGACACCGTCTGGCAGACGGCGAGGCGACTGCACACCGCCCTCGCCGGCAAGATTCTGTCCCGCTCCGACCTCCGCGTCCCGAAGTACGCCACGGCCGACCTCACCGGCCGTACCGTCCTGGACGTCACCCCCCGCGGCAAACACCTCCTCACCCGTATCGAGGGCGGCCTGACCCTCCACTCCCATCTGCGGATGGACGGCTCCTGGAAGGTGTACGGCAACGACGAGCGCTGGCGCGGCGGCCCGGCACACCAGATCCGCGCGATCCTGGGCACCGCCGACCGCACGGCCGTCGGCTACCGCCTCCCGGTACTCGAACTGATCCGCACCACCGACGAACACCGGGCCGTCGGCCACCTCGGCCCCGATCTGCTCGGCCCGGACTGGGATCCCGACCGAGCCCTCACCAACCTCCTGAGCGACCCCGCGCGCCCCCTCGGCGAAGCCCTGCTCGACCAGCGCAATCTCGCCGGCATCGGCAACGTCTACAAGAGCGAACTCTGCTTCCTGCTCCGGGTCACCCCCTGGCTCCCCGTCAGCGCCCTCCCCGAGGACATCGCCGCCCGCCTGCCCGCCCTAGCCAAGAAGCTCCTCGAAGCCAACCGCGACCGCCCGATCCGCAGCACGACGGGCCTCCGCAGGCACGACCTGTTCGTCTACGGCCGAGCACACCGGCCCTGCCTGCGCTGCCACACCCCCGTCCGCTCCGCCGACCAGGGCGACGGCTCCCGCGAACGCCCCACCTACTGGTGCCCCACCTGCCAGCCGGGCCCCGCGCCGGCCCCCGGAACCGCCGGAACACCCCGCTCGAGCCCCCGAGTTCAACGCCGCACACCCAATTGACGGATCGTCAGAAACGCTCGTACCGTCGTCTCATGCCCCTCCCGGCGTACGACCTCACCGGCCGCACCGCGTTCGTCACCGGCGCCGGCAGCGGTATCGGCCGCGCGTCGGCCGTCCTGCTCGCCGAGGCGGGCGCGACGGTGCACTGCGCGGACCGCGACGCGCGGGGCCTGCACGAGACGGCGACCCTGATCAATGCCGGCAACGGCACTGCGCACACCCACCACCTCGACGTCACCGACCGGGCCCAGCTCACACGGGCGGTGGCCGCCTGCGAACAGCTGCACGTGATGGCGGCCATCGCCGGGATCATGCACAGCAGCCCGGTCCTGGAGACCCGCGACGAGGATCTCGAACGGGTGTGGAACGTCAACTTCAAGGGCGTGCTCCACGCCTGCCAGGAGGCGGCCCGCCGGATGATCGCGGACGAGACGCCCGGCAGCATCGTCACCATGGCCTCCGGCGCCGTCGACACCGGCGGTCCGGGCCTGCTCTGCTACGGCGTGACCAAGGCGGCGGTGGTCCAGCTGACGAAGACCCTGGCCACCGAGGTCGGCCCGCACGGCATCCGGGTCAACGCCGTGGCCCCGGGCTGGATCCGCACCCCCATGACCGACCGCCACGACGACGTGGCACAGGCGCGCACGGAGTCCCTCATGGCCCGGCTGTCACCGCTGAGCCGGGTCGGCGAGCCGGACGACATCGCCCACGCGGTGCTGCACCTCGCCTGCGACGCCTCGGCGTTCACGACGGGCCAGATCCTCCGCCCGAACGGCGGGGTGGCCATGCCCTGGTGACCGCGGCCCCCACCGCGCCCCCAAGAACAGGACCACCCCCCGCGCCCCCTGACGCGCCCCCCTGCCGTCCCGGCGCCCGCCGCTTCGGCACGCAGTGGACAGGCAGGAGGCTGAGCCCCCACCCCCCTGCCGCGACCGCCCCCTCCACCGCGCCGGCGTCCGGCACCAGCGCGAGTCGCAGCACACCCCACCACCACAGCGCACCGAGCCCCAGAGCCGCCCCCCAGCGAACTATTCGCATGGCCGCCACCTCCAAGGCCTCCGGGCCCCCAGAACGACGCTAGACGGCCCCCGTCACGGCCGGAGAGGGCGCACCACCGGCACAGGGACGCACGACACCCTCACAGGGACCGCGCCCCCGGGGCACCCGATGCGCCCCTCAGCCACTCACCGCCGTCCACACGCCCCCACCGGTCACCAGCGCCGCACTACCCGTTCTCCGCCTGGAACATCCAATGATGCTTCTCGAGGTCCGCCGTGATCTGGATGAAGATGTCCTGGCTCACCGGATCCGCCTCCGCGGTGCTCTCCACCCGCGTCCGCATCCGGGTGATCACCGCCCCCAGCGCCTCCACCAGCGTCCCCACCGCGTCCACGTCCTTGACCCAGCCGTCGGGAATCCTGCCGATGCCGCTGCTCCCGGCCACCGTCCCGGCCCGCCCGTCCGGCGAGACGCCGAGGGTGGAGGCCCGTTCGGCGACCGTGTCGGAGTGCAGTCGGGCGCTGTCCACGACCTCGTCGAGCTGGAGATGAATCGAACGGAAGCGCGGCCCGACCACATTCCAGTGGATCTGCTTGGCCGCGAGGGAGAGGTCGACGAGATCGACCAGGGCCCCTTGCAGCGCCTCGGAAACGGTCTTGAGATCAGCCTCGGACAACGGGCTCTTCACCACGTACATCAGCACGCTCCGGCTTCTTGAGACGTCCGTACGACCTCCGTACGACCCGCGTACGACGTGGTACGACGTGCGTACGACCACCTGACCACCATGACCGCACGCCGACACCCCGGCAAACGGGAGCCCCGGGCAGCACAAGAGCCCCGGCCGGCACCCCCAGGTCTCCCTGGAGGCCCCGACCGGGGCTCCCGCTTCGCTGCTTCTTCTAGCTGTCGCGGCAGGTCACGCCGCGACGACGTCCACCGCTTCGGCGGGCGCCTTGATCGTGACCCGCTCCGGTGGCACACCGGCCACCGAGACGGAGTTGAGCATCGGTCGACGCACTGGTGCTGGCACCGGCTCGGTGGCAGCTGCGGACTGGGCCAGCTCGGCAAGGGCGAGCTCGTCGCTCACTTCCCGCATGAGCTCGGACATCCGTACGTCCAGCGCGTCGCAAATGGCGGAGAGCAGCTCGGAGGAAGCCTCCTTCTGCCCCCGCTCCACCTCGGAGAGATAGCCGAGTGAGACTCGGGCGGACGAGGAGACTTCGCGCAGAGTACGGCCCTGGCGCTGGCGCTGCCGACGCAGCACGTCACCCAGCAGGCGACGGAGCAGAATCATCGGTGGCTCCCTCCTCGGACCGCGTAGCCGCATCCTTCACGCCCCACCGTACCGCCTTGCGCTGCGGCCGTGCGGGGAGCGCTGTTGTGTTCACTCAGGGCTGCAAACATCAAGTCCCCCCGTTCTGTTCCGTATCCTGTGCCCGCTCATTCCCGGTCTGTTCGCCCGCAAGCTCCTGAAGAAGCAGTGCGAGTACGCTCCGTACACTCTCCATACGGATTTCCGTCCGGGAGCCGTTCAACCGCAACGACAACACTTTCCCGCCACCCGATACGCCGGAATCGGCTGCGGACGGCCCGGCGACGGCGACATGGACGGTGCCGACGGGCCGGCCGTCCTGGGGTTCCGGGCCCGCGACACCGGTGGTCGAAATTCCCCAGTCGGCGCCGAGCGCCTTGCGGACGCCGTCCGCCATCTGGGCCGCGACCTGCGGATCCACCGCTCCGCGCTGGTCCAGGAGGGTGGCGTCGACATCGAGCAACTGGTGCTTGAGATGCGTGGCGTACGCGGTGACGGAGCCCCGGAAGACCTTGGAGGCGCCGGGGGTCGCGGTGATCTCGGCCGCGACCAGACCGCCGGTCAGCGACTCGGCGACGGCGAGCGTCTCGCCCCTCACCGTCAGTAGTCGCAGCACGTCGGCGGCCGTGGAACTCAACGCTCCGCTCCCTCCGCCGCAGCTTCGCGCTCGGCGGTTCCGCGTCGGCGCAGCACAATGGCCTGTCTCACATAGTCGATTCCGGTGACGACGGTCAGCACGACCGCCGCGGCCATCACCCACCACCTCAGAGTGGCCAGGGGCCCCTCCAGTGCCAGGACGTACATCCCGACGGCGATGCCCTGGGTCAGGGTCTTCAGCTTGCCGCCGCGGCTCGCGGGGATGACTCCGTACCGGATGACGATGAAACGCAGGAGCGTGATCCCGAGTTCCCGGCCGAGGATGACTCCGGTCACCCACCACGGCAGATCACCGAGGTAGGAGAGGCAGATCAGCGCGGCACCCATGATCGCCTTGTCGGCTATCGGGTCGGCGATCTTCCCGAAGTCGGTGACGAGGTCGTAGGTCCGGGCCAGATGGCCGTCGAAGACATCGGTGATCATGGCGACGGCGAAGGCGGCCCAGGCCCAGGCCCGCCAGACCGGGTCGTATCCGCCGTCCATGAGCATCAGCACCACGAAGCCGGGGACGAGGACCAGGCGGACCATGGTCAGGATGTTGGCGATGTTCCAGAGGCTGGCCTGGTCGACGGCGACGGCTCCCAGCTTCCCGCCTCGCACGGGCCGCGCCTCCCCGGCAGCGCTGGGGGCGGCGGCGCTCGGGGCGCCGGTGACGCCGGAGGCGCTCGTCGCGCCCTTGGCGCCGGAGGTGCCGCCCGCCGCGGATGCCGGGACTCCCGTCATCTGGCCGCCTCCTCAGTACACGCGAGGGAGCCGAGCGAGCCCGGGAGCACCTCGGCCACCAGGTCGACGCCTTCCGTGCCGACCACCTTCGCCTCGACCATAAGGCCGACGCTCAAGTCCGCGCCGCTCGTGAACAGCACCTGCCCGTCTGTCTCGGGCGCCTGGTGCGCACCGCGGCCGTACGCGCCCTCATCGCCATCGACCGACTCGACCAGCACCCGCACGGTCTGCCCCACGCGCTCCTCCGCGCGCTGCGAGACCAGCTCCTCCGCCAGCCGCGAGACCCGCGCGAGCCGCTCGGCGACGACGTCCTCGGGCAGCTTGTTCTCGTACGTCGCCGCCTCGGTGCCCTCCTCGTCGGAGTACCCGAAGACGCCGATGGCGTCCAGTCTCGCGCCGGTCAGGAAGCGCTCCAGCTCCGCGAGGTCGTCCTCGGTCTCGCCGGGGAATCCCACGATGAAGTTGGACCGCACACCGGCCTCGGGGGCCTTGCCGCGGATGGTGTCGAGCAGTTCCAGGAAGCGGTCGGTGTCACCGAAGCGGCGCATCGAGCGCAGGACGGCCGGGGCGGAGTGCTGGAAGGAGAGGTCGAAGTAGGGCGCGACCTTGGGGGTGGAGGTGAGCACGTCGATGAGGCCGGGCCGCATCTCGGCGGGCTGGAGGTAGCTGACGCGCACCCGCTCGATGCCGTCGACCTCCGCCAGCTCCGGCAGCAGGGACTCCAGCAGCCGGATGTCGCCCAGGTCCTTGCCGTACGAGGTGTTGTTCTCGGAGACGAGCATGACCTCCTTGACGCCCTGCTCGGCCAGCCAGCGGGTCTCGTTCAGCACGTCCGAGGGGCGGCGCGAGATGAAGGAGCCGCGGAAGGAGGGGATGGCGCAGAACGAGCAGCGGCGGTCGCAGCCGGAGGCGAGCTTCACGGAGGCCACGGGTGAGCCGTCCAGCCGGCGGCGCAGCGGCGAACGCGGACCGGAAGCCGGAGCGAGGCCTTCCGGAAGGTCGACGGGGGCGTGCCCCGGAAGCGCGACCTCGGCCGCCGACTCCTGGCGCTGGGCCGGGCTGATCGGCAGCAGCTTGCGCCGGTCGCGCGGGGTGTGCGAGGCGTGGATGCCGCCGTTCAGGATGGTCTGTAGGCGGTCGGAGATGTCGGCGTAGTCGTCGAAGCCGAGCACGCCGTCGGCCTCGGGCAGCGCCTCGGCCAGCTCCTTGCCGTACCGCTCGGCCATGCAGCCGACCGCGACGACGGCCTGGGTTCTGCCGTGACCCTTGAGGTCGTTGGCCTCCAGGAGGGCGTCGACGGAGTCCTTCTTGGCGGCTTCGACGAAGCCACAGGTGTTGACGACCGCGACGTCCGCTTCCTCGGCGTCCTCGACGAGCTCCCAGCCGTCCGCCTCCAAGCGGCCTGCGAGCTCCTCCGAGTCCACCTCGTTACGGGCGCAGCCAAGAGTGACGAGTGCGACGGTACGGCGTTCAGGCATGGGCTCAAGACTACTTCGTCCCACTGACAGCCCACGTCGACGGGGTTGGCCGATCTTGGCCAACCCCGTACCCGCGTTTCCCTTTGCATCGTCTGTACGTCCGCGGCCCGGGCGTCCAGAGCGACGTACCGAAGGCTCAGCCGACCTCCGGGTCGCCCTTCGTGTACGTCAGGCGTTCGACCTGGCCGGGCTGGAAGTCGTCCTTGATCTTCTTGCCGTTGACGTAGAGCTGGACAGCCCCGGCGTCGCCGAGGACGAGGTCGATCTTGGATCCGTCCTGGAAGGTCTTGGACTCGCCCTGCTTGAGCAGGCCGTCCCACAGCAGCCGGCCGTTGTGGTCCTTGGCGGAGATCCAGCTGCGGCCGTCGGAGGCGCTGACCTGCACGGTCACCTTGTCGCGGGGCGCGGCAGCGATGGCGCTGTCGGTCGGGTCGGGCTTGGGGTCGGCGTCGGGCTTGTCGGCCTTGGGCGTGGGCGAGGCGGACTTGCCGGCGGTCGGGGTGGAGCCTTCGGCGACCTGGGTGGTGTCGCCGTCGTCACCGCTGTCGAACGCGGTGAAGCCGACGAAGCCGATCACCGCGACGATCGCGGCGACCATGGCGGCGGTCCAGTTGGGACCGCGCCGCTCGGGTCGGATCCGTTCCGCCTCGAACAGCGGGGCCGCCGGTGTCGGGGCGGGCCGTCCGCCATGCGTCTCGGCGAACTGTTCGAGCAGCGGGGCGGGGTCGATGCGCACCGCGCGCGCGAGGCTGCGGATGTGACCGCGCGCGTAGACGTCGCCGCCGCAGGGGTCGAAGTCGTCCTGCTCGATCGCGTGCACGATGGCGATGCGGACCCGGGTGGCATTGCTGACGTCGTCGACGGTCAGCCCGGCCGCGATGCGGGCCTGCTGGAGGGCACGGCCGATCGAGGGGCGTTCCGCCGAGCGTTCGTCACGGTCGTCTTCGAACGGACGCTCGTCTTCGGGGAAGTTGCCGTCAGGGGAGTTGCCGATGGACACGGGGGCGCCTTTCGAGCGTGTAGCCACCTGTGCTGGAAGTTCAGTCTAGGGGGGGTACGAAAGGGTGGGGCAACCGGGCGGTGGGACTTTGTACGCCATCAGAATGGCCGGACATCCTGCTGGTGGTGAGGGTGGGGCACGGAGCTGTCCCCTCGTCCAACTTGACGTACGACGAAGGGAAACGGTTGCTCACCATTTCCTTACGGGTGAGTCACGTTCGAATACCCGGATGCCGTAATTGCATCCGCGTTCCGCCCGTCGGACAACCGGTTTTCCCCGCCGTGCGCCCCTCTCGCGCCCCTCCGCGATACCGCTGCGGTCCTTACGCCTCAGTCTCCCCCCGGATCACGGCCAGCACGCCGTCCAGTTCATCGGGTTTCACAAGAACGTCACGCGCCTTCGAGCCCTCGCTGGGCCCCACCACGCCCCGGGACTCCATGAGGTCCATCAGCCGGCCGGCCTTGGCGAAGCCGACGCGCAGCTTGCGCTGGAGCATGGAGGTCGAGCCGAACTGGGTGGAGACGACCAGCTCGGCCGCCTGGCACAACAGGTCGAGGTCGTCGCCGATCTCCTCGTCGATCTCCTTCTTCTGCTTGGTGCCCACGGTGACGTCGTCCCGGAAGACGGGCGCCATCTGGTCCTTGCAGTGCTGGACGATCGCCGCGACCTCGTCCTCGGTCACGAACGCGCCCTGCATCCGGGTCGGTTTGTTCGCCCCCATCGGCAGGAACAGCCCGTCGCCCTTGCCGATCAGCTTCTCGGCGCCGGGCTGGTCGAGGATGACGCGGGAGTCGGCGAGCGAGGAGGTGGCGAAGGCGAGCCGCGAGGGCACGTTCGCCTTGATCAGACCGGTGACGACGTCCACGGACGGCCGCTGCGTGGCGAGCACCAGATGGATGCCGGCCGCGCGCGCGAGCTGGGTGATCCGCACGATCGCGTCCTCGACATCGCGCGGCGCGACCATCATCAGGTCGGCCAGCTCGTCCACGATCACCAGCAGATACGGGTACGGCTGCAGCTCGCGCTCGCTGCCCTCGGGCAGCTTGACCTTGCCGTTCCTGATGGCCTCGTTGAAGTCGTCGATGTGCCGGTAGCCGAACGCGGCCAGGTCGTCGTAGCGCAGGTCCATCTCGCGCACGACCCACTGGAGCGCCTCGGCGGCCCGCTTGGGGTTGGTGATGATCGGCGTGATGAGGTGCGGGATGCCCTCGTACGCGGTCAGTTCGACGCGCTTGGGGTCGACGAGGACCATGCGGACGTCCTCGGGGGTCGCGCGGACCATGACCGAGGTGATCAGACAGTTGATGCACGACGATTTACCCGAACCGGTCGCACCTGCGACGAGCACATGCGGCATCTTCGCCAGATTGGCCATCACATAGCCGCCCTCGACGTCCTTGCCGAGCGCGACCAGCATCGGATGGTCGTCCTCGGCCGCGTCCGCGAGACGCAGCACATCGCCGAGGTTGACCATCTCGCGGTCGGTGTTGGGGATCTCGATGCCGACGGCCGACTTGCCGGGGATCGGGCTGATGATCCGTACGTCCGGGCTGGCGACGGCATAGGCGATGTTCTTGGTGAGCGCGGTGATCCGCTCGACCTTGACCGCCGGGCCCAGCTCGACCTCGTAACGGGTCACCGTCGGCCCGCGCGTGAAGCCGGTGACGGACGCGTCGACCTTGAACTCCGAGAACACGTTCGACAGGGAGGCCACTATGGCGTCGTTGGCCGCGCTGCGCGTCTTGCCGGGGCCGCCCCGCTCCAGCAGGTCCAGCGAGGGCAGGGAGTAGGTGATGTCGCCGCGCAGCTGGAGCTGTTCGGCGCGCGGCGGCAGCTCGCGATGCTCCTCCGGGGCCTGCTTGGTCAGATCCGGCACCAGGGCGTCCTGGCGGGCGCCCTTGGGCGGCTTGGCGGCCGGGGGCTCCTCCTTGGCCGGCTTGCTGCGCGCGGCCGGAACGGGCGTCGTCTCCTCCCGGTCCCCCACACTCACGCCCTGCGTGAGGTCGGCAACCACCGGCGAGGGCGGCATGCCGTGCAGCACGGCCCCGTCGAGCGCGGCGGCGGCCGCCGCGGCCACGTCCACGGCGTCCAGCGGCCGGTTCGGATCGGGCTGCCGGACGGCGGAGCGCCTCGGGCGGCGCCTGGTGAGGGCCTCCTGCTCGGCGCCGTCGGGGTCGTACGGTTCGGGGGCGGAGCCGCGCCTGCGGGGGCGCGCCGGGAGCGAATCGCGCCACTGCTCGTCGTAGCGGGCGTCGTCCTCGCCGTACTCCGCGTCGTCCTCGTCGTCCGCGACGATGCCCAGCTTCTGTCCGAGCAGCCGCAGCCGCTGCGGGATCGCGTTGACCGGTGTCGCGGTGACGACGAGCAGCCCGAACACCGTGAGCAGGACGAGCATCGCCACGGCGAGCGCCTCGCCCATGGTGTACGTCAGCGGGGTGGCCGTGCCCCAGCCGATGAGCCCTCCGGCGTCCCTTATCGCCTGCATGCCGGCGCTGCGGGCGGGCGACCCGCAGGCGAGGTGGACCTGACCGAGGACACCGATGACGAGCGCGGACAGACCGATGACGATCCGGCCGTTGGCCTCGGGCTTCTCGGGGTGCCGGATGAACCGTACGGCGATGACCGCGAGCAGTATCGGCACGAGCAGGTCCAGCCGCCCGAAGGCGCCGGTCACCAGCATCTCGACGAGATCGCCGACCGGGCCGCGCAGGCTGGACCAGGTGCCGGCGGCGACGATCAGGGCGAGGGCGAGCAGCAGGAGCGCGACCCCGTCCTTGCGGTGCGCCGGGTCGAGCCCCTTCGCGCCCTGCCCTATGCCGCGGAAGACGGCGCCGACGGCGTGCGCGGCACCGAGCCAGACGGCGCGTACGAGTCTGTACACGCCTGAGGTGGGATTGGGCGCCGGCTTCGGAGGGGCCGTCTTCTTCGCCGCCGCCTTCTTGGCGGGTGCCTTCTTGGCGGCGGCTTTCTTCGCGGGGGCCTTCTTCGCCGGAGCCTTCGTCGGAGCGGCCGCCTTCTTCGCGGGCGGCTTCTTCGCTGCGGACTGACGTGAGGCCATGAGTGTGAGGTTACCGGTGGAGGCCACAGCCGACACGTGTGCCTACTGCTTCACCCGTTCGTGTCGCGCAGCCGAGGCCCCGAAGCTGACACGGCCTGACAGGCCCTCACCATGCACCCACCGGACCACACGGCCCCGGTCACAACTGGGCGCGGGCCCGGGCCACTTCCATGGCCCCGCCCGCGCTCCGGAACGTGCTCAGTTCTGCGACGGCAGCGACGGGGGTCCGCTCGCACCGGGCTCCAGCGCGTCCAGCGCCCGGCGCAGGCCCGTCAGTTTGCGTTCGAGATGGGCCGCCGTGGCCACCGCGGCGGCGTCGGCGGAATCGTCGTCGAGCTGTTTGGACAGCGCCTCCGCCTGCTCCTCGACGGCCGCGAGCCGCGCGGACAGTTCGGCGAGGATGCCACCGGAGGGCTCCTTGGAACCGCCCGCCGCACCCTTGCCGCCACCCTCCAACTGGAGCCGCAGCAGCGCCGCCTGCTCCCTGAGCTGGCAGTTCTTCATATACAGCTCGACGAACACCGAGACCTTGGCGCGCAGCACCCACGGGTCGAACGGCTTCGAGATGTAGTCGACCGCACCCGCGGCGTACCCACGGAACGTGTGGTGCGGGCCGTGGTTGATGGCGGTGAGAAAAATGATCGGGATGTCCCGGGTCCGTTCGCGCCGCTTGATGTGCGCGGCCGTTTCGAAACCGTCCATTCCCGGCATCTGGACGTCCAGCAGAATGACCGCGAAGTCGTCCGTCAACAGCGCCTTGAGCGCTTCCTCCCCGGACGATGCCCGCACCAGTGTCTGATCGAGCGCGGAGAGGATGGCCTCCAGCGCCAACAGATTCTCCGGCCGGTCATCGACCAGGAGGATCTTGGCCTTCTGCACCATGGCCCGCCCTCCTCGCCCCGGCGTGGGGCCTCCCCTGTCCGCAGGACTCGACGTGACACCAGTCGGCGTCACCCCAGGGGACGACTCCCTCGCGCCACCCGTCCTTGTGCCGGTCATCGTAGCCGTACCCCGCCCGTCGCCACACCCTGTCACCGTGATGTCACTGTGCTCGTAGCAGAAACGCAAGCGGGGACCAGAAGGTTCCCCGAATCCCGCGTTTCTACACGACCTCGGCCACACTCAGTCAGCAACTCCGTGCGCCCCCCAACGGGTTGTGACCACCTGCGGCGCTCCCTGTCACTCACTTCGCATCCACTGCTCCATGACCGCCAGCAGATGATCGGGATCGACCGGCTTCGTCACATAGTCGGAGGCACCCGAGTCGATCGCCTTCTCCCGGTCGCCCTTCATCGCCTTGGCCGTCAGCGCGATGATCGGCAGCCCGGCGAACTGGGGCATCCGGCGGATCGCCGTGGTCGTCGCGTACCCGTCCATCTCGGGCATCATGATGTCCATCAGAACGACCGTCACATCGTCGTGCTGCTCCAGGACCTCGATGCCCTCACGGCCGTTCTCCGCGTACAGCACGGACAGACCGTGCTGCTCCAGCACGCTGGTGAGCGCGAAGACGTTGCGGATGTCGTCGTCGACGATGAGCACCTTCTCCCCGTCGAAGCGGACCGTCCGGCGCGGCTGCGCCGCCGCCTCCTGCGCGGCCTGCTGCGCCCAGTGCTCCTGCGCCTGCCCGTTGCCCTGCCGGTGCAGGGTGGACGGGGGGGTGGCCTGCACGGGCCTGCGGCGCCGCCTGAAGAGCGCGGCGGCGCCGTTCTGGGTCTCGCGGTACGACTTCACCTCGGCCGGTGTCTCGGTGCGCTCGGCCAGCTCGTTCTCGGAGGCCAGCAGCTCCCCCGCCTCCAGCGCGGCCGACGTGCCGTGCGCATAGCCCTGCGGGGGCAGTTCGCTCGGGTGCAGCGGCAAATACAGGGTGAACGTGGAGCCGCGTCCGGGCTCGCTCTGCGCGTGGATCTCGCCGCCCAGCAGCCGGGCGATCTCCCGCGAGATGGACAACCCCAGGCCCGTACCGCCGTATTTGCGGCTCGTGGTGCCGTCCGCCTGCTTGAACGCCTCGAAGATGACCCGCATCTTGCTCGCCGCGATCCCGATGCCCGTGTCCGTCACCGAGAACGCGATCATGTCGGCGTCCGCGTCCCGCAGCGAACCCGCTTCGAGGAGCTGCTCCCGGATGGCCACCGGCACATCCGCGCCCGCCGGCCGGATCACCAGCTCCACGGCCCCGGAGTCGGTGAACTTCACCGCGTTGGACAACAAGTTCCGCAGGACCTGCAACAGCCGCTGCTCGTCCGTGTGCAGCGTGGCGGGCAGCTCCGGCGAGACCCGTACGGAGAAGTCGAGGCCCTTCTCCGCGGTCAGCGGCCGGAAGGTGGCCTCCACGTAGTCGACGAGCTGGACGAGGGCGATCCGGGTCGGCGAGACGTCCATCTTGCCCGCCTCGACCTTCGACAGGTCCAGGATGTCGTTGATCAGCTGGAGCAGGTCCGAACCCGCCCCGTGGATCGTCTCCGCGAACTCGACCTGCTTGGGCGTCAGATTCGACTCGGCGTTGTCCGCGAGCAGCTTGGCGAGGATCAGCAGCGAGTTGAGCGGGGTACGCAGCTCGTGCGACATGTTCGCGAGGAACTCGCTCTTGTAGCGCATGGAGACCGCGAGCTGCTCGGCGCGCTCCTCCAGGACCTGCCGCGCCTCCTCGATCTCGGTGTTCTTGACCTCGATGTCGCGGTTCTGCCGGGCCAGCAGCTCGGCCTTCTCCTCCAGTTCGGCGTTGGACGCCTGGAGGGCCTTCTGCCGGTTCTCCAACTCGTCGGACCGCTCCCGCAGTTGCTCGGTCAGCTCCTGCGACTGCTTCAGCAGCACCTCGGTCTTGGTGTTGACGGAGATGGTGTTGACGCTCGTCGCGATCATCTCCGCGATCTGGTTCAGGAAGTCCTTCTGGATCTGTGTGAACGAGTTGAACGAGGCCAGCTCGATCACCCCGAGCACGGTCCCCTCGAAGAGCACCGGAAGCACGATGACCTGCGCGGGCGGAGCCTCGCCGAGCCCGGAGGAGATCTTCAGATAGCCGCTCGGCGCGTTCTCCACCAGGATCGTGCGCTTCTCCTTCGCCGCCGTCCCCACCAACGCCTCACCGGGCCGGAACGACGTCGGCATGGAACCCATCGAATAGCCGTACGAGCCGAGCATGCGCAGCTCGTACTGGTCGTCGTTGTCCGGGGCCAGGTCCTTGCCGTCGAGGAACGGCAGCGCGAGGAAGAACGCGCCGTGCTGCGCGGACACCACCGGCGTCAGCTCGCTCATGATCAGCGAGGCCACGTCGTCGAGATCCCGGCGGCCCTGCATCAGGGCGGAGATCCGGGCGAGGTTGCCCTTGAGCCAGTCCTGCTCCTGGTTGGCGATCGTGGTGTCGCGCAGGTTGGCGATCATCTTGTTGATGTAGTCCTGCAGCTCCTTGATCTCGCCGGACGCGTCGACGTCGATCTTGAGGTTCAGGTCGCCCCGGGTCACCGCGGTGGCCACGCGCGCGATGGCGCGCACCTGCCGGGTCAGGTTCCCGGCCATCTCGTTCACCGACTCGGTGAGGTCCCGCCAGGTGCCGTCGACGTCCCGCACGCGCGCGAGGCCGCCCAGCTGCCCCTCGGTGCCCACCTCGCGGGCCACCCGGGTGACCTCCTCGGCGAAGGACGACAGCTGGTCGACCATCGTGTTGATGGTGGTCTTCAGCTCCAGGATCTCGCCGCGCGCGTCGATGTCGATCTTCTTGGTCAGATCGCCCTTCGCGATGGCGGTCGTGACCATCGCGATGTTGCGGACCTGCCCGGTCAGGTTGGACGCCATCGAGTTCACCGACTCGGTGAGGTCCTTCCACGTCCCCGCCACACCCGGTACGTGCGCCTGGCCGCCCAGGATGCCGTCCGTGCCCACCTCACGGGCCACCTTGGTGACCTGGTCGGCGAACGAACTCAGCGTCTTCACCATGCTGTTGAAGGTGTCCGCGAGCTCCGCGACCTCACCGGCCGCCTCGATGGTCACCGTACGGGTCAGATCGCCGTTGGCGACGGCCGCGGCGACCTGGGAGATGTTCCGCACCTGCATGGTCAGGTTCTTGGCCATCAGGTTCACATTGCCGCTGAGGTCCTTCCAGATGCCGGTGATGCCCGGCACGTGCGCCTGGCCGCCGAGGATGCCCTCGGTGCCCACCTCGCGGGCCACCCGGGTCACCTGCTCGGCGAAGGACGACAGCTGGTCGACCATCGTGTTGACGGTGGTGACGAGTTCGAGGATCTCGCCCTTCGCGTCGACGGTGATCTTCTTCGACAGGTCGCCCTTGGCGACGGCGGTCGTGACCTCGGCGATCTGACGCACCTGGATGGTCAGGTTGTTCGCCATGAAGTTCACCGACTGCGTCAGGTCCTTCCAGGTGCCGGAGACGCCCTGCACCTCGGCCTGACCGCCGAGCTGGCCCTCCGTACCCACCTCCCGGGCGACCCGGGTGACCTCCTCCGCGAACGACGACAGCTGGTCCACCATCGTGTTCAGCGTGTTCTTCAGCTCCAGGATCTCCCCGCGCGCGTCCACGGTGATCTTCTGCGAGAGATCACCGCGGGCCACCGCCGTGGCGACCTGTGCGATGTTGCGCACCTGGCCGGTCAGGTTGCCGGCCATGCCGTTCACGGACTCCGTGAGATCGCGCCACACACCGGCGACACCGGGCACCTGCGCCTGACCGCCGAGACGGCCCTCCGTGCCCACGTCCCGTGCCACCCGGGTCACCTGGTCGGCGAAGGAGGAGAGCTGGTCGACCATCGTGTTGATGGTGTTCTTCAGCTCCAGGATCTCGCCGCGCGCGTCGACGTCGATCTTCTGCGAGAGGTCGCCCCGCGCCACGGCCGTCGTCACCTGCGCGATGTTGCGCACCTGCGAGGTGAGGTTGCCGGCCATCGAGTTGACGGAGTCGGTGAGTTCCTTCCAGGTGCCGGACACACCGTCCACGCGGGCCTGACCGCCGAGGCGGCCCTCCGTGCCCACGTCCCGGGCCATCCGCGTCACCTGGTCGGCGAACGACGACAGCTGGTCCACCATCGTGTTCACGGTGTTCTTCAGTTCGAGCATCTCGCCCGCGACATCGACGGTCACCTTCTGCGAGAGATCACCGTTGGCCACGGCCGTCGTCACCGCCGCGATGTTCCTCACCTGTCCGGTGAGATTCCGGAACGCGGTGTTGACGGAGTCCGTCAGGTCCTTCCACGTCCCCGCCGCACCGGGCACCTGCGCCTGACCGCCCAGCCGCCCCTCGGCCCCGACCTCGTTGGCCACCCGGGTGACCTCGGCACCGAAGTACGAGAGCTGGTCCACCATCCCGTTGACGGTGTTCTTCAGTTCCAGCATCTCGCCGGCCACGTCCACGGTGACCTTCTGCGACAGATCACCGTTGGCCACGGCCGTCGTCACCGCCGCGATGTCCCGCACCTGGATCGTGAGGTTCCGGAACACCGTGTTCACCGAATCGGTGAGGTCCTTCCACGTCCCCGCCGCACCCGGCACCTGCGCCTGACCACCGAGCCGCCCCTCGGCCCCGACCTCGTTGGCCACCCGCGTGACCTCGTCCGCGAAGATGCGCAGCGTCTCGGTCATCTGGTTGATGGTCTCGGCGAGCTTGGCGACCTCACCCCGTGCGGGCACGGTCACCTTCTGCGACAGATCACCATTGGCGACCGCGGTGGTGACCTGGGCGATCCCCCGCACCTGCGCGGTGAGGTTGCCGGCCATCAGGTTCACCGAATCGGTGAGCTCCTTCCACACCCCGGCCACACCCGGCACCTCGGCCTGACCGCCGAGCTGCCCCTCGGTGCCCACCTCACGGGCCACCCGGGTCACCTCGGAGGAGAACGCGGACAGCTGGTCCACCATCGTGTTGACGGTGACCTTCAGCTCCAGCATCTCGCCGGCCACGTCGACCGTGACCTTGCGGGACAGATCACCCTTCGCCACCGCGGTCGTCACCAGCGCGATGTCCCTCACCTGTGCGGTGAGCCGGTACGCCATCGTGTTGACGGACTCCGTCAGGTCCTTCCACGAACCGGACATCCCGCGCACCTTGGCCTGCCCGCCCAGCTTGCCCTCGGTACCCACCTCGCTGGCCACCCGGGTGACCTCGTCGGTGAACGTCGACAGCTGATCGACCAGGTTGTTGACCGTACGCCCGACCTTCAGGAACTCCCCGCGCAACGGATGCCCCGACCCGTCCGGCGCCTGCGTCCGCAGCTCCATGCGCGGCGACAGATCACCGTCCGCGACGGCCGACAGCACCCGGCTCACCTCGGAGACAGGCCGTACGAGGTCGTCGACCAGCGCGTTCGACGCGTCGATCGCGGCCGCCCAGGACCCCTCGGTGGCCCCCGTCTCCAGCCGTTCGGTGAGCTTGCCCTCACGCCCCACCACGCGCCGTACCCGCGACAACTCGCCGGTCAGATGCAGATTCCGGTCCGCCACCTCGTTGTACACGGCGGCGATCTCGGCCATCACCCCGTCGCCGGAGACGGTCAGCCGCTTGCGGAAATTGCCGTCCCGCATCGACTCCAACGCCGTGAGCAGCCGGTTCAGGGCAGCCGTGTCCACGGTGGTGGTCCCATTGCGCGGTTTGCGTGATTTGCGCTGCTCACTCAGGGACTGTCCGCCTTTCGCGCGCGCCTTAGTGCCTCGCGTCGCTGCGCCAGACTCCACTGTGTCCCTCCCGCAAGGGTCGACCGTTCCTGCTAGACGTACTTCGCCGTTTTTGAACGCTTCGTACTTCTCATACTGTTCGCACTGCTCGCGCGACCTACTCCTGGAAGCCTGCCCAGTGTTTCACCATGGCTGAACCAGGCCATAACAGTTCGGCAGCTTCGCACACGGTCCGCACACCTCCGGACGGAAACACAGACGACCGGCATCCGCATGGACGGCGAAGGTAAGTAACCTTGCATGCGGCTGTCCAGCCATGCCGGTCCCGTCCGGCCTGGGCGGTGGCGCACGAGCACGAGCGGGCAGGCATCGGAGGGGCGGCCTCACCATGACCACCGGACTGCATCCCGGGGAGACCCCCCAGGACCCCAGGCCGACGGAGAACCAGCCTCTGCCACGGCAGGAGGCCGTCCACGCACCCCCGCACGTCGAGAACCGGACAAGGAGTTCTGTGATCACCGCGCGCGCGGCCGCCAGCTTCGCTGCCGTCTCACGATCCGTCGCGACCGCCCGCTCGTTCGTCCGCGACACCCTCCAGGGCTGGGGCTTCGCCGACATCGTCGACGACGCGGTGGTCCTCACCAGCGAACTCGTCACCAACGCGGTCGTCCACGCGGGCACCTCCGCCGACGTCCTGTGTCTACGGGCCGACGACGGCGTACGCATCGAGGTCGCCGACAGATACCCCGAACGTGAGATCCCCCTCCAGGGCAGCCACATCACCATGGGCAGCCCGGACCGCGAGGGCGGCCGCGGCCTCCAGCTGTGCGCGGCGATGGCCACCCGCTGGGGCGTGGAGTACACCTCCACGCACAAGCAGGTCTGGTTCCAACTCGACCTCCCCGACCGCCCGGTGGGCACCCGCTCGGCCGGCCCGGCCCTCCCCGCCGACCTGCTGCCCCTCGCGGACGGCCGGGTCCGCGTCGCCGTCGTCCAGATCGACCGCGCGGGCGCGATCGGCGCCTGGAACGAGGACGCCGAGGAACTCTTCGGCTACGCCCCCGACCACGTCATCGGCAAGCCCCTCACCGACCTCGCCGCCTGGCCGCACACCCCGGGCACCAGCACCGGCGTCGCCGAGGCCCTCCAACTCTCCCGCTGGGAGGGCAGTTACGGCATCCGCGGCGCCAACGGCCGTGTGACGCCGGTCTACGCCTCCCACCTCCGGGTCCGCGACACCGACGGCGACCCCTCCACGGTCTGCCTCCTCGTACGGGACCACGAACGCGCCGTCCTCCAGACCCCGATCCGCATGCCCGCCGGCGACACCTCCGGCTCCGGCGACGGCCAGGCTACGGACCCCTTCGAGGTCTTCATCGGCTCACCGGCCCCGGACGACCTCGACGGCCTCCTCCAGCGCACGGTCGAACGCGCCCGCGACATGCTCGACGGTGACTCCGCCTTCCTGCTCCTGGCCACCGACGACGAGACCGAGTTGGAGGTACGGGCCTCCACGGGCCTCCCGTCGGCCCGCCAGCGCTTCGCCCGCGTCCCGGTGGAGGCCGGCCCCGGCCGCTACGGCTCGGCCCGTATGCCGGCCGTCCACGACGACCTGACGGCCGTCCCCGGCGCCGTCCCCCTCCTCAACGGCACGGGCATGCGCTCGGTCGTCACGGTCCCCCTCAAGGTCGAGGGCCGCCTCACGGGCTCCCTGGGCGTCGCCGCCGAGGCGCACGGGCGGTACTCCAACGAGGAGGCCCTGCGCCTCCAGTTCGCCGCCGACCGCATCGCCCTGGCCGTCGAATCGGCCCGCCTCGGCGAACTGGAGCGCCTGCGCCGCGGCTCGCTGAGCTTCCTGGTCGAGGCCTCCGACCTCCTCGCGGGCACCCTGGACCGCGACCAGACCCTGGCCCTCATGGCCCAGATGACGATCCCGACCCTCGCCACCTGGTGCGCGGTCTACACGATCGCCGACCAGGCCTCGGACCCGTACCTCTCCTACGTCCTGCACGAGGACGAGGACCTCATCGACGGCCTCAAGGCCCTCCTCGTCAAGATCCGCCCGCCGGAGCCCATTCCCACCCCGGGCGCCCGCGTCTGGACGGCCCCCGCCGAGGCGGCCCACCAGGCGGCCCTGCGCACCTCCATGCGCAGCCTGGGCCTCGGCGAACCCGCCACGGTCAGCTCGGGCATCGGTACGACGCTGGCGACAGCCTCGGCGGTGGGCGGCGAGACCGTTGTCCTCCCCCTCGTGGCCCGCAACCGCGTCATCGGCATGCTGACCCTCGGCAAGCCCACGGACGAACACTTCCGCCAGGAGATCCTGGAACTCGCCGAAGACCTCTCCCGCCGGGCCGCCCTGGCCCTGGACAACGCCCGCCTGTACTCGGAGCGCGTGGCCATCAGCCAGTCCCTCCAGCGCAGCCTCCTCCCGCCCGAGCTGCCCCAGATCGACGGCGTCGAGGTCGAGGTCATCTACCGCGCGGCCGGCGAGGGCAACGAGGTCGGCGGCGACTTCTACGATCTCTTCCCCATCCGCGACGGCGCGTACGGCTTCGCCATCGGCGACGTCTGCGGCACCGGCCCGGAGGCCGCCGCGGTCACCGGCCTGGCCCGCCACGCCCTGCGCCTGCTGGCCCGTGAGGGCTACGCCGGCCCGGCGGTCCTGGAGCGCCTCAACTCCGCGATCATCGACGAGGGCGCCCGCAGCCGCTTCCTGACGCTCCTGTACGGCGAGTTGTGGCCCCAGGAGGACGGCAGTGCGGTCCTGAAGGTCGTCTGCGCCGGTCACCCGCTCCCCCTGCGTCTGCGCCAGGACGGCACGGTCGAGCCGGCAGCCGAGCCCCAGGCCCTCCTCGGCGTCATGGAGGACCTGGAGCTGTACGAGCAGACCGTCACCCTCGACCCCGGGGACGTCCTCCTCTGTGTCACCGACGGTGTCACCGAACGCCGTGAAGGCACCCGCATGTTGGGCGACGACGGCCTCACCGAGGTCCTCACCACCTGCACGGGCCTCACGGCGGGAGCGGTCGCGGCCAGGGTCATGCGCGCGGTCGAACGCTTCGCCTCCGACGCCCCCTCCGACGACATGGCCATCCTGGCGATGCGCGTCCCGGGCCTCCACCAGGACTGAGCGGACATGAGAAAGGCCCCGCCCAAGTGGGCGGGGCCTTTCTGTCCGAGCCCCCAAACGGAATCGAACCGTTGACCTTCTCCTTACCATGGAGACGCTCTGCCGACTGAGCTATAGGGGCCTGTCACCTGTTCGAGGTTTCCCTCGCGGCAACGAGATAGATCATACCCCGATCCGACAGCTGCTTCGAACCACGCAGAGCCCGGTCAGAAGAGTCAGAAGAACTGGAAGAACTGGAAGAACTAGAACGCCGGCTGCAACAGCCCACCGAGCGCGTTGCACGCGGACACCAGCCGGTGCAGCTCGCGCCGCGACATCTCGCCGCCGATGGGCAGCGCCAGCGTCTCGTCGGCGGCCCGCTCGGTCTCGGGCAGACACACGTCCCGCCGGAACCCGGGCATCCGGTGCACGGGAGTCTTCACCGGCACACTGCACTCAACACCCTTGGCCCGCACGGCCCGAGCGAAGGCGTCCCGGTCCGGCCGCCCGTTCCCGGGCACCCGCACGACGTACTGCTGGAAGGTGTGCCCGTCACACCCTTCAGGAGTCCGTACGCCCTTGAGCTTCGCGCTGAGATACGCGGCCCGCCGCCGCCGCTCCCCCAGCTCGCTGTACGGCGTCTCCGACTCACCCTGCTCCAGCACCAACAGCCCGTGCCGTTGCCCGACATGACGCAGTGCCCCGATATCGGCGGACCGGCCGAAGCGGTGGACCACGACCGCGGCCACCGTCCTCGACGTCACGGCGGCCTCGACAGCCGAGGCATCCAGGCAGTACGTCACCGGATCTATGTCGGCGAACACCGGCACAGCCCCTGCCAGGCTCACCGCCTGAGCGACCTCCGGGTTCCCGAACGCCGGCACGACCACCTCGTCACCGACGCCGACACCCGCGGCCCTGAGCATTCCAACGGTACCCATGGCGCGGATCCTGGTCGCGCAACGTGAACTCCAAGTAAAGAGCAACAAAAAAGAGCTGGTCCCCGAACCGAAATTCGGGGACCAGCTCTCAATATTTGTTCGGCGGCGTCCTACTCTCCCACAGGGTCCCCCCTGCAGTACCATCGGCGCTGTAAGGCTTAGCTTCCGGGTTCGGAATGTA
>NZ_JBVKAY010000007.1:0-565499 GCF_055657445.1 Streptomyces sp. NPDC107538 | reverse complement strand
CTCGACCCCCGCTCCCGCCACAACATGTGGCAGATCATCCGCGAACTCGTCTCCGACGGCGTCACCGTCTTCCTCACCACCCAGTACCTGGAAGAAGCCGACGAACTCGCCGACCGCATCGCGGTACTGAACGACGGCAAGATCGCGGCAGAGGGCAGCGCGGAGGAGCTGAAGCGCCTCATCCCGGGCGGCCACGTCCGCCTCCGCTTCACCGACCCGACCGCCTACCGCGCCGCCGCCTCCGCCCTGCGCGAGGTCACCCGCGACGACGAGGCCCTCGTCCTGCAGATCCCGAGCGACGGCAGCCAACGCGAACTGCGCTCCCTGCTCGACTGGCTGGACTCCGCCGGTATCGAGGCGGACGAACTGACCGTGCACACCCCGGACCTCGACGACGTGTTCTTCGCCCTGACCGGCCCCACCACCGGCCCCGCCGCCGTCACCGTCCCCAACCAGCCCAAGGAGAACGCCCGATGAGCGCCCTCGCCCTCGCCGTCCGCGACTCGAACACCATGCTGCGCCGCAACCTCCTGCACGCGTGGCGCTACCCGTCCGCGTCGCTGAACCTGCTGCTCACGCCGATCATGATGCTGCTGCTCTTCGTCTACATCTTCGGTGATGTGATGAGCGCGGGCATAGGAGGAGGCGGCGCGGATCGCTCCGAGTACATCGCCTACATCGTGCCGGGCATCCTGATGATGACCGTCGGCAGCACCGTGATCGGGGCGGCGGTGTACATCTCCATGGACATGTCGGAGGGGCTCATCGCCCGCTTCCGGACCATGGCGGTCCACCGCTCCTCCGTGATCATCGGGCATGTCGTCGGCAGCGTGCTGCAGTGCATCGCCAGCGCGGTCCTCGTCGGTGCTGTCGGCGTCGCCATCGGCTTCCGGTCCACAAACGCCACGGTCCTTGAGTGGCTGGCGGCGTTCGGGCTGCTCGTGCTCTTCTCGCTGGCGCTCACCTGGATCGCGGTCGGCCTGGGTATGGCCAGCCCGAACGCGGAGGCGGCCAGCAACAGCGCGATGCCGCTGATCCTTCTGCCGCTCATCTCCAGCGCCTTCATCCCGGCCGACACGATGCCGGGCTGGTTCCAGCCCATCGCCGAGTACCAGCCCTTCACCCCCGCCATCGAGACGCTGCGCGGTCTGCTGCTCGGCACCGAGATCGGTAACGACGGCTGGATAGCGATCGCCTGGTGTGTCGGCCTGACCGTGCTCGGCTACCGGTGGTCGACGGCCCAGTTCAACCGCGACCCCAAGTAGCGGCCACCGCCGCGACGCCGGCACAGGCCGCGCCGGCCGCCTCCCGCAGGGGTCGCGTGTGAGGGCGGCGTACTCCGACATCGCGTCGGGGGACGCCGCCCGGCCGACGTGCTCGCGAGGGAGGCGTTCGTCGTCCGGCGGTCACCGCCAGGGGACTGATGGCCCTTCAGGAAGGCGTCGGCGTCGAGGCCGTGCACGTCGATCGCCTCCGCAGCACGCTACGGCCGTTCGGTCAGGGCTTCGTCGGGCACGGGGGCGTCCGCGGCGGGGCCGGCCGTGGAGCCCTCCGGCCGGGTCACCAGTCGTACGAGATCCGTCCAGGTGGACTGGAGGCGCTCGGTGGACACGGCGTGTTCGCGGCCCAGATAGTCCGCGGTCTCGAAGGTCGTGTAGGCGAGGAGGGCGTGGGCCAGGAGGTCGTGGTCCGCGTCGACTCCCGCGTCCCGCAGCAGGGTCGCGACGTGGCGGTGGAAGGCACGCCCCGTGTCGGAGGCGTTGCGGTTGCGCAACTGGAGTCGGCGGGCCAGGGACGCGCCGAGGTCGTCGGCGGCGGCGATACGGGCGATCAGGGTGCATCCGAAAGCCGTCAGCCGGTCCGCCGCCGGAGCCCCCGGGCCCAGAGGCGGAGGGCCGCAGAGGTAGGCCTCGTGGAACTCGGCCTCGACCTCGTCGAGCAGCGCGCGCAGCAGGCCGTCGCGGTCGCCGAAGCGGCGGAAGAGGGTGCCCTTCCCCACGCCCGCCTCTTTCGCGACCGCTTCCATGGTCATGTGCTCCGTGCCGCACTCGACGACCAGACGGCGGGCGGCCTCCAGCAGCCGGGCCCGGTTGCGGGCGGCGTCCAAGCGTTCGGTGGAGCACGGCTCTTCGGCCCGTTCGAGGTCGGCGCGTTCGACGTCGGCGGCGATGCCGTCCGGTGCTGCCATCGACCTTCTCCCGTCAGGCGTACGCACCGCTGTCGTCGGCGAGAACGAGGTCCCGGACTCCTCCGGGGGTGCGCGGCCGACGGCCCAGGTTAGCGGGGTGCGGGGGCGCCGGGATGCGACCGCGGTCCCGGTCCGCATCGGCTGATGGGACTAGGACCCGGTGTGGCCGGGGGCCTGGTGAGCGACCGCCGGTCGGCCGATCAGCGTTCCGGGCGGGTCAGTTGACGTTCCGGCCGTGACCGGCCCAATAGGGCTCCCGCAGCTTGAACTTCTGGATCTTTCCGGTCGCCGTCCGCGGAATCGCGTCGCGGAACTCCACGCTCGTCGGGGCCTTGTACCCGGCCAGCCGCTCCTTGCAGTGCGCGATGATCTCCGCCTCGCTCACCGCCGCTCCGTCGGCGCGGCGAAGGCCGCCGAGGGCGTGGAGGGCACCCCGGCCGTTCCGGGCTATGTGTCGATGTCCGGTACGTCGATGGCGACCCCGCACGTGGCCGGCGCGGCGGCGATCCTCGCGCAGCGGCACCCGGACTGGACCGGTGAGCGCATCAAGCGGGCGCTGACGTCCTCCGCCGAGCCGGGCGCCGGTCTGTCGCCGTTCCAGCAGGGCACCGGGCGGACCGACGTGGCCCGGGCGATCACCCAGACCGTCGTCGGCGAGCAGGCTTCCGTGAACTTCGGTACCCAGCTGTGGCCGCACGCCGACGACAAGCCGTCGACCAGACGGATCACCTACCGCAACGACGGCGCGGAGCCCGTCACCCTCGACCTGTCGACGGAGACGACCGGGCCGAAGGGCAAGCCCGCACCGGCCGGTTTCTTCACCGTCGGCGCCGACCGGGTGACCGTCCCGGCGGGCGGCAGCGCGGGCGTCGACCTCACGGCGGACACCCGGATCGGCGGCCAGGACGGCGTGTTCGCCGGGGTGCTCGTCGCCAGGACGGCCGAGGGCGGGCGGAGCGTGCGCACCTCCTTCGCCGTGCGGCGCGAGGCGGAGGCGTACGACCTCACCCTCAAGTACGTCGACACCGAGGGGAGGCCCTCGCGGTCGGGGACGCTGGTCCTCGGTCAGACCGCCGACCTCCAGCTGAACCCGTACGACGCCGACGGCGACGGGGTCGTCAGGGCGCGTGTGCCGAAGGGCACGTATCTGCTGGAGACGCTGGTCCAGACGCCCAAGGGGGCGGGGTCCGCGGCGCCCGGCATCGCGCTGATGGTGCAGCCGAAGCTCGCCGTCGCCAAGAACACGACGGTGACCTTCGACGCGCGCAAGGCCAAGCCCGTGCGCGTCAGTGTGCCGGAGTCCGCCAGGAGTGTGCAGACGTTCGTGAAGTACTACCTGGAGACCGACGCGTTCGGTTACGGCTCGGTCTGGCAGTCGAACTCCTTCCAGGGGTTCCGCACCGGTCATGTGGGCGGCACCCTGCCGGCGAAGGAGTTCAGCTCGCAGATCGGTGGCACCTGGCAGAAGCGCGGTACGAGTACGACGTACAACCTCGTGTACGACCGCGCGGGTTCGCTGCGCACCGGCCTCACCCACAAGGTCGCCAGGAGTGAACTCTCGCTGGTGAACCTGAGGATTGGATCGTCCGTCAAGAACCGCCGGGGCGCGATCAGTCCGACCTGGGAGACGGGCTCGGGGGTCGGGTACGAGACGGTCAGCGAGCCGTTCGCGCTGCCGGCCACAGCGAAGACCTATGTCAACGCGGGCAAGGGGGTCAAGTGGGGGTTCAGCGTCGGGCAGTACCGGCCCGGAGCCGGCGAGACGCTCGATGTGATCCTGTCCGACAGCGGGCCCAGGACCTACCGGGCCGGGACGACGTACACGCGGACGTTCAACGTCGGTGTGTTCAGTCCGAAGATCGACGAGTACAACACCGCGCGGCGCTGGGGCAATGAACTCAGCTTCTGCATAGGGGAGTTCGCGGACGGCTCCGGCAACGTCGGCGAGTCGGTGACGACGAGGCAGCGGACCGTCGCCACGGTCGACGGCAAGAAGCTCGTGGACACGGCGGGGCCGCTGTGCGAGGACGTCGGCGGGTTGCCGTCCCGGTCCGCGACGTACCGGATCACCACGGACGCGACCCGCTCCACCGAGGTCGCCGGTGTCACCACCCGTCTCGTCGCGGCCTGGACGTTCACCTCGAAGAGGGCCACGGGCGACGAGTACACGGTTCTCCCACTCTCCTCGGTCCGCTTCACCCCGAAGCTGAGCCTGTCCAGCACCGCCCCCGCAGGCCGCAAGCTCACCGTCCCCCTCACCCTCCAGGGCCCCGCCGCCAAGAGCCTCAAAACCCTCTCCGTCCACGTCTCCTACGACGGCGGCAAGAAGTGGTCCAAAACCCCGGTGACCACGAAGAAAACCAACCGAACCCTCACCCTCAACCACCCCAAGAAAGCCAAGTCGGTCTCCCTCAAGGCCAAGCTCACGGACAAGAACGGCAACACGTACTCCGTCACCGTCCTGAGGGCCTACCTCCTCAAGTGACACCGGCCCCCACCACTACCGCACCCGCTTCCCACCTCCCGACAGAGGAAAAGCACGTGCCGGGCCGCCAACCGCGGGGGCAGGATGCACACATGTCGACCGAAGTCAGCGGGACGATCGAGTGCCGCCCGGGTGCCCGCCTCTGGGGTCCCGAGGACGAGGACTCCCTGTGGCACACCGCCATCGACCTCTTCCTCCTCAACAACGGCAATGCCTACGACGCCCTCGGCTGCCTCTTCGGTGTCCGCAACCACTGCGGCTTCCGCCCCCTGGCCGAGGGCCGTGGCCTTCCGACCGACGTGTCCGAGGGCCTGCGCGCCGAGTACGAGGCCTATGGCAGACACCCCGACGTCCACGGCACGACGTGGATCACATGGGCCGAACTCGCCGCCGCCGACTGGCAGGAGACGGACGGCTCCGGCACCCGCAGCCGGGAGGTGGTCGCCGGCGCCGCCACCCGCTGGGGACCCGTCTGGACCGTGATGCGCACACTCGGCGAACTCCATGGAGGGGACCATGTACGGCTTGTGGTCTGGTTTCACTGACTGGGGATCGCCGACGGCGTCCCGCTGGTTCTGTGGGGGCGGTCATGAGTGGGCGGGATGTCATGGTGAATGAGCTTGCTCAGGGGCTGCGGTCGATGGTGGAGGGGATCGACTGGTTCGATGGGCTCGGTGGGGAGGAGCAGGCGGAGACGCTGATGTTTCTGCGGCATTACTGCGTGCAGGCGCGGGTCGTGGACGCGGACGGTCCGGAGGGGGTACGCCTCTCCGGGCTGCGGCCGACGCACACGCCCGCCGTCCTCGTCACCCGTGGCCCGATCGAACAGCAGCTGGGGAAGATCATCGCTCTCACCCCACGGGACGAGCGCCGGAAGGCGTTCCGGCTGCTGGTCGCGCTGCTGGGGATCGCCGACGGTCGACGGCGCGAGCGCTTCTGTGCCAGTGGGTGCGGTCACTGGTGGCACGAGCTGCCCACCGCGTAGAGGATGGATGAGGGGGAAGGCGTCCTCGGGTCGGCCAGCCCTCCACACACACGCATCCCCCACCGAGTGATGAGGTCCGGCCATGCGCACATACGACGACCCGCCGGCGTCCTCTCTCGGCATCATGCCGAGGGCGACGTGACCGAGGCGGCGCGCGGGGGCGGGCCGGGTGAGGGGCGTTATGGGGAGGCCGTCTTCCGTCCGGAGCGGGCCGGTGAGGGTGTGCGGATCGATTACGGCGCCCTCGCCTACGACGACGTCACGATGGCGCGGCTCCGGGCGCTCGGGGTCGGCCCGGGGTGGCGCTGTCTTGATGTGGGGGCCGGCACGGGCACGGTGGCGCGGCGGCTGCTGGGCGAGGGTGGGGTCGAGAGGGTGCTCGCCGTGGACCGCGACGTACGGTTCCTCGCCGCGCGCCCCGTGCCCGGGCTCGACGTGCTGCAGGCGGACATCACCGCCCCGGGCTTCTCCCCCGGCCGCTTCCGGCTCGTCCACGCGCGCTTCGTCCTGATGCACCTGCCCGAGCGCGACCGGCTGATCGCGGCCCTGGCCGAACTCGTCGCGCCCGGTGGCGTACTCGTGCTGAGCGACGCGATCGACCCCACGCGCGACACCGGCTCGGCGGACCTCACCCAGCCGGTGGCCCCGCCGAAGCCGGTGACCCCGCCCGGGCCGACGCGCGGCCGGGCGACGCCCGCAACGCCCGCGACGCCGTACGACAAGGCGATGCGGGCGATGTGGCAGGGGCTGCGGGCCACCATCGGCACCGATGTCTCCTGGGTACCGTCGTACCCGCGGCTGCTGCGTGCGGCGGGGCTCGTGTCCGTGGCCGCCGAGGTCAATGTGCCGCCCCTGCTGCCGGGGAGCCCCCTCAGCCGCTTCTGGGCCGACACCTGGGAACGGAGCAGAGCGGCGATGGTCGCGACCGGCCTGGTCGACGACTCGGCTGTCGACGGGGCCATCCGCTACCTCGACTCCGACGAGTGCGCCGCGCTGTCGGCCGGCATGCTCACCGCCTGGGGCCGCAAACCGGGGCGAGATCGTCACCGACGATGACGCGGCCCCGCCTGTAACGCTTTTCGTGTCTCCGTCCAAGAACAAGTGACACCTTGGGAATCACACGCCCCTCCGGCGACGCGGACCGGCAGGTTCCCGACGAGAAGGAGACGCCTGTGGACGACGCGGAACGGTTACGGAGTGGGCCCGCCGAAGCGGTACGCGACCCGCGGCTCTTCGAGGAGTTCTACCGGCGCCACGTGGACGCGGTCCTGCGTTTCGTGGCCCGGCGGGTCGACGACCCGCACACCGCGGCCGACCTGACGGCCGAGATCTTCCTCGCCGTCCTCGACTCGGCCCCCTCCTACCGGCCACGCCTCGGCAGCGAGACGGCCTGGCTGTACGGCATCGCACGCAATGTCGTGTCGTCGGAGCGCCGCCGGGTGGCCCGCGAGACGGAGCACCACCGGCGGATCTCCGGGCGCCGGCTGCTGGAGGCCGACGACATCGCCCGGATCGAGGACCGGATCGACGCGGAGAGCCCCGGGCGGCGCGCCCTGGCGGCGCTGGCGAGGCTGCCGCACGGTGAGCGGGCCGTCATGGAACTGATCGTCGTGGACCAGCTCACGGTCACGGAGGCGGCGGCCTCCCTCGGTATCCGCCAGGTCACCGCCCGGGTGCGCCTGCACCGGGCGCGCAAGGCGCTGCGGGCGGAGACGGATCTCCGGCCTCCGGAGCCCAACCCCCCTGCCCCACGCGCGAGTTCTCGCGGACCGGTGTCGCCGGACGCATCGCTGCTGCACGTCGTGAGGGGAGAGGCATGACCACGGGGAACACGTTCGAGGACCGGCTGCTGGGCGAGCTGAAGCGGGAGATCGAACTGCGCGAGGCGCGACGGCCCACTCCTCGACGGCCCACTACTCGATGGCTCAGTCCGCGATGGCTCAGTCCGCGACGGATCGCCGTCGTGGCGGCGGCCTGCGCGGCGGCCTGGCTCGCCTCGGCGGCCCTGCCCGGTTCACCGGCCGACTCGACGGCGTACGCGGTCGAGCGCAACGGCGACGGCAGTGTCCGGCTCACCGTCAAGGACCAGGACATCAGCGTGGTGGAACAACGCGAACTCGCGGAGAAGGTCCGCCCGTGGGGCGTCGCCGTGACGATCGACGTGCTCGCCCCCGGCTACGTCTGCGACCGGAGCCAGGTCACCTCCGCGCTGGCGATGCTCGACCGGCAGGGCAGGCGGGTTCCCCTGATCCCCATGGAGGCCCGCTGGGACGTCACCCTGCGCCGGGGCAACGTGCTGGCCTTCGAGAACACCGAGGGTGACTCCCGGCCGCGCGCGGTCGAGTTCTACAAGACCCCGGACGAGGCCGAACCCTGCGTACCGAGGAAGGTGGCCCTGCCGGACGACTGAGTATCCGGCCCACGTCATGACACCCCCACCCTTCATTCCCTCACCCCTCCATCGACCACTCTCCGCACGCAAAACATCACCCAGTGCCATCAAGTGCGGCGGCGGCCCCTCGCGAGTGGGCTGGCTGGACGCCTTGCGCGGGATCGCCGCACTTGTCGTGGTGTTCGACCACTCGTCGTACACCTTCCTGGCGGAGTTCCGGCGGGAGCTGATGCCCGAGTTCAACACCAGCCGGTACGGCATCATGGTGTTCTTCCTGGTGAGCGGCTACATCGTCCCGGCGTCGCTGGAACGCCGGGGCTGTGTCCGGACGTTCTGGATCGGACGGGTCTTCCGGATCTACCCGCTGTGGGCGGCCGTCCTCGCCGTGACCGTCGCCCTCGATGCGTGTGGCCTCGCGGAGACGCGTGACGTCGGAGGGCAGAGCGTCGCGACCGTCGTCGCCGCGCATCTCACCATGCTCCAGGAGCTGTTGGGGACGCCCGGTCTGCTGCTGGTCCTGTGGACGCTCTCGTACGAGATGGCGTTCTATCTGCTGGTCGTCGCCCTGTACACGGTCCGCCTCCACCAGCGGTCGGCGACCGTCGCCGTCGTCCTCGCCGGGCTCGCCGCGGTGTGCGTGACGGCCGGGGTCGCGCTGCCCGCCTCCGCGCTCTCGGACCGGGTCGGCACGGGCACGCTGGTCGTGCTCGCGTCGGCCGCCCTGGTGGTCGCCGTCTGCTGCGCGAGTGCCGGGCCACCCGTACTCCGGGTGTTCGGCGGCCTGTTGGGAGGCGTGCTGGCGCTCGTCCTGGTGCCGCTGAACGGGACGGTTCCCGTGTGGGAAGGGCTGACGATCCTCGCCGTGATGTTCCTCGGCACCGCGGTCCACCGTGCCGAGCACGGTCGAACCAGCCGGCGGTGTGCGGTGGGTGCGGCCGTCGTCGTGGTCGCCTGTGGCGTGGCGAGCGCGTACGGGTACGGCGACGCGGACCACTTCACCCGGCGCGGCTGGATCGTGGCCTTCCTGCTGGCCGTCCTCACCTTCGGCGCCGGGCTGACGTTACGTCACCGGCGCGTCCCTCGCGTGCTGACCGGGCTGGGGACGATCAGTTACTCGCTCTATCTCGTGCACCCGGTGCTGCTGACGGTGATCGACACGACGATCGGCCGTCGCCAACGAGACCACCCGATGCTCGAAGTGGCCTTCCTCGCCGTGCTGTTGCCCTTGTGTGCCCTGACCCACCGCTGGGTCGAAGCACCGGGGGTCGCCCGGGGCGGGGCACTGGCCCACCGTGGTGTTCGTGGTGACGACGGTGGTCGACGGCCGCCCGTACGCCGACACCTGTCCTGCCGCTGACACCCCCCGCCCTCCGCCGGTGCGGTCAGGGCACCGGCGTCTCGGGGCTGGGGGCGGCCGAGGCCGAGTTCGTGTACGGCTTGAAGCAGACCAGTACTTCGAGGGGGTGTCCTCCGCCGGGTGTCTGGATCAGGGCCGGGAGTGCCGTCATCAGGGCGGGGTGGCCCTTGGCGACGTCCTCCTGATGCGGGCCCCAGCCGGCCGCGTCGGCGAGGGAGGTGGCGGTCTCGGCGAAGACGTCCCGGCTGCCGAAGAGGAAGAACGTGCGGGCGTGCGTGGCGTGTCGCAACTCGTCCCGGAAGTCGGCGTGTTCACTGCGTGCTCGCCAGGAGGTCGCGTCCCGGGTGGTGCGTGCCTCGTCGGTACGGACGGTCAGCGGGGTGCCGTTCACCAGCTTGCGCCGCACCTCGGGCCAATCGCTGGGGCGCAGGCCGAGGGTGTGGTGGGCGAGGACGAGGTCGACCGGCTCGCCAAAGCCGTCGTCGGGCGGGAGGCTGTCGCGCAGCGGTACGTGGACGATCGTGTGCCGGGAGTAGGCGGCGAAGGAGAACAGGCCCGCGAGACGGTTCAGCCCGTCGTGGTCCCCGAGCAGCATGCCGATGGGCTCGGGGGCTCGCAGGGTGGTGTGCCGCAGCGGAGGGTGAGGCCGGACGACACGGTGCTCTTGCGGGCCCGTCCGGGGCCTGAACTGCCGCAGTCTCAGCCGCATATGGAGAACCTCATGGCTACAGCATCGGGGGCTGCGCGCCTCCCCGGCAACGGGGATTCGCCCGGGTCACGGCATGCCCGATCAGCGTGCGGTCCGCCCGCCCGGTTCGGCTGCGCGGTTCGCCTGCCCGGTTGCCTGGTTCGCCCGCCCGCCCACGGCCGGTGACGTAACTCCCGGTCTCGGGGCGGGTCAGTCCCCGCCCGGCATGGCGTCCCTGGCGCGCTTCTCCATCTCCTCCGGCGAGATGTCCTCCACGTGCGTGGCGACATGCCACCGGTGGCCGAAGGGGTCCTCGAACTGTCCGACCCGGTCGCCGTAGAACTCGTCCTTGACCGCGGTCACCTCGGTCGCCCCCAGGGCGAGGGCCGCGTCGAAGACCTCGTCGACGTCCTCGACGTAGACAAACAGGTTCACCGGTGTCCCGCCGAGCGTCTTCGGACTGCGGAACCCCAGGTCCGGGAACTCGTCCGCGACCATGACGACCGAGTTGCCGATCTGCAGCTCGGCGTGGTGGACCTTGCCGTCGGGCGACGCCATCCGCATGCGTTCCGTGGCGCCCAGGACGGCGATGTAGAAGTCGATCCCGGCCGCCGCACCGTCCACACAGAGGTACGGCGTGAGCCGGGGATAGTCCTCGGAGAAGGGCTGTGTGCTCACTGTCTGCCACCTTCCGACAGGCGAGGGCCGTGCCCGTGGCCCCGCGACGTCCGTCGCCGCCGCCCGGCACGCTCGTCACCCCGGCGCATACCGGGACACACGTCAAGCGTGGCACTCCTCGCCGGTCCACGCAGCCAGACGGCCGGTGCAGCAGGAACCTGGGTCCGCCCACCTCTCCGTCCACCTCGCCATTCCACCTCTCCATTCCACCTCTCCGTGGGAATCTCCGCGGACTCACGAACGGTGGACCAGTAAGGGTGAGTAACATCCGCACACACCCCATTCGTTTGCCGGGAGGTAACCGCCATGACTGAATCACCTTCGGGGACAACCGACCTCAAGGCCCAGTACACCGCCCAGGTCTCCGCCGATCTCGAGCGCAACGCCAAGGAGCAGGAGCGCCTGCGCGAGGAGATCGACGCTCTGCAGGACCAGCTCCGCAATCTCCAGCAGGACCAGAGCGTGCTGGCGAACATGCAGCAGGCACTCGGCGCCGCGACGCCCGAGGCCGCTGCCGGGCCCACTGCCGCCGAGCCCGCTCGCGTGGCCGAGAAGGTCGCGGCGCCGTCCGTTCCCCGGCAGAAGACCGGGACCGCCTCGGCCACCGCTCCGACGACCGGTAAGCGGACGCGCGCGAAGAAGGCTCCGGCCCCGCAGGCCGGCAAGCAGGCGAAGAAGCCCACGGCCACCAAGACCAAGGCCAAGCCCGCTACCTCGACCGCGACCTCGACCTCCGACGCCTCCACGGCGAAGCCCGCGCCCACGAAAACCACACCCGCAAAGCCCGCGGCAGCGAAGGCCGCGTCCGCCAAGAAGTCGACGCAGCCCACCCTCGTCGAACTCATCCGCCGCCACCTGACCGAGCAGAGCGAACCGCGCTCTGCCGCCGAGGTCGCCACCGCGCTCACCCAGGCCCACCCCGACCGGCGCATCCAGACCAACGTCGTGCGCACCACCCTCGAAGGACTGGTGGCCAAGAGCAACGCACAGCGCACGAGGCAGGGCTCCTCCGTCTACTACACCGCCCCCGACACCCAGGAGCCCGCCCAGACCCCGGCCCCGGCTCCGGCCCCGTCCGACGCCGCCGCCGAGTCCGAGTGACCCAAGAAACCGGCCTGCGCGGTGCCGCGCAGGGGCAGCACCTCGCGGGACGGCCGTCGCCTACCGCACCAGGCAGGGCCGCTTGTTGTCGAACTTCCAGCCAGGGACGAGGTATTGCATGGTGACGGCGTCGTCGCGGGCGCCCAACGCCTTCTCCCTGTAGAGCTCGTGGGCCGCCAGCAGGCGGTCCCGGTCGAGGTGGACGCCGAGGCCCGGGGCGTCGGGCACGGCGATCTCGCCGTCGACGATGCGGGGTGGGGCGGTGGTGAGCCGTTCCAGCCCCTCCTGCCAGATCCAGTGCGTGTCGAGGGCGTTGTACTCGCCCGGGGCCGCGGCGCCGCAGTGCGTGACCATGGCCAGGGAGATGTCGAAGTGGTTGTTGGAGTGGCAGCCCCAGGTCAGGCCCATGGCGTTGCACAGCTGCGCCACGCGTACGGAGCCCTGCATGGTCCAGAAGTGCGGGTCGGCCAGCGGGATGGAGACCGACTGGAGGGTCAGGGCGTGGGCCAGCTGCCGCCAGTCCGTGGCGATCATGTTGGTGGCGGTGGGCAGCCCGGTGGCGCGACGGAACTCGGCGAGGATCTCCCGTCCTGAGTAGCCGTCCTCCGCGCCGCAGGGGTCCTCGGCGTAGGCGAGCGTGCCGAGCAGGGGCCGGCACAGGTCGATCGCCTCGCGCAGGGACCACGCGCCGTTCGGGTCGAGGGTGATCCGGGCCTCCGGGAAGCGGTTCTTCAGCGCCCGTACGGCCTCGACCTCCTCCGCGCCCGCCAGGACACCGCCCTTGAGCTTGAAGTCCCGGAAGCCGTAGAGGTCGTAGGCCGCCTCCGCCTGGTGGACGATCGCCTCGGGGGTCAGTGCCTCCTCATGCCGGATCCGGTGCCACCGCGCGTCCGCGTCGGGTTCGCGGACGTACTCCAGATCGGTCCGGTCCGGGTCGCCGACGTAAAAGAGATAGCCCAGCACCCGTACCGCATCCCGCTGTTGGCCGTCGCCCAGGAGGGCCGCGACGGGTACGTCGAGGTGTTGTCCGAGGAGGTCGAGCAGTGCCGACTCGACGGCGGTGACCGTGTGCACGGTGGTCCGCAGGTCGAAGGTCTGGGCGCCCCGGCCGCCGGCGTCGCGGTCCGCGAACCGGTCGCCGATCTCGCGCAGGACGCGCTTGTAGTCGCCCACCTTCGCGCCGACGACGAGGGGTTCGGCGTCGCGGAGGGTGCGGGTGATCTTCTCGCCGCCGGGGACCTCGCCCAGCCCGGTGCGTCCCTCGGAGTCGGTGAGGACGACGATGTTGCGGGTGAAGTAGGGGCCGTGGGCGCCGGAGAGATTCAGCTCCATGCTGTCCCGTCCGGCGACTGGGTAGACGGAGAACGCCGTGACGGTCGGCTGTCCGATGCTCATCGGGTGCCCTTCTGAGGTGAGATGGCGGGAGGTGGCAGGAGGAGGGGTGGGGCGGACAAGGAGCGGGTGGGGTTCAGAGGCTCAGGACGTCGAGGGCCCATTCGGACGCCAGGACGCCGCCCAGGCCGAGGATGGCGAGCACCGTCGTATAGGAGGTACGGACCTTGATCGCTTCGATGACGGAGAGGTTGAAGTACTCCTTGAACAGCCAGAATCCCGGGTCGTTGACATGGGAGCACGCGATGGAGCCACAGGCGACGGCGAGCACCATCATCTCCGGGTGGACCCCGCTGCCCGCCAGCAGCGGCAGCACCACGCCGGAGGCGGTGACGACGGCGACCGTCGCCGAGCCGAGCGCGATACGGAGGATGACGGCGACGAGCCAGGCGAGGACGATGGGTGAGATGGACCAGCTGTCGGTGGCGTCCTTGATGTAGTCGGAGATGCCGCCTTCGACGAGGACGTTCTTGAAGGCCCCGCCGGCGCCGATCACCAGGAGGATCATCGCCATGGCCTTCGCCGCCGAGGTGCAGGAGGCGCCGACCTCCTCCAGGCTCCGCCCGATCCGCGGCCCGAACGCCCAGATCGCCAGACACAGGGTCAGCAGCAGCGCGATCGGTGCCGAGCCGACGAAGGCGACGGCGTTCAGGAACGGGCTCTCGGTGGAGGTGGCCATGTCCGTCACGGCGGCGGCCACGATCAGCACCACGGGGAAGAGGGCCACGAACAGGGACCAGCCGAGGCCGGGCATCTCCTCGTCGGTGAACTCCCGCTCGGTGACCAGGCCTTGGGGGATGGACGGGTTCAGCGCGCGCACGAAGGGCAGCCGGGGCCAGGTCAGGGCGATGAGCGCGCCGGCGGGGACGGCGATGAACAGGCCGTAGAACAGCGTCAGTCCGACGGAGGCGTGGAAGGTCGCGGCGACGGCGGTGGGGCCGGGGTGCGGCGGCAGGAAGCTGTGCATGGTGGACAGCGCGATCGACATCGGCAGACCGACCCACAGCAGCTTCGCTCCGGTGACCCTGACCAGGGTGAACGCGATGGGCACGATGATGATGAAGGCGACCTCGTAGAACATGGTCACGCCGATCAGCATGGACGTGACCACCATGGCCACCTGGACCCAGCGCGGGCCGAAGGCGTCGAGGAGCTTGCCGGCTATACGTTGCGCGGCGCCGGAGTCCCCCATCACGCGGCCGACCATGGCGCCGAGTCCGATGGTGAGCATGGTGTCGCCGATCTGGCCCCCGATGCCCTCGGAGAGGACGTCCGGGATGGTCGCCACCGGAATGCCCCGGACCAGTGCCACGCCGACCGCGACGAGCAGGAGTGCCGCGAACCCGTTCAGTCTCAGCCTGGTCATGAGGAGAAGCAGAATCAGAACACTGACCGCGACCACGAGGAGGGGCAAGGCAGCTCTCCTTTGAACTGACGGGGGGGATGACTGGTGGGATATCGAAGCCATCTCTGTATGCAGATGTCGTCCACGTATGCAGATGGAGGCTAGGTGCGTGAACAGCTGGGGGTCAATGGGTGTGCGGCGGCCAATCGGCGCGGATCTACGATGGGCGCATGCCTGAGGGGAGAGGTGTCCGCGGTGTGAAGTCGGCGTCCCGGACCGTCGCGCTGCTGGAACTGCTCGCCGCGCGGGGCGAGCGGCCCTCGCGTCTGGACGAGCTGGCGGAGGACCTGGGTGTGCCGCGCAGCAGCATGTACCAGCTGCTCCAGACCCTCGTCGACTGCGGCTGGGTCCGCACCGACGCCACCGGTTCCCTCTACGGCATCGGGATTCGCGCGCTGCTGACCGGCACCAGCTACCTCGACGGCGACCGGCGCATCCGTACGGTCCGCCCCTTCCTCGACGAGGCGTCGGACGCCCTCGGCGAGACGATCCACCTGGCGCGCCTCGACGGCCCCGACGTCGTCTATCTGGCCACCCGCGAGTCCCACGAGTACCTGCGCACCATCAGCCGGGTCGGGCGCCGTGTCCCGGCCCATGCGGGCGCGCTCGGCAAGGCGCTGCTCGCCGAGCGGGCCGACGACGAACTACCGCTCCCCGAAGGGCCGTTGGCCGCCCTCACCGGGAACACGCACACCGACCGTGCCGCCCTGCTGGCCGATCTGGCCCAGGTGCGCGAGCGCGGCCATTCCCTCGACCGCGAGGAGACGGTGACCGGTATCGCCGGCTTCGGCTTCGCCCTGCGGTACGACGCGCCGGCCACCGACGCCATCAGCTGCTCGGTCCCGGTGGCCCGGCTGACCCCGGAGCACGAGTCCCGCATCGTCGCCGTGATGCGAGACATCCGAACGAAGATCGAGACCCAGCTGCCGCCCGCCCCCGGCGCGCCCGACTGGCGCTGAGCGGGCGGGGGCGTCGCCACGGCGGGGCCGACGCGCCGTGGCCTGCCGCGGCGACCAGTGGGTCAGGCCGGTGGCGTCAGCGCCCGTGCCAGGTACGGGGCGGTCGCGCTCCGCTGTGAGCGGGCCACCTCGGCGGGGGGTCCCGCGGCCACGATCCGGCCGCCCTCCTCACCACCGCCCGGGCCCATGTCGATCACCCAGTCGGCGCCGGCGACCACCGCCATGTCATGCTCGACGACCACCACGGTGTGCCCGGCGTCGACGAGGCCGTGCAGTTGGCGCATCAGCACCTCCACGTCGGCCGGGTGGAGGCCGGTCGTGGGTTCGTCGAGGACGTACAGGGTGTGGCCGCGGCGCCCGTGCCGCAGTTCGCCGGCGAGTTTGATGCGCTGGGCCTCGCCGCCGGACAGCTCGGTCGCGGGCTGCCCCAGGCGGAGATAGCCGAGGCCCACGTCGAGGAGGGTGCCGAGGGTGCGGGCCGCGGCCGGGGTGTCCGCGAAGAACTCCGCCGCCGCCTCGACCGTCAGGTCCAGCACCTGGGCGATGGTGTGGCCCCGGTAGGTCACCTCCAGGGTCCGGGGGTTGTAGCGGGCACCGTCGCACTCCGGGCAGGGCGCGTAGGTGCTCGGCAGGAACAGCAGCTCCACGCTCACGAAGCCCTCGCCCTGACAGGTCTCGCAGCGCCCGCCCGCGTTGTTGAAGGAGAACCGCCCGGCGCCGAAACCACGCTCGCGCGCCCCGTCGGTGGCCGCGAACACCTTGCGTACGGCGTCGAAGAGACCGGTGTACGTCGCCAGATTGGAGCGCGGGGTACGGCCGATGGGCTTCTGGTCGACCGACACCAGCCGCCCGACGCCGGCCGCATCCTCACCCACGCCATCGCTCCCGCCGATCCCACCGCTCCCACCCCTCCCACCGCTCCCGCCCATCCGGTCGATCTCGCCGACCAACGTGGACTTCCCCGATCCGGAGACGCCCGTGACGGCCGTGAGGACGCCCAGGGGGAATGCGGCCGTGACTCCGCGCAGGTTGTGGCGGGTCACCGGGCCGACCTTCAACTGCCCCCGAGGGGTACGGCCGTGGCCGGCGGGTGCGGGCGCGCGGTCGAAGAGGAAGCGGGCCGTCGCCGACTCCGCGACCGGGGCCAGCTCCGCCACCGGCCCGCTGTGCAGCACCCGCCCGCCGTGCTCACCGGCGAGCGGGCCGACGTCCACCAGCCAGTCGGCGCCGCGCATCACGTCGAGGTGGTGCTCGACCACGAACACCGAGTTCCCGGCGGTCTTCAGCCGGTCCAGCAGGGTGAGCAGGGCCTCGGTGTCCGCCGGGTGCAGCCCCGCGGACGGCTCGTCGAGGACGTACACCACGCCGAACAGCCCGGAGCGCAACTGTGTGGCCAGCCGCAGCCGTTGCAGCTCGCCCGCCGACAGGGTGGGGGTCGCACGGTCGAGACCGAGATAGCCGAGGCCCAGTTCGAGGATGGGCTCGATACGGGACCTGAGGTCGTCGGTGAGGACCCGGGCCGTCGCGGAGGCGCCCGCCGGGATGTCGGCCAGCTCCGCCAGCGGGCGCGCGGCGAGTTCGGCGATCGTGCGGCCCGCGAAGGTCACCGCCAGCGCCTCGGGCCGCAGCCTGCTCCCGCCGCACGCCGGGCAGTGCTCGCTCCGCAGGAAGCGCTCCGCCTTCGCCCGCAGCGACGGGCTCTTGGTGTCGGCGAACGTCTTCAGCACATACCGGCGGGCGCTCATGTACGTGCCCTGGTACGGCCGTTGGATGCGGTCGGCGTCCCGGACCGGATGTACCGTCACGACCGGCTGCTCGTCGGTGAACAGGATCCATTCCCGCTCGTCGGCGGGGAGGTCGCGCCAGGGCCGGTCCACGTCGTGTCCGAGCGCGTCGAGGATGTCGCGCAGGTTCTTGCCCTGCCACGCGCCGGGCCAGGCGGCGATGGCGCCCTCGCGGATGGACAGGGCGGGGTCCGGGACCAGTGACTCCTCGGTCGTGTGGTGCACCCGGCCCAGCCCGTGGCACTCCGGGCACGCCCCGGCCGCCGTGTTCGGGGAGAAGGCGTCCGAGTCGAGGCGCTCCGCGCCGGGCGGGTAGTCGCCCGCGCGGGAGAAGAGCATCCGCAGGGAGTTGGACAGGTTGGTGAGCGTCCCGACCGAGGAGCGGGACGTGGGCGCGGCGCGCCGCTGCTGGAGCGAGACGGCGGGCGGCAGGCCGGTGATCTCGCCGACCTTCGGCGCGCCGACCTGGTGGATGAGGCGGCGGGCGTACGGCGCCACCGACTCGAAGTAGCGGCGCTGGGCCTCGGCGTAGATGGTGCCGAACGCCAGCGACGACTTGCCGGAGCCGGAGACGCCGGTGAAGACCGCGAGCGCGTCACGCGGGATGTCGACGTCCACGCCCTGGAGGTTGTGCTCACGGGCGCCGCGGACGCGGACGTACGGGTCGTGCGGACCGGGCATGGCGGGGCTCCGTACAGGTCTGATGCCGAGCGGGGGACCACTCCCACGGTGTCACGGCGGGCGCGTGCCCGGCGCCCGTGCCGCCGATCACCTCACCGTACCCGCGTACCCACTTTCGACAATTTACTAGGACGTCCTACTATCTCTTCAGACAGCGTTCTCCGACCCGCCCGGGAAGGCCCCCATGAGCGACCTGCACCGCCCCGTGCATCCCGTCCGTCTGATCACCGCCTCGGCCCTGTTCGACGGGCACGACGCGTCGATCAACATCATGCGGCGCATCCTCCAGTCCCAGGGCGCCGAGGTGATCCATCTCGGGCACAACCGGTCGGTGCGGGAGGTCGTGGACGCGGCGCTGGAGGAGGACGCCCATGGGGTGGCGGTCTCGTCCTACCAGGGCGGACACGTGGAGTACTTCGAATACCTGGTCGAGTCGCTGCGTGAGCGGGGCGCGGACCACGTCCGGGTGGTGGGCGGTGGCGGCGGCGTCATCGTGCCCGAGGAGATCGCCCGGCTGCGCGGCAGCGGGGTGACCATCTTCTCCCCCGAGGACGGTCAGCGGATGGGGCTGGCCGGGATGGTCAACACGGTCGTGCGGGACTGCGACTTCGACCTGTGGGACAGCAAGCCGGCGGATGCCGCCGGCGTGCTCGCCGGGGACCGGTTCGCGATCGCCCGCGCCCTCACCGGGGCCGAGCTGGGCAAGCTGCCGCCGGACCTCCTGGCCCAGGTGCGGGCCGCCTCCTCGGCCCGGGTGACGCCGGTGCTGGGCATCACCGGCACCGGTGGTTCGGGCAAGTCCTCGCTCACGGACGAGCTGGTGCGCCGGTTCCGCGTCGACCAGCAGGACAAGCTGCGGATCGCCGTGATCGCGGTGGACCCGACCCGCCGCCGGGGCGGGGGTGCCCTGCTCGGCGACCGGATCCGGATGAACTCCCTCGACGGCGGCCGGATCTTCTTCCGCAGTCTGGCCACCCGCGGCAGCCGCGAGCTGCCCGAGCACCTGCCCGATGTGATCGACGTGGTCAAGGCCGCCGGGTTCGACCTGGTGATCGTGGAGACTCCGGGCATCGGTCAGGGCGACGCGGCGATCGTGCCGTTCGTGGACACCTCGATGTATGTGATGACGCCGGAGTTCGGTGCCGCCTCGCAGCTGGAGAAGATCGACATGCTCGACTTCGCCGACATCGTGGCGATCAACAAGTTCGAGCGGCGCGGCGCGAAGGACGCGCTGCGTGACGTGGGCCGTCAACTGGTCCGCAACCGCGAGGCGTTCGGCATGCGGCCCGAGGACATGCCGGTGTACGGCACCTCGGCGGCCACCTTCAACGACGACGGCGTCACCGCGCTGTACCAGCGGGTGCGGTCCGCCCTCGCCGAGCACGGACTGCCGCTGTCCGAGGGCTCGTTGGCGCCGGTCGACGTACGGCACTCGTCCGGCATCCGCCAGGTCGTGCCCGCGGACCGGGTGCGCTACCTCGCCGAGATCACCGACTCGGTCCGCGGCTACCACGCCGAGACGGTCCGGCTCGCCGAGGCCGCACGCCGGGTGCAGCGCCTGGACCTGGTCAGCGGTGAACTCGCCGACGCCGGCCGTGGCACGGACGACGTACAGGCCCTGCTCCAGGACGCCCGCCGGGGGCTCCCGCACGACCTCGGCGAGCGGATCGCGAACTGGCCCGCCGTGGTGGAGTCGTACTCCGGGGACGAGCAGGTCGTGAAGGTGCGGGACAAGGAGATCCGCACCAAGCTGACCCGTGAGTCCCTCTCCGGCAACCGGATCCCCCGTGTCGCACTGCCCCGGTTCACCGACCACGGGGAGCTGGTGAACTTCTGGCGCCGGGAGAACCTGCCCGGCCACTTCCCGTACACCGCCGGGGTGTTCCCCTTCAAGCGCGACGGCGAGGACCCGGCCCGGATGTTCGCCGGTGAGGGCGACCCCTTCCGCACCAACCGCCGTTTCAAGCTGCTCTCCGAGGGCCAGCCGGCCACCCGGCTGTCCACCGCCTTCGACTCGGTCACCCTCTACGGCCGCGACCCCGACGAGCGCCCCGACGTCTACGGCAAGGTGGGCACCTCGGGCGTCTCGGTGGCCACCCTCGACGACATGAAGGCCCTCTACGACGGCTTCGACCTGGTCGCGCCGACGACCTCGGTCTCCATGACGATCAACGGGCCCGCGCCGACCGTCCTCGCCTTCTTCCTCAACACCGTCATCGACCAGCGGATCGAGGCCTTCCGGGCCGCCGAGGGCCGCGACCCGTCACCCGAGGAGGCCGCCGACCTGCGCGCGCACGCGCTCGCGAATGTGCGCGGCACCGTCCAGGCCGACATCCTCAAGGAGGACCAGGGCCAGAACACCTGTCTGTTCTCCACCGAGTTCAGCCTGCGGATGATGGCCGACATCCAGGAGTGGTTCATCGAGCAGAAGGTCCGCAACTTCTACTCGGTGTCCATCTCCGGCTACCACATCGCCGAAGCCGGCGCGAACCCCATCAGCCAGCTCGCCTTCACCCTCGCCAACGGCTTCACCTACGTCGAGGCCTACCTCGCCCGGGGCATGCACATCGACGACTTCGCCCCCAACCTGTCGTTCTTCTTCTCCAACGGCATGGACCCCGAGTACGCGGTACTGGGCCGGGTCGCCCGCCGCATCTGGGCGGTGGCGATGAAGGAGAAGTACGGGGCGGGCGAGCGCTCGCAGAAGCTGAAGTACCACGTCCAGACCTCCGGCCGCTCCCTGCACGCCCAGGAGATGGACTTCAACGACATCCGCACCACCCTCCAGGCGCTCATCGCCCTCTACGACAACTGCAACAGCCTGCACACCAACGCCTACGACGAGGCGGTCACCACCCCCACCGAGGAGTCCGTGCGCCGGGCCCTGGCCATCCAGTTGATCATCAACCGGGAATGGGGCCTGGCCATGAACGAGAACCCCCTCCAGGGCTCGTTCGTCATCGACGAACTCACCGACCTGGTCGAGGAGGCCGTCCTCACGGAGTTCGAGCGGATCAGTGAACGCGGCGGTGTGCTCGGCGCGATGGAGACCGGCTACCAGCGCGGCCGCATCCAGGACGAGTCGATGCTGTACGAGCAGCGCAAGCACGACGGCACCCTGCCCGTCATCGGCGTCAACACCTTCCGCAACCCGCACGCCGACACCGCCGAACCCGTCGTCATCGAGCTGGCCCGCGCCACCGAGGACGAGAAGCAGTCCCAGCTCGACCGCGTACGGGAGCACCAGGACCGCCACCGCGACCAGGCCCACACCGCCCTGGCCGCCCTCAAGGACGCGGCGGTGAGCGGCACCAACGTCTTCGCGGTCCTCATGGACGCCGCCCGGGTCTGCTCGCTGCAGCAGATCACCGAGGCGTTCTTCGAGGTCGGCGGCCAGTACCGCCGGAACGTCTGAACAGGATGCCGCCGGGCCCGGGATCGGCCGGCCCCGGGCCCGGCGGCATCCCCCGTCAGGCTTTCAGTGCCGCCAGCACCACCGACCGGGCCTCCTCCTGGACCTGGCGCAGGTGGTCCGGGCCGAGGAAGGACTCGCCGTAGATCTTGTAGACGTCCTCGGTGCCCGAAGGGCGGGCCGCGAACCAGGCGTTGGCGGTGGCGACCTTGATGCCGCCGAGGGCGGCGCCGTTGCCGGGGGCCTCGGTGAGCACCTGGGTGACCGGTTCCCCGGCGAGGGTGTCGGCGGTGACCTGGGCCGGGGACAGCTTGGCGAGCAGCGCCTTCTCCTCGCGGGAGGCGGGGGCGTCGACGCGCGCGTAGGCCGGAGCGCCGAAGCGGTCGGTGAGCCGCGCGTAGTGCTGCGACGGGGTCTGTCCCGTGACCGCCGTGATCTCGGAGGCGAGCAGGGCCAGGATGATGCCGTCCTTGTCGGTGGTCCACACCGAGCCGTCGCGGCGCAGGAAGGACGCGCCCGCCGACTCCTCGCCGCCGAAGCCGAGCGTGCCGTCGGACAGGCCGTCCACGAACCACTTGAATCCGACGGGTACTTCGACCAGCTTCCGGCCGACGTCGGCCGCGACCCGGTCGATCATGCTCGACGACACCAGGGTCTTGCCGATCCCGGCTCCCGCGGGCCACTGCTCCCGGTGCGAGAAGAGGTAGGAGATCGCCACGGCCAGATAGTGGTTGGGGTTCATCAGCCCGCCGTCCGGGGTGACGATGCCGTGCCGGTCGGCGTCGGCGTCGTTGCCGGTGGAGATGTCGAACCGGTCGCGGCGCTCGATGAGCGAGGCCATCGCGTACGGCGAGGAGCAGTCCATCCGGATCTTGCCGTCCCAGTCCAGCGTCATGAAGCGCCAGGTGGGGTCGGTGAGCGGGTTCACCACCGTCAGGTCGAGCCGGTGCTGTTCGGCGATCCGGCCCCAGTAGGCGACCGACGCGCCGCCGAGCGGATCGGCGCCGATGCGCACGCCCGCGGCCCGGATCGCGTCCAGGTCCAGCACGTTCGGCAGGTCGGCCACATAGGCGCCGAGGAAGTCGTGGCGGCCGGTGCCGGGTGCGGCCAGGGCCCGGGCGTAGGGGATGCGCCGTACGTCCTTCATGCCGGCCGTGATGATCTCGTTGGCGCGGTCCTGGATCCAGGAGGTCGCCTCCGAACCGGCGGGGCCGCCGCTCGGCGGGTTGTACTTGAAGCCGCCGTCGGCGGGCGGGTTGTGCGAGGGGGTGACCACCACCCCGTCGGCGAGTGCGGACGTACGGCCGCGGTTGTGGGTGAGGATGGCGTGCGAGACGGCCGGGGTGGGTGTGTAGCCGTCGGCGGCGTCGATGAGGACGGTCACGTCGTTGGCGGCGAACACCTCCAGTGCCGTGATCCGCGCGGGCTCCGACAGGGCGTGGGTGTCGGCGCCGAGGAAGAGGGGGCCGTCGGTGCCCTGGGCGCTGCGGTACTCGCAGATGGCCTGACTGGTGGCCGCGATGTGGTCCTCGTTGAACGCCGCCGTCAGCGACGAGCCGCGGTGTCCCGACGTACCGAACGTCACCCGTTGCCCGGGGTCGGCCGGGTCGGGGTGCAGCGCGTAGTACGCCGTGACCAGCCGGGCCACATCGATGAGGTCCTCGGGCCCGGCGACCTGTCCCGCTCGCGCGTCCTGCATGTCCCCGCTCCTGTCGCAGAGGTCGAGTTGAGTACGGCCCTCATTCTCCCCCGCGCGTCTCACCGGGACGCACGGGTACCGGGGCGGAGCGGCGGGCCGGTGCCATGGCCCAGCGGATCGTCCGGGTCAGGGCCTGGCCGGTGGGGCGTACGGCGAGGTGCTCGACGACCGGGACCCGGGGCAGCCACAGCATGCCGCGGGCCCAGGGCGGCAGCAGGGCGACCGCGTTCGCGGCCAGTCCGCCGTAGAAGGGCCGTACCGCGAGAGGCAGGGGCGGCTGGAACAGCAGGAACCGGGCGGCGGCGCGGGCCTCGGGCGTGGCCCTCAACTCCTGCCGGTAGGCGGTGAGTCGCTCGGAGAGTTCGCGGCGGTCGCGCGGTGGGTCGAGCACGCCGAGCGCCTCGGCGACGCGCGCGGTGTCGGCGACGTACGCGTCATAGCCGGCGGCGTCCAGCGGCTGGGCCCCGAAGCGTTCGTGGGCGCGCAGGAAGCTGACCGTCTCGGCGGTGTGCACCCAGCCGAGCAGACGCGGATCGGCCGCGTGGTACGGCACGCCCTCGGCCGTGGTCCCGCGGATCCGCTCGTGGATGCCCCGGACGTGGTCGACCGCGCGCTGGGCGTCCTCGGCGGTGCCGTAGGTCGTCACGGCCAGGAAGGTGCTGGTGCGCTGGAGCCGGCCCCAGGGGTCGCCGCGGTAGCCGGAGTGCCCGGCCACGGCCGCCATGGCGAGCGGGTGCAGGGACTGCAGCAGCAGGGCGCTCAGCCCGCCGATGAACATGGAGGCGTCGCCGTGGACGGTGCGGATGGGGCGGTCCGGACCGAACCAGCGCGGGCCGGGGGTGTCGTGGATACGGGCACGCGTGTCCGGCCCGTCAGGACCGGCGACCCGGCGGAACAGGGCCTGGCCCAGCTGTTCACGGACGGCGGTCAGCATGGTCGGCCTCCCCTCTGCTGTTCTTCCAGTGTCCGCGACGCCTGCCCCCACCCCCGCGCACCCACGGTCACCGGTGGACGACCCTGTGCACCGAATGCACCCCGCGAACGGGAATTACGTTCCTTTTCCTACGATATGGGTACGTGGCTCACCGTACGTGAGGCCTCCCGTGAGCCTCCTGAGCACCGAAAGGAGCGTGCGTCATGGCCACTCCTGATCCCGCCCTGCGGCATCCCGCCGCGCCGCGGCCCATGACAGTGGAACCCCTCGACGGCGTGCCGCCCGGCGAGACACCACCCGGCGAAGGCTCCACGTCCGGAATCTCCCATCCGGAGCCGCCCGCGCCGCGCAAGGGCTGGGAGGCGATGTCCCTCATGGTGATCATGCTGATGGTGGTGCTGATCGCGGTCGGTCTGATCAGCATGGCCGTGGTGCTCTGACCGCCTCTCCCCTGTCGTGGTCACGGTCCCGGCCCCGGGTCGGGCCGTACGGCCTCGGTGATGCCGGCGCGGGCCGCTTCGAGCTGAGCGGCGAACGCGATGCCCAGGAACAGCACCACACCGGTGAGGTTGGCCCACAGCAGCAGGGCGACGAACGCCGTCAGGGGGCCGTACACCGCGCCGAACGATCCGCTGCTGTCGACGTAGAGCGCCAGCAGCCAGGTGGCCGCGACCCACAGCACCAGGTGGACCGCCGAGCCGAACGCGAGCCAGGTGTAGCCCGGCTGGTCCCTGCGCGGGGCCCAGCGGAAGATCACCGCCGAGGCGAGCCAGGCGAGGGCGACACCCAGGGGCACCTCCATCGGTCGCCACCAGTCGAGGAGCCCCGGGGACCAGTGCAGGGCCTCCACCACCGCGCCGCCGAGGGCGTCCCCCGCGACGAGCACGAGGAAGCCGAGGACCATCGGCATTCCGGCCGCGAGGGCGAGGAGGAGGGCCCGGCCGTACTTGGCCAGGAACGGCCGGTCGCGTTCGATGCCGTAGATGCGGTTGGCGCCCCGCTCGACCTGTGCCATCGCCGAGGCGAGGTTGAGTACGGCGAAGGCCAGCCCGAGCCACATGGCGACGGCGTTCCAGACACCGGAGCCGGCGCTGCGGGCGGTGGCGTCGAGGGCGTCCTCGACGAGCCGCGCGCTGGCGCCCGGCACGATGCGGCCCAGGGTCAGTTCGATGATCCGGCCCACGCTCTCCGTGTGCACGGTGGTGGCCACGCCGACCAGCGCGATCGTGAACGGCACCAGGCCCAGGACCACTTGGAACGCGAGCGAACGGGAGTGGGAGAAGCCGTCGCCGTAGCGGAACCGGGCGAACGCGTCGAGGAGCAGCCGCCGCCCGCCGTAGTGCCGCAGCGCGGTGAGCGCCTCGTCCCCGGACAACTCCTCCCCGATCATGTCCCGCGTCTGCGGCACGTGCACAACGGTCCCCATCGAGAACGTCCCCTCCTGCTCCCCCGGGCCCTTCCCGGCCGCCGACCCGCCACCACCTGCTTCCAGTGGTTCCCCGACGGACGGAGGCCTACCGTACCGAGAGCGCGGGGCGACCCCGCAGAACCTCGGACGCCTCCCGGCTCAGCGCGCCGAGTTCCCTCAGCTTGACCCCTTGCCTGCTCAAGCCGCTGGTCAGGGTCGGATGCTCGGCTACGGTGGCGGGATGGTCGAGAAGGGGCTGCCTGCGGACGTGGCCGAGGTGCTCGCTGCCGTGCTGGACGCGGAGGATCCGGTTCAGGGCGTGTTGCGACGGCAGGTTGCGTATCTCGGTGTGCGGGCGCGTTGCTCATGCGGGTGCGGTACGGCGTACTTCGAACTCGACGCCGGCAAGGCGGAGCCCGCGCCCACCGGACCCGGCACGGTCGTGGCGGCCGAGGCGCGACTTGTCACCGAGGCCGGTACCTGCCCCGGCGAGGTTCTGGTCTTCGCCGAGGACGGCTATCTCTCCTGGCTCGAAGTCTGTTCATGGAGCGACGAGATCGAAGTGACACTGACCGCCGCCCGTCACTGGCTCCAGCCCCACCCCTGACCCCCTGCCCCTGGGCGGCGTCCGCCACGACGGGGAGGTCTGGTCACGTCGGCCCAGCAGCGAAAGGGGCGCCCGTCGCACGGCGGACCCTGGCGCTGCGGATGGACCCCTCACCGGGCTTCCGGTACGAAGGCGACCGAGCACCCCGGTCCGACCGTGCCGAACAGGTCGATGCATCGGGTCCCGTGGCGATCGCCGCACTGGTGACGCCCGTGCGCACACCGGCGTCCGCCGTCTGAACCCGAGGCACATGCGCGACGGCACGGTGTCAGGGCCGTGCGTCAGCTTCCCGGGCGGAGTGTGGTGCGGGCCATGAGGAGGGGCTGGAAGAAGCCGGTCTGCGTAGGCGTACGCCAGGAGAGGTCGACGAATCCGGCCTCGGCCGCGAGGGCGGCCAGCCGGTTCCGGCCGAGTGCCCAGTACGTGGTCCGGCGGACCTCGACCCGCCATCCTCCGCCTGCGGGGAGGAGCTGGAAGTGCTCCAGGTCGTAGTGCTCGCCGTCGTCGTGCCAGTGCCAGAGCTGGAAGGTGACGGTCCGTTCTCCGCCGCCGCTGCCTTCGCCCGGATCGGCGGGGCCGGCGTGTCCGTGGACCTGTGGGGGTGTCGACGTCGGGCGGTCGCGCAGGAGGTCGTCGTACGGGCGGGTGCTGACCAGCAGGAGCCCGCCGGGACGCAGTACGCGGCGCATCTCGGCCAGGGCGGCGTGCGCGTCCCGTTCCGTCAGCAGGTGGGGCAGCGAGTTGTCGGCGCAGACGACCGTGTCGAACCGGCCGTCGGGGAACGGAAGGCGCCGCATGTCGGCGGCGGCCGTGGGCAGGCGGACGCCCCGGGAGACGGCCTCACGGGCGGCGCGGGCGGCCGCGCGGGGGCTGAGGTCCGTCCCGGTGACGTGGTGTCCGCGCAACGCCAGGCCGATCGCCTGTGTGCCGATGCCGCAGGAACAGTCCAGCACCGCGGCGCCGTCCCGGCCGATCAGGGCGTCCAGGGCGGCGCCCTGCCGGCGGAGGCTCGCGTCCCAGTCGGCGTAGATGAGGTGGTAGTCGTCGGCCAGTTCGTCGTAGAAGCGCGCCACGGATGCCTCGGGCATGGCGCGAGGATAGCTCTTCGCGGTCGGCCCGACCGGTCAGCCCAAGGCGTCACGCAAGGCCGGCAGGAGGGTCTTTTCCGACCAGTCCAGGTACGCGGGCTGTGACTCGCCGCCGATCTGTACGAGGGCGATGTCGGTGAAACCGGCGTCGGCGTAGGGCCGTACGGCCTCGACGAAGGCCTCCGGGTCGTCGCCGCAGGGGATGGAGGCGGCGACGTCGTCGGGGGTGACGTACTGCGTGGCCGCGGCGAACGAATCCGGGTGCGGCAGCTCGGAGTTGACCTTCCAGCCGCCGCCGAACCAGCGGAACTGGTCGTGGGCGCGCCGGACGGCGGTGTCGCGGTCGGGGTCGTAGCAGACCGGCAGTTGTCCCACGCGGGGCTTGCCCGTGCCACCGTGCCGGTCGAAGGCCTGGAGCAGCCCCGGCTCGGGTTCCGTGGCGATGACCAGGTCGGCGAGTTTGCCGGCGAGGGCGCAGGACTGTTCGCCGGAGACGGCGATGCCGATCGGCGGCGGCTCGTCCGGGAGGTCCCAGAGCCGGGCGGACTCCACGTCGTAGTGCTCGCCGTGGTGGTTCACATGGCCGCCCTCGAAGAGCGCCCGGATGATCTCCACGGCCTCCGCGAGCATCTCGTGTCGTACGTTCACGGAGGGCCAACCGCCGCCCACGACATGCTCGTTGAGGTTCTCGCCCGAGCCGAGTCCGAGCCGGAACCGTCCCTCCGACAGCAGCTGCAGCGTCGCCGCCTTCTGTGCCACGACCGCCGGGTGATAGCGGAACGTCGGGCAGGTCACGTAGGTCATCAGGGGGATGTGCGAGGTTGCCTGGGCGGCCGCGCCCAGCACGGCCCACGCGTACGGCGAGTGACCTTGCGAGCGCAGCCACGGAAAGTAGTGGTCGGACGTCACCGAGAAGTCGAAGCCCGCTCCCTCGGCCCGCACCAGATGGTCGACGAGCTCACGGGGTCCGGCCTGCTCGGTCATCATCGTGTAGCCGATGTGCACCATGAGGTGCGGGTCCCCTGCCCGGGCGGATGGAAACAGCGGATGGAAACAGGGGGCGGGGATCGGCTCACCGGGCTCCGAGCACGGCCTCCAGTTGCCCCAGCGGATCGTCGCCCACGAAGCGGAGGACGACCGTGTCGGCGCCGGCCGCCGCGAGGGCGCGGATGCCGTCGGCGGCCCCGGCGGCGTCGCCGGAGACGGTGAAGACCTCCTCCTGGGGACGGCCCAGCCAGGCGCCGTGGCCCTCGGTGAGGGGGTGGAGGGCGCGGGCCACCTCGTCGGGGTCGTCGCCGACGCGGGCGAAGGCGAACACGGTCAGGGTGTGGTCGGCGGTGGCGCCGCCCTTCGCCGTCAGCTCGCGGATGCGCTCCAGGTCGCGCGGGCCGTGGCCCTCGGCGATCAGCGTGCCGTCGGCGACCCGGCCGGACAGTTCCAGGGAACGCGGGCGCACCACGCCCGCGACGACCGGCGGGACCTCGGCCGGTGGATGCACCAACTCGACTCCGTCGAGCCGTACTTCACGCCCCGCCAGGTCGACGCGCTCCCCGCGCAGCAGCGTGCGTACGGAGGTGATCGTCTCCTCCAGCAGGGCCAGCGGGGAGCGGGGCGCCACACCGACCTGGGCCATCCACTCCCCCACACCGTGCCCGACGCCGGCCACCAGGCGGCCGGGGAACACCCGGGCGAGCGTGGCCAGTTCCATCGCCAGCAGCGCGGGGCTGCGCAGGGGGGCCGGGGTGATGCCGATGCCCACCCGCAGGTGCCGGGTCGCTCCCAGGGCCACGGCCGCCGCCGACACGCCGCCGTTCCAGCCGAGGTCCTCCACCACCCACAGATCGTCCACGCCCAAGGCCTCGGCCCGCCGCGCGAAGTCGGGCAACCCTTCCGGAGCCCGGTCCCGGTCGTGCATCACACCGATGCGTACGTTCGTCATGCGACGAACCTATGCGCCGCCCGGCCGGTGGATCAACGGCGTGAACCGGGGAAACGCCGTGTGCGTCATGGGCTGTAGCGGTGGCCCGGTGTTCACAATGGGCCGTCGACGGAGCATGGGAGGAACCCTCAAGTGGCCGATTACTCACTGACGCTCGACGAGTCGGAGATCGCGCGGTACCGGCTCATGGCGGATGTCGCCGAGCGGCGGGAGCGCGAGGTGTGGACGGCCGCCGGGGTGGCGGCGGGGGCGCGGATCGCGGATGTGGGGTGCGGGCCGGGGGCGATCTCGGTGCGGCTGGCGGGGATCGCCGCACCGGACGGTGCCGTGTGGGCGGTGGACCGGGACGGCGACGCGCTGGACGTCGCCTCGGCGCTGGCCGCACGCTCCGGGGTGCCCGTGCACACCGGCACCGGCTCCGCCGACGCGACCGGACTCGCCGAGGGCACGTTCGACGTGGTGATGCTCCGGCATGTCCTCGCGCACAACGGCGGGCGGGAGCAGGCGATCGTGGACCACCTCGCCGAGCTGGCCAGGCCGGGTGGTGGGACGGTGTATCTCGTCGACGTCGACGTGTCCGGCTTCCGGCTGCGGGGCGCGCCCGCCGCGTACGACGAGATGGACGCGCGCTACCGCGAGCTGCACCGGCGCCGGGGCAACGACCTCTCCGTCGGCCTGCGGCTCGACGAACTCCTCACCGGCGCCGGACTCGAAGTCGTCGTCTTCGAGGGGCACATCGATGTCATGACTCCCCAGCCCGGTATGCGCGGCCCCGCCTGGGCCGCCCGCGACGCGCTGCTCGCCGAGGGCCTCGTCACCGCCGACGACATCGCCCGCTGGGACGCGGAGTTCACGGAGGTCGAGAAGGACCTGTCCGGCCTCCGCTTCTTCGCCCACACCTATGTCGCGGTCGGCCGCCGGGCCTGACGTTCTCCCGGCGCTCGGTGGAAGGAGCGGCCCGGGTTCGGGGCGTCCTCGCGGATGTCGACGCGTTCTCGTCGCGGTCTTGTAGGTGGCATGACCACGCGCATGCGTAGCCTTTGCCTCCGCTTCGCCGCCCGTATGCCTCGGCTTGCTTGCATCGACGGCATGGACCACATCACGTTCCTCGTGGCGGTCGTCATCGTCACGGCCCTCGCGTTCGACTTCACCAACGGCTTCCACGACACGGCCAACGCGATGGCGACCTCGATCGCCACGGGCGCCCTGAAGCCCAGAACAGCGGTCCTGATCAGCGGCGTCCTGAACGTCGTCGGCGCGTTCCTGTCCACCGAGGTCGCGAAGACGATCTCCGGCGGCATCGTGGACGACACCCTGGTGACACCGGGCATGATCTTCGCCGGTCTGGTCGGCGCGATCCTGTGGAACCTGACGACCTGGCTGCTGGGGCTGCCGTCCAGCTCGTCGCACGCGCTGTTCGGCGGTCTCGGGGCCGTGTGGGTGGGGTCGTGGCGTGGCTGGTGACCCTGCCGGCCGCCGCGCTGGTCGGCGGTCTCGCGGCGAGCGTGGTGACGCACGGCGGGATCTCGGTCTCGTGGTCATCGCGCTGCTCGCGCTGGCCGTGGCCGGCTTCATCGTCCTCATGTCGCGCCGCGACCCCACCCACACGGCGCCGAGACCGCGCGCGAGGGCGGCGGGGGCACCGACCCGGTGGGCCTCGGCGTGGCCGGGCTGTGCTTCCTGGCGTGCGCCGCGGTGGTGGCGTACGGGATCTGGCTGATCGTTCCGCAGTTCCACTGATCCTTCGGGGAGTAGCGATGACCGAACTGCTGACCGACATGCGTGTCGACTACAGCGATCACGACGACCCGGTGCTGATCCGGCCCGACGGCAGCCCGGTGGACACCTGGCGGGAGAACTACCCGTACGCCCGGCGGATGGAGCCGGCGGAGTACGACTGGCACAAGCGGCTGCAGCAGATCGAGCTGCTGAAACTGCAGAGCTGGATCAAGGAGTCGGGGCGCCGGCTGGTCGTCGTCTTCGAGGGACGGGACGCGGCCGGCAAGGGCGGCACGATCAAGCGGTTCACCGAGCATCTCAATCCGCGCGGCGCGCGGGTGGTGGCGCTGGAGAAGCCGACCGAGCGCGAGCGCGGGCAGTGGTACTTCCAGCGGTACGTCGAGCATCTGCCGACGGCCGGGGAGATCGTGCTCTTCGACCGGTCCTGGTACAACCGGGCCGGTGTGGAGCGGGTGATGGGCTTCTGCACGGACGACGAGTACCGGCGCTTCATGCGGCAGGCGCCCGCCTTCGAGCGGATGCTCGTCGACGACGGCGTGGACCTGGTGAAGTTCTGGTTCTCGGTGTCGCGGAGCGAGCAGCGCACCCGTTTCACGATCCGTCAGGTCGATCCCGTACGGCAGTGGAAGCTCAGCCCGATGGATCTGGCCTCCCTGGACCGCTGGGACGACTACACCGCCGCGAAGGTCGCCATGTTCCGGGAGACGGACACCGAGCAGGCGCCGTGGACCGTGGTGAAGAGCAACGACAAGAAGCGGGCCCGGGTGGAGGCCATGCGCAGTGTGCTGGCCCGCTTCGACTACACCGGCAAGGACCACGAAGTGGTCGGCGAACCGGACCGCAGGATCGTGGGCGAGGCGGCGACCCTGCTGGAGGCCGGGGAGGACGACGCCCGGTAGGGCGACCGGGGAGGACGACGCCGGTAAGGCGATTCACAGGTCCCGCAAAGGCTCAGCACAGTCGGCCCCAGGTGCGCCCGACAGGATCGGGGCATGGCCGGCACTTCTGGAACGCGCGAGGACCTGATCCGCGTACTGATCGTCGACGACGAGCCCGGGCTCGTGGAGACGCTGTCGGTGGCCGTCGCGGAGGCGGGCTGGCGGCCCTGCGCGGCGGCCGACGGCGAGAGCGCGCTGCGCACGGCCCGGGGCTGCGCGCCGCATGCCGTCGTCCTGGACGGCATGCTGCCCGGCCTGGACGGCGTCCAGGTGCTGCGGCGCCTGCGGCAAGAGAACCCGCGGCTGCCCGTGCTCATGCTGACCGCCCGGGACGCCCTGGAGCACCGGATCGACGGGCTGTCGGCGGGCGCGGACGACTATGTCAACTCCCTCACCGACGCCCAGCGGAGCGTCGCCGTGGAGTCCTCGACCAAGTCGAACGAGTCGATGAAGGCGGGCGCGTTCGCCGACAACACCGTCCAGGCGTACACGGGGCTGCGCGGCGACAAGCTCTCCGCCGCCCAGAAGAAGAAGCTGCTCGGCATCGTCGACGCGTTCGCGAGCCGCGGCAAGGCCGATGTCGCGAAGGCCCGGATGGCGGAGGTCCGCAAGCACGTCGACGACACGTACGTGACATGGGCGGGCGGGATCGAGGACGACTCCGCCTTCTACGTCCGGGTGCACAGCCCGGTCGTCTGGGTCGAGGTCGACTGCCAGGCCCCCGGCCCGCTCGCGGGCGCCTACGGGGCCTCCCAGGGCAGCGGCGCGACCCAGATGCACGTCCACTCCGTCATCCGGACCCCGAACGGCAACGACTACGGGAAGGAGCTCCTTCGACAGCACTATCTGACGTCACCTCACCACCGGTGAGCTGACCACCGCGTTTTCCGTCATGGCGAGGGCCGCACCCGTTGTCCGGGTGCGGCCCTCGCGCGGGTCGCGGTGCGGTTCAGTCCACGATCAGCTCGGGGCGGGCCGCCGGGGCGCGGTCGGTGAGGAGGCCGCCGAAGTTGCCCTCGACCTCCGCCTTCTCGGCCGCGTTCGGGTACGGGTTCGTGCAGGCGGTGCCCGCGGTGGACCCGGACATCAGGCTGGAGCACGGGCCGGGCTTGCGGTCGGGCAGGCCCAGGATGTGCCCGAGTTCATGGGCGGAGATACGGATGGTGTCGTAGCCCTGGTCGACGGCCTGGCGGCCGATGTAGACGGTGCCGTTGCCGAGGCTCGTGGTCAGGGCGCGGGGCCAGCCGTTGTCCGCCAGGACCCGGATGTTGGCGCGCTGCCCGGTGGCGGCCGGCCGCAGTTCGACGGCGTCGACGCTCTCGTTCCAGATCGCCGCGCCCCGGTCGACCGCGCTCCTGAACTCGGCGGAGCCACTGGCGTCGTAGGTGAAGACCCGCGCGGCCAGGGTGGTGTCGGCCGCGTCGGCGGGGGCGGCCACGGCCTGGCCGGCCGTCAGGGACACGGACACCATCAGGGCGGCGGCCACGCCGCCGATCAGCGTACGGATGGACATGTTCGACCTCCTCGTGGGGGAAGTTAGTCGTGCACATGACATTAGCGGTTCACCGTCCGGCGGGGGTGGAGTCGAACACGTCAATCCGAGGCGGCCCCGGCCGAATGCCGCCGGGCCCCGCGTACGGTCGCGCGGGGCCCGGGGTGTCGATGTGCGTTGGGCCTTGAGGGTTGGGCGTTGGGCGTCAGGGGCAGCTGATGCGGATGTCGCCCGGGTCCGTCGTGCAGGTGTCCGTGTTGAGGCCGCCGTTGGCGGTGTCGTTGCCGGAGACGGTGTCGACGGTGTTGAGGTTGTCGGTGCCGCTGTTGCCGATCAGATTGTCGTTGCCGGGGCCGCCGTTGAGGGTGTCGTTCCCGGCGCCGCCGTCGACGCGGTCGTTGCCGTGGCCGCCGTGGACGGTGTCGTTGCCGGAGCCCGCGTTGACGGTGTCGTCGCCGCCGAGGGCGCAGATCACGTCGTTGCCGAAGGTGCCGGTGAGGGTGTCGTTGCCGCTGGTGCCGATACGGGTGCAGCCACGGCTGTTGGTCACCGTGGTGGTCGCCGTGGCCGTGTTGTCGCCGGGGTCGGGGTCGGCCTGTGTGGCGCCGACCGTGGCCCGGTCGGTGAGCGTGCCGGTGGCCCGGGGTTCGGCGGCGACCGTCACCGTGACGACGGCTCCGGGGGCGAGGGTGCCCAGGGCGCAACTGGCGCTCGTGGCGGTGGTGGTGCAGGTGCCCGAGGTGGTGGTCGCCGAGACGACCGAGGCGGCGACGCCGCTCAGCGTGTCGGACAGGGAGACGTTCGTGGCGGAGGTCGTGGTGCTGGTGTTGGTCACGCGCACGGTGTAGGCGGGCCGGTCACCGATGGCGGCCGTGGTGGGGCCGGACTTGGTGACCGACAGGTCCACGTCGGCCGGTGGCGGCGTGCCGCCGCCCTCGAAGCGGGCCAGGGCGAAGTCGGTGTCCGGGCCGCCCCACCCGGCGGCGACGATCCTGCCGTCGGGCTGGAGCGCCACGCCCTGGGCCGCGTCACCGCCGCCGAAGTCCGCGGTCGCGACGCCGCCGGTGCCGAAGCCGGTGTCCTGGCTGCCGCCGGGGTTGTAGCGCAGGACGGCGAAGTCTCCGCCGGGCCCGTTGCTTCCGGCGACGACGATCCGGCCGTCGCCCGGCTGCAGCGCCACGTCCGCGGCTCCGCCGCCGCCGGGGGTGAGGACCCGTCCGTCGCCGTCGAAGGCCGGATCCAGGGTGCCGTCGGGCCGGTAGCGGGCCAGGGCGAATCTGCCGCTGCTGCCGCCCACCGCGACGATCCTGCCGTCGGGCTGGACGGTGATTCCCTCGACGGACTCGTACGCGCCGAAGTCGGTACGTTCCATGCCGTCGCCGCCGAAGGCCGGGTCCAGGGTGCCGTCCGCGGTGTAGCGCAGGACGACGAAGTCGAAGCGGGTGGAGCCGACCTGGCCGCCGACGACGATTTTGCCGTCGGCCTGGAGCGCCAGGGTGCGGCCGTCGCCGCCCTCGTTCAGCCCCGGCGCCGGGTCGGTGGCCACCTGGCCGTCGCCGCCGCCGAAGCCCGTGTCCGGGGAGCCGTCCTCGTTGTACCGGGCCAGCGCGACGCGGCCGCCCGCGCTGCCTACGGCCACGATCTTGCCGTCGGGCTGTACGGCCACGTCCCGGGCCTCGTCCGGGCCCCCGAAATCGGTGAACACCCTGCCGTCACCGCCGCCGAAACCGGAGTCCAGCGTGCCGTCGGTGTTGTACCGGGCCACCGTGAACCAGCAGCAGTTCTCCCACCCGCGCCAGCTGCTGCCGACCACGACGATCTTGCCGTCGGGCTGCAGCGCCAAGGCGTGGGCCTCGCTCCACTGGAGGTCCGGGTCCATGTTGTTGATGGGGGTGGTCACCGTGCCGTCACCGTCGAAGCCGGTGTCCGGGGTGCCGTCGGCATTGTGCCGGGTCAGCGCGAAGCGGCTCTCCGTCGCCGAGTAGTCGGCCGAGGAGCCGACGGAGACGATCTTGCCGTCCGGCTGTACGGCCACGTCGTGGGCGCGATCGTCGTCGGCGAGGTCGGTGAGCAGCCTGCCGTCGCCACTGAAGGTGGGATCGAGGTCGCCGGGGGCCGCGGTGGCGGTGCCGGGGAAGGTGAGGACGAGGGCCAGCACGGTGGCCGCGACGGTCCCGGCGCGGGCCGGGAAGACCCAGCGGGGGCGTTCGCCCCGGCGCCGCCGGGGTGGTCGCACATGAGGTGTGAGCATGTGCGACAGCCTTTCCGGCCTTCGCACACACTGCCGGACGCGTGGGTGGGCGTTGCCCTCACCGGACGCAGGAATCCATCCGCGTGGGTGAGCTGGGGGTGGGGCGGCCGTGGCGGGGGTGGAGTTTCGGCGGGGGGATGGAGGCCGGTGGGCAGAACGGGGGCCGGCGCGGGCCGGGGCGCGAAACGCCGACGCGGGGGCGGGGGTTCGCCGCCGGGGGATACCGCAGGGGGGCGGAGCAGTACCGTCCGGTTCGGTCCGGGCGGGGGCGCCGTTGGTCAGCGGACCAGTTCCGCGGGGTTGGTCGCCTTGCCGGGAAGCCACTTCGCCGACCGCGACGACCGGGCGGGCCAGGCCCGGACTCCCCCCGGCCGTCGGCGGGCAGCGCGGGCTGGACGACGTACGGCAGGACGAGCAGGACGTCCGGGCCGTGGAGGGCGAGGAGCACTTGAAGGGGCGCCGCCCCGCTCGGCCGGTGGCGTTCTACGGTCGGAACCGTGACCGGTGACGGGTGACAATCGACCAGCGACATCGACGTGCGGCCGCGGCCGTACCCCCAGCGACGGCGAGGCGGGACACGAGTGATCCGGGTCATGGTGGTGGACGACGAGGCGTTGGTGCGCTCCGGCTTCCGGCTGATCCTCGGCGCGGCCGACGACATCGAGGTCGTCGCGACCACGACCGGCGCCGAGGCCGTGGACACCGTGCGGGACGAGACCCCGGATGTCGTGCTGCTCGACATCCGGATGCCGGACGTCGACGGGCTGACCGTGCTGCGGCGGCTGCGTACGCTGCCCGAGCCGCCGGTGGTGGCGATGCTGACCACCTTCGACGCGGACGAGTACGTGCTGACCGCGCTGCGCTCCGGCGCGGCCGGGTTTCTGCTCAAGGACACCGAGCCGGAGCAACTGGCGCCGTTGGTGCGGACGTTGGCGGCCGGGGGTGTGGTGATGTCACCGAAGGCGTCCCGGGCCGTCTGGCAGAGCCACCCCGGCGCGGGCGGGGCCGTGGACGAGGAGGCGGCCCGGGTCGGACGGCTCACCGAGCGCGAGCGCGAGGTGCTGGTCCTGGTCGCGGAGGGGCTGTCCAACGCCGACATCGGCACCCGTGTCCACCTCAGCGCGGGCACCGTCAAGGACCACGTCAGCGCGATCCTCACCAAGCTGCGGGTCGGCGGCCGAGTCCAGGCCGCGCTGCTCGCCCAACGAGCCGGCCTGCTCGAAGACACACCACGACACCCCTCGGGGGCTGAGCACGCCTCCGCATCCGGGCGCTCCTCGGGGACCGGCCCCGCCTCGGAGACCGGGCGATCCACGGAGACCGGGCCCTCCCCGAAGTCCGGTGACTCCTCCAGGTCCGGGCACTCCCCAGGGCCCGGCCCCTTCTCCAGCACCGAGCCCTCCCCGGGGCCCAGGCACCCCTCCCCCGAGGCCGGTGCCTCCTCCAAGGCCGGGCGATCCCCAGAGCCCGGCCCCATCTCCGGCACCGGCCCCACCCCGGAGTCCAGGCACCCCTCCCCCGAGGCCGGTGTTGGGCCCTCCCCCGAGGCTGGGCAAACCCCCAAGGCCGGGCGCCCCTCCAGGAGCGGGCGATGACGGCGCCGAGAGGCTGGTGGCAGTGGGTGCCCGGGGCCGTTGTCGATGGGGTGGTCGTCGGCGTCGCGGTCGTGGACGTCGTGCTCAGCCTGGGGGACGCCGACGCCCTCGCGAAGGGCCTGGCGGCGCTGGCCTGCGTCGCGCTGGGCGTGCGGCGGCGTTTCCCGCTGCCGGTCTTCTTGCTCACCCTCCCCGCCAGCCTCATGCTGGACATCGTCTTCGCCCCGTTCGCCGCGCTGTTCACCCTGGCCGAACGCTCCCGCGACCGCCGGCTGCTCGGGGTGTGCGCCGTGCTGTTCGCCCTCGCCTCCGCGGCCCCCTGGCCACCGGCCGACCTCACCGCGCACGAGCGCACCTGGACGGCCGTGTACTTCTTCTACACGCTCGCCACCGCCGCCGCACCCGTACTCCTGGGCCAACTCGTGCAGACGAGACGGGACTTGGCGAGTCGACTGGTCGAGATCGAGGAGGCCCGGGAACACGAGCGGCTGCTGCACTCCCAGGCCGTGGTCGCCCGCGAACGCGCCCAGCTCGCCCGCGAGATGCACGACGTCGTCGCCCACCAGGTCAGCCTGATCGCCGTACAGGCGGGCGCCCTTCAAATGGCCGCCGGTGACCCGGACTTCAAGGAGGGCGCGCGCACCATCCGTACCCTCAGCGTCGACACCCTCGACGAACTGCGCCACATGGTCACCCTGCTCCGCGCCTCCGGGGGCCGGTCCACCGAACTCACCCCCCAGCCCACCCTCGCCGACCTGCACCGCCTCGTCACGACGAGCGGTATCGACACCGAGCTGACCGGCGAACTCCCGCAGGACATCGGCACGCCCGCACAACGCGCCCTCTACCGCACCGTCCAGGAAGCCCTCACCAACGCCCGCAAGCACGCGCCGGGCGCCCGCGCGACCGTACGGCTGTGGCATGCCGACGACGCCTTCGGTGTGACGGTGACGAACACCCGCCCCACCCGCCCGTCCCTCCCCCTGCCCGGTTCCCGCCAGGGCCTCGTGGGCCTGCGGGAACGCGCCGAGCTGCTCCACGGGACGTTCGAGTCCGGCCCCACCGAGGACGGCGGCTACGAGGCCCGGCTCCGCGTCCCGGTCCACCCGGACTGACACCCGGCGCGGGCGAGGCCCGCCAGGGCAATCGGGCCGAGGGATCGCAGTGCGGTGGGTCGACGACGCGTCTGGAACAGGCCCCCCGGCCGATGTCGACGAGCCGAGGGCGGGTGACCCGCGTGCCGAGGGCCACCCGCCGACTGAACCCTGCCCGCCCGGGCGCGGGCCGAGGGACATCCGGGGCCGACACCTCACCGTGCGCGCACGGGACCGCCGTTCGCGTGCCACGCTTGCCGCGCGTGCACGCTCGACACACCCGTGGCGCCGGCCGGAGGACGCCGGGAGCGGCGGGGCAGGACGGAAGGACGGTCTGTGAGATCCGAGCACAACGGCCGGGGGCTCCTCCCCCGGCTGCGGGCCGTTCCCGGGGTCCGCGCGGTGTCGACGTACCGGCGCGAGTGGCTGGCCAAGGACCTGGTCGCGGGGGTCGTGCTGACCACGCTGCTGGTGCCGCAGGGCATGGCGTACGCCGAGTTGGCGGGCCTGCCGCCCATCACCGGGCTGTACACGACGATCCTCTGTCTGCTCGGTTACGCGGTGTGCGGGCCGTCCCGGATCCTGGTGCTGGGCCCGGATTCCTCGCTGGGGCCGATGATCGCCGCGACCGTGCTGCCGCTGGTGGCGGCGGACGGCGACCCCGACCGGGCCGTGGCGCTGGCCTCGGTGCTGGCGCTGATGGTGGCGGCCATCATGATCCTGGCCTCGGTGGCGAAGCTCGGCTTCATCGCCGATCTGATCTCCAAGCCGACGATGATCGGCTATATGAACGGCCTGGCCCTGACGATTCTGATCGGCCAGCTGCCGAAGCTGCTCGGCTTCAAGGTCGACGCGGACAACCTGATCGGCGAGTGCGTCGGCCTCGTACGGGAGCTGGCCGACGGGGCGGTGGTCCCGGCCGCCGCCGCGGTCGGCATCGGCGGGATCGCGCTGATCCTGGTCCTGCAGCGCGTGCTGCCGAAGATCCCCGCCGTGCTGGTGATGGTGGTGCTGGCGATCGCCGCGGCCGTCGTCTTCGATCTCGGCGCGCACGGGGTGAACCTGGTCGGTGAACTGCCCGAGGGTTTCCCGCCGTTCACGGTCCCGGAGATCCGGCTCGCCGATCTCGCCCCGCTGTTCGCCGGTGCGCTGGGCATCGCGCTGGTGTCCTTGGCCGACACGATCTCCAACGCGTCGGCCTTCGCGGCCCGTACGGGTCAGGAGGTCCGCGGCAACCAGGAGATGGCCGGCGTCGGCGTCGCGAACCTGGTGGCGGGTCTCTTCCAGGGCTTCCCGGTCAGCACGAGCGGTTCGCGTACGGCGGTCGCGGAGCGCGCGGGGGCCAGGAGCCAGCTCACGGGCGTGGTCGGGGCGGCGCTGATCGTTCTCATGCTCGTCCTGGTTCCGGGTCTGTTCCGCGATCTGCCCCAGCCCGCCCTGGCGGCGGTGGTGATCACCGCGTCGCTGTCCCTGGCCGACATCCCGGGCGCCGTACGGCTGTGGCGGCAGCGCCGGGCGGAGTTCCTGCTCTGTCTCGCGGCGTTCGTCGGCGTGGCGCTGCTCGGTGTGCTGCCGGGCATCGCCGTGGCCGTGGGCCTGTCCGTCCTGAACGTCTTCCGGCGGGCGTGGTGGCCGTACAACACCGTGCTGGGGCGGGTGCGGGGTCTGGAGGGGTATCACGACGTCCGCTCCTATCCGGGGGCCGGGCGGCTGCCGGGTCTGGTGATCTACCGGTTCGACGCCCCGCTGTTCTTCGCCAACGCCAAGGCCTTCCGTGACGAGGTCGACCGGCTGGCCGACGCCGATCCGCGGCCGAGCTGGATCGTGATCGCGGCGGAGCCCATGACCGACGTGGACACCACCGCCTCGGACGTCCTGGAGGAGCTCGACGAGACGCTCAACGCCCGTGACGTGCATCTGGTGTTCGCCGAGCTGAAGGACCCGGTCCGCGCCAAGATCGAGCGGTACGGGCTGACGCGCACGATCGATCCCCGGCACTTCTTCCCCACGGTGGAGGCGGCCGTCGCCGCCTTCCGGCTGCGCACCGGGGCGGAGTGGACGGAGGGCAGTGACGACCGCCCCGGGGACCGGGGGACCGAGCGTGAGTGAAAGGGGGGAGGGGCCGCGCGGCACCCGGGGGTGCACCAGGGATTCCACGGGTGCGCCCGGGGTCGGCCCCGGACGACGGTGACTGGGTCACAGAGCCGGGCCCCGGCACACGATGTGCCGGGGCCCGGCGGTCCAGACCACCGGGACCGGGGAAGAACGTCATGCGCTTGTCCAACATCGACGTCATGTCGAAGCCGGGCTCGTCCGGCACGGGTAAGGCCAGGAACGTCACGACGACGGGGAGAACGACGGAGGCGACGGCGGACTTCGAGAGCGTCCGTTCCCGGCTGTTCGGGATCGCCTACCGGATGCTGGGGCGGGTCGCCGACGCCGAGGACGTCGTCCAGGACGTCTGGGTCCGCTGGCAGGGCACGGACCGCACACAGGTACGGGACCGGGTCGCGTTCCTCGTGACCGTCACGATCCGGGTCGCGCTCAACGAGGCGACCTCGGCCCGCGCCCGCCACGAGATCAGTGTCGGCGGCTGGTTCCCGGAGGGGGATCCCACGGCCGCCGACCCGGCGCGGGAGGCCGAACACGGGGAGGCCCTGGAACGCGCGGTGGGGCTGCTGATGGAACGGCTCAACCCCGTCGAACGCGCCGTGTACGTGCTGCGCGAGGCCTTCGCGTACCCGTTCCGCGAGATCGCCGAGATCCTCGGCCTGAGCGAGGGCAACGCCCGGCAGGTCGCGCTCCGGGCCCGTAGGCACCTCGCCGGGGAGCGGCACTCCCCGGTCGACGCGGCGGAGCGGGACCGGCTCCTCGAAGCCTTCCTCGACGCGGCCCGGGCCGGCGACATGGCCCACCTCATCGGGCTGTTCCAGGGAGGCCGCGCCCTGACCCGTCCCCGCTGATCCGGGCCCGCGGACCGCCTCGGCGGTCCGCCCCGGTGACCGTGCCACCACCCACGTCGCCGATTGTCCGGGCCACGCGCACGGGGCATGATGGGGGCCGACCCGAGTGGATCAGGGTCTGCTCCTTTGAACTGCGCGGTGGTGGTGGATGGCGAGCGGCACTCCTCGGCGCGGGCTGCGTGGCCGGCGTGGCGAGTGCGGGGCGCTGGATCAGGTGGTGGCCGACGCCAGGGCGGGTCGGAGCCAGGTGCTGGTGCTGCGCGGCGAGCCCGGGGTCGGCAAGACCGCGCTCGTGGAGTACCTGGTGGGGCGGGCGACGGGGTACCTGGTCCTGCGGGCCGCCGGGGTCGAGTCCGAGATGGAGCTGGCGTTCGCCGGGCTGCATCAGCTGTGTGCGCCGGTGCTGGGGCGGCTCGACCGGCTGCCGGAGCCCCAGCGTGACGCTCTGGCCGTCGCGTTCGGGCTGCGGTCGGGCAGCGCGCCGGACCGTTTCATGGTCGGGCTCGCGGTGCTCAGTCTGCTGGCCGAGGTCGCGGAGGAGCGGCCGCTCGTCTGTGTGGTGGACGACGCCCAGTGGCTGGACCGGGTTTCCGCGCAGACGCTCGCCTTCGTGGCACGCCGGCTGCTCGCGGAGCGGGTGGCGCTGGTGTGCGCGGTACGGACGTCGACGACTTCGGCGGCCGACGACCCGTTGGCGGGGCTGCGGGAACTCGTGGTCCCGGGTCTGCGCGACGACGACGCGCGGGCGCTGCTGGACTCGGTGGTCCCGGGCCGGCTGGACGAGCGGGTCCGGGACCGGATCGTCGCCGAGACCCGCGGCAACCCGCTGGCGCTGCTGGAGTTGACGCGGGGGCTGACCGCGGCGGAGCTGGCCGGTGGGTTCGGGCGTCCCGACACCCGTCCGCTGGCGAGTCAGATCGAGCAGAGCTTCCTGCGGCGGATCGACGGACTCCCGGACGCGGCGCGGCGGCTGCTGCTGGCGGCCGCCGCCGAGCCGGTGGGGGACGTGCCGCTGCTGCGTCGGGTGGCCGAGCGGCTCGGCATCGGGGCGGACGCCGCGGGGGTGGCCGAGGCGGCGGGGCTGATCGAGTTCGGGGCGCGGGCGCGGTTCCGGCATCCGTTGGTGCGCTCGGCGGCCTATCGCGCGGCCGACCCCGGTGTACGCCGGGATGTGCACCGGGCGCTGGCGGAGGCGACCGATCCCGCGTTCGACTCGGATCGGCAGGCCTGGCACCGGGCCCACGCGGCGGTGGAGCCCGACGAGGACGTGGCGGGCGAACTGGAGCGTTCGGCCGGCCGGGCCCAGGCGCGGGGCGGTGTCGCGGCGGCGGCCGCGTTCCTGAGACGCGCGACCGAGCTGACGCCCGACCCGGCCAGACGCGGCACGCGGGCGGCGGCCGCCGCGCGGGCGGCCTTCGAGGCCGGGGCTCCCGACGCGGCGCTCGATCTCCTCGCCGCCGCGGAGCTGGGCCCGTTGGACAAGGAGCAGCACGCGCGGCTGGCCCGGCTGCGCGCCCAGATCGTCTTGGCCCGCAGGCGCGGCGGCGAGGCCGTGCCGTCGCTGCTCGACGCGGCCGAGCGGCTGGAACGGGTCGACGAGTCGGAGGCGCGTGAGGCGTATCTCGAAGCGGTCGGGGCGGCGATCTTCGCCGGTCGTGCGCACGGGCGCGTCGGTGTGCGGGAGGTGGCCGAGGCCGCCCGCACCGCACCGCGCGGACCGCGTCCCGCGCGGCCTACGGACGAACTCCTCGACGGCCTCGCGGCCCGTTTCACCGAGGGCTTCGTCAAGGGCGCGCCGGTGCTGAAGCCCGCGCTGCGGGCGTTCCGGCGGGTCGCCGAGCGCGAAGACGACGACGCCATGCGCTGGCTCTGGCTGACCTGGCTGGTCGCCGGCGACCTCTGGGACGACGAGGCCTGGCACGAGCTGACCACGCACGCGGTCCGGGCGGCGCGCGGGACCGGGGCGCTCAACTTCCTTCCCTTGGCCCTCGGTTACCGTGCCGCGGTCCATGTGCACGCCGGAGAGTTCGATCTCGCCTCGGCGTTGATCAACGAGTCCGACGGCATCACGGAGCTGACCGGCAACTCTCCCATCGGCTACCCCGCGCTGCTGCTCGTGGTCTGGCGCGGCGAGGACGCGAACGCGGTCGAGCTGATCCGGGCCGCCGCCCGGGACGCGAGCACCTGGGGCGAGGGCCGGGCGATCGGGCTGGGCCACTATCTGCTCGCGGTGCTGCACAACAGCCTCGGCCGGTACCAGGAGGCTCTGGCGGACGCCGAACGGGCCGGGGAGTACGAGGATCTGGCGAGCGCCGGGTTCTCCCTCGTCGAACTCGTCGAGGCGGGCGCCCGCAGCGACGCGCCCGAGGCCGCGGAGGCGGCCCTGCGCCGGCTTCAGGAGCGGGCCGATGCCTGCGGCACGGACTGGGCCCTCGGTGTTCTGGCCCGGTCGAGGGCGCTGCTCTCCGAGGGCGAGGCCGCCGACGGGCTGTACCGGGAGGCCATCGAGCGCCTGCGGCGCAGCCGGATCGCCGTCCATCTCGCCCGCACCCATCTGGTGTACGGCGAGTGGCTCCGCCGCGAGAACCGGCGCCTCGACGCCCGTGAACACCTGCGCACCGCCTACGACATGCTGCACGGTTTCGGGGCGACCGCCTTCGCCGAGCGTGCCCGTCGGGAGCTTCTGGCCACCGGCGAGTCGGTGCGGCAGCAGACGGTCGACCTGAGTGATGCGCTCACCGCGCAGGAGGCCCAGATCGCCCGGCTGGCCGCCGACGGAAGGACGAACTCCGAGATCGGCGCCGAGCTGTTCATCAGTCCCCGCACGGTCGAATGGCATCTGCACAAGGTGTTCACCAAGCTCGGCGTCAACTCGCGGAACAAGCTGCGCGCGGCGCTGGCCCGCGCCTGACGGTCAGCCCGCTGCTGACGGTCAGGCGACCAGGCAGAGCGCGCGGCCGGGGCGGTTCCGCGCGAAGACGACGAGCCGCAGCACCGCGAAGCGCGCGACGCCGGCGAGGGCGGAGGCCGACAGGTAGACGACCTGTTCGAGCACCGCGCCGGGCTCGGCCACCGACTCGCGCAGGACGAACACCGCCGCACAGGTCACCGCGTACGCCGCTGCCGCCGACCCGGCCGACTGCGTGTGCTGACGCCAGGTGGCGCGCCCGCCCGCGCCGAAGGTGAAGCGGGCGTGCAGTTCGGTGGCGAGGAGCGTGGACGCCACGGTGATCAGGGCGTTGGCCAGGGCCCAGGGCACCCAGGAGGCCAGGGCCGCCACGGCGAAGCTGGAGGCGACGCCGACACCACCGCCGCAGACCACGAAGCGGGCGAAGGCGGTGACGGCGCCGGGCGCCGCCTGCTGCTGGCTCTGCACTGTCTCCATCATCCCGGCCCCCTTGATCGCCCGCCTATTTCTCGATACGCAAACGCTACGTTGCATTTATGGAGTCAGCAACAGAGTTATTGCATGCGATCGACATAAGGGCAGCTAGGAGCCGCTATTTCGTTGCAACGAATGCACTATTAACGCAACAGAACCTCCTCGATTCGTTGCAACCAGTGAGGGTGAACGCTATCCCTGCAGGACGCGGGTGCCGGGAGCGCAGTCGTCCCGGAGCGCGGCCAGCTCTGCGGCCGACAGGCTCAGGGCGGAGCCGCGTCGGCCGTGGTCGAGCAGGGCCGACCCGGTGCGCAGCCACTGCGGCAGGGGGTCGACGCCGATGAACTCCGCCAGGCGGGTCAGCTCCTCGACGGGGTGGTCCAGGAGGCCCTCGTAGGAGAGGGTGGCGCTCCGGTCGGCGGGGAGCCGGTGGAGGAACTCCGTTCCCTCGGTGACGAGTTCGGACCACAGGGTGCCGAAGGTCCGCAGCGGGATGGGCCGGTCGCGTACGAGGGCGGGGTCGAAGCGTTCGCCGAGCAGGGGGGCCAGGTCCGGGGGCAGCGCGCGGACGTGTTCGGGGGTCAGGTCGGCGAAGCTGTCGACACCGCAGCGGGCCTTGATCTCGCGGAGCAGGGAGATCGCGCGGTATCCGGGATGACGGCTCATCGACAGGGCGCAGTCGGGGCCGTCGCGGAACAGGTGCACGAACCTGGCGTCGGGGAAGGCCTCCCGCAGTCGCGGGGCCCAGCCGGTGGAGTAGCCGGAGCGCTCCACGACGGCGGTGCGGCCGAACCGGGCGCGGAGCAGGGCGAACAGGGCCCGGTGGTGCTCGGCGGCCGGCCGCCCGGGCCAGCGGACCACCGCCGCGCCGAGCTCGTCGAGGAGGCCGTCCGGGTCGTCCGTGAGATGCGGCAGCACCATCAGGGAGAGCGCGGGAATGCCCGTCGTCGCGCTCGTGTACCTGCCGGGGCGGCGGGTGTACAGGAACTCCGGCAGCGGCACACCGCTGCGGATCATCCGCTCGAAGTGCGGCGCCGGACGGTACAGCGCCTGCCAGAACTCCTCGCCGTCCACCTCCCCCGCCGGGAAGGCCGCGTCGCCGACGGAGGCCAAGTACTCGTTCAGACTCAGTACGTCCGGATGAGCGTTGAGGATGCGGGACAGCGCCGTCGAACCACTGCGCCCCGTGCCGTAGACGAAGGTCGGAGAAAGCATGATCCTCTTTGATCCCCTTTCACATGGTGGACTCACAGGTAGCCGGGGAAGGGCTCGACACCCATGAGGACCGCGCCCGCGCCGTCGTACATACCTTCCTGGAGGAAGGCGTGCTGCGGTACGACCGACGCGTCGCGCAGGTACCGCTGCAGGGGGCTCGTCTCGTCGACGGCGTCGATGCCGCCGAGTTGGTAGGCGTCGCGTACGACCTCGAAGGACGTCCTGGCGAGATGCGCGGAGGCCAGACGCAGGGCGCTCGCCTGCCCTGCGGTCGCGGGGTCGCCCGCCCGGACCGTGGCCCAGGCCTCCTCCGTGGCCTCGTAGAAGAAGGCGCGGGCGGACCGCAGTCGGGCCTCGGCGCGGCCGACCGCGATGCGGTAGGTGGCGCGTTCGGCCGGCTTGGGGGCGCCGGTGTAGCCGGGCCGGGCGCCGTGCGCGATGACATGGTCGAGGGCGGCACGGGCGATGCCGAGGCCGACGACCGCCAGGACCTGGGAGGCGTACGGGACGGTCGGGTAGCGGTAGAGGGGTTCGTCGACGGTGGCCGCGCCGCCGCGGACGAACGTCCATTCCTCGGGCACGACCTGCCCGTCGACCACCAGGTCATGGCTGCCGGTGCCGCGCAGACCGACGACGTCCCAGTTCTCGGCGATCCTCACCCGGTCGGGGCGCAGTACGGCGGTGAGGGGCCGGGGGTCGGCGTGGCCTGGGCGGCGCGGCCGTCCGGCCCGCTCCGCGCCGGCCCTGATGCCCACGCCGAGGACGTCGGCGCCCGTGCAGCCGCTGGCGAACCTCCAGCGGCCCGTGACCCGGTAGCCGCCCGCCACCCGCTCGGCGGGCTGGACGGGGAACAGGCCGCCGGCGAAGACGACATCGGGTCCGTCGGCGTACAACTCGGCCTGGGTGTCGAGCGGCAGCGCGGCCAGATAGACCAGGGCCGACCCGAAGCTCGCGACCCAGCCGGCGGAGCCGTCGACGACCGAGATCCGTTCGACGAGACGGAGGAACTCGGCGGGCGGCAGGGCGTCGCCGCCGAATCGCGCCGGTGCGCTCGCCCGGTAGAGTCCCGCCTCCTTGAAGACGGCGATCACGTCACGCGGGATGTGCCGCTTCTCCTCGAACTCGGCCCGCCGCTCCCCCACCACCGCCAGCACCCGGTCCAGGGTCCGTGCCATGAGAGTCCCCCTCGCGTCGCCAGGTGTTTCGTTCACCCAACTCTCTCTCATTCGACGGGACTTGGCCGACGGGAGGGCGAGACGGTGGTACTGCCGACACCCGCGAGTCAGGGGCGCGGCGGCGGCAGGAGGCCTTGGACCCGGGTGTTCTGGAAGGAGACGAGTTCCCAGCCGCGCTCCCGGTGGGCGGCCACATAGGTCTGGACGGAGTGGCTGTCCGGACGGCACTCCGGCTCACCGGGGTTGGCGACACAGCCGGTGGTGATCATCACGGCGGTGTCGGGCGTCGGGTGGCGCAGGGTCACGGGCACCTCGGTGAAGACCAGGCGGGTCCCTTTCGTGTACTCGTCGAAGTAGAGCTGGAAGTTGCGCGCCATCTCCGGGCGGCCGCGCAGATGGGTGCCGTCGAAGGTGATGAACTCGGCGTCCTCGGCATAGGTGTTGGCGAAGGCGGTGCCGTCGCCCCGGTTCCACGCGCCCGCCTGGCGCTGGAGGAGCCGCTTGAGCTGCGGCAGGGCGGATCGGGCGGGGTGGGTGCGCGCGTCGGACACGGTGGATTCGGTGCGCGTGATGGATGTGGTGGGTTCGGCGGGGGCGGCGGTGGATCCGGTCGCCGCGTTCGCGCCTGTGGCGAGGGTGAACAGGAGGGCTGCGGCCAGGGCGAGGGCAGGGGTAGGGGCAGGGGGACGGCGGAGGCCGGGTGTCCGTCGAGCGGTTCGGCGGTCGTACGGCGTGGGCGTGCGTGGCGTCATGTCGGGGCTCCTTCGGGCGAGTTGGGGTTCCGGCCCTGCGTGGGCCGGTTCGGATCGCCACCAGCGTGGGGGCGCGCCCGCCTGGCGGACCATCTGCCGTGTGGGGGAAACCGGCCGCCGGGCGGCCTCTGCCGTTCGGCGGATCGCGGCGCGTCCACCGCCCGGGGTACGTTGAGCGGCATGTCCGTGGGAGGGCGGGAGCGGCCGTGGCCGCCGGCATCGGGGGCGGCGGCCGTGGGGGTGCCGGCCCTGGTGGGCGCCCTGGCCGCCGTGGGCGTGGCCACCGCCGGTCCACTCGCCCCGCTCCCCGCCGTGGTCGCCGTGTCGGTGGTCGTCGTCCTCGGCGTACTCCCCGAACGCGCCCGGCCCTGGACGGCGGCGCTCGCCGTGCTCGCCGCGCTGGTCTCGGCCGGGGTGACGCCGGTCCTGCTCGCCGGTGGCGGGGTGAACTTCCCGATCGGGGCGTGGGGCGTGGTCGAGGCCGGGGCGCTCCTGGTCCTGACGATGCAGGTGGCCCGGCGGACGGTGGCGCCGGTCCGGGCCGCGGGGGCCGTCGCGGTGCTCTGTGTGGCCGAGGCCGGGCTGATGGTACGGGTGGTGTGGCCCGAGTCGCTGCCCAACATGCTGCTGACGACGGCGTACTGGTCGCTGGGGGCCGGAGTCGCCGTCGCCGTGGGCCTGCGGCTGCGCACGATCGACGAGGCATGGGCCCGCTCCGTCGCGGCGGCCCGCCGGACCCAGCGGCTGGAACTCGCCCGGGATCTGCACGACTTCGTCGCCCACGACGTCACCGGCATGGTCGTCCAGGCGCAGGCCGCCGCCCATGTCCTGGACGGGCAGCCCGAGGTGGGCGCGGCCCTGAAGCGCATCGAGGAGGCGGGGCAGCGGGCGCTCGCCTCGATGGACCGGACCGTGCACATGCTGCGCGGCACGGACGGCGATCCGGGCCCCGGCCCCGGCCCCGTTCCGCCCCACCTGCCCACGCTGGCCGATCTGCCCGCCCTGGTCGGTCACTTCGCGGCCATCGGCCCCGCCAGCCCCCGGCTGAGCGTCGACCACCGGGCGGTGGCCGCGACCGACCGGGAGACGGGCACCACCGCCTACCGGGTGGTCACCGAAGCCCTGACCAACATCCGCCGGCACGCCCCCACGGCCGCTCACGTCGAGATCAGCATCGCCCGCGACGACGGCGACGACGGCGACGGCGACGGCGACGGCTCTTGGCTGACGGTCGTCGTCGCCAACGACCGTGCCCCGGCGGGCCGTCCGGACGCGGCGCGCGCCTACCCGCTCGGTGGAGCCCATCGCCGCCACGGCCTCGGCCTGATCGGCCTGGCCGAGCGGGTGGAGGCACTCGGCGGCACCCTCACGGCGGGCCCCACCGCGCCCGGCAGCTGGCGGGTCACGGCCGCCCTCCCGATGCCCGCCGCCGCGAACGCCCCCGCGCGACACCCGGACGCCGGGCACGACCACCCGGACCCGATGACCACGGAACCGGAACGTTGACCCCGGAGCCCAGACGTTGACCACGAAGCCGAGACGATGACCCCGGAGCCCAGACGATGACCACCGGCACGACGCCCGCCGCACCGATCCGGATCCTCGTGGCCGACGACCAGCGCGACATCCGTATCGGCTTCCGGATGATCCTGGACGCGCAACCCGACATGCGCACCGTGGGCGAGGCCGCCGACGGCGCCACCGCCATCGAGTGCGCCCGCCGGCTGCGGCCCGACGTCGTCCTGGCCGACATCCGGATGCCCGGACCGGACGGTCTGGAGGTCACCCGCGTCCTGGCCGGCCCCGACGCAACGGAACCGACCAAGGTCATCGTCGTCACCACGTTCGACCTCGACGCCTACGTGCACACGGCCCTGGCCAACGGCGCCTGCGGCTTCCTGCTCAAGCGTTCCGGACCCACCCTGCTCACCGAGGCGGTCCGCGCGGCCATGGCCGGTGACGTGCTCATCAGCCCGTCGGTCACCGTACGGCTGCTGCGCCATCTCGGCCCCCGCGCCGACGCCCCGCACCACCCGGGCCCGACGGAACCCCTCACCGACCGGGAGGCCGAGGTCGCGGGGCTGGTGGCGCAGGGGCGGACCAACGCGGAGATCGGCACCGCGCTCTTCATCAGCGCCGGGACCGCCAAGACCCATGTGGCCAACATCCAGCGCAAACTCGGCGCCCGCAACCGCGTCGGCATCGCCGCCTGGATGTGGCGGAACGACGCGCCCGACCGGACGGGCCGCGACCGGTAAGAGTGAACTTCCCTGGACTGTGCGGGCGTTGACCGCCGAGCAATTATGATCTTGGGTCATGACTGTGCAGAACACCGACAAGACCACCCTCTCCCGTAAGCAGCGGCTTCAGGAGAAGCAGCGCCGCCAGCTGGCCGTCGTCGACACCGTCGACAAGGCCGAGGGCAAGGTCCGCAAGGCGGAGACCGAGCTGGCCGTGGCCGTCGCCGAGGCCGTGCAGATGTTCGGCGACGAGCAGGCCGCGTCCGACGCGCTCGACATGTCGGTCGGAGCGATCCAGCGCTTCCTGCACATGGCCAAGGACGAGGCGGCCGACGCCGCTGCGACGGCACAATGACGCCACGTCACGCCGCGGCGGGCACCAACTGCCCGCCGCCGTAGCATCCTTGGGCGTGCGAGGAGGAGAGGACGACGTGGACGTGAGCGAGCAGCAGCCCGACGACACCCCGCAGCCGCGCCCCGACACCGGTACGGACCCGCAGCGGCGCCCCGACACCGGTACGGCGCACAACGCCCGCGTCTGGAACTACTGGCAGGGCGGCACGGACAACTACGAGGTCGACCGGCAGGTCGGTGACCAGGTCGCCGGTCTGATCCCCGTCATCCGTGACATCGCCTCCGCCGACCGGCGCTTCCTCGTCCGCGCCGTACGCCATCTCGCCGAGGAGCAGGGGATACGCCAGTTCCTCGACATCGGCACCGGTCTGCCCGCCCTGGAGAACACCCACGAGATCGCCCAGCGCGTCGCGCCCGCGTCGAGGGTGGTGTACGTCGACAACGACCCGGTGGTGCTCGCGTACGCCCGGACCCGGCTGAGCAGTACCGAGGAGGGCGCCGCCGTCTACCTCGACGCCGACGCGCGCGACCCGGACACCATCCTCGACATCGCCGCCCGCACCCTCGACTTCGGTGAGCCCGTCGCCCTGATGCTGCTCGGCATCCTGAACTTCGTCCTCGACGACACCGAGGCCCTGGACATCGCGCACCGGCTCCTGGCCCCGCTCGCCCCGGGCAGCTTCCTGGTGCTGACGCACCCCACCACCGAGCCCGAACTCGGCGGCGACCTCCAGCTGGAGGCGATGGAGTTCTGGAACGCCCACGCGAAGCCGCCGGTCACCGCACGCGGCGTCAAGGACGTCGGCCGGTACTTCGACGGCCTCACGCTCCTGGACCCGGGCCTCGTCTCCTGCTCCCTGTGGCGCCCCGACCCCGGCGACGAGCCCGTGGTCGTACCCCAGTTGGGGGCCGTGGCCCGGAAACCCTGACAGCAGTCCTGACAGCCGCCCGCGCTTCGCGCGGGGTCAGGGCCGGGCGAGCCGGGGGACGAGCTGTTCGGCGTTGCCGCGGTTGACGGCGTGCAACTCCCCCGGCTCCCCGTGCGGGTAGTCGTCCAGGCCGCTGTCGAAGCCGGTGGCCCACTGCTCGGGCAGCATGGGGAAGTCGCTGCCGTACAGGACCTGTCCGGGCGCGGCGAAGGCGAGCAGGGAGGGCAGGGCGGCCGGGCCCGCGGAGATGGCGGTGTCGAAGTAGAAGCTCCGGAGGTCGCTCAGCAGTTCCTCGGGCGTGGACACGGGGTGGACCTGGGCGGCGACGGCGAAGCGGTGGGCGGCGTAGGGCAAGAAGCCCCCGGCGTGCGGCAGGATCAGCGGGCCGGGCCGCCCCCGGACAGCCGGTACGCCCCGCCGCCGAACCACCCGGGCGGCCCAGCCACTCCCCGTCCGGTCAGGCGGGCGCGGGCCCCGGGGTGCGACGGCGGGTTCGGGGGCCGCTCCACGCCGTGGTGGAGAGGGAGAGGACGGAGAGGAGGACGAGGGCGGCGGCGGGGCCGAGGAGGGTCCAGGGGGCCAGCTCCGCGTAGGGCTGGTTCTCGGCGAGGAGGCGGCCCCACTCCGGGGTGGGCGGCTGTTCGCCGAGGCCGAGGAAGCCGAGGGAAGCCAGGACGAGGACCGTGGTGGGCAGGCGCAGCAGCGCGTTACGTACGAGGGCGGGCAGGACCGCGGGCAGCAGATGGTGGCGCAGGAGGTGGGCGGGGCCGGCGCCGTAGGAGAGCGCGGCGAGCAGATGGCCGCTGGCCCGCTCCTGTTCGAGAAGGGCGGCGGCCTGGGCGGCGTACGGGGTCCAGGCGACCAGGCACACCGCGCAGGCGGCGCCCCAGACGGACGGTCCGGTCACCGCGGTGGTGAGGAGGCCGGCGAGGACGGCCGGCACGGTCGATGCCACTTCGGTCAGGCCCGCCCCCAGTTGTGCGGTCGTCCCGATCAGCAGGCCGAGGAGGGCGCTGACGACGGTCACCGCGAGGGCCGCGCCGACCGTGCGCAGGGCGCCGTGGCCGAGCCGGGCCAGCAGGTCACGGCCGAGGGAGTCGGTGCCGAGGGGGTGCGCGGTCGAGGGCGGCAGCAGCCGGGCCGTCGTCTCCACCGCCAGGGGGTCGCGCAGCAGGCCCGCCACGACCAGGGCGAGCAGGACGGTGGCGCAGCCCCCGATGATCCAGGGCAGCGACCGGGTCCGTACGAGCGCGGGCGGGTGCAGGGCGGGCAGGGCGCCGTCGCGCAGGGCGGGGCCGAGCAGGGCGTGCCGGGTCGCCTGGATCAGGAAGCCGGCGCAGACGCCGAGCAGGACCAGGGCGAGGGTCGCGGTCTGCAGCGGCGGCAGGTCCTGGGCGGTGGCCGCGTCCAGCGCGAGCCGGCCGAGGCCGGGGATGTTGAAGATCTTCTCGACCGCGACCGCGCCGCCGACCAGGGCGACGACGGTCGGCAGGAGTTGCGGGAGCACTCCGGCGAGGGCCCGGCGCAGCGCGGTGCGGGCGATCCGGCCGCCCGGGTGGCCGAAGGCGCGCCAGGTCCGGGCCCAGGGCTCGTTGAAGGCGGCGGGCAGCGACTGGTCGAGCAGTCCGCCGATCATCGCCCCGGAGGGCACGCCGAGGGCGAGCGCCGGCAGGACCATCGACTGCGGCCCCTCCCAGCCCTGCGAGGGGAACCAGCCCAGCCACACCCCGAACACGGTCGCCAGCAGGGAGGCGAGCAGGAACTTGGGCAGCGCGGCGAGGACGGCGGCCGCCGCGCCCGCGCGTCTCCGCCGCAGCTTTCGCCGGGAGCCGAGGTGGAGGGTGCGGGCGCAGACCAGGGCGGCCACCACCAGGGTGACCACCAGCGCGCCGAGCATGAGCGTGACGGAGACCCCGAGGGCCGTCAGCACCTGCGGCAGCACCGGTTCACCGGACACCCAGGAGGTGCCCGCGTCCCCGTGCGCCAGTCCGTCCAGCCACCGCGAGAAGTGGACGAACGGCCCTTCGTCCAGGCCCAGTCGCTCGCGTACGGCGGTCAACTGGGCCGGGGTCGGGTCCTGGTCGGCGGAGCGGGCACGCAGCACGGTCAGCGCGGGGTCGACGCCGGAGAGCCAGGGCAGGAAGGCGACGGCCGCCAGCAGCGCGCCTCCCGCGACGGCGCGGCCGGCCCCCGCGCGCCACCGGGTCGGGAGGCTCCGGGCACCGGCCGGCGACGTGATGCTCATCGGTGGTTACTTCAGCCGGGTGTCGACATCGACGAGGGAACGCTCACGGGGGTCGAGGAGGACGCCCTCGACCTTGTCGGAGATGCCCTGGACGACCTTCTCGTGGACCAGCGGCACGACGGCGTCGGTGCGCAGGATCTCGGCCTCTGCCCGCATGATCTTCTTCTGCCGTTCGGCCGTGTCGCCTTCCTGGGCGGCGGACTTGATGGCCGCGTCGACCTTCGCGTCCTTCAGGCCGGCGATGTTGTAGACGCCGTCTCCGGTGTAGTCGCTGGCGAGGTAGGCGACCGCGTCGCCGGTGTCGAGGAGGGTGACCCGGGAGAAGACGAGGGCGTCGTACTTGCCGGCGAGGAGGTCGGCCTCCATCTGCGTGTACTCGCGCACGTCCTGCTTGACCGTGAACCCGGCCTTCTCCAGCTGCTGTTGGAGGACGGTGGCGGCCTCGGGGAGTTCGGCGCGGTTGGTGTAGGTGGCCAGGCGCAGCGTCCTGCCCTTGGTCTCCGTCCTCACCTGCGCGGTGGTCGCGGCCTTCGCGCGGCCGGTGACCTCGACGCGCTGGTCGGCGGCCCAGGGGACGGCGGGACCGAACAGGCCCTGGGCGGGGTCGGCGTAGCCGCCGAAGACGGAGTCGACGAGGACACCGCCGTCCACGGCCTCGCGGGCGGCGGCCCGCAGCCCGGCGTCGGTGAACAGGCCGCCGCCGGTGTTGAGGATCAGGCTGTCGGTGCGCACGGAGGGCACCTCGTGGCGGGTGTTCTCGTCGAGGAGCTTCGCCTGGGCGGTGGGGATCCACTCGGCGATGTCGACGTCTCCGCCGCGCAGGGCGCCCGCGCGAGCGGTGCCGTCGGCGATCCAACTGACGTCGATGCCGGAGGCCTTGGCCTTGCCGCCCCAGTAGCCGTCGTAGCGGCTGAGCGTGGCCTTGGTCTTCCCGGTGAGCTTGGTGATCTCGAAGGGGCCGGTGCCGGTGCCGACGGGGCTGACGGTGCCGTCGGCGGCGTACGCCTTCTCGGCGAGGATGCCGAGGGCGGGGCTGGCGAGCCGCAGCGGGAGGACCGGGTCGGCGGCCTTGGTGGTGAGGGTGACGGTGTCGGTGTCGTCGGCCTCGGCCGTCAGGGTCACATCGCTGAGCACCCGGGGCTTGGTCTCGGCCTCGTTGGCGTGGTCGAGGGCGTTGACGACCGTCTCCGCGGTGACGTCGGTGCCGTCCTGGAAGGTGGCCTTCCGCAGTTCGAACACCCAGGTCGTGGCGTTCTTCCGCATCCAGGACTTGGCCAGGGCGGGTGCGGCGGCGCCGTCCTCGTCCAGGGCGGTGAGTCCTTCGGCCACGGAGAGCTTGCTGAGCACGGTGGCGTCGTTGCTGTAGGGCGACAGGGCCTGCACCGGCGGCACCGCGAGGGCTATGCGCAGCCGGCCCGCGGCTCCCGACCCGCCGCTCGCGCCGGACCCCTCCTCGCCTGCGGCGAAGCAACCGGCCAGCAGCGGGGTGAGGGTGAGGGCTGCCAGGAGGCGGCGGGGGGTGGGGGTGCGCATGGTGGTCCTGTCTTACGGGGGCGGATCAAGGATGAATATAAGGCAAGCCTTACCAACCCTTACAGGTGGGTGCGTACGGCACGGTCGGTGCCCCTTCGAGCGGAAGGGCGTGCCACCGACGGCGGAGCCCCTGCTCAGCCCCGCCGGGACCGGCGTTCCCACAGGGCCGAGGTGTAGACCTCGGCCGCCGCCGCGGCGGCCGAGGCCCAGCCGAAGGAGCGGGCGTGCCGGACCACCGCTTCGCTCATCCGGGCCGCGCGGGCGGGGTCGTCGGCGAAACCGGACAGCGCCCGCGCGTAGTCGGCGGGGTCGTGCCCCGGTACGAGCACACCGCTCACCCCGTCACGTACGGCCACCGGCAGGCCACCGACCCGGGCGGCGATCCCCGGGGTGCCGCAGGCCTGGGCCTCGACGGCCACCAGGCCGAAGGACTCGCTGTGGAGAGCCAGTAGGGGGAGTGCGCCAGGTCGTAGTGGCCGGGGCGATGACCGGCTCGACGATACAGACGTTCATCCCGCCCGCGTCGCCGGTGCCCGGCTGGTGCAGCGGTGAGGTGTGCACGCTGAGCATGGCGACGCGGTGGAGTGCGTCGCGCCAGGTCATGTGTCGGCTCCGGCCGGGTCCTTGGCCCTGGCCCCAATCCCAGCCCCAGCCCCAGCCCCAGCCCCAGCCCCTGCACCTGCACCGGCACCGGCACCGGCACCGGCCCGCAGGTCGAGGCGGTGGTCGCCCGCGTACACGTTCATGGAGGTGCCGCGCAGGAAGCCGACGAGCGTGAGTCCGGTCTCCGTGGCCAGGTCCACCGCGAGGGAGGACGGCGCGGAGACGGACGCCAGCAGGGGGATGCCCGCCATGACGGCCTTCTGGGCGAGTTCGAAGGACGCGCGTCCGGAGACCAGCAGGAGGGTGCGGGACAGCGGCAGCGCACCGGACCGGAGGGCGCGGCCGATGATTTTGTCGACGGCGTTGTGCCGGCCGACGTCCTCCCGCAGGTCCAGCAGGTCGCCCTCGGGCGAGAACAGCCCGGCCGCGTGCAGTCCGCCGGTCCGGTCGAACACCCGTTGCGCGGACCGCAGTCGGTCGGGCAGGAGGGCCAACAGGCCGGGGGTGACCCGGACTTGGGGTGTGTCGGCGAGGGGCCAGGCCGCGGTGGTCCGTACGGCGTCGAGGCTGGCCTTTCCGCACAGGCCGCACGACGACGTGGTGTACACGTTGCGTTCCAGCGTGATGTCGGGCAGCGGCACACCGGGGGCGAGCCGGACATCGACGACGTTGTAGGTGTTCCCGCCGTCCTGGGTGGCGCCCGCGCAGTACACGATGTTCGCCACGTCCGAGGCCCGGCTCACGACGCCCTCGCTCACCAGGAACCCGGCGGCGAGGGCGAAGTCGTCGCCGGGTGTGCGCATGGTGATGGCAAGTGGCCTGCCGTTGAGGCGGATCTCCATCGGCTCTTCCGCGACCAGGGTGTCGGGGCGGGTGTTCGGTTCCCCGTCCCGGATCCGCAGTACGCGCCGTCGTTCGGTGACCCGTCCCATGGCCTCACTCCCAGTTCTGCCGTCGGGGCCGCGCCCGGTGCTCCGCCGCGCTCAGCACTCGATGACGTTGACGGCGAGGCCGCCGCGGGCGGTCTCCTTGTACTTGACCTTCATGTCGGCGCCGGTCTCCTTCATGGTCTTGATGACCTTGTCGAGGGAGACGTGGTGTCGGCCGTCGCCGCGCAGCGCCATACGGGCGGCGGTGACCGCCTTCACCGCAGCCATGCCGTTGCGTTCGATGCAGGGGATCTGGACGAGACCGCCGACGGGGTCGCAGGTCAGGCCGAGGTTGTGCTCCATGCCGATCTCGGCGGCGTTCTCCACCTGTTCGGGGCTGCCGCCCATGACCTCGGCGAGGCCCCCGGCGGCCATGGAGCAGGCCGAACCGACCTCACCCTGGCAGCCGACCTCGGCGCCGGAGATGGAGGCGTTCTCCTTGAAGAGCAGCCCGATGGCACCGGCGGCGAGCAGGAACCGCACGATGCCCTCGTCGTCGGCGCCCGGCACGAACTCCAGGAAGTAGTGGAGGACGGCCGGGATGATGCCGGCCGCGCCGTTCGTCGGCGCGGTGACGACGCGGCCCCCGGCGGCGTTCTCCTCGTTCACGGCCATGGCGTAGAGGGTGATCCACTCCATGGCGCGGGCCAGCGGGTCGCCCTCGCTGCGCAGGGCGCGCGCCGCCGCGGCGGCCCGGCGGCGGACCTTCAGACCGCCGGGGAGGATGCCCTCGCGGCCCAGGCCACGTGCGATGCACGCCTCCATGACGTCCCAGATCTCCAGCAGGCCCGCGCGGATCTCCTCCTCGGTGCGCCAGGCCCGCTCGTTCTCCAGCATCAGCGCGGAGATGGACAGGCCGGTCTCCCGGGTGAGCCGCAGCAGTTCGTCACCCGTGCTGAACGGGTGCGGCAGCACGGTGTCGTCGAGCTTGATGCGGTCCGCGCCGGCGGCCTCCTCGTCGACCACGAAGCCGCCGCCGACGGAGTAGTACGTCTTCTCCAGCAGCGGCGCCCCGTCGGCGTCGTACGCGAAGAGGATCATGCCGTTGGCGTGGTACGGCAGGGACCGCCTGCGGTGCAGGACCACGTCGTCGGCGGTGTCGAGGGCGATCTCGTGGGCGGGGCCGATCTCGGCGCCGAGGAGACGGATGCGCCCGGTGGCGCGGATCCGCTCGACGTCCAGGTCGGCCTGGGCGACGTCGACCGTGTGCGGCTCGTTGCCCTCCAGGCCGAGCAACACCGCCTTGGGAGTGCCGTGGCCGTGGCCGGTGGCACCGAGGGAACCGAACAACTCCGCCCGCACGGCGGCGGTCTGGGCCAGCGCGCCGTCCTGCTTCAGCCGCCTGACGAACATCCCGGCGGCACGCATCGGGCCCACGGTGTGCGAGCTGGACGGCCCGATGCCGATGGAGAACAGGTCGAAGACGCTGATTGCCACGCCACGCTCCGTGGAGTTGGAGGGGACGTGCCGATCGGTGCCGGCACGCCCTCTGCGGGAGGTTGTCGGTGAGGGCCGCGACAGGCCCTACAGGCCGGGGTACAGCGGGTGCTTGTCGGCCAGGACCTTGACCCTGGCCTTGAGCGCCTCCGCGTCGTACGACGGCTTGAGGGTCTCGGCGATGACGTCGGCGACCTCGGTGAAGTCCTCGGCGGTGAAGCCGCGGGTGGCCAGGGCGGGGGTGCCGATGCGGAGGCCGGAGGTGACCATCGGCGGGCGCGGGTCGTTGGGGACCGCGTTGCGGTTGACGGTGATGCCGACCTCGTGGAGGCGGTCCTCGGCCTGCTGTCCGTCCAGCTCGGAGTTGCGCAGGTCGACCAGGAGCAGGTGGACGTCGGTGCCGCCGGACAGCACGTCGACCCCGGCCTCGCGGGCGTCAGGAGCCGTCAGCCGGTCCGCCAGGATCTTCGCGCCCTCGACCGTCCGCCGCTGCCGCTCCTTGAACTCCTCGCTCGCCGCGACCTTGAAGGACACCGCCTTCGCCGCGATGACATGCTCCAGCGGACCGCCCTGGAAGCCGGGGAAGACAGAGGAGTTGAGCTTCTTCGCGAACTCCTTGCCGCGGGCGAGGATGATGCCGCCGCGCGGTCCGCCGAGCGTCTTGTGGGTGGTGGACGTGACCACATCCGCGTACGGCACGGGGTTGGGGTGCAGCCCGGCAGCCACCAGGCCCGCGAAGTGCGCCATGTCGACCCACAGGTAGGCGCCGACCTCGTCGGCGATCCGGCGGAACTCCGCGAAGTCCAGCTGACGCGGGTACGCCGACCAGCCCGCGATGATCACCTTCGGGTTGTGGGCCTTGGCGAGCTGCTCGACCTCGTCCATGTCGACCAGACCGGAGTCGTCCACGTGGTAGGGCACGACGTTGAACTGCTTGCCCGAGAAGTTGATCCGCATGCCGTGGGTGAGGTGGCCACCGTGCGCCAGGTCCAACCCGAGGATCGTGTCGCCGGGCTGGGCCAGCGCGAACAGGGCGGCCTGGTTGGCGGAGGCCCCCGAGTGCGGCTGGACGTTGGCGTACTCGGCGCCGAACAGCTCCTTCACCCGGTCGATGGCGACCTGCTCGGCGACGTCTACGTGCTCGCAGCCGCCGTAGTAGCGGCGGCCCGGGTAACCCTCGGCGTACTTGTTGGTCAGGACCGAGCCCTGCGCCTCCAGCACCGCCACCGGGGCGAAGTTCTCCGAGGCGATCATCTCCAGGGTCGACTGCTGGCGGTTCAGCTCGGCATCGACGGCGGCGGCGACCTCGGGGTCGAGGTCGTGCAGGGACTGGTTGAACAGGGTCATCGGCGGTCTCCTGTGCGGGTTCCGGAGGGAGGAGGCGAGGGCGGGACGCTCACAAGCGGGACGCTCACAAGCGGGGCGCTCAGGACACGGCGACCGCGGCTACCGCGGCGACGGGGACGAGGGTGCGGCGGAGCCGGTTGAAGAACTTCGGCTGGTTGAGGGAGAGCACGGCCACCGGGTCGCCCTGGTAGCGGTAGACGGCCGTGAAGGTACGGCTGTCCAGGTCGCCCTCGACGACCTCGGGGACGGCACCCGGGGCGACGTACCCGGCGAGCTGGATGCGTGTGCGGTACTGGTCGGACCAGAAGTACGGGGCGGTGAGCGGGGCGGGCGCGGGCACACCGGTGAGCAGGGTGCGGGCGGCGGTCTTGGCCTGTTCGGTGGCGTTGCTCCAGTGCTCGACGCGGGCGTGGCGTCCGGTGAACGGGTGGGGCCAGCGGGCCACGTCGCCGACGGCGACGACGCCGGGGACGGTGGTCGCGCCGCCGGTGTCGCACACCACGCCGTCGTCCACCAGCACTCCGGAGCCGGCGAGCCAGTCGGTGTTGGGCCGGACGCCCACGCCGACCACGACGACGTCTGCGGGCAGCACCCGTCCGTCCGCCAGCCGGACACCGGTGACCCGGTCCTCGCCGAGGAGTTCGGCGACGCCGGTGCCGCACAGCAGGTCGACGCCGTGATCGGTGTGCAGGGCGGAGCAGACCAGGCCCATCTCGCGGCCGAGTTGGCGCTCCAGCGGTACCTCGGCCGCCTCCACGACGGTGACGTGCAGGCCGAGCCGGTGGGCGGTGGAGGCCACCTCGGCGCCGATGAAGCCGGCGCCGATGACGACCAGCCTGGGCAGACCGGTCAGCAGCTCCGTCCGCAGGGCCAGGGCGTCGTCCAGGGTGCGCAGGGTGTGCACGCCGGCCAGCCCGTCGGAGCCCGGGAGGGTTCGCGGACTGGCGCCGGTGGCGACGACCACACCGTGGGTGCGCACCTGCCCGCCGCCGGTCAGGGTGACGGTCCGGGCGGCGGAGTCGAGGCGCACCGCCCGTTCGCCGAGCAGCCAGTGCACGTCCAGGTCGTCGTACTCGGCGGGGTCGCCGAGGGCGAGTGCGTCGGCGTCGACTTCGCCCTTGAGGAAGTCCTTGGACAGGGGCGGACGGTCGTAGGGAGTGTGGCGCTCCTCCCCCACGACGACGATCTCGCCGTCGTAGCCCTCCGCGCGCAGCGCGCGGACCGTGCTCAGGCCCGCCAGCGACGCTCCGACGACGGTGATGCTCCTCATGCGGGCTCCAGACGAGAGGATGTCTCACATGGCACAACGACGCGCGTTATGTGCAACATGGTTTCGGTGGATTTCTGAGGTGTCAAGGGGCCGGGGCGGGGTCAGTGCGTGGGTGCCACGTCGAGCTTGTTCTGCAGCCAGGTGTGGAACTCGCCGATGTGGTGCTCACTGGGCACCAGCACACCGCCCTTGGCGTAGGCCTTGGAGCTCATCGCCGGCTGAGTGCGCTCACAGGCGTCGAAGTCCTGCTGGTTCACCCGGTGGAAGAGCTCCACCGAACGCTCCACGTCCTTGCCGCTCTCGACGACGTGCGGCAGATACAGCCAGTCGCACTCGACGACCGTGCGGTCGGCCGCCATCGGGTACATCCGGTGGAAGATGACGTGGTCGGGCACGAGGTTGATGAACACCTGCGGCCGGACGGTGATCGCGTAGTAGCGGCGGTCCTGGTCCTCCGCGACACCCGGGATACGGTCCAGACCTTCGGAGCCGTCCACGGTGAAGCCCTGCACCTCCTCGCCGAACTCGGCGCCGTGGCCCACGTAGTACTGGGCGGCGTATCCGTCCGCGAACTCCGGCAGCACCTCGGTCAGTTCGGGGTGGATCGTGGCGCAGTGGTAGCACTCCATGAAGTTCTCGATGATGAGCTTCCAGTTCGCCTTCACGTCGTACGTGATCCGACGGCCCAGCTGGAGGTTGTCGATGTCGTAGCGGTCGATCGACTCCAGGTCGCCGAGCCGCTCGACGACCGCGCCCTGCACGTCGGCCTCGAAGGACGGCGGCTCGTCGGCCAGGCACACCCACACATAGCCGAGCCATTCCCGCACATGGACGTTGATCAGGCCGTACTCGGTCCGGTCGATGTCCGGCATCGAGGTCAGGTTGGGCGCGGCGACCAGCTTCCCGTCCAGGCCGTACGTCCAGGCGTGGTACGGACACTGGAAGGCCCGCTTGACCTCGCCGGACTCCTCCAGGCAGAGCTTCGCCCCGCGATGCCGGCAGATGTTGAGGAAGGCCTTGATCGAGCCGTCCCGGGCGCGGGAGACGAGGACGCTCTCGCGGCCGACCTGGTAGGTGCGGAAGGCGCCGGGTTTGGCCAGTTCGGAAGCGCGGGTCACGCAGAACCACATGGCCTCGAAGACCCGCTCCTGCTCCTGGACAAAGACTCCGGGGTCCGTGTAGTACTCGCCGGACAGCGTGGGGATCAGGCTGGGCGGCAGATTCGTGAGGGTCATCGAGTCACCTTCGGAAAATGTCGGGAAGCGGTGGCGGGCGGCGGGCGGTTCAGTGGCCGCGGCGGTTCAGTGGCCCCGGGTGATCCACTCGTCGAGGTGGGGCGCCTCGGCCCCGATCGTGGTGGTGTCGCCGTGACCGGTGTGGACGGTCGTACCGGCGGGGAGCGTCAGCAGCCGGTCCCGGATGGAGGCGACGATGGTGCCGAAGTCCGAGAAGGAGCGGCCGGTGGCCCCGGGGCCGCCCTGGAAGAGGGTGTCGCCGGAGAACAGGGCGTTCAGTTCGGGTGCGTGGAGGCAGACCGCGCCGGGCGAGTGGCCGGGGGTGTGCAGCACCGTCAGCTCGACGCCGGCGACGCTCAGGGTCTCGCCCGCGACCAGTGCGCGGAACTCGGGCGCGTCCTCGCCGTGCGCCATCTTCCACAGGACGGTGTCGTCCGGGTGGAGCAGGATGGGCGCGTCGTGGCGGGCAGCCAGGGCCGGGGCGGCGTTGACGTGGTCGTTGTGGGCGTGGGTGCACACGATGGCGACCAGGCGGCGGTCGCCGACGGCGGCCGCGATGACGTTCGCGTCGTGGGCCGCGTCGACGACGAGGACCTCCTCGTCGTCGCCGATCAGCCAGACGTTGTTGTCGACCTCCCAGACGCCGCCGTCGAGTTCGAAGGTGCCGGAGGTGACGAGGCGCTCGATACGGGCGGTCACAGGACAACCACCGAACGCAGGACGTCGCCGTGGTGCATCTTGGCGAACGCGGCCTCGACGTCGTCCAGGCCGATGGTCTCGGTGACGAACTCGCCCAGGTCGAAGCGGCCCTGGAGGTAGAGGTCGATCAGGGCGGGGAAGTCGCGGGAGGGCAGACAGTCGCCGTACCAGGAGGACTTCAGCGCGCCACCGCGGCCGAAGACGTCCAGCAGCGGCAGTTCGAGCTTCAGCTCGGGCGTGGGCACACCCACCAGGACGGCGGTGCCGGCCAGGTCGCGGGCGTAGAAGGCCTGCTTGAAGGTCTCGGGGCGACCCACCGCGTCCACGACCACGTCGGCGCCGAAGCCGCCGGTCAGCTCGCGGATCGCCTCGACGGCGTCGGTCTTCGAGGAGTCGACGGTGTCGGTGGCGCCGAACCGCTCGGCCCACTTCAGCTTCCGCTCGTCGACGTCGACGGCGATGATGCGGCCGGCACCGGCGACCTTGGCGCCCGCGATGGCGGCCATGCCCACGCCGCCGCAGCCGATCACCGCGATGGAGTCACCGCGTCCCACGCCACCGGTGTTGACGGCGGCGCCGAACCCGGCCATCACCCCACAGCCGAGGAGCCCGGCGGCGGCCGGCGAGGCCATGGGGTCCACCTTGGTGCACTGTCCGGCGGCGACCAGGGTCTTCTCGGCGAAGGCGCCGATACCGAGGGCCGGGGAGAGCGGGGTGCCGTCGGCCAGGGTCATCGGCTGGGTGGCGTTGTGGGTGGCGAAGCAGTACCAGGGGGTGCCCCGGCGACAGGCACGGCAGGTGCCGCAGACGGCGCGCCAGTTCAGGATGACGAAGTCGCCGGGGGCGACGTCGGTGACGCCCTCGCCGACCGACTCCACCACGCCCGCCGCCTCGTGGCCGAGCAGGAACGGGAACTCGTCGTTGATCCCGCCCTCCCGGTAGTGCAGGTCGGTGTGGCAGACGCCGCAGGCCTGCACCCGTACCAGCGCCTCACCGGGGCCGGGGTCCGGCACCAGGACGGTCTCCACCGAGACCGGGGCGCCCTTCTTGCGGGCGACGACGGCGCGTACCTCGTGTGTCACGGTCGATCTCCTCGTCGGGGGAGGGAGGGGGTGGGGTGGGGTGGGGAAGGCAATCGCTTCGTCTCATATAGCGCAACCATCTTCGCTATGAGCAACGACGACCAAACTGTCTCCTTGGGGACACCCACTGTCAAGAGGTTGGTCGCGCCGACTTGCCCGCTCCCCTGGACGCCTCCATGGACACCTCTCTGGACGCCTCCCTCTTCCCTGGACAGGAAGGTCCGTGCGAGCATGCGGGCGACTGGTTTCGGCCATGACCGCCGCACTTCGCGAACACCTCGGGCCCGCCGGGAGCGGCTGCGTATAGTTGCACCATGAGCAACTACGCGGCAGAGGGCGCAACAACGGGTCCCGCGGTGAACGGTGTGCAGTCCGTCGACCGCGCCGTCAGCGTGCTGGAGATCCTCGCCCAGCGCGGCGAGGCCGGTGTCAGCGAGGTCGCCGCCGAGATCGAGGTCCACAAGTCGACCGCGTTCCGGCTCCTCGGGGCGCTGGAGGCACGCGGGCTGGTCGAGCAGACGGCAGAGCGGGGCAAGTACCGGCTCGGCTTCGGCATCGTGCGGCTCGCCGGCGCCGTCACGGGCCGGCTCGACATCACCCAGCAGGGCCGGCAGGTCTGCGAGCGGCTCAGCGAGGAGATCGGCGAGACCGTCAACATCGCGGTGCTCCAGGAGCACTACGCGGTCAACCTCCACCAGGTACGCGGCCCGGGCGCGGTCGGCACCCACAACTGGGTCGGCCAGCTCACCCCCCTGTACGCCACGTCCAGCGGCAAGATCCTGCTGGCCCATCTGCCGGAGCAGCGGCGGTCGGAGGTGCTGGAGGCGTCCGGGCTGCGGAAGCTGACGCCGCACACGCTGACGGCCAGGACGAAGCTGGAGAAGGCCCTCACCGAGGCGCGCGAGCTGGGGTACGCGGTGACGCTGGAGGAGCTGGAGATCGGCCTGCACGCCATGGCGGCCCCGATCCGCTCCCGCGAGGGCGAGGTCATCGCCGCGCTCAGCGCCTCCGGCCCGGCCTACCGCTTCACCGAGGAACGCATCCGCGAACTCGTGCCCGTGCTGACGCGGGGCGCCGAAGAGATCAGCCGCAGGATGGGTTACCTGGGCTGACCGCCCACGAGGGGCGACGCACCCAGCGGCGACCGCGTCGCCACCTCGGCGCCCCAACGGGCCGTCACCCGTACCGCGTCCAGCGTCGAGGCGACGTCGTGCACCCGCAGACACCAGGCGCCCTGGGCGGCGGCGAGCACGGACACGGCGGTGGTGGCGGCGTCACGCTCCCGCGCCGGGCGTGGTTCGCCCGTCGTCGGGTCCGCCAACAGCCGCCCCAGGAACGCCTTGCGGGACGCGCCCACCAGGACGGGACGGCCCAGCGCGCGGACCTCCCCGAGCCGGCCCAGCAACTCCCAGTTGTGCTCGGAGTCCTTGGCGAAGCCCAGCCCGGGGTCGACGATCAGCGAACAGGCCGGGACACCCGCCTCCAGGGCCGCGTCGATCCTCAGCCGCAGCTCGTGCAGCACGTCGTCGACCACATCGCGGTAGACGGCGTTCGCCTGCATCCCGGCCGAGTGTCCACGCCAGTGCATCAGTACGTACGGCACTCCCGCCCGGGCCATCAGGGGCAGCATCGCGGGGTCGGCGAGGCCCCCCGACACGTCGTTGACCAGCCGTGCGCCCGCGTCCAAGGCGCGGGCGGCGACCTCGGCCCGCATGGTGTCGACACTGACGACCGCGCCCGCCGCCGCGAGGCCCCGGACGACGGGCAGCACCCGTCGCAACTCCTCCTCGACCGGCGGGCGCACCGCCCCGGGGCGGGTCGACTCGCCGCCCACGTCCACGAGGTCCGCGCCCTGCTCCAGCAGGGCGCGGCCATGGGCCAGGGCCGCGTCGGCGGCGAAGGCCAGCCCGCCGTCGGAGAAGGAGTCCGGCGTGACGTTCACGACGCCCATGACCAGCGCCCGCCCGGGCCTCGGCAGCCCGGGCGGGTGCGGGTCCGGCGTGCCCGGGTGCGCGGGCGTGGCGGGGGCGTGGGCCGTGACGGTCACCGGTGTCCGACTTTCGACGCGCTGACAGGGACTCGCATACCTCAGACGTACTCCGTCGCCGCGTCCAGCAGCCAGTCCGCCAGATAGCCGGCGAACGACGAACGGACCAGGACCCAGAAACCGGCGCTGGGCTCCTCCCGCGCGACCAGGACGACCTGGGTGCGGGCCAGGGTGGTCTGGGCGCAGCGCCCGGCGCCGAAGGCTCTCGGGTGCAGGTCCAGCGCGCAGCCGTGGGCCAGCAGGTCGCGGGCGCGGGCGCCCGCGACGAGGACCGTGGTGCGCTGCGCGGAGACGTCGGTGACGGAGACGTGCTCCTCTCCGGCGGCCTCCCGGATCCGGCTCTCCAGCTCGCGCCCGCCACCCGGCGGCCCGACGAGCAGCCACTCGTCGGGGCCGAGCCACAGCGCGGTCAACTCCCCCGCGCGGGCGACGGTGTTGGGCTCCAGCGGCAGCGGGAGACCCAGCGCGAGGCCGACGGCGTCCGCCGCCGCCCCCTTGGCGTCGAGACGTACGCCGAGTTGGGTGAGGAAGGGCAGTTCGGCCAGCCGGATCGTGCCCCCGGAGGCGCGGGTGGCGGCGGCCAGCCGGTCGGCGGCCCCGGCCAGCGGGCTGCGGGGCCGGGAGGTCAGGGCGGTGTCAGCCATCGCGGCGGGCTCCCTCGGGGTCGTAGAGGACGGGGCTCGCGACGGTCACGGGGACCAGTCGGTCGCCCACGGGGGCGTACAGCCGCTCGCCGATGCGGTCCCGGCCGCCCTTGACCAGGGCGAGCGCGAAGGTCCGGCCGAGGGCGGCGCTGCGGTAGCTGGAGGTGACATGGCCGAGCATCGGGACGGGCGGGGCCGGCAGCACGCTGTCGGCGACCAGGTGCGTGCCCTCGGGAAGGAAGGTGCCCGGGTCCTCGGGGAGCAGGCCCACCAGGTGCTTGCGGTCGGGCCGGACGGTGTCGGGGCGGGTGTAGGACCGCTTGCCGACGAAGTCCGACTTCTTCTTCGAGACCACCCAGCTCATCCCGAGATCCTGCGGCGTGACCGTGCCGTCGGTGTCCTGGCCGATGATCGGATAGCCCTTCTCGGCCCGCAGGACGTGCATGGTCTCGGTGCCGTACGGGGTGATGCCGTACGGGGCGCCGGCCTCGTACAGCGCCTCCCAGAGGGCGAGGGCCTCCCACGGCGACACATTGATCTCGTAGGCGAGTTCGCCGGAGAAGCTGATCCGGCAGACCCGGGCGTCGAGGCCCGCGACGGTGGTCTCGCGCCAGGCCATGAACGGGAAGTCCTCGTTGGACACGGCCAGTTGCGGCGCGAGGGAGCCGATCACCTCGCGGGACTTCGGGCCGACCAGGGCGACCGTGGCCCACTGTTCGGTCACGGACGCGCAGTGGACCTTCAGTTCGGGCCACTCCGTCTGGAGCCACTCCTCCATCCAGTCGAGGACGGTGGCGGCGTTGCCGGTCGTCGTGGTGACCAGGTAGCGGTCCGGCTCGACCCGGATGACGGTGCCGTCGTCGAAGACCATGCCGTCCGGGCGGCACATGACGCCGTAGCGGATCATGCCGACCTTCAGGGTGCTCATCATGTTGGTGTAGAGCAGGTCGAGGAAGACACCGGCGTCCGGGCCCTGCACGTCGATCTTGCCGAGGGTGGAGGCGTCCATGAAGCCCACGCCCTCACGGGTCGCGGCGCACTCGCGGAGCACTGCGGTCTCCATGTCCTCGCCGTCCCGCGGGTAGTACCAGGGGCGCTTCCACTGGCCGACGTTCTCGAACAGCGCGCCGTGCCCGACATGCCAGTCGTGGAGGGCGGTCGTACGGACCGGGTCGCTGAGCACGCCCCGGTCGCGGCCCGCGAGGGCGGCGAAGGAGACGGGGGTGTACGGCGGACGGAAGGTGGTGGTGCCGAGGGCCGAGACGTCCACGCCGAGCAGTTCGGCGACGACCCCGCTGGCCAGCACGCCGGAGGTCTTGCCCTGGTCGTTGGCGGTGCCGGCCGTGGTGTAGCGCTTGGTGTGCTCCACCGAGCGCAGACCGGCGCCGGTCGCGCGGGCCAGGTCGGCCACGGTGACGTCGCGCTGGAGGTCGACGAACTTGGGCGCGTCCGACTCGCCCGGGACGACGTACACATGCATCGGCGGCGTCGGGGCGGGCCGCGCGGCCACCGCCGGGAGGCGGGGCGTCTCGGCCGTGTACCCCTCGGCCTCGATCGCGCGGGCACCGGCGGCGGCACCCTGGGCGAGGATGCCGGCCGGGTCGAGCAGACCGCTCGCGCTGCCGACGACCTCGACCGCCTGACGGCAGGTGTCGGGCACGAAGGAGCCCAGCGTCTCGTCGTGGCGGAGCTTGCCGCCGGACTGGCTGAACAGGTGCGCCACCGGGTTCCAGCCGCCGGAGACCAGCAGCAGGTCGGCGGCGAACACCCGCTGTCCGGCGGACTCGCCGTACGGGGCGACGGTCACGGCGGTCAGGCGGGGCTCGCCCTCGGTGCCGGTGACGGCGTGTCCGGCGAGGACCTCGATGCCGGCGGCCGTGGCGCGCTCGGCCCACTCCCCCGGTGCGGGGCGGGTGTCGACGATCGCCGTGACGGCCAGGCCCGCCGAGGCGAGGTCCAGGGCCGCCTCGTAGGCGCTGTCGTTGGTGGTGAGGACGACCGCGTGGCGGCCGGGCAGGGCGCCGTGGCGGTTGACGTGGGTGCGGGCCGAGGAGGCCAGCATCACGCCGGGGCGGTCGTTGTCCGCGAAGGCCAGGGAGCGTTCGTGGGCGCCGGTCGCGAGGACGACGCGGCGGGCGCGGATGCGCCAGACGCGTTCCCGGGAGACGTTCTCGGGGGCCGCGCCGCCGAGGTGGTTGGTGCGGCGCTCGACGGCGAGGAGGTGGTTGTCGTCGTAGTGGCCGAAGACGGTGGTGCGGCGCAGGACGCGGACCTCGGGGGCGGCGTCGAGCAGTGCGGCGGTTTCGCCCACCCAGTCGAGGTGTTCGGCGGTGCCGAGGAGGCTGCCGCCGGGTTCCGGCTGGTCGTCGGCGAGGATGACGCGGGCGCCGCTGTTCGCCGCGGCGGCGGCCGCCGCGAGGCCGGCCGGGCCGGCGCCCACGACCAGGAGGTCGCAGTGGGCGTGTACGGCGTCGTAGCGGGCGGGGTCGGGGGCCGTGGCGAGGCGGCCCTGGCCGGGGAGGCTGGTGGCGACCAGGCCGTCGTACAGCTCGACGGTGGTCGCGGGGAGCATCGGCTCGGGGAAGGGTTCCTCGATCTGGATGACCGCGTTGGGCTCCTCGACGCCGGCGGAGAAGATGCCTCGGGGGCGGCCGAGTTTGATGCTGGTGCCGGCGTTCATCACTCCGTTGGCGAGGAGGGCGGAGGCGAGCGTGTCGCCTCGGTGGCCCTGGTACTCGGTGCCGTCGAAGGTGAACGTGAGGGTCGTGTCGCGGTCGACGCGGCCTCGGGTGGGGTGGCGGAACGGTTGGGTTGTCTCGCCCCCGCCGCCCCTTCCCGTCCCGTCCCCGGGGGCTGCGCCCCCGGACCCCCCTTCGGCCTGAACGGCCTCGTCCTCAAGCGCCGGACGAGCTGATGGTGCCGGGACCGTCGCGGAAGTGACCGGAGTCAACTCCGACCCGGTCTCCGGGCGTTCCTCGCCCGAGCGGTACACCGACAGGATCTCGTTCGTGGAGGTGTCGCGGACCGCGTTGAACCAGCGGCGGCAGCCCGACGCGTGGCTCCAGCGTTCGGCGAAGGGGCCCTTGGTGTTGTCGCAGAAGAAGAGGTAGCGGGCCCACTCCTCGTCGGTGAGGGCCGAGGGGGTCTCGGGGTAGGCCACGTGGGCCTGGCCGCCGTAGTGGAACTCGGCCTCGTCGCGGGGCCCGCACCACGGGCAGGTGATGAGCAGCATGTGTGGAGCCCCCTAGTGGGCCACCGCGGCCGCGCCGTGCTCGTCGACGAGCGCGCCGGTGGTGAAACGGTCGAGCGAGAAGGGGGCGTTGAGGGCGTGCGGGGTGTCGTGGGCGATGGTGTGGGCGTAGACCCAGCCGACGCCCGGGGTGGCCTTGAAACCGCCCGTGCCCCAGCCGCAGTTGAGATAGAGGTTGTCGACGGGGCTGAGCCCGATGATCGGCGAGGCGTCGGGGCTGGTGTCGACGATGCCGCCCCAGGTGCGCAGGACATGGGCGCGGGCGAAGACCGGGAAGAGCTCCAGGGCCGCGGCCATCTGTTCCTCGATGATGTGGAAGGCGCCGCGCTGGGTGTACGAGTTGTACGCGTCGATGCCCGCGCCCATCACCAGCTCGCCCTTGTGCGCCTGGCTGACGTACACATGAACGGCGTTGGACATCACGACCGTGGGGTGCACCGGCTCCAGGAGTTCGGAGACGAGAGCCTGCAACGGGTGTGACTGGATGGGGAGTTGGATGCCCGCCATGGCGGCGAGGACCGAGGTGTGGCCCGCCGAGCAGAGCGCGACCTTGCCGGCCGCGATGCGGCCCCGGGTGGTGCGGACGCCGACGACGCGGTTGTCGACCACGTCCAGGCCGGTGACCTCGCAGTTCTGGATGATGTCGATACCGGCCGCGTCGGCGGAGCGGGCCAGGCCCCAGGCCACGTAGTCGTGCTTGGCGATTCCCGCGCGCGGCTGGTAGGTGGCGCCCAGGACCGGGTAGCGCACGTCCTGGGAGATGTTGACGATGGGGCAGACCTCCTTGACGCCGTCGGCGTCGAGCCACTCCGCGTCCACGCCGTTGAGGCGGTTGGCCTCCACGCGGCGCACGCTGTCACGGACGTCCTGGAGGCTGTGCGCGAGGTTCAGCACGCCGCGCTGGGAGAAGAGGATCGGGTAGTCGAGCTCCTCGTCCAGTCCCTCCCAGAGCTTGAGGGCGTGCTCGTAGATGCCGGCGCTCTCGTCCCACAGGTAGTTCGAGCGGATGATCGTGGTGTTGCGGGCCATGTTGCCGCCGCCGAGCCAGCCCTTCTCCAGCACCGCGACATTGGTGATGCCGTGGTTCCTGGCGAGGTAGTGGGCGGTGGCCAGGCCGTGTCCGCCGGCTCCGACGATCACCACGTCGTACGACTTCTTCGGCTCGGGGTCGCGCCACAGCCAGTCGGGGTGGTCGGGGAGGTCGGCGCCTGGGGTGCGGGGGCTCATCGGACGTCTCCGTCTGCCGAAAGGTGCGGATGCTGCGGGTACTGGGGGACGTGCGCGTTCATACGGCGGTGGCGTTCCTCTCGGCGGCCTCGACGACGTTGGCCAGCAACATCGCGCGGGTCATGGGGCCCACCCCGCCGGGCATCGGCGCGATCCAGCCGGCGACCTGGGCGGCGTCCGGGTGGATGTCGCCGACCAGGCCCTCGTCGGTGCGGGTGATACCGACGTCCAGGACAGCCGCGCCGCTGCGCAGCATGTCCTTGGTGATCAGCCCGGGTGAACCGGCCGCCGCGATGACGATGTCGGCCTCCCGGGTGTGCCAGGCCAGGCCCTTGGTGCCGGTGTGGCACAGGGTCACGGTGGCGTTCTCGGAGCGGCGGGTGAGCAGCAGGCCGATGGGGCGTCCGACCGTGATGCCTCGGCCGACCACGCAGACCCGGGCGCCGGCGAGCGGTACGTCGTGGCGGCGCAGGAGTTCGACGATGCCGCGGGGGGTGCAGGGCAGCGGGGCGTCGACGCCGAGGGTGAGCCGGCCGAGGTTGACGGGGTGCAGTCCGTCGGCGTCCTTGGCCGGGTCCATGCGTTCCAGTACGGCGTTGGCGTCGAGGTGGCGGGGCAGCGGGAGCTGGACGATATAGCCGGTGCAGGCCGGGTCGGCGTTCAGTTCGTCGATGACGTCCTCGACCTGCCGCTGGGTGGCGTCGGCGGGCAGGTCGCGGCGGATGGAGGCGATGCCGACCTGGGCGCAGTCGCGGTGCTTGCCGGCGACATAGGCGTGGCTGCCGGGGTCCTCGCCGACCAGGACGGTGCCGAGGCCCGGCGGGCGGCCGCCGCCGGCGGTCAACTTGGCCACGCGCTCCGTGAGTTCGCGGCGGATGTCGGCGGCGGTCGCCTTGCCGTCGAGCAGTTGTGCGTTCACCGGCGGTGTTCCTTCCCTCTTCGCTCGTGGCCGGGTGTCAGCCACGCAGGCGGGACATGGTGGGGTCGAACAGGGGCTCCTCGGTGACGACGGCCTCGACGCGCTGGTCGAAGTAGCCGATGTGCAGCGCGGTCCCGGGTTCCGTGAGTTCCGTGGGGAGCCAGGCGTAGGCGATGCCCTTGCCGATGGTGTAGCCGTAGGAGGCGCTGGTGACGTAGCCGACCGACCGGTCCCCGTCGAGGACGGGTTCCTTGCCCAGGACGACCGACCGGGGGTCGTCGATGACGAGGCAGGTCAGCTTGCGCCGGACGTTCTCCTTGCGGCGCAGCAGCGCGTCCTTGCCGATGAAGTCGTCCTTGTCGAGCTTGACGGCGAAGCCGACGCCGGCCTCGTAGGGGTCGTGCTCGTAGGTCATGTCGGTGCCGAAGGAGCGGTAGCCCTTCTCCAGGCGGAGGCTGTTGAAGGCGCCGCGGCCGGCGATGACACCACCGAGCGGCTCGGCCGCCTCCCAGAGGGTGTCCCAGAGCTTCTGGCCCTGGTCGGCGGTGGTGTAGAGCTCCCAGCCGAGTTCGCCGACGTAGCTCAGGCGCATGGCAGTGACGGGCACCGAGCCGATGTAGGCGGGCTTGGCGCGGAAGTACTTCAGGCCGTCGTTGGTGAAGTCGGCGTCGGTGAGGGGCTGGAGGACCTTGCGGGCCAGCGGGCCCCACAGGCCGATGCAGCAGGTGCCGGGGGTGATGTCACGGACCTGGACCGTGCCGTCGGCGGGGAGGTGGCGGGTGATCCAGTCCAGGTCGAGGTTGCCGTTGGCGCCGATCTGGAAGACGTCGCGGGCGAGGCGGGCGACGGTGACGTCGCTGCGGATGCCTCCGTCGTGGTCGAGGAAGAGGGTGTAGGTGACCGAGCCGACGGACTTGGCGACCTTGCCGGTGCACAGGCGCTCCAGCAGGTCGGCGGCGCCGGGGCCGCTCACCTCCAGGCGCTTGAGGGCCGTCATGTCGTACATCGCGACGGTCTCCCGGGTGGCCTGCGCCTCGGCGCCGACGATCGGGGACCAGAACCGCGCGGCCCAGTCGCCCGGGGTGGGGATGGAGCGGCCCTCGACGAGGCCGGCGTTGGCCTCGTACCACTGCGGGCGCTCCCAGCCGTTCGCCTCCAGGAAGAAGGCGCCGTGCTCCTGCTGGCGGGCGTGGAAGGGGCTGGTGCGGATCGGGCGGGGGTCCCCGGACGGCTGGAGGGGGTGGAGGATGTCGTAGACCTCGACGAAGTTCTGGCAGTCGCGGGCCAGGACGTACTCCGGGGAGAGCTGGTGCGGTTCGAAACGGTTGACGTCGCACTCGTGGAGGTCGAAGGAGGAGCAGTGGCCGTCGACCAGCCATTCGGCCATGGCCCGGCCGACGCCGGCGGAGTGGGTGACCCAGACCGCCTCGGCGACCCAGAAGCCCTTGACGTCACTCGACTCGCCGAGGAGCGGGAAGTTGTCGGTGGTGAAGGAGAAGAGGCCGTTGATGCCCTCCTCGATCTTCGCCTCCTTGGTGGAGGGGAGCAGCGACTGGGTCTCGGTCCAGGCGTCGGCGAAGTCGTCCTCGGTGAACTTCAGGACCGACGGCATGTCGTCGGCCTCGTCCACGGAGAGGATCTCGTCGGCCGTGATGGGCATCGGGCGGTGGCCGTAGTAGCCGATGCCGATGCCGTCGAAGCGGTCGCGGTAGTAGAGGTCGGCGTCCTGGTGGCGCAGGATCGGCCGGATCGCCTCCTCGGTCTGACCGGCGAGGGCCGGGACGGGGCCGGTCCAGGCGAGCTGGTGCGCGAGCGGGGTCAGCGGGAGGTTCATGCCGACCATGCGGGCGATCTTCGGGCCCCAGATGCCGGCGCAGCACACGACGATGTCGGCCGGGATCTCGCCCTGGTCGGTGAGGACGCCGGTGACCTCGCCGTCGGCCTTGAGGACGTCGAGGACCTCGTGGCGGGCCAGGAAGGTCACGCCGCGCTCGGTGGCCCGGCGGATCTGCGCCTCGACCGCGAGGACGGCCTTGGCGAGACCGTCGGTGGGGACCAGGAGGCCGCCGAGGACCTTGTCGGGGTTGACCAGCGGGTGCTGTTCGAGGCACTCGTCCGCGGTGAGCAGACGGGACTCGATGCCCCAGGCGGTGATCCAGCCGTGGCGGCGGCGCAGTTCGGTCAGGCGCTCGGGGGTGGTGGCCACTTCGAGGCCGCCGACCTGGAGGAAGCAGGGCTTGCCGTCCACGTCGAGGGAGCAGAACTTCTCGACGGTGTACCGGGCCAGCTCGGTCATCGTCTTGGACGAGTTGGTCTGGAAGACCAGGCCCGGGGCGTGTGAGGTGGAGCCCCCGGTGGCGGGGAGGGGGCCCTGATCGACCACGGTCACCTCGGTCCAGCCTCGCGCGGAGATCTCGTCCGCGAGAGCCGCTCCCACGACTCCCGCTCCGATGATGACCACTCGGGGTCCCGCCATCGCCGCACCTCCGGTCTGTTGATCAGCCGAGCCGATCGAGTTGCTGTTTACGCAACGCGGTTCAGGTTGCGCAACTCAATGTGCCTTCCGCACAGGTGGGTGTCAAGGGTCCCGGGACCTCCGAAAACAGGCCGGAGAAGAGGTCGGAGAAGAGGTCGGAGAAGAGGTCGGAGAACAAGCCGGGGAACGGGTCGGGGAACGGGCCCGGACACGGCGATGCCCGGTGGGCGGCACGCATCCCGCGCGCGCCGCCCACCGGGCATGGTCCGACCGGATTCCCGCCTCCGGGCCCGTCCTACTTCAGCCAGGCGTCCACCTTGACGCGGTTGGCGTCGACCCACTTCTTGGCCGCGGCCTCGGGGGTCATCTTGTCGACGGCGATGTACTTCGCCACGATGTTCTGGTCCTCGTTCGTCCAGCTGAAGTTCTTCACCAGGTCGTAGGCCGGGCTGCCCGAGTCGGCGAACTTCTTGCTGACGATCTTGTCCAGCGTGTAGACGGGGTAGTCGCAGGCGACCTTCTCGGCGTCGGCGTCACAGCCCGCCTTGTAGTCGGGCAGCTTGACCTTCACCAGCGGCACCTCGGACATGAACCACTGGGGCTCGTAGAAGTAGCCGATCACCCATTCCTTGTTCTTCTCCGCCTTGCGGAAGGTCTGGATGAGGGCCGTCTCGCTGCCCGCGTACACGACCTTGTAGTCCAGCTTCAGGTTCTTGACCAGCGCCTCGTCGTTGGTGACGAACGACGGGTCGCCGTCGAGGAGCTGGCCCTTGCCGCCGGACTCGGACGTCTTGAACTTCGCCGCGTACTTGTCGAGGTTCTCCCAGTTGGTGATGTCCGGGTGCTCCTTGGCCAGCCACGGCGGCACATACCAGCCGATCAGGCCTTCGTTGCCGGTGGCGCCGGCGTCCACGGCGGTCTTCTGGTCGGTGATGTACTTCTTCTTCAGGTCGTCGTGACCCCAGTTCTCGACGACCGCGTCCACCTCACCGGTCCCGAAGCCCTGCCAGGCGATCTCCTCCTTGAGGTCCTTCTTGGTGACCTTGCAGCCGAGGTCGTTCTGCGCGACGTAGGCGATGACCGCCGCGTTGGCCTCGTAGCCGACCCACGGGTTGACCGCGAGGTTGAAGGTGCCGCACTTGGCGGAGCTGCCCGAGCCGCCCGCGTCCGAGGAATCGTCACCGACCTTCGCACCGCCACAGGCGGTCAGGGTGAGGCCGAGGACCGCTATGCCGGCCGCGCCGACTCTCCATCGTCTTGCTTGCCTTGCCATGGTCAGTTGCTCCTTCATGCGCTGGTTCGCCGCGCCGCGGCCTGAGTGATGCGGTCGAACATGACTCCGAGAAGGACGATGGCGAGCCCTGCGGCGAGCCCCTTCCCGAAGAGTTGGCCCTGCGAGAAACCGGCCACGACGTCGTAGCCGAGGGCGCCGGCACCTACCAGGCCGCCCACCACAACCATCGACAGCACATAGATCAGACCCTGGTTCGTGGCGAGAGTCAGGGCACCGCGCGCCATCGGCAGCTGGACCTTGGTGATGATCTGCCAGGTGTTGCACCCGGCGGAGGTGGCCGCCTCCACGGTCGTCGCGGGCACGTTCCGCACCCCGTCCGCGATGATCTTCATGGCGACGGGCGCCGCGTAGACGATCGCGGCGACGATCGCCGTGAAACGGGTCGCGCCGAACAGCGCGAGGAACGGCACCAGATAGACGAACGGCGGCATGACCTGGGCCGCGTCCAGGCTGGGCCGCAGCATGCGGTCCGCCAGCCGGCTGCGGCCCATCCACACGCCGAAGCCGATGCCGAGCAGCATCACGAGAATCGTGGCGACCACGGTCGACGCCAGTGTCGTCATGCTGTCCGACCACATCCCGGTGGCGACCAGCAGCCCCACGCACACCGCCGTGGTGATGCCGGCCCGCTGGCCGCCGAGGACGACGCCGAGCGCGATCAGCACCGCGCCGACGAGCCACCACGGGGAGTCCGTGAGCAGCGACTGGAACGGGTTGAGCAGCCCGTTGGTGATGAGGTCGCGGACGGTGTTGGTGACGCCCGAGAGGTTGTCCTGCACCCAGGTCGTCGTGGTGTCCGCCGCGCTCGCGATGGAGCTGCCGAGACCACCCTCACCGGGGAACTCGGCCGCCCACACATAGGTGTGGGACATGAAGACCAGGACGGCGGTGAGGACCGCGCCCGCGCCGAGCAGGGGTCGCCGCCAGGCGAGGAACCGGTTCTTGGAGCGCCGGGCCTCCTCCTCGCGGGTGCTGGCCGCGGTCGTGACCCGGTCGAGGACGATCGCCAGGACGACGATGGACAGACCCGCGTTGAAGGCGGTGCCCACGTCGAGCGACTGGAGCGCCTGGACGACGGTCTTGCCGAGGCCGGGCGCGTCGATCAGGGCGGCGATGGTCACCATGGCCAGGGCGGCCATGATGGTCTGGTTGACGCCCATCACCACGGTCCGCTTGGACATGGGCAGCAGGACCTTCAGCAGGGCCTGCCCGCGTGTCGCCCCGAGGGAGTCGGCGGCCTCCACGGTCGTCTCCGGCACGGTCCGGATGGCGTGCGCGGTGATACGGATCGCCGGGGGCGCCGCGTAGATGACCGTGGCGATGGTGGCGGAGGCGCCGCCGATCAGGAAGAACAGGGTCAGCGGGGCGAGATAGACGAAGGTCGGCATCGTCTGCATGAAGTCCAGCAGCGGGGTGACGACCCGGTTGACCCGGTCGGACAGTCCCGCCCACACACCCAGCGGGATCGCGAACAGCAGCGCCACGAACACCGCGGAGACGGTGAGCGCCAGGGTGTCCATGCTCTCCTGCCACAGGCCCTGGAGGCCGAGGAAGGTGAAGCCGGCCACCGCGAGCAGCGCGACCCGCCAGTTGCCGAACGCCCAGGAGACATAGCCCGCGATGCCGACGACGCCGAGCCAGCCGATCTGCGGCAGGGGGCGGCCGACGGAGGGCTGGGAGATCAGCTCCTGCACGAAGGTCACCAGGGTGTCGATGACCAGGCGGATCTCGTTGAAGAAGTACAGGAACAGGGGGTTGGAGTTGCGGTTCGCGCCGATCGAGTCGTTGACGTCGTTGAACCACCGGTGCAGATCGGTCAGGTCCGCCGCCCCGAGCGCGAGGGTCTGCTTGCCGCGCAGGATCGCGAACAGCACCAGCCAGACGACCAGGATCGCGCCGAGCACCATGGAACGGCTGATCCTCCGGGGCTCCGCGGCGGGGGCGGGCTCCTCGACCGGCCGGGTCTTCTCCGGTCTCCCCGGCGGCTCGGTCTTCTCCACGACGACGGTCATCAGGCGCCGCCTTCCTGTCCGGCGACCACGGCGAGGATCTCCTCGTCGCCGACGATGCCGAGCAGCTTGCCGTTCTCGACGACCTTGACGGGCTTGTCGGCGGCGAGCACCGCCCGGGTGGCCTCCTTGACCACGACGTCCGGTCCCAGCTCGGGGCCGTCCAGGGCGTCGCCGTCCTCCAGGGGCCGCATGATCCACCGCAGGGTGAGCACATCGCCGCGCGGTACGTCCTTGACGAACTCGCGCACATAGTCGTCGGCCGGGGCGCCGACCAGCTCGTCGCCGGTGCCGCACTGGACCATCTTGCCGTCGCGCATGATCAGGATGCGGTCGCCCAGTTTGAGGGCCTCGGAGAGGTCGTGGGTGATGAAGACCATCGTCTTGCCGACCTCGTGGTGCAGCCGGATGACCTCGTTCTGCATGTCGCGGCGGATCAGCGGGTCGAGCGCCGAGAACGGCTCGTCGAAGAAGAGCACGTCCGGATCGCCGGCCAGCGCGCGGGCCAGCCCGACCCGCTGCTGCATACCGCCGGAGAGCTGGTCGGGGTAGGACTTCTCGTAGCCGGCGAGGCCGACCAGCTCGACGACCTCCTGGGCCCGCCTGACCCGCTCGGCCCGGCCCAGGCCGCGGATCTCCAGCCCGAAGGCCACGTTGTCGACGACCCGGCGGTGGGGCAGCAGCCCGAAGTGCTGGAAGACCATGGAGAACTTGCGGCGGCGCAGCTCGCGCAGGCGTCTGTCGTCGGCCTGGCGGATGTCCTCGCCCTCGAAGACGACCTCGCCCGCGGTGGGTTCGATCAGCCGGGTCAGACATCGCACCAGGGTGGACTTGCCGGAGCCGGACAGGCCCATGACGACGAAGACCTCGCCGGGCGAGACGTCGAAGTGCACGTCCCGTACGGCGGCGGTGCAGCCGGTGCGGTCCATCAGTTCACGGCGGGTGAGTTCGCACAGTTCCGCGGACTCCGGCACCCGGTCGGCCTTGGGCCCGAACACCTTCCACAGCCTGCGCACGGAGATGACCGGGGTGGGACCCGAGTCCTGGGGCGTGCCGCGCCGCTGCGGCACCTCGGTCTGCGTGGTCATGTTCGACCTTCTTTCGGCGTTCAGCCGCTGAACCAGCGCTGCGGCCGGGGTTGGATGTTCTGCCAGATGTGTTTGGGCTCTCGGTACTCGTTCAGGCCGGTCGGTCCCAGCTCCCGGCCCACACCCGAATGCCCGAAACCGCCCCATTCCGCTTGCGGCACATAGGGGTGGTAGTCGTTGATCCACACGGTGCCGTGGCGCAGCCGCCGGGCGACCCGCTGGGCCTTGCCGGCGTCCTCGGTCCACACGGCACCGGCCAACCCGTACTCGGTGTCGTTGGCGATGCGTACGGCGTCGTCCTCGTCGGTGAAGCGCTCCACGGTGAGCACGGGTCCGAAGGACTCCTCGTGCACCACCCGCATGTCCTGCCGGCACTCGTCGAGGACGGTGGGCAGGTAGTAGTGGCCGTCCGCCAGCGCGGGGTCGTCGGGCCGGGCGCCGCCGCAGCGCAGCACGGCGCCCTCGGCGATACCGGAGGCGACGTACGCCTCGACCTTCTCCCGGTGCTGGGCGGAGATCAGTGCCCCGGTCTCGGCCTCGGTGTCATAGGGGCCGCCGAGCCGGATGAGCCGGGCGCGGCGGACGACCTCGTCGACGAAGCGGTCGTGCAGGGAGTCCTCGACGATCAGCCGGGCGCCGGCCGAGCACACCTGGCCGGAGTGCAGGAAGACGGCGGTGAGGGCGAAGTCCACGGCCGTCTCGAAGTCGGCGTCGGCGAAGACGACGTTGGGGTTCTTGCCGCCCAGTTCCAGCGCGACCTTCTTCACGGTCGCGGCGGCGGTGGCCATGATGCGCCTGCCGGTGTCCAGGCCGCCGGTGAAGGAGACCATGTCGACGCGCGGGTCCTCGGAGAGCGGGGCGCCCACCTCGGGGCCGGCGCCCAGGACGAGGTTGGCGGCACCGGCCGGCAGCCCGGCCTCCTCCAGCGCCCGCATCAGCAGGACGGAGGTGGAGGGGGTCAGCTCGCTGGGCTTGAGGACGATCGTGTTGCCGGCCAGCAGCGCCGGGGCGACCTTCCAACTGGCTTGCAGGAGCGGGTAGTTCCAGGGTGTGATCAGTGCGCACACGCCGACCGGCTCGTGGACGACACGGCTGACGGCGTCGTCACGGCCGGTGTCGATCACCCGGCCGGCGTCGGTGCCCGCGAGTCCGCCGTAGTAGCGGAAGCAGGAGACGACGTCGGCGATGTCGTACTCGCTCTCCACCACCCGCTTGCCGGTGTCGAGGGACTCGGCGCGGGCGAAGCTCTTGGTGTCCCGCTCGATGATGTCGGCGGTGCGCAGCAGCAGGGCGCCGCGCTCCCGCTCGGGGGTGCCCGGCCAGGGGCCGGCGTCGAAGGCCTCCCGGGCCGCGGCGATCGCCGCCTCGGTGTCGGGGCGCGTCCCTTCCGAGACGGTCGCCGTGAGCGTGCCGTCAGCGGGACATCGGATCTCGCGGTGGCCGCCGGCCAGCGGAGCCCGCCATTCGCCATTCACATACAGGTCTGCCACGCGCCGAGCCTTCCGACTGAAATTCGTTGCGCATCGTGCACCCGATTGCTTGTGATGGAACACCCTGTCGCCTGGTCAGACGGACGTCAAGATGTTGGCCGATGACGATTTGACCATGTGATCACTTACCCGCCCACCCTTGACCGCAAGCCACACCGAGCCGACCATGTTGCGTATCGCTCACCTTGTTGTGCAATACGCACCGACGGAGGCCCCATGTCCCCTCGACCGCAGCCCGGCCGTGAGTTCGTCCTGACCCTTTCCTGCCCCGACAGTGCCGGGCTCGTTCACGCCGTGAGCGGCTATCTCGTCAGGAACTCCGGAAACATCCTGGAAAGCCAGCAGTTCGACGACCGACTCCAGGGCCGCTTCTTCATGCGGGTCCACTTCGACGTCTCCGACCCGAACGTCGACCTGGAGGGCCTGCGGTACCGCTTCGGTCCCGTCGCCCAGGCCTACGGCATCTCGTGGTCCCTCAGCGACGCCTCGACGCCGACCCGGACCCTGATCATGGTGTCCAAGTTCGGGCACTGCCTGAACGACCTGCTCTTCCGCCGGCGGGCGGGCGCGCTCAACATCGAGATCCCCGCGATCGTCTCCAACCACCGGGAGTTCGAGAAGCTCGCGGAGACGTACAACGTCCCCTTCCACCATGTGCCGGTGACCCGGGAGACCAAGCCCGAGGCCGAGGCACGGCTGCTCGAACTCGTCCGTGAGCTGGACATCGACCTGGTGGTGCTGGCCCGCTACATGCAGATCCTCTCCGACGACCTGTGCAAGGAGCTGGACGGCCGCGCCATCAACATCCACCACTCCTTCCTGCCCAGCTTCAAGGGCGCGCGCCCCTACGACCAGGCCTACGACCGCGGGGTGAAGCTCGTCGGCGCGACGGCGCACTACGTCACCTCGGACCTGGACGAGGGCCAGATCATCGAGCAGGACGTGGTCCGGGTCGACCACTCGCTGGACCCCGGCGAGCTGGTCACGGTCGGCCGGGACGTGGAGGCCCAGGTGCTCGCACACGCGGTCAAGTGGCACAGCGAGAACCGGGTGATGGTCGAGGGCAACCGTACGGTCGTCTTCCGCTGAGCGGTACGACCTCCGTATACGAACGCCGGACGGGCTGAGAGCCCGTCCGGCGTTCGGCGTTCGGTCCCAGGCGTCCGTCCGGTGGGGGCTTCTCGCGCAGTTCCCCGCGCCCCTGAAAAAGCGGGGCTGCGCCCCTGCTTTTTCCGCCCGAAAGGGCCGTAGGCCCTTAAGGGGCGCGGGGAACTGCGCGACCAGCCCCCACCGGGCCGGCAGCCGAACCTCGGTGGTGCGCTCAGCCCTCCAACCGGTCCAGCAGAGCCCGTCGCCACCGCTCCGTCTCCGCGATCTGGTTGAAGGTGAACAGGTGCAGTCCCGCCACCCCGGAGAGGGGGTCGGTGAGGGCGTTCTCCGTACGCGTGAGCAGCTTCTCGGGCGAGTAGCCGCCGGGCGCGGCGAAGCGCACGAACCAGGACGCGTGCCTGGTCAGGAAGCGGGTGGACTCCCCCACCCCGATCTTCGTGGCCATCGCCAGCAGCTTCGCCCGCTGCACGGGCCCCGCGACGCCCACATGCACCGGCAGGGTCACGCCCCGGCGGCGTACCCGCGCGAGCCAGTCCCCCAGCACCCGCGGGTCGAAGCAGAGGTTGCTCACGATGTACGTGGCGTGCTCGCGCTTGTCCCACATCGCCTGGACGGTGATGTCGTCGTGGAGGAGCGGATGGCTCTCGGGATAGCCGGTGACGCCGACATGGGTGAACGGCCGTCCCAGCTCGCTCAGCCGGCGCAGCACCGGCAGCGCCCCGTCGTAGGACCCGGCCGGCGGGTCGGCGTCGCCCGCCGGGACGAACACGTCGTCCACGCCCGCCTCACGCAGCCGGTCCACGACCTCCTTCAGGTGCCGGTCGTCGCGCAGGAGCCGGGCGGGGACGTGCGGGACGACCCGGTAGCCGTGCGCGGCGAGCCGGCCCGCGAGGTCGAGAGTGGGTTCCAGGCCCTTGACCGGCGACGCCGTCACGGTGACGACGACGTCGCGCGGGACATGGGCGAGGACCTTCTCCTCGGTCGACTTCGCGGGCAGCACCTCGTAGCGCACCGTCTTCAGCAGTGCGCGCAGCCCCGTGACCCCCAATGTCTAGTCCGCCTGCTTCTGGACGTCGCGGTGGCGGTAGTACGCGGCTTTGGACGCCGGCAGCGGCTCCTTGCCGAGGATCAGGTCGGCGGCCTTCTCGGCGATCATCATCACCGGTGCGTAGATGTTGCCGTTGGTGACGTAGGGCATGACGGAGGCGTCGACCACCCGCAGTCCGTCCACGCCGTGCACGCGCATGCTGGTGGGGTCCACGACGGACATCTCGTCGGTGCCCATCTTGCAGGTGCAGGACGGGTGCAGGGCGGTCTCGCCGTCCTTGGCGACCCAGGCGAGGATCTCCTCGTCCGACTCGACGGAGGGTCCGGGCGAGATCTCCCCGTCGTTGTAGGGGGCGAGCGCGGGCTGGTTGAGGAGCTTGCGGGCCACCCGGATCGCCTCGACCCACTCGCGGCGGTCCTGTTCGGTGGAGAGGTAGTTGAAGCGCAGGGCGGGGTGCTGCCGCGGGTCCTTGCTCTTGATCTTCACCGAGCCGATGGCGTCCGAGTACATGGGCCCGACGTGCACCTGGTAGCCGTGGCCGCCCGCCGGCACGGAGCCGTCGTAGCGGACCGCGATCGGCAGGAAGTGGAACATCAGGTTGGGGTAGTCGACGTCCTCGTTGCTGCGGGCGAACCCGCCGGCCTCGAAGTGGTTGGTGGCGGCCGGGCCCTTGCGGAAGAGCCACTGGAGCCCGATGAAGGGCGCGCGCCACTTCGCCAGGTACGGCTGCATGGAGACGGGCTGCTTGCAGCCGTACTGGATGTAGACCTCCAGGTGGTCCTGCATGTTCTCGCCGACGCCCGGGAGGTCGTGCACGACGTCGATGCCCAGCGCCCTCAGTTCCTCGGCGTTGCCCACACCGGAGAGCTGGAGCAGCTGCGGGGAGTTGATCGCGCCGCCGCAGAGGATGACCTCCTTGGCGCGGACCTGCTTCGGGGCGCCCTTGCCGCGCCGGTACTCGACACCGACGGCCTTCTTGCCCTCGAAGAGGACGCGGGTGACGAGGGCGCGGGTGGTGACGGTCAGGTTGGGGCGCTTGCGGACGGGCTTCAGATACGCCTTGGAGGCCGAGAGCCGGCGCCCGCGGTGGACATTCCGGTCGAACTTGGCGAAACCTTCCTGTCTGTAGCCGTTGACGTCGCCGGTGGGGGCGTAGCCCGCCTCCTCGGTGGCCTTGAGGAAGGCGCCGAAGAGCGGGTTCGACGCCGGGCCGCGCTCCAGGACGAGGGGGCCGTCGTGGCCGCGGAACTCGTCGTCCGGATCGGCGGCGAGACAGTTCTCCATGCGCCGGAAGTACGGCAGGCAGTGCGCGTAGTCCCAGGTCTCCATGCCCGGGTCGGCCGCCCAGCGCTCGTAGTCCAGGGGGTTGCCGCGCTGGAAGATCATGCCGTTGATGCTGCTGGACCCGCCCAGCACCTTGCCGCGCGCGTGGTAGACGCGCCGGCCGCCCATGTGGGGCTCGGGCTCGGACTCGTACTTCCAGTCGTAGAAGCGGCTGCCGATCGGGTAGGTCAGCGCCGCGGGCATGTGGATGAAGACGTCCCACGGGAAGTCCGTCCGGCCCGCTTCCAGGACCAGGACTCGGTTCGCCGGGTCGGCGGACAGCCTGTTTGCCAGTGCACTGCCCGCGGAACCACCACCGACGATGACGAAGTCGTACTGCACAGGAGCCATGGTGCCTCGTCTCGCTCGCGCCGTAGATATGCGAGGCATGGTAGACCCGTAGCGTTATGCGCACCAGGTTGCGAACCGCGCAACTTGTGGAACTTCGTTTCGCGACGGTTACTTGCAGGTGTGTTGTTTACTGCGCGTATAGTTTCACTGTGAGCAACTACAGCCTTGACACAGAAACGTCGAATTCACACGCCGGCGCGGGCGGCGTGCAGTCGGTGGACCGCGCCATCAGCGTCCTGGAGATCCTCGCGCAGCGTGGCGAAGCAGGCGTCAGCGAGGTGGCGGCGGAGATCGAGGTGCACAAGTCCACGGCGTTCCGTCTCCTCGGCGCCCTGGAGGCGCGCGGGCTGGTGGAGCAGGCCGGCGAGCGCGGCAAGTACCGGCTCGGCTTCGGCATCGTGCGGCTGGCCGGCGCGGTCACGGGGCGTATCGACATCACCCAGCAGGGCCGTCCCGTCTGCGAGCGGCTGGCCGAGGAGATCGGCGAGACCGTCAACATCGCCGTGATGCAGGAGCACTACGCGATCAACCTGTACCAGGTGCGCGGGCCGGGGGCCATCACCGCGCACAACTGGGTGGGCCAGCTGACGCCCCTGCACGCCACGTCGAGCGGCAAGATCCTGCTGGCCCACCTGCCGGCGAAGGAGCGCGCCGCGCTCCTCTCCGACGTGGGCATGAAGAAGGTCACCCCGCACACCATCACCGCGAAGACGAAGCTGGAGAAGAACCTCGTCGCCGCACGGGAGCGGGGTTACGCCTTCACGCTGGAGGAGTTGGAGATCGGCCTGCACGCCATGGCCGCACCGGTGCGCAACCGGGACGGCGATGTCATCGCCGCCCTCAGCGCCTCCGGGCCCTCCTACCGGCTCACCGAGGAGCGTCTGCACGAGATGTCCCCGGTGCTGCTCAAGGGCGCCGCCGAGATCAGCCACCGGATGGGTTTCCTGGGCTGATCCACCCCTGGCCGATTCACCCCCGAGGGGTGCCGAGGCGCTCGTTCACCCAGTCGTGGAACGCGCCGATGTGGTGCTCACTGGGCACCAGCACACCGCCCTTGGCGTACAGCCGGGAGCTCATGCCGGGCTGGGTCCGCTCGCATGCCTCGAAGTCCTGGAGGTTGACCCGGTCGAAGAGTTCCACGGACCGGCTGACGTCCTTGCCGCTCTCGACGACGTGCGGCAGATACAGCCAGTCGCACTCCACGATCGTACGGTCCACGGACACCGGGTACATCCGGTGGAAGATGACGTGGTCGGGCACGAGGTTGATGAACACCTGCGGCCGGACGGTGATCGCGTAGTAGCGGCGGTCCTGGTCCTCCGCGACGCCCGGGATACGGTCCAGCCCTTCGGAGCCGTCGACCGTGAACCCCTGCACCTCCTCGCCGAACTCCGCGCCGTGGCCCACGTAGTACTGCGCGGCGTACCCGTCCGCGAACTCCGGCAGCACCTCGGTCAGTTCGGGGTGGATCGTGGCGCAGTGGTAGCACTCCATGAAGTTCTCGATGATGAGCTTCCAGTTCGCCTTCACGTCGTACGTGATCCGGCGGCCCACGGAGAGGTGGTCGATGTCGTACCGCTCGATCGACTCGACGTCGCCGAGGCGGGCGACGATCTCACCGATGACGTCCTCCTCGAAGGAGGGCGGGTTCTCCGCGAGACAGACCCAGACATAACCGAGCCACTCCCGTACGGCGACGCTCACCAGGCCGTACTCGGTACGGCCGATGTCGGGCATCTTGGTGAGGTTGGGCGCCGCGACGAGCTTGCCGTCCAGGCCGTACGTCCAGGCGTGGTACGGACACTGGAAGGCGCGCTTGACCTCGCCGGACTCCTCGGTGCAGAGCTTGGCGCCGCGATGCCGGCAGACGTTGAAGTACGCGCGGATCGAGTTGTCCCGGGCCCGGGTGACGAGGATGCTCTCGCGGCCCACGTCGACGGTGCGGAAGGCACCGGGCTTCGCCAGCTCGGAGGCGCGGGCGACACAGAACCACATGGTCTCGAATATGTGCTCCTGCTCCTGGGCGAAGACCACCGGATCGGTGTAGGAGGAGCCGGGAAGAGTGGCGATCAGGCTGTCGGGCAGGCTGCTGTCGGGCAGGCTGGTCGAGGTCACGGGGCACTCCTCGGGGAACGTCACGGAGGGGTCATGCGGACGCCGGGAGGAACGACTCCGGTCGGCGTTGTGTATGGAGCAACGCTGCGCGCTGTGGGCAACCGCAGCATGGGGTGACGCCGAGACGGTGTCAAGACGTGGTGGCGGCCAGTTCCTTGCGCATCCGCATGAACAGCCGCGGCTGGTTCATCCCGAGGACGGCGACCGGCCGGCCGGCGCGCCGGTAGACGGCGAGGACGTCACGGCCCTCGGCCGAGCCCGCCTCGACGGTGACGCTGTCGGCCTCGGCCGCGTGGCCGGCGAACTGGATGCGGACGCCGTACTGGTCCGACCAGAAGTACGGCGGCCTGGGGACGCCCGGTTCGACCGCGCCCCCCGCCAGCAGGGTGGCGATCGCGGCCTCGGGGCGCTCGCGCGCGCCGGTCCAGTGCTCCACGCGGCGGTGGTGGCCCGCGCGGGGGTCGTACCAGTTGGCACAGTCACCGACGGCGACCACACCGGCGAGGCTGGTCCGGCCGTCGGCGCCGCACTTCACGCCGTTGTCCAGCGCGATGCCGGAGCCCTCCAGCCACTCGACGCACGGGCGGGCCCCGACGCCGACGACGACGATGTCGGCGGGGAGGCTGCGGCCGTCCTCCAGCAGGACGGCGTCGACCCGGTGCTCGCCGCTCAGCCCCTTGACACCCACACCGCACAACAGCCGTACGCCGTGGTCGGCGTGGAGGCCGGAGACGACGGCGCCCATGGTGTCGCCGAGCGGTCCGGCGAGCGGGGTCGCCGCCGCCTCCACGACGGTCACCTCCAGACCGAGGGCCTGCGCGGTGGAGGCGACCTCGGCGCCGATGAAGCCGCCGCCGATCACCACCAGGCGTCCACCGAGGGCCAGTTCGTCCCGCAGGGCGCGGGCGTCGTCCAGGGTGCGCAGGGTGTGCACTCCGGAGAGGCCCTCCGAGCCGGGCAGGGCCCGTGCCACCGCGCCGGTGGCGATGACGAAGCCGTCGGCACGCACCTCGCGGCCGTCGCCGAGGCGGACGGCGCGCGCGGTGTGGTCGAGCGCGGTGGCGCGGGTGCCGAGCAGCCACTCCGCCGCCAGGTCCTCGCCGTCCGTCTCCAGGGCGAGTTCGGCCTCGCCGAGGGTGCCGGCCAGGAACTCCTTGGAGAGCGGCGGCCGGTCGTAGGGGCGGTGGAGCTCGTCGCCGATGACGACCAGGCGTCCGTCGAAGCCCTGCTTGCGCAGGGAGCGCGCCGCCGACAGGCCGGCGAGGGAGGCGCCGACCACGGCGACGGTCCTCACGCGGGACCCCCGGCGAGCCGGGCGGAGATGCAGGGCGGCAGGTTGGGGGCGTCCGTGGAGAGCCGGACGTAGATCACGCCGTCCTCGACGGTGACCTCGTGCGTCCGGACCGGCAGCTTGGCCGGCGGGGAGTCGACCGCGCCGGTGCGCAGGTCGAACTTGGAGGCATGCAGCGGGCATTCCACCTCGCAGCCCTCCAGCCAGCCGTCGGCGAGCGAGGCGTCCTGGTGGGTACAGGTGTCGTCGATGGCGAACACCTCGCCGTCGTCGGTGTGGAACACCGACACCGGCGGGTCGATGTCGAGCCGGAAGGCCTCACCTCGCGGGAGATCCGCGAGACGGCACGCGGGAATCATCATGACACCTCGGGTGCATATAACGAAACGGATTGCGGTAAGCGCAACATCAGTCTGGAGTCGCCCAGAACCCTTGTCAAGGCATCCAGAGGGCCCTTCGGGGCCACTTCTTGCGTTGCGGTATCCAAAACTCGCCTCACATAGAACAACGCGAGCCCGGTGGGGCCGTGGCCGCGCAGGGCGGTGCCACGGCCCCACCGGGCGGTGGGTGCGTCGGTCTCAGACGGCGGAGGTGGTGGACTGCGCGGACTCCCCGGCCCGTTCGGGCCGTACGGCCTCCGTGCCGTCCGTGCCGTCCGTGGACGTGGCGGGTCCGATGCGGAGTTCGAAGTCCCCGTCGTACTTCTCGTGGCCGGCGATGACGGCCGTCTCGATGGCCTCCTTGCCCATGCGTCCGCGGATGATGAGCGGATCGTGGCGCAGATCCCGGTTGAGCGCGACGCACAACCCGATCATCACCAGGGTGAAGGGGGCCGCCGCGAGGATGGTGAGGTTCTGCAGCCCGGTGAGCGCGTCGCCCTTGCCGCCGCCGATGAGCAGCATGACGGCGGCGACCGCTCCGGTCAGCACACCCCAGAACACCACGACGCCCCGGGACGGTTCGAGGGAGCCCCGCTGTGAGAGCGTGCCCATCACGATGGAGGCGGCGTCGGCGCCGGAGACGAAGAAGATGCCGACGAGGACCATGACGACGACGCTCGTCACCGTGGCGATCGGGTACTGCTGGAGCACGTCGAAGAGCTGACCCTGGGCGGTCGCGGCGTCATTGAGACGACCGGACTCCTGGAGGTGCATCGCCGAGCCGCCGAAGACCGCGAACCAGAGCAGGCTGACACTGCTGGGGACCAGGATGACGCCACCGACGAACTGGCGGATCGTACGGCCGCGGCTGATGCGGGCGATGAACATGCCGACGAAGGGCGTCCAGGAGATCCACCACGCCCAGTAGAAGACCGTCCAGCCGGCCAGCCAGTCGGCGACACCCTTGCCGCTGGACGCCTCGGTACGGCCCGCCATCTGGGCCAGGTCGCCGAAGAAGGCGCCGACGGAGGTGGGCAGCAGGTCGAGGATGAAGATGGTCGGGCCGGCCAGGAAGACGAAGAGGGCGAGCCCCACCGCCAGCACCATGTTGGTGTTGGACAGCCACTGGATGCCCTTCTCGATCCCGGACACCGCCGAGGCGACGAACGCCACGGTCAGCACCGCGATCACGACGACCAGCAGTCCGGTGCCGACCGATCCCAGCCAGCCCAGTCCGGTGAAGCCGCTGCCGATCTGGAGGGCGCCGAGGCCCAGGGAGGCCGCCGAGCCGAAGAGAGTGGCGAAGATGGCGAGGATGTCGATGGCCCGGCCGGGCCAGCCGTTCACCCGCTTCTCACCGAGCAACGGGGTGAACACCGCGCTGATCAGCTGGCGGCGTCCGCGCCGGAAGGTGCTGTAGGCGATGGCGAGACCCACGACCGCGTACATCGCCCACGGGTGGAGCGTCCAGTGGAAGAGGGTGGTGGCCATGGCGGTCTCCATGGCCTGGTTGGCGTCGGCCGGGTCGGTGCCCGGCGGCGGCGTCATGAAGTGGGAGAGCGGCTCGCTCACTCCGTAGAACATCAGGCCGATACCCATGCCCGCGCTGAACATCATGGCGATCCACGAGATGGTACGGAACTCGGGCTCCTCCCCCTCCCTTCCGAGGGTGATCCGCCCGTAGCGGCTCATCGCCAGCCAGAGGGCGAAGACCACGAAGCCCGAGGCGGCGAGGACGAAGGCCCAGCCGCCGTTGCGGATCGTTCCGTCCAGCAGCTTCCCGGACACGCTCTCCAGCGTGTCGGTCGCCGTGGCTCCCCACACGACGAAGGCCAGGGTGAGCGCCGCGGCGACACCGAAGACGACGAGGTCGGTCCGGGGGTGGGCGGAGGCCGCACCGCCGCCCGGCAGATCCTTCCCGACGGGATGGCCTGGGCTCCCGTTCCGTTCGCGGGTTGTGCTCATCAGCTCGTCCTTTCCACAGACGGCAGGGGACGCTCTCTGCCGCGGACGACGGTGGCGCGACCGGGCAAGAAGGGGATTGCGGGGGCGAAGAGAGGTGGCCGTCACTCGAATCCGGTTGCGGATGATGCACCTGGATTCACTATGGGCAACACAATCTGACGCCTCAGGGAGGGTGTCAAGGGTCGTGTCGAAGAAGAGTCGAGGTGGTGACCGGCTCCAGCCGGACGACGATCGACTTCGACGTGGGGGTGTTGCTGATGGCCGCCGTGGAGTCCAGGGGGACCAGGACGTTGGTCTCGGGGAAGTAGGCGGCGCAGCAGTCGCGCGGCGTCGGGTAGGGCACCACGCGGAAGGCCGGTGCCCTGCGTTCCACACCGTCGTCGTACTCGCTGACGATGTCGACGAGGTCCCCGTCGGACAGACCCCGGTCGGCGAGGTCGTCGGGGTGCACGAAGAGGACCCGGCGGCCCTGGTGGATGCCGCGGTAGCGGTCGTCCAGGCCGTAGACGGTGGTGTTGTACTGGTCGTGCGAGCGCAGTGTCTGGAGCAGCAGCCGGCCCGGCGGCACATGGGGCCGCTCCAGCGGGTTGGCGGTGAAGTTGGCCAGCCCTGTGGCGGTGGTGAACCGGCGTTCGTCGCGCGGCGGGTGGGGCAGCGCGAAGCCGCCCGGCCGTCGTACCCGGTGGTTGAAGTCCTGGAAGCCGGGGATCACGCGGGCGATGCGGTCGCGAATGGTGTCGTAGTCGGACTCGAAGTCCTCCCAGGGCACATGGGAGCCGGCTTCCCCGAGGGCGGCCCGTGCCGTCCGGCAGACGATGGCGACCTCGCTCAGCAGGTGCTCGGAGGCGGGGGCGAGGCGTCCTCGGGAGAGGTGCACCATGCCCATGGAGTCCTCGACCGTGACCACTTGGGGCCCGCCGGGCCGCAGGTCGGCCTCGGTCCGGCCGAGGCAGGGGAGGATGAGCGCCTGTTCGCCGGCGATGACGTGCGAGCGGTTGAGCTTGGTGGAGATCTGCACGGTGAGGCGGCAGTTGCGCAGGGCCCGCTCGGTCAGTTCGGTGTCGGGGGCGGCGGCGACGAAGTTGCCGCCGAGCGCGACGAAGACGCGTACGTCGCCGTCGCGCATGGCGCGGATGCTCTCGACGGCGTCGTGGCCGTGGTACCTCGGGGGCGTGAACGCGAACTCGGCGGCGAGCGCGTCCAGGAACGCGTCGTCCGGTTTCTCGTAGATGCCCATGGTGCGGTCGCCCTGCACGTTGGAGTGGCCGCGCACCGGGCAGAGTCCGGCGCCCGGGCGGCCGATGTTGCCGCGCAGCAGAAGGAAGTTGACGACGTCCCGGATGGTGGGGACCGAGTGTTTGTGCTGGGTGAGGCCCATCGCCCAGCAGACGACGATCTTCTCGGCGGCCAGCACCTCACGGAACGCGGCGCGGATCTCCTCCTCGGGCAGGCCGGTGGCCGTCAGGATCTCGTCCCACGGCACCTTGCGGGCATGCTCGGCGAACTCCTGGAAGCCGTACGTGTGGCGGTCGATGAAGGAGGTGTCGAGGCAGGTGCCGGGGGCCTCGTCCTCCGCCTCCAGGAGCATACGGTTGAAGGCCTGGAACAGCGCCTGGTCCCCGCCCAGTCTGATCTGCAGGAACTGATCGGCCAGCCGGGTGCCGCCGCCGAGGACGCCGGACGGCTTCTGGGGGTTCTTGAACCGCAGCAGTCCGGCCTCGGGCAAGGGGTTGACCGCGATGATCCGGGCGCCCCGGCGCTTGGCGGTCTCCAGCGAGGAGAGCATCCGGGGGTGGTTGGTGCCGGGGTTCTGGCCGACCACGAGGATCAGGTCGGCGTCATGAAGGTCCTCCAGGGTGACGCTGCCCTTGCCGATCCCGATGGTCTCCGTCAGGGCCGAACCGCTGGACTCGTGGCACATGTTGGAGCAGTCCGGCAGGTTGTTGGTGCCGAGCATCCGGACGAAGAGCTGGTAGAGGAACGCGGCCTCGTTGCTCGCCCGGCCGGAGGTGTAGAAGGCGGCCTGGTCGGGGTGGTCGAGGGCGGCCAGTTCGCGGGCGATCACGGCGAACGCGTCGTCCCAGGAGATCGGCCGGTAGCGGTCGTCGCCGGCCGCGCGGTACATGGGGTGGGTCAGCCGGCCCTGCTGTCCGAGCCAGTAGTCGCTGCCGGGGAGCAGGTCCTCCAGCGTGTGCTCGGCGAAGAAGTCCGGGGTGACCCGGCGGACGGTGGCCTCCTCGGCGACGGCCTTGGCGCCGTTCTCGCAGAACTCCGCCCGGTGGCGGTGCTCCGGCTCGGGCCAGGCGCAGCCGGGACAGTCGAAGCCCTCCTTCTGGTTGACCCGCAGGAGGGTGAGCAGGCTCCGGCGGGCACCCATCTGCTCGCCGGCGTGCCGGAGGGAGGAGGCGACCGCGGGGAGGCCGGCGGCGTACTCCTTCGGCGGGCCGACCCGCAGCCGGGCGTCGCCGGGGTCCTCGACAGGTGCGTTGCGAGTCATCTGAAGCGCCACTCCAGGAGGCAGGGGAATGCGGAGCCGTTCCGTGCCGCCGGGCCTCTCGCTCTGGTGGGCGGGCCGCCGTCGGACATCGGAGGTTGCGAATTGCACAACAGTGCCGCGATACGCAACGAGAACAAGAAAGCGTGCGGTGTGATCCCCTGTCAAGACCGGTGCACCACCTGATCGACACGGGCGCGCGGTTTCTGGGACACGGCGACGAGCCGTGGTCGGGGGCACCCCCGACCACGGCTCGTCCGTCACGCTCCGCGGCTACGCCGCCGCGGCCGCTGTCTCTGCCTCTGCCTCTGCCTCTAACGCTGTCGCGGTCCGCCCGGCCGTCAGAGGACCACCACCGAGCGCAGGACGTCGCCGCCGTGCATCCGCTCGAAGGCCTTCTCGACCTCGTCGAGTGCGATGGTCTCCGTGACGAAGGTGTCCAGGTCCAGGCGCTTCTGGAGGTAGAGGTCGATGAGCATGGGGAAGTCGCGGTCGGGCAGGCAGTCGCCGTACCAGGAGGACTTCAGGGAGCCGCCGCGTCCGAAGACGTCGAGGAGGGGCAGCTCCAGCTTCATCTCCGGGGTGGGGACGCCGACGAGGACGACCGTGCCGGCGAGGTCGCGGGCGTAGAAGGCCTGCTTGTAGGTCTCCGGGCGGCCGACCGCCTCGATGACCACGTCGGCGCCGAAGCCGCCGGTCAGCTCACGGATCGCCTCGACCGCGTCGGTGTCCTTGGAGTTGACCGTGTGGGTCGCGCCGAGCTTCCTGGCGGTCGCCAGCTTGGCGTCGTCGATGTCCACCGCGATGATCCTCGCGGCGCCCGCCAGCTCCGATCCGACGACTGCGGCAGCCCCGACTCCGCCGCAGCCGATGACGGCGACGCTGTCGCCCCGGCCCACATTGCCGGTGTTGATCGCGGCACCGATGCCCGCCATCACTCCGCAGCCCAGCAGTCCGGCGACGGCCGGCGACGCGGCCGGGTCGACCTTGGTGCACTGACCGGCGGCGACGAGCGTCTTCTCCGCGAACGCGCCGATACCCAGCGCCGGGGACAGCTCCTGGCCGGTCGAGGCGAGGGTCATCTTCTGCTTCGCGTTGTGGGTGCTGAAGCAGTACCAGGGGCGGCCGCGCCGACAGGCCCGGCAACTGCCGCACACCGCACGCCAGTTGAGGATGACGAAGTCACCGGGGGCGACATCCGTGACCCCCTCCCCCACCGACTCCACCACACCCGCCGCCTCATGGCCGAGCAGGAAGGGGAAGTCGTCGTTGATGCCGCCCTCCCGGTAGTGCAGATCGGTGTGGCAGACCCCGCAGGCCTCGATCTTCACCAGGGCCTCGCCCGGTCCGGGGTCGGGCACGATGATCGTTTCCAGGCTGACGGGGGCGCCCTTGCCCCGCGCGACGACAGCACGGACCTGGTGCGTCATGGCCACTCCTCGGCTGGTACGAGACCTGAGTCTGAAGTTGCTTATGGCGGTACGCATCGCGCGTACCGCAACACAGCATCATGGAGGTCCGCGCAGTGGTCAAGGATTTCCACGGCCCTCGGTACCGCCACGGGTCTACGCGCCGGGCTCCTCGCCGGGGAGCGCTTGCTCGGCCCAGATGGTCTTGCCCGTGCGGGTGTGGCGGCTGCCCCAGCGCTGGGTGAGCTGGGCGACGAGCAGCAGGCCGCGCCCGCCCTCGTCGAAGGCGCGGGCCCGGCGCATGTGCGGAGCGGTGGCGCTGGAGTCCGAGACCTCGCAGATCAGGGTGGCCTCGCGGATCAGCCGCAGCTGGATCGGGGAACCGCCGTAGCGGATGGCGTTGGTGACCAGCTCGCTCACGATGAGTTCCGTGACGAAGGAGACCTCCTCCAGCCGCCAGGCGGCCAGCTGGTCGGAGGCCAGTTTGCGGGCGTGGCCGACGAACGCGGGGTCGGCGGGGATCTCCCAGGTGGCGACCCGGTCGGCGTCCAACGCCCGGGTCCGGGCCAGCAGGAGGGCCACGTCGTCGACGGGCCGGTCCGTGAGCAGGCTTCCCAGGACTCCGTCGCAGGTCTCCTCCAGGGGGCGGCCGATGCCCCGCAGAGCCCGGCGCAGCCGGGTGAGGCCGTCGTCCAGGTCGCGGCCGGACGCATGGACCAGACCGTCGGTGTAGAGGGCGAACACACTGCCTTCGGGGACGTCGAACTCGGCGGTCTCGAAGGGCAGCCCGCCCACGCCCAGCGGCGGCCCGATCGGCAGGTCGAGGAAGGCGGCCTCGCCGTCCGGGGTGATCAGGGCCGGTGGCGGATGGCCGGCCCGCGCCATGGAGCAGCGGCGCGCGACGGGGTCGTACACGGCGTACAGGCAGGTGGCGCCGATCTCGCCGAGGCTCTCCGCGTCCTCGGCCTCGTCCGCCGTCCGCTCGGAGTCCAGGCGCAGCACGATGTCGTCGAGCTGGGTGAGCAGCTCGTCCGGGGCGAGATCCACGTCGGCCAGGGTGCGGACGGCCGTACGGAGCCGGCCCATGGTGGCGGAGGCCTGGACGCCGTGGCCGACGACATCGCCGACGACGAGGCCCACGCGGGCGCCGGACAGCGGGATGACGTCGAACCAGTCGCCGCCGATCCCGGCGCGGGTGCTGGCGGGCTGGTAGCGGGAGGCGACCTCGACGGCGGCCTGCCGGGGTGCGCGGTGCGGCAGGAGGCTGCGCTGCAGTTCGAGGGCGATGGCGCGTTCGCGGGTGTAGCGGCGGGCGTTGTCGACGCAGACGGCGGCGCGGGCGGCGAGTTCCTCGGCCAGCAGCAGATCGTCCTCGCCGAAGGGCTCGGCCGTGCGGTGGCGGGAGAGGATCGACAGGCCGAGGGTGATGCCGCGGGCGCGCAGCGGCACCGCCATCATCGAGTGGATGCCGTGCACCTCGATGCTGTGGGCCCGCTCCCGGGAGCCCGCCGCCCAGAGCTGCGCGGTGACGTCGTCGACCTCGTACAGCAGGGCCCGGCCGGTGGTCAGGGCGCGGCCCGGGGGCGAGCCGTCGACATAGGTGTGTCTGCTGCCGACCGGGATCACGGCCTCGGGGCAGCCCTCCAGGACGGACCGCTGGGCGGTGCGGCGGAAGACGAGCGGGTCGGCGCCGGGCGAGGCGGCGGCCTCCTCGCCGGCCAGCACCGAGTCCAGCAGGTCGACGATGACGAAGTCGGCGAGATGGTCGGTGCACACCTCGGCGAGTTCCTCGGCGGTGCGGGTGATGTCCAGGGTGGAGCCGATGCGGTTGCCGGACTCGTTGAGCATGCTCAGCCGGCGGCGGGCGAGGAACTGCTCCGTGCTGTCGATCGCGGCCAGGCACATGCCCCGGACCGCGCCGCCGGCGTCCTTCAGCGGGCTGAGCGAGACCAGCCACGCGTGTTCGCGGGACTCGCCCGGTGCGCGCAGCCATGCCTCGTACGGCTTCGGCTCGCCGGTGCGCAGCACCTGCCGGACGGCCTCGTCGAGCCCCTCGAAGCCGGGGAGGCGGCGCCGGCCGTCGACGGAGACGCCGACCCGTCGGCCCAGCAGGTCCTGCTGCGGCCTGCCCATCACCCCTTCCATCGCGGAGTTCGCGGACACCGCGAGTCCGTCCTGGTCGAAGAGGGCGATCGGCACGGGGAGCTGGTCCAGGGCCCACCGCCGCAGCCGCGCGGCCGGTTCCGGCACGGTGGCCGTCAGGAACCACTGGGTGTCCCCCGCCGCGTCCAGCAGCGGATGCGCCTCCAGCTCCAGCTCCACGTCGTGGCCGTCGCGGTGCCGGGCGCGTACGGGGCCGTGCCACTCGGCGGGCTCGGCGAGTCGGGCGCGGGCCGAGGCGGGAAGGGTGTCGGCCAGCAGGTCGGCGGCCCGGCGGCCGATCACCTCGCCGGGCTCGTAGCCGAGCACCCGCCGGGCGCCGGCGCTCCACGCGGTCATCAGCCCCCTGGCGTCGACCGCGGCCGAGGCGACACCCTGCTCGCCCATCGTTCCTTCTCTCCGTACGACCTCGGCCGTCGGTCCATGGGCCCACGGACCGACGGCGAGCACTGTTCGACGGGTTCATTGTGCTCCGGGCGCACCGCACCTCGCGCGCGACCGCCCGGATCCGACGAACCCGGTTACGTGTGGTCGTGCGGATCCCGGGCGTGGGCGCGGGCGCTGGGGGTCGTCCGGCCGACGATGGCGGGGGCCTCCCGGACGAGGGTGTCGTCGGTGAGCGCCTCCACCATGAACAGGGCGAAGTCCACCCGCCGTGTGAGGTCGCTGGCCAGGATGGGGTCGCCCACGTGCCGGCTCCACACGGGCAAGCCCTGGCTCTCGCCCTCCTCCAGGCTGCTGCCGCGGACCACGGTCCAGCGGGTGTCGCTCGCGAAGATCCGCCGGCACGCCTCCACCTGGTCGTCGATCTCGACGGCACGGACGAGCCGGCCCAGCACGGCGGCGATCCGCACGCCCAGGGTGAACATCCGGGAGTACCGGTCCTTGCCGTCGCGTGTGATGTGCCAGCCGCAGGAGAAGACCAGCCGCGCGCCCGGCCGGGCATGGTCGAGGACCGCCTGCGCGGTGCCGGAGGAGTACTGCCGCACACCCCAGGGCACCAGCACGGTCAGCACCCCGTCGCAGTCGGCGACCGCCCGCCGGATCACCTCCGGATCGTCGGTCTGTCCGGGTACGACGATGATCCGGCCCTCGAACGCGGCCAGCTTCGGCACACTGCGCTCCCGGCACACACCGACCACCTCGTAGCCGCGCTCCAGCGCGTGTCCGACCATGTACCGCCCGAGCTTCCCCGAGGCTCCGACGACGCAGACCTTCTTCACCCGTTCCGCACCCATGGTCCGGCCCCCTCGCCGACAGGTTCACCTTATGGTGTAAGGCAAGCTAGCCTTATGCCGTAAGGCGGTCAAGGGGCGTGCGAAGGAGGGCCGATGGGCGCGGCGGGGACGGGTGCGCGGGGTGCGGGGCAGCGGGGTGCGGCGGGACGCACTCCGCTCAGTCGGGAGCGGGTGATCCGTACGGCGGTGGCGGTGGCCGACGAGAAGGGGTCGGCCGCGCTGACCATGCGGGCCGTCGCGGAGCCGCTGGGCGTCGAGGCGATGTCGCTCTACCACCATGTGGCGGGCCGGGAGGACATCCTCGACGGCATGGTGGACACGGTGTTCGGCGAGATCGACCTGCCGCCGCGCGACACGGACTGGAGGACCGCCATGCGGGAGCGCGCGCTCTCCGCCCGTGCCGCCCTCGGACGCCACCCCTGGGCCATCGGCCTGATGGACTCCCGCACCCGGCCCGGCCCGGCGACCCTGCGCCACCATGACGCCGTCATCGGAGCCCTGCGCGCCGGAGGCTTCTCCGTGCCGATGACCGCGCACGCCGTCTCCCTCATCGACAGCTATCTGTACGGCTTCGTGCTCCAGGAGCAGAGCCTGCCGTTCACCGGCCCGGAGGAGGTGGACGAGGTCACGGGGGCCATCCTGAACGAGATGCCCGCCGACGCGTACCCCCATCTGACCGAACTGGCCGTCGAGCACGTCCTCAGACCCGGCTACGACCACTCCGACGAGTTCGCCTACGGTCTCGACCTCATCCTGGACGGGCTCCGCCCGGACGAGATCCCGCAGGACTGAGAGGGGAAACCGTGGCCAGGACAGGGCACGAGCGGGGACGCGGAGGTCCCCGTGGTCTGTTCGTCGGGTTGTGCACGCTGGATGTCATCCAGCTCGTCGACCACGTGCCGGGGGCCGACGAGAAGCTGACGGCTCGGGAGCAGGTGGTGGCGGCGGGCGGTCCGGCGGCGAACGCGGCCGTCACCTTCGCCCACCTGGGCGGTACGGCCACGCTGCTCACCGCGATCGGCCGCCATCCGCTGGGCGTGGTCGTCGCGGCGGACCTGGAGGGGCTCGGGGTGAGCGTGGTGGACCTGGCCGCGGACTCGGCCGAGCCGCCCGCCGTGTCGTCCGCGCTGGTGACGGCCGCCAGCGGGGACCGTGCCGTCGCCTCCACCAACGCGACGCGGCACCGGCTCGTCCCGCCCGACGATCTCGACGCGCTGGTGGCGGCCTGCGACATCGTCGAACTCGACGGCCACCACATGGAGTTGGCCGTCGCCGCCGCCCGCGCGGCCCGTGCCGCCGGCCGTCGGACCGTCCTCGACGGGGGCAGCTGGAAGGCCGGAACGGAGGCGCTGCTGCCGTCGGTCGACGTGGCGGTCTGCTCGGACGACTTCCACCCGCCCGGCGCGGGAACTCCGGCGCGGACCCTGCGGTTTCTGCGGGACCACGGGGTCGGGTGGGCGGCGGTCAGCCGGGGCGGGCGGCCTCTGGTGTGGGCGGGTCCGGACGGTGGGGGCACGGTGGAGGTCCCCGCCGCGCGGGTGGCGGACACACTGGGCGCGGGCGACGTGCTGCACGGGGCGCTCACCCATGGTCTCGCGATACGGGACGACTTGACGGCGCGGGGCTTCGCCGAGGCCCTGCGCGGCGCCGCCGAGGTGGCGTCCCGGGCGTGCGCGTCGTTCGGGACGCGGGCGTGGATGCGGCCGGAGTGAGCTGACGTACCGCCAAGCCCCGTCCATACATCGGAGCTATCTCCTCCCCGCACTACCTCCATGCCGCCTCATTGACGCACGCTCACCCCTGTCCCTATGTTTCATCGCGGGATTGCTCCGATGATTCGCGTGAGCCTGTTTGGAGGCACCATGCCCTCTCCCTCCGCGTCCGATCCGTCCAGACGTACCGTCCTCGCCACCGGCTCAGCCGTCGGTGGCGCCCTGCTGGCCACGGGTCTGCCCGCGCGGACCGCCGCGGCGGCGGCGCCCGTCGACCCCTGGCGCGCCGTTCTCGACGACGCCGACATGGTCTGGCGGCAGCTGCCGACGACCTGGTACGAGGGCCCGTTCCTCGGCAACGGCTTCCTCGGCTCCGGGATCTACGCCGAACCGGGCGCCGCGTCCGACACCGATGCGGGCGCCGATGCGGGCGCCGCGCCGACGGCCGTGCGCTTCAATGTCCAGCACTCCGAAGTGCAGGACCACCGACCGGAGTTCGGCTCGCTGTTCGGGCTGGCCCGGCTGCCGATCGGGTACTTCACGCTGGAGCCGGTCGGTGCGATCACCGGCGTGGACTGGCGACTGTCCCTGCGGGACGCCGAGTTGACCGGCACGCTCACCACGGAGAAGGGCACACTGTCCCTGCGGGCGCTCGTGCACAACGACCGTTCCGTGCTCGCCGTGGAGGTGACACCGAGCCGGGGTGAGCGTGACTTCCGCTGGGTGTTCCACCCGGCGGACGCGATCAGCCCGCGGGCCGCCTTCAAGCCGCTGCCGGACGGCTATCGCGGCAACCCGCCCGCCGAGGTCTCCGACCACGACGGTGTGCGTGCCGCCGTACAGCCGCTGCTGGCCGGCGGACAGCATGTGACCGCGTGGCGGGAGCGGACCAGGGGCCGGACGCGGACGCTCTACGCGCATGTCGCGCACTCGTATCCGCGGGCGACCGCGCTGGGCCGGGCGCTCTCGGCGGTCCGCGCCGCGGACCGGCTGCCGTACTCCGCGCTGGCCGCGCCCCATCGCGCCTGGTGGCACGCCTTCTACCGCAAGGGTTTCCTGTCCGTCCCGGACGCCCGGATCCAGCGGTTCTACTGGATCCAGCTCTACAAGACCGCCGCCGCCGCGCGCCGCGACGCCCCGGTGATGGCGACCTGCGGCCCGTGGCTGGAACCGACGCCCTGGCCCAACACCTGGTGGAACCTGAACGCGCAGCTGGAGTACTGGCTCGTCCATGGTTCCAACCATCTCGAACTGGACGCGATCACCAGGGCATTGAGCGAGTACCGGGACACCCTCGCCAAGGAGGTGCCGGCCCCGTACCGGGCCGACTCGCTCGGCATCCCCCGCACCACCGATCCCCAGCTCGTCAACGGCGCGGCCAGCGCCCTGATGGGGTACGGCGTCGGTGTCCCCGGCCAGGATCCGCCGACGCCCGAGGTCGGCAATCTGACCTGGGCGTTGCACAACGTCTGGCTCAGCTACCGGCACACCATGGACGAGTCGATCCTGCGGGACGTCCTGTTCCCACTGCTGCGCGGGGCGGTCAACTACTACCTGCACTTCCTCGAACCCGGCCCGGACGGCCGGCTGCATCTGCCCGCCACCTTCTCCCCCGAGTACGGCGGCAACTCGCGGGACTGCAACTACGACCTGATGCTGCTGACCTGGGGCTGCCGCACCCTCCTCGAATCCGCCGAACTCCTGGGCGTGAACGACCCGTTGGCACCCCGCTGGCGCGAGGTGCTGCGCAAGCGCGCCCCGTATCCGACGGACGCGAACGGGTTCATGATCGGCGCGGATCTCCCCTTCGCGAAGTCGCACCGCCACTACTCCCATCTGCTCGCGGTCTATCCGCTGTACGAGGTGACGGGCCGCGATCCCGCCGAACGCGCCCTGATCGAGCGGTCGTTGGAGCACTGGGTGGGCTTCGAGGGCGCGCTCCAGGGCTACACCTTCACGGGCGCCGCCTCGATCTCCGCGCTGCTGGGCAAGGGCGAGGACGCGTTGCGGTACCTGGGCGAGCTGATGACCCGCTTCATCAAGCCGAACACGATGTACCAGGAGTCGGGGCCGGTGATCGAGACCCCGTTGTCCGCCGCCCAGTCGCTGCACGACATGGTGTGTCAGTCGTGGGGCGGCGTCATCCGGGTCTTCCCCGCCCTGCCCGCCGCGTGGGCGGAGCTGGCGGTGCACGACTTCCGCACCCAGGGTGCCTTCCTGCTGAGCGCCCGGCGTCAGGGCGGCACGACCCGCTGGGTGCGGCTGGTCAGCGAGGCGGGCGCGCCCTGTGTGGTACGGCACGGGATCACGGGGCCGGTCGACGTACGGGACGGGCGGGGGCGTCCGCTCCGGTACTCCGCCGCCGGTGACGGCGCGATCCGCGTGCCGCTGCGCAAGGGCGGGTCGGCGCTGATCACCGCCCGGGGCGACCGTCCCGACCTGACCGTCCGGCCCGTACGCGCGAACGGGCCCGCACCGCGCTGGGGGTTGCCCGGCGACTGATCCACGGGCGGGAAGAGGAGGGAGGGCCTCCTTGCCGGTTCACTCATCTGAACCTGGCAAGGAGGCCCTCCCTTTCTGGGCCGCGATAGGTCCACACCAATGAACACTGCACCAGACCTTTCGTCCCACAGCGCGTCATGGCATGCTCACCGCTCAGCGCACATCTGAACGTCGTTCACATCCATGAAAGACCATGGGAAGGGCGAACGGGCATGAGAGACGCACAAGCACATGGGGCCACGCACGGCCATCGGAATGTCATGGGCATGACCAGGCGCGCTCTGCTGGGAAGCGCGATCGCCGTAGCGGCAGGTGCCGGTGTCGCCGGTTCCGGTGCCGGTGCCGGTGCCGCCGCCGCGGCCGGACCGGGAACCCGGCCGAGCGACACCCCGCTCCTGTGGCGGGAGTTCACCCGCACCCCCTTCACGCACCCGCAGATCCCGTACGTCGGACGGGCCGGCTGCCACGGAGGCGCGGTCCGTCTCCCCCGCCGCCCCGTGGTCGCCGACGTCCGCGACTTCGGCGCCGTGGCGGACGGCAGGACCGACTCCGCCCCCGCGATCAACCGGGCCATCGCCGCCGCCGGCCGGGCCGGAGGCGGCACGGTCACCCTCCCGCCGGGCACGTTCCGGATCGACGACGTGATCCGCCTGGACCGGTCGCACGTGATCCTCAAGGGCGCGGGCAGCGGCCGTACGACCCTGTACGCGACCAAGAACCTCACCGAGCTGATCGGGGCGTACGGCTCCCGCTACGGCGGCGACAAGTCGGGCTGGTCCTGGGCGGGCGGGCTCATCTGGCTGGCGCCGCAAGCCCGTTGGGCCTCCCTCGTCGCCGCGATCAGGGCGAAGGCGTGGCCCTTCGAGGGGTGGACGGGCAACCGGCGCGACGCATGGCGTCCGCTCACGGCCCTCGCCCCGGCCCGGCGCGGCTCCTGGACGGTCACGGTGACGGACCCGTCCTCACTGCGCCCCGGCGCCCTGGTCCTGCTCCGGCTGTCCGACGACGCGGACCACACGCTGCTGGAGCACATGTGCGGTGGCGGCCCGGGGCCGGAGGCCTACTCCTGGGACGACAAGACGAAGCTGACCTCGTACGTCCCCTACGAATGGCCCGTGCGGATCGCCCGGGTGCGGGGCCGGAGGGTCACCCTCGAACGCCCGCTCCCGCTCGACGCCCGCCCGGAGTGGAATCCGCAACTGATCACCCATGTACCGGAGTTGACGGGTTCGGGGGTGGAGGGTCTGACCCTGGAGGCGGTGGAGGCCCCGCAGCAGCCGCATCTGCTGGACAAGGGCCACAACGGGGTCGTGCTGCAGTGCGCGTACGACTGCTGGGTGGACGACGTGACGGTCCGGCACGTCGACAACGGCTTCGGTCTCGTGTCCGCCTCCGCCTGCACCCTGCGACGGACACGTGTCACCGGCCGTGGCTCCCACCACCCCTACTTCTGCCGCGAGGGCTCGCACGACAACCTGATCGAGGACTTCACCATCGAGGAGCGCACCGGTCCCGCCCCCTCGAACACCCAGCTGCACGGCATCAACGTGGAGGGGCTGTCCTCGTACAACGTCTGGTCGCGCGGCGACATGCGGATGGGCACCTTCGACAGCCACCGGGGTCTGCCCTTCGCCAACGTCCGTACCGACATCACCCTGAACAACAACGGCCGCCACGGCGGGGACGCGAGCGCCGGGCCGCTGTTCGGGGCCCGCTTCACGCACTGGAACATCCGCGTCACCAACGCCCGCGCGGGACTGGTCAGGATCGACGGGCTGGCGCCGTACTCGGCGACCGTCGGCATCGACGAGGTCCGGGAGTTCGACCAGATCGACGTCCCCGACTTCCCGGGTGACCTGCACACGCGCCTGGAGCTGTACGGCCGCCCGCACGCGGTACGGCCGTCCAACCTGTACGAGGCCCAGCGCGGACGGGTTCCCGCGCCCTCGCACCTGACCGGAGGCGACGCATGAGGGCCCGGGCCCGCCTCGGCGTCGTCCTGGCCCTGCTCACCGCGACGCTCACCACGGGAACCGTGCCCGCCTCGTCGACGCCGACAGCACCGCGCCCCCACACCTCCGTCCTGGACGGCGCCCGCCTGCAGCAGACGAAGGAGCGCCTGGACCGTGGCGACCCCCGACTGCGGCGCGCCGTCGCGGCGTTGAGGGCGCGCGCCGACCGGTGGCTCGACCAGGGCCCCTGGACGGTCGTCGACAAGCCCCGTCCCGCGCCGAGCGGCGATGTCCACGACTACCTCAGCCAGGCCCCGTACTGGTGGCCCACCAAGCCCCCGACCGCCGACAACCCGTGGGGCTGCCCGTATGTGCAGCGCGACGGTGAGCGCAACCCCGAGGTGGACACCGGCACCGACCGCCAGGACGTCGAGAAGACCTTCGACTCGGCGTACGACCTCGCGCTCGCCTGGTACTACACGGGCGAGCGGCGTTACGCCCGCAAGGCCGGGCAGGTCCTGCGCACCTGGTTCCTCGATCCGGCGACCCGGATGAACCCCAACCTGAACCACGCGCAGTTCATCCCCTGCAGGTACGACGGCCGCGCGATCGGCATCATCGACTTCTCCCAGTCGTACACGAGCGTCCTCGACGCGCTCGCCCTCCTGGACACCGGCGCCCCGGGCTGGACCCGGACCGACCGGAACGGCATGACGAAGTGGAACACCGACTTCCTCGGCTGGCTCAGGCACAGCGACTTCGGACAGCAGGAGGCCGCCGCCACGAACAACCACGGCACCTTCTACGACATGCTGCTCGCCGGTCTCGCCCACGCCACCGGGGACACGGCCCTGGCCCGCCGCACGGTCCTGGCGGCCGGGAGCAGACGCGTCGCGCCGCAGATCGGGGCGGACGGCAGCCAGCCCCAGGAGCTCTCCCGGACCCGGAGCTGGCACTACTCGACGTTCTCGCTGGTCGCCCACACCCGGCTCGCGGCCATCGGCCGGCAGGTCGGGGTGGATCTGTGGGCGTACCGGGGGCCGGACGGGCAGAGCCTGTTCAAGGCGGTGGAGTATCTGTTGCCCGCCGCCACGGGGGCCGCCGTCTGGCCGCACCCGGAGCTGGGCTTCCAGCGTTACGCCGCGACCGATGTCGTCCACGCGGCGGCCGACGCCGGGAGCGCGCGGGCGCGGCGGGCGGTGCCGTCCTTGGAGGCGCCGCCGGGCGGGGACCTGTGGGCCCTGCGTCCGGCGGCGGAACAGCTGGACTCCCTCGCCGGCTGACCGGCTTCGCCCCGGGTCGGGCCGCTCCGGGCGGAGTGCCGTCCGTCGGCTCGCATGGCCGGCGGCCCCGGGACCGGGCCCGCCCGGCGTCCTCCGGGCACGGTCAGGGGACCGTCGCCGACGGCTCGGGGTGGGCGGTGCGTGGGGTGAGGGTGGTCTCGCGGGCGGTCAGGCAGTCCTCCAGGAAGGCGAGGGCCCGCAGATGGTAGGAGCGGGCGGCCCAGCCGAGGCTGATGTTGTGCCCGGCCGCCGGCTGACGGTCCACGCTCACGCGCGGCGCGGCCGTGAAGTGCGCGGCCAGATCGGTGAGGGCCTCCTCGTCGTGGCGCCACCAGGCCTCGTGCTCGGCGAACGTCAGCCGTACGGGTACCCGGACACGGGGTGCGGTGGCGCGGAACAGCCGCGGCCAGCGCGCCAGTTCGGCCCGTTCCAGGGCGGGCACGGGCTCGACGATCGTGCCGCTCTCCCGGAAGGTGCCCGAGGGATACAGCCGTAGCGGCCCCCAGCTGCGGCGCAGTCGGCCCCGGTCGTCGGGGTCGGTGGGCAGTTCGTGCGGCTCGACGGCGTACAGGTGGCCGCAGCCGGAGATGTCCAGGCCGAGCAGGTGCGGCGGGCCGGGTTCGGCGGCGGCGGTGAGGGCCACTTTGCCGCCGTAGGAGTGGGCGAGCAGGAACAGGCCCGCGCCCGTGTCGTGGCGGGAGGTGAAGTCGCGCAGGGCGGCGCGCAGGGAGACGGCCTGTTCCGCCAGTTCCTGTCCCTCGGGCAGCCGGGCGGCGGAGTGCCGGTAGCCCGGCCGGTCCAGGGCGAGCACGGTGTAGCCGAGACTCGCTCCGAGGGTGAGCAGCGACTGCTGGGGGTGGGCGCGGCAGTCGAAGTAGCCCGCGTTCATGCCGCCACCGTGCACGGCGACCACAACGGCTCGCGCGGAGCCGCCGGGCGGCTCGCCGAGCAGGGCCGACAGCGGCAGTCCGGCCGCGTCGAGGGTGATCCGGCGTACCTCGTGCGGGGATGCGGGGGCCGGTCCGGTCATGGTCGCACTCCTCCGGGTGGGGGCAGCCAAGGGTCTCCCGCCCGGCCGGTCCCCGCACCCGCGCCACCACGGGTGGGTGAACCGGCGGCCGGGCCCGGCGGGGCGGAGGTGTGGCTGGGCGTACTCGTGGCCGGCGCGTACACGGCTGGATACGGCTAGCCCTGGTTCGCGCCGCCGAGGGGCAGCCCCGCCAGGAGAGCCCGGCGGCTGGCCCTGACGTGTTCGCGCATCACCTGCTCGGCGCTGTCGCCGTCCTTCTCCAGGATCAGTTCCAGGACGACATGGTGCTCACGGTCCGACTGCAGGGCGCGGCCCGGCCGGCTCAGCGAGGTGTGCACCAGCCGGGAGTAGTAGGCCAGTTGGTTCATCAGCATCCGGTAGTGGGCTTCCAGTTTGCTGTTGTCGGCTCCCGTTATCAGCAGGTCGTGGAACTCCTGGACCAGTTCCGCGTACCGCTCCCGGTCGTCGCGGGCCACCGCCTCGTCGGCCTCGCGCAGATTGCGTTCGAGGAGGTCGATCTCGGCGACGCGCCCGCGCCGGGCGAGCAGTCGGGCGGCGGCGCCCTCGATGAGTTCCTTCATCTCGAAGAGTTCGGTGATCTCACGGCGGGAGGGAGTGGAGACGAACGTCCCGACCCTGGGCCTGATCTCGACCAGACCTTCGGTCTGCAACTGTTTGAGGGCTTCGCGCACCGGCGTACGGCTGACGCCGAACTCCTCCGCGAGGGCGAGTTCCGAGAGCGGCGCGCCGGGTTCGATGTCTCCCTTGATGATCCGTCGGCGCATGTCGGCGATCACTCTGGCCTGCATCGAACCGTTCTTCAGCTCGTTCACCGAACCCTCCTCATCCCAGTGGCGCCAGCGCGCCGCCGTCGAAGAACTTACCCGCGCTGTAGACCATCGGATGGTTCTCGGCGACCTCGGCGTGCACCACGCGGCAGATGAACACGGTGTGGGTGCTGGCCTGCAGCCGCTCGCGGATCTCGACCTCCATCCGCGCGCTGCTGCGGGCGAGCAGCGGGCTGCCGTAAGGGCCGCTCTCCCACTGCACCTCCTTGAACTTGTCGTCGGCCTTGCCCGCGAACGTGGCGACGACGTCGAGCTGGTCCGTGGACAGGATGTTGATCGCCAGGTGGGTCGCCCGGAACAGACAGTCGTGGGTGGTGGAGGTGCGCTGGACGCACACCATCACGGTGGCGGGGTCGAGCGAGATGCTGGAGAACGCGTTGACGGCCAGCCCCCGGGGGGTCTCCCCGTCCATCGCGGTCACGACCGTGACACCGGTGACGAACCGTCGGTTGACCTGCTTCATCACATCGAGGCCGGGCTGGGCGGCGAGGGGGGTCATGATGCTGCTCCTGGTCATCGTGATCGTCAGTCCTGTCCCACCCGGATGACACCCAGCGCCGAGAGCAGCGCCCGGGGGTCCCAGGTCACGTGCTCCTCGACGATGCGGTCCCCTTCGAAGCGGGCGAAGGTGGCGCCGCTGACGTCGACCTGGCGCCGGGTGGGCGGGACACCGAGGAAGGAGTGGGTCTGGGTACCGCTGCTGTGCCAGCGGATCGCGGCCCGGTCGCCCTCGACCACGAGGTCGTCGATGGTGGTGACGAGGTCCGGGAAGGCGGTCCGGGTCGAGACGATCGCGGCCTTGAGGGCGTTCAGGTCCGTCGGGTGCGGGTCGCCGCCGTGGCGGAGGTAGGCCGGGCTCAGCAGGTCGTCGAGGGCGTCGACGTCACCGTGGCCCCAGGCCGCGGCCCAGGTCCGCTCGATGAGCGCGCGCCGGGCGTCGGGGCCGGCATCGGAGCGGGCATCAGAGCGGGCATCGGGGTGAGCGTCGGCGTGGACGTCAGAGGGTGACACCGGTCTTCTCCTTCTTTCTGTCCGTGTTGAGTTCCTTCCAGAAGGACACCGCCAGTCCGGCGATGATCACGAGGAACGGCAGGGACGTCACGATGACGGTGTTCTGCAGGGCGTTGAGTCCGCCGGCGAGCATCAGGACGACGGCGGTGACTCCGGTGAGGACGCCCCAGAGGACGAGCACCGAGCGGCGTGGGGTGAGCGAGCCGTCGGAGGTCATCATCGACAGGACGTAGGTGTTGGCGTCCGCGCCGGAGACGAAGAACATCACGACCAGCAGGATGGCGATCGCCGAGGTGAGGCCGGCGAGCGGGAAGTGGTCGAGGGTCGCGAAGAACGCGCTGTTGATGTCGGCGGCGGTCTGCTTGGCGATGTCGCCGCCCTCGAACATGTCGATGTGGATGGCGGTGCCGCCGAAGACCGTGAACCAGGTGAAGAAGACCACGCTGGGGACGACGAGGACGCCCATGATGAACCCGCGGATGGTGCGGCCCCGCGAGATCCGGGCCAGGAAGACACCGACGAAGGCGCCCCAGGAGACCCACCAGGCCATCATGAAGTAGGTCCACCACTGCATCCATTCGAGCCCGCCGAAGGCGGTGCCCTGGAGGCTCATCCGGAAGAAGTCGGTGGCCCACTGGCCCACGGACTCGATGTACAGGTTGGCGACGAACACGGCCGGGCCGGCGACCAGGATGAAGGCGAACAGCACGATCGCCAGCAGGGTGCTGCCCTGGCTGAGGAACTTGATGCCCTTGCTGACGCCGGTCACCGCCGACAGGGTGAAGACCGCGGTGACGGCGGCGATGATGAGCACCTGGCTCACGTTGTTGACGGGCATCCCCCACAGCCGCCCGAGTCCGTTGTTGACCTGGAGGGCGCCGAGGCCCAGGGACGTCGTGGTGCCGAACAGCGTGGCGAACACGGCGAGTACGTCGATGGTCTTGCCGATCGGCCCGTTCACCCGGTCGCCGAGCAGCGGCTCGAAGAGCTGGCTGACCAGGGTGCGCCGGCCCTTGCGGTGGGTCGAGTACGCGATGGCCAGCCCGAACACGGCGAAGATCGCCCAGGCCTGCAGTCCCCAGTCGAAGTAGGAGTACTGCAGGGCGCGTACCGCCGCGGCCGGGGTGTTGGGCTCGGCGAGGCCGTGCGGGGGTGTCGCCAGATGGGAGATGGGTTCGGCGACGCCGTACGAGACGAGGCCGATGCCCATGACCGCGCTGAGGATCATGGCGAACCAGGTGAGGGTGGAGAACTCGGGGCGGTCCTCGTCCTTGCCGAGGCGGATGTCGCCCGCGGGGCTGAAGGCCAGGAACACCAGGAAGATCAGGATGGCGAGCGTGATCACCAGGTAGGACCAGCCGAAGGTGGAGGTCACCCAGTTCAACGAGGTGTTGGTGACCTTGTTCAGGTTGTCCGTGAAGAGCACGGCCCACGCCACGAAGACGGCGGAGACACCGAGCGAGGTCCAGAAAACGGAACCGAGTCTGCCGCCGTCCTCTGCGGCGGCGTCCCGGCCGCTGCCCGACGGTGACGCGGACTCCGCTTCTCTACCGGTTCGAAGGTGACTGGACATGAAACTCCTTAGAGTCCGCAGAGCCTTATATCCCCGCTCTGGCATGCAAGGAGCAGTAAGGCATGGCGCGGATGGAGCGTCAAGGGATCGGTCGCACGTACCCCCACCGACTTTGCGTATGGCGGATCATCACAGCTCATCGACGCGTTGCCAGCCGCGTTCACCCCATCCCTTGACCGGCCCGAGAGACGGCACCTATCGTCCTGTGGCATGCAAGAGTGCATGGATCACCTCGACGAGCGCATCGGTCTCCGCAAGCTCGTGGTCTACCGCGACATCGTCCTGACCGAGGCCGGCGAGGCACCCGCGCGGCCCGCGCGGCGGGCCAGTGTCGCCGCGGTCATCCGGAATCCCTGGGTGGGCACCGGCCCCTCGGCCGATCTGTCCGAGGAGCAGGCCCGGGTCGGCCCGGTGCTCGCCCGGCTGCTGACCGACCGGCTCATCGCCTGTCTGGGCGGTGTGGACGGGATCGAGGCGTTCGGCAAGGCGGCCGTCGTCGGCGCGGCCGGCGAGATCGAGCACGCCGGGGCCCTCATCCACACCCCGTACTTCGGCAACCTGGTGCGCGAGTTCCTCCAGGGCGAGTCGATCATCTGCTTCGCCGACACCCGGGCCGACGCGGGCGAGACGCTGGTCGTCCCGCTCTGGCACAAGACCCGGGCCTCGACCCGCAGCCACTACCAGACCATCAGCGCCCGCGTCTCCGACGCCCCGCGGCCCGGCGAGATCGTCGTCGTCGCGGCGGCGTCCACGGGGCCGCGTCCGCACCCCCGGATCGGGGACCGCACGACCGATCCCGTCGTCACCACCGAAACCCTGGAGGTTGTTCCCTCATGAGCGTCCGCAAGATCGTGACCGTCGTCGAGGAGATCCGCACCGAGGGCGGTCGCGCGCTCGCCCGCCCGGCCCGGATCGCGGTCGTCGCGGCGGTGATCGACAACCCCTGGGCCGGTCAGGGCTTCGTGGAGGACCTGCATCCCGGTATCGAGGCGCACGCCTCCGACCTGGGCGCGCTGCTGGCCCCGGCGGTGCTCGACGCGCTGGAGGCCCCGGCGGAGGCGTACGGCAAGGCGGCGATCGTCGGGCTGGACGGCGAGATCGAGCACGGCTCGGCGCTGATCCACACGCTGAAGTTCGGCGACCACTTCCGCAAGGCCGCGAACGCCACCACCCTGCTGCCGGCGGTCGAGAAGCGCGGGCCCGCCGGGGTGCTCTTCGACATCCCGCTGAAGCACATCACCGACGCCACGATCCGCTCGCACCACCAGAGCATCGAGGTCCGGATCGCCGACGCACCCCACCCGCACGAGATCGTCGTCGCGCTGGCCGCCGCCGCCCAGGGGCGCCCCCAGCAGCGTCTGGCTCCCCTCTCGACCGAGCAGTAGGCCAGGCATACATGAGCAAGCCGACCGTGGTGCTGCTCCACGGCGTCGGGCTCGACCACACCATGTGGGAGCCCGTCGCCGCGCTCCTGGCCGACCGTTTCACCGTCGTCACCCCCGACCTGCCGGGCCACGGCACCCGCCCGGCCGTACGCGACGGGGTGACCCTCGCCGAACTGGCCGCCGCCGTGGTCGACGGGATCCCCGCCGGCTCCCATCTGGTCGGCTTCTCGCTGGGCGCCCTGGTCGCCCAGCGGGTGGCGCTGGACCGGCCGGAGCTGGTGGCCACGCTCACCTCGGTCAGCTCGGTGTGCGCGCGGACGGCCGGGGAGCGGGCGTCCGTGCTCGACCGGCTGCGCGCCGCCGAGGCCGACTTCCCGGCGAGCGCCGCCGCGTCCCTGAAGCGCTGGTACGACGGTACGGGCGTGCCCCCGGACCAGGTGGCCCGTACCGAGGCGACCCTGCTCGCCAACGACGTCGCGTCCTTCCTCGGCTGCTACCGCGTGTTCGCCAAGGCCGACGCCGAGCTGGCACCGGACTTGGCAGCCATCGCCGTACCCGCCCTGGCGGTGACCGGTGAGAACGATCCCGGGTCCACCCCCGAGATGACCCACCGGCTCGCGGCGGCACTGCCCGACTGCCGGGCGGAGATCGTCCCCGGAGCGCGTCACATGCTGCCCGTCGAGCGCCCGGAGGCGTTCGCCGACCGCCTCACCACCTTCATCGGAGGTTGCGCCCATGTCTGACCTCACCACGTTGCGGCACTTCATCGGCGGGGCGTCGGTCGAGCCCGCGTCGGGCGAGTACTTCGAGAGCGCCAATCCGGCCACTCGCGAGGTCCTGTACCGGGCCGCGCGCGGCGACGCCGCCGACATCGACCGGGCGGTGGCCGCCGCGCGGAAGGCGTTCGAGGACCCGCGCTGGCGCGACCTCAGTCAGACCCGGCGCGGGCATCTGCTGCGGCGCCTGGGCGATCTGATCGCGGAGAACGCCGAGGACCTGGCCCGGATGGAGACCCGGGACAACGGCAAGCTGCTGCGCGAGATGCGGGGTCAGCTGGCCACGCTGCCCGAGTACTACCACTACTACGCCGGACTGGCCGACAAGATCCACGGCGACTTCATCCCCACCTCCGACCGGCGGGTGCTCAACTACACGGCCCGTGAACCCCTGGGCGTCGTGGGCGCCATCACCCCCTGGAACTCACCTCTCACGCTGACCAGCAGCAAACTGGCGCCCGCGCTGTGCGCCGGCAACACGGTCGTGATCAAGCCGTCCGAGTACACCTCGGCGACCGTGCTGAGGCTCGCCGAGCTGGCGCTCGAAGCGGGGTTCCCGCCGGGCGCGGTGAACGTCGTCACCGGGTTCGGTGCCGAGGCCGGGCAGGCGCTGGTGGACCACCGTGACCTGGCGAAGATCTCCTTCACCGGCAGCACGGCGACCGGGTCGCGTATCGCCGCCGCCACCGCGAGCCGCTTCATCGGCTCCACGCTCGAACTCGGCGGCAAGTCCCCCAACATCGTCTTCGGGGACGCGAACGTCCCGAACGCCGCGATGGGGGTGGTGGCGGGCATCTTCGCCGCCGCCGGACAGACCTGTATCGCCGGCAGCCGGGTCTTCGCGCACCGGTCCGTCTACGACGAGCTGCTCGAACGGGTCACGGAGCGCGCCCGGACCATCGTCATCGGCGACCCCCTGGACGAGAAAACCGAGCTGGGCCCGCTGGCCTTCGAGGGCCAGCGCGACAAGGTCGCCGGATACGTCGACCTCGGCCGCGACGAGGGCGCCCGGGTGCTGACCGGCGGCCGGGCCACCGACGGCGGCCTGGGCGGCTGGTTCTACGAACCGACCGTCCTCGTGGACGTCGACAACGACATGCGTGTCGTACGGGAGGAGATCTTCGGACCCGTCCTCGCGGTGATGCCGTTCGACACCGAGGAGGATGTCGTCCGGCTGGCCAACGACACCGAGTACGGGCTCGCGGCCGGGGTGTGGACGACGAACCTCTCCCGGGCGCACCGGATGGCGGCGCGGCTGGACGCCGGGACGGTGTGGGTGAACACCTACCGGGCCATGTCCCCGATGTCACCGCGCCAGGGCTTCAAGACGAGCGGGGTCGGGGTGGAGCACGGCACCGAAACGATTCTGGAGTACACGCGGCTCAAGAGCGTCTGGATCAACACCAGCGAGGAGCCGGTGGCCGACCCGTTCACGATGCGGAGCTGAGCCGGCATGGCGACGGACGGAAACGAACAGGTACGGACAGAGGCGGAGGAGCGGTCATGAGGTTTTCGTTGTTCGTGCACATGGAGCGCTGGGACGAGGAGGTCAGTCACCGGCAGCTCTTCGAGAACCTCACCGAGCTGACGCTGATGGCCGAGGCGGGCGGGTTCGGCACGGTGTGGATCGGTGAGCACCACTCGATGGAGTACACGATCTCCCCGAGCCCGATGCCGCTGCTCGCGCATCTGGCCGCGAAGACCTCGACGATCCGGCTGGGGGCGGGCACGATCATCGCCCCGTTCTGGCATCCGCTGCGGGTGGCCGGTGAGTGCGCGCTGCTCGATGTGATCAGCGACGGCCGGATGGAGGTCGGACTGGCCCGGGGCGCCTACCAGTTCGAGTTCGACCGGTTGGCGGGCGGGCTCCCGGCGGCGGACGGCGGCAAGCACCTGCGTGAACTCGTACCGGCCGTACGGGCGTTGTGGCAGGGCGACTACGCCCACGACGGCGAGATCTGGCAGTTCCCGACCTCGACGAGCGTGCCCAAGCCGGTGCAGCGGCCCACGCCGCCCATGTGGATCGCGGCCCGCGACCCGGCCTCGCACGACTTCGCGGTGGAGCAGGGTTGCAATGTCATGGTCACCCCGCTGATGAAGGGCGACGAGGAAGTGGTCGACCTGAAGCGGAAGTTCGACACCGCCGTGGCGAACCATCCGGAGGTGGCGCGCCCGGACCTGATGGTCCTGCGCCACACCCACGTCCACTCTCCCGACGACCCCGACGGCTGGCGCCCGGCCGCCGAGGCCGTCAACCGCTTCTATCGCACCTTCGACGCCTGGTTCGGCAACAAGTCCACGCCGGTCGACGGCTTCCTGCCGCCCAGCCCGGAGTCGAAGTTCGAGGGCCGCCCGGAGTTCGCGCCGGAGTCGCTGCACCGGACCGCCATGATCGGCACCCCGGCGGAGGTGATCGAGCGGCTGCGCTCCTACCAGGAACTCGGTGTCGACGAGTACAGCTTCTGGATCGACAACGGTCTGCCGCACGAGGAGAAGCGCAGGTCGCTGGAGCTGTTCGTCAAGGAAGTCGTGCCCGCGTTCCGGTGAGCGCGCTCCGGCGTCCCGCGCGCCGGCCCCCGAGGCGGCGGCGTGGCTCCGGGCCGCACAGGAGCCAGCCGGTGAGGGCGGTGGTGAGGCAGACGGCCCACAGGACGTGGGCGTCGGCCCAGCGCGGGTCGCCCGGCGGGACGAACAGGGCGAGGTGGTGCGGGAGGAGGGCGCCGGCCGCGATCGGCAGGGCGAGGACGGCGCCCGCCACGGCCGGTCCCGGCATCCGGGTCGCGCTGAACCGGACCGTCGCGGCGGCCAGGGCGAGCGCCGACGCGGTGAACGCGCCGGCCTCGACCGTCACCGCCCCCGGCGGCAGCGCGGCCCACTCCTCGGGGGCGGCGCCCGCCCGTACGACAGCCAGCACCACCGCCCACCACACCGCCCACACCGGCAGGACGACGGCCACCCGCAGCGCCTGCCGCAGCGGGCGCGGCACGGGCGGCACGCCGGTGGTGTGCCGCGCCGGATCGTCCAGCACGAACGCCGTCCCGACCGCCCCGCACAGTCCGGCCCCCCGGAGCAGGTTCACGAGCACCTCCGCCGGGAGGTCCAGGGAGAACAGCGGCGGTACGGCGGCGATGGCCAGTCCCAGGGCCCATCCGGCGGCGAACAGGGTCCACGGCAGGGACCGCACCGTGGGCCGCACCAGGGCCGCCGTCACCAGGAGCCGTCGTCTCACGCGCACTGGTACTCCCGGTCGTCGGCGGTCTCGGCCGGAGCGGTGACGTCCAGCAGGTCCGCCGCCCGGTCGGTGGTGGTGCCGGCGGCGGACAGGTCCGCCCAGGCGGCCTTCACCCGGCGCTCCACCTCCGCCTGCGGCTCGGCCAACAGCGCCTGGACGACGGCGAGTTCACGGCCCCGCAGGGAGATGGCGCCCGCCGGGGCCTGAATCACCCCGGGGCTGTTGAAGCCCTCCCCGGTCTTCTCGAACATGGCCTCGCCGTCCCGGGTCGCGCGGACCGCCAGCCACACCATCAGCACCCCCCGCGCGTCACAGTGCGCGCCCTCGTAGCGTTCGTGTCCCACGACCAGCCCCCGGGCCACGCTCGCGGCGAACTCCAGTTCCCGTTCCCCGCCCCACGCCGTCGTCGCCGTCACCTCACCGGGCGCGGCGGGCGAGATCTCCCCGGTGCCCGACGGTCCGTCGAGCGCGGCCACCCTCTGTCGTACGGTCAGTGCCCGTGCCGACTGCGGGCCGCCGGCCAGCGAGCGCACCCGGTCCGTGACGCGGGCCCACTCGTCGGTCCAGGGAGTGAACTCGGGGAAGGCACAGTAGGTCGTCGGCCCGCGCCGCTCGCAGTCCTGCACGGTCGCCGGGTCACGGGTCGCCACCTCGCGTGCCTCACGTACCGCGTCCGAGGGCGCCATGCCCTGGAGGACCACGGCGGCCACGACGACGCCGAGCGCGCCGAGCGCGGTGGCCCGTACGGCACGGATCCGGCCGCCGCTGACGAGCACCGCGCCCGCCGCCGCCAGCACGGCGAGCGCCAGCAGATACAGCGCGTGCCAGGCCGCGGGCCGCCCCAGCAGGTCGGACGGGAGCGGCCGGCCGCCCTCGTCGAACAGCACGGGCGCCGTCCCGCGCAGCCAGGCCGGGCTGTCGGAGTCGGCGACGAAGACCATGGTGACGGCCAGGAAGACGATCACGGCCAGCGGTGCCGCGAACGCCGACCGGACGACCCGGCCGAGCAGGACGCCCACGGCCGCGGGCAGCAGGATCAGCAGCGGTCCGGCGGCCAGCTCGGACACCGAACCGTGGCCCACCGCCCCGGGTTCGAGGGCCGCCGCCGTGAACTGCCCGGCCACGACGAGCGCTCCGACCAGGACCGTCGGCAGCACCGACAGCAGATGCGCGAGGGTGCGTCGCCACGGCGGCAGCACCAGCACCGCGAACGTCGCGTCCGTGCCCCGCCGGTGCGAGCGCAGCACCGCCAGGTTCGCGGCGACCATCACCGCGAGCCCGAACAGGAGTTGCCCGGTCTGGGTCTCGCGGTCGATGTCCTGGAGGACCGGATAGGCGTCCTCGGTCTCGCCGCCCGACCACAGCAGCAGCGTCAGGTACCCCAGCAGGGCGAGCAGGACGAGGGGATGCAGCAGCAGGCGCCGCGCCTCCACCCGGGCCAGCGCGAGCACCGCCCGCCGCCCGCCGTGGACGGGCACCGCCCCGGGCTGTGACTCGGCCTTCGGGCGGGGCGCGGGGGCCCGGGTCCCGGTCGGCGCCGTCATGCCGCGACCTCCGCGACCGGGTCGCCGCCGAGGGTCAGCAGATAGCCGTCCTCCAGCGTCGGTTCGGCCTGCCGGGCGCCCGGGGGCGGGTCCCCGACGTTGCGGAACTCGCCCGTCCCGGTGCGCCATCCGGCGCGGGCGCCCGGCTGCCGCTCCGTGCTGTGCCACACCCGGCCGTCCGCCACCGCCGTCAGCTCGGCGGCCGTCCCGTCGAACCGCACCCGGCCCTTGTCCATCACCACCACCCGGTGGCACAGCATGGCCACGTCCTCGGTCTGGTGGGTGGACAGCAGCACGGTCCGGCCCTCGCCGGCGTCCGCGATCAACTCCCGGAAGCGCATGCGCTGTTCGGGGTCTAGTCCGACCGTGGGCTCGTCCAGGACGAGGAAGCCCGGGTCGCCGACCAGGGCCGCGGCGAGCGCGACGCGCTGGCGCATACCGCCGGAGAGCCGCCGTATCCGCTTGCCGCGCACGTCCGCGAGGCCGACCGCGTCCAGGACCCGGCGGGCCTCGGCGTGCCGGGCCCGACGGTCCGTCAGCTCCTTGAGGATCGCCACGTAGTCGATGAACTCGAAGGCGGTGAAGTCGGGATGGAATCCGGGGTTCTGCGGCAGATAGCCCAGGGTCCGTCGTACGTCCTGCCGGCCGCGGACCGTGCTCGGGTCGTGCCCGAGGACGGTGAAGGCGCCGTTGTCCGGCGGGGTGGCCGTCGCCAGGATCCGCAGCAGGGTCGTCTTGCCCGCGCCGTTCGGCCCGAGCAGCCCGGTGACGCCCTCGGTGAGCCGGAGCGTCACGTCGTCCACGGCTCTGGTGCCGCGATAGCTCAGGGTCAGCCCCGCGGCGGAGACCGTGGGGCGGATGGGGGCCGGGGATCGGGTCATGACAGCCTCCTGGCTGCGGATCGAAGGGGTCGGAGGGCGGGGCCGAGGCGGCGGCCGCTGTCGAAGCGGTCCCGGGCCGCGATCAGCAGCGCCGTCGCGACCGTGGCGAGCGCCGCCGCCGCGCCCTGCCCCTCGGCGGTGAAGGGCAGCGGCGTACCGGAGGCCAGCAGACGGCTGAGCACCACCAGTGCGGTCCAGCCGGCGCCGACCAGGGCGGGTGCGAGGACCGGGCCCAGCCGGGCGGTCAGCGCGAGGCCCGTCGCGGTCAGCGCCAGCGCCGGCAGCAGCCAGCCGAGCGCGGCCAGACCGTACGACGGCAGCGCCAGGCTCGCGAGCCCGCTCAGCACCGTCGTGGTGGAGAGCACGGCGACCGTGCGCACCATCAGCAGCCGGAAGGTGTGCATCGGCGCGACCACGGCCATCTCGTGCGTCGGGTCGAGCCCCGGCCCGAACGACACCGCCACCCCCACCAGCGGCAGCAGCGGCGCGGTGGCCAGGAGCATCAGCGGCGACGCGGCCAGGCCGACGCCGACCGCGAGCAGCAGGGTGAGCGCCACCGCGCCGAGCCAGGAGCGGCGCAGCACCGGAGTCGCCGCGAGCAGCCGCGCGGTGTGGTCGGCGACGCCGGTCCGGATCAGGAGCGACTCGGCGAAGCCGGGCCTCGGGGCGTCCAGTTCGGCGTCCAGCCGTGCCCAGCCCGCGTCGGTCTCGGCGCGGGGGACATGGGCCGAGAGCGCCTCCCGGCAGTCGCCGCAGGCGGCGAGGTGGGTCTCGACGGACCACAGCCGGGGGGCCACCAGCACTCCGTGGGCGTACTCCCGCAGATCCCCGTCGTCGGCGTGCCAGCTCATGTCAGGCCTTCCCGCAGTTGCTTCCGGGCGCGCATGGCCCGGGTCTTGACCGTGCCCGGTGGGATGCCGAGCAGGACCGCCGCCTCACGGGTCGTCAGGCCGTCGACGACCGTGGCCTGCAGCACCGCCCGCAGCTCCGGCGAGAGCCCGGCCAGCGACCCGGCGAGGTCGCCGTACCGCACCCGGGCGAGCACCTGTTCCTCGGCCGACGCCTCGTCGCGGTGCCGCAGCCGGGCGAGGGCCTGCCGCAGCCGGCCGCGGGCGCCGTCGCCCCGCAGCGCGTCCACCAGGCGGCGCGATCCGATCCGCCACAGCCAGCCCGCCACATCGCCTTCACGCCGGTAGCGGGCCGCTCCCCGCCACACGTCGAGAAAGGTCTCCTGGACGACGTCGTCGACCAGCACCGGGTCGGCGCACCGTCCGCGCAGCCGCAGTACGAGCCAGGGCGCGTACCGCCGGTACAGCTCCTCGAAAGCCCGACGATCCCCGTCCGCGACCGCCCGCATCAGGTCGGCGTCGCCCGGACTCCCCCGCTTCAATTCGCTCACACCCCTTCATCGGACGAGCCCCCCTCGGCGGTTCACGGTGCCTTCAGCAGCCGCTCCAGCTCGTTCCCGGCCTCGTCGTAGCCGGCGTCGCAGATCCGTTGCAGCTCGCGCAGGTCGCCGGCCGCGACCGCACGCCGGGTGAGCAGCGCCCCCGCGTGCGGGGAGCCCTCGTCCAGCAGGTCGCTCAGTTCCCCGACGTCCCCGGCGGCGTCGGCGAGGTCGGCCAGCCGGTCCAGGGCGGTCTCGTTGCCCGCGTCGGCCAGCTCGCGCAGGGTCTCCCGGTCGAGCCGCCCGTTGTCGGACTTCGCTTTCCCGTGCTCGCTCCCGTGCTCATGCTCGTGCTTGTTCCCGTGCGCATTCTCGTTCTCGTTCGTCATGGCGCCATGCTGCAACCCCGCCCCTGGGGCGGGGTCAAGTGGGACGATGGCCAGGTGATCACCATCGGACAGCTGGCCAGATATGTCGGGGTGTCCGTCAAGACCGTCCGCGTCTACCACGCCAAGGGGCTGCTCCCCGAGCCCGAGCGCGACGCGTCCGGGTACCGGCGGTACGGCACCGAGGACGTCATCGGGCTGATCAAGATCCGGACGCTCGCCGAGGCCGGTGTGCCCCTCGCCCGGATCCGGGACCTGAGAGCGGCGACCGACGAGGAGTTCCGGCGGGCACTGCGCGAGATCGACGACGACCTCACCACCCGTATCCGTGGCCTGCGGGCGACGCGGGACAGGCTGCGGCAGCTCGCCGCCGGGCAGCCGGTGCCGCTGCCCGCCGGGGTCGGCGCCCATCTGGAGCGGCTGGCCGGGTGGGGGTTCACGCCCCGGTGGGTGGAGCTGCAACGCGACCTGTGGATCCTGGTGTTCGCCACCCACCCCGACCACGCGGCCGGCCTGTTCGCCGACCAGGGCGAGATCCTCGCCGACCCGGCGCTGCGGCGGCTCTTCCTCGCCTACGACCAGGCCTACGACCTCGACGCCGACGATCCCCGCCTCGCCGACCTGGCCCGCCGGATCGTCGAGGCGACCCGGGAGCGCTACGGCCCCGACGGGCTGCCCCAACTGGGTTCGGCGTCCGAGATCCCCGCCCTCGTCCAAGGCACGGTCAACGCCTCGTCCCCGGCCTGGCGACGACTCGACACGCTCGTCCGCGCGGAACTGGGCGTGTGACGGCAGCGGGCCTCCGCGCGTGCGGACCTCCGCGCGTGCATGCGTCCGCGCGTGCGTGCGTCCGCGCGCAACCGGACGTGTGACCCCGGCGGACCCAGACCTCCGCGCGCCCGGCGGAAGACCTTAACGCGGTCTTGACGCCTCCCGGCCCCGTTTGCCATGGCCCGGGCGTCACTCCTTGCCTACGCTGATGCGGCGGTCCCCCGTTGGCCGGAACTGTTCGTAGCACCGCACGTATGGAGCGTTCATGGCCACCACGCAGGACACGCGCGGCACCCGTCTGCGGGCGTGGATGCTGGAGGGCCTGTCCGACATGGGCAAGGGCGGCGGCCACGCCGGACCGCACGCCGAGCCGGAGCCGGCGCACCAGGGTCAGCCCTGGTGGCGGGTGATGTGCCTGACCGGCGTGGACTACTTCTCCACCCTCGGCTACCAGCCCGGCATCGCCGCCCTCGCGGCCGGTCTCCTCTCCCCCGTCGCGACCATCGTGCTGGTCGTCGTCACCCTCGCGGGAGCGCTCCCCGTCTACCGTCGCGTGGCCGAAGAGAGCCCCCGGGGCGAAGGCTCGATCGCGATGCTGGAACGCCTGCTGACGTTCTGGAAGGGCAAGCTCTTCGTCCTCACCCTGCTGGGCTTCGCGGCGACCGACTTCCTGATCACGATCACCCTCTCGGCGGCGGACGCCTCCACCCACCTCATCGAGAACCCGCATCTGACCGACGCCCTGCACGACAAACAGCTCCTGATCACCCTCATCCTCATCGCCCTGCTCGGCGCGGTCTTCCTCAAGGGCTTCCTGGAGGCGATCGGCGTCGCGGTGGCGCTGGTGGCGGTCTACCTGGCGCTGAACGTGGTGGTCGTGATCACCGGGCTGTGGCACGTCGTCACCGAGGGCCATGTCGTCACCGACTGGTCGACCGCGCTGACCGCCGAGCACGGCAACGTCTTCGTCATGATCGGCGTGGCCCTGATCGTCTTCCCCAAGCTCGCGCTCGGCCTCTCCGGCTTCGAGACCGGCGTGGCCGTCATGCCGCATGTGAAGGGCGACCCCGGCGACACGGAGGCGAACCCCAAGGGCCGTATCCGCGACACGAAGAAGCTGCTCACCGCCGCCGCCGTGATCATGAGCGTGTTCCTGATCTGCACCAGCTTCATCACCACCCTCCTCATCCCGGAGAAGGAGTTCGAACCGGGCGGCGACGCCAACGGCCGGGCCCTCGCCTATCTCGCCCACGACTACCTGGGCAACACCTTCGGCACGGTCTACGACGTCTCCACGATCGCCATCCTGTGGTTCGCGGGCGCCTCCGCCATGGCCGGTCTGCTCAACCTCATGCCCCGCTATCTCCCCCGGTACGGCATGGCCCCGCACTGGGCCCGCGCGGTCCGCCCCATGGTCATTGTCTTCACCCTGGTCGGCTTCCTCGTCACCTGGATCTTCGACGCGGACGTGGACGCCCAGGGCGGCGCCTACGCCACCGGCGTCCTCGTCCTCATCTCCTCGGCGGCGATCGCGGTGACCATCGCCGCCCGCAAGGCCGGCCAGCGGGGCTGGACCATCGCCTTCGGCGTGATCTCGGTGGTCTTCCTCTACACCACCGTCCTGAACGTCGTCGAACGCCCCGACGGTGTGAAGATCGGCGCCTGCTTCATCGCCGGCATCATCCTCGTCTCCCTCCTCTCCCGCCTGGCCCGCGCCTTCGAACTGCGGGTGACGAGCGTGCGGTTGGACACCATGGCGGAACGCTTCGTACGGGACATCGCCCACCGCAAGATCCGCTTCATCGCCAACGAACCCGACAACCGCGACCTCGCCGAGTACCGCGACAAGATCGAGCAGATCCGCCACGACAACGACGTCCCGAGCGCCGAGGACTTCGTCTTCGTGGAGGTGACGGTGACGGACCCCTCGGAGTTCGAGGCGGGCCTGACCGTCCGGGGCGAGGTGATGCACGGCCGCTACCGCGTCCTGACGCTGGAGTCCTCCTCGATCCCCAACGCCCTGGCCGCCCTCCTCCTCCATGTCCGCGACTCCACCGGCGCCCTGCCGCACATCTACTTCGAGTGGACCGAGGGCGGCCCCTTCGCCAACTTCCTCCGCTTCTTCCTCTTCGGCCAGGGCGAGGTCGCCCCCGTCACCCGGGAGGTCCTGCGCGAGGCGGAACGCGACCGGTCCCGCCGCCCCCGCGTCCACGTGGGCTGACCGGCCGCACCGCGACACCGTCAGCCGACGCGGATCTCCGCGAGTTGGAGCCGGTACTTCGCCGTCTCGTCCGAGGCGGGCCGGCCGAGCCTGGTGACCCTCAGGCGCAGATAACGGCCGCTCGCGGAGGCGAGAGTGTAGGTCTGGGCGGCCCCGTTCGGATTGGGTTCACCGGTGATGGTGCGGGCGGTGGTGTACGTGGTGCCGCCGTCGGTACGGGTCTGGAACGTGAAGTCGACCGGGAAGCCCGCCGTGCCGCCGCCGGAGGCGCTCGTGTCGGTGCGGGGGTGGAGGGTGACGGTGCCGATGGGCCGGTCGGCGCCGAGGTCGATCTCCACCCAGACGGGGTTCGCGCTCACGTCGGCGGACGGGAAGTCGATGCTGGTGAACCCCTTGGCCCCGGCCACGCTGGTGAGGGTGCCGTCCAGCAGTCGGGTCTTGCCCCAGTCACCGTTCTCCAGTGTGCAGTTGCCGGTGACGGTGGTCGCCGCGGTGGGGACGGTCAACTCGGCCAGCTGAAGGCGGTACTTGGTGGTCTCGTCGGAGGCCGGGGCGCCGAGGCGGGTGGCCCGCAGCCGGACGTACCGGGCGGTGGCCGTCCGGAAGCCGTACGTCTGGACCCGGCCGTCGGGGTCGGTCTGCCCGGTGACCGTGCGGACGGTGGTGTACGCGCTCCCTCCGTCGGGACGGGTCTGGATCGTGAAGTCGACCGGGAAGCCCGCGGTGCCGCCGCCGGCGGCCCGGGTGTCGGTGCGCGGGAAGAGGCGTACGGCGTCGAGGTCGGTGTCGGTGCCGAGGTCGACCTCCACCCAGACGGGGTTCGCGCTCACGTCGGTGGAGGAGAAGTCGTTGCTGGTGTAACCCCGCGCGCCGCTCACACCGGTCAGCGTGCCGTCGGTGAGCCGGTTCCTGCCCCACTCGCCGTTCTCCAGGCTGTTGTTGCTGGTGACCGGACGGGCGAGCGCGAGGTTGTCGAGCCGGCCGGCGCCGGTGACCGTGAACGTCCACGCACCCGGCCGGAGCAGGAAGTAGACGTATGAGGCGTCCTTGCCGTCGTAGGTCAGTCCGCTGACGTTCCCGGTGGACGAGCCGCCGGTGAAGACGGTGGTGGTGCCCGCCTTGACGACGGGCGAGGAGCCGCCGTAGGTCGGGACGCCCACGCGTGCGGTCGTGCCGCCCGGCGAGGTGAGGGTCAGTGTCACCTTGGTTCCGTCGCGGGTGATGCCGAAGCGGATGTCTCCCTCGACGGTCGACGTCACGGTGTTGATCTTCGTGAGGGTGCCGGTCTGCGGGATGACCTCGTAGGTCTCCCAGCCGGGCTTGGTGGGGCGGACACCGGCGGCGTAGGCGGACAGGGCGTACAGGGGGCCGCCGTTCCAGGCGTGGTTGTCGGTGCCTTCCGACTTGTCCCACAGCTCCCACAGGGTGTGGCAGGCGGGGTCGGCGACCTGGGCGGCGAAGCGGTTGCGCATCCGCTCCTCGGCGACCGTGGCCGCGCCCATCAGATACAGCGCCTCCAGGACGTAGAACTCCATGTAGGGGCTGGCGTTGAGGTGGGTGCGCAGGACTTCGGTGATGGCCTTGTGCCGTGAGGCGGGGGCGAGGCCGGCGACGACGGCGAGGCCGTTGGCGCGGTCGTCGGTGTCGCGGGTGTAGCCGGGCGAGCGGTACTCGTTCTTCGAGGAGTTCCACAGGACGCGGTCGAAGTTGGCCTTGATGCTGTCCCGGCGGGATCTGAAGCCGGCCACGTCACCGCCGTTGCCGCTGAGGTCGGCGAGTCTGGCGGCGGTGTCCAGGGCGAGGTAGTACCAGCAGTTGTCCAGGACCCGGGCGTCGATGTTCGAGCCCCAGTCCTCCCAGTCCCAGTCCCCGGCGCGGTGGTTGACCAGGCCGTCACCGTCCAGAGTCCACAGGTCCAGGTACTTTTTCACGGCCGGGTAGACGGCGGTGACGGCGTCGGCGTTGCCGGTGTAGAGGTAGTAGGTCCAGAACGACCACACCGAGGCGAGCATCTGCACGGGCAGTTCGCTGGTCCAGATCGTCGTGGGGACCGGCGAGTACAGCGCCCCGCCCGGCTTCTGCCAGGCCGCGAGCTGGGCGATGGCCTTCGCGCCGAGGGCGTGGGAGCGGGTGTCGAAGGTGTAGAAGCCCTCCTTGAGCTGGTTGACCACATCACCCCACCACTGGGCGCGCTCACGCGTGGGGCAGTCCATGTAGTTGTCGCGCATGTTGACGTACATCGTGCGGGCGGCCTTGGTCCACAGCGTGTCCAGGAAGGCGTCACTGCTGCTGAACGACCCGGCGAAGTCCGTGTCGTAGCCGCTCTCGCGGTACTTCAGCTCCACGATTGTCACGTTGGAAGGGATCGTGTACCGCACCGCCGTACCGCTCATCCACGCCAGCGACTCGAACTCCTGCACACCGCCGGCGCAGACGTAGGTGGCGCGCATGTTGTACTGCGTCCCGGGCTCGATCCCGACGAGACCCGCACCGTCGTCGTAGTGGTCGGTCTGGATGCCGATCACCGCCCCGGCCGGCGCGTCCACCTTCAGAAACGGGGTCACCTGAAGGTTGGACGGCAGGGTCGCCGAGATCGCGGTGGAACCCTGCCCCGTGGACGGCAGCGAGCTCGCGTTGGCGTAGGGCTGCAGAGCGGAGTGGCGGAACTGCGGGATCGGCCGCTCGACGAGGCCGTTCCAGGGCGCGGCGCCCGCGGCACCGAAGTCGGTCGGCGCCGTCCAGGAACTGTCGTCGAACCCGGGCGACCGCCAGCCCGACATCACGGCGGCGGCACGGGCGTCGTAATACACATTGGACTCGGGCAGCCGGAAGTTGACCTGCGTCCCACTGGTGTTGTTCGAGTAGCCCGGGTGGACGGTGTGCTTCCAGCCGGTGTCACTGACCAGCCGGATCGTCGTCGAACCGGCCTCGATGTCCGACTGAAACAGCAGCCCGCCCCTGCCGCTGCTGTTGTGCGAGAACCCCTGCTTGCCGAAGTACCAGACCAGCAGCGCCACCGTGTTGCTGCCGCTTCGGAGGTACGGGGCGAGGTCGATCTCGTCGTAGTACGTGTCCGTACGGTTGGGGCCGCGCTTGAGCCCGCCCTCGAAGACCACCAGCGTGCCGTTCACCCACAGCCAGTACTTCGAGTCCGCCGCGATCTGCGTCACCGCCCTCGACGGCGCCGACGCCAAGGTGAACGATCTACGGAAAGCCACCCACTGGTTCGCCGAACTGGAGGGCGCCCAGATCCACTTCGCGGTCCAGGACACGGCTGCGGAGGCCGTGGCCGCGAGCCCGGGCAGCAGCACGGAGCCCAGTGTGGGGGCGAGGGCGACGGCTGTGGCCGAGCTCAGGATGGACCGGCGCGAGATGTCGGACATGGCGGCTCTCCTATGCGGGATGAAACGTTTCAATCAGCGACGCGGTGCTACCGGGGCCCGGGGGCGGGCAACGGGGTGCTGGATTTTTGTGCAACGTGCCACAAAGGGACGCCCAAGATTGAGGCGAAGGGGGCTGAGACGTCAAGGCATCCGCGAGTAACGTTCCCGAAAAGCCGGAAGCGGTGGAGCGGTGCGGAGAGACGGAGGTGGGGCCCCGGTGTCGGCGGCGGGCGGTTCGAAGCGGGTGACGATCGGCGATGTCGCGCGCAGCGCGGGCGTGTCGACCTCGGCGGTGTCGAAGGTTTTCAACGACGCGTACGGGGTGAGCCCGGCGATGCGTGAGCGGGTACGGACGGCCATGGCCGAGCTGGGCTACCGCCCGCACGCCGCCGCCCGCGGGATGCGGGGCCGCACCTACACGCTCGGCGTCCTTCTCGCGAGCATCCGCAACGCGTTCTACGCCGACCTCCTGGACGGCGTGAACACCGCCCTGCGGGGCACCGAGTACGCGCTGTTCCTCGGCTCCAGCGGCTCCGCGGACTCCGTCGACTCCACCGAGAAGGAGGAGCAGACCCGGCTGATCCACGCCATGGTGGACCGTCGGATGGACGGTCTGCTCCTGATCGCGCCGGCCGTCCCCCGCACCGAGGTGATCCGTCTCGCCGCCGACGTGCCGACGGTCGTGATCGGCCACCACGACCCGTCCCCGGCCTACGACTGCGTGGTCAACCAGGACGGCGTCGGCGTCGACCTCGTCGTCGACCATCTCACCGCCCTCGGACACCGCGACATCGCCCATCTGTCGCATCCGACGGTGCGCGGTACGCGCTGGGAGCAGCGGCCGGAGCACCACGTCCGGGCCGCCTATCAGGCGGCGATGGCCCGGCACGGTCTGGCGGACCTGGCCCGGATCGTGCACTCCGGGTACTCGGACGAGGGCGGCTACCAGGGGGCCATGGAACTGCTGACCTCCGCGCGCCCGCCGACCGCGATCTTCGCGGGCGCCGACGTCGCCGCGACCGGTGTCTTCCGCGCCGCCGCCGAACTGGGCCTGCGCATCCCCGACGACCTCTCGCTCGCCGGCTACAACAACACCTCCGTGGCCGCCCTGGCACCCGTCAGCCTGACCAGTGTCGACCAGGCCGGGGCCATGATGGGCGAGACCGCGGCCCGGCTGCTGCTGGAGCGGATCGAGAAACGACGCGACCGCGCCGTCGTCATGGCCTCGACCCCCCGCCTGGTGCCCCGCGGCAGCACCGCGCCGCCCCGCGTCTGATCGGCCCGCGGACGCGCTGCCGGGGACTCAGGCGTGGAACGTTCCACGGCGGGGCCGTCCGCCCACTCCGCCCGCTGACGCCCTCGCTCACGTCGTCCGCCCGGCACGCCCGCCACGCACGGCGCCGCTGTGAACGAGGCGGGCGACTCGACTCGACGGAGCGCACCGGGCGCGGCCCGGGGCTCGCCCCGCCGGGACTTGGCTCAACGGCTCACCTCGCCGGGGGGCATGACCCGGCAGCTCACCTCGCCGAGGCATGACCCGGCAGCTCACCTCGCCGGGGCACGACCCGGCGGCTCAACTCCCCGGGGCACGACCCGGCAGCTCACCTCCCCGGGGCGCGCGCGGCCAGGGCCTCCAGCAGCAGGTCGACGGCCTGCTCGAAGGAGCTGTTGCCCATGGTCCGCAGCTCTCGGCGGACGGCGGTCAGAGCGGGGTACGACGCCGGGTCGAGCCCCTGGTAGACCTCGCCCCACGCCCGCTCGTCGGCCTCGCGCTGCCCGCGCGGGAGTGCCTGGAACGCCGCCTCCATGGCCGCGTGACTGAGCACGGTGTCGATGAAGGTCAGATAGAGGCGGGTCGCGTCGGCCGGTCCGAAGCCCGCGGCCAGCAGCAGTGCGATGCCGGTGTCGACGGCCCGGATCTCGTGGGGCCGCCGGGTCACCCGGTACGAGGCGATGGCCGCCGCACGGGGGTGGGCGAGGTATCCGGCGCGGACCCGCAGCGCCATCTCGCGCAGCGCGGCCACCCAGTCGTCGCCGGGGACGAAGCCGGCCATGGCGTCGCCGATGATGCGGTCGGCGATGGCGAGCACCAGATCGTCGGTGCCGTGGAAGTAGCGGTAGAGGGCGCTGGGGTCGCAGCCCAGGGCCGTACCGAGCCGGCGCACGCTCAGCGCCTCCGGGCCGTGCTCGCCGATCAGCCGCAGCGCGGTCTCCACGATCAGCTCCTCCGACAGCACCACGCCCGAGCGGGTGGGGCGGCGCCGTCTGCGCTCCTGCGGGACTCGGGTGGTCATGGCCGGGCTCCTGTCGGTGGGGACCGCGTACCGGCAGTGAAGGGCCCCGCACCTCTTATGTCAACAGCATTGACGCAAGAGGAACGCCAGGTGTTCCATCAGGGACCCGCGCGGCTTAACCTCGTCCCCTCCCCACGAGGAGCCCTCCATGCCATCGTCATCGTCATCCACCTCACTGCGCCGCTCCCTCGGCGTGGTCGACGGTGTCGCCATCGCCGCCTCCAGCACGGCCGCCACCACCAGCATCGCCATCGGCATGGGCACCATCGCGACCATCGTGGGTCTGCAGGGCCCGGCGCTCCTGCTCCTCGCCTTCCTGCCCGTGCTCGGCATCGCCACCGCCTACGCCCGTCTCAACCGCTCGGAGCCCAACTGCGGCAACGGCTACACCTGGGTCGGCAAGACCCTCGGCCCCTGGCCCGGCTTCCTGACCGGCTGGGTCACCCTCGTCGGCTCGGTCATCTTCTGCGCCTACACCAGCGCCGTCATGGGCTCGGTCGTCCTGGTCTTCGCCAACAAGGCCGGTCTGACCAGCCTCGCGGGCATCGCGCTCGATCCGGGGTCCACGGGCGTCAGTACGGCCGTAGGGCTGGTGCTGCTGCTCGGCCTCACCGCCCTCGCCGTCACCGGCACCCGCGCCACCACCCGCTTCCAGTTCGCGCTGCTGGTCTTCGAGTACGCCGTACTGATCGGGTTCTGCGGCTGGGCTCTGATCACCGGCGGGCAGTCCTTCTCCCTCTCCTGGTTCAACCCCTTCGAGATCGCCGACGGCACCACGTTCGCCCAGGGCATGGTCCTCGCGGTGTTCTTCTTCTGGGGCTGGGACGCGGCGTTCAGCGTCACCGAGGAGACCAGAAAGCCGGATGACGCGGCCCGCGGCGGCCTGATCGCGCTCTTCGCCATGCTGGGCCTTTTCCTCTTCGCCTCGGTCGCCTTCCAGCGCGAGATGAGCCTCGCCGAGCTGATCGAGAACGGTCCGCAGGCCCTGCCGTACCTGGGGCAGAAGCTGGCCGCCGAGCCCTGGGCCACGCTGCCGCTGGTCGCCCTGATGTTCTCCGCCGCGGCCTCCGTGCAGTCCACGCTGATCCCCACCGCACGCGGACTGCTCGCCATGGGCCGGGACCGCACCATGGGCCCGCTGTGGACCCGGGTGCACCCGCGCTACGGCACCCCCGCCGCCGGAACGGTGGTGGTGCTGTCCATCGCCGCCGCGATCGCCGTGCTGGCCGTGGCCATGCCCCGGCTGAGTGACATGCTGCTGGCCGCCGTCAACGCCATCGGTCTGCTCGTCGCCCTCTACTACGGGCTCACCGCGCTCGCGTGCGCCGTCCGCTTCCGGTCCGCCCTGCGCGAGGGACTCCGGGAGGCGGTGCTCGCGGTGGGGGTGCCCGCCGTGTCCGGGCTGGTGCTGCTGGGCCTCGGCGGCTACCTCGGCTACTCGTACCTCACGATGAGCGACCACTTCGAACTGAGCCCCGACAACGGGTGGTTCATGTTCTTCCTGCCCGCCGCCATCGTCCTGGCGGGTCTGGTGATGGCCGCGGTCGCCAAGTACGTCCGCCGGTCGCCGTACTTCGCCACCGGGCACGGCACCGACGCCGAGGCCATCGCCCTCCCGATGGACCGTACGGCCGTCTGAGCCCAGCAGTCCACTCCCTTCCCTCTCCCCCCATGGAGTCCTTCGCCATGCCGCAGCCCCAGGTCACGGGCCCCGCCGATCTCGTCCTCACCGGCGGGCCCGTCCACACCGTCGATCCCGCCCGGAGCCGTGCCACGGCCGTGGCCGTGCGCGGCGGGCGGATCGTCGCCGTCGGCCACGACGAGGTGCACGCGCTCGTCGGACCCGGCACCGAGGTCGTCGACCTCGCCGGGAAGCTGCTGCTGCCCGGCTTCCAGGACGCCCATGTGCACCCGCAGGGCGCGGGCCTGGAACTGGGCCTGTGCCATCTCGCCGACACGACCGACCCCGCCGAGTACCTGCGGCGGATCCGGGCGTACGCCGACGCCCACCCGGAGGCCGAGTGGGTCACCGGCGGCGGCTGGTCCCTGGAGGCGTTCCCCGGCGGCGCCCCCACGGCCGCCGCGCTCGACGCGATCGTGCCCGACCGGCCCGTCTTCCTGCCCAACCGCGACCACCACGGCGCCTGGGTCAACTCCCGCGCCCTGGAACGGGCCGGCATCGACGCCCGCACCCCCGACCCCGCCGACGGCCGGATCGAACGCGACGCCGACGGCAACCCCACCGGCATGCTCCAGGAAGGCGCCGTCCACCTCGTCGGCCGACTGGTGCCCGACCCCACCCCCGAGGAACAACTGACCGCCCTGCTGCGCGCCCAGGCCGTGCTGCACTCCCACGGGGTCACCGCCTGGCAGGACGCCATCGTGGGCGCGTACGCCAATATGACCGACCCGGCGCCCTCGTACCGCACGGCCCAGGACCGGGGCCTGCTCACCGCCCGTGTCGTCGGCGCCCTGTGGTGGGACCGCGAGCGCGGTGCCGAGCAGATCCCCGAACTCGTCGCGCGGCGCGAGGAGTTGAGCCGGGGCCGGTTCCGGGCCGGCACGGTGAAGATCATGCAGGACGGCATCGCCGAGAACCACACGGCCGCCATGCTCGACCCGTACCTCACCGGCTGCGGCTGCACCTCGGCCGGCCACGGCAACAACAGCGGCACCGGCACCGGCACCGGCACCGGCACCGGCACCGGCACCGGCATCAGCTTCGTCGAACCGGGTGAGTTGAAGAAGTACGTCACCGAACTCGACGCGCTCGGCTTCCAGGTGCACTTCCACGCCCTCGGGGACCGCGCCGTGCGCGAGGCGCTCGACGCCGTCGAGGCCGCCCGTACCGCGAACGGGCACCGGGACACCCGCCACCACCTCGCGCACCTCCAGGTCGTCCACCCGGACGACGTACGACGGTTCCGGCCGCTCGGTGCCACCGCCAACCTGCAGATGCTGTGGGCCGCGCACGAACCGCAGATGGACGAGCTGACCCTGCCGTTCCTGGGCCCCGAACGCGGCGCCCGGCAGTACCCGTTCGGCGATCTGCTGCGGTCCGGGGCGACGCTCGCGGCGGGCAGCGACTGGCCGGTCAGCAGCCCCGACCCGCTCCAGGCCCTCCATGTCGCCGTCAACCGCCGCTCCCCCGGCGCCCCCGAGGGCACCCCCGAGTTCCTGCCCGAGCAGCGCCTCGACCTGGGCACCGCCCTCGCCGCGTACACGGCGGGCAGTGCTCACGTGAACCACCTCGACCACCTCACCGGCAGCATCACCGTCGGCAGGGCGGCCGACCTGGTCGTCCTCGACCGCGACCCGTTCACCGGTCCGCCGGAGGAGATCGCGGCCACCCGCGTCCTGCAGACCTTCGTGGACGGGGAACGCGTCCACGCGGCTCCCGACGCGTAGCCGACGGCCGACGGCCGACGGATGCGTACCGAACTCTTGACGGCGGTCGTGTGACTGCGTAGACATGACTACGCAGACATGACAGCGCAGTCAGAGAGGTGATGTCTGGCATCATCGGTTCGGTTCGTTCGGTCATCGGGAGGCAGGCGTCATGACGCGAGGTACGGGACGGGGCGGCAGCCCCGCGGCACCGAGCAGCACGGATGTGGCGCGGCTGGCCGGGGTCTCACAGAAGACCGTGTCCAGGGTCTTCAACGACGAGCCGTATGTCTCCGCCGAGGTGCGCGGACGGGTCCTGGACGCCGCGGAGCGGCTCGGTTACCGGCGTAACAACGCCGCGCGGGCACTGGCCTCGGGGCGGACCCGCTCCATCGGGGTGGTGACGCTGGGGACGGCGCTGTACGGCCCGGCCTCGCTGCTCATGGGGGTCGAACGGGCGGTCCGGGACACCGGGTACGCGCTCCGCGTGGTGAACACGGTGGAGGGTGATCCGGCGGGGATCGCGGGGGCCGTGGACTCACTCCTCGACCAGGGTGTGGACGGCATCGTCGTCTCCGAACCGATCGACGAGGTCGACGGGACGGGGGAGGCCGCGGCCGGGGAGGCCGGGGACTCCGTTCCCCGGGTCGCCGTGCCGGTCCTGGTGATCGGCGCCCCGCCGTTCGTCACCGCGCCCGCGGTGCTGAACGCGGGTGACGGCGCCGACCTGATGGCGCGGACCGCCACCGAACACCTGCTGGGGCTGGGCCACACGACGGTCCATCACCTGGCCGGTCCGCAGCGGTGGTACGCCGCCCGGGACCGTCTGGAGGGCTGGCGGGCGACGCTCACGGCCCACGGGAGGGAGGTGCCCGAGGTCGTCCGGGGCGACTGGTCGGCCGCGTCCGGGTACGCGGCCGGACGCGCACTCGCCGAGGACGGCGCGGTGACCGCCGTGTTCGCCGCCAACGACGACATGGCGATCGGGCTGATCCGCGCACTGACGGAGGCCGGACGCCGGGTGCCGGAGGACGTCAGTGTCGTCGGCTTCGACGACATCCCGGTCGCCGCCTATGTGACTCCTCCCCTGACCACGGTGCGGCAGCCGTTCGACGCCGTGGCGCAGGAAGGGCTGAGGCGTCTCGTGCACACCATCGAGAACCCCGGCGCGGACCCGTTGACGCCGAGCGACCCACCGGTCGACCTCGTCGTCCGCGCCTCGACCGCGCCTCCGCCGAGCCGTCCGGCTCCGTCACGTGCGAACGGAGGCACCGCCACCCAGCGCTGACCACCGCCACCTCGCCCGCACCACAGCCCGCACGGCCGGCGTGACGCCCTGAACGAGCCGCGACACCCGTCACGCCCCGCCACTTCGGCGCGCCCCCGCACATGATCGGCGCAGGGCCGCCCCCGTTCCCAGCAGCGTGCCCTGAGCCCCTGCGGCCAGGTCCCCTCACCTCCGCCTGGGCACCCTCGTCTCCCTCCCGGCCGCGCCCGGCCACTGAGGCGTTCCGCCCGGTCGTCGCGTCCGCCCTTTCGCCACCCCCACGCACCACACCCCCGCATGCCTTCCTCAGACATGCCTCCACCCTCGCCACCGCCCGGAGTTCACCATGCCCAGAAACGCGTTCACGGCCGCCTCCTCCACCCTCGGCTCGCCCATGAGCCGTCGGCTGTTCCTCACCACGACGGGTGCCCTGTCGCTCGGGGCGGCCCTGACCGCCTGCGGCGGCGGTGACTCCGGCGGCTCCTCCGGCTCCGCCGAGCCCGTCAGCCAGGCGGACATCGACAAGGCGATGAAGACGCCGACCGAGCTGACGTTCTGGACGTGGGTCCCCAACATCGCCAAGGAGATCGCGCTCTTCGAGAAGAAGTACCCGGCCGTCAAGATCAAGGTCGTCAACGCCGGTCAGGGCACCCCGCAGTACACCAAGCTGCGTACGGCGCTGAAGGCCGGCAGCGGAGCCCCGGACATGGTGCAGATGGAGTACCAGGCGATCCCGACCTTCACCATCACCGACAGCCTGCTGGACCTGCGGCCGTACGGCGCCTCCGAGTTGAAGGACAGGTTCGTCGACTGGACGTGGAGCCAGGTCAGCGGCGGTGACGGCGAGGTGTGGGCGATCCCGCAGGACACCGGGCCGATGGGGCTGCTGTACCGCAAGGACATCTTCGACAAGCACGGCATCGACGTGCCCGGCACCTGGGACGAGTTCGCGGAGGCGGCGCGCAAGCTGCACAGGGCCGATCCCGACGTGTATCTCACCAACCTCGCGGCCAACCAGCCCGCCGCCTGGCACGGCCTGCTCTGGCAGGCCGGTGCCAAGCCGTACGCGACCTCCGGCAAGAGCGACATCACCATCAGCGTCGACGACGCGGTCTCGCGGAAGCTCGGCGCGTACTGGGGCGGGCTGGCGAAGGAGGGCGTGATCAGCGTGGAGCCGGACTTCACCGACGCCTGGTACGCCGCCCTCAACCAGGGCCGGTACGCCACCTGGATCACCGCCGCCTGGGGCCCGGCCTTCCTCTCCGGCTCGGCCAAGGCGACGGCCGGCAAGTGGCGCGCGGCCCCGCTCCCCCAGTGGGACGCGGCGAAGCCCAGCTCCGGCAACTGGGGCGGCTCGACCACGGCCGTCATCCGCTCGACCAAGAACCCCATAGCGGCGGCGGTGTTCGCGCAGTTCCTCAACAGCGACCCGGCCAGCGCGAAGATGTTCGCGACCGAGCAGTTCTTCTTCCCGGCGACCAAGGCCCTGCTCACGGACGCGGAGTTCGTGGCGGACGCGCCGTCGTTCTACGGCGGCCAGAAGGTCAACCAGGTCTTCGCCGACATCAGCGCCACCGTGGACCCGTCCTTCCAGTGGCCGCCGTTCCTCGACCAGGCGGCGACCGACTGGACCGAGACGGTCGGCAAGTCCCTCGCCGACAAGACCGACACCGTCCGCGCGCTCGGCACCTGGCAGTCGCGCCTCACGACGTACGCCAAGAACCAGGGCTTCACCGTCAAGGGAAGTTGAGATGGCCGCCACACGCCGCCGACGCTCGGCGGGACCCCTGTTCGTCGCCCCCTTCCTGGTGCTGTTCCTCCTGCTCTTCCTCGCCCCGCTCGGCTACGCCGCCTACCTCAGCCTCTTCCAGACCCGCCTCATCGGCGGCACGACCTTCGTCGGCCTCGACAACTACGTCCAGGCCTTCGGCGACTCCCAGTTCCTGCACGGGGTCGGCCGGGTCGCCCTGTTCTTCGTCGTCCAGGTCCCCGTGATGCTGCTGCTGGCCCTGCTGTTCGCGCTCGCGCTCGACAGCGGCCTGCTGCGGCTGTCCCGGGTGATCCGGCTGGGCATCTTCGTCCCGTACGCCGTGCCCAGCGTCGTCGCCGCACTCATGTGGGGCTATCTGTACGGCCCGGACTTCGGCCCGTTCGCCCAGCTGAGCCGGAACCTGGACCTGCCCGTCCCGAACTTCCTCAGCGAGGGCTGGATGCTAGGCAGCCTGGCGAACATCGTGACCTGGGAGTTCGTCGGCTACAACATGATCATCCTGTACGCCGCCCTGCGCACCGTCCCGCACGAGCTGTACGAGGCGGCCGCGATGGACGGCGCCGGGGCCTGGCGTATCGCCTGGTCGATCAAACTCCCCGCGCTCCGCCCGGCGTTGCTGCTCACCCTGCTCTTCTCGGTCATCGGCAGCTTCCAGCTGTTCAACGAACCGAACCTGCTGATGAAGATCGCCCCGGACGTCATCACCAGCTCCTACACCGCCAACCTCTACGCCTACTCCCTCGCCTTCACCGGCCAGCAGGTCAACTACGCGGCCACGGTGTCCTTCCTCCTCGGCCTGGTCATCGTGATCGCCTCCTACGGCGTCCTGCTCACCGCGAACCGCCGGAGGACCCCATGACGACGGCCACCGCCCGCCGCAGCACCCCGCTGACGATCGCCATGCTGGCCGCCCTGGCCTACTTCCTGCTCCCCCTGTTCTGGCTGCTGGTCGCCTCGACCAAGAGCACCCAGGACCTGTTCAACAGCTTCGGCCTGTGGTTCTCCGACGCCCCGCAGCTGCTGACGAACATCAAGGAGACCTTCACCCAGGACGACGGGGTGTTCGCGCACTGGCTGCTCAACACGGTCCTGTACGCCGGGGTCAGCGCGGTCGGCGCGGCGCTGCTGGCCGCCGCGGCCGGGTACGGCTTCGCCAAGTACCGCTTCCGCGGCGACCGGGCCGCGTTCAACCTGGTCCTCGGCGCCGTCATGGTCCCGACCACCGCGCTGGCCATCCCGACGTATCTGCTGTTCGCGCAGGCGGGCCTCGCCAACACCCCGTGGGCGATCATCCTGCCCTCGCTCGTCAACCCGTTCGGCCTGTATCTGATGCGGGTCTACGCGGCGGACGCCGTCCCCGACAGCATCCTGGAGGCCGCGCGGATCGACGGCGCCGGCGAGGCCCGGATCTTCTTCCGGATCGCGCTGCGGCTGATGGGCCCCGGTGTGGTGACGGTCCTGCTGTTCACCCTGGTGGCCACCTGGAACAACTACTTCCTGCCGCTGATCATGCTCAACGACCCCGATCTGTACCCGATCACCGTGGGCCTGGCCTCCTGGGCCGCGCAGGCGCAGAACGGCGGCGCCGGGGCCAGCAGCGACATGCTCGCGCTGGTGGTCACCGGCTCCCTGATCTCGATCGTCCCGCTCGTCGTGGCGTTCCTGATGCTCCAGCGGTACTGGCAGAGCGGCCTGGCCACGGGCGGCGTCAAGCAGTAGGGCCCCCGGCCCCCGCACCACACGTACCAACTCCCCCACTTCTTCCGGAGGTTCCCCTTCATGGCGGCTCTGCCCGACCGCGTCCTGTTCGGTGCCGCGTACTACCACGAGTACGCGCCCACCCACGGCTCCCCCACGCCTCCCACCGACCGCCTCAAGAGCGACCTGGACCTGATGACCGAGGCGAACTTCACCGTCATCCGGGTGGGCGAGTCGGTGTGGTCCACCTGGGAGCCGGAGAACGGGCGGTTCGATCTCGACTGGCTCCAGCCGGTCCTGGACGGCGCCCACGAGCGCGGCATCTCCGTCGTCCTCGGCACCCCCACGTACGCCGTACCGCCGTGGCTGGCCCGCCAGTACCCGGAGATCACGGGCGAGCGGCGCACCGGTGAGCGCATCGGCTGGGGCGCCCGCCAGGAAGCCGACTTCACCCACCCGGCGTTCCGCTTCCACGCCGAGCGGGTCATCCGCAAGGTCGTCGGACGGTACGCCGGCCACCCCGCCGTCATCGGCTTCCAGGTCGACAACGAACCCGGTCTGCGCCTCTTCCACAACCACGGGGTGTTCCAGCGCTTCGTGGACCATCTGCGCGAGAAGTACGGCGACGTGGAGACCCTCAACCGCGAGTGGGGGCTCGTCTACTGGTCGCACCGGCTGTCGACCTGGGCGGACCTGTGGACCCCGGACGGCAACGAGCAGCCGCAGTACGACGTCGCCTGGCGGGAGTTCCAGGCCCGGCAGGTCACCGAGTTCATCGGCTGGCAGGCCGACCTGGTCCGGGAGTACGCCTCGCCGGAGCAGTTCGTCACCACCTGTATCTCCTACACCCGGCAGGGCGTGCAGGACGACGACCTGACCGACCGCCTCGACATCGCCTCCGGCAACCCGTACTACGACATGCAGGACGGCCTGCTGCTCCCCGACCCCACCCCGGACGGCCACGAGCAGAAGTGGAAGACAACCGGTGTGTGGTCGCTGTACCAGACCGCCGACTGGATGTTCTCCTCCCGCCAGGAGCCGTTCCTCGTCACCGAGACCAACGCCGGTTCGATCGGCATGGCCTGGGACAACCGGCCCGGCTACGACGGCCAGTGGCGGCAGGCCGCCTGGGCGCTCGTCTCGCGGGGCGCCCGGATGATCGAGTACTGGCACTGGCACACCCTGCACTTCGGCGCCGAGACCTACTGGGGCGGCGTCCTCCCGCACACCGGCCGGCCCGGCCGTACGTACGCCGAACTCGCCCGTCTGGGCGCGGAGTTCGAGGCGGCCGGTCCGCTGGTCGCCGGGTTGGAACCGGATGCCGACATCACGCTGGTGTACTCGACGCCCAGCAAGTGGCTGATGCAGAAGTACCCGCCGCTCGCGAAGCCGGACGGTGAACCGGACCCCGCCGCCTACCACCGCATCCTCGACCCCTTCTACCGGGGCGCGTTCGACGCGGGCCGCCAGGTCCGTATCGTGCACGCCCGCCAGTTGCACGACCCGAGCGACGAACGGGAAGGCCTGTCGCCCGAGGAGGCCGTCGGCCGCCACCCGGTCCTCGTCGTCCCGGCGCTGTACCTCGCCGCCGACTCGACGCTCGACTGGCTCGCCGCCTACGCCCACGCGGGCGGCCACCTCGTCCTCGGCCCGCGTACCGGTTACGCCGACGACGAGGCCCGCGCCCGCGCCGAGCGGGCCCCCGGGCGTCTCACCGAGGCCGCGGGCGTCGGCTACGACGAGTTCGGCAACCTCGTACAAGAGGTACCGGTGCGGTCGGCGCCCGGCGGCTCGCTCCCGCTCCCCGAGGGCGCGACCGCCACCCGCTGGGTGGACGGTCTGACGGTCACCGACGCCGAGGTGCTCGTCGCCTACGACCACCCGCACTTCGGGCGCTGGCCCGCCGTCACCACCCGCCGCCACGGCGCGGGCCGGGTCACCCAGGTCGGTACGGTTCCCGGCCGTGCCCTTGGCCGGGCGCTGGCCGAGTGGCTGACGCCGGCCGCCCGCCACGCCTGGGGCGACCTCCCGGCGTCCGTGACCGCCACCACCGGCACCTCACCCGACGGGCGCCGCGTCCACATCGTCCACAACTGGGCCTGGGAGCCCGTGAGCGTTCCCGTGCCGGTGTCCCTGTCCGACGTGCTGACCGGGGCCGCGCTCCCGGCCGAATCGGCGCTGGACCTCGGCCCGTTCGACGTCCGCGTGCTCGTCGCCGACGACACCCGGGTCTGAGAGCCCCGACCAGTCAACCGTTCTTGATCCATCCCCGAAGGAGGGGCTGTGCACAGCAGAAGACTCGGCAGAGCGCTGGGCGTCGTCGTAGGAACCTCGGCCCTGCTCGCCATCCCCCTGGCGGGCAGCGCCCAGGCGTACGACCCGACCGGCGGAACCCTGTACCAACTCGGCGGCGAGCCCTGTCTGAAGGGGCGGGGCAACTGCGCGGTCTACCCGAAGTCGGCGCAGCTGCCGAGCGGCCGGCTGGTCGCCTCGTTCGAGAAGTCGACGGTCGTGGAGGCCACCGGCAGCGCGGACCGGCAGACGCTCCCCGTTTACAAGAGCGACGACGACGGCACGACCTGGCAGCCGCTGTCGGAGGTGAAGGCCCCGGCGTATCTGTCGAAGGACCCCCGCTACGCGAAGTACACGAGCAACTGGACGAACCCGTACCTGTACGTCCTTCCGCAGCGCGTCGGCGGTCTCGCGGCGGGCACGCTGCTGCTGGCGAGTGTGGTCTCGGGCGACGACCGGTACTACAAGGAGCACAAGGCCGCCGACCCCGACTGGACGCCGTCCAACGACGGGGACCGGAGCGACATGGCGATCGCCCTGTACTCCAGCACCGACGACGGCAGGACCTGGAAAGTCCTCAACGTCGTCGCGACCGGTGGCTGGCAGGGCGGCAGCGCGGGCGCGGTCGGGCAGAACGTCGCGAACGCCAACACGCACCGGCAGGTGGACCCCCTCTGGGAGCCCTACCTGATGGTCCACAAGGGGAAGCTCGTCTGCTACTACTCCGACGAGAACGACTACCTCGGCTTCGACCCGGCCACCGGGGTCCCGCGCCTCGACCCGGCGAACGACACCGCCAAGGACTCGCACGGCCAGATCCTGGTGCACAAGACGTGGGACGGCAGTGGTGCGAAGTGGAGCGATCCCGTCGTCGACATCGCCGGGCTGACCGAGGACATGGGCGGCGGCAAGAAGGAGATCGGCGGCGGCCGGCCGGGCATGACCAACGTCGTCCCGACCTCGGACGGCAAGTGGCTGCTCACCTACGAGTACTGGGGCGGCGGGGCCAACACCCGCTACCGGATCGCGGACGACCCGCTGAAGTTCTTCCGCGGCTCCCCCACCGGTATGGGCGTCGACGCGCTGCCGGTCGTCTCCGGCTCCCGTCCGCTCGCGGCGGGCGGCAGCCCGGTCCTGATCCGGCTCCCCGACGGACGCCTCGTGTACAACGCCGCCGGCAGCGGGAGTGTCTGGGTGAACGGCAGCGGGCGCGGTGACGGGGTGTGGAAGGAGTACCGGACGACCTCGCGGGCCGGCTACAGCCGCAACCTCCAGTACGTGGACGGCACCGGCCGGGTCGTGATCCTCAACAACCAGGGCACGTCGACGATCGCGTACGCCGAGGTCGACCTCGGGCGATCGGCGGGCGCCTACCGGCAGTTGGTGAACCGCAAGACCGGCCAGGTCATCGGCACCGGGAACAACACCACCGACGCGGACCTCGGCAACGGGGACGTCCCCGACGTCGTCCTGGAGGACGCCGGGGCCGCCGCCGACCCGGACACCCAGTACTGGCACGTCGTCACCAAGTCCGACGGCGGTGTCACGCTGCTCAACAAGTCGGGCGGTCGCGCGGCTGCGGTCTGGACCGGCAACGCGACCGTCGGTCAGCGGATCGGCCAGTGGGTCGACGACAGCCGCGCCGGCACCTGGACGGTCATCCCGTCCACGGAGGGCCACGTCAAGCTCCGGTCCACCAAGAACCCGGACCTCTACCTGACCGGCGCCTCCGCCGACGCCCCGCTCACCCTCCAGAACGCGACCTCGGACGGCTCCCAGGACTGGAAGCTCGTGCGGTAGCGGGCCCGAAAGCAGTTGCTCACCCGCCGGCCAGCCATCTCTGGAACACGGTGAAGTCGGCGGGGGTCAGCCCCACTTCGGGTTCCACGCGGTGCAGGAGGGCCCGTCCCGGGTGGTGCCGTGCCACCCAGGCCCGGTCGAGTCCGGTGATCTCGTCGTCGGCCCAGATGAACGGCCGCCCGGCGGCGGTACGGACGAGGGCCCGGGTCTTCCAGTCCAGCAGATCGGCACGGTCCTCCTCCGGTGCCTCCGGCAGCTCCACGACCGGCAGCGGCGGCAGTCCGAGGAGCGGGGCTATGACGTCGTTGGCGTCGCCCATCCACGCGGTGGCCCACATCAGCGCGCAGGGCAGCCGCAGCAGGCGCGGGCCGTGGGTGAGGTCGATCCTCGCCAGCTTCGGGTTGGACGCGTGCTGCCAGTCGCCCCACTCCTCGGCGGCCGACGGGAGCCGCGCCCCGCCGTAGGGCAGCACCGTGCCGTCGACGTCCAGGAAAAGCAGCGGACGTCCCGTGGGGTCGGTCTCCCGGCGCAACAGATCTCCCGGCTGGCATGCGAGCACCTCACAGAGGGCCGCGAGGGTGGTGAAGCGGACCGCCTCGGCCCGGCCGTTCTTGAGCACCGCCAGGTCGGCGGGGGTGATGCCCACATGGTCCGCGAGTTCGCGCCCGACCGGCGATAGAAATCTATCGAAAATCGATAGCACCGGCAAGCAGTGACCGATGGCTCTCCGTCAACTGCGGGGTCTGGTAGGTGCGTTCGGGTCTGCACATCGGCAGACCCGGTCGGCCCCTTCGGTAGACGCGGTTCACGCGGAGGGCACGCCATCCTGCTGCGGAAACCTCTCGGAAGGCATCCGGATGCGCGTGGAACGCTCGGCTCTCGGCACTCTCGCCGCCCTCGGCACGGTAAGGATCCGAACCGGGAGCACCACAGGATGAAGGGGCGGCACGCTTTCTCCCCCGTCCCCCGCGGGCACTGGCTCCTACTGGTCGTCGTCCTCTCCGTGCTGGTGTCCGCCTTGCTCTTCGAGGGCTGGACCCGCAACGAGGTGGACGCCTCACGAGCGCGGCTCGCGTGCACCCGGCCGGTACCGAAGGCCGTGGCGGAAGGCGGCCCCGTGCTGCGCGTCAGCGGCGACCGGGTGACGTCGGCCGGGATGCCCGCGCATACTGTCGCGCTCACGTTCGACGGTGGACCGGATCCCGTCTGGACCCCGCGCCTGCTCGACCTGTTGCGCGAGCACCGGGCACGCGCCACCTTCTTCCTCGACGGGTCCCGGGCGGCCCGGCACCCGGAACTGGTACGACGTGTCCTCGCCGAAGGACACGAGATCGGGTCCCACACCTACAGCGGCGACGCCCTGGGCCCGGCGTCCCGGACCCGCCGCCGACTGGAACTGTCGCTCACCCAGCGGGCACTGGCCGGTGGCGCGGGAGTGCGCACCGCACTGTTGCGGATGCCGGGGACCACCACCGTGGACACCCTGTGCGGGGCCGAGTGGGGGGCGGCCGTGCACGCCGCCGCGGACGGATACGCGCTGGTCGCCGCCGACGACCCGGCCCGGAAGCCCGCGCGCGGCGCGATCCGCCAGTTCAGCCACACCGGCCTGGGCCACGGCGAGGCGCGGCGGCTGCTGCGCGGCAACCCGAACGCAACGTTCACCACCGTGACGGCCGGGCTCGGCCGGGCCCCGGCGAACACACCGGCGTCCTCCTCCGAGCGCCGGGAGGGCGCCGCCCTGCTCCGGGCCGCCGTCGTCGGGCGGACGCTGGCCGACGGCATGACCTGGACGCTCGTGGCGGTGGGCACGCTGGTCGCGTTCCGGCTGATGATGCTGGCCCTCCTGGCCCGCGTCCATGTCCGGCGCATCGACCGTGCGCCGGCCGGCCCCGGCGCCGGCCGGCGGGGAGGGGTGACCGATCCGGTGACGGTCCTCGTCCCGGCGTACGACGAGGAGGCGGGGATCGGGTCCACCATCCGCTCCCTGCTTGCCTCCACCCACCGGCCTCTGCAGATCCTGGTGATCGACGACGGGTCGACGGACCGCACGGCCGCCGTGGCCGAAGGCGTCGGCGATCCCCGGGTGACGGTGATCCGCCGTCCCCACGCCGGCAAGGCCGCCGCCCTCAACCACGGCCTGTCCCGGGCGAGGCACGACATCGTGGTCATGGTCGACGCCGACACCGTCTTCGAGCCGGACGCCGTTCACCGGCTCGTCCAGCCGCTCGCGGATCCGGCCGTGGGTGCGGTCAGCGGCAACACCAAGGTCGGCAACAGGCGTCGGCTGCTCGCCAGATGGCAGCATCTAGAGTACGTCTTCGGGTTCAACCTCGACCGCCGCACGCTGGATGTGCTCCAGTGCGTACCGACGGTGCCCGGCGCGATCGGCGCCTTCCGACGGACGGCACTCATCGAGGTCGGCGGCGTCAGCGACGACACCCTGGCCGAGGACACCGATCTCACGATGGCCCTGTGGCGGGCCGGCCGGCGAGTGGTCTACGAGGAGTCCGCGATCGCCTGGACCGAGGTCCCCGTCTCGCTGCGCCAACTGTGGCGGCAGCGCTACCGCTGGTGCTACGGCACCCTCCAGGCCGTGTGCAAGCATCGCCACGCCCTCGTGGAACGGGGCGCCGCGGGACGCTTCGGCCGTCGTGGGCTGGTCCATCTCACGCTCTTCCAGATCCTCCTGCCGCTGTTCGCGCCGGTCATCGATGTCTTCGCCCTGTACGGGGCCCTCTTCCGCGACCCGGTGGAGGCGGCCGTGCTGTGGCTCGCCTTCCTCGCCATGGAGATGTGCTGCGCGGGATACGCGCTGCGGCTGGACGGTGAACGGGCCGGGGCGCTGTGGGCCATGCCCCTGCAGTCCTTCGTCTACCGGCAACTGATGTACCTCGTCGTCATCCATTCCCTGGTCACGCTGCTGATCGGCAGACGGCTGAGGTGGCAGCGTCCGCACCGCACCGGCACGGCCGGCCAGGAGTCCCGTCCCATGGAGCCGACCAGCAGGGAGTACGCGGCATGAGCGACCGGCCGAGCACCTGGATCGACTTCGACGGACACGCGGATGAGGCGGTGATGCCCGCACCGCGTCCGATCACGAGGGAGGCGGGCGTCCGCGTCGCGCCCCGGCGGCGGCCGGCCCGCGTCCGCCGGAGCCTGGTCCGTCGCATCGGGCGGACGCTGCTCCTGCTGGGGCTCGTCCTCCTGCTCGTCCCGGTCGGCCTCTACCTGGGCGCCGACGCCTCGCTGAACCGTCAGGTCGATCTCGGAAAGGCCGGCGACCGGCCACCGCGGGGCGTGGGCACCAACTACCTCGTCGTGGGCTCCGACAGCCGGGAGGGCCTGAGCGAGGCGGACAGGAGGAAACTGCACACGGGCTCGTTCCAGGGGGGCCGTACCGACTCGATGATCCTGCTGCACACCGGCGCGCACGGCACCACGATGGTGAGCCTGCCACGCGACTCGTGGGTGACGATCCCGGAGACCCTCCGTCCCGAGACCGGCAAGCTCCGTCCGGCGTCCGAGGACAAGCTCAACGCGGCGTACTCCCTGGGCGGCCCCGAACTGCTCGTACAGACCATCGAGCACAACACGGGCCTGCGCGTCGACCACTACGTGGAAATCGGTCTCGGCGGCTTCGTCGACGTCGTGAACGCCGTCGACGGCGTCGAGATGTGCGTGGACCGTGACATCAAGGACGAGGACTCGGGCCTTGATGTGAAGCGCGGCTGTCAGGTCCTCCACGGCGCGCAGGCGCTCGCGTTCGTCCGCCAGCGCAAACAGGAGGCACGCGGCGACCTGGGCCGTACCGGGAACCAGCAGAAGTTCCTGGCCGCCCTAGCGGAGCGAGCCACCCGACCCGACGTCGTACTCAACCCGTCCAGGTTCCTCTCGACCGCGGAGGCGGGCCTCGACACCCTCGTCGTCGACGAGGGCACGGGCCTGCCCGAACTCACCGCGCTGCTGCGGGCGGTACGGAAGGTCTCGGGAAGCGGCGGCGGCCGGCTCACCGTTCCGGTGTCCGACGTGCGCTTCCGTACCGCCAAGGGCATCGCCGTGCGGTGGGACGGCCCGCGGGCGAAACAGCTCTTCGCGCAGCTGCGAAACGATCGGCCGGTCACCTCTCCGCCGGCCGGCTCGGGGATGTCGAACTGACCCCCCAGGGCCCGGCGATGAACGAAGGACGGCTGGCAACCGTATCCCGTGTCGTGCGGGAGGCTCAGGCTCTGGCGTCTCCGGGCGCGCGTCCGACGGAACGGGTCGTGCGGGAGATCGGGCTGCTCGGCCTGATCGCGTTGATCACCTGGGGGTCGGCGAGCCTGTGGAGCAACCCCGAATGGACGCCGACAGCCTCCGTTCCGGAGGGGCTCCTGACCTGGGGGGCGATGGGCGGCGCGGTGTTCACCACGCTGCTCCGGCTGTGGTCGCCGGCCGTCGCCGTGGTCGGCGCGACCGCCTTGTTCGGCTTCTGGCCCGCGTCGGGCAGCGCGGTCGCGGTGGCGGCCTTCGCGGTCTGCGGGCGGCACCGGTCGGCGGGGCGGCGGTTCGCCGTCCTGGGTACGGCCGCTGCGATCGGCTACGGCGTGGCCGTGCTCTCCAGCCCCCTGCCGACCATGGTGCTGACGACGTTTCACCTGTTCACGGCCCTGGTCTGTCTGGGACTGCCGGCCGGTGTACGCGCCCTGCTGGGAACGGCGGACCGCGTGATCCACGCGCTGCGGGAGCGTGCGCTGTTCGTGGAGGACAACTACCGGCTGGCCCAGTCGACGGCACGCCTTCAGGAACGGTCCCGTATAGCCCAGGAGATGCACGATCAGCTCGGCCACCGGCTCAGCCTGATCTCCCAGTACGCCGGCGCCCTGGAACTGGCATCGGCGGGGAGGGCGCGAGCCGACGACGGGAAGGGCGACGGCGGGAAGGGCGACGGCCGCGAGGCCGAACTGATCCGCGGTACGGCTCAGACCGCCATGCGCGAACTGCGCCTCATTCTGGGCGTCCTGCGCTCCGCCCGCCGCGAGGACGCGGCGCTGCGGCCGGCCGGGGAGACCGGTCTGCGCGCGGACATCACGCGGCTGGTCGAGCAGTCCCGGTCGGCGGGCGTCACCATCGGGTTGACGTGGCGGGGAGACGATCTGCGTGACGTCGCCGCGCCCGTACGACGGGCCGTGCACCGCGTCGTCCGCGAGGGGTTGACCAATGTGCACAAGCACGCGTCCGGTGCGGCGGTCTCGGTCATGGTCGAGCGTGGACGGGACGCCGTCCGCGTGGACCTCCGCAACGGAAGCGGCGGTAAGCGGCCTTCCGGCGGGGCCCCGCTCGCGTCCGGCACCGGAATGGGCCTCGTCGGAGTGCAGGAGCGGGTGACCCTGCTGGGCGGCGGTTTCTCCGCCGGTCCCACCGAGTGCGGCGGTTTCCGGATGCGCGCCGAACTGCCTCTGCGCGTGCCGCCGGGGCCGGTTGTCGGCACCCGGCCGGTCACGCGGAGCGAGACGGCCACGGACGACCGATCGCCACCGGCCACGGTGGCTCCGAGCACGACGGCTCCGACCACCTCGGCTCCGGCCACGGTGGCTCCGGCCGACGGACCGCAGACGCCCTTCGGCCATGGGGTGCGTCTGGGGACGTCCGCGGTGCTCGCCGCCTGCCTGGTCGGTGTCACGGCGCTGGTCACCGTGGGGCTCCATGTGCTGCCGTGGACCTCGGCGGAGTACCGGCGGATGGTGGAAACGCCCGCGTCGCGGACGGTGACGATCGGCATGGCCCTCGATCGGGTGGCCCTCCTCGTCGGCCCGGACGACCCCCTGGCACGGTTCGCCGCACGACGCGTCGAGTCGCCTCCCCCGTCCCCCGGCGCCTGTCTGTACACCCAGGAATGGCCGGAGGAGCAACGGATGCTGATCGTCCGGTTCTGTTTTCGCGAGGACCGTCTGATCGCCGTCGACCGCTACGAGATCGGCGACGGTGTCGCCGGTGGTCCTTGAGGAGCGGGCGGACATGAACGACGACCCGACCGGGCCGATCCGGGTCCTGCTGGCCGACGACGAGGCACTGATGCGGGCGGGCCTGCGCCTCGTCCTGGCCCATGACGCGGGCATCGAGGTGGTCGCGGAGGCGGCCGACGGCGCCGAGGCGGTCGACCTCGCCGTCCGCCACCGCATCGACGTGGTGCTGATGGACATCCGGATGCCCCGCGTGGACGGTCTCGCCGCCGCCGAGCGGCTGGCCGCCCTGGTGCCGTCGGTGCGGGTCGTCATGCTCACCACGTTCGGGGAGGACGAGTACATCACCCGCGCCCTGGAGGCCGGCGCCGCCGGCTTCGTCCTGAAGGACACCGGCCCTCAGGAACTCATCCAGGCGGTACACGTCGCCGCGCGCGGTGACGCCGTCCTCTCTCCGCGCATCACGCGGGGCCTGATCGACCAGTACGTGCTCACCCGCGCACGACGGACCACCGAGGCACGGCGGCTGATGGAAGTCCTGACCGCTCGCGAGCAGGAAGTGCTCGTGCTGGTCGGACTCGGTCTGTCCAACGCCAGGATCGGCAGCAGGCTCCATATGGGCGAGGGCACCGTCAAGACCCATGTGCGGCACATCCTGACCAAGCTGAGCTGCGCCAACCGTGTCCAGGCCGCGATCCTCGCCCATGACGCCGGCCTGCTGCCGGCCGAGTGAACCTGCCCCTCCCGCGAAGCCCGCGCCCTCTACCGATCGGACGAGCGGACGTGGCCGATCGGAAGAAGTGCCCGGCCGTCCCCCCGAGCGAGAGTCGGACGCGGCCGGTCGGCGTGCGCCCGGCCGGTGTCGGTCAGCAGCGGCCCGTGACCGTCACTCATGTCCTGTGCCGCACAGGCCTGTTCGGGAGGGATCATCCAGTTGGGGACCACACGCGTGGACAGACGAGGCACGACACACAGGGCGGTACTGGCGGGCGTCGCCTCCGCCGCCCTGCTGGGCCTGACCGGCGGGACACTGCCGGCGACCGCCGCACCGGGAAAGGGAGTTGACGGCAGCGCGGGAACGGGAGTCGACGGCCGGGCGGGCTCGGCACGGAGCGCACCGGGCCGCACCGTCGAGCGGATCACACTGATCACCGGGGACGCGGTGGACCTGGATTCCAGGGGCAGGGTCACCGAGGTCACCCACGGTCCCGGACGCACCGGGATACCGGTGTCGGTACAGCGCTTCGCCGGCCACACGTATGTGACGCCCGCCGATGTCGCCGGCCTGCTGGCCGACGGCACTCTGGACCGCCGGTTGTTCGACGTGACGGGGCTCGCCGCCTCCGACTACGACGACGCGCACCGGCGGACTGTGCCGCTGATCGTGACGTACGAGAAGGGCGCCGCGCAGGGCGACGCCCGGCGGGCGCTGCGCGCCGCGGATGCCGACGTGGGGCACCGGCTGCCCGTGGTGCGCGGGGAGTCGATGACCGTCCCCAAGGCCCGGACCGGCCGGTTCCTGGCGGCGTTGACCGACCCTCGCCGCGGTTCGGCCCAGTCCCTGACGACCGCTCCCGGTATCGAACGGGTCTGGCTGGACGGCCGCAGGAAACTCGACGCGGCCCGGCACTCCCCGGCGGCGGCGAGGAAGGCGGGTGATCCGGATCCACGAGGCGGCCCGGTCCAGATCGGCGCGCCCGTGGCGTGGCGGGCGGGCTACGACGGCAGGGGCGTCACCGTGGCGGTCCTGGACACCGGCATCGACTCCACCCATCCCGATGTGCGAGGGGCTGTCTCCGAGGCCAAGGACTTCGGCGGCAGCGGCACCACGGACGACACCGACGGGCACGGCACCCATGTGGCCTCCACCATCGCCGGGTCGGGGGCCAGGAGCGGTGGGAAGTACATGGGCGTCGCGCCCGGCGCACGGCTGCTCGTGGGCAAGGTCTTCGACGGCCCCTTCGCGACGGACTCGGCGATCATCGCCGGCATGCAGTGGGCGGTGCAGCGGAAGGCCAGGATCGTCAACATGAGCCTGGGCAGCACGGATTCCGTCGGTGCGGACCCCATCGAGCAGGCGGTGGACGACCTGTCGAAGTCCTCCGGCACCCTGTTCGCCGTCGCGGCGGGGAACGAAGGGCCCGGCGACCACACGGTGGGCTCTCCCGGCTCCGCGGAGTCGGCGCTCACCGTGGCCGCCGTGGACCGTGAGGACCGCCTCGCCGACTTCTCCAGCCGAGGGCCGACCGCCGGCGACACCCTCAAGCCCGACCTGTCCGCCCCCGGTGTGGACATCGTCGCCGCCAAGGCCGTCCACAGCCAGGGAGGCGACCCCGCGACCCCTGGCTACGTCCCGATGTCCGGCACCTCGATGGCCACCCCCGCGGCGGCCGGTGCCGCGGCCGTCGTCGCCCAACAGCATCCGCGGTGGACAGGGCAACAGCTGAAGGCCGCACTGATGGCCTCCGCCGAGCCGCTCGCCGGACAGAGCGCCTACGCGGTCGGGGCCGGCCGAGTCGACCTCGCCCAGGCCATCCGCCTCACGGTGAGCACCGGGCCCGCGTCCCTCGATCTCGGCGTCCAGCAGTGGCCGCACGGCGACGACCCGTTGGTCTCTCGCACCCTCACCTACCACAACCTCGGCGACCGGCCGGTCGCTCTGGACCTGTCGATGTCGGATCCGGTCCGTCCGGGCGGCGGGGCCGCGCCCGCCGACGTGTTCACGGTCTCGCCGTCGCGGCTGACCGTCCCGGCGGGCGGTACGGCCGACGCGACCGTCACCGCCGACACGCACACCGCGGGTCTCGCCGACGGGCTCTGGTCCGCCCTGGCCGTCGCGAAGGGCGACGGGCAGACGGTACGCACCCCGGTCGGGGTGGTGCGCGAGGAGCGGTCGTACACCCTGACCCTCAAGGCCACCGGCCGCGACGGAAAGCCCGCCCGGAACATCAGTGTGGCCGTGGCCGACCTGGACGGGGGCCGGACGCACCTCCCGTACGACTACGGCGACCAGGACGGTGACGGCGTCGTCACCGTCCGGCTGCCCGAGGGCCGGCACCTGGTGGACACCAGGATGGAGCATGCCTCCGGGAGCCGCACCGAGCTGTCCTGGCTGGTGACGCCCCGGCTGGTGATGGACAAGGACCGCACGCTGACGCTCGACGCGCGCACCGCCAAGCCCGTCCGCGTCACCGCACCCGACCCCCGGGCCCGTGTGCGCGGCGCGCAGCTGCTCGTCGCGGCCGGTGACCCGAAGAACGGTTACTACAGCGGGCTGTTCGCGGACGACTACGACAGCATCCGTGTGGCGCAGGCCGGGCCCTCCGCACCGCCGGGGGACTTCATCGCCCAGTACGGCGGGATCTGGCAGCGCGGAGCGACGGATCCGCTGTACGCCCTCGTGGTCGACCGCCGGGGCTCGATGTTCACCGGACTCGACCGGACCGTCTCCGCGCGCGGCCTGGCCAGGGTCGTCACCTCCACCGGCCCGGTCCCGGCGGGCGCCCTCGTCACGCCCGGCGCCGCCTGGACCGTGCCCGGCTGGGAGGACGAGATATTCGTCCCGGACCTCGGCGGGGTCGCGCGGAAGGCGCCGTACCGCTCCGGGATCCACTACGTGTCCACGGAGCGGGGCCTGCGCTGGAGGCTGAATGCGACCGTCGGCTCCGAGTCCCGCCCCCGGCTGGGCACCTGGGAGGGCGATCTCCACCGCTACGAGCCCGGCCGCACCTACCGGGAGAAGAGCTTCGGCACGGCCGTGTTCGGCCCGTCCCTCCCGGCGGACTACGGAGGAGCCTACTCGGGGGCCTACTACCAGATCTGCGTGCCGATGTTCAGCGACGGTGCCGGCCACACGGGCTTCCTCGACTCGACCGAAACGGCCTACCGCACCCGCTTCACGACGGACGGCACCGTCCTCTTCGACGAGGAACAGGATCTCTGCGACCTCCCGGTCAACAGCGGGCTCAAAGACCGCGGCGCCCGCTACCGGCTCAGCGTCGACGCCTCCCGCGACGCCGCCGTGTACCGCGTCGGCACCCGCGTCCTGGCGGTCTGGGACTTCAGTCTGCGGCCCTCGCCCACCGAGTTCACCACCATGCCCCTGTCCGTCGTCCGCTTCACACCGGACCTCGGTCTGGACAGCACCGCCAAGGCGGGCACCCGCATCACCGTCCCCCTGGTGGTCCAGGGCGCGGCGTCCGCTCCGGGCGCGCTCGCGTCGCTGACCGTCAAGGTGTCCTACGACGGCGGGCGTACCTGGAAGAACACGACGGTCCGCGCCACGACCGGCGGCAAGCGGTCCGTGACACTGACCCAGCCGAGCACCCCGGGATCCGTGTCGTTCAAGGCCACCGCCACCGACACCCGGGGCAACAGCGTCACCCAGACGCTGATTCACGCCTACCGCACTGTCCGCTGACGGAAGGAGGAATACGTATCTGCCTGCCCGATCGCGTCGATCGGGCAGGCAGGCGCGCAAGGCGGGCGGATGGCCGGGGCGGCGTCAGGCGACGGCAACGACGACGGCGATGAAGCCGCCGAACGGGGCGGTGTGCACGGTGAACCGGTGGCCCTTCGCGGTGCTGTGGCGCAGGGTGCCGTCGGTGGCGGAGGTGTCGGCGAAGAGCCGGAGGGTGCCGCGGGAGCGGATGCCGAGGTCGCGGAGGTCGAAGGTGAGGGGGCGGGCGCGGCCGGTGGGCGGGGCGTAGTCGGCGGCGGCGGAGTCGAGGCCGGCCGACAGGGTGCGGGTCTCGCCGTTGACGCCGGCGATGTACCAGGTACGGCCCTTGCGGCGGGCGACGACGAGGTGGGTGCCGGGGTCGGCGTCCAGGAAGCGGGTCTCGTCCCAGGCGACCGGGACGCTGCTCAGCAGGTCACGGACCTCGCGCGCCTGGCCGAGGTAGGCCTCGGGGCTGTCGGCGAAGCCGTTGAAGCCGGACTGGTAGACGACGGTGAGCGCCAGTTCGTGTGCGTCGGTGGTGTGCCGGGGGCTCTCCGGTAGGGCGTACGGGGAGAGCAGGGTGGTGCCGTAGTCGAAGGCGCCGACGATGTTGCGGGAGAGGGCCGCGATGGTGGTCTGCTCGGGGATCTGGTCGGCGAGCGCCTTGGTGTTGGAGTAGTGCTCGCTGGCGATGCCGGCCTCGACCCCGAGGAGGTGCGGGTAGGTGCGGTCCCAGCCGCGCGGGATCGTGGTGTTGTGCAGCACGATGTGCAGCCGGTAGCGGCCCGCGTCCTCGATCACCTCGCGCTGCCAGGCGATGAGTTGCTGCTTGTCGGCCTCCCACATGTCGACCTTCACCCCGGCGACGCCGTGGTCGCGCAGCTTCTTGAAGTGGGCGCGGCGGGTGGCCGCGTCGGTCATCAGGTCGCGCGGGGTGCCGGTGCCGGTGTTGTTGGCGCCGCCGGAGTTGTGCCAGAGGAAGAGCTTGACGCCGCGTGCGTCGGCCTCGGCGACGATGCGCTCCAGCGGCACCCTGTTCCCGGCCGCGTCGGTCATCTGGTCCCAGCGGGCGTCGACGAGGGCGTAGGGCCAGCCCATCTCCTTGCCCAGGTCGAACCAGCGGATGCTCTGCTCCAGGCTCTTGGGGCTGTCGTGGTCCATCATCCAGCTGAACGTGGCCGCGCCCGGCCGGACCCAGGAGGTGTCGTCCAGGCGGCAGGGCACCCCGAGGTCGGTGGCGAGCGTCGTCTCCGCCACCCGCGCGGCGGTGCGGGCCACGGCCACGAAACGCCACGGGGTCTGCCATGCCCCGCTCACCCGCGGGGTGCCGGGGCCGAGGGTGCCGAGCGCCTCGTCGTCGTAGGGGAAGGCGATGGTGTACGTGACGTGGCCGGTCGCCGTGTCGACGACGGGCTGGGCGAGGTGGCAGGCCGGGTAGGCGCCGTCCATGCCGGACTCGCTCGACAGCACCCACCACTCCCGGCCGTCGCGGGCGGCGGTGCGGGCCAGCAGCGGGAAGGACGCGCCGCGCGGGGAGGCGGTGGCGTCGCCGAGTGCGGGGAGGGTGTGCCGGTCGCGGGGGACGTACCACTCCTGGTACTTGGGCTTCTGGACCGTGTACGGCAGCGTGAACTGCGCGCCGCCGTCGGCCGGGACGCGCAGGGTCAGACCGGTGGCCTCGGCGGCCACGGTGCGTGTGACGCCGTCACCGCGGTCGGGGAAGCGGTAGCGGAAGGCCGCGCCCTCGTCGTCGGCGCGCAGCACGATGTCCATGGGCAGGCCCTTGGCGTTGCGCAGCGACACCACCCGCTCGGTCGTCCTCTTGTGGACGCGGGAGACCTTGCCCTGGAGCAGTGCGTAGTCGACGGTGACCGTTCTCGCGCGGCCCCGGTCGGCGAGGGTGAGGCGTGCGGTGAAGTCCGCGTCGTCCAGGGCGAGTCCGAGCGGGCTGGGCGGGACGACCTCCACGTGGTCGACGGCGACCGTGTACGTCACGGCTCCGGCCTTCAGCCGCAGGGCGACCTCGACGCGGCCGTCCGGGGAGGTGACCGTCACCGCCCCGCCGCCGTCGTGCGCTCCGGTGGCCCGGGTGGCGGCCTGCGCGGTCGTCGCCGTCAGCGGCCCCGCGACGGTCGCGGCGGCGGCCCCCACGGCTCCGGCCGCGATGACGGACCTTCTGGACGGCCGGGACGGCTCAGAGGTCTCGGCCGGCTCGGACGGCTCGGAGGGCTCGGACGGCTTGGCGAGGTGAGCGCTGCCCATGGGTTTCTCCTGTTTTCACGGTTGCTGCAGCGCATATCGTGCGTCCCCGTGCCGGAACCCGAGCGGTCACCGAGGTGATCAGGACATGTAGGCCAGAAGGCCGATCTCCGGTGCCAGCGCTCCGGGCTGCCCGAGGGACCGGAAGTCGTCCTCGACCTCGGCCAGGTCGAGGACGCCCGCGCGCACCGCCTGGTACCGGACGAGCGACCACAGGAAGACATCCAGGTTGTCGTACTGGGTGTCTTCCTCGATGACCTGCTCCTCGTGGAACCACACGGCGACCCGGCCGCTGGTGAGGACGACGAAGTAGTTGCCGGAGCCGTCGGCGCCGAGGGACCACACGTCGTCGTCGGAGAGTTCCGTCTCGTAGTCGGTGTCGAGGATCGTCTCGTCGTTCTCCGCGAAGTCGAAGGCGTACGACCACGCGTCGATGTCGAGGAACCGCGCCAGCGCACCCGAGCGGACTTTGCGGTCGAAACCGGCCAGCGCGGTGGCGGCGGCGGGCGGGAGCCTGGCGAGGAACGGCTCCACGGATCGGGTGTCGGCGGGGATCTCGACGCGCGGCTCGTCGGGGAACCAGCGCGCCAGATCGGCGTCCAGGTCGCGGTCCACATAGCCGGTCAACTGCTCGACGGTGAGAGGCATGCGGCGAGGCTAGCCGAGCGAGGTGCGCAGAGAACGCCCAGCTCAGCGATTACGTGTGCGCGTACGTACTTCCACGCACACGTCCTTGCACGCACACGTCCTTCCGCACACACGTCAGCCGGACGTCTCCCCGGCCGCCCAGTCGCCGATGAGCCGGATCGTGCGGTCGACTCGCTCCTCGTGGAGATAGTGGCCGGTGTGCGGCCAGTACTCGACACGTGAGCCGGGCACCCGCAGCGTGCCGCGCTCCCACTGGGCGGCCTCCTCGAACGTCCACACCGTCAGCGCCGGTTGCGGACGGCGGAGCAGATACTCCTCGCTGTGCGGGCGGGCGCCCACCGCGCCGGGGTCGGTGTACATGCCCGCGTAGGCCTGGGCGATCACATGGTCCGGTGTGCCGAGGACGGTGCGCAGATGCGCCGTACGAAGTCCGGGCGGGGCCTGGGCGGAGAAGGCGCCGGCCACGAAGGCGGCGGCGGCGCGGGCGCCGTGCTCCCGGTACTCGGCGAGACGGGCGGGGATCTTCGCGACCTCGGCCTCGTGCGCGCCGTGCGCGGGGTCGAGGGCGACGACCGACCGCACGGCCTCCGGGTGGCGGACGGCGAGCAGGTTGACGACCTGGACGCCCATGGAGTGGCCGACGGCGACGACCGGCCCGACGCCCAGGGAGTCGAGCAGCGCGGCCAGGTCCTCCGCCATCTCCGCCGGGGTGTTGCCCTCGTCCGGCACCTCGGAGCGGCCGTGGCCCCGCAGATCGGGGACGAGGACCCGGAACCGGTCGGCCAGCGCCTCGGCATGGGGCGACCACTCCCGCCCGTCCCCGCCCCAGCCGTGCACCAGCAGCACCCCCGGGGCGGCGTCGGGTCCGAGTGAGGTGCAGAAGAGGCGGATACGGCCGAGGTCGCGCAGTGTCATGAGGGGCTCCGATCACCGGGGATGCGCACTCCCGGGTACCACTCGAAGGCGGAGGCGGCGATCAGGACGGGGTTGTGGATCACGAAGAACTCCGCTGAGTGAACGGTCGGATGATGAACAACAGGGCGCCGGTGCGGTCCCCCGTGCCGCACCGGCGCCCCGGGTCGGGCGCCCGCGGTCCCGGCCGGTCAGCGGCCCCGGTACAGCACCAGCGTGCTCAGTGGTCCGAGTCTGGGCCGCTGTCCGGCGCCGATCGTGCGGCCGGTGGCGAGGTCGCGGGCGGGGCCGAAGTCCTGCCGGGCGGGCAGGGTGAACGTCTTGTCGGTGGTGGTGTTCATGGCGATCAGATAGTCGCCGTACGCGCAGAGGTAGAAGGGCGCGCGGCCGACGAGCATGGTCTCCACGCCGTCGAAGTGGACGCCGAGGGTGGGGTCGGGGATGTCGTCCGGGACCGGGGCGAGGCGGTAGACGTCGCCCTCCTGCGACTGGTGCAGGGTGTCCCCCGGCGGCGGGAAGCCGCCCGGCGGGAGGTGTCCGGCACCGGGGTCGTTGATGGCGTAGTCCCAGAGGATCCAGTCGCGTGCCGTGAACGTCTCGTCGGTGGTGCCGGCGGAGCGCTGCCGGACGGTCGCCGAGCGTTGGTCCACGGGCGTGAGGTGGTGCACGCGCGCGTAGTCGTTGACGCCCTGCCGGGACCGCCAGTACAGGGACGCGAACAACAGTTCCTCGCCGTTCTTGACGGCCACACAGCCGTTCTCCTCGTCGGCGAAGACGAAGTCGGGCCGCTCCCAGGCCGTGGGGATCCGGGCCGGGCGGTCGGCGAGGGCCTGGAAGGCGTCCCAGTCGCGGGAGACCAGGCGCAGCGCGGCGAGGCCGACGCGGGTCCAGGAGTGGTGGACGAGCAGGTCGAGCTGGCGGTAGAACTGGCCGTCGTCCACCATCTCCTGGGTCCAGCCGACGATGTCGGGGTCGTGGAAGACGGCGGCGGACATCACGGGGTTGGAGTCCCAGGCGGTGCGGGAGGCGTAGGCGATCTCGCCGGGGTAGACCTCGTTGCGCCAGCCGATGACGGTTTCGATACGGGAGACACGGGCGCCGGTCTCGTCGACGTCGACCACCCGGAACCGGCCGCGCGCCTTGATGATCTTGACCATCTGTTCGCGCAGTTCGGGCGCCTCCCGGGCGTCGTGGCCGCGGGTGACGGACTCGTACATCATGACCAGCCAGTCGATGACCTCGCCGTAGCTGCCGACATAGCCCAGTTCGCGGGTCAGACCGGCCCGGGTGACCTGGTGGTAGGTCTCGCCGAGCGGCTTGGTCGGGTTGCCGTCCTTGTCCTCGCGGCCGAGGTAGGGCTTCATGCCGAGCGACTGGTACATGTAGTCGCGGGCCCGGTCCTCCGGCAGCGCGAGGTCCGGGTCGAGGAGCCGCAGGCCCCGGTTGGCCTGGTAGAGGCCGATGGCGCAGATCTGGGACTGGTTGGTGTAGTGCGGGAAGTGCTGCCGCCAGTAGTCCCGGCTCGACCTGAGCATGTCGGTGTAGGCGGCGCGGCGCACCGGCTGCTGGGTGATGGAGGTGCTCTTCGGCGGGGTGACGGTCAGATCGTCGAACCAGGCGGTGCCGGGACCCGACAGCCGCAGATGGAACTCCATCTGGGTGGCACCGGCCGGGGTCTCCAGGTCGAGGGAGACGTACTCCCAGTCATGGGTGCCCGTGGTCGCGAACTTCTTGTGGTCGCTGCCGACGAGTTTGCCGTTCGCGTCGAAGAACAGCGGGTCGATGTGCGCGCCCAGGCCGGTGACGCCGTCGGTCCTGATCCAGGCCCCGTAGGTGTAAGTGCCCGTGGTTATACGGGTCTTGGGGCTGGAGTAGGTGTACATGTTGCCGCCGGCGGCGGGCACCTGGAGCTTCAGGGAGGCGGAGCCGGTGCGGTGGACCGTGGTGTCCCGGGTCCAGGTGGCGCCGGAGGTCTGTCCCCAGCCGGGCGCCAGCCAGCCCATGGGGGTCTCGTCGCCCTCCTCGAAGCCGGGGTTGGTGATCTCGTACGGGGAGCCGGTGACCCTCTGGTCGAGGCGGTCGCCGAGGTGTTCCCAGAGCAGGGCGAGGACCAGGCCGACGCGGCCGAAGCCCTGCCACTGCTGGTCGGAGCCGGTGAGCACGGAGGCGTCGGCCTTCCAGGCCGTGTAGCGGCTGTCGATGGCCCGCAGCACCCGGTCGAGGGCGGCCGGCTTGTGGTACGCGGGGCTGCCGGACCAGAGGTAGCCCTCGGCGAGGGACTGGAAGGCCCAGGCGTCCATGCCGGCCGGGTTGGCGGTGGTGAGGTAGTTCTTCTGGTCCTTCGCGACACGGGCGCGCACGGCCTCCAGCACCTCGGCGCCCTCGACCGTGCGGGGCTTGAACTCGGGTGCGGGTCCCTGCCGTTCACCCTTCGGCGGGATGAAGTACGGCTCGGTGTGGGTGTAGATCCGGTAGATGCCGCGCGAGGGCGTCGTCATCGTCCGGTACAGCTGCTCGGGGTTCTGGCCGTACGACCAGATGCGCCCCATGGCGCGGATCTCCAGCGTCACCTTCTTCTTGCCCGCGGTCATGCGCTCCGGCAGCGGCAGTGTGTGGAAGAAGAAGCGGCCCGGGGTGCGCGGCGCGGTGTCGAGGATGTCGAGGCTGTCGACGGCGCCCTCGTCCTGGTAGCCGACCTGGAGGCCGTCCACGAAGAGCTGGAGCCGCCACATGTTCGTGCCGGAGCCGGCCTGTTCGGAGGTGGTGTCGTGGTCGTCGCCCCACAGGCGGACCGTGACATAGGTCGTGTCGGTCGGGCTGACGGCGACGTCGAACGTGAGGGTGCCGCCCCAGTAGCTCGCCGGTTCGGTGGGGTTGAGGACACGGGCGCTCTGGCCGAGGCCGCCGGTGACGGTGTCGGAGAGGGTGGCGGTGAGCTGGTGCGCGGCCTCGGACTCGGTGTCGCCGAAGACGACGAGGTCCAGGGGCTCGCAGACGGCCTTCCGGGCGGCCTCGGGGCTGCCGGTGGCCGGTGACGCGGCGGCGGGCCGGGAGGTCAGCATCCCGAGGCCGGCGGCGGCGACGCCGGTGGTCCCGGCGTACTTGAGCACTTCACGTCTTCTGGGGGCGTGGGACACGGCTCTGTTCCTTCTTACTTGAGGCTGCCCATGAGAATTCCGCTGCGCCAGTACTTCTGGAGCGTGAACATGAAGACCGCGAGCGGGACGATCGACAGCAGGGACCCGGTGAGGACGAGGGTGTTCATGTCACGGGCGGTCTGTGCCTGCTGGAGCCAGGAGTACAGGCCCAGGGTCACCGGGAAGGTGCGCTCGCCGTTGAGCATGAACAGAGGGAGGAAGAAGTTGTTCCAGATGTTGATGAACTCGAGCATGAAGATGGTGATGCCGCCGGTGCGCATCAGCGGCAGCGCGATCGAGACGAAGACCCGCAGATCGCTCGCGCCGTCGATCCGGGCCGCCTCCATCAGCTCGGTGGGCACCGAACTGTCGGCGTACACCTTGCCGAGGTAGACCCCGAACGGGTTGATGAAGTACGGGATGAGCACCGACCAGATGGTGTTGGTGATGCCGATCTCGGAGAACACCAGATACAGCGGGAAGGCCAGCAGCGTGCTCGGCAGCAGCGAGGCGCCGACGATGACGGCGAAGGCCACGCCCCGGCCCCGGAAGTCGAACTTCGACAGTCCGTACCCGGCGGCGAGCGAGACGAGGGTGGAGCCGGCCGCGCCGAGGGTGGAGTAGAGGACGGAGTTGCCCAGCCAGCGCAGGAACACCCCGTCGTGGTAGGTCGCGATGGCGTGCAGGTTGTCGCCGAGGTGGTTGGAGGAGAACCACAGGCCGAAGGTGGAGTAGAGGTCGGTCTGGTCCTTGGTCGCGGAGACGATCAGGAACCAGGTCGGGGCGAGCGAGTAGAGCAGGAAGACCACCAGCAGGCCGGTGGTGAGCACCACCGCACGGCGGGAGGGGCGGACGCCGCCCCCGGAAGCGACACTGCTCATGACATCTTCCTGTTCGTGGCGCGGTAGAAGACGAAGGCGAGGATGCCGGTGACGACAGCGAGGACCAGGGACTCGGCGGCGGCGTACTGGTAGTCGCCGACCTTGAAGGCCTTGTCGTAGATCTCCATCATCGGTGTGAAGTCGGTGTTGATGGACTCCGGTGCGATCTGCCGCATGATCAGCGGCTCGCCGAACAGCTGGAGCCGGCTGATCAGGGAGAACATGCCGGTCAGCACCAGGATCCCGGTGATGTTCGGGATCTTGATGGACCAGGCGATCCGCCACTCCTTCGCCCCGTCCAGCCGGGCCGCCTCGTACAGCTCGCGGGGCAGTGCCTGCAGTGAGGCGGAGATCAGGATCATGTTGAAGCCGATGCCCTGCCAGGTGAGCAGATTGCCCAGCGAGAGATAGGTGTTGAGGCCGCCGAAGAAGGAGATCTCCGCGCCCGCACGCTCCGCGAGGTCCAGCAGCGGGCTGCCCGTCGGGCTGTAGAGGAACAGCCACATCAGGGTGGAGACCACGGCCGGGATGACGTACGGGATGAGCAGGGCGGCGCGGAAGAAGCGCACCGCGCGGGCGGCGACGCCGTCAAGCAGGAGGGCGAGCAGCAGGGCGATGCCGAGCATCACGGTGATCTGTGCCGCGCCGAACAGCAGGGTGCGGCCCATGCTCGCCCAGAACGCGCTGTCACTCAGCACCGAGGCGAAGTTGGCGAAGCCGGTGTAGACGACCCGGGTGGGGCCGAAGCCTAGGCCGCTGCTCTTCTTCTCGTGCAGGCTCTGGCTGAAGGCGTAGCCGATCGGCACGACATAGGTGGCGAGGAAGCCCAGCAGGAAGGGGAGCATGAACAGCAGTCCCTTGTAGGCTCCCCGCCTCCCGGCCCGGCGGGGGGAGGGCCGCCGGGCCGGGGAGTCGGTCACGGCCTTCGCCGGTCGCGTCAGGGTGGACACGGGTGTCTCCAATGTCTCCGGGTGAGGGTGGGTCGACGGGCCGGGGAGCAGCGGGGTGCGGCCCCTGTGAAGCGGAGCGGGGCGTGACCGCTCCGCTCCCCGGTCGGCGTCAGCTGCCCGCGACGGCCTTGACGCCCTTGCCGTTGAGGTCGTCGACGGTCCACTTCTCGATGCTCTTGAGCATCTCCGCGACCGTGAGTTCCTTCTTCATGACCTTGCCCCACTGCTTCTGCATCTCGGAGTACATGGCCGCGTAGTTGGGGCCGTACTGCCACTGGTCGCCGACCCGGGAGGCGGCGTCGGTGATGACCTTGGCGCTGTCGGACTTCCCGTTGAACATCTCGGTGGGGATGATCTTGTCGACGTACGGGGTGACGTCCGGGACGGCCGGGAAGAGACCGGACTTGGAGGCGGGGTCGGTGAGTGTGGTCAGCGACTCCTCGCTGCTGGACAGCCAGGAGGCGAACTCGGCGGCGCGGTCGGGGTACTCGCAGCCCTTGAGGACGGCCAGGACGTCGAAGTTGGAGGAGGTCCGCGGCTCGGCGGTGTCGAAGACGGGGGCGTCCGCGAGCTGCCACTGGCCCTTGGACTTGGGGAAGTTGGTGTCGTAGATCGGCAGTTGCCAGGTCGACGTCGTCATCGCGATGGTCGTGCCGAGGTCCCAGGTCTTGAAGACGCCCGGGTCGGCGTAGGAGGCGTTGGAGGCGAGGTCGCCGTCGACCAGCCGCTGGACGATGTCACCGGCCTTCAGCGCCTCGGGCGAGGTGAAGTCGACGACCCAGTGGTCGCCCTCGACCTTGTACCACTGGGCGCCGGCCTGCCAGGACAGGTCGACCAGGGTGCTCGGGTCCTCACCGGCCATGTTGAAGATCTTGACCTTCTTGTTCTCCTTCTGGGCCTTCTCACCGGCCTTGATGAGGTCGCCCCAGGTCTTCGGCGCCTCGATGCCGTACTTCTCGAACAGGTCCGCGCGGTAGGCGGTGAACAGCGGTGAGGAGCCCATCGGGATGCCGAAGGTGGTGCCGCCGGGGCTGACCGCGTTCCACGCGGCGGCCGTGTACTTGTCCTTGTACGGCGCGGCGACCTTGGTGACATCGGTGAGCAGGCCGTCGGCGGCGAAGTTCGCCAGGTTCATCCCGTCCATCTTCGACAGACAGGGCGCGGTGCCGGCGTTCACCGCGGCCCGCAGCTTCTGGTACGCCGTCTCGCCCGCGGGGTTGACGAACGTGACCTGGGTGTCGGGGTGGGCCTTGTTCCACACCTTGGTCTGGGCCTCGATGCCGTCGGTCCAGCTCCAGAACTCCAGGGTGACCTTGCCCTTGGTGGCCTTCGTGGCGGAGTCGGAGTCGGAGTCGCCACCCCCGCAGGCGGCCAGCAGAAGGGACAGAGACGCTGCTGCGGCGGCCGAGGCGAGGGCTCTGGCACGGAACTGGGACATCGGTCCTCCACGGACGGAACAGGACGGCGCATGGGGTGGGGGAACCGGCGCGGTCGGGGCAGTAACCGGTTGTTGTGGACCGTAGGACGCGAGCGGCCGAATCCACAAGAGGCGAGGCCGGTTTGTTTCGTCGTACTTTCAACAGCGTTACCGGCAGACCTCCATCTACCTGCATCTTTCTTATCGATGTCACTTTCGGTTGACAGATGGACTACAAAGAATGACGACCGATCGAACGTTGACCTGCGCGTCAGCGACTCTCTAGCTTGGTAACCGTTTACTTCCCTTTTCCCCTGTCCAGCAGGAGCGCCATGCCCCCGCACTCGCTTCCCCGTGCCGTCTTCGCCATGAACCCGGTGCATCTGCCGGAGCTGTTCCCACCGCCACTCCTGAACCGGTTGCGGCAGGTCGTGACGGTCGATCCCGGACTCGTCGTCCAGGACTTCGCCGACCCGGCGGCGGCCTCCGCGCTGGCCCGCGCCGAGGTGCTGATCACCGGCTGGGGCTGTCCGCGCGTCGACGCGGAGGTTCTGGACGCGGCGCCCCGGTTGCGGACCGTGCTGCACGCGGCCGGCAGTGTGCGCGGGCTCGTCGGCGACGCGGTGTGGGAGCGGGGCCTCACCGTCTCCAGCGCCGTCCGGGCCAACGCGCTGCCCGTGGCCGAGTACGCGCTCGCGGCGATCCTGTTCGCCGGCAAGGACGCCTTCGGGCTCCGCGAACGCTTCCGGGCCGAGCGGGTGTATCCCGCGCCGGACGCGTACACGGCGGTCGGCAACCTCGGCCGGCGGGTCGGGATCATCGGCGCGTCACGCGTGGGCCGCCGCGTGCTGGAACTGCTGCGCCCCTTCGACCTGGCGGTCAGCCTGTACGACCCCTACGTGGACGCGACCGAGGCGGCGGCGCTCGGCGCGGTGCCCCTCCCCCTCGACGACCTGCTGCGCACCAGCGACATCGTCAGCGTGCACGCCCCCGACACACCGGAGACCCACCGGATGCTCAGCCGCGACCGGCTGGCCCTCATCCCCGACGGCGGGGTACTGATCAACACCTCGCGCGGTGCCCTGGTGGACCACGAGGCGCTCACCGCCGAACTGGTCGGCGGCCGGATCGGCGCGGTGCTCGACGTCACCGAACCGGAGCCGCTGCCCGCCGACTCCCCTCTCTACCGCCTCCCCAACGTCTTCCTCACCCCGCACATCGCGGGCTCCCTCGGCAACGAACTGGCCCGCCTCGGCGGCACCGTCGTGGAGGAACTGGAACGACTCGCGGCCGGACTGCCGCTGTCGCACGGGGTGCGCCGGGGGGAGCTGACGATCAGCGCGTGAGCGGGGACGCGGGCGCGGTCACGCCACGGGACCCTGCGACCAGCGAGCCCCCGCGGTCGAAGCGCCCCGATGGCCGGCGACCCCCGAGGCCGGTGCCCCCGCGCCCGGTGGCGGCCCGCCGACCCCGCCCGGGGCTCGACCGCCTGCGGCTCGCGGCCGGACTGCCGCTGTCGCACGGGGTGCGCCGGGGGGAGCTGACGATCAGCGCGTGAGCGCGGACGCGGGCGCGGTCATGCCACGGGACCCCGCGGCCGGCGAGCCCCCACAGTCGAAGAGCCCCGATGGCCGGCGACCCCCGAGGCCGGTGCTCCCGCGCCCGGTGGCGGCCCACCGGCCCCGCCCGGGGCTCGACCGCCTGCGGCTCGCGGCCGGACTGCCGCTGTCGCACGGGGTGCGGCGGGGGGAGCTGACGATCAGCGCGTGAGCGCGGGCGCGGGCGCGGTCATGCCGCGGGACCCTGCGGCCGGCGAGACCCTACGGCCGGCGAGCCCCCGCGCCCGGTGCCGGCCCGCCGACCCCGCCCGGGGCCCGCCCGCCGCAGCGGTCAGCCGTCCGTACCCGGCGCGCCCAGTCCCCGCGGGGCCGCTGCCACCACCCGTTCCTCGATGCGGTGCACCGCCGACCGCAGCTCGTCCAGATGGCGGCGTACGACCTCCTGCGCGGACATGAGCGACTTTCGCCAGGTCACGTTGACGCACCCCAGGACCTCGCCGTGCACCCGGATCGGGACGGCGATCGAGTTGCGGCCGTCGAAGTCGTACTCGGGTGCGCGCACGCTGTAGCCGCGGGACCGGGTGGTCGTCAGCAGTTGGCGCAGCCACTTCGGGTCGTGGGCGTACTGGTTGCCGGGGACGTCGTGGTCGCGAAGGCGCCGCAGGACCGCTTCCCGTTCCCGCTCGGGGCAGAAGGCGATGTACGCCCGGCCCGAGGCGCCGAGCAGCATATGGGAGCGGAAGCCGATGGGGGCGACCGGGACGACCTCGTCGAAGTAGGCCTTCGGGCTGTTGGTGTCGATGGTCTCCATGTAGTCCAGCCGCGGCACGGTCAGCACGGAGGGCCACATCACGCGTTCGCACAGCTCCTCCAGGACCTGCGACGCCAGTTCGCCGAGCCACTCGGCGTCGTCGTACGGGGCGCGCTGCGGTCGCAGGCTGGCGATGAACGCGCCGTCGGCGAGGCGCTGCCACACCAGCCCCTGCTGGTTGCAGGTGTGCAGGATGCGGAGCAGGGTGGCCTTGGGGATGCCGGTGACCTGGTGCAGGTCGTGCAGGCTCGCGGCACGCATCTCCTGGAGGGTCCGCAGCACCCGCAGACCGCGCTCCAGCGAACTGATCGTCTTCACCTGGTAGTCCCGCACCGGACCAGCTCCCACCTGCGCAGACACCGACTGGATTTCACCACGTGAAAAGTTAGCAGCCGATGGTTGCCCGGTCCAGGGCCGGTCGTGGACCGTTCGTTCCGTGACGCGAGGAGGCGACATGGACGTCGAGGCGACAGCGGGCTCCGAGGCCCCCGGGGCCCGGGCGGGCACGGCCGGGCCGGTCGCGGTGGCCGAGGGCGAGCTGCTGTGGGCCCCTGGCCCGCAGCGGGTCGCCGACGCGCGTCTGACGCACTTCGGGGAGTGGCTGGCCCGCGAGCGCGGGCGGCGGTTCGACGGCTATGACGAGCTGTGGCGCTGGTCGGTCACCGACCTGCCGGGGTTCTGGGGCGCGCTGTGGGAGTACTTCGACGTCCGGTCCACGACCCCGTACTCCGAGGTGCTCGGCAGCCGGGCCATGCCGGGCGCCCAGTGGTTCCCCGGCGCCCGGCTCAACTACGCCGAGCACGTCCTGCGCCATGAACGCCCCGGCACCGACGCCCTGTTGTACTGCTCGGAGGGCTCCGCTCCGGCCGGGCTGCGGTGGGAGGTGTTCGCGGGGCGGGTGCGCGTCCTGGCGACCCGGCTGCGGGCGCTCGGGGTGCGTCCCGGCGACCGGGTCTGCGGTTATCTGCCGAACGTGCCGGAGACCGCGATCGCGATGCTGGCCACGACGGCGATCGGCGCGGTGTGGGCGAGCGCCTCCCCCGACTTCGGGTCGCGGGGTGTGGTGGACCGTTTCAGCCAGCTGCGGCCGAAGGTCCTGTTCTGTGTGGACGGCTACCGCTACGGCGGGAAGACCTTCGACCGGCGCGCGGAGGCCCGGCTCGTCGCCGAGGCCCTGCCGGGCCTGGAGCACGTCATCCACCTTCCGGCCGTCGCACACGGCGGGGCACGAACCGCCGCCGACGGCGGACAACCCTGGACCGACCTGCTGTGGGACGAGGTGCTCGCCCATCCGCCCGTGGCCGCCGAGGACTTCACCTTCGAGCACGTTCCCTTCGACCACCCGCTGTGGGTGCTCTTCTCGTCCGGTACGACGGGGCTGCCCAAGGCGATCGTGCACGGCCACGGCGGCATCCTGCTGGAGCAGCTGAAGCTGCAGACCTTCCACATGGACCTGCGCGAGGGCGACCGCCCGCTGTTCTTCACCACCACCGGCTGGATGATGTGGAACTTCCTGATCAGCTCCCTGCTGGTCGGTGCCTGCCCGGTGCTGTACGACGGGAACCCGGCCCATCCGGAGCCGGACCTGCTGTGGCGGATCGCCCAGGACACGCGGGCCACGTTCTTCGGTGCCAGCCCGGCCTATGTCGACCTGATGGGCAGGGCCGGCATCGTGCCCGGCGAGCGGTACGACCTGTCCGCGCTGCGCACGGTCATGCCGGCCGGTTCGCCGGTGTCGCCGCAGTGCACCGCCTGGTTCCACCGCAACGTCAAAGCCGATGTGTGGGTGGCCACCGGCAGCGGCGGCACGGACTGCTGCACCGGCTTCGTCGGCGGGGTGCCCACGCTGCCCGTGTACGCCGGTGAGATGCAGGCCCGTTCGCTGGGCGTCGCCGCGTACGCCTACGACGAGAGCGGTCGCGAAGTCGTCGACGAGGTCGGCGAGTTGGTGATCACGGAGCCGCTGCCGTCGATGCCGGTGACGTTCTGGGGCCCGGACGGCGACGAACGGTACCGCCGCTCGTACTTCGGGGACTTCTCCGGGGTGTGGCGGCACGGCGACTTCTTCAAGGTCAACGCGCGCGGCGGCTGCTTCGTGCTCGGCCGCTCCGACGCCACGCTCAACCGGCAGGGGGTGCGTATCGGCACCGCCGAGATCTACCGGGTGGTGGAGGCGCTGGACCAGGTCGACACGGCGCTGGTCGTCAGCCTCGACCTGCCGGACGAGAAGTTCTTCATGCCGCTGTTCGTCGCCCTCAAGGAGGGCGTGGCGCTGGATGCCGGGATCGAGGACACGATCCGCGGCCGGCTGCGCCAGGAGTACAGCCCCCGGCACGTGCCGGACCGGATCGTCCAGGTCCCGGCCGTCCCGACCACCCTGACCGGCAAGAAGCTGGAGATCCCGGCGCGCAGGATCTTGCTCGGCACCCCCGTCGAGCAGGCGGCCGACCGCAGCACGGTCGCCGACCCACGCGCGCTCGACGCCCTCGCCGAGTACGCCCGTACCCAACGCGACTACCCCCTGGCCACCACCGCCGTCTGAGCCGCACACCCTGGAGAGCACCGTGAACGATGCGAGACCCGACTCCCGTTTCCCTCTTCCCTCGGAGCTGACCGCCGTGGCGGGCGCCGAGGACTGGGCGTCGATGTACCCGTACTACACCCGGTTCCAGCCCGAGGACGACGGGCGGTTCTGGTTCTACAACGCGATGCACTTCCCGGAGCCGATGCCCGCGTTCGACGCCGTCACGGCGGAGACGCCGTACACCGCTCTGGGCGCCAACACGGCCCGGATGTTCGTCTTCCCCACCACGCTCGGCATCGAGCACCGCATCGTCAACGGCCGGGTCTACATCACCGCCAACCCGGTGACCGACCCGGCGGAGGTACAGCGCAGGCTCGCGGAGTTCAGTGAGCGGGCGGGCTACTACTACGAGAACTGGGACGAGCTGTACCAGGGGTGGGTCACCCGGATCACCGGCCTGATCGACGAGGTGCGGCGGATCGAGGTGCCCCGGCTGCCGGAGTTCGAGGACCCGGAGGTCGTGTTCGAGGCCAGGGGCGTGGCCCAGAACCACTATGTGCGCGAGAACTACCACCGGCTCATGGACCTGTACTCCAAGATGTGGCACCACCACTCGGAGTTCCTGATGCTGGGCTACGGCGCCTATGTGGTGTTCTTCGAGTTTTGCAAGAAGTCGTTCCCGGAGATCCCCGACCAGGACGTGGCCCGGATGGTCGCGGGCATCGACGTGATCCTCTACCGCCCCGACGACGAGCTGAAGAAGCTGGCGCGCCTGGCCGTGGAGCATGGCGTCGACGACCTGTTCGTGGAGGGCTGCGACCCGGAGAAGGTACTGGCCGCGCTCGGCGCGCGCGGTGCCGGCGGCCGGAGCTGGCTACGGGCCATGGACGAGGCCCGCGAGCCGTGGTTCAACATGTCGACCGGCGCCGGTTTCTACCACCATCACCGCAGCTGGAACGACGATCTGACGGTGCCGTTCGCGGCGCTGCCCGGCTATGTCGACCAGGCGCGGCGCGGCGCACTCCTCGACCGTCCCACGGAACAGCTCACGGCGGAGCGGGAACGTATCGCGCGGGAGTACCGCTCCCTGCTGGCGGGAGAGGAGGAGCGGGCCGCCTTCGACCAGATGCTCGAACTGGCCCGGGTGGTGTTCCCGTTCGTGGAGGACCACAACTTCTACTGCGAGCACCACTTCACCACGAAGTTCTACGGGAAGGTCCGCGAGTTCGGTGAACTGCTGCGCTCCCAGGGGGTGTTGGCCGACGCCGAGGACATCTTCCAGCTGAACCACACCGAGGTCGGGCAGGCCCTGACCGATGTGATGCTCGCCTGGGCGGCCGGCAGCAGGCCGGTGGGGTCGGCCCGGGTGCGGGCCGTGGTGACCGAACGCCGGCGGATGCTGGAGGCCCTCGCGGGCTGGTCGCCGCCGCCCGCGCTGGGTCCCGTCCCCGAGGCGCTCAACGACCCGGCGGTGCGCATGCTGTGGGGCATCACCGCGGAGACGATCCAGGCCTGGTCGGCACCGGCCGAGGCCGGCGACCACGAGGTGCGCGGGTTCGCCGCCTCGCCGGGTGTGGTCGAGGGACCCGCCCGGGTACTGCTGAGCGCCAACGACATCGGCCAGGTACGGGCGGGCGAGGTGCTGGTCTGTCCGGTGACCGCGCCCAGCTGGGGGCCCGTCTTCGGCAAGATCGCGGCGGCCGTCTCGGACATCGGCGGCACCATGTCGCACGCGGCGATCGTGGCCCGCGAGTACGGGCTGCCCGCCGTCGTCGGCACGGGCCACGCCACCAAGCGGATCACCACGGGGCAACGGCTGCGGGTGGACGGCGACCGCGGCATCGTCACCCTTCTCGACTGACCCCCTCGACCACGCAGGGAGCACCACGATGAACACCTCACCGTTCGTCCGCCGGTTCGCGGATCTGCGGCTCACCGACCGGCCCTCCGTCGGCGGCAAGGGCGCGAGCCTCGGCGAACTCACCTTCGCCGGGGCGCCCGTACCGCCCGGCTATGTCGTGACCACCGCCGCCTTCGAGGCCTTCCTCGGCGCCCTCGACCCGGACGGCGGGATCCGCGCCGGGGTCGAGGCCCTGGACGCCGAGGACACCGAGGCGATCGCCCGCGCGACCGCGCCGGTCCGGGAGCGCGTCGAAGCGGCCGAGCTGCCGGCGGAGGTGGCGGCGGCGATCCGGGGCCACTACCGGGACCTGGACAGCGAGTCCGACACTCCCGGGGAGCCCGCCCCCGTCGCCGTACGGTCCAGTGCCACCAGCGAGGACGCGGAGGACGCCTCCTTCGCCGGACTCCAGGACACCTATCTGTGGGTGCGCGGCGGGGACTCCCTCGTCGAGCACGTCCGCCGCTGCTGGGCCAGCCTCTACAGCGTGGAGTCGGTGAGTTACCGGCGCCGCCTCGGCCTGCCGGAGCACGACCTCGCGATGGCCGTCGTCGTCCAGCGCATGATCGACCCGCGCTGCGCCGGGGTCCTGTTCACCCGCAGCCCGCTCACCGGCGACCGTTCCGTGGTCGCCCTCGAAGGGTCCTGGGGGCTGGGGTCGGCGCTCGTCGGCGGCGATGTGACACCCGACAAGTACGTGGTCGGCAAGGTCACCGGGGAGATCAGCTCCCGCACGGTGTCGACGAAGCTGCGACAGCACCGGATGGACCCGAGCGGGTCCGGGGTGGTGGAGGAGGACGTCCCGGAGTACCTCCAGGACGAGCCCTGCCTCTCCGACGACGAGATCCACGAGCTGGTACGGATCGCCCGCCAGGTCGAGTCCCATTACGGCAGTCCGCAGGACATCGAGTGGGCCATCTCCCGCAACCTCGTCCCCGGCCACAACGTGTTCCTGCTCCAGAGCCGCCCCGAGACCGTGTGGGCGCAGCGCGAGAAGGCACCGAAGGCGGCGCCCAAGGCAAGGGCGTTCGACCATGTGCTGTCCCTGCTGGGCGGCACCGGCGCGGGCCCGGGGCCCGGCGGCAGCGGCGGAGGCACCCCGTGAGCCTCAGCGGCGAGGACGTCCAGGACATCCTGCGGATCATCGACGACATGGACGTCGACCGCCTCCGGCTGCGCACCGGCCGGTTCGAACTGTCGCTGCGCCGTGCGGACGACGGCGCGTGGACGCAGTCGACCCGCACCACCGCCGAACCGGTGCTGGTCGACCGTGAGCCGCCGGAGCGGCCGGCGGACGGGGGCGGGACCGCCGCGGACGGGCCGCGGGTGTCCGCCCGCGAGGGCCTGGCTGAGGTGCGTACGCCGTTGCCGGGTGCCTTCTACCGGGCGCCGAAGCCGGGTGCGCCGCCCTTCGTGGAGATCGGGGACGAGGTCACCGAGACCACCGTGGTCGGGATCGTCGAAACGATGAAGCTGATGAACTCCGTCTACGCGGGGGCGGCCGGAACGGTGGCGGACATCGCGTCGGCGGACGGTGGATTCGTCGAGCAGGGAGCCGTGTTGATGTACGTCGACACGGCCGCGGCGGGGGCGGCGCCGTGATCCTGCGACGTGTGCTGATCGCCAACCGGGGCGAGATCGCCCTACGGATCCTGCGGACCTGCCGACGGCTGGGCATCGAGTCGGTGCTCGCCGCCTCCGACGCCGATCTCGCCTCGGTGCCCGCCCGCCTGGCCGACCGGGTGGTCCGCCTCGGGCCTCCCCCGCCGTCGGCGAGCTATCTCGACGTGGACGCCGTCCTCGCGGCGGCGAGGGCGGCAGGGGCCGACGCCATCCACCCCGGCTACGGATTCCTCTCCGAGAACCAGCGGCTCGCCCGGGCCTGCGCGGACGCGGGCATCGTGTTCATCGGTCCCACGGTCGAACAACTCGCCGCTGTGGGCGACAAGTTGGAGGCCCGCAGGCACGCCATCGCGGCCGGGCTCCCGGTGGTGCCCGGCGGACCGCTCGACGACGCCGGGAACGCCGAGCGCCTCGCCGCCGAGATCGGCTTCCCCCTCCTCGTCAAGGCCGTGGGCGGCGGTGGCGGCCGGGGCATGAAGCAGGTGCACGACCCCGCCGCGCTGACCGCCACCATCGACCTCGCCATGGCGGAGGCGGGCGCCGCCTTCGGCGACCCCCGGGTCTACCTCGAACGGTTCGTCGCGACCGGCCGCCACGTGGAGGTCCAGCTCCTCGCGGACGGCGAGAACGTCGTCCACCTGGGCACCCGGGACTGCTCCGTGCAGCGCCGCTACCAGAAGCTCATCGAGGAGGCGCCCGCGCCCGCCCTCGACCCGGCACTGCGCGCGGAGATGCACCGGGCGGCGGTGGCCCTCGGCAAACATCTGGAGTACCGGGGCCTGGGCACGGTCGAGTTCCTGGTCGACGTCGACCGGGGCACCTTCTACTTCCTGGAGATGAACGCCCGGATCCAGGTCGAGCACCCGGTCACCGAGGCCATCACCGGCCTGGACCTCGTCGCCGAGCAACTCGCCGTCGCCGAGGGCCGGCCGCTCTCCTTCGGCCAGGCGGACGTCTCGTTCGCCGGGCACGCCGTGGAGTGCCGGATCAACGCCGAGGACTGGGCCGACGACTTCCGGCCGAGCCCCGGGACGGTCGCCGACGCGGTCTGGCCGCTCGGTGACGGCATCCGGATCGACACCCACCTCCAGGCCGGCGCCACCGTACCGCCGTACTACGACTCCCTGCTGGCGAAACTGATCGTCCACGGCCGGGACCGGGACGAGGCGCTGGCCCGGCTGTGCGGCGCCCTCGCCCGGTGCGCGGTCGACGGGGTCGCCACCAACATCCCGATGCACCAGGAGGTGGTCGCGGAGGCCGAGTTCGCCGAGGGCGGCGTGGACACCGCTTGGTTCACCCGCTTCCTGCGGGACCGTCCGGCAGGAGGCACCCATGGCTGACATCCAGCTCGTCGACGTATCGCTGCGCGACGGCAACCAGAGCCTGTGGAGCGCCACCGGACTGGACACCGGCAAGATCCTGCAGATCGCCCCCGTCCTGGACCGGGTCGGCTTCCGGGCCCTCGACTACACCTCCAGCACCCATATGGGCATGGCGGTGCGCACCCACCGCGAGGATCCCTGGGAACGCATCCGGCTCACCCACCGGGCCATGCCGAACACCCCGTTGCAGTTCATCGGCACCGGACTGCGCTTCATCTCCTGGGAGGTCGCCCACCCGGAGTTCATGCAGCTCGTCTACGACCGGCTGGTGGCCAACGGCGTCACCCGGTACGTCGTGCTCGACCCCATGCACGACATGGACGCCGTACGCGAGTCCGCGCGGATGATCCGCGCCGCCGGTGCCACGGAGATCGTCGGAGCGCTCACCTACACCGTCAGCGATGTGCACGACGACGCCCACTACGGCGCCCTCGCCGCCGAGATGGCCGTCTGCCCGGACATCGACCGCGTCTACATCAAGGACCCCGGCGGTCTGCTGACCACGGAACGCGCGACCACCCTGGTCCCGGCCGTCGTCCGCCGGCTCGCCGGCAAACCGCTGGAACTGCACTCCCACTGCACGATCGGACTCCCCGGTCTGACCTATCTCCGCGCCGCCGACCTGGGGGTGGAGGCACTACAGGTGGCCTGCGGGGCGCTCGCGGGCGGGACCTCGCTGCCCGACGCCCAGCAAGTGGTGGCCAACCTGCGGGAGTTCGGCCACACCGTGGACCTCGACGACCGGCTGCTCGGCGTGGTCGCGGACTACTTCCACCGGATGGCCGGGGCGGAGGGGCTCCCGGTCGGCGGTCCCCGGGACTTCGACGCCGCGTTCATGCGCCACCAGGTGGCCGGCGGCGTGATGACGACGCTGCGCCGCCAGCTCGACGAACTGGGCTTCGGCGACCGCTTCGACGCGGTCATCGAGGAGGTGACCCGGGTCCGCGCCGAGCTGGGCCACCCCATCATGGTCACCCCCTTCCCGCAGATGGTCTGCACCCAGGCCCTGTACAACGTGGTCGGCGCCGAGCGCTACGCGAACGTCTCCGACCAGGTGATCCGGTATGTGCAGGGCACCTTCGGCAGGCCGACCGGCCCCGTGGACCCGGACATCGCCGACCGCATCCTGGCCCGGCCCCGGGCCCGGGAACTCGCCGCGGAGCCGCCCCCGCCCACCCTCGCCGAACTGCGCGGCCGTTTCCCGCGCGGCATCAGTGACGAGGAACTGCTGCTGCGGGCCACGATGCCCGCCGAGCAGGTGGACGCCATGGTGGCGGCCGGTCCGGCCCGGCGGCACTACAACCCCGGGGTGAAGCCGGTGCTGGACCTGCTGCGCGGTCTCCGCGACCGCCCGGCGACACCCGAACTGATCCTGGAACGGCCCGACTTCCGACTGGAGCTGCACCGTGACCGCCGACCCGACTGACGAGACCGCCGACCGGGTGACCGCCCGCCTGAGCGACATCGGCGGCATCGTCTTCGACCTGGACGGCACCCTCGTCCTGGGCGACCGACGCAACCACGGGCTCACGCCCCTCCCCGGAGCGCTGGAACTCACCGCCACGCTCACCGCGCGCGGCGTCCCCTGGCTCACCTTCACCAACGGCACCACCCGTACCCCGGAGGCGTACGCGCGGACCCTGCGCCGGATCGGCTTCGACCTGCCCGACGAGGCGGTGCTCACCCCCGCCACCAGCGCCGTCGACCACTTCCTGGCCGAGGGGCACCGCAGTGCGGTGGTGCTGGGCGGCGAGGGACTCAGGGAACCGCTGCGCCGAGCCGGCATCGAGATCGTCGAGCCCCGGGGGAAGCCGGAGGCGGACGCCGTACTGGCGGGCTGGTACCGGGAGTTCACCATGGACGACCTGGAGGCGGCCTCCCATGCCGTCCTCGGCGGGGCCGCCCTGTACAGCTGCTCGCAGTCGGTGTACTTCGCCACCGCCGAGGGCAGGGCCCTGGGCACCTCCCGGGTCCTCTGCGCCATGATCCGCAGTGTCACGGGGGTCGCCGAACAGGTCGTGGGCAAACCGTCGTCGATCGCGCTGTCCTGCGCCGCCGGGCGGCTGGGCGCGGCCCCACCGGATCTCGCCGTCGTCGGGGACGATCCGGAGCTGGAGATGGCGATGGCCCGTGCCGCCGGGGCCCTCGCGATCGCGGTGACCACCGGCATCCACCCGGCGGACGATTACACCGGTCTCCCGCCGGAGCGGCGCCCGCACCTCACCCTGGGCGGCCTCGGCGAACTGCTCACCCTCCTGCCCACGCCGGCCTGACCGCGGGGCATGATCGGGGCATGAGCGAGCACACCGAAAACGGCTATCTCCTCGACAACCGTCGGTCCGAGGCAGGTGAGCGCTTCGACGCGCTCGCCGCGCTCTTCGACGCCTCCACCTTCCGCCATGTGGACGACCTCGGGATCGCACCGGGCGGGCGCTGCTGGGAGGTGGGGGCCGGGGGCTCCTCGGTGGTCCGGGGCCTCGCCGAGCGGGTCGGGCCCACGGGGTATGTGCTCGCCACGGACATCGACACCTCATGGACGGCGGACGCCGCGACCGCGCCGCAGGTCGAGGTCCGCCGCCATGACATCGCCGCCGACGAGCCCCCGCCGGGCCCCTTCGACCTCGTCCACGCCCGGCTGGTCCTCGTCCATGTCACCGACCGCGCACGGGCCCTGCGGGTCATGACCGACGCGCTGCGCCCCGGTGGATGGCTCCTGCTGGAGGACGCCGACCCGGCGCTCCAGCCCCTGATCTGCCCCGACGAGTACGGCCCCGAACAGCGGCTCGCCAACAAGCTCCGCCATGGCTTCCGCGCGCTGCTCGCCGAGCGGGGCGCCGATCTGTCCTACGGCCGCCGCCTGCCACGACTGCTGCGCGAGGCCGGCCTGACCGATGTCCGGGCGGACGCCTACTTCCCGGTCACGGGCCCGGCCTGTACGGCACTGGAGACGGCCACCGTGCGGCAGGTCCGCGACCAGCTGGTGGCCAAGGGGCATGCGACGCCGGAGGAGATCGACGCCCATCTCGCCGCCGTCGCTTCGGGCGGCCTGGATCTGGCGACGTCCCCGATGATCTCGGCGTGGGGCCGCAAGCGCCGGGCTTGATCCCCGGGCGTGATCCCCGGTGGCGTCTGGGTACCGGCACCCGCGTAGTCGCGCGCGAAGTCGAGCGCGAAGTTGAGTACGCGCACTCAAGGCCCGGGGCGGGCCGGCCCCCGACGATGAGGTCGTCCTCGTAGCGACGAGGTCATCTTCGTAGAGACGAGGTCATCCTCGTGGAGACCGGGAGTGACCCCATGTTCAGCCGCCTCGCCGATGCCCTGGTGCCCGTCCTCGGGCGTCTCACGGTGACCGCCGACGCCGGGACCACGTGGGCGCCGGGCAGCATCGTCGTCGCGAACCACACCTCGCTCGCCGATCCCGCCGTCGTCCTCGCCGCGCTGCACCGCCTCGGCGTCCGGCCGGTCGTCATGGGCGCCGCCGGTCTGTGGCGCATCCCGCTGCTCGGCCGGGCGCTCACCCGCGAGGGGCACATCCCGGTGTACCGCCGGGACCCGCGCGCCGCCGACGCGCTCGACCTCGCCGCCGCCGCGCTGGCGGAGGGCCGGACGATCCTCATCTACGCCGAGGGCGGCATCCCGCTCCGCAGGGACCCCGCGGAAGCGCCGCCCGAGCCGTTCCGCAGCGGCCTGGCCCGGCTCGCCGAACGCACCGGCGCGCCCGTCGTCCCGGTCGGCCAGGCGGGAGCGCGCCGGGTCACCTCCGGCGGTACGGCCAAGCAGCTCGCGGGGCTGTTCACCGCGCCCCTGCGCCGCCCCGCCCTGCATGTCCACGTCGGCGCGCCCCTCGCCCTGACCGGCGGGCACACCGCGAACACCCGGCAGGCGCACGCCGCGGTGACGGCCGCCTGGCGCACGGCGGCGGCCCGCCTCGGGGAACCGGCGGCGCTCGCCGCGTGACAGCGGACGGCGGACGGCGCGCGGCGGGCGCCGCGCCCGGAGTGTGGTGGCCGACTTGCCTGGTGAGAGACCGTCAAGGGATGCCGACAGGTCTTCCTGCGATCACCCGGGAGCGGCACAATCGCGCCATGACGATCACCACGGCGCCGGCGCCGACCCACCACACCCCGGTCGCCCTCGCGCGCGGCTTCCTGACCGGTGGGGTGACCGGGGTGACGTCGGCCGCGCTGGTCGTCGGCGTCATCGTCGAGAACGTCCCGCTCTTCCTGACGGGCCTGGGGCTGCCCGTGGTCTACGGCGTGCTCCTGCGCTTGGCGGGGCGGCCGAGACGGGCCCGGGAGGCGGCCGTCGTGCCGCACACCGCCCTCGCGACGATCGAGAGCCTGCGCGCGGGTTCGAGCGAAACCGGTGACGTACCGATCCACTTCGTCCTCACGGTCGCGCCGGACGACGCCCCGGCGTTCCGCGTCGAGATCACCCAGTCCATCAACCTGGTCGACCTTCCCGACTACCGGCCGCGCGGCGTCCTGGTGGTGCGGTATCCGCCGGAGCGGCCCTGGCGGACCCGGATCGTCGAGCGCCCGACAGCGGAGTGGGAGAGCCGGGCGGCCGAAGCCCGCGTGGACTCCGCGCCCGAGTCCACGCTCGTGAAAGAGCCCCCCGAGGGCTGTGCGTTCGGCGCCCTGGTCGTCGTCGGCCTGCTGCTCGGTGCCGCCGCCGTGGTCCTGCTGTTCCGTGCGGACCTGTTCGACGCGGACCGCTCCGAGGGGGCGCCGCCCGCCCCCGGCCCGTCCGTGTCCTCGTCGTCCAGCACGGTCACCACGACGTCGATGTCCGCCACGGTCGCCCTCGGCCCGGGTCAGTCCCTGCTGGACAAGGGTGAACTGCGCCGCGCGGTCACCTCCTTGACCGAGAACAGGGCGGGCGAGGGGGAAGCGGGAGGCAAGGGCGGCGGGGACGCGCCGCAGGCGCTCACGCTCGTCGTCCAGGAACGGCTGCTGACCGTGGTGTTCGCCCCGCCCGGCACGGCCGCCCCGCGGTTCGACCTCGACGCCCTCCCCTACGACCGCGTCCCCGCCCTGGTCGAGCGGGCCAGGACCACGCTGAAGGTCGGCTCCCCCCAGACCTGGCAGCTCACCGCCGAAAGCCTCACCGGCTCCCTCACCCTCCGTGTCACCGTGACCGGGCCCGACGGCGCGGCCTCCCTCGACGCGGACGCCGAGGGCAAGGTACGGCGATGACCGGCCATGCGGCGCGGATCCTGTGGACGGCACTGAATTCCTGATGCGGCACATCAGGAAAACCGCGTTTCCACGGGCTTACCAGGGGCTCTTCCCGTGGGTCACAGTCGGCGGCGTGGAACACCACTGAACGCCGCCCGGACCCCACGCGCGAAGGAAGTCCGATCATGCCGAAAGTCACCTACTCCCAGCCGGACGGCACCGAGACCGTCCTCGACCTGACCCCCGGCACCACCGTGATGCGCGGCGCCGTCGCGGGCGGAGTGCGGGGCATTGTCGCCGAATGCGGCGGCAATCTGATGTGCGCCACCTGCCATGTCTACGTCGACCTCGACGAGGACACCCCGGACCCCTTCTCCCCCGTCACCCCCGACGAGGACGAACTCCTCGACTGCACGGCCGCGCCCCGCGAGGCCGGCAGCCGCCTCAGCTGCCAACTGGGCCTGACAGAGCGTGCCGCCGACGTCGTCGTACGAATCCCGGACGCCCAGACCTGACCGCTGATGTGACCCCACCCGGGACGGCCGGCCGCAGGTCCACGGCGGCGGACACGCCGGCTACCGCGAGGGCCGGGGGCCGAACTGGTGCGGTGGGAGGCCGAGTACGAGCATCAGCGGACCGAACAGGCGTGCCTGCAGCGGGCCTTGTCGGAGGCTCAGGACAGGCTGATCACGGGGTGGCGCCCGGGCAAGGGCACCGGCGAGCACCAGCGCGCCACCCGGGCCGGTGCGCCGGCCCGTTCCGTGCACCGCCGCCAGGACGACCTCGAACGCCACCAGGACGACCTCGAACGCCACCAGGTCACCGCGCCCGTACCGCCCAGGCGGTTCCACATGCCCGACCTGCCCGCCCGGCCCGGTGTCCTGCTGCCGCGTGCCCAGGAGGTGAGCATGGACGGGCGGCTGCACCGGGCGCGTACCGTCCGGCTGCACCTCCCGGGGCAGGAGTCGCCGGGGTCCTCAAGGAGGACGAGGTGGTCGGGCTCGCGGCGCTGGGGCGACCAACCACCTGTCCATCGCCCATGACCGGCCGTGGCTGAGGCTGTCCGTGTCGGGACGGTGATCACGCAGCCACGGTGATCACGGAGCCTCGGACCGGCGGCTACCACCACCGGTGACGGTCGCTGACGATGCGTCGGTCGCCGAGCGGCTGTGTCTCCAGGGCGTTGCCCTCGGGGAAGACCTTCCGGTAGTGCGCCAGCGCCTCGGCGGACGCCTGGACGGGGTGGGTCAGCAGGGTCCAGCGCACTCCCGGGAGGTAGGGGCAGGTGGTGGTGGAGCCGACGTAGCGGTAGGACTCGGTGCAGGACGGCAGCAGGGCATCGAGTTCGACCCCCTCGACCGTCCAGTACTCCTCCGCGCGACGGGCCGAGGTCAGCAGACGGTCCAGGGAGGCATTGGCCTGCCCGGGGTGGACGAAGACCCCGATCACGGTGAACCCGCTGTCCGCCGCCCCGACCCCACGGGCGTGCTCGTCCTCGCCACCGCCACCGTCACCGTCACCGTCACTGGCCACCCGCTGGTACTTCATGTGCTGTTCCAGCGGGAACGCCACCCCACCCACCGTGTGCTCGGACGGTGTGTGCCAATGCACGTCGACCAGCGCGAACCTGTCGTCGCCCACCCACAGCAGACACTCGTCACCGTCCCCCGGCTCGGCCTTCACACTGCCCTCGTCGGTCCGCACACAGTCGGGCCGGCCTCCCCGCACGAGGTCGCGCGGCGGCCGGCGCCGGGGCTTCCTGGGATCGTCGAAGTGCAGGTCCATCTCCAGCTCCCTCGGGTGCCGGAACCGCAGCGGCGGCAGCACCGACGAGTCGGTGTCCTGCGGCCGAATGTCCACCGGACTCAGCTTCTCGGCCTGGACACCGACGACGGACGACACGGACGCGGTCTGAGACATGGGCGAACACCCTCAACTGACTAGGAAAACCCGGCTGGAACCGCCCCATATCTCCCCACCCCACCACCCCAGAACGCACAACCTCACCTGGACTGCTGAACGGGCGGCATGAGCTTGACGGCACGAAGTCACCCACCCTGGTGAACTGCCCGTGAAATTGGCAAAGTTGCCCGGGACCTGGCCCGGACACACGAGGGAGCGGCCGCCATGAGCCCGCAGCAGATGACCTTTCGCGCGATCGACGTCGGCGACGGCGCCGACGGGCGGTGGGCCGCGCACACGCAGGAGCTGTGGCCGCTCGCGGAGGGCTGGACGAGCGACGAGGGCCGCACACCGGAGGGCGCGGCCCGGGCCCGGAGGCTCTTCGAGGAGCACCTGCCGGAGCTGGTCCCGGTGCTCGACCGGCTCGCCCGTCAGCTGGACCGGCCCGGCGGGGAGACCTTCCTGACCCTCGCAGTCCTACGGCCGTTCTTCTCCGGGTGCACCCAGATAGGCGGCCCGGGCAGCCTACTGCGCAACTACGACTTCAGCCCCGACGAGTGCGAGGGCACGATCGTCGCCTCCCATTTCCTCCGGCCGGTGATCGGTATGCAGGATGCGGGCTGGGGCCTGCTGGACGGGATGAACGACGCCGGGCTCGCGGTATCGCTCACCTTCGGCGGGCGGTTCGTCCACGGCCCCGGATTCGCCATCCTCATCGTGCTGCGCTATCTGCTGGAGACCTGCGACACCGTCGGGGAGGCGATCGACCGGCTGCGGACCATACCCGTCGGGATCCCGCAGAACGTCACCCTCGTCGACCCCGAACGCGCGGTGACGGTGTTCGTGGGGCCCGACATCCCCCTGACCGAGGCGCCGGACGCCTGCGCCGCCAACCACCAGCATCTGCCGGTGCCCGACGAGCAGGAGCGGTTCTCCCGGACCCAGGAGCGGCTGGCCGGCGTCCGCGCCGCGGGATCGGACGTGGCGGCGATGCTGAAGTCACCGCTGTACCAGTACGCGTACGACGAGGGACTGGGGACGGTGTACACCGCGCACTACCGGCCCTCGGAGGGCCGGGTGACCTACCACTGGCCCGGCGAGTCCTGGGAGCAGTCCTTCGACACGTTCACTCCGGGTCGCCGGACCGTGTCACTGGGCGGGTGAGGGTGGCGGTCAGGACCGCAGCGCGCAGGGCCGCGTTGACGGTGGCGGGTTGTTGGGTGTGGGGGTAGTGGCCGGGGACGCGGAGGAGGCGGGCGGCGAGGGTGCCGGGGACGCGCTGGAGGCGGAGAGCGGAGGACGGCCCGGTGACCCGCGGTAGGGGGACCGGGAGGAACTGGCGCGGGCCGTACGGGAACAGGCCGGACTGGGCGGTGGACGGGGTCGACGCTGTCCGGCGGTGCTCACTGGGGCGGCGCGCCCTGTGCATCAGCGCCCTCGATCTGGCGCGCGTCGGCCACCTCTGCCTGCGCGGCGGGGTGTGGGGCGGGCGCCGGGTCGTCTCACGAAGGTGGATCGAGGAGTCGTGGACGCCCTGCCCGCGACCTGGTGATCGTCCCCTGTCGGGGCGCGAAGGCCGCGCTCCTGGCGGCCGTGTCGCGGGCGATGGCGCCAGCCCACTGAGCTGCAGGGTCTCCAAAAACCTGCGTGCGCCGGACCCGTCCCCCACGTGACAATCAGGGACCACCAAGGGGAGGAACACATGAGCCAGGCCCACCTGACTCTTCACGAGCTGCTGCCGCCGCCGGAGGAGCTCGCGGCAGCACTCGAAGCAGGGCACGTCGCGCGGAAGTCGCACCCGGAACTGCCACTGTCCATCTACACGTACATGCCTCAAATCATCTCATCTACTTGTAAAATGACAGCATGGCAACACCCGAAAGGCACGCGCGCTGGTGCGCTGGGCAGCTCAACGCCTACCTGTCCGACAAGGCTTGCGACGTATGCGGCACCAGCAACGACCTTGCGCTCGTCTTCAAGAAGCGCTGGTGGTCAGAAGTCGCCGTCACTGCTTGGGCGCAAACCAAGTTCAACCTCCGGACCACGCTGGGGCGTTCTCGCATCACATGCCGACCGTGCATCGCGGATCGGATGGCCCGCGTCCGCGCTGTGCTTGAGTCCGGCATCCGGCACGACACGTGCCAGGACGACGATTGCACCAAGGAAGTCCGCAGCCGGGGCTTCTGTATCAACCACAGGTACGCATACATGCGACTCACGGGCGTCACGCCCCGCAGCTTGGCCCCGTCCGGCGCGGGAAACGTCAACAAGGAGGGCTACAGGCGCATATCTGCTCCGGACCACCCCAACGCCAATCGGCACGGCAGGATCCTCGAACACCGCAAGGTCTTGTCCGAGAAGCTCAGTCGACCGCTGCGGCCAGAAGAAAGCGCCCACCACAAGAACGGTGACCGGCTCGACAACCGGCCAGAAAACTTGGAGCTCTGGGTCAAGTCCCAACCGGCAGGCCAACGCGCGAGTGATCTCGTCGCGTGGGCACGCGAAATCATTGAGCGATACGGCGACGAGGTCGAGCGCGGGATTGTCTAAGAGCGTTCGCGGGGGCTGCCATGCAGCTCTCTGACCTGTTCAGCCTCCGCGACCTTGAGACAGCCGTTGCCGCTGGCCATGTGACCCGCAAGGCCCACCCTTCGCTGCCGGTCTCCATCCTCACGTACACGCGGACGTGCCAGTACGGGCGCCACTGGAACACGGCCACGATTGCCTGCCGGGGACTGATCGTCGAAGACGACACCGACAGGGTGATCGCAAATCCGTTCCCGAAGTTCTTCAACGTCGGTGAGCACGAGACCGGTCAGCCGTACGCGCCGGCGCTCCCGGACGAGCCGTTCGAGGTGTACGACAAGGTCGACGGCAGTCTGGCGGTGGTGTTCCACTACGCGGGCCGGTGGCGGGTGGCGTCCAAGGGGTCGTTCATCAGCGTGCAGGCGACCTGGGCGCAGCGGCTGCTCGACGCGAAGGACACCTCCGGTCTGGTGCCCGGGGTGACCTACCTGGCGGAGATCCTGTACCCGGAGAACCGGATCGTCGTCGACTACGGCGACCGGCGGGACGTGGTGCTGCTGGCCGCGTTCGCCAAGGACGGCACCGAGATCGCCCTCGCCGAGGCCGCGACCGGCTGGGCGGGCATCGGCTCGGTCGTCACCGTGCGGCCCGCGCTGCCGCTCGCCGAGCTGCTGGCGATGACCGAGGGCAACCGGCTGCCCGGTGGCAGCGCGGCCACGGGCACCGACGCGGAGGGCTTCGTGCTGCGGTTCGCCTCGGGCGTGCGGGCGAAGGCCAAGTTCGCGGAGTACGTGCGGCTGCACAAGGTGCTGACCGGGGTGACCGAGCGGGACATCTGGCGCGGTCACGGCGTCCAGCGGTTCGCGGGGCTGCCCGCGAAGCAGGTCGCGCAGGCGCTGAACTGCTCGGCCGAGGACGTCGTCGCCTCCGGCGGCCGGCCCCTTGACACGCTCCTGGAGCAGGTGCCCGACGAGTTCGACGCCTGGGTACGCGGGGTCGTCGCGGGCATCGAGAAGCAGGTGGAGGACCGGGAGCGGGCGATCGACGAGGCGTTCCGCTCGCTCGCCCATCTCGCGGGCGACCGGGGCGCGTTCGCCCGCGCGGTACGGGAACTGCCCGACGCGGCCGTGCGCCCCGCCCTGTTCCAGCGCCTGGACGGGCGTTCGACCGTCCTCGTGACGTACCGTTCCACCCGGCCGGAGGCGTCCGACCCCTTCAAGAACGACGAGGAGAACTGATCGTGCCGACCGTGCCCGTGGTGCACGTCATGACGGGGCTGCCCGCCTCGGGGAAGACGACGGCGGCGCGCAAGCTGCAGGCGGAGTCCGAGGGGCGGATGCGCCGCGTCAACCTCGACGATCTGCGGCAGATGCTCGACATCCCGCTGCCCGAGGGGGCCGAGCGCCGGTCGTACGCGCACGAGCAGACCGTGCTGGCGATCCAGGACGCGGCGGTGCGCGCGGCCGTCGAGGGCGGCTTCGACGTCGTCGTGGACAACACGCACATGACACCGCACATCCCGAAGCGGCTGAAGGCGGCGGTGGCGGGGCTGGCCACGTTCGTGGTGCACGACTTCACCGACGTCCCGGTGGAGGAGTGCCTGCGGCGCGACGCCGCGCGGGAGCGGCCGGTCGGTGAGGAGATCATCCGGATCCTCGCCGACAAGCACGCCAAGTCCCGCAAGGGCGGCTGGCGGCTCACGGCGGAGTGGCTGAACGACGAGCCCGCCGTCGAGCCCTACACCGCCGACCCGGCGCTGCCCTCGGCGGTCATGTGCGACATCGACGGCACGCTCGCGATCCGGGGCGACCGGGGCGCGTACGACTTCACGCGCTGCGAGGAGGACCTGCTCAACGTGTCGGTGCGCGGTGCGCTGCGCTCCTTCCGCAGCGCCGACGGCGATGTGATCGTCCTGCTCTCCGGGCGCGGGGAGGAGCACCGGGGCCAGACGGAGGCGTGGCTGCGGGCGCACGAGGTGCCGTACGACGAGCTGTGGATGCGGGCCGCCAAGGATCAGCGGCGCGACGACGTGGTGAAGGCGGAGCTGTTCGACCGGCATGTGCGGCACCGGTTCGCCGTGCGGGTCTCGCTGGACGACCGGGACCGGGTGGTCGCCGTGTGGCGGCGGATGGGGCTGCCGACCTGGCAGGTCAACTACGGCGCCTTCTAGCCGCCGGGGCCGGGGGCGTGCGGGCCGGTCGGCCGTGCTGCACCCGCTGGTAAAATGGGGGCACGCTTCGACACCGCCGGGGCCCGTACCGAGGGGTACGGGCCCCGGCGCGTTCCGGGCGACCACACCAGGAAAGGTTCCCTTTTGAACGCGAAGCCGCCCGCCTCCGAGTCCGCCCTCGCCGGGCCGCCGCAGCCCACCGACGTGCCGCCGGCCGAGTCCTTCGACGCGCTCGGGCTGCCGCCTGAGCTGCTGCGGACCATGACCGACCTCGGGGTGACGGAACCGTTCCCGATCCAGGCGGCGACCCTGCCGAGCGCGCTGGCCGGGCGTGATGTCCTCGGCCGGGCGCGGACCGGGTCGGGCAAGACGCTGGCGTTCGGGCTCGCGCTGCTCGTGCGTACGGCGGGCCTGCGGGCGGAGTCGAAGCGGCCCCTCGCGCTGGTCCTGGTGCCGACGCGGGAACTGGCGCAGCAGGTGAGCGACGCGCTGACCCCGTACGCGCGGACGCTGGGAGTGCGGCTGGGGACGGTGGTGGGCGGGCTGTCGATCAACAAGCAGCAGGCGCTGCTGCGGACCGGCGTCGAGGTGCTCGTGGCGACGCCGGGGCGGCTGACCGACCTGGTGTCGCGCCGGGACTGCCATCTGAACCAGGTGCGGATCACGGTGCTGGACGAGGCGGACCAGATGTGCGACCTGGGCTTCCTGCCGCAGGTCTCGGAGATCCTGGACCAGGTCCGTCCCGACGGGCAGCGACTGCTGTTCTCCGCCACGCTTGACCGGGATGTCGACCAGTTGGTGCGTGACTACCTGCACGACCCGGTGCACGCCTCGGTCGACCGGGCCGCGGGCGCGGTCACCACGATGGAACACCATGTGCTGAACATCCACGGCGCCGACAAGTACGCCACCGCGACCGAGATCGCCGCGCGGGACGGCCGGGTACTGATGTTCCTGGACACCAAGGCCGCGGTGGACCAGTTCACCCGTCATCTGCGGGCCAGCGGCGTACGGGCGAGCGCGCTGCACAGCGGGAAGTCGCAGCCGCAGCGGGCGCACACGCTCGGCCAGTTCAAGGACGGGGCGATCACCGTGCTGGTGGCCACCAACGTCGCGGCGCGGGGCATCCACATCGACGCGCTCGACCTCGTCGTGAACGTCGACCCGCCCGCCGACGCCAAGGACTATCTGCACCGGGGCGGTCGCACGGCACGCGCCGGGGAGTCCGGGAAGGTGGTCACGCTGGTCACCCCCAACCAGCGGCGCGACGTGAACCGGATGATGTCCGAGGCCAAGATCCGGCCGACCGTCACGCAAGTACGGTCCGGCGAGGCGCAGTTGACCGCCATCACCGGGGCGAAGCGCCCGCCGACGGGCACGAAGACCAGCACCGGCAACGCCCCGTTCCGCGGCCTCGGCACCCGTCCGGGCCGCCCCGCGAAGGAGTCCCGCAAGGCCGCCGAGGCCCGGAAGGCCGCGGAGGCCCGCGCGGCGGCCCGGGTGCGCAAGGGCCGCTGACGCCAGGCCCGTTGGCTCCAGGGCCGCTGCCGCGCGTTATTCGTTCGGCGTCGGACGGTGGCTCGCGTAGGGTGCCCGGGTTGCCGAGTGCGAGAGCGGGTGGTGGGCGTGGCTCCCCGGACAGTGACGCGAGACCGGTTGGCAGGAGCCGCGCGGGCCGCGCTGGGTGACGGACGTCGCCTGGAGGCGGTCGAGCGGCTCACGGGCGGCACCACGAAGGGTGTGTACCGCCTGACGATGGACGACGCCACGACGGCGATCGCCTATGTGTGGGACGAGTCCGAGAACTACTGGCCCGCGGCCGAGGGCGACGGCGATCCCACGGACCCGTTCTCGCCCGGTGTCGGACTCGACCTGTTCGAGGCGGCCCACAAGCGGCTCGACGCGCTGGGGCTGCGGGTCCCCGAGATCCGTCTGATCGACCGCGAGCGCGCCCACCACCCCGCCGACCTGGCGATCGTGGAGGACATCCCCGGCGAGAACCTGCTGGAGCTGTTCGACCGCGACCCGCGCGCGGCGGAGCCGACGGTGGCGCGTCTCGCGGAGGTCCTGGCGGCGATGCGGGCGCATCGGGCGCCACGCTTCGGCAAGGTGGCCGTGGTCGACGCGGGAGGAAGCCCGGCGGCGGCGTCGTGCGAGAAGGCCGCGCTGGACTTCGCGCTGCGCTGTCTCGCCGAGGCGGCGGCGCGCGACCGGCGGATCGCGGACGCCCGCGACCGGCTGGACGTACGGCTGCGGGAGCTGGCCGCCGCGGTACGACCCCGGCACCAATACTCGGTCGTGCACGGCGAGTTGGGCTTCGACCATGTCCTGGTGGACCGGCACGGCACCCCGGTGCTGATCGACATCGACGAGCTGCTGTACTTCGACGTCGAGTGGGAGCACGTGTTCCTGCGGCTGCGCCATCCCGACGGCCACTGGCGCCCGTTGGCGGTGGACGGCCTGGACGAGGACCGGCTCGCGCTCTACACCCTCACCCAGCGGCTGTCGCTGACGGCGGGCCCGCTCCGGCTGCTCGACGGGGACTTCCCCGACCGGGCGTTCATGCGGGGCATCGCGGAGCACCACGGGGGCGAGGCGGTGGCCATGGTCACCACCCCGTAGAACCGGCGGCCTACGCCGACTTCCTTCACCGCACACGGCCAACTTCCTTCACCGTACGCCCCCTTGACCGCGATCCGGCTCGCTGGTTCCGTGGGAAGGCTGCTCATGGGAGCGCTCCCAACACCGGTGCGAAAGGATCCCCATGCTGACCTCCCCCCACAGGTCCGGCAGACGCGGTGAACGAGGCCTGGCGGCCGTCCTGACCGCGGCGCTCGTCGTCTGTCTGCTGTCGCTGGCCGGTATCACCCGCGCCCATGCCGCGCCGGGCGACGGTTCGGTCTCCGACCCCCACATCTCCTATGTCGGCCGCTGGGACACGAGTTCCGGGACGACGGCGATCGCCCACTGGACGGGCGCGTACGTGCGGACGTCGTTCACCGGCACCACGGTGAAGGTGAAAGCACGGGACGCGGTCAACTTCTACGTCAGCGTCGACGGCGGCCCCGACGTGTTCCACGCGGGCGTGCGCGGCACGGTGAACGTCACCCCGCAACCCCTCGCCCCGGGCACGCACACCCTGCGGATCACCTACCGGTCCGGGGACACGGTGTTCCAGGGGCTGGTGCTGGACGCCGGTGCCCGTACGGTCGCGCCGGGCGCGACGCCGGGGCTGATCGAGTTCGTCGGTGACTCCATCACCGCCGGTGCCCTCACCGACCGGCTGGCGCTCGACTCGTACGCGTGGAAGACGGGCGAGCGGCTCGGCATGCGGCACACCCAGATCGCGCGCGCCGGGTACTGCCTGGTCGCGCAGTCCGGCTGCACCGGGCTGAGCGGTCAGTTCTTCAAGACGGCCAGTACGGGCGCCGCGGACTGGGACTTCTCCCGCTACCGGGCGAGCGCGGTCGTCGTCAACCTCGGCACCAACGACATCGGGCACGGGGTGACCGGCGCCGCGTTCCAGGCGGCGTACACCGCCTTCCTGCGGGACGTGCGCGCCAAGTACCCGGAGGCGACGCTGTTCGCGGTGCAGACCCTCAAGAAGCGGTACGTCGCCGAGACGAGGGCGGCCGTCGCCGCGCGCAACGGCGCCGGGGACAGCAGGGTCCGTTACGTCGACACGAGCGGCTGGCTGACGGACGGCGCCGACTACGAGGACGGCAACGGGCATCCCAACGAGGCGGGCCACACCAAGTTCGCGGGACGCCTCGCCCCCGTGATCAGCGCCGCCCTCAGCCCCACGGCGTCCGCCTCCGTACGGGCTGCGGCGCCCGGGCAGCCCGGTGACCCGAACATCAAGTTCGTCGGCCGCTGGGACACCACCACGTCGAGCACTGCGTACACGCCGTACTGGGCCGGCGCCTACTACCGGGTCGGCTTCACCGGGCGGACCGTGCAGCTGAAGCAGCGCGGCACGATCGACTTCTGGGCGCGGATCGACGACGGGCCCGTGAAGTTCTACGACGACGTGAAGGGGACGGTGAACCTGACCCCGGCCGCGCTGGCGTCCGGCCGGCACACGCTGCAGGTCAACTACCAGGTGGTGGCGGGCTCCTATCGCGGTGACGCCGTCTTCCAGGGGCTGGTCCTGGACAGCGGCGCGACGACCTTCGCGCCGCCCGCGCCGACGAAACTGGTCGAGTTCGTGGGCGACTCGATCACCGTGGGCACGACCAGTTCGCAGAACGCCCGTACCGCGTACGGCTGGCTGACCGGGGAGCGGCTCGGCACCGAGCACACCCAGATCGCCCAGGGCGGCGCCTGTCTGGTCGCGGCGGCGGACGGCTGCGTGGGCCTGGAGCGGCAGTACACCAAGCTCAACCCCAACGCGGCGACGCCCGACTGGGACCCGGCGCGCTACCGGGCCGACGCCGTCGTGATCAACCTGGGCACCAACGACGTGGGCCACGGGGTGAGTTCGGCGCAGTTCCAGGCCGGGTACAGCAGTCTGCTGCGCAAGGTCCGGGCCGCGCATCCGGGGGCCTGGATCTTCGCGCTGGAGACCTTCCGGGGACGGTTCGTCCCGCAGACCGAGGCCGCCGTCCAGCAGGCGATCGCGGGCGGGGACTCCCGGGTGTCCTTCGTCGACACCACGGGCTGGCTGGGCTCCGGCGACCTCACCGACTCCGTCCACCCCAACGACCGGGGGCATCGCGCGATCGCCGACCGGCTCGCCCCGGTCGTCGCCGCGCGGATCGGCGCCTGAGGCCGGTCGCCGGGCCTACGATGACGTCATGGCAGTCGTCCTCTTCGCAGGCATTCCCGTGAACGACTACAGCGTGGCGCTCTCCTGGTACGAGCGGCTGCTCGGTGCGCCGCCGACGTTCTTCCCGAACGACACCGAGGCCGTGTGGGAGCTGGCGGAGCACCGGTATGTGTATGTCGAGCACCGGCCGGGGCGTGCCGGGCACGCCCTGCACACCGTCTTCGTCGACGACCTCGACGACCGGATCGCCGGGATCACCGGGCGGGGGCTGGAGCCCAGCAGCCGCGAGACGTACGCGAACGGCGTCCGCAAGGTCACGTACCACGATCCGGACGGGAACGAGATCGGGTTCGGCGGCGGTCCGGTCTGACATGTCCGGGTGACGACCGGTCCGACATGTCCGGGTGACGACGGGAGGCGGGTTTCACTTCCGCTTCCCGATGTCGTCGGCGCGGGCCACGAAGCGGGCCGCTCCCCCGGTCACCCGGAACAGAAACCCACCGCTGTCGTCGCCGACCTGGAAGAACTGCGAGGCGGCGTCGAAGCCCATGCGGCGGGTGATGCCCTGCCAGGGGCGGCGCAGGAGTTCGGAGCGCAGGGCGGAGCGGCCGTCGTCGCCGACGGCGGCGAGTCCCTGGGCGGCGAAGCGGACGGCGTCGTACGCCTCGGCCGCCCAGGGGCCGGGGGCGGCTCCGCCGTGGCGGGCGCGGAACGCGGCGGCGAACGTCTTGGTGCGGGGGTCGGCGCTCGCGTCGGTGTAGGAGGTGCCGATGCGCCAGTCCTCGCCGACGGCGAGGAAGGGGGCGGCGAGGACGTGCTCGCCCGCGACCCGGGCGCCCCGGTGGCCGGCGTCGAGGAGCGCGCGGGCGCAGGCGGCGGCGCGGTCGGGGCTCACTCCGGCGAACAGGACGGCGTCGCGGGGCCGGGCGGCGATCCGGCGCGCGAGGGCGGTGAAGTCCTCGTCGGCGGCGGCGTCCTCCACGGCCGTCTCGCTGTCGAGCTTGCCGTGCACGGTGGCGATCCGGACCGTGGGCAGGCTCTCGGCCTCGGTGGCCAGGTCGTGCACGACGACGGTACGGGCGGGCTTGACGACCCGGTTCAGATGGCGCAGTACGGGGTGCGGGCCGACCCGGTACTTGTACCAGTCGAAGGGATGCGCCTTCCCGCCGTCGGCCAGCCACTCCCCGGTCTCCGCCAGGTCGTCCTCGCTGACCGCGGACCGCGCGTCGCCGAACGCGTCGACCTCGGAGTACGGCCCGCGCACCCTGTCGGTGGCGTTGAGCCGCTGCTCGGGGCAGCGCAGCGCCGCCTCCAGGGCGCCGGCCCTGTCGCAGCGCGCCGACACGACGTCCCGGTGCACGGTGACGGTCACCGACACGTACACCGCTCCCTTGCCGTCCCGCTCCGGCAGTTCGAACGCCCGCGTGAGACTGGCCAGTACGGTGGCGGGCAGCGCCTCGCGCCGCCACAGGCAGTCCTGCCCGAGCACGGCCCACTGCTCCGGATCGCTCTCGTACGGCTCGCGCCTGCGGAACCCGCTGCCGAAGTAGTCGGGGCGCACGTCGAGGTCCCGGACGAACGTGACCGCCTCGGCCCGTGTCTTCGGTGCCCGGTCCTCGGCGAGCGTGTACGGCTCGCTCACCGGCGTCGACGAGGGCGAGGGTGAGGGCGAGGGCGACGCGGTGGGGGCCCCGCCCGGCTCGCCCTTCGCCTCGCTCCCGTCGTCCGGTCCGCTGGTGCACCCGGCCAGCAGCAGCGCCCCCGCCGCCGCGGCCAGGGCTGGTCTCCACCCGGCCATGCCGCACTCCCGCCCCGCGCGTCCGCCCTCGGGTGGGCGGTGTGACGTAGATAGGGGAAGTGTGACGCACGCGAGGGTTTCCGGCCCCCAACTTGCCTTACGTATATACGTAGTTACGGCGTCACGGGGGCGGCGATCTCGCGCTTGAGGATCTTGCCGCTGGGGCCGGTCGGCAGGGAGTCCACGATCCACACCTCGCGCGGGTACTTGTAGGCGGCGACCCGGTCCTTGACGAACTCGCGCAGTTCGTCGGGGGTGGCGTGGGCGGTCGGCCGGAGGACGACCGCGGCGGCGATCTCCTCGCCCAGGTGGGAGTGGGGCACCCCGACCACGGCGGCCAGGGCGACGGCCGGGTGCTCGTGGAGGGTCTCCTCGATCTCGCGCGGGTAGACGTTGTAGCCACCGCGGATGATCATGTCCTTCTTGCGGTCGACGATGTAGAGGTAGCCGTCCTCGTCCCGGCGTGCGAGGTCGCCGCTGCGGAGCCAGCCGTCCGGGATCGCGGCGGCCGTCTCCTCGGGGCGGTTCCAGTACCCCTTCATCACGTTCGGCCCCCGTACGGCCAGTTCGCCGACCTCGCCGGGGGCGACGTCCTGGCCCTTGTCGTCCAGGAGCCGTACCTCGACGTCCTGGATCGGGGTGCCGATGGAGCCGGCCTTGCGGGGCCGGTCGGGGTGGTTGAAGGTGACCACCGGGCTGGTCTCGGACATGCCGAAGCCCTCCAGCACCGCGCAGCCGAAGCGCCGCTCGAAGCCGTGCAGGACCTCCACCGGCAGCGAGGCTCCGCCGGAGACGCACATCCGCAGCGTCGAGACGTCCGCCTCCGACGGGTGCTGGAGCAGTGCCGCGTACATCGTCGGCACACCCTCGAAGACCGTGGCCCGGTCGCGGGCGATCGCGTCGAGCACGGCCTGCGGTTCGAAGCGGGGGATCAGGGTGAGCGAGGCACCGGCCCGCACGGCGACGCTCATGGTGCAGATCTGACCGAAGATGTGGAACAGCGGCAGACAGCCCACCACCACGTCCTGCGGCGTCATCCGCTGCACATGGACCGTGTTGACCTCGGTGTTGTGCCGCAGTCCGCCGTGGGTGAGCGTGGCGCCCTTGGGGCGGCCGGTGGTGCCGGAGGTGTAGAGGAGGACGGCCACGTCGTCGTCCGCGGTCTCCGCGACGCCGGGCAGCGGTTCGTGCGCGGCGAGCAGCGTCGCGAAAGCGGCCGGGTCGACGGCCCGGTGCCGTACGCCGGCGGCGTCCGCGCCCTGCGCGCCCTCGCCCGGCGCCTGGTGCCATTCGAAGAGGAGCACGGCCCCGGAGTCGCTCAGGTGGTACTCGGTCTCCCGGGTCTTGAGCAGCGGGTTCATGGGGACGACGATGCCGCCGGCGCGCAGCACGCCGTAGTAGAGGACGACGAACTCGGGCACGTTGGGCAGCATCAGGGCGACCCGGTCCCCCGGTCGTACGCCCTCGGCCCGCAGCAGCGCGGCGGCGCGGGCGCTGCGCTCGTCCAGCTCCGCGTAGCCGATGGTCCGGTCGCCCAGGCGCAGGGCGGGGCGCTCCGGCTGCCGCTGTGCCGTCTCCACCAGGAATGCCGCCAGGTTGGCCATGACCCGCCTCCACGAATGTCACCGTCGAAATCCGCCGTTCACTTCGACGACATGGTGCTGCCGCTCGCGGCGACGGCCTATGGGGCGCACGACAGGACCTCCCGCACGGGGTTGTTCCGGAGGACAAAACAGCAGTACTAAGCTGCGATGATGGACATCTCGGGCGTGGCCGCGGTACTGCATTCCCGGCTTCCGGAACTGGGTGAGCGGATCGCGCGGCGCATCCGCGCGGACGTCGACGCCTACGAGGACGAGTCGCTGCTCCCCTTCGACTCGCTGCGCCGCTCGTGCACCGCCAACGCGGACCTGATCCTCGGCCACCTGCGCGAGGGCGCCACCCCGGACCCGAGCCCGGCCCGGGAGACCGGGCGCATCCGTGCCGAGCAGGGGGTGCCGCTGGCGGACACCCTGCACGCGTACCGGGTCGGCTTCGAACTGCTGTGGACGGAGATCCTCGCGGAGGCGCGCACCCATCCGGAGGTCTCCGACGACCGGCTGGTGTCCGAGTCGGCGCGGATCTGGGCGCTGTTCGGCCTGTACGCGGAGGCGGTGGCGGCGGCCTACCGGGAGACGGCGGCGGAGCTGACCTCGCGGGGGCAGGCCCGGCGTTCGGCGCTGGTGGAGGCGCTGTTCACCGGTGTCATCGCGGACCGGACCACGCTGTGGGAAGCCGCGCGCGAGCTGGGGCTGCCCGAACGCGGGCCCTACGCGGTGGCCGCGGCGGCGGCCGGCGCGCCCGGTGAGGAGCCGCTGACGGGGGTCGAGGCGGCGCTGCGTCAGGCCCAACTCCCCTCGGCGTGGCGGCTGTTGCCGGACCAGCAGATCGGGCTGATCGCCCTGCCCACGGGGGCGGCGGAGGGGGCCTGTCTGCGGGTCCTGCGGCGGGCGCGGGCCCGGGTGGGGGTCAGTCCGTCCTTCCACTCGCTGCGGGACACCCCGCAGGCGCTGCGCTTCGCCCGGCTGGCGCTGGCCGGGCTGCGGGGTACGGGCCCCGGCGTCGCCCGCTTCGACGACGACCCGCTCGCCATGGTCGTCGCCGCGGCGCCGGCCGAGGCGGCCCAGCTGGTGGGGGTGGTCCTGCGTCCCGTACTCGACCTCCCCGTCGCGGAACGCGCCCGTCTCCTGCAGACCCTGGACCACTGGTTCGCCGCGGCCGGCTCCGCCACGGAGGCCGCCCGCACCCTCTTCGTCCACCCCAACACCGTCCGCTACCGCCTCCGCCGCATCGAATCCCTGACCGGCCGCCCCCTCACCGACCCCCGAGCCATAACCCACATCGGCACAGCCCTCCTGGCGGTCCGGAGCGCCACGACGGGGGGTGGGGAGACGCCGGGGGGTGGGGAGGGGTGAGCTTGGCGGGGGGGGTGACCGGGCGGGGCCGGGGTGGGGAGGCCGGATGCGACCAGCCGCGGTGGGTTCCGACGTGACGGGCCGGGATGAAGGCCGGGGGGAGGGCCGACGTGACGGGCCGGGGTGGAGGGCCGACGTGACGGGCCGGGGTGGAGTGCCGACGTGAGGGGGCGGGGTGGAGTGCCGGACCGGGGAGGTCGGGCCGGCAGGACAGGCCGAGCTGCCGGACTGGGCTGACCTGTCAGCGTGACGGGCCGGGCTGACGGCCGCCGGGAAAAGAACCGGGGCGACGGACCCTGGGGGACGGGTCAGCGCGCCCAGCAGGGGCGATAGGCCCAGGTAAAACGGCCGGGACCGGGCCAGGCGGGTCGAACGGGCAGGCGAGCCAGCCGAGGAGGCGGGCAGGTGAGCGGGCTGCGCGGGTGAGCCGGACGGGCGGGTAAGGCGACCAGCCGGGCGGCCGGGCGGGGCACCGTGGCCGGGCTTCGTGGCATCCGGCGCTTCGCGGTGCCGGGAATCCCCTCCACACCGCACGCACCCCACAGCGCACCACGCCCCCTCCTCCCCGCCCCACCTGATCACGGCACCCGGCATGTCCCGCCGGCGTCGTGCGCCCCCTGGTGCCGAGCCCCGGTGCGGTGGCCTCACCGGCATGCTGGGGCCGGGTGGTGGGCGTATGGTCCGCATATGGGTGACGTGCGGTGGCTGGGGACCCGGGTGGTCGGATCGGTTCGGGGCGGGTGACGGCGTGCCCGATCCCGGTGTCGTCGGTCCGCGGGTGCTGGAGTCCGCTCTGATCGAGATGGCCCGGGAGAGCGGCACATCGGTGACGGCGGTGTATCTGCCGCCCCCGGACGAGCCGGTGCTGCAGTTGGCGGTGCTGGGCGGGGTTCCCTGGGAGATCTCCATGCCGTGGGCACGGGTGGCACTGAAGTCCTCCTCCCCGGTCTCCGACGCCGTACGCGAACGCCGCCTGGTGTGGGTGAGCGGCCAGGAGGAGCTGGCCCGCCGCTACCCCCGGCTGGCCCTGGTCGTGCCGTACCGCTTCACGCTCGCCGCCGCCCCCCTCACCACCGGCACGGACCTCTGGGGCGGCCTGGTCCTGCAGTGGCCGGCCTCGCACCCGCCGCAGCCGAGCCCCGAGGAGCGGGAGGAGATCACCGGCGTCTGCGACCGGCTCGCGCGGCTCCTGCGGGCGGAGGCGGACGCCGGCCGTCCGGTGCGGCCCGCCGCCGAGCCGGTGATCCTGCCGCCGCTCCGGGTCCGTACCGCGGGCCCGGACGAGGCGCAGGCCGCCGTCGACTTCGCCGAGCGCATCCCCGGCGGCTGCTGCTCGCTCGACGTGGACGGCCGGATCACCTTCCTCAGCACCAAGGCCGCCGATCTGCTCGGCGCCCCCATCGCCGACCTGCTCGGCACCAAGCCGTGGGAGGCGCTGCGCTGGCTGGACGACCCGACCGCCGAGGACAGCTACCGGGCGGCTATGCTCAGCCGTGAACCCGTGTCGTTCATCGCCCGGCGCCCACCGGACCGATGGCTGTCGTTCAGTCTCGTACCGGACGCCTCGGGTATCAGCGTGCGGATCGCCCCCACGCACTCGGCCCACGCCCACGCCCCGGTGGCGCACCGGACCTCCGGTACCCCGCCGGCCGCCACGCCGGGGCGGGCCACCACCCTCTACCACCTGATGCATCTGGCGGCCACGCTCACCGAGGCCGTCGGGGTGCGCGACGTGGTCGACCAGGTCTGCGAACAGGTCCTGCCCGCGTTCGGCGCCGCGGCCCTCGCCCTGATGACGGCGGAGGACGGCCGGCTGCGGATCATCGGCTACCGGGGCTACACCGCCGAGCTGATGGAACGCTTCGACGCCGCCCCGCTCACCTCGGACACCCCCGCCGTACGCGCCCTCACCACCGGCGTCCCCGCCTTCTTCGACACCTTCGCCGACCTCAAGCGCGCCTACCCCCCGGCGGTCCTCCAGGACGCGATGGCCGCCTGGGCGTTCCTGCCCCTGATCACCTCGGGACGCCCGGTCGGCTCGCTCGTCCTCGCCTACGAGCAGCCGCACCACTTCACCACGGAGGAGCGGGCCGTCCACATCTCCACCGCCGGGCTGATCGCGCAGGCCCTGGACCGGGCCCGGCTCTACGACGCCAAGCACCAGCTCGCCCACAACCTCCAGGCCGGGCTGCTGCCCCACACCCTGCCCCGGGTCGCCGGTCTGGACGTGGCCGCCCGCTATCTGCCGGCCACCCGGGGCATGGACATCGGCGGCGACTTCTACGACCTCATCCGGCTCGACCCCACCCGCGCCGCCGCCGCCATCGGCGACGTACAGGGCCACAACGTCAACGCCGCCGCCCTCATGGGACAGGTCCGCACCGCCGTCCACGCCACCGCGGGCGCGGCCCCCGACGAGGTCCTCGCCCGCACCAACCGGCTGCTCACCGATCTCGACCCCGACCTGTTCACCAGTTGCCTCTACGTCCATCTCGACCTGGGCGCGCACACCGCGTGTCTGGCCACCGCCGGGCACCCGCCCCCGCTGCTGCGCCACCCCGACGGCCGCACCGAACCCGTCCGGCTGCCGCCGGGGCTGCTCCTGGGCATCGACCCGGACGCCGACTACGCGTCCACCGAGATCCCGCTGCCGCCCGGTTCGGTGCTGGCGCTCTACACGGACGGCCTCGTCGAAGCCCCCGGCATCGACATCGACGACGCGGTCGACGACCTGGCCCGTGCCCTCGCCGGCACCGATCCGTCCGGCCCGCGCGCCATGAACGGCGTCGCCGACACCCTCGTCCAGCACGCCCGCCGTTCCGCGCCGCGCAGCGACGACATCGCCCTGCTGCTCATCCACGCGATCTGAGCGGCGACCCCGGTCCTCACCGTCCTGATGGCGGCCTCGCTCGACGGGGGCAAGGGTGCCGTCTGCGAGTTCTCGACGGTTCACATACGTGATCGCGAAACCAACCCATTAGCCCAGTCCGGCCTCGGTCCGGGCTCCGGCGAACCCGGCGCGGCGCAGGGGCGGTTGACCACCGGCAACGCACGCTGACGGACGCTCCGCCCCCTGTCGGGCAACCCGGCCGGGCCACCGCCTGCCCTTGGCGAGAGGAGCGGCGAGGCCCCCGGGACACCCCGCGTGCGGCGCAAGCCGGCCGACGCGCCGTTCCGGCCCGAGCGCAGCCGCTCCCTCGGTGCGGACCACCACCGGCTCCGCCCCGCGCCATGGACGACCGCGCGCTCGCCGTCACCTCGCCCCGGCTCGTGTGACGGTCTCTCATCTCACCCGGCGTGCCCGTCTCTTCAGGCGGGGCACGCGGTCGAAGACGGCGGCGAGGCGGGTGGCCTGGGTGAAGAAGGTGGCGGGGCGGGAGCGGTCGCCGTCGAGGTGGGTGAGGGTTTCCATGCCTAGGTAGAAGGCGACGGCCGCGCCGGCGAGGACACGTACCCGGACGACGGACGCGAGGGGTTTGCCGCGCAGGAGGACCGTGAGCTGCTGTTCGGCCAGGTCCTCCCACTTCCCGGTCTCCAGGGAGAGTTGGGCGGCCAGCCGGGTGCCGGGCCGCGCCCCCGCGTACAACTCCTGGACCGCGGCGATGTGCCCGGTCGCGGTGTCCTCGTCGTACAGCTCGCGCAGCCGGGCGATCGCGGGCTCGGCGCGGTCGATGCCGGACAGTTCGGCCCCGTAGCGGTCGAGACGGGCGTCGCTGGTGCGTTCCAGGGCCGCCACCAGCAGGTCGTCCAGGTCGGCGAAGTGGTAGTGGATCACCCCGGGCGCGAACCCGCCGACCTGGGCTATCGCCCGTGCCGTGGTCCCGCCGTAGCCGTGGCGGACCAGGCAGTCGAGGGCCGCCTCCAGGACCCGGTCACGGGTGCCGCGGCCCTCCTGCCCGCCACGGCCTCGCCGGGCGCCTCGGCCCTCAGACAACGCGCACCGGCCGTACCCCGTGGGCGGCGAGGTGGCCTTCGAGTCTGCGGGCCAGTTCCACGTCAGCAGCGGGTACACCCGTCTCCCGACGATCGCCATCACCGTATAGACCAGCAGACCCGGCGTGTACGGCAGGAGCAGCGCTCCCCCGGTCAGCGCGGCGAACGGGGCCGCGCGATCACGACGGCGTCGGCGGAGCGGGCACCCCAACCGGGCATACCACGGCCCGCGTTCTGAACTTCTGCTCTGAACATCCGTTCAGAGCGGGAGAGTTCCTCCTCCGCGTCAATGGTCCGGGTATGTGCGAAGAGACTCCCGGGAACCGCTCCCGCCGGGATTGCGTACCTCTGTACGATCACCGGTCACACACGGGGTACCGCGGTGGAGGGGGCGGCGATGGACGGCAAAACTGCTGGACGAAGAGGTGGTTGGCGGCTGAGGGCCGCCGCGTCGGGGGCCGTGGCGGCGGTCCTGCTCGGCGGTTGCAGCGCGGGCGCGGCGGAGCGCGCGGACGGGCCCGACGCCCGGGCCTCGGGGTCCCCGACGCCTTCCGCTTCGGCCTCCGGGCAGGTCTCGGCGGAGGGCGCGGAGCCGTCTGCGATACCGTCCACGACCCCGTCCGTGACGCCCTTCGAGGCGGCCCCGGACCGGGTACCGGAGTCGCGGCGGGAGGGCGCGGCTCTCGCGGAGGCGATCGTGATGCGGCCGCGGGACTGGGGCGCGGGCTTCCGCGCCCAGCCGCTCGCCCGGAGCGCCGAGGGCACCATGGCCGTACTGGACGAGGAGTGCCGGTGGCAGCGCCGGGCGCTCCCCGACGACGTACTCGACTCGCTGTCCCTCTACAGCGAACTGCCCGGCACCGGGGGACGCGGCACGATCAAGGTGACGGCGACGGCGACGGTGCACACGACCGTGCCCGGCGCCGACGACCATGTGTCCGAGACGCTGGAGGAGGCGCTGCGCTGCCCTGAGCAGCAGGTGCGCACCGACGAGCGGATCGCGGAACTGATGTCCGTGGGCACCCCGCGCGGTCTGCGCGGCAACAACTACGCCGACGACTCGGTCCTGGAGACGGGCGTCTACCTGACCGGCGGCGGCGAGGCCCTGTACCGGTGGATGGTCACCCGGCTCGGCCAGGTGACCCTGACCGTGTCGTTCAAGGGCGCCGAGGGCTACACCGTCGCCGAACTGGAGCAGTACATGACCCGTGGCACCACCACCATGCTCGACCGGGCGGGCTACGAACTGGGCGGGGGCGAGGACTGATGGAGCGGCTGCGCTCTTCCGATCCGGCGCGGATCGCCGGCCACCGTCTGCTCGGCCGGCTCGGCGCCGGCGGCATGGGGGTGGTGTATCTCGCGCGTACACCGGCCGGTTCGCTGGTGGCGTTGAAGGTGCTGGCGGCGGAGTACGCCGAGGACGCCGGGTTCAGGGAGCGGTTCCGGCGCGAGGTCGAGGCCGCGCGGCGGATCCGCAGTCCCTGGGCGGTGCCGGTGGCAGCCGCCGACGCGGACGCGGAGGCGCCGTGGCTGTCCACGGCGTATGTGCCGGGTCCCTCGCTGGCCGAGGCGGTGGCCGCGTACGGGCCGCTCACCGAGCACGGGCTGCGGATCCTCGGCGGGCGGCTGGCGCAGGCGCTGGCCGAGGTGCACGCGGCGGGGCTGGTCCACCGGGATCTCAAGCCGGGCAATGTCCTGCTCGCCGTGGACGGGCCCCGGCTCATCGACTTCGGTATCGCCAGGGCGCCCGAGGACACCGCGCTCACCGCGACCGGGTTCGTGATCGGCACGCCCGGCTATCTCGCGCCGGAGCAGGCCGACGGGCGGGGCGACCGGGTCATCGGCGCGGCCGTCGACGTGTTCTCCCTGGGCTGCGTGCTGGCCTACGCGGCGACGGGCCGCCCCCCGTTCGGCACGGGGGCACTCGACGCCCTCCTCTACCGCGCCGTCCACGACCCGGCCGACCTCGACGACGTCCCGGCCCCCCTGACCCCCCTCCTGTCCCGCTGCCTGGAGAAAAACCCGGCCTTGCGACCCGAAGCGGCTGAGCTGGTACGGGAGTTGTTGCCTGGGGAGGCGGCAGGTGGGTCGTCTTCCGGGGGGAATGAGGAGGGGTCGGCTGCCGCGGAGGCAGTCGAGGGGTCGGCTGCCGCGGAGGCAGTCGAGGGGTCGGCTGCCGCGGAGGCTGACGCCCACGCCGACCCCGAAGCCGTTGTCAGCGCCGGCGCCGGCGCCGGCGGCCGAGTCGGCGGCCAGGCCGCGTCCGACGCCGGCGCCCCGGCCCGCTCCCAAGCCGGCGCGGATGCGGGCAAGTTCGTCGATGGGGCCGGTGGTGCCCACGACTTCTGGCTGCCCGAGGAGGTCGTGCGGCTGATCGCTCGGCGGTCGGCCGATGCGCTCGCGCTGCCGGACATCGACCGCACCGAGATCTCGGCCGGTGTCACCACCGGCGCCTCGATCGGCACCCCGGCCGATGTCGCGACCGGCACCCCGGCCGATCCCACGCCCACCGATGCCGTCCCGGACGGCGGTTCCCCTGACGGGGCCGGGCCACGGGGCGGCTCCTCCGGTGACGACACCGTGTCCCCGGCGGCCGGTGGCGGGGACGCGGCGGCCACCGACACCCCCGGAGCCCCCGCGCGACGCCGTGTCCTGCTCGCCGGAGCGGCGGGTGCGGTGCTCGTCGCGGGAGGCGCCGCCACCTGGTGGGCGGTGGGCCGAGACGGTGGCGCGGGCGGCGGCAAGCCTGCCGCCGCCTCCTCCGGGCGGCCCGCCCACACCGTCGCGCTGCACGGCGACCTCAGCGGTGGACAGCGCGACAGCGGCAGGGCCCAGGAACGCGGACTGCGGCTGGCGGTCGCGGAGTTCAACGCCCGAGGGGACGCCCCGTTCCAGGTGGACGTACGGGCCGTGGACGACGGCGGCGACCCGGCCGAGGCGGCGCGCCTCGCGAAGCGACTGGCCGACGACCCCGCCGTACTCGCCGTGATCGGTCCGACCACCGACGCGACCGCCCAGTCGGCGCTGGCGGAGTACGACGCCGCCCTCGTCCCCGTGCTCGGCGTGTCGCCCGGCGCCATCGGACTGTCCGTGCAGGGCTTCCGCACATTCCTGAACACCCGGCTGCCGGACTCGGTGATCTCCGTCTACCTTGACGCCGTCCTGCGCGGTGCCCGCCCGCGCCGGGTCGGTGTGGTCGTGGACCGCGCGGCCGACAACTACGGCTGGGAGATCAGCAGCACCCTCAGCAAGCAGCTGAACACGGCCGGGCAGCCATACATCCCGCGCGTGGTCAGCACCCTGCGGTCCGACTTCGAGGACGTCGTGGACGACCTGCTGGCCGCCGACACCGACTCGTTCGCCTTCGCCGGACTGCCCGACCGGGCCGCGTCGTTCGCCCGGACGCTGCGCGAACGCGGGTTCTCCGGTGCGCGGGCCGGCGGGCCCGCGCTGCTCGACGCGCGTTTCCTCACGGCGGCGAAGGAGGACGCCGACGGATGGTCGATCGTCGCACCGATCGTCGACCCGGCGGACATCCCCGAGGCGAAGGCTTTCGTGGCCGCCTACCGGAAACGGTGGAAGGAGGCACCGCCCCGCTACGCGGCGGAGGCCTACGACACGACCTCCCTGGTGCTCACCTCCCTGGCGGGCCTCCCGGCCAAGGCCCGCACCCGTGAGGAGCTGTTCGCCGCGCTCCTGGCCGCCAAGTACCAGGGCGTCACCAGGACTTACGCGTTCCAGGAGAAGACCGGCCTGCCGGTCATCGACGGCACCGGAGCCCACCTCTGGCGGGTCGAGGCCGGCGCGTTCGTGTACGGCGGCCCGGCGCCGCTGACGGCCTGATGGAGCCGCTGCGCACCGCCGACCCGTCGCGGCTGGGCGACTACCGCCTGCTGCGGCGGCTCGGCGCCGGCGGCATGGGCGTCGTGTTCCTGGCCCGCGCCCCGGGCGGGGCCTTCGCCGCCGTCAAGGTCGTACGGGCCTCGTACGCCGACGACGCCGGGTTCCGGGCCCGGTTCCGCCGGGAGATCGAGGTGGCCCGGCGGGTGGACAGCCCCTGGGTGGTCCCGCTGCTGGGCGCGGACGCCGACGCGGAGGATCCGTGGCTGGCGACCGCGTTCGTACCGGGTCCCTCGCTCGCCGAGGTGCTGGAGAGGCACGGGCCGTGGTCTCCCGCGTCCGTGTCCGTCCTGGGGCTGCGGCTCGCCGAGGCACTGGACGCGGTTCACCGGGCGGGGCTGGTGCACCGGGATGTGAAGCCGGGCAATGTGCTGCTGGCCCCGGACGGGCCCCGGCTCATCGACTTCGGTATCGCGCGCACGCCGGAGGACATGGCGCTCACGTCCACCGGCGTCGTCGTGGGTTCGCCGGGCTTCCTCTCCCCCGAACAGGCGCGGGCGCGCGGCGCGGGGATCGGTCCGCCCAGCGATGTCTTCTCGCTGGGCTGTGTCCTGGCCTTCGCCGCGACCGGCGTACGGCCCTTCGGGGGTGGCGCCGCCGCCGGGATGCTGTTGCGCACGGTCTACGACGAACCGGAGCTGCCCGGCATCCCGGAGGCGCTGGAACCCGTCGTACGGGCCTGCCTGGACAAGGATCCGGCGCGACGGCCGACCGCCGTCGAGGTCGGTACGGCGCTCGACACCGCCGTACCCGCCGACCGGGAGCGATGGCTGCCGGAGCCGGTGACCCGGCTGATCGCGGACCGCAGCGCGGCGGTCCTCGCGATGGGCCCGATCGAGCCGACGCGGGTCTCCGCACCGACCGGGAAGGGAGTCCCGGCGGAATCGGCAGCGGTCGCACTCGCGAACGGGCCGGTGGACGCGGGTGACCTCGTAGACGCGGGCGGCGCCGTGGACGCGGACAGACAGGCGACCCCGAACGGGCATGCGGCCGCGAACGGGCCGGGGAACGCCGGCGGGCCGGTGGCGGCGGAGGCGGGCACGGTCACGTCCCTTGAGGAGGCGGGAGCCGGTCCCCCGGCCGCCGCCCCCACCCGCCGTGGGTTCCTGGCGCTCGGCTCCACGGGAGCGGCGGCCGGGGTCCTGGCGGCCGGCGGCGGAGCCTGGTGGTGGAGCAACCGGGCCGAGCGGAAGGCCGGTGCGGGTGGTTCGCCCTCGTCCGCCCCGCGCAGCGAACTCGTCGTGGCCTTCCAGGGCGACCTCTCCGGCGCCACCGGCCCGATGGGGCAGGCGCAGCTCAACGGCGCCCGGCTGGCCGTCGCGCAGGTGAACGCCGACGCCGACCGGCCGCTACGGCTGAGGCTGCGGGCGTACGACGACGGGGGCGAGCCGGACCGGACCCGGGAACGGGCGCGGAAGCTGGTGGCGGACGAGCGGGTCCTCGCGGTGTTCGGCCCCACCACGGACGACTGTTTCCTCGCCGCGGAGTCCACGTACACGAAGGCCGTGCTCCCCGTCGTCTCGGTGTCGGTGGGGGTGTCGGCGCAGGTCAGGGAAGCCGGACTGACCACGCTCCGCTCGCACGCGCAACTGTCTCCGACCGATCAACTGCTCGCCGCCCCCTGCAACCGCTACCTCTCGGGCAAGGCCGACGCCCGCGAGGTGTTCCTCGTCGACGACCGGGCCGAGGGCGACTTCGCCTGGACCCTCTGCGACTTCGTCCAGCGCGGAATGAGCCGCGCCGGGCGGAACACGAGCATCACGAGTGTCGCCGCCGGAAAGCTCGACGCCGGCACCCTCGCCGCGAAGGCCGTGGCGGCACGGGCGGACGCGGTCGTGTTCAGCGGCGGTCAGGAGCGGGCGGGCGCCTTCGCGGCGGCGCTGCGCGGGGCCGGGTTCTCCGGGGCCCGGGTCGCGACCCAACGGGCCTTCGGCACACGGTTCCTGGAGAGCGCGGGCCCCGCCGCCGACGGCTGGGTCTTCGCCACGACGTTCATCGACGCGACGGCCACCCCGGCGGCCCGCTCCTTCAGCGCGGCGTACGAGGCACGGTACGGGGAACGCCCCGGCCCGTACGCGGCGGAGGCGTACGACGCGGTGCTGTTCCTGGCGAAGGTCTGCGGGGGTGGGGGCGGGGGCCAGGACGGGGGCGGGGGCGGCGGCTCGCCACTCGCTGAGCGTGGCGCGGTCGTCCGGCGGATGCGGGAGGTGTCGTACAAAGGCGTCAGCCGGAACATCGCGTTCTCGTCGGACTATGGATACAACCATGACGCGATGTTCCTGTTCCGCACGGTCGATGGGGAGTTCGACTTTCTCGGGCAGTACCAGCGGGCGGACGTGTAAGCGGAGGCGTGAGCGGGCGTGTGAGCGAAGGCGCGGGGAACCCGCTTGGTCATCGGGGCCCGGTCCGAGGGGCTATCGTGCCTTCATGTCGCAGGACCTGATTCGTATCGTTTCCCGAGACTCGCCGATGGCCCTGGCCCAGGTGGAGCGTGTACGCGCCGAACTCGCCGTGCTGCACCCGGCGCTGCGCACCGAAGTGGTCCCCGTGAAGACGACCGGGGACAAGTGGATGGGCGATCTCTCCCAGGTCGAGGGCAAGGGGGCCTTCACCAAGGAGGTCGACGCCGCCCTCGTCGCGGGCGAGGCGGATCTCGCCGTGCACTGCGTGAAGGACATCCCCGCCGACCGGCCGCTGCCCGCCGGCACGATGTTCGCCGCGTTCCTGGCGCGGGACGACATCCGGGACGCGCTCGTGGACCCCGCCGGACGCACGCTCGACGAGTTGCCCGCGGGCACCCGTATCGGCACCTCGTCCGTGCGGCGTAGCGCGCAACTCGCCGCCTCCCACCCGCACTTGGAGTGCGTGCCGTTCCGGGGCAACGCCAACCGCCGGCTGGAGAAGCTGGCCGCCGGTGAGGCGGACGCGCTGCTGCTGGCCGTCTCCGGGCTGGAGCGGATCGGCCGTGCGGACGTGATCAGCGAGATCCTCTCCGTCGAGACGATGATGCCGCCGATCGGCGCGGGTGTGCTGGCGCTGCAGTGCCGCGAGGACGACACCGCCACGATCGACACGGTCAGCGGCCTCGGCGACCCGAACACCCATCGCGAGACCCTCGCCGAACGCATGTTCCTGCACGTTCTGCAGGGCCACTGCAACAGCCCCATCGCCGGCTTCGCCCGCACGGACCGCAGCGGCGAACTCTCCCTCCGCGCCTCCGTCTTCACCCCCGACGGCAAGACGATCCTCAACGCCCACGAATGGGCCGGCCGCCTCGACCCCGCCACCCTCGGCACCTCCGTCGCCGTCGCCCTCCTGCGCCAGGGCGCCCGAGACCTCATCGACGAGATCGCCCACTGACCGACGCCCAAGCCCAAGCCCAGGCCCGGCCCCGCCGGGTCGGCCGGGGTCGTCGGGTCAGTCGGGGTCGTCGGGTCAGTCGGGGTCGTCGGGTCAGTCGACCCTGCGGGCCAGTACCTGGCCCGGCCAAGTGCCGGACAGGAAAGGCGTCGTGCGGGTGAAGCCGTTGCGTTCGTAGAAGGCGACGAGGTGGCCGTCCTCGCCCGCCCAGCAGTCGACGCGGAGCAGTCCTACGCCTGCTCGGCGGGTTTCCTCGACGGCGTGCGCGAGGAGGGACGCGCCGATGCCCATGCCCGAGTTGTCGCGGTCGGAGGCGAGGAGGCGGATGTAGCGCTCCGGTTCGTCGGCCGGGGGGATCGGCATCTGGGGGCTGGGGCCGGTGTCCAGGACGAGCACTCCGACGGGGCGGCCGTCCGACTCCGCGATGTACGGGGCGTTCTCGGTCGTGTACCGCTCGATCCGGGCCGGGCCGTCGGGGCGTTCCGAGTAAGGGATCGTGCCCCATTGCTCCGTGTTGCCGCGCGCGTTCATCCAGGCCACCGCCCCGTCGAGCATGCGGAGGATCACGGGCGCGTCGGCCGGGCCGCCGGGGCGGATGTGCAGGGGGCGGGGGGTGTCGATCATGAGGGAGAGCCTAGGTGGTGGTGTCGGGGTCGGCGAGGTCGTCACCGGAGCCCGGATGGTCCTGGCCGAGGCCGAGTTCATGGGGGCCAAGCGGCTCGAAAAAGCGGTGTACGTCGGCCTCGGTGACGTCGGTCAGGGTGGCCGGGGACCAGCGGGGGTTACGGTCCTTGTCGATGACCTGGGCGCGGACGCCCTCGACCAGGTCGGCGGTCGCGAGGGCGGCACAGGAGACGCGGTACTCCTGGTCCAACACCCGCTCCAGCGAGCCGAGTCGCCGGGCGCGGCGTACGGCGGTGAGGGTGACCTTGAGCGCGGTGGGCGACTTGGTGAGCAGGGTCTCGGCGGTCTCCTTCGCGGCCGGGTCACCGTGGGCGAGCAGCAGCCGGACGATCTCCTCGACCGTGTCGGCGGCGAAACAGGCGTCGATCCAGTCCCGTTGAGCGGCCAGTTCGCCGGGCGGGGCCTCACGCGCGTGCCGGGCGACCGCCTCACGCGCGGGCAGAACGGCCAGGTCGTCGAGCAGTCGGCCGAGTGACGTGGACGGTACGTAGTGGTCGGCGAGGCCGCACAGCAGGGCGTCACCGGCGCCGATGTGGGCGCCGGTCAGCGCGAGCAGGGTGCCCGACTCGCCCGGGGCCAGGGCCAGGAGATGGGTGCCGCCGACGTCCGGTACGAAGCCGATGCCGGTCTCGGGCATGGCGATCCTCGACCGCTCGGTGACGACGCGGACGCTGCCGTGCGCGGAGACACCGACTCCGCCGCCCATCACGATCCCGTCCATGACGGCGACGTACGGCTTGGGGTAGCGCGCGATACGGGCGTTGAGGTGGTACTCGTCGCGCCAGAACGCGGCCGAGGCGGAACCGTCGCCGTCGCGGGCGTCGTCGTGGACCACCCGGATGTCGCCGCCCGCGCACAGCCCGCGCTCCCCCGCGCCCGTGATGACGACGGTCTCCACGGCCGGGTCGTGCTCCCACACGGTCAGGGCCTCGTCGATGCGCCGCACCATGGTGTGGTTGAGCGCGTTGAGGGCTCTCGGGCGGTTGAGGACGATGTGGGCGGCCCGGCCGGTGGTGTGCAGGAGGACGGGCTCTTCGCCGCCGCCGGTCATCGGATCGGTTCCGGGGCCGTTGCTCGCGCCGGTCATCGGTTCGCCTCCGTCGCCACTGCCCCCGCCGGGCCTCGGAGCACAGGGACGTACATGATCTCGTCGTTTCCTTCCCGGGTCCGGACCGGCGACCGCCCGTCATGAGACGGACCCCGCTCCGAGCAGGAGCTAGGTGGGCGCGGTCGCCGGCAGCGCCCTGAGCTTGCCAGCACCCCGGACCCGCCGAGCCTACCTGCCCCTCCGTCCCACCCGACAGCGCAGCCCCTGGTGCTCACTCCCGCCGCTCACCTACCGCCCATGGCCCACCACCGATCACCCACCGCCGATCACTTACCGCCGACCGGCCCCCGCGCGTCCGCCTCCGCCAACAGTTCGTGCGCGACCGCGTTGACCGCCTCCACCGCGCCCTGGCGGTCGAAGCGGAACAGGAGCGTGCCGCTGGTCTGGGCCCAGGTGCGGGCCTGGGGCGTGTACCCGGCGGCGGAGAAGAAGACGCCGGTCTTCCGCTCCTGTGCGGCGACGCCGTGGAGTTGCTGGACGGTGGGACGGCCGGTGGGCTTGCCCTCCAGCTTGACCTGGGCGACGGCACGGGCGCTGACCACGTCGATGCCGCCGTCCGCGCCGACGGGCGTGGCGACCGCGTCGGCGAAGCCGAGGTAGCGCATCCACTCGGCCGCGATCAGTTCGGCGTCGCGGGCCTCACGGATCAGCCGCTCGGTCGGCCGCCCGCTGGGTGTCACGGGTCCGCGTCGCGCTGAGGAGGCGGCGAGTTCGCGGGCGGCGACGGCTGTCTCCAGGCCGTGGTTGGCGGAGAAGAAGAACGTACGGGCGCCGGAGGCGAGGCAGCCGTACGGACCGGGGAGGATCTCCGGGGTGTCGTCGCGGTAGACGACGTCCCGGTCCTTCACCACCAACGCCCGGTCGGTGACGACCACGAGCACCCGGACGCTTCTCGAAGGCCCCTCTTCCGGGCCGACGGCCAGACCGAGTATCCACTCGTCGGCGGCGACATGGGCCCGTGCCAGCTTGGTGAACCGCACCGCGAGCGGCTGCGGGTCGAAGGGCCGCAGCCGGGCCATACAGGCGGCGACCGCGTCCTCGACCGTCGAGCCCAACGGAGGCAACTCCTCCAACAGCCGCTTCGCGTCCGCTTCGACGTCCCGCGCGGGCGGGCCGGTGTCCGCCGTCGCCGCTCCCTCCCTGACCGCCTCGATGGCCCGCCGGTGCGCGGCGGCCACCCGGGCGGCGGGGCTGAGGTGGGCCCGCCAGACCACCATCCCGACCGAGACGAGCAGACCCAGCCACCACACCGTCCACGAGCCGGACACGATCGCCGCGACCGCGCTCAGGGCGAGTGCGCCACAGCCGATCGTTGGGGTGCCGACCGGGGACGCGGCGCTCTCGTCCGGCAGGCACGGCGCGCCGTCCGCCCGCTGATGCCAGGCCATCCCCTGCCGTGTCGCCGCCACCTGTTGCCCGCACAGCGGACATTCCAGTCTGCTCATCCGTCCACCCCCACGCCGGTACCTGTGATCACTCCCCGGCCCGGAGACTAACAGCGGCCACCGACAACGCCCCGCCGACCGACCACCGGCCGACACCGACCACCGACGGACGGCGCCACCGCTCACCCCGGCGGCTTGCGCCAGACCCTGATCTCGGTCGCCGGAAGACGCTCCGCGAACCGGCCGTCGGGAGCTGTCTCCGCGAGCAGCGCCCGCAGGTCCCGCTCGAAGTCCGCCAGCCGGTCGCCGAACAGGTGCGGCGCGGAATCGGACCGGGAGAACGCCCACGCGACGATGTCGTCCGAGGTCCGGGGGACGACCTCCCCGGCCGGCACCACCAGGCGCGCGAAGAACCCGAACCCGGCGCGCTCGATGATGGCCGCCTCACCACCGGGCGTGCCGTTGACCAGCACCCCCTGCCCCGCCCGACGCACCGGGCCCAGATACCGGCGTACCAGCTCCCCGACCCGCTCGTACGGCGGCACGGGCGACGACGGCCGCACGGGCGACGACGGCGGCGCGGACGGCACCAGCGCGCCGGGCGACGACGGCGGCTCCGGAACCGGCTCCTTCAGGTCGCTCACATGGACGAGCACGCCCCCGGGCTCCAGCATCTCCAGCACGGTGGCCGCGACCCGGTCCCGGTCCGTCCAGTGGAAGGACTGGGCGAACACCACGGCGCGGAACTCCCCCAGACCTGCGGGCAGATCCTCGGCGCGCGCGGCCACCCAGCGCGCGTTGGTCACCCCTCGGCGTCCGGCCTGCCGTGCGGCCTCGGTCAGCATGTCCTCGTCCGGATCGACGCCGACCGCCTCGGTGAAGTACCGCGCCATCGGCAGCAGGACGATCCCCGGACCGCAGCCGACGTCGAGGAGTCGGCCCCGGCCGTCCAACTCCAGTGCCTCGGCCAGCACTTCGGGGAAACCGGACGCGTACGGGAGCCGGCCCCGCTCGTAGTGCGCCGCGCTCCCCTGGAAGAGCGTGCGGTCCCACCGCCATCCGTCAGGCATACCGGGCTCCTCGCTCCGCTCAGTCGAACTCCTCAACGTACTCCTCGGGCGGCCCCAGTTCGGGGCGGGCCCGCAGCTCCAGCTCGGCGCCGAGGCGTTCCAGTTCGAGGACGGTCACGGTGTTGCCGCCGGGGCGCAGCAGGGGCGCCGGGCAGTACAGCGTGACCTGCGGTCCGACGTCCCGGTACCGGCCGAGGAGAAAGCCGTTGACCCAGACCAGGCCCCGGCAAGATCCCGGCAGGGCGAGGAAGGTGTCCGCGGGTGTGTCGACGGAGAACTCGGCGACGGCGAACCCCGCGCTCGTGGGCCCGGTGCCGGTCCCCACCCGCACGGGCCCGGCCGCGACCGCCGCGCCCAACTCCCCCTCGCCCCACTCCTGCAGCGCCACCGGCGCGCTCTCCCACCCCTGCACGATGCGCCGGTCGACGAGGACCGGTCCGAGCAGGCCCTTGTGGCCGCCGATGCCCGGACCGTAGTTCACCCGCCCGAGGTTCTCGACGAGGATCTCCAGGCGTACGACGGCACCGGTCCCGTCGACGGACACGTCCGGGGAGTCGGGGTCGGCGACACCGGCGAACGCGCCGTCGACGAAGACCAGCGCCCGGTCCCGCACATCCGTGAGGACGAGCCGGTGTGCCCCCGCCGGGACGCGGGGGTGGGCGGTGTGCAGGACCATGCCCGCGTCCAGGCCGAGTTGCTCGAACGAGGCGGGGCGGGGCGCGGTGGTGGCCGTGGCCGGGACTGCGCGCAGTCCGGGGAGCAGGTCGGCGTGGTGGACGAGCGGAACGCGGGCCGGGGGCAGGGTCGGCGGGCGCGCGGGTGACCGGAGCGGCCCCTGGGCGCCGAGTGCCTCCCGTACGGCGTGGAACTTGGCGGTGAAACTGCCGTCCTCGGCGATCGGCGCGTCGGAGTCGTAGCTGGTCACGACGGGGGCGAGGCGGCCCTCGTGGTCGTTGGCGCCCGCCCAGAGGCCGAAGTTGGTGCCGCCGTGGGCCATGTAGACGCTGACGCTGCCGCCGTCGGCGACGATGCCGCGCAGGGTGTGGACCGCGCTGTCGACGCCCCGGACGTGGTGCCGTGTGCCCCAGTGGTCGAACCAGCCGTTCCAGAACTCGGCGACGAGGAAGGGCTCGTCGGGGCGCCGGGAGCCGAGGAGCGCGCGGGCGGCCTCGGGTTTGGAGCCGAGGGTGACGGCCGTGAGGGTGCCGGGGAGGGTGCCGCCGTCCAGCATCAGGTCGGTGGGGCCGTCTGCGGTGAACAGCAGTTCCCGGATGCCGCGTTCGGTGAGGGCGCGGCGGTTCCAGCGGAGATAGGCGTGGTCGTCGCCGTAACTGCCGAACTCGTTCTCGATCTGGACCGCCACGACGGGGCCGCCCTCGGATGCCTGGAGGGCGGCGATACGGGGCACGAGGTCGTCGAACCAGCGGCCGACCGGGGTGGTGAACGCCGGGTCGGAGCTGCGGATCGCGAGGTCACGGGCGGTGAGCCAGCTGGGCAGGCCGCCGTTGGACCACTCGGCGCAGATGTACGGGCCGGGCCGCACGATGACGTCGAGGCCCTCCTCCCCCACCGTACGGATGAAGCGTTCGAGGTCGCGCCAGCCGTCGAAGCGGGGCGGGGTGTCCTCGCGGGGCTGGTGGAAGTTCCACGGCACATAGGTGTCCACGGTGTTGAGGCCCAGGTCGGCGAGCCGGCGGACGCGGTCGCGCCACAGGTCGGGGTGGACCCGGAAGTAGTGCAGCGCCCCGGAGAGGACGCGATGCGGGACGCCGTGCCGGTAGAACCGGCCCCCGCCCCAGGTGAGAGCGCCCGCGGCGCCCCCCGTGCCGTGCCTGCTGTCCGTACGCGCCGTGTCGGTCGTGGTGTGGGCCGGGCAGAGGTGTGTCGTGGTCGGCTCAGTCACGAGGTGAGCCTATGTTATCGGTGCCATGCGTAACAAGGTCGATAGAATCCGGTGAACGACTCCGTGGGCCGTCCACGGGAGGGGAGCACCATGACCGAGGAGACCGCGCGGCTCAGGCAGCCGAGCATGGCCGATGTGGCGCGGGCCGCCGGGGTGTCGGCGCAGACCGTCTCGCGTGCGCTCCGCGGATCGCCGAACGTCAACCCGGAGACCAGACGGCGGGTGCTCGCCGCCGTGGAGCAGGTCGGCTACCGCTTCAACAGCGCCGCCAGGGCGCTCTCCTCGGGCCGCAGCCACACGATCGGCCTGGTGCTGCTGGCGTCCGGCGGGTACTACTCGCGCTCGGCGGTGACGGCGGGCGTGGAGGCGGCGGCGGGCGCGGCCGGGTACGCGGTGTCCATCGCGACCATCGCCGCGCTGGACACGGGTCTGATGGAGCAGTCCCTGTCCAAGCTGGCCGACCAGGGCGTGGACGGCTTCGTGATCGCCGTGCCGCTCATCTCCGTGACGCGGAAGATGGAGGACATCACGCGCGACATCCCGACCGTCACCCTCGACGGCTCGCGGACGGCGGGCGCCCGGGTGCTCGGCATCGACCAGCAGGAGGCGGGCCGGGTCGCCGCCCAGCACCTGCTGGACCTGGGCCACCGCCAGGTCTGGCACATCTCGGGACCCGACGAGTGGATCGAGGCGCGTCGGCGCCGGCAGGGCTGGCAGGAGTGCCTGACGGCGGCCGGGATCGAGGCGCCGCCGATCCTGGAGGGCGACTGGTCGCCCGACTCGGGGTACCGGCAGGGGCAGATCCTCGCGATGATCCCGGAGGTCACCGCGGTGTTCGTGGCCAGCGACGAGATGGCCTTCGGGGTGATCCGGGCGCTGCGTGAGCGGGGCCGGTCGGTGCCGGACGACGTGTCGATCGTGAGCGTCGACGACATCGCCCTCGCGGCCTACAGCTCGCCCCCGCTGACCACCGTCCGGCAGGACTTCTACCGCTACGGCGCGGCGGCCGTCGACCTGCTGCTGCACGGCGACGAGGCCGCCGTGGACGCGTCCGAGGTGACCGTCTCGCTGACGGTTCGCGCCTCCACCGCGCCGCCGCGCGCCGACTGAAGCGGCCTCGCGCTCCGTCCCGTCCGTTCGGCAACTGCCTTCCCTTCGCCTATTGCGCTGTCATGTTATCGGTGCCACCGTAACAACACCGGATCACTCTGTGATCCACATCTCGCGCAGCCAGGTGGGCAGTTCGTCCACGGGAAGGACACCGCATGAGGAGATCGCTCGTCCTCACGGGCGCCGCGGTCACAGTGCTCGGACTGCTCGCCGGCTGCTCGGCCGGCGGGAGCGGCTCGGACTCCGGCAAGACGATTCTCAAGGTCGCCGCCCTCGAAGGCGGTTACGGCCGGGACATGTACACGCAGGTCATCAAGGCGTACGAGACCTCGCATCCCGACATCGATGTCCAGTTGCAGATCTCGAAGAGCATCGAGGACGAGATCACCCCGAACATGAAGGCGGGCCGCTACCCGGATGTCGTGGTGCTCGGCCAGGGCCGCAAGGCCGCCCTCACCGAGACCCTGATCAAGGACAAGGCCCTCGAAGACCTCACGCCGGTACTCAAGGAGAAGGTCCCCGGTGAGGACACGACCGTCGGGGACAAGCTGACCGAGGGCATCGTCGGCAACCTCAACACCAACCCGTACGGCACGGACCAGACGTATCTGATGCCGATGTACTACGCGCCCACCGGACTCTTCTACAACCAGGGCCTGTTCAAGGAGAAGGGCTGGAAGGTCCCGGCCACCTGGGACGAGATGTTCGCGCTCGGCGACACCGCGAAGAAGCAGGGCATACCCCTGTTCACGTATCCGACCGCCGGGTATCTCGACTCGTACTTCTTCGCGCTCCTCGCCGATGTCGGCGGGGAGTCCTTCTACACCGAGGTGATGACGTACAAGAAGGACGTCTGGAAGTCGGCGAACGCCCGGAAGGCGCTGGACATCACGACGAAACTGCTCGGCTACGCGGCCCCGGCCACCGTCGGGTACGCCAACGAGCAGGACTTCACCAAGAACCAGCAGCTGGTCCTCGACGACAAGGCGCTGTTCATGCCGAACGGCACCTGGATCGTCGGTGAGATGGCGGACGCCCCGCGCGCCGACGGCTTCCAGTGGGGTCTGACCCCGCTGCCGGCGGTCACCACGGGCGGCAAGCGGTACATCACGACGTCGGTCGAGTCGGTGTGGGTGCCGAGCGCGGCCCAACAGAAGGACGCGGCCAAGGAGTTCATCGCCTATCTGTACTCCGACGAGGCGGCGAAGATCTTCGCGAAGTCGAACGCGATCCAGCCGGTCGAGGGCATCGCGAGCAGTCTGTCGGCCGAGAACGCCGAGTTCTACAAGGTGTACGAGGACCCGTCGGTGGCCGCGCTGGTCGGCGGCTTCGCGAGCACCGCGCCCGTCGAGGGCGTCGACATCAAGGCCACTCTCTTCGACACCGCCAACAGCATCATCAGCGGCGACACCACCGAGGACAAGTGGCAGTCGGCGCTGAACGAGGCGAGCGAGAAGCTGCGGCAGGCGGGCAGTTGAGGTGCGGACAGGCACGGTGACGCCCTCCGCCACCCCCGGTCCCGGTCCCGGTCCGGTGGGCGGCGCCTCGAAGTCAGCGCCGGGAGCGTCCGCCGGGCGTTCCCGGGAGCGGGGCGCGCGGTCCACGCCCCGCCGCCGCGCCGACACCCGCTTCGTGCTGCTCTGTCTGTTGCCCGCGCTGGTCCTCTTCGCGGTGTTCATGATCGTGCCGACCCTGAACGTGTTCCGGATGTCGTTCTACACCTGGAGCGGCTTCTCCCCGGACATGCGCTTCGTGGGCCTCGACAACTTCCGCTCGCTCCTGGACGACCGCCAGTTCGTGCGCGCGTTCCAGAACACGGTCGCGCTGCTGGTCGTGGTGACCGTCGTGACGATGGGCATGGGCCTGTTCCTCGCCGCGATCATGACCCGGCAGCGGCTGCGCGGACGCAACCTCTACCGGTTCGTGCTCTACATCCCGAACGTGCTCTCGGTGGTCGTGATCGCGGCGATCTTCTCCGCCGTCTACGACCAGGAGAACGGCCTGCTCAACGGCACACTCCGCCTGCTGTCGCTGGACGGTCTGCAACAGGTCTGGCTCGGGAACCAGAAGATCGTGCTGTACTCCGTGGCCGCAGCGATGGTCTGGCAGTCGCTCGGCTACTACATGGTCCTCTACATGTCGAGCATGGCGAGCGTCCCGGAGGAGCTGTACGAGGCGAGCGCCCTCGACGGCGCCTCCCCCACCCGGCAGTTCTTCTCCCTCACCCTGCCGCTGATCTGGGAGAACCTGCGCACCACCCTGACCTTCTTCATCATGAGCGCCGTCAATCTCAGCTTCGTCCTCGTCCGCGCGATGACCGGTGGCGGTCCGGACGGCTCCTCCGAGGTCCTGCTGAGCTACATGTACAAGCAGGCGTACACGAACTCGTCGTACGGCTACGGCATGGCCATCGGTGTCGTCATCTTCGCGTTCTCGTTCCTGGTGTCGCTCCTGGTGAGCCGGGCGACGCGGCGCGAGCCCCTCCAGTACTGAGGACGGACACCCCGACCATGACCCTGACCACCTCGTCCCGCCCGCGCTCCGAGCGCCGGGAAGGCTCACGTATCGGCCGCCCGCTCACCCAGGTTCTCGTCATCGCGCTCGCGCTCGCCGTCGCCGTGCCGGTCGCCTGGGTGCTGCTGGCCTCGCTCAAGCGGAAGAGCGAGTTCTTCGGCAGCCCCTGGACGCTGCCGGAGAGCCCGCACGTCCAGAACTACGTGGACGCGTTCGTCGGCGCCCACATGGGCCAGTACTTCCTGACCTCGGTGTTCGTCACCGCGCTCGGCCTGGTGTTCGTCCTGGCGGTCTCCGTACCCGCCGCCTATGTCATCGCCCGCTACGAGTTCCGGGGCCGCCGTCTCGTCGAACTCGCCCTTCTCGCGGGCCTGTTCGTCAACGTCAACTACATCGTCGTACCGATCTTCCTGATGCTCGTCGACTGGGACCGTGCCCTGATCGACGTCTTCCCCGGCGGCTTCTTCATCGACAACCCCACCGTCCTGGCCCTGGTCTACGCGGCCACGTCGATCCCGTTCACGATCTATCTGCTCACCGCGTACTTCCGGTCGATCCCGGCCGAGTACGAGGAGGCCGCCGCGCTGGACGGGGCGTCCCGTTTCCGGATCATGACGAGCGTCATGCTCCCGATGGCGCGTCCCGCGGTCACCACCGTGATCCTCTTCAACTTCCTGGCCTACTGGAACGACTTCATCATCGCCCTCACCCTCCTCCCCGGCGAGGGCAAGACCTTGCAGGTCGGCCTGTTGAACCTGTTCACCGCACAGAAGGCGGCGGCCGACTACGGGCGCCTCTACGCCGGCATGGTCATCGTCATCGTCCCCGTGCTCCTCCTCTACGCCGTCATCCAGCGCCGGCTCATCGAGGGCATGGCGGCGGGCGGCGTGAAGGGCTGACCGCGACAGCGGAAGGAATCCGAACATGAAGGCCATGAAGGCCATGAAGGCATCGACGCGTACGGCGTTGCTGGTCGCCGCCCGTACGCTCGTCGCGGCGGCCTGCGTCACGCTCGTCGTCACCGCGCGCACCACGGTCGGCTGGGACAGCCTCCTGGTCATGCTAGCCGCCCTGGCCGGCCTGCTGGCCCTGCTCGCGTCCTACAACCGGCGGTTCCGATGACCGGTTCCGCCACGGCCGCCGCGACCGGACAGGCACTGGCCCAGGTCCGGCCCAGCGGGCGTCAACTCGCCTGGCAGGCCATGGAGTTCTACGGCTTCCTCCACTTCGGCATGAACACCATGACGGACCGGGAGTGGGGCGAGGGCCACGACGACCCGGCGCTGTTCGACCCGGCGGGGCTCGACGCCGACCAGTGGGTGCGGGCGCTCAAGAGCGCGGGGATGACCGGTGTCATCCTCACCTGCAAACACCACGACGGCTTCTGTCTCTGGCCCAGCGACGTCACGTCCTACTCGGTCGCCGCGTCGCCGTGGCGGGACGGCCGGGGCGACGTGGTCGCGGAGGTCGCCGACGCGGCCCGCCGGCACGGCCTGCGGTTCGGCGTCTACCTCTCCCCCTGGGACCGCACCGAGGCGTCGTACGGCTCCGGGACCGCGTACGACGACTTCTACGTCGCCCAGCTCACCGAACTGCTCACCCGGTACGGGCCGGTGTTCTCCGTGTGGCTGGACGGCGCCAACGGGGAGGGCCCGAACGGCAAGCGGCAGTACTACGACTGGGAGCGGTACTACGCGGTGGTCCGCGAGCTGCAGCCGGACGCGGTCATCAGCGTGTGCGGCCCCGATGTCCGCTGGTGCGGCAACGAGGCCGGCGAGACACGCCCCGACGAGTGGAGCGTGGTGCCGCGCGCCCTCCAGGACGCCGAGCGGACCGCCGACCGCTCGCAGCAGGCCGACGACGGCACCTTCGCCCGTCTCGTCCGCAGCGACGACCGCGACCTCGGCAGCCGCGCCGCCCTCGCCGGGCACGAGGACGATCTCGTCTGGTACCCGGCGGAGGTCAACACCTCGATCCGGCCCGGCTGGTTCCACCATCCGGCCGAGGACACCCAAGTCCGTTCCGTGGACGAGCTGTTCACCGTCTATCTGCGCTCCGTCGGCGGCAACTCCTGCTTCCTGCTGAACGTCCCACCGGCGCGGGACGGGCTCGTGCAGGACGCCGATGTGGCGGTTCTCGACCGACTCGGGCGGCGCATACGGGACTTCAGGGCGCGGCGGATCGAGGCGACCCGGTCGGTGTCCTCCCCGGTCCCCTGCGATCCGGTCCCCCGCGATACGGGCCCCCTCACCACCGTGACGCTCACCTTCACCCGGCCCCGCCTGGTCGAGGCGGTCGTCCTGGGCGAGGACATCACCCAGGGGCAGCGCATCGAGCAGGTCGTCGTCCAGGGCCACCGGGACGGCCGCTGGACGCCCCTGGCCGAGGCGAACGCGGTGGGGCATCAGCGCATCCTGACGTTCCCGCCGACCGAGGCCGACTCCGTACGGGCCGAAGTGCTCCGGTCCCGGGACGTGCCGGTGCTCGCGCGGCTGGACGCGATCGAGGCGGCCTCGTGAAGCGGACCGGGACACCCCGTAAGACGACCGGAACCCCCCGGAGAACCGCCTTCCTGATCTTCGGCGCGTGCGTCGCCCTCACCGCCCTGATCGTCACCGGCGTGACGCTGATCGGCGACCGCGACAGCGGAAGCAGCGGCGGGACCCGGATCGCGACCGTCGACGGCCACCCCGTCACCCGGGACGAACTCCTCTTCCACATGCGCCGGTTGGCGCCGACCGTGCAGAACGAGCTGCGCAACGCGTACGGTCCGCGCGGCACGGTCGACTGGAACGCGAAGGCGGGTGACGAGACCGCGCTCGACCGTCTCGAATCCCGGGCGCTCGACGAGATCCGGCGTGACAAGACCGTCCTCGTCCTCGCCGAGGAACAGGGCCTCGTCGACTCGGTGGACCACGCGGGCCTCCTCGCCGACATGGAGCGGGAGAACGAGTCCCGGGCCCGGGCCGTCGCTGCGGGCCGCACGGTGTACGGGGTCACGGAGTTCTCCCCCGACGAGTACTACACCCACCGGCTCACCGAACTGACCACGGCCCTGAAGAAGCGGCTGGGCGCGAAGGGCGACGGCCCCCTCCGGGTCGCCGACTCCGAGGTCCGGCACGCCTTCGCCACCGACCGGGACGCGTGGAGCGCCAACGCGACGACGTACACGTACACCCGGCTGGTCGTGCCGACGCCCGCCGACGCGCCCTCGGACCACGCCGCCCGCCTCCAGCGCCGCGTGGCCGACGCCGGGCGTCTCGCGGATGTCGCCCCCGAGGAGCCCGGCGCCAAGCTGACGACCGCCACGTACGACGGTGGTGGCGCGGGCGGCCTCAACGCACACGACCAGGATCTGACGACCGTGCTGGGCGGGCTGAGGACGGGTGAGGTGTCCGCTCCCGTGCCGGGCACCGGGCAGATCACGTACTACGAACTCGACGGCAAGCGCGTCGACGAGGACAAGGCGTTCGCCGCGTACTCCGGGCGGATCCGGCAGTCGCTCGTCGAGGAGAAGTTCGACCAGTACCTCCAGCGTCGGATCGACGACGGTGACATCGATGTCGACGGCGCGGCGCTGGGTGCCATCAACGCAGAGGATGTGCAGCCATGAGACCCGTCGACACCGGACCACCGCGCCCCGCCCGGACGCTGTACGTGGGCTTCGTCGCCCTGCTCGCCGCACTGCTCGTCGGAGCGCTCGTCCCCGCCGCGCACGCCGGCACGGCCCCGCACCACAAGCCCGTCAAGATCAAGCCCGCCTGGCCGGGCAACACACCGAACACCACCGGCGGCAGGGACTACTTCATCGACGCCACGCTCGGCCGCGACAACGCGGCCGGGACCTCGCCGGCGACCGCCTGGCGCACCCTGGCCAAGGCGAACGCGACGACGTTCGCGCCCGGCGACCGCGTCCTGCTCAAGGCCGGAGAGCAGTGGCAGGACCAGCAGTTGTGGCCGAAGGGCTCGGGCAGCACGGGCCGGCCGATCACCATCTCCGCGTACGGCGACCCGAACGCGCGGCGCCCGTACATCGCGACCAACGGCAAGGTGCGCAGCCCGTTCCGGGCGGACGGCACGAAGGATCCGGCGACGGTCGGGCTGACGGGTGCCGTCGTGCTGCGCAATCAGCAGTACTGGGACATCAACCACGTCGAACTGTCCAATGACAACGACTTCGCCACCGACATCACCACGGGGACGTACGTCCGCGACGGCATCATGATCTCGATCAACGCCGATCTCCTGGCGAGCGGCGCGGACAGCATCATGGACCACTTCCGGATCTCGAATGTGTACGTCCATGATCTCGACGGCCCGAGCACCTGGCAGAGAATCCACTACGGCGCCGTGAATTTCCAGGTGTTCGGCAGCCGCAACTACAAGGACTACGGCACGGGCGGCTATTACTTCAAGGACGTCCGGATCGAGAACAACACCTTCGAGAACGTCGAACTGCACGCCGTTCAGTTCGCATTCAACTGGTTCGCGGCCGACGGCGCGGACGCCGGTCAGTACGACGAGAGCGGGAAATGGCACGAGGGCTGGGAGCAGCTGTGGGTGCGCACCCGCGACCTCTACAGCCGTGACGTCTACATCGGCCACAACTACGCGGAGAGCGTCGGTCAGGGCGCGATCCAGCTGGCCAACACCAAGAACATGACGGTCGAGTACAACGAGGTGAACGGCTATCTGGAGCGCTACGACGCGGTGTCCTGCGCGCTCTATCTGTGGGCCGGCGCCGATTCGGTGATGCAGTTCAACGAGGTGTACGGCGGCCCGGACAACGAGTACGACGGAACGCCCTGGGACCTCGAATACACCAACTTCAACGTCACGTACCAGTTCAACTACTCGCACGACAACGCGGCGGGCTGGATGGCCTATATGGGCAACAGCTCGAACTCGATCGCCCGTTACAACCTGAGCGTCAATGACAACGGCGTCCTGGTGAAGAACATGCTGTCGACGAACTACTCGCCGACGTATTTCACGAACAACACGTTCGTCTATGACGGAGCAGATCTCGACTACGTCCACGACGAGACGTTCCTGAGCCGTGTCTACTTCCTCAACAACGTCTTCTACAACACCTCCGAGACGAGACCGACGACGTGGTACCGGCGGACGGGCGCCCTGCGGCAGGCGGTGTTCGCGAACAACGACTACTACGAGGCCGGCGGCACCCACTCGACGCAGGAACCGGCCGACCCCAACGGACTGCGGGCCGATCCACGGTTCGTCGGTGATCCCGCCGACTATGTCACCGGGGTGGGCGTGAACCGCATCCGGGAGGCCGCCGCACACTTCGCCCCGCGCGACGACTCGCCGTTGATCGACGCCGGGCGCTACAACCCTCGGCTGGGCACCCAGGACTTCCTGGGCAGGCACATCTACTACGGCGACGCCCCGGACATCGGCATGGCCGAGACCCTGATCGGCCCGAAGGTCCCGAACCCGGTGGACGACGACCCCATCGAGGAGGAGGTCGACAACCGGACCGACCTCGCCCTCGGCAAGCCGGTCACCGCCAGCTCGACCCATCCAGGGGCCAACGGCACCCTCACCGCCAACAGACTGACCGACGGCAGCCTCACGACCCGCTGGGCCGCCGCCGACGACGCGGCCTACCCCATCACCCTCGACATCGACTTCGGCGCGAACACCACCTTCGACCAGGTCTCTCTGGACGAGTACACCGACTCGGGCACCAACCCCCGGGTGCGGACGTTCGACCTGCAACGCTGGGACGCGACGGCCGGCCGCTGGGTCACCTTCGCGACCCGGGACACGGGCATCGGCCACGACCTGACCGTGACCGGCTTCGGTGACATCACCACCTCCCGGCTCCGGGTGGCGCTCACCGGGAAGATCGCGACGGAGCAGTACACGCCCACGCTGACCGAGATATCGGTCTACCGGAGCGACGGCTGACGGCTAGGGCCTCCCGCGCACGACGGTCACCGATGGACCGACGCCCACCGGTGACCGTCGCCGTCACTCAACTCAGGTGACCCCCGCGCACGGGTCTGGCTAGAGTCGGGCGATGCCCGAGCTGCAGCGGCTGCATGCCGACCACGCCCCGGCGGTTCTGGCCTTCGAGCTGGCGAACCGCGCCTACTTCGCCGCTTCGATCGGCGACCGCGGCGACGACTTCTTCGACCGGTTCGCCGACCGGTTCGACGCCGCGCTGGCCGAGCAGGAGGCCGGTGTCTGCGCCTTCTACGTGCTCGTCGCCGAGAACGGCTCGGTACTCGGCAGGTTCAACCTGTACGACCTGGAGGACGGCACCGCCAAGCTCGGCTACCGGGTCGCGGAGCGGGTCGCCGGCCGCGGCGTGGCGACCGCCGCCGTCCGGGAGTTGTGCCGGACGGCGACGACGACGCACGGACTACTCACCCTGCGGGCGGCCACCTCCCACGGCAACGCCGCGTCCCGGAAGGTCCTGACCCGAACCGGATTCGTGCCGGTCGGCCCCGCGGCCCCGGCCGATCTCGGCGGCGAGTCGGGCACGTGGTACCAACTCGACCTCCGGCCATAGGCCTTGATCCAAACCTTGATCCAGACGTTGACCCAGAACTTGATCCAGAACTTGAGACAGACCCTGGTCTAGGCGCCGAAGCCGAGAAGCGCGACTTCGAGAGGCAGCACCGGGCGCTCGGGAAGGGCGGGCGGGTCCTGGCCGCGGCCGGTGTGCGTGGGCGGGACGACCCGCAGCGCCTTGATCCCGTCGGCGGCCCATCCCGCGCCGGTCGGAGGCAGCGACAAGGTCATCCGGCGGCCGTCTGCCAGCGTGGTCTCGATCGTGGTCGGGTCGTTCGTCGTCATGGCAACCCACTTCCGTCGCGCACCAGATGCGTCCAGCGTCACCGTGCGTCCAGCCTCACCACCAAGGACGCCCGCGCGAGCCGAGAAGTTCCCCGCCGCCTGTGAAACCGCTGCTCGGGCCACCGGAAAATGTGAACTGGCGTACGGAGCACGGGCGTCGGGACGTAAGTTGTGTCCGGAACTCCTCGCTTCGGCTGAAAGACGGACGGTAGACATGACCGACCACGCGACCACGCCCGGACCGGCGGCGCAACAGAAGATCGACACCTCGGTGCCGCACTCGGCCCGTATCTGGAACTACTGGCTGGGCGGGAAGGACAACTACCCCGTCGACGAGCAGGCCGGCGACGCGTACACCGCCGTCTTCCCCGGCATCGTGACCATCGCCCGCAGCAGCCGCGCGTTCCTGCGCCGCAACATCACCTACCTGGTCGCCGAGGCAGGCATACGGCAGTTCCTGGATGTGGGCACGGGTCTGCCGACCGCCGACAACACCCATGAGGTGGCCCAGCGGATCGCGCCCGAGACCCGGATCGTCTACGTCGACAACGACCCGATGGTGCTGGCCCACGCCCGCGCCCTGCTGTACTCGACGCCGGAGGGGGCGACCTCCTACGTCGACTCCGACGTGCTCGACCCGGACCGTATCCTCGCGGCCGCCGCCGAGACGCTGGATCTCACCCGGCCCACCGCGCTGATCCTCAGCAACATCCTGGGGCATGTCGCCGACACCGCCCAGGCACGCTCCATCGTCGACAGCCTGCTGGGGGCGCTGCCGTCCGGGAGCTACCTCTCCATCAACGACGGTTCCCGCGGCATCGACCCGGTCTTCGAGCGGGCCCAGGACGGGTACAACGAGAGCGGCGCCGTGCCGTACAACCTGCGCACGGTCGACGAGATCACCTCCTTCTTCGACGGTCTGGAACTCCTGGACCCCGGTGTCGTCTCGGTCCCCCTCTGGCGCCCGGACCCCGCCGACCCCGCCCCGAAGGTCATCGCCGAACACGGGGGCCTCGCCCGCAAGCCGTGACATGAGGTGACGGGACACGCCCCGACCGGCCGCCGGGAGAAATCGGCTGGTGCCGACGGGGCGTCTCCGGCAGGCTTCCCCACGATGAGCGACGACACCTCCGACCGCACCTCCGACGGGACCTCCTTCGGCACCTCCGACGGCACCTCCGGCGGCACCTCCGGCGACCCTGTGTACGCCTCCCCGCGCACCCTCGAAGGCCTGCTGCAACGCGGCCGTGGTCTGGGCGCGTTGCGGGTGCACGACGAGCCGGAGGTGTCGGCCGCGCAGGTGTACGAGGTCGTGCGGCAGGACTGGCGCTGGGACACCGTGGTGGACGACCGCGATCTGTATCTGGCGCGCCTGGTACGGGAGTCGGGGCTGCCCCTCGGCCCGGTGCTCACCCTCCTCGACGGCGATGCCGACGCCGTCGAGCGGGCCACCCGGATCCTGGAACTGCTGGCCCTGTCGGGGTCGGCCGAGGCACGCGAGACGCTGCGGGCCTACGTCCGCGAGGGCGAGCACTGGACGGATGTGCTGGAGTCGGTGGCGGAGGCCTGGCCCGTCGAGTGGTGGGACGACCTGGCCGGCGTCGCACGGGCCCGGCTGGGCGACGACCGGCCCCGGTTGTGGCGCTCGGAGCCCTGGGTGCGCTGGCGCCTGGGGGCCGAAACCCATACATCCGGGCAACCACACCGGCCGCACCGGCCGCACCCGATCGACCTGAGTCCGAGCAGCCGCCTGCTGCTGGACGTCCTCGCCGACAGCGGCTCGGAACTCCACGAGAGAATCGAGGCGCTGCGCCTCCTTGCCAGGCGTCCGCCGGACCCGTCACTCGTCCCGCTGGTGCCGGACCTTGCGGAGGTGAACGGTGAACTGCCCCTGCCAGGACTGGAGTTCGCGGTGCTGCGGCTCGGTCCGCTCGCCGTGCCCGCCGCCCGGGGCTGGGCGGTGGACGGGCGCTCACGGCTGTCCCGGATCGGCGTCGACCTGCTGGCGGAACACGGCACGGTCCAGGATCTGCCCCTCCTGCTGGCGGAGTTGGAAGCGCAGGAAGCGGCACGCCAGTGGTGCGGCCCCTCCACCCTGGCCGACGGGATCGCCCGCTTCGGCGCGGCCGGCGCGGAGGCGGCGCCGGTGCTGCGCCGGCTGTGGGTGCGCACCCCGCACTCCTACGAACGGCCGGACTACCTACGGGCGTTGACGGCCGTCGCGCCGTCCGGGCTCGACTTCGCGTTCACCGAGTCGCTGTGGGACTGCGAATCGGACGCCCGACTGCTGGGGATCGCGCACGCGCCCGAGCACCCGCGGGTACGGGAGCAGCTCGCCCGGCTCCGGGACGATCCGATGGAGGAGGCCGAAGTCCGGACGGCCGCCGGCGAGCGCCTGGTCACCGGTGGTCGGTGATCGGTGGTCGGTGATCGAACAGTTTCCGGCCAAAGACTTGTTGTGCCCCTGACATAGTCGGCTCACGTCTGTCACTCTGTGCGCACTCCGTCTCACGACGGCGCACGCGCACCCGCATCGCAGCACTCCCTGCCCCACCCGGTGCCTCGACCCGTGCACCGGGTCCTTCGTACGGCCGTTCGTCCAACGTCGGCCGCAGCAAAGGAGTTCGCGTGAGATCCACCCCCCACAGACGTACCTCGGCCACGGCCGCCCTCGTCGTCGCGGCGGCCATGCTCGCCGTCGCCGTCCCGGGCGCCCCCGCGATCGCACGCGGTGACGGCGGCGAAGGCACCGCCCGTCCCGTGTCCGCGAAGCCCGACCGCGGCGCACTGCCCGCGAAGCTGTCTCCCACCCAGCGCGAGACCCTCATACGGTCGGCCGAGAAGGCCACCGACAAGACCGCAGACCGCCTCGACCTGGGCAGCCAGGAGGAGTTGCGGGTCCGCGATGTCATCAAGGACGCCGACGGCACCGTGCACACGCGCTACGAGCGCACCTTCGCGGGGCTGCCCGTCCTCGGCGGCGACCTCGTCGTGCACGCCGCCAAGTCCGGCGCGGTCGAGAGCGTCACCCGGGCCTACAAGCCCACGCTGAAGGTGTCCGACCTCAGCCCCGAGGTCACCCAGGCCACGGCCGAGAAGCAGGCGCTCGCGGCGGCGAAGGAGGAGGGGTCCACGAAGACCGCTCCGGACAGCAGCCGCAAGGTCGTCTGGGCCGCGAAGGGCACGCCGACCCTCGCCTACGAGACCGTGGTGAGCGGCTTCCAGCACGACGACACCCCGAGCGAGCTGCATGTCATCACCGACGCGCAGACCGGGAAGAAGCTGTTCGAGTACGAGGCCGTGCACACCGGCACGGGCAACACCCGCTACAGCGGCACGGTCACGCTCGGCACCAGCCAGTCGGGCTCGTCGTACACGCTGACCGACGCGGACCGGGGCAACCACCGTACGTACAACCTGAACCGCGGCTCGTCCGGGACGGGCACGCTGTTCAGCGGGACCGACGACGTCTGGGGTGACGGGACCGCCGCCAACCTGGAGACGGCGGGCGCGGACGCCCACTACGGCGCGGCGCTGACCTGGGACTACTACAAGAACGTGCACGGCAGGAACGGCCTGCGCAACGACGGTGTCGCGCCGTACAGCCGGGTCCACTACGGCAACAACTACGTCAACGCGTTCTGGCAGGACTCCTGCTTCTGCATGACGTACGGCGACGGGTCGGGCAACGCCAACCCGCTCACCTCGATCGACGTGGCCGCGCACGAGATGACGCACGGTCTGACGTCGGTCACCGCCAACCTCACCTACAGCGGTGAGTCGGGCGGCCTGAACGAGGCGACCTCCGACATCTTCGCCGCCGCCGTCGAGTTCGCCGCGGGCAACGCGAGCGACGTCGGGGACTACCTCGTCGGCGAGAAGATCGACATCAACGGCGACGGCACCCCGCTGCGTTACATGGACCGCCCGAGCAAGGACGGCTCCTCGCGCGACTACTGGTCGTCCACCCTCGGCAACATCGACGTCCACTACTCCTCGGGCCCGGCCAACCACTGGTACTACCTGGCCTCCGAGGGCAGCGGCACGAAGGTCGTCAACGGCGTCTCCTACGACTCGCCGACCTACGACGGGCTGCCGGTGACACCGATCGGCCGGGACGCGGCCGAGAAGATCTGGTTCCGGGCGCTCACCACGTACATGACGTCCAGCACCAACTACGCGGGCGCCCGCACCGCCACCCTCCAGGCCGCCGCCGACCTGTACGGGCTCGGCTCGGTGACGTACAACAACACCGCCAACGCCTGGGCCGGCATCAACGTCGGCGCCCGGATCCTCGACGGGGTCACGGTCGTCCCGCCGGCCGCCCAGTACTCCCTGGTCGGTCAGGCCGTCACGCTGGACGTCCAGGCCTCCTCGACCAACGCCGGCGCCCTGTCGTACGCGGCCACCGGCCTGCCGGACGGGCTGTCGATCGACGCCGCCACGGGCCGTGTCTCGGGCACCCCGACCACGGCCGGGAACTGGACGCCGACGGTCACCGTGACGGACGCGACCGGCGAGACCGGTACGGCGAGCTTCGCCTGGCGGGTGGACGAGGAGGGGAACCAGTCGGTGTTCGAGAACACCGCCGACTACCAGATCCCCGACAACGGCACCGTCGAGTCCCCGATCAACGTCAACCGGGCCGGAGCGGCGTCCGGCGCGCTCACCGTGGATGTGAACATCGTCCACACCTGGCGCGGTGACCTGGTCGTCGACCTGGTGGCTCCGGACGGTACGGCGTACCGGCTGAAGAACTCCTCGTCGTCCGACTCGGCCGACAACGTGGTCGCGACGTACACGGTGGACGCCTCCTCCGAGACCGCCGCGGGCACCTGGAAGCTGCGGGTCCAGGACGTGGCCAGCCTCGACACCGGTTACGTCAACAGCTGGAAGCTGACGTTCTGACGGTCATGGACCACTGAGCGGCCGGTCCCGCGGGGGCGGGACCGGCCGCTCTGCCGTGCTCCCCTCGGCGTCGATGTGCGGCATGATCCGGTCCAGCCAGCGCGGGACCCACCAGGCGTGGCTGCCGAGGAGGGTCAGCACGGCGGGCACCATGAGCAGCCGGACGACCGTCGCATCGATGAGGACGCTGACGGCGAGACCGAGGCCCAGCATCTTGACCACGATGTTGTCGCTGACGATGAACGCGGCGAAGACGCTGACCATGATCAGGGCGGCGCAGCTGATGACCCGGGCCGTGATCTCCAGCGCGTGCGCCACGGAGGCACGGGCGTCGCCGGTGCGCGACCAGGCCTCGTGGACCCGGGAGAGCAGGAAGATCTCGTAGTCCATGCTGAGGCCGAAGATGATGGCGAACATCATCATCGGGACGTAACTCTCGATGGGCACCTTGCCGTGGACGCCCAGCGCGGGTCCGCCCCAGCCCCACTGGAAGACGGCGACGACCACGCCGTACGAGGCGGCGATGGACAGGACGTTGAGGACGGCCGCCTTCACCGCGACCAGCAGGCCGCGGAAGACGGCGAGGATGATCAGGAAGGCGAGGCCGACGACCACGGCGATGATGATGGGCAGCCGGTCCGCCACGATGTCGCGGAAGTCGACCTGGGCGGCCGTGGTCCCGGTGACATAGCCCTTCGCCTCGGTGCCGGAGACCGAGGCGGGGAGGGTGTCGTCGACGAGGCGGTTCGTCAGGTCCGTGGTGTCGGCGTTCTGCGGGGACTCCTTGGAGTAGACCGTGCCGACGAGGACGTCCCCGTCCTGGGTGGGCGTCAGCGGAGTGACCGCGTACGCGCCCTCGACCGCGTCGAGGTTCTTCTGCGCGGTGCTCTGCAGGCTCTGCCGGTCCGAGGACGGCACCGAGGTCTGGTCGATGACGATCGTGAGCGGACCGTTGGAGCCCGGCCCGAAGGCGTCGGTCATCAGGTCGTAGGCGCGGCGGTCGGTGAACGACGTGGGGTCGGCGCCGTCGCCGATGTGGCCGAGCTGCATGGAGAAGAGGGGGATCGCGAGGATCGCGACGGTCGCGACGCCGGCCGACAGGAACCGCCACGGATGGTGTTCGACGCGTTGGGCGTAGCGGTGCCAGGTGCCGGTGATCTCCTCGCCCGCGTCGGCGCCGGTCTCGGCGACGGGCTTGCGGACGTGGTAGCGGTCGATGCGTCTGCCGATCAGGCCGAGCAGGGCCGGGACCAGGGTGAGGGCGCCGATGATCGCGGAGACCACGGTCACGGCGGCGGCCAGTCCGAGTTTGCCGATGAAGCTGACGCCGGACGCGTACAGCCCGGCGAGGGCCACGATCACCGTGCAGCCGGAGACGAGGACGGCATGGCCGCTGGTGGAGGCGGCGCGGCCGGCCGCCCGGACCGGGTCGTCGCCGTCCATCAGGTTCTGCCGGTGACGGGTGGTCAGGAACAGGGCGTAGTCGATGCCGACGCCGATACCGATCATCGTGGCCAGGGTCGGGGAGACGGTGGCGAAGACGAACGCGGAGGCCAGCAGCCCGAGGCAGGCCAGGCCCCCGACCACGCTCAACAGCGCGGTCACCAGGGGCAGTCCGGCCGCGATGACGCTGCCGAAACCGATGAGGAGGACGACGATCGCCACCGCGAACCCGATGAGTTCGCTCACCCGGTCGTCGGGCGCGGGCCGGGCCAGCTCGCCGAGCGGTCCGCCGTACTCGACCTCGGCGCCCGCCGACCGCAGCGGCTGCACGGAGTCGTCCACGCCGTGGAGATAGCCGTCACCGAGGGTGGAGGGCTGCTCGTCGAAGCGGATGGTGATGTACGCCGTCTTCTGGTCGGAGGAGAGCGGGCCGACGTTCGGCTGCTGCGACTGCCCCGACGACTGCGACGACTGGCCGGAGGGCGTGGAGAGCGGGTTCTGCACCGACAGCACATGCGGCAGTTTCTGCAGGTCGTCGACCGTGTCGGACATCGGGGAGCCGAGCGAGGTGAGCGCCTTGTCCTTGTCGTGGACGACGATCTGGCTGCTGTAGCCGGCGACCGCCGGGTCGTGCGCCTGCAGGACGTCCAGGCCCTTGGTGGACTGCACGCCGGGGAGGTCGAAGTCGTCCGAGTAGTCGCCGCCGTAGGCGTGGTTGAGCACTTGCAGGCCCGCGAGGGCGAGCAGCCAGGCGACGATGACGATCACGAAGTGCCGGGCGCACCACTCGCCGAGCCTTCGCAGCCGCCCCGCCTCGGCCTTTCCCCCGCCCTTCCCACCGGTACGACCTGAGCGCATCGTCTCTCCCACGGGAGCGATCTCCCGGACCCCATTACACGACGCTCCCCGGGGCCCGGCACGTCCACCGGGAGCGATCCCCCGGTTGGCGGCCCCGGCTTGACAGGCGGACGATGGGGAGGTGGGACGGAACGGAAGGAGCCGTCATGCTGGAGATCAAGACGGTCGAGAAGCCGGACGAACGGCGTGATTTCCCACGGGGTCACCTCGAAGCCGTTCACCTGACCGGGCTCGACTTCGCCGTGGCCACGTTCGAACCGGGCTGGCGCTGGTCGGAGTCCGTCGGCCCCATCGCGGGCACGGAGAGCTGCCAGGTCCACCACAACGGCTATGTGGTCCAGGGGCGTATGCACATCCGTATGGACGACGGTGGTGAGGGCGAGGTCGGACCGGGCGACGCCTTCGTGTGCCCGCCGGGACACGACGCGTGGGTGGTGGGCGACGAGCAGGTCCTGCTGTACGACTTCGCCGGACAGATGGCGACGGACTACGCCAAGGCGAAGGACGACTGACGGGAACGGCCCTGTTCGGGTGTGAGAGGGGCCGGAGGCGGCGGCGCACACGCGCCCCGCCTCCGCTGCGGGGCTAGATTCCGTCGGACTCCCGCAGGTTGTCGAGCGTCGCGTTGGTGTCGGTCTTCAACCACTCCACGACGTCGTCGACGTCCGGCATGCTCACGTCGTCGTAGGTGGAGCCGTAGGCGCTCCACCGCATCTCGTACGTCATCCAGCCGTCGCGCACCGCGAGGGTGGCCGACCGGCTGCCGCTGTTGTCGTCGCCGGACGTGGTGTCCTCGGTGACGAGATACGCCTCGTCGCCGAAGCCGGACACCTTGTCCACCTCGTAGTCGTCGTAGCGCTGGTCGTACTCGGACCACAGGGCGGTGAACTCGGGCCCGGGGTCGGTCTTCTTGTGCAGGTCCATCTGAACCGAGAAGTACGCGTCGGAGAGCGAGGAGGTCGAGGACTCCTTGAGGGAGATGCTGCAGTAGCCCTGGTCGAGGGCCTCGTGCTCCAGGGAGTTGTTCACCGGGGCGGTGTCCTCCTCCGGGTACTCGTTCTTGAACGACGAGTAGTCCACCGAGGAGCAGAGGTCGGACTTGGCCTGGTAGCCGCGCAGATCCGCCTCGCTGTCGTCCTTGCCGATCAGGAAGACACCGCCCGCCCAGGCCGCCGAGGCCACCACCGCGCCGAGCAGCGCCCACAGCACGGCGCGACCGCCGGCGCCCGTCGCGGGCGGGGTGCCGTAGGGCGGGTATCCGCCCGGGGGATAGCCGCCGGCGGGCTGGCCGTACGGATGGGCCGGGGCCGGTACCGGAGCGGCCGGGGGGCCGTAGCCGGGCGGTGACTGGGGATTCGGGTAGGGGTAGGCGGTCGGGCCCGGCTGGGCGGGCGTCTGCGCCTGCGCCTGCGCCTGCGCCTGCGCCGGGAGGGGTATCTCCGCCTGGGTCGGTGTGGGCGTCTGCGGCTGGGACTGCGCGGCGGGTGCCGCGGGCAGGGCAGGCTGGGGCGAGGCCGCCTGCGGGCCGGGCTGGGCCGGGGGCGGCCAGGCGGGGGACGCGGACGGCTGGTCCTGCGGCTGTGGTTGCGCCGGCGCACCCTCGGGGCGTTCGGTCATCGGGTTCTCCTCGGATCGTGGTGGACGAGGTGCGGCGGCGGGGGCGGAACCCGCCCGGCGGGGCCGCCGGACGGGGCGGCCGGATGTGGTGTGCGAACGCGTAGAGGAGAAATACCCGCGGCCCGATCCCTTCCATGCGGCCCCGGGGATCCCGGCCGCACCTGAAGATCCCAGCCTGTCAGAGCGTCTCCCGCGCGGTCGTCCGTAGATCTACGCACCCCGCCTACGCAACCTGGGGTGCCGGCCGGGGCGGTGGCCGTCCTGGGGCGGGTGTCGGTGCCCGGTGCTTTCATGGGAGTCATGACCAGCAGAAGTGTCGTAGTCGAGCGGCGGGTCGCCGCTTCTCAGGGCCGGGTGTGGGAGGCCCTCACGGACCTCGGCGGAATGGACCGGATGCTCAGCGGTGTCACGCGGGTCGAGGTCCTGACGGACGGGGGCTTCGGGGTGGGCACCCGATGGCGGGAGACCCGCCGGATGTTCGGCAAGGACGCCACCGAGGAGATGTGGGTGACCGTCAGCGAGCCGCCCGAGCGCTATGTGGTGGAGGCCGAGTCGCACGGCTCCCGCTATGTCTCCCAGTGGCAGCTGCGGGCCGACGGACCGGAGTCGACCACGATCCTGATGACGTTCTCGGCGGAGTCGACCGGTGCCGTCGCGGGCCTCCTCGCCAAGCTCATGGGCCCCGTCGGCGCCCGCGCCGTCCGCAAGGCCGTCGCCAAGGACCTCGACGACGTCGCCGGGTGGGTGGAGGGCCGCAGGGGCTGACCGCCCCCGCGACCCCGCGGTCACCGTGACCGGGTGGGCGTCAGGAGTTCACCCCGAGGCCCGAGGTCACATAGGCGCACTCCGTGTAGATGTAGCCCGACTCCAGCTTGGCCGTGTCGGAGGCGGCGCTCGACGCGCTGCCGCCCTTCGGCTTGTGCAGGAAGTACGTGGTGCCCACCGGCAGACTGATCGTGCGCTGCGGGTAGTTGTCGTTGCCGTTGCACGGCTTGAAACTGGGGTTCAGCGTGCTGCTCCAGTCGTAGCTGGTGCAGCTGCCGCAGCCCTTCAGGGTGAAGGAGCCGGTCACCGGGCCGGTGTACATGACCTGGATCTCGTCGGGGCTGTCGTTCTTGACCGTGACGGAGATGCTGCCGCCGGAGCGGGTGGTGGGCAGCTTCTTGCCCGCGGCCGGGACCTCCTGCGCGATCTCGGCGGCGATCGCTATCTTCTTCGCGCGCGGCGCGTTCTTGTGCTTCTTGTTGGCGTCGACGAAGTCGTTCATCGACGTCACCGCCTCGGCGAAGTCACCGTCGTTGTACTGGTCCACACCGCAGGTGTAGACGCCCGCGGACGCGGACTTCTCGGCCTTCCCGGCGTCGGCGGCGAGGGCGTCGGCCACGCCCGCCTTGTCCCCGGGCAGCGCCTTGACCTGGGAGCCGAGCGTCTCCAGCTGGTCCACGGCGGTGCACGGGTCGTCGCCACCCACGGCCTTGACGGCCTTGTCGACGGCCGCCTTGACGTCGGGTTCGACCTTGGCCGCCTGGTCCGAGTCGGGGAACGTGGTGAGCAGGTCGCTGAACTGGTCCTGCCAGCCCGCTGTGTTGCCCGCCAGGCTGTCGGAGGCGCACTCGTACAGCGAGGTGGCGAGCCGGTCGTCGGGCCAGCCGGCCAGCGAGCCGAGGTCCTGCTTGCTCACGGTCTGCGGGACCGTGCGCAGGTATTCGAGGGGTGCGACCGCGTCGCAGTACTTCTGCTCCTCGAAGGGGGCGCCGACCGTCGAGTAGAAGGTCTTCAGCCGGTCCGGGACCTGCTCGGCGGCCCGGGAGTCGGGGTGGTCGGTGCTGAGGTCGTCGTAGGCGGTCAGGGCCCTGCGGTACTCGGACTGCGTGGTGGAGAACCCCTCGCCGGACGCCTGCTTCACCAGGTCGTCGGCCTTGTCCAGCCGCTCCAGGAGCATCTCCTCGACGGCTTCCTTCCGCGCGCTCTCGTACAGCAGACCGCTCGCGACCGGTACGCCGAGGAGGAGGACGCCGAGCGCGATGGCGAGCGGGGACTTCGCGGGCCACACCACGCGGTTGCGCAGGCCCAGGAAGGCGCCGTGGGCCGCGGCGAGGAGGAGGAACAGACCGTAGACGGTGAGGGTCGCGCCCGAGACGCCGTCGGGGTCGGCCGGCAGCACCGTGAAGAGCAGCAGGCCGGTGGCGGCCCAGCACACCAGGGTGAGGAGCGGGCGGCGCATCAGGGCGTAGCCGAGACCGAGACCGCTGAGGTTCAGCAGGCCCACCCCTACGGCCCGCCAGCCGTCGGCCGGACCGGGCGGCGGGCCCGGCGGCATCGGAGGCACGACGTAGCTGTGGCTCCAGCCGTCCTGGTCTCTTATCCCGTACTGATCCCCGGACATCTCGGATCCCCCCGTCAACTCCACCCGCATGCTTACGAATTGTCAGTGTACGGCCGAAACTCGATGCCGCGACAGGTGATTCTCGGGCGCGGGCGGAGATCGATTTCCTATCGTGATCACCGTCCGGTTCGCTCGGCGAGCGGGGTCTTCTCCGCCGGCGGTCCGGGAGCCGGGGTGCGGCGGGCGGGGGACGCCTGGGCCAGGACATGGACGGCCACCGCGCCCACGGTGAGGACACCGGCCGCCAGCACGATCCACCAGGGCGCGGTCGCGTCGTACGGGGCGCGGCCGGCGTAGGCGGTCGCGGTGACCGCTCCGAAGGCGGCGGCGTAGCCGAGGGAGGCCAGGGCCAGCATCGTGGCCGCCCGGCGGGACGGGAGACGGCCCGCGTCGGCCAGGATCGCGAGGACGCCGAGCAGTTGGATGCCGTGCAGTCCGGCGGCGTGGGCGAGCTTGGCACTGCCCGCCGCGCCGAACAGCACCTCGTCCGGCACCCGCCCGGTGTCGTCGAACGCGGCCTCCCCGAGGGCGGCCATGTCGGTGCCGATGTACCCGGCCACCAGGACGGCCGCCAGCCCGACGAGCGCGGCGACGCGCGCGGCCCCGCTGCCGTCGAACCGGATCAGCGCGGCGACGAACAGCCAGACCAGGCCGAGGATCAGCGGCAGGATCAGGGTGCCGATCACGGACCAGATCGCGGAGTCGGTGTCCGTGGCCTGGTTGAAGTGGGACGCGACGCCGCGCCAGCGCTGGGCGGTGATGAGCCCGACCTCCAGGACGCTCACGAGGACGATCAGGGCCGCCGGGAACCGTACCCACCAGCGCGCGGGCATCTGCTTCACGATCCAGACCACGGACCACACCAGCAGCCCGAAGGACACCCCGAACGCCACCGGCTTGCGCCAGGACACCGGTCCCCACCAGGGCTCCTGGTCGATCACCGCCACCAGTCCGTGCGCCGCGCCGGAGACCACCAGCGCCGTCCCGCACCACCACAGCAGCCGCTGGAAGCGGCCCTCCGGTCGTACGGCACGCCACACGTCCGACGCCGGCACGGCCCCCGCACCGATCGCGCTCATCTCCTGCTCCCCCTCCCGCCGAGTGGCTCGACCGTAGGACGGCGGAGCGAGCCGGGCGTCCCCCTGCGGGGGTGCGGGAACGTACCCCTGTGGGGGTACGGGGCCCGAGACCAGGGCCGCGCGGTCAGCCGAAGCCGGGGGCCGGGCGGTCGTCCCGTCGTTCCATCAGGCCGGAGCGGTACGCCAGGACCACGGCCTGGGCCCGGTCGCGGGCGTCGATCTTGTGCAGGATGCGCTTGACGTGGGTCTTGGCGGTGGACTCGGCGATTCCGAGCAGGTCGGCGAGTTCCGCGTTGGACAGCCCCTCGGCGATCAGGCGCAGCACCTGCGCCTCCCGTGCGGTGAGCCCGCGCAGCCGGGCACGGTCCCCCGCGTCCGGATCGGTGCGGCCCGTGCGGCCGTCGAGGACGAAGCGCTCGACGAGGGCACGGGTGACCGACGGGTCCAGCAGGGTGTCCCCGGCGGCGACCGTCCGCACCGCGTCGATGAGCCGCTCGGGCGCGGCCCGCTTGAGCAGGAAGCCGCTGGCTCCGGCCCGCAACGCCCGCCACACGTACGCGTCGTCGGGGAACGTCGTCAGGACGAGGACACGGGCGGCCAGGCCCGCCGCGACGATCCGGGCGGTGGCCTCGATGCCGTCGACGCCCGGCATCCGTACGTCCATCAGCACGACATCCGGGGTCAGCGCGTGGCACAGGTCCACGGCCCGCACCCCGTCGGCGGCCTCCCCGACGACCTCCAGGTCCGGGGCGGTTCCGAGCGTCACCGCGACGCCGGTGCGCAGCAGGGCGTCGTCGTCGGCGAGCAGGACCCGGACGGGCGGGGCGGCGGGAGGGCCGCTCATGGCGGCGGGGCGGGTGGCGGTCACGGCAGCGGCAGTTCGACGGTGAGGGTGAAGCCGACGCCGTCGGCCGCCGGGCCGTGGGCCACCGTGCCGCCCAGCGCGGCGGCCCGTTCGCCGATGCCCCGCAGCCCGCGCCCCGGCCGGTAGGCGGGAGGCGGCCCCTCGCCGCAATCCACGACCCGGACGAGCACCGCGTCGCCCCAGCGCTGTCTGCGGACCGTCACCTCGGCGGAGCGGGCGTGGCCGTGACGCAGGGCGTTCGTCAGCGCCTCCTGGACGATGCGGTGGACGGACAGCCGCAGCGGACCCGGCAGGACGAGCGTCTCCGGCTCGATCCGCAGCCGTACGTCCATGCCCGCGTCCGCCATGGGGCGCACGAGCCGGTCCAGATGGCCGGGGTCCAGGTCGTCGGGGTCCGGGTCCCCCGGGTCCGGGGAGGCGGAGCGCCCGCCCGTCACCGTGGGGGCGCCGTCGTCGTCGGCGCGCAGGACACCGAGGAGGCGGTCGAGTTCGCCGAGGGCGTCCCGGCCGGTGCGTTCGACGCTCATCAGCAGGTCGCGGGTGCGGTCCGGGTCGGTGTCGAGCACCATGCGGCCGGCGCCGGCCTGGACCAGCATGGCGTTGACCGAGTGGCCGACGACATCGTGCAACTCCCGAGCGATGCGCACCCGTTCGGCGACGACCGTCTCGCGGCGCAGCAGTCGCCGCAGTTCCGCCGTCTCTCGGCGGTGCCGGGCCGTGGCACAGCCCGCCGCCCAGACCAGGAGCCACACGAGGACGACCGCGGCCTGCGTCACCCACGAGTCGTCCTTCGGCGCGAAGTGGGCGAACACGCCGAACGGGACGAGGAGCGCGCCGAGCACGGCCCGGCGCGGACTCGCGTACAGGCCCAGCGAGTGGACGCCGATGAGGTTCGCGACCGGTGTCAACTCGCCGGGGCCCACCCCCGACGCCTCGGCGACGAGCGCGGCCGTACCCACCACGTACCCGGTCAGGGGAGCGCTGCGCCGCACCGCCAGACCTCCGGCGATCACCACGCCGAGGGCCGTCGCCCAGGGCAGGGAACCGGTGGGTTCCTCACCCGGGCCCAGCCGTACGGCCAGCATGGCCACGAGCAGCACGCCGGCCGCCGCCATGTCGCCCGGCGGCGGCCACCGCAGCCGCCGGGCCCCGCCCTCCGCCATGCTCCGCCCCGACCGCTCGGCTGATACAGGATCAATTCCCGCTCAAACTAACAAGGTTGGCGGAGTGGGGGGAACGGCGTCCGGCGGGCTTGTGACGATGCGTGCCCGGTCAGTAGCCTCCGCGCCTGACCCGGCGGAGCAGCACGACACCGGCGAGCACGGCCACGCCGCCGATCATCGCCGGCCACAGCTGCGAACCGGTCTCGGCGAGGCTGCCCGTCGCCGACTGCGACCCCTGCGAGCCGTTCTGCCCGGCGGGCGACGGGAAGTTGGCGGCGGGAGGCGTCGTCTGCGCCGGGGCGGCCACGTCGTCGCCGTCGTTCCCGGCGTCGTCCGCGCCTTGGTCGCCGCCCTCGTCCCCGGCGGCGTTCCCGCGCTGGGTCGACTTCGCCGAGCCGAGGACCTGGGGCTCCTTGTCGCCGCCCTGGTCCGCCTGGTCATCCCCGGTGTCGGGGGCCTGAGCGGTCTCGCTGGGCTCGACGGTGTCGTCGTCCTGGTCCTGGCCCTGGCCGTCGCCCTGGTCCTGACCGTCGTCCTGGCCCTGGTCGTTGCCCGGCTGCTCCTGGCCCTGGTCGTCGCCCGGCTGGTCGTCACCGGGCTGGTCCTGGCCCGGGTCCTGGCCGTCGCCCTGACCGGTGTCGCCGCCCTGGTCGCCACCGTTGCCCGGGCCACCGTTGCCCTGGCCGCCGTTGCCCTCGTCGCCGCCATTGCCCTGGTCGCCGCCGTCACCCTCGTCGCCGCCCACGTCCGCCGCGTCGCACTCGCGGCCGTCGTTGATGCAGTCCACCATCGTCCGCATCAGGTCCTCTTCGAAGACGTTGATGAAGTCGCCGTGGTCGGTTACGGGCTTGTGGAGTTGCTCGGGGAAGGAGTCCACGGCGAACAGCGGCGTCGTACGGCCGCCGTCCTGGAGGCTCGGGGCGTCGACGTCGTAGACGATGCGCTGGACCAGCTGCGGGATGGCCTTGAAGCCGTTGGCGCAGCTGCCGTCCGCCGCGGCGAACGCCACGTGGGTGCGGTGGTTGGCGCTGTCGATGTTGCGGCCGTCCCAGCAGCTCTGGAACTCGAAGGTGCGCACGACGTCGCTGCCGGGCGGGCAGAGCGGGTACTTGTCCTTCAGCTGCCGGTCCTCGAACCCGGTGCAGCTCCAGGACGCGTTGGCGTTGGCCGGGCCGTTGACGAAGGCCTTGGCGTCGCCGGTGATGATGCGCAGCAGCCGCGGCATCTCCGTGACGTCGCCGCGCGGGCTGCCCTCGAAGCTCATCGTGACCGCCTTGGGGGTCACGATCTCACCGGCGTTGCCCTCGATGCCGCCACCGGGAGCGTTGGCGTCCTGCTCGGCGGTGCCGTTCTGGAGGCGGATCACGGGCCAGAAGTACGAGGACTTGTCGCCCTGGTTCTCACAGCTGGTGTCGGCGGCGGCGAGGTCCTCGTCACTGGCGAAGGCGCTGTTGCCCTGGTTGCCGACGTAGTCGTGGAAGTGGTGGGCGCCGTTGGAGACGCCGGGGGCGACGATGACGTTGTCCGAGTTGAACAGGCCGCCTGCGTTCACGCCGCAGGCGGTGGTGAAGGAGCCGGTGGAGCCGTTCTGTTGTCCACCGCGGTTACCGGCGTTCGGCTGGAGGGACTTGATGTCGGCGTAGTCCGCGGCCACCGGCCCGTTGCCGGCCTGACCGCCGTTGCCCGGCTGCCCCTGCTGATCGCCCTGACCGTTTTGGTCGCCCTGGTCGCCCTGGCCCTGACCGTCCCCGCCGTTCTGGTCACCGCCGCCCTGGTCCCCGGCATTCTCCTCTCCACCGTTCTCGCCGTTCTGGTTCTCGGCGGGCCGCAGTTCACAGGCCGCGAGGGAGTCGAGGCCGTCGGGGCGGTCGCCGACGCGATCGACGGCGATCGCGATCCGCTCGATCGTCGCGGCCCGCTTCTCCTTCAGCGGGTTCATGATCGCGTTGTCGGCGAACCCGCTGTCCTGCCGCTGGGCCTGCTGGGAGTTCTGCAGCCGCTGGTAGGCCTCGGCTATCTGCTGGTCCAGGGCGGCGAGTTCCTTGTCGACCCCCGGCCGGGCCTCCTCGGGCACCTCCGTCAGTTCGGCCCCGACATCCGGGCAGTCGATCGTGCCGGCAGCCGAGTTGACCTGTTCGACGGTGTCGTCCGCCGGCCCCTCCTCGGTGGCCGACGCGTAGACGTTGACGGCCACGAGCCCGCCCCCGCCCAAGATCAGCGCGATCGCGGCAGAGGTCGCGCGCCGTGCTCCAGATGGGCGTCTGCGCCTGGTGGTGCGTCCCACGGACAGCTCCTACACGTCTCGGTCGGAATCCGGGCAGGGAAAACCCCAGCCAAATACGGAGCCGGACCGCGATCTGTTCAAACGACTCGTGAATTCATGGGAATCTCATAGGAAGCGGCACGTCACAGGTGGTCACAGCGCTGCCGGGCGGCTCACGGATCGTGCGGTCGACGGCATCGGCCGTGACAGTGCGTGATCCCCTCTCGCCTCCGGGCGCGGGGCAGTGTAGACATGGGCACATGGTCCGTCTCCTGGGTCGATCTCGCTCTCAATCGACCCGCCGTCCCCAGAGCCGGCCTGCGCAGGGCCGGGACGACCGCGCCCGGCGGGCGGTGCACGGATCCGACGGCGGCGCAAGCCGGGAGCCGGGGCACGGCTGGGGTCCGCTCGCGGGGCTGCGGTCGGCGCTGAGCGGACGCAGTGTCGCCGGGCAGGTCTTCCTGCTGCAGGTGGTGATCGTGCTGGTCCTGGTCGTGTCGGCCGTGGTGGCGCTGGTCCTGCAGGTACGGCACGACAGCACCAAGGAAGCGCACAACCGTTCGCTCGCCGTGGCGGAGACCTTCGCCAACGCGCCGGGCACCCGGGAGGCGCTGGACGCCGAGGATCCGACGGCGATCCTCCAGCCGAGGGCCGAGGCCGCCCGGATCCAGTCCAAGGTCGACTTCATCGTCGTGATGAACACCGACGGGATCCGCTACACCCATCCGAAGACGGACCGCATCGGCAAGAAGTTCGTCGGCAGCCTCGAACCCGCGCTGAAGGGCGAGTCCTTCACCGAGGACATCGACGGCACCCTCGGCCCCCTCGTCCAGGCCGTGGTGCCGGTCAAGGACCCCGACGGCAAGGTGGTGGGCCTGGTCTCAGCCGGGATCACCACCGAGAACGTGGGCGGCGTCGCGGAGCAGCAGCTGCCCCTGGTGCTGGCCGCCGCCGCGGCGGCCCTCCTCCTCGCCACGGCGGGCACGGCGCTCGTCAGCAAGCGGCTGCTGCGCCAGACCCACGGCCTCGGCCCGTCCGAGATGACCCGCATGTACGAGCACCACGACGCGGTGCTGCACGCCGTACGCGAGGGCGTGATCATCGTCGGCGGCGGGGGCCGGCTGCTCCTCGCCAACGACGAGGCGCACCGGCTGCTCGACCTGCCCCCGGACGCCGAGGGACAGGACGTGCTCGCCCTGGGCCTCGAACCGCACATGGCCGATCTGCTGGCCTCGGGGCGCGTCGCCAACGACGAGGTGCATCTCGTGGGCGACCGGTTGATCGCCGTCAACCAGCGTGCCACCGATCTGCAGGGCGAGCCCTCCGGCAGTGTCGCCACGCTCCGCGACTCCACCGAGCTGCGCGCCCTGTCCGGCCGCGCTGAGGCCGCCCGGGAGCGGCTGCGGCTGCTGTACGACGCCGGAGTGGGCGTGGGCACCGGCCTGGACGTCACGCGTACCGCCGAGGAGCTGGCGGAGGTGGCCGTCCCCCGGTTCGCGGACTTCGTCACCGTGGACCTGGCGCCGGCCGCGCTCAGCGGCGACGAGCCCGAGACGGCCACGACGCTGCGGCGCACGGCGGTGTGCGGGATCCGCAAGGACGCCCCGCTGTACAAGGTGGGCGAGCGGATCGACCTGGTCGCCTCCTCGCCGCAGGCCCGCAGCATCGACAGCCACAGCTCGACCCTGGTGGCCGACCTCAGCCGGGCCACCGGCTGGCAGGCCCAGGACGTGGAGCGGTCCGCGCAGGTCGTCGAGTACGGCATCCACTCGCTGATCACCGTGCCGTTGCGGGTGGGCCAGCTGGTGATGGGGGTCGCCAACTTCTGGCGCTCGGAGAAGCCGGAGCCGTTCGACCAGGAGGAGCTGGCCCTCGCCGAGGAGCTGGTGGCCCGTGCGGCGGTCTCCATCGACAACGCGCGCCGCTACACCCGCGAGCACACGATGGCCGAGACCCTGCAGCGCAGCCTGCTGCCGCGCAACCTGCCCGAGCAGAGCGCCCTGGACGTCGCCTACCGCTATCTGCCCGCGCAGGCCGGGGTGGGCGGGGACTGGTTCGACGTCCTGCCGCTGTCCGGGACCCGGGTCGCGGTCGTCGTGGGCGATGTCGTGGGCCACGGGCTGCACGCGGCGGCCACGATGGGGCGGCTGCGCACGGCGGTCCACAACTTCACCGCGCTGGATCTGCCGCCGGACGAGATCCTCGGGCTGCTGGACGAGATGGTCAGCCGGATCGACCAGGACGAGGCCGTGCTCGACGGCACCGCGCCGATCACCGGGGCGACCTGTCTGTACGCGATCTACGACCCGGTCTCACGGCGCTGCACCGTCGCCCGCGCCGGTCATCCGCCGCTCGCGGTGGCCCGGCCCGACGGCACGGTCGACTTCCCCGACGTACCGGCCGGTCCGCCGCTGGGCCTGGGCGGGCTGCCGTTCGAGACGGCGGAGCTGGAGCTCGCCGAGGGCAGTCGGCTGGTGCTGTACACCGATGGGCTGGTCGAGCACCGGGAGCGGGACATCGACGCCGGTCTCGAAGTGCTGCGTACCGCGCTGGCCGGGTCCGACCCCTCGCCGCAGGGCACCTGTGAGGCCGTACTGAACGCGCTGCCGCCGAGCCGGGCGAGCGACGACATCGCGCTGATCGTGGCCCGCACCCGTGCGCTGGACTCGGGCCGCGTCGTGGAGTGGGAGGTGCCCGACGACCCCGCGGCGGTCCGCCGGGCGCGCGCCGAGGCCACCCGGCAGCTGACCGCGTGGGGCCTGGAGGAGCTGGAGTTCACCACCGAGCTGATCCTCAGCGAGCTGGTGACCAACGCCATCCGGTACGGCGGCGGGCCCATCCGGGTGCGCCTGATCCACGACCGGCAGCTGATCTGCGAGGTCACCGACAGCAGTCACACCTCGCCCCATCTGCGGTACGCCGCCACGACCGACGAGGGCGGCCGCGGCCTGTACCTCATCGCCCAGCTCACCCAGCGCTGGGGCACCCGCTACTCGCCCACCGGCAAGACCATCTGGACCGAACAGGCGCTGCCCTGACGGTCGTGAAAGAGAGACCTACACATGCGTATCGGACTGCTCGGAACCGGACCGTGGGCCGAGATGGCCTACGCCCCCGCGCTGAGCGCGCACCAGGAGCTGGACCTCGTGGGGGTGTGGGGCAGGCGCCCGGAGGCGGCCAAGGAACTCGCCGACCGGCACGGCGGGCCGGCCGTCTACGAGGACGTGGACGCCCTGTTCGCCGATGTGGACGCGGTCGCCGTGGCGCTGCCGCCGTCCGTGCAGGCACCGCTGGCGGCGCGGGCCGCGCGGGCGGGCTGCCATCTGCTGCTGGACAAGCCTCTCGCGATGGACGTCGAGGAGGGACGGGCCGTCGTCGCGGCGGTCGAGGAGGCCCAGGTCGCCTCCGTCGTGTTCTTCACCTCCCGCTTCCAGACCGAGATCGACGCGTGGATCACCGAACAGGCCGCCCGCGGGGGCTGGTTCACCGGCCGCGCGGAGTGGTTCGGGTCGCTGTTCGACGAGGAGAGCGACAGCCCGTTCGCGGACTCGCCGTGGCGGCGGGAGAAGGGCGGGCTGTGGGACGTGGGCCCGCACGCCCTGTCCGTGCTGCTGCCGGTCCTCGGCGATGTGGAGAAGGTGGCCGCCGCCGTGCGCGGTCCGAAGGACACGGTCCATCTGGTCCTGCTGCACACCGGCGGGGCGTCCAGCACGCTCACCCTCAGCCTGACCGCTCCGCCCGCGGCGTCCGGCGCCACGGTCGAGCTGCGCGGCCGGGCCGGGACGACCGTGCTGCCCACGACCGACGAAGGTGCCGTACCGGCTCTCGTACGGGCGGGGGACGCGCTGGTGGCGGCGGTCCGTACCGGGCGTCCGCATCCGTGTGACGCCGCGTTCGCGCTGCGGGTGACGGAGCTACTGGTGGCCGCCGAGGGGCAGTTGACGGGCTGACGGGCCCAACTCGGCGCCCCGCGTTCGAGTTTGCGTTCGACCGATACCGGACATCGTCCGGTGGCGGGCACGGCTTCGCCTCGCGTGTGTCGGTGAGGAGGTGCCCGTGGGCGTGACGGACGGGGACGCCGCCGAGCCCCTGCGGCCCGGGGCGGCGGCCCGGAAGAAGGACCAGGACGCGCGGACGGTCATGCGGTTGCGCCTGGGGGTCGGGATCATCGGTGTCCTGCTCCCCCTCGCGCTGCCGATCGGCAACTGGATCGCGGCGCGGCTCGACGGCCGGACCGGTGAGGACGCCTGGCCCGGTTCGATGAGCGGCGCGTACCACACGAGCACCCGTGACATCTTCGTCGGCGCCCTGTGCGCGCTCGGGATCTTCCTGATCGTCTACCGGTTCGACCGGTTCAACGACGTCCTGGGCACCGTCGCCGGCACCTGCGCCCTGGGGGTCGCCCTCTTCCCCACCGCGCCGGGGTCCGGGGGCGACTCGGGGCAGCAGACGGTCTCCGTGTTCCACCAGGTCTTCGCCGTCGCCCTGTTGACGGCGATGGCGGCGTTCTGCCTCTCCATGTACCGGGCGCCCGGTATCGAGGACCGGCCGTACGCGCGGCGCCCCTATCTGGTGGCCGGGGTGCTGATCCTCGTCTTCATGGCGCTGGCCGCCGCCGCGGCGGCCACGAAGGTGGGCGACGACTGGCTGATCACGCCCCTGTACCTGTGCGAGTGGCTGTCCGTGTGGTCCTTCGGCTTCGCGTGGACGGGCGCGGCCCTGTCCCTGGCCGCGGACATCGGCCGCCTGTCCCGGACCCGGGCGGTCGTCGATGCCGTGGCCGGGTGGTTCCGCTCCCTCGGCGGCCTCGGCTCCTCGGTCGGCGGCGGGCTCAGACCCGGGAGCCGGTGAGGAAGCGGTCCAGGGTGGCGGTCAGCTCCGCCGGCTTCTCCACGGGGAGTTCGTGACCGGCGTCCAGGATGCGCACCTCGGCGTCCTGGCAGGCCTTGGCCATACGGAGCATCTGGGAGACGGGCAGCTGGATGTCGTGGTAACCGTGCACGAGGAGGACGGGGGTGCTGATCTCGCCGAGACGGTCGAGGACGTCGAAGGCGCGCATGGCCCCGTACAGGGTCATGACGACCTCGCGCGGGGTGGCCGCCGAGGCGCGGATGTACTCCCGGATCTCCTCGCGGGGGTAGCCCGGGGCGAAGGCCCGCTGGATGTTGGTGGCGACGAAGAGTTTGAACGGGACGCGGGTGGAGGCCGCCATCAGCAGGCCGCGGCCCCGGCTGTAGGTCATGCGGCCGATGGAGTTGACCAGCACCAGGCGCTCCACCCGCTCGGGGTGGGCGAGGGTGATGGTCTGGGAGATCATGCCGCCCATGGAGTGGCCGACCAGGACGAACCGCTGGATCTCCAGATGGTCGAGGAGGGCGAGCACGTCCCGCGCCAGCTCCTCGATCGTGCGCACCCCGGCGCCGCCGCTCTCGCCGTGCCCGCGCAGATCGAGCCGGATCACCCGGCGCTTCCCGGCGAAGTGCGCGACCTGGTGGTCCCAGCGGCGGCGGTTCGCGGTCCAGCCGTGGACGAACACCAGGGGCACGCCGTCGCCGTCGCGGGGGCCCTCGTCGTCGTACGTCAGCGCGGCGCCGTCGACTTCGAGCTGCGGCATGGGGCCTCCTGCGGTGCGGTCCGGTCCTGTCCGGAGCCATCCAGTTACTGACCGGTACGGTAACGGGTCGCCCGGCCCCCGTAAATCGTGCGCGCCTCACCCGGCGCCCTGTTAATTTCCCCCGGGTGTTCTCTCTCCAGCAGCCCCCGTTCTTCACACGCCTGCGTGACGCGCGGCGCGTGCTCATCGCCGGTGCCGGCGGCGGTTTCGACGTCTACGCCGGTCTGCCGCTGGCCCTCGCCCTGCGGTCGGCGGGCAAGGAGGTCCATCTCGCCAACCTCTCGTTCGCCGATCTGTACGGCCTGAGCCTGGACGTGTGGCTGGAGGCGGACGTCGCCGCCATCGGTCCCGAAACCACGTTCCGGGGCGACTACTTCCCCGAGCACACCCTCGCTCGGTGGCTGGATCTGCACGGGCTGCCCAGCACGGTGTACGCGCTGTCCCGGACGGGTGTGGCGCCCCTGCGGGCGGCCTATCGGGCGCTGATCGGGCATCTGGGCGGGGTGGACGCCGTCGTGCTGGTGGACGGCGGCACCGACATCCTGATGCGCGGGGACGAGCACGGGCTCGGCACACCGGAGGAGGACATGGCGAGCCTGGGTGCCGTCGCCGGTCTCGACGACATACCGGAACGGCTCGTGGCCTGCCTGGGCTTCGGCGTGGACGCCTACCACGGGGTCAACCACTCGCTGGTCCTGGAGAACCTGGCCGCGCTGGACCGCGACGGCGCCTATCTGGGCGCCTTCTCGCTGCCGCGCGACAGCCGTGAGGGCGCGCTCTACCTGGACGCGGTGGCCCACGCGCAGGCGTGCACGCCGACCCACCCGAGCATCGTCAACGGCTCCGTCGCGGCGGCCGTGCGCGGCGAGTTCGGCGACGTCCGGTTCACCGAACGGACCCGTGGCGGCGAGCTGTTCGTCAACCCGCTGATGGCGCTCTACTTCTGTGTGGACGCGGTGGGACTCGCGCGGCGCAACCTCTACCTCGACCAGCTGGAGAAAACCGAACTGACCCGGCAGATCAGCTCGGTCGTCGCGGAGTTCCGGGACGAGCTGCCCCGGCAGCGCCCACCGCGTGCCTACCCTCATTGACCACGGGGAACAGGTGACAGACTGACGCCATGGAAGAACGCGCATTCGGTAGGTTGGGTCAGCACGCGTCCGTGGTCGGTCTCGGCACTTGGCAGCTGGGCGCCGACTGGGGAGACGTCGACGACAGGGAAGCCCTCGCGGTGCTGGAGGCGGCGGCCGAGTCGGGGGTGACCTTCTTCGACACGGCGGACGTCTACGGCGACGGGCGCAGCGAGCAGACCATCGCCACGTTCCTGCGGAGCAGGCCCGATCTCCACGTGTTCATCGCGACGAAGATGGGCCGTCGCGTGGACCAGATCCCCGAGAACTACGTCCTCGACAATTTCCGGGCCTGGAACGACCGGTCCCGCCGCAACCTCGGTGTGGACCGCCTCGACCTGGTCCAGCTGCACTGCCCGCCCACGCCGGTCTACTCCTCGGACGAGGTGTTCGACGCCCTCGACACCCTGGTCGAGGAGGAGCGTATCGCCGCGTACGGCGTGAGCGTGGAGACCTGTGCCGAGGCGCTGACGGCGATCGCCCGGCCGAACGTGGCGAGCGTGCAGATCATCCTGAACCCGTTCCGGATGAAGCCGCTCCTGGACGTGCTCCCGGCGGCCGAGAAGGCGGGCGTCGCGATCATCGCGCGGGTGCCGCTGGCCTCGGGTCTGCTGTCGGGCAAGTACACGAAGGACACGGTGTTCGCGGAGAACGACCACCGCACCTACAACCGGCACGGCGAGTCCTTCGACCAGGGCGAGACGTTCTCCGGCGTCGACTACGGCACGGGCGTCGAGGCGGCCGTCGAGTTCGCGGCGCTCGCTCCCGAGGGCTTCACCCCGGCCCAGCTGGCGCTGCGCTGGATCATCCAGCTGCCGGGCGTCACGACGGTCATCCCGGGCGCCCGCACACCCGAGCAGGCCCGCGCCAACGCGGCCGCCGCCGCGCTGCCGGAGCTGTCCGGCGAGACGCTCACGGCGATCCGGGAGCTGTACGACCGCCGGATCAAGGAGCAGGTGGAAGGGCGCTGGTAGGACGCCGGCCGGGGGTCGTCCGGCGGCTTACCCCCGGACGACCCCCGTGGCGCGTCAGATCCGGCCGCCGGTGAGCCGGGTGAGCGGGCCGCCGTGGACCTGGCGGCCCGAGCGGCGGCCGACCGCGTAGGAGGCGGCGGTCAGGGCGGTCAGGCCGGCGCCCACACCGGCGGCGACGAGCTTGCGGTGGGCTATGACGGTCATGGCCGTCTTCGCGGTGGCGGCCACCTGCCCGGAGGCCTGGACGACCGCCTGCCGCCCCACATCGACGCCCTTGACCGCGCTGTGCACGGCGCTGCTGGTGGTGTCGGCGGCCCGCTTGGTCGCGTCGGCCGCGTGTCCGGCCCCGGACTTGGTGGACGACGCCGCGTCGTCCACCTTGATCGCGGCGGTCTTCGCGCCCTCGGTGGCCGGTGCCGTCGCCTTGCCGGCGGTCCGGCGGGCCTTGGCCGCGGCCGTCTCGGCGGACGCGGAGTTCTCGTTCGGGTCCTTGTTCGGTCGATTCATGCAGACCGCGTTGCCGTTCACCGCTCAGGCAAACACATCCGGGCGCAGACACCTCCGGTCGGCCGTCCGGCATTCCCCCGGATGGCATAAGATCGCTTTATGAGGTCATAGACCCGACCCGCGTACCTGGTAAGGGTTACCTTAGTTTAGGGTTGCCGTCGAGACGCTTTTCTTCCGCTCGAAGGGAACCTGAACATGCCCCGCCCTCTGCGGGTAGCCATTGTCGGAGCCGGACCCGCCGGGATCTACGCCGCCGACGCGCTGCTGAAGTCCGACGTAGCCACCGAGCCCGGTGTGTCCATCGACCTCTACGAGCGGATGCCCGCCCCGTTCGGACTGATCCGTTACGGCGTGGCCCCCGACCACCCCCGCATCAAGGGCATCATCACCGCCCTGCACCAGGTGCTCGACAAGCCCCAGATCCGTCTCTTCGGCAACGTCGACTACCCGTCGGACATCAACCTGGACGATCTGCGCGCGTTCTACGACGCCGTGATCTTCTCCACCGGTGCCACGGCCGACCGCGCGCTCGACATCCCCGGCATCGACCTCGACGGCTCCTACGGCGCGGCGGACTTCGTCTCCTGGTACGACGGCCACCCGGACGTCCCGCGCACCTGGCCCCTGGAGGCCGAGAAGGTCGCCGTCCTCGGTGTCGGCAACGTGGCGCTCGACGTGGCCCGCGTCCTCGCCAAGACGGCGGACGAGCTGCTCCCGACCGAGATCCCCGCGAACGTCCACGAGGGCCTGAAGGCCAACAAGGCGCTGGAGGTCCACGTCTTCGGCCGTCGCGGCCCGGCGCAGGCGAAGTTCTCCCCGATGGAGCTGCGGGAGCTGGACCACTCCCCCAACATCGAGGTCATCGTCGACCCCGAGGACATCGACTACGACGAGGGCTCGATCGCGACCCGGCGCGGCAACAAGCAGGCCGACATGGTCGCGAAGACCCTGGAGAACTGGGCGATCCGCGACACCGGCGACCGCCCGCACAAGCTGTTCCTGCACTTCTTCGAGTCGCCCACCGAGATCCTCGGCGAGGACGGCAAGGTCGTCGGCCTGCGCACCGAGCGCACCGCCCTCGACGGCACCGGCAACGTCAAGGGCACCGGCGAGTTCAAGGACTGGGACGTCACCGGCGTCTACCGCGCGGTCGGCTACCTCTCGGACAAGCTGCCCAAGCTGCCCTGGGACGTCGAGTCGGGCACCGTCCCGGACGAGGGCGGCCGGGTCATCGAGGAGACCGGCGCGCACCTGCAGTCGACGTACGTCACCGGCTGGATCCGGCGCGGCCCGGTGGGCCTCATCGGGCACACCAAGGGCGACGCCAACGAGACCGTCTCCAACCTCCTGGACGACTTCGCGAACGGCCGGCTGCACGAGCCGTCCGCGCCCGCGCCGGAGGCCGTGGACGCGTTCCTCGCCGAGCGGAACGTGCGCTTCACGACGTGGGAGGGCTGGTACAAGCTCGACGCGGCGGAGAAGGCGCTGGGTGAGCCGCAGGGCCGGGAGCGCGTGAAGATCGTCGAGCGTGAGGACATGCTGCGGGAGAGTGGCGCGTAGCGCTCCGCTCCGGGGCAGGGCGGGGCAGGGGGGCTGTGGGCGGTTGTTCGGCTGCGGGTTGTTCGTGGCTGGTCGCGCAGTTCCCCGCGCCCCTTTCAGGGGCCTGCGGCCCCATCGAGGGGTGCGCGGGCCTCTGAGGCATAAGCTCGTCCAATGGCCAAGTACTACGACGTGCATCCCGACAATCCTCAGCCGCGTGCCATCGGGCAGGTGGCCGACAGTGTTCGTCAGGGTGGGCTCATCGCGTATCCGACGGACTCCTGCTTCGCGCTGGGGTGCCAGCTGGGCAGTCGTGACGGGATCGAGCGGATCCGTACGATCCGGCAGCTCGACGACCGGCATCACTTCACCCTGGTGTGCGAGAACTTCGCGCAGCTGGGGCAGTTCGTGCACGTCGACAACGACGTGTTCCGGGCCGTGAAGGCGTCGACGCCCGGCAGCTACACCTTCATCCTCCCCGCGACGAGGGAGGTGCCCCGCAAGCTCCTGCACCCCAAGAAGAAGACCGTCGGGGTACGCATCCCCGACCACCGCGTGGCCCAGGCCCTGCTCGCGGAGCTGGGTGAGCCGCTCGTCTCCAGCACCCTGCTGCTCCCCGACGAGGAGGAGCCGCTGACGCAGGGCTGGGAGATCAAGGAGCGCCTCGACTACCTGGTCGACGCGGTGGTGGACTCCGGGGACTGCGGCACCGAGCCGACGACCGTCATCGACTTCTCCAGTGGCGAGGCCGAGATCATCCGCAAGGGCGCGGGCGACACCTCACGCTTCGAGTGACGCCCGGAGGTCTCAGGGGCGTCGTCGGCGCTCAGGTCTGCCGCAGCGGCTCGTACGCCTCCGCGCTCAGGCCGAACGTCCAGGCCACCCCCTCCCGGGCCGTCGTCGTCGTGGGCGGTACCCGCAGCCAGTAGGTGCGGCTCGTGCCGTCGGGCTCCGGTGTGGAGTTGACGACCTCGACCATCACCACGTCCTCGTCGCCGGGCAGGGCCGTCCGCCAGAGCACGCCGGTCTCGTCGCGGTGCACCGGCCGGGCCCCGGACTCCGCCAGATAGCGGTCGTAGCCGTAGAACTCCAGCATCACCCGGCGCAGTTCCGCGTTCTCCTCGGACCGGATCCGCTCGGGCGTCAACGTGCCCAGCTCGTCGAGGAACTCACCCGGGACGGGCAGGCCGCGCCAGGCGTGCAGGGCGAAGCCGTCGGCGTAGGCGAGGGCGGGCCCGTCGCACCGGTCGAGCCGGCCCGCCTCGTCGCGGTGCAGCTCCACGGGCCGCTCGGCGACGACCGCGACGTGCTCGTACGGCCACCACCAGCCCGCCGTGCGGGCCACCTCGGCGAGTCCGTCGAGGCCGGGGGCGTCGTCGAGGGCGGCCAGCCAGGCCGCGTCGTGCTGTCCGAGGACCGCGTCCAGCAGCAGGAGCCGGATGCCGGTCTCGTCCTTGCGGCCGGCCGGGGCCAGCGCCTCGACGACACCGGTGCGGACGCGGTCGATCAGCGGCCGGGTCGTCTCCCAGAGGTCGGCGCCCGTCGCCCGCCAGTGGTCGCCCCAGCCGGTGGGGCCCAGCCGGGTGTGCAGGGCGGCGCGTGCGGCGGCGACGGGTCTGTTGCGGACGGCGTCACGGACGCTCGCCCCGCCCACCCCGGCCATCCCGGTCACCTCGCCCACCCCGGCCATCCCGGTCACCTCGCCCACCCCGGTCGCCGGCGGTGCCTCGCCGTCGCCTGCCGGTTCGCCCGACAGCAGGTGTACCGCCTCCAGGGGCGAGCGGGCCCATACGATCCGCTCGGGTTCCCGCAGCCCCGCCCGCCGGTAGGCGAGCCGTACGCCCGCCTCGGCCCGCGCCCGGTCGACCGCTCCGGTGGCCGCCGCCACCGACCGCCAACTGGCCTGTTCCGTCACGCCGTTCCCCTTGGTCATCGTCCTGTCCCGCCCCCTGTGCCGTCGTGCCTTCGTGGCGTCGTGCCTTCGTGCCGTCGTGCCGTCGCGTCAGTCCGCGACGATCCGCACCGACCCCGGTACGTACTCGCGCTGCCGTATCACCCGGTACCAGCCCTTGGGCAAGGAGATGGCCGCGTGCTCCTCGTGGACGACGCGGGCGCCCTCCGGGACGTGCAGCAGCATCGGTCCGAACACGCTCGTCTCGCGGATCAGGCGGCCGGGGCCGACCACGGCGTGCGCGTGACCGGTGACCTCGCCGAGGGCGAGGACGAGCCGGCCGCGCCCGTCGCGCGGCTCCGAGGCGGCGTCGAGCGCGCCGCCGGGCACGGCGCTCTCCGCCAACGGCGCGATGAGGACGTCTCCTTGCCGGTACATGGGTCTCCCTCCCGTCGGGCACTCTCCGTGCCACGAGACGACCGTAGGGGCACCCACTGACAATCGGCCCGTGCGGGCCTCGCGGACCGTTCTCCGGGGCGGGGTGCGACGGTTGTCCACAGGACCGAGGTGCGTTGTTTATCCACAGGACAGGGGTCCGCCGCACACGTTGTCAGTCGTTCTTGGTAGAACTCCCGTACCCGGCGGCGCTGTGTGCTCCGGGTGCGCAGCGGGCGGACCGGGCACGGGCTCGGTGGCCGCCCATGGACAGGGAACGAAGGGGCGGGGCGCACATGACCATCGGGAGCCATCTGGAGGATTTCCACGGCCTGCCGGTCCACCGTTTTCCCAGCTCGGTGAAGGGCCCTGAGGGTGCCGCGCACCTGCCCGCCGCCGAGTCGGTGGCCTGGAGCATCGCGGTGGACTCCTACGACAGCGAGGAGGAGTGGGAGGCGGCGTTCGCCCGGTTCCTGGACTCCGTCGACACCGAGAAGGTGCGGGCGCTGGTCGTGGGGGCCTGGAGCGAGGCGTACGACAGCGGCCCCGAGGGGATCGTCGAGGCCCTGGTGGCGGCGAAGGACCGGCTGCCCTCGCTGCGGGCGCTGTTCCTCGGCGACATCGTGATGGAGGAGTGCGAGATCTCCTGGATCAACCAGGGCGATGTGGGCCCGCTGCTGAACGCCTTCCCGGAGCTGGAGGAGTTCGGGGTGCGCGGCGGCCAGGGGCTGGTCTTCCCGGCGCTGCGGCACGAGCGGCTGCGGACGCTGACGGTCGAGACCGGCGGGATGCCCGTGGAGGCCGTCCGGGGTGTCGCGGGCAGTGAACTGCCGGCCCTGGTGGAGCTGGACCTGTGGCTGGGCACGTCCGAGTACGGCGGCGACTGCGAGGTGGCCGACCTGGCGCCGATCCTCGCGGGCACCCGGCTGCCCGCCCTCAAGCATCTGGCGCTGCGCAACAGCGAGATCCAGGACGACATCTGTGTAGCCCTGGCCTCCGCGCCGGTGGTGGCCCGCCTCGACGTGCTGGACGTGTCGATGGGCGTCCTCACCGACGACGGCGCGACCGCGCTGCTCACGGGCCAGCCGCTGACCCACCTCACCACGCTGGACCTGCACCACAACTACCTGAGCGCGGCGATACGCGACCGCCTCCGGGACTCCCTGGAGGCCGAGGGGGTCCAGGTCGACGTCGACGCCGACGACGCCGAGTCGGACGAGGAGGAGGACGGCACGGTCTGGCGGTTCGTCGCGGTGGGCGAGTGAGCGCGTAGGCGTACGGGGGCGAAAGGGGGGCGCGTGGTGTCCGGTTGGAGTGGTGCGGCGGGGGTGGGGCCCGGTCCGTACAGGTGGGTGGTCGTCGGGAACGGGGAGAACCGGCGGGTCGGGCTGTTCGTCGCGGCGGCCGAGGCGGCCGGTTTCGGTACGCCCCGTGTCGTGGAGTGGCGGGACGTGCTGCGCGACGGCGGGCACGACTTCGCCGACGACGAGATCGTGCGGCTGGACTCGCCGGGCGAGAACGCCGAGGTGGACCGGCTGCTGCGGGGTGTCGACGATCCGACGCGGGTGGAGGGCTCGGCCGTCTGGTACGCCCGGTTCCTGGCGGCGGTGGGTTCGTTGCGGGGCGGGGTGCGGCTGGACGATCCGGCGGATCTGCCGGTGCTGTTCGACAAGCGGCTGTGCCACGCCCGGCTCGACGCGGCCGGGGTGCCGGTGCCCCCGTCGCCCACCTCGGGCGACGCGCCGCCGGTGCGCGGCTGGGACGACGTACGGGCGGCGATGCGGGAGCACGGCATGCCGCGGGTCTTCGTGAAGCCGGCCCACGGGTCCTCCGCGTCCGGTGTGCTGGCCGTCGAGTCGTCGGGAGCGGTGTCGGGAACGTCGTCGGGGACAGGGCGAACCGGCGGGCGGATCCGGGCCACCACCTCCGTGGAGATGGCCCCCGACGGCCGGCTGCACGCCCCGCCCCGGCTGCACAACTCCCTGCGGGTGCGGCGCTACACGGACGAGCGGGAGATCGCCGGCATCGTCGACGCCCTCGCGGCCGACGGTCTGCACATCGAGCGCTGGCTGCCGAAGGCGTCCGCGCACGGCAGATCCGCCGATCTGCGGGTCCTGGTCGTGGCGGGCCGGGCCACCCACGCCGTCGTCCGCACCAGCCGCTTCCCGATGACCAATCTGCATCTCGGCGGGGCGCGGGGCGATCTGACCTCGGTCGTGGACGCGGCGGGTGACCGCTGGCGGCAGGCGCTCGACATCTGTGAGCGGGCCGCTGCCTGCTTCCCGGGCACGCTGTGCGTCGGCGTGGACCTGCTTCCGGCGATCGGCTGGCGCCGGTTCGCCGTGGGCGAGGTCAACGCGTTCGGCGATCTACTGCCCCGGCTGACCGGACTGCCCGGCGGCCCCGCGGAGGGCCTGGACACCTATACGGCCCAGCTCGCGGCAGTACGGAGCGCGCTGCTCCCGACGCCCTCGCACCACCCCCAGGCAAGGAAAGACCATGCGCCCTTCTGACCCGGCCGACACCGGCACGGCCGACCCCGGCACGGCCGTCGATCCCACTCCGCCCGACATGGGCGACCTGCCCGACATGAACGAGGTGGTGGGCCGCGACGACCTGTTGCTGCTCACCCTCGACACCCTGCGGTACGACGTGGCCGTGGAGCTGGCGGCAGCGGGCCGGCTGCCGAACCTGTCCGCCCATCTGCCGGGCGGTGTCTGGGAGAAGCGGCACGCGCCCGGGAGTTTCACCTACGCCTCGCACCAGGCGATGTTCGCGGGGTTCCTGCCGACCCCGGCGGCGCCGGGGCCGCATCCGCGGCTCTTCGCGAGCCGGTTCGCCGGCAGTGAGACGACCGCGGGCCGCACCTTCGTCTTCGACAGCCCCGACCTGGTGTCGGCGCTCGCCGGGCACGGCTATCGCACGGTGTGCGTCGGCGGGGTCGGCTTCTTCAACAAGCAGGGGGCGCTCGGCAGTGTCCTGCCGGGCCTGTTCCAGGAGAGCCACTGGGAGCCGGAGTTCTCCGTGGCGTCACCGACGTCCTTCGAGTCCCAGGTGGCCCGTGCCGAGCGGATCGTGGCCGAACTGCCCGCCGGGCAGCGGCTGTTCCTCTTTCTCAACGCCTCGGCGCTGCACCAGCCGAACTGGTTCCATCTGCCGGGCGCGACCCGGGAGGCGGGCGACAGTCCGGCCACGCACGCGGCGGCCTTGGAGTACATCGATCGGCATGTCGGGCGGCTCTTCGCCGCGATGAGTTCCCGGCGTCGCTGCTTCGCCGTCGTCTGTTCCGACCACGGGACCACCTACGGCGAGGACGGCTACACCGGGCACCGCCTCGGCCACGAGGCCGTGTGGACCGTCCCCTACAGCCACTTCTTCCTGGAGCCGTCCGCATGACAGTGACCGCCGGCGAGACCGGCACCGCGACCGAGCCCGAGGCACCGGTCCGCCCCTATCAGCACTACGTCTACGCCTACCCGCACAAGACGGCCTACCGGGAGCTGCCCGGCGCCCCGCTGCTCGCGGACCTGTGGGCCGGTGAGTCCCGGCAGGCGCTGTCGCTGTACGCGCACATCCCGTTCTGCGAGGTGCGCTGCGGCTTCTGCAACCTGTTCACCCGGATCGGCGCGCCGGACGGGCTGACCGGCCGCTATCTCGACGCCCTCGAACGGCAGGCGATCGCCGTCCGGGAGGCGCTCGGGGACGCGGAGCCGCCGCGGTTCGCGAACGCCGCGTTCGGCGGTGGCACCCCGACCTTCCTGGAGGCCGCCGAGTTGGAGCGGCTGTGCGACATCGCCGAGCGGCACATGGGCGCGGACCTGCGGGCGATCCCGCTGTCCGTGGAGGCCTCCCCCGCCACCGCGACGGCCGACCGGCTGACCGTCCTGGCCGAGCGGGGCGCCACCCGGCTGAGCCTCGGCGTGCAGAGCTTCGTGCCGGAGGAGGCGCGGGCGGCCGTACGGCCGCAGCGGCGCTCCGACGTGGAGGCGGCGCTGTCGCGGGTCCGGGACGCGGGCATCCCCGTCCTCAACATCGACCTGATCTACGGCATCGACGGGCAGACGGCGGCCAGTTGGCGGCGGTCGCTGGACGCGGCCCTCGCGTGGCGGCCGGAGGAGATCTATCTCTATCCGCTGTACGTACGGCCGTTGACCGGCCTCGGCCGCCACACGGACCCGGAGGTCGCGGACCGCGACTGGGACGAGACGCGGCTGCGGCGCTACCGCGAGGGCCGCGACCATCTGCTCGCGCACGGCTATGAGCAGGTCTCCATGCGGATGTTCCGCCGTACGGACGCGCCGCCACAGGGCCCCGACGACTATGCCTGCCAGACCGACGGCATGATCGGCCTGGGCTGCGGCGCCCGCTCGTACACCTCGAAGGTGCACTACTCCTTCGACTACGCGGTGAACATGGGCCAGATCCGCACGATCATCGACGACTACACGGCCACCGAGGACTTCGGGCGGGCCGTGCACGGCCGTGAGGTCGACGAGGACGAGGCGCGGCGCCGCCATCTGCTGCAGTCGCTGCTCCAGGCGCGGGGGCTGCCGGTGGCGGAGTACCGGCAGCGGTTCGGCTCGGACCCGTACGCGGACTTCCCCGGGGAGCTGGACCTGCTGGCGGCGCGCGGCTGGCTGGCGGAGGCGGGCACGGGCGGGGGGCTGCTGCGGCTCTCCGCCGAGGGGCTGGCCCATTCCGACGCGATCGGCCCCGGCTTCTTCTCCCCCGCCGTGCGGGCCGCGATGGCCGCGTACGAGCTGAAGTGACGGGGCCGGGACCATGGACCTGACGATTCTCTACCGGGGACCTCTCGCCTCCTGCGACTACGACTGCCCCTACTGCCCGTTCGCCAAGCGGCGCGACTCGACGGCGCAGTTGCGGGCCGACCGCGCGGCCCTGGACCGTTTCACCGGCTGGGCGCGGGAGCAGTCCGGCGACCGGCTCTCGGTGCTGTTCACGCCGTGGGGCGAGGGGCTGGTGCGCTCCTGGTACCGCGAGGCGCTGGTCGGCCTCTCCCACGAGCCGCACATCGACCGGGTGGCGATCCAGACGAATCTGAGCTGCCGTACCGAGTGGCTGGCGGAGGCCGACCCGGACACGGTGGCGCTGTGGTGCACGTACCACCCCGGGCAGACCCCGTACAAGCGGTTCCTCGGCAAGACCCGTCGGCTGGCCGAGTTGGGCATCCGCTTCAGTGTGGGGATCGTCGGTCTGCCCGAGCATCTGGAGCACGCCCGGCGGCTGCGCGGGGAGCTGCCGGAGCGGGTGTATCTGTGGGTGAACGCGGCCGACGGGCACACGTACACCGACGAAGAGGCGGCGGTGTGGAGCGAGTTGGACCCGCTGTTCCCCTTCAGCCGTCATCCGCACCGCTCGGCGGGCCGCGCCTGCCGTACCGGCTCCACGGTCGTGTCGGTGGACGGGGAGGGGACGGTCCGGCGCTGCCATTTCGTCAAGGCGGAACTGGGCAACCTGTACGACGGTTCGTTCCGCGCGGCGCTCGCGCCCCGTCCGTGCCCACTGGCCGTCTGCGACTGCCACATCGGGTACGTCCACCTGGAAACGCTACCGCTGTACGACGTCTTCGCGGGCGGCGTCCTGGAACGCGTACCGACAATGGAGGCTCGGCTGCACGTACGAACAGACATCGGAAAGCGAGTGAGTTCATGACCTCAGCGGTCAACAGCGGTGTGTGGATCCGTCGTTACCGGCCCGCCCCGGAGGCGGCGGTACGGCTGCTGTGTCTGCCGCACGCGGGCGGCTCGGCGAGCTACTACCTGCCCATGGCACAGGCCCTCACCCCGGCCGCCGATGTGCTGGCCGCGCAGTATCCGGGGCGCCAGGACCGTTACGCGGAGCCGCCGGCGGAGAGCATCGCCGAGCTGGTCGAGGGGGTCGTCGGGGCCCTCGGCGGGGACGACGGCCGTCCGCTCGCCCTGTTCGGGCACAGCATGGGCGCGGTGGTCGCGCACGAGCTGGCGCTGCGGCTGGAGGCGGCGGGCCGGGCCCCGGTCCGGCTGTTCGTGTCGGGGCGGCGCGCCCCCTCCACGCCTCGGGACGGCAGGCAGCTGCACCGGGTGAGCGACGCCGAACTGATCGAGGCCGTACGGCGGCTGGACGGCACCGACGGGCTGGTCTTCGAGGACGAGGAGCTGGTCCAGCTGGTGCTGCCGGCGCTGCGCGGTGACTACAAGGCGCTGGACACGTACGAGCCGCGCCCCGGCGTCCGGCTGGCCTGCCCGGTCACCGTGCTCACCGGCGACGCCGACCCCGTGACCCCGGTGGACTACGCGCGTGCGTGGGCGGACCACACCACCGGGCCGACCGAGGTGTCCGTGTTCCCCGGCGGCCATTTCTACCTCAACGACCGGTCGGGGGAGGTCGTCGACGTCGTACGACGGCACCTGGGGCTGTAGCCGAACCGGCGGGTCCCGGTCGGCGTCACACCCGCCAGCTGTAGCGGCGCTCCGGCCGCCCGGCCACGCCGTAGCGCAGGGAGACGTCGGCGCTGCCGGTGCCGTGGAAGTACTCCAGGTAGCGGCGGGCGCTGACGCGGGAGATGCCGGTGAGGGTGGCGCACTCGGTGGCGGAGAGGGTGCCGTCGGCGGCGCGCAGGGTGCTCTCGATCAGCTCAGCGGTCTCGACGCTCATGCCCTTGGGCAGGGCCCCGGCCGCCGAGGCGGGCGCGGTGGCTCCGGCGAGGACGCGGTCGACGTCGGCCTGGCCGCGGACGACGGTGGTGAGCAGCCGTCCGCGCTGGGCTGCGTACCGCTGGAGCCGGGAGCGCAGTTCCTCGAACTCGAAGGGTTTGAGGAGGTAGTCGACGACGCCGTGGCGGACCGCGCCGCGCACGCTGTCGGCCTCCCGGGCGGCGCTGATGACCATGACGTCGCAGTCGTGACCGGCGGTGCGCAGCCGGGGTATGACGTCGAGGCCGAAGCCGTCGGGGAGGTAGAGGTCGAGGAGGACCAGGTCGGGGCGGAGTTCGTCGACGGCGGCGACGGCCTGTTCTCCGGTGCTGGCGACACCGACGACGCGGAACGGCTCGACGCGTTCGACGAAGGTGCGGTGGACCCGGGCCACCATGAAGTCGTCGTCGACCACGAGCACGTCGATCGTGCCGGAAGTGCTGCTCAGGGCGGACGGGCCGGTGCCCCTTCCGGGCGGGCTGCTCGTGCCGGTCATGGTGTCGCTCCTTCCGCCACCGCTTCGGCGAGGTGGCTGACGGTCATGCGGGCGGTGAACATGGCCCCGTCCGGGGTGTTGGTCACCGAGATCTCACCGCCGTGGCGTTCGCAGACCAGGCGGGTGAGGGCCAGGCCGATGCCGCGTTCGCCTTCCCGGGCGGCCTTGGTGGTGAAACCGTGGGAGAAGACCTCACGGGCGAGTTCGGGGGCCACGCCGGGGCCGGAGTCGCGGACGACGATCTCCACGCTGGAGGCGTCCTGCCGCAGCTCCACCTCGACCCAGGCCTCACGGTCCTCGGCGCCGCCCCAGGTGTCGGGCTCGTCGGGCGCGGTCGTGGTGGCGGCGGCGTCCACGGCGTTGTCGACGAGGTTGCCGACGACGGTGGCCACGTCGGCGGCGTCCTCGGGGGCGAGCCGGTCGAGGTTGGTGTCGTCCGAGATGCGCAGGGTGACCCGGCGTTCGGCGGCCAGCGAGGTCTTCGCGGTGAGGAGGGCGGCGACGGCGGTGTCGCGGACGCGGCGGCTGAGGGTGACGTCGAGGGAGTGGCGGTGCCGGCTCAGCGCGCGGATGTAGTGGACGACCTCGTCCTGCTCGCCGATCTGGATGAGCCCGGAGATGGTGTGCAGCTGGTTGGCGAACTCGTGGGCCTGGGCGCGCAGCAGTTCGGAGGAGCTGCGGAAGGAGCCGATCTCCCGTTCCAGGCGGGCCAGTTCGGTGCGGTCCCGCAGGGTGGTGACGGAGCCGAGGGGGCGGCCGTCCTTGGTGACGGTCATCCGGTTCATCACCAGGACCCGGCCCCGGCGGATGACGACCTCGTCGCGCTGGTGGGGTGCCTCTTCCTGGGCTCCGGCCAGCACGTCCCGCAGGCGTCCCTCGATACCGAGGTCGGCGAGGCTCTTGCCGACGCAGTCCTCGGGCAGGTCCAGCAGCCGGCGGCCCATCTCGTTGACGAGGGTGAGCCGGTGGTGCGGGTCCAGGGCGATCACGCCCTCGGCGATGCCGTACAGCATGGCCTCGCGGTGTTCGGCGAGACCGGCGATCTCCTGGGGCTCCAGGCCGAGGGTCTGCCGTTTGACGCGGCGGGCGAGCAGCCAGGAGCCGACGAGGCCGAGGCCGCTGGCGATGCCGAGGTAGGCGAGGAGGTAGGAGGAGGCGCCGCTGAGGCGCTGCCACACGGTCGGGGAGGCCTCGCCGATCATGACCGTGCCGAGGAGACGGCCGAGGTTCTCGTCGGTCGTCGCGCCGAGCACGGGCACCTGGGCGACGAGTTCGCGGCGGCCGTCGAGGGTGAGGGCGCCGGACCAGCCGCGGCCCGCGACGGCGCCCTCGCCGGTGGGCAGCGGGTCGCCGATCGCGGTGGGGTCGGTGGAGGTGACGATCCGGCCCTCGGCGTCGGCGACGGTGACCGAGGTGACGCCCGACTGGGTCTGGGTGGAGTTCACCAGGGGTGCCAGCGCCTCGTGCGCGACGGGCCGGGCGAGCCGGTCGCGGACCAGGGGGTTGGCGGCGAGCTGCTCGGCGAGCGCGGTGACGCGGCGGCCCTCGACCCGGTTGAAGGTCGCCGCCGACTGCGTGAGCGAGACCGCCGCGACCGCGAGCAGCACCACCACGACGATGGCGAGCTGGAGGACCAGCATCTCGCCTGCGAGGGTATGGCGACGGAACACCACGGCGGACTCTTCTCTCGTGCAGATCTCTCGTGCCGACGCCGTCCCGGGCGTATCGCGGCTGGGCGCCGACTCGTGCGGCGGGGCCCCATCATGGCGCTCACACGGGGTGCGGGAAAGAGAGGTGTGGGGGACGTGCTCATAAGGTGACAGGGGCCGTGACCACTACGACCACAACCTCCGTTGCTTCCGCAAGTGAGGCAGGCCCGCCTCTTGTGGGCACGCTGTGTCCCAGGTCACCCTTCCCCCCTCGACCCGACCGACAGGTGGTGGCATTCGTGCAGCTGCGCACCCCCCTCGCCCTGCTCGGGGCGGCCGTGCTCCTGCTCGTGGGGCCGCCGCTGCTGACGACCGGCAGCGGCGCCGAGAGCGGCACGCAGATACCCGGCCTGCGCTTCATGGTGCCGAACACGCCGGGCGGCGGCTACGACATCACGGCGCGGACGGCCGCGAAGAACGCCGAGGACGCCGGGCTCACCCACAACATCGAGGTGTTCAACCTGCCCGGCGCCGGTGGCACGGTCGGGCTGAGCCGGCTGGTGAGCGAGCACGGCAACGGCAAGCTCGCGATGTCGATGGGGCTCGGTGTCGTCGGCGCCGTCCGCTCCAACGACGCGCCGAAGACCCTGGCCGACACCACCCCGATCGCCCGCCTCACCGAGGAGCAGGACGTCGTGGTGGTCGCCAAGGACTCGCCGTACAAGACCATCGACGAGCTGATCGGGGCGTGGAAGGACGACCCGGGGAAGCTGCCGGTGGGCGGCGGGTCGGCGCCGGGCGGGCCGGACCATCTGGCGCCGATGCTGATGGCGCAGGCCGCCGGGATCGCGCCGAAGGACGTCAACTACATCCCCTTCGACGGCGGCGGTGAGCTGCTGGCCTCGATCCTCGGCAACAAGGTCGCCTTCGGGGTGTCCGGGGTCGGCGAGTACCTGGACCAGATCAGGGCGGGCGAGCTGCGGCTGCTCGCGGTGACCGGGCCGAAGCGGGTCGCCGGGCTGGACGCGCCGACCCTCCGGGAGGCGGGCTACGACGTGAACTTCACCAACTGGCGCGGCATCGTCGCCCCGCCCGGTCTGACCGAGGCCGAGCGCGACAAGCTGACGCGGCTGATCGAGGAGCTGCACGACTCGCCGGAGTGGCGGCAGTCGATGAAGCAGAACGGCTGGGACGACGCGTTCCTCACCGGCGACGCGTTCGGCGACTTCCTGGACGCCCAGGACAGGCGCGTGGTGTCGGTGCTGAAGGAGCTGGGCCTGTGACCACGGACACGGACACCACCGGCACTCCCCCGGCCCCCGCGCCCGAGCCCCGTTCCTGGCTGCGCGACCACTCCGAGCTGGGCGTCTGCGTCCTGCTGCTGGCGCTCGGCGTCCTGGTCCTGACCGACGCGCTCACCATGGACGTCGACATCGCGCAGCGCGGGCCGGTCGGCCCGAAGACCGTGCCGATCGTGGTCGGGGCCGGGCTGCTGCTGATCGCCGCGCTGCTCGCGGTGGACGTACTGCGGGGCGGGCGGGGCGAGGCCGAGGGCGGCGAGGACATCGATCTGTCCGAGCCGGCGGACTGGCGCACGGTGCTGCTGCTCGCCGGGGTGTTCCTCGGCGCGGCCGTCCTCATCGAGCCGCTCGGCTTCCCCATAGCCGGCGCCCTGCTGTTCTGGGGCGCGGCGTACGCCCTGGGCAGTCGGCGCCTCGACCGTGATCCGCTGATCGCGGCCGTCATCTCGCTGGTCACCTACGCCGTGTTCAACAACCTGCTCGGGGTGCCGCTGCCCGGCGGTCCGCTGATGGGAGTGCTCTGACATGGACGCCTTCAGCTCCCTCCTCGACGGTTTCGGCACGGCCCTGACGCCGATCAACCTGCTGTGGGCCGCGATCGGCGTCCTGCTGGGCACGGCGATCGGGGTGCTGCCCGGCATCGGGCCCGCCATGGCGGTGGCGCTGCTGCTGCCGGTGACGTACGGGCTGAACCCGGTCGGCGCGTTCATCATGTTCGCGGGCATCTACTACGGGGCGATGTTCGGCGGGTCCACCACCTCGATCCTCCTCAACACGCCCGGGGAGAGCGCGGCCGTGGTCGCGGCGATGGAGGGCAACCCGATGGCGAAGTCGGGGCGCGGCGCGCAGGCGCTGGCCGCGGCGGCCATCGGGCACTTCGCGGGCGGCATGGTCGGCACGCTCCTGCTGGTGGCGCTGGCGCCGAAGGTCGCCGAGCTGGCGGTGGACATCGGTGCCCCGGACTACTTCGCGATCATGGTGCTGGCGTTCATCGCCGTGACGTCCGTGCTGGGCTCGTCCCGTGTCCGGGGTCTCGCCTCCCTCCTCATCGGTCTGACGATCGGCCTGGTGGGTCTGGACCAGATGACCGGACAGCAGCGGCTGACCTTCGGTTCCCTCCAGCTCGCGGACGGCATCGACGTGGTGATCGTCGCGGTCGGGCTCTTCGCCATCGGCGAGGCCCTGTGGGTGGCGGCGCATCTGCGGCGCAGTCCGCCGGAGCCGATCCCGGTGGGCCGGCCGTGGCTCGGCCGCTCCGATGTGAAGCGGACCTGGAAGTCCTGGGTGCGGGGCCCGTTCATCGGCTTCCCGTTCGGCGCGATCCCGGCGGGCGGCGCCGAGATCCCCACCTTCCTGTCGTACGTCACCGAGAAGCGGCTGTCCAAGCACAAGGACGAGTGGGGCAAGGGCGCCATCGAGGGTGTCGCGGGCCCGGAGTCGGCGGCGTCGGCCTCGGCGGCGGGCACCCTCGTCTCCATGCTGACCCTCGGCCTGCCGACCACGGCGGTCGCGGCGGTCATGCTGGCGGCCTTCCAGCAGTACGGCATCCAGCCCGGCCCGCTGCTCTTCGAACGTGAGCCCGACCTGGTGTGGGGCCTGATCGCCTCGCTCTTCGTCGGCATGGTGCTGCTGCTCGCGCTCAACCTGCCGCTGGCCCCGCTGTGGGCGAAGCTGCTGCGCATCCCGCGGCCGTATCTCTACGCGGGCATCCTCTTCTTCGCCGCGGTCGGCGCGTACGCGGTCGGCGGTGAGGTGATCGACCTGGTGATCCTGCTGATCATCGGCCTGATCGGCTTCGGTATGCGCCGCTACGGGCTGCCGGTGCTGCCGGCCGTCATCGGTGTCATCCTCGGCCCCAACGCGGAGCAGCAGCTGCGGCGGGCCCTGCAGATCAGCGACGGCAGTGTGAGCGGCCTGGTGAACACACCGTTCTCGGTGACGGTGTACGTGATCATCGCGGTGCTGCTGGCCTGGCCGCTGCTGAAGCGGCTGGTGATCCGGAGGCGCACGGCCGGGGTCTCGTGAAAACGGCTGCGCCGCTCAAGGTGGGGCGCTCAGCTCGCGCCGCGCTCCGCCTCCTCGTGCAGGAACGCGCTGATCTGGCCGGCGATGTCGGCGCGGCCCGGACCGCCCGCCGGGTCGAGGAGGTCCTCGTCGACGCCGATGCCGCCGGACCACAGATACCGCTCGGTCCACTCCTCGTCGGCCCGCAGCTGGACCTGGATGTCGAACTGGGTGAGGTGGGCCTCGGGGGCGGCGGCGTACAGGACGGAGGTCGCGCGGCGCAGCGGGTAGAGGTCGAAGCCCTCGATGAAGCGGGAGTTGCGCCAGTCCAGGAAGGCGCTCTCGCCGTCGGGCCCGGTGCGGATGTCGAGCTGGCCGTCCTCCAGGTGGAGGCCGATGTGACCGGTGCCCCGGTTCTCCACGGTCACCCGGAACACGAAGTACGTCAGGCCCTCGGCGGCGTCGTCGCGTCCCCGCGGGGGTTCCGCGCACTCCACTCCGTGGACGCGCACACGCAGGCCGGCCAGATCGCCGTCGTACTCCTGCCAGTCCCCGATCACATTGGGCTCGCGCACCGTCCACCTCTCCACATCGGCGGGACACCTCCCGCGTTCGCGCGCACCACAGTGCCACACCCGTCGGACGTCCGGGTTCGGGGTATTACCGCCGGTCAGAGGTGATCAAGCCGTGTGCAGCGACGATTGCCGGGAGGGTGCCGCGAAGGGGGTCCGGCACGTGCCGTACATCACGTTCACGGCCCACAGTGCGGATGGGGGCGGCCGACTTGTCGATTCCCCGGGCGGGCCCGCGCGCCGTGCGCTACGTTCGATCACCGCCGGTTGGCGCACCGTCGGCGAGATCTCGTGCAGGGAAGGTTCTGAGCGTCGCATGGGCAACTTCGGCATCGCTCCGTCGACGGGCCCGGCCATGGCCGGAGGGCTGGCCGATCCGGTGTTCGAGACGGCACACCGTGATCCCGCCCTGCCGCAGCTGGCCCGCCGCGATCCCGAGGCGCCGGGCACCTGGAACCGGGTGAGCGCCGCCGAGACCCGGGACGAAGTGGTCGATCTCGCCAAGGGGTTGATCGTGTCCGGGATCCGGCCGGGCAACCGGGTGGCCGTGATGGCGCGGACCCGGTACGAGTGGACGGTGCTGGCCCTCGCGCTGTGGGCGGTGGGCGCCGAGATCGTGCCGGTCTACCCGACGTCGTCGCGCGACCAGATCGAGTGGATCCTGCGTGACGCGGCCTGTGTGGGTGTGGTCGTCGAGGACGAACAGGGCGTCATGACGGTCGGCTCGGTGTGCGCCAAGCTCCCGTTGCTGCGGCACGTCTGGCAGTTGGACGCCGAGTCCCTGCCGCAGCTCGTCGAGGCGGGCCGGGACGTGCCGGACGCGACGGTGGACTCGCTGCGCCGCATCGTGATGCCGGACTCCACCGCCGTGATCGCCTACACCTCCGGCACCACCGGCCGGCCCCGGGGCTGCGCGCTCTCCCACCGCAGCCTGGCGAGCCCCTGCGACGTCCTGCTCGCCGGGTGGCGGCAGACCGCGGCGGCACCCGGTGAACAGCCCGCCATCCTCGCCTTCCTGCCGTTCTCGCACGTCTACGGCCTGATGATCCAGGGGATGTGTCTGCGCGGCGGCATGCTCCTCGCGCACGAGCCGGAGCTGACCGAGAAGGCGCTCTCCGCCGCCCTGCGCTCGTTCCGGCCGACGTTCCTCTACGGAGTCCCGTACGTCTTCGAGAAGATGTACAAGAACTTCCTGCGCACGGCCCAACAGGCGGGCCGGGGCCCGCTGTTCGAGCGGGCCGTGCGCACCGCGCAGGAGTACGCGCTCGCCGTGGAACGGCAGCGGCTGGACACGGGCCCCGGCCCCGCCATGGACCTGCGCCTCCAACACGCCTTCTACGAGAAGACGGTGTACCGCAAGATGCGCGCGGCGCTCGGCGGCCGGGTGCGCGGCGGCTGTTCCGGCGGCTCCCCCCTCAACCGCGACCTGACGCTGTTCTACGCGGGCATCGGCATCGTGATCCACGACGGGTACGGCCTGACGGAGACCGGCGGGGGCATCACCGCCCAGCCGGTGGGCCGGGAGAAGTTCGGCACCGTGGGCCGTCCGCTGCCGGGCACCGAGATCCGGGTGGCGCGGGACGGAGAGATCCTGGTCAACGGGCCCTCGGTGTTCCAGGGCTATGTCAACGACGAGGCGGGCACCCGGGCCGCGCTGCAGGACGGCTGGCTGGCCACGGGGGACATCGGGCGGCTCGACAACGAGGGGTATCTGTCGATCACCGGCCGCAAGAAGGAGATCATCATCACCAGCGGGGGCAAGGGCGTGGCCCCGGCGCCGCTGGAGGAGCAGCTGCGGACGCATCCGCTGATCCACCAGGCCGTGGTCGTGGGCGACAACCGGCCCTGTGTGGGTGCCCTGATCACGCTGGACCCGGAGTTCCTCGCGCACTGGCGGGGTTCGCTGTCCGCGCCGGGTGAGCTGCTGGGCCGGGAGGCGCGGGAGGAGAACGCCCTGCGCCAGGAGGTGCTGCGGGCGATCGCGGCGGCCAACAGCACGGTGTCGCGCTCGGAGTCGATCCGGGTCTACCGCATCCTGTCCGAGCCCTTCGACCTCGCCAACGGTCTGCTGACGCCGTCGATGAAGCTGCGCCGGGACACCATCGTGCAGCGGTACGAGGCGGAGATCGAGGCGATGTACGCGACGTCCGCGCGGGGCGTGCGCCGCGCCGCCGCGGAGGAGTTCGGGGGCTGGGACGACTCGGACTCCGACGACGTGTTCCGCCGCGCCCGGCACTGACGCCCGCCCGGCATTAGTCGCCCGCCGCGGTCGTCGTACCTGACCACAGGTCGGGCCGCTGTTGACGAAACGGTCCTCCGGATGCGGAGATGCTCCAGGCACCCGCGGGCAACCGCTTGCCCACAGCGACTCGGCACCCCAGCACTCCGCACCACCGTGACACGAAGGCAGAGGACCAGGACCCATGGCACTGCAGATCAGCGCCACCAACCCCGAACACCCCGCGCTGCTGCTCGAACTGCCGTGGCACCTGCCGCTGGAGGAGTGGCCCGAGCACCACCTCGTACCGCTCCCCCGCGGTATCTCCCGCCACGTCGTGCGCTACGCCCGCGCCGGCGACGAGGTCGTCGCCGTCAAGGAACTCGCCGAGCGGCCCGCCCTGCGCGAGTACGAGCTGCTGCGCGACCTGGACCGGCTCGGCATCCCCGCCGTGGACGCCCTCGGTGTGGTCACCGGCCGCACCGACGAGGCGGGCGAGCCCCTGGAGTCGGTGCTGATCACCCGGCATCTGGGCGGCTCGATGCCGTACCGCTCGATGTTCGAGACGACCATGCGCCCGGCCACCATGCACCGGCTGATGGACGCCCTCGCCGTCCTGCTGGTGCGGCTGCACCTCGCCGGGTTCGCGTGGGGCGACTGCTCCCTGTCCAACACGCTGTTCCGGCGGGACGCGGGCGCGTACGCCGCGTATCTGGTGGACGCCGAGACCGGCGATCTGCATCCGCAACTGAGCGGCGGGCAGCGGGAGTACGACCTCGATCTCGCCCGGGTCAACATCAGCGGCGAGCTGCTGGACCTGGAGGCGTCCGGGGCGCTGCACCCGTCGGTGGACGCGATCGAGTTCGGCAACGAGATCTGCTCCCGCTATCACAAGCTGTGGGAGGAGCTGACGCGCCGATCGGTGTACCCGGCCGGGAAGTACCACTACATCGAGCGCCGGATCCGCCGGCTCAACGACCTCGGTTTCGACGTCGCCGAGATGCAGATCGAGCACGCGGACAACGGCGACACGGTGACCTTCGTGCCCAAGGTCGTCGACGCGGGCCACCACCAGCGGCAGCTGCTGCGGCTGACGGGGCTGGACACCGAGGAGAACCAGGCCCGCCGGCTGCTGACCGACCTGGAGAGCTGGATGGCCACCCAGGACGACTACGCCCCGGGCGACCCCCTCGGCGCCCGCCCCGAGGTGCTGGCCCACCGCTGGGTGCGGGAGGTGTTCCGGCCGACCGTGCGGGCCGTCCCGCTCGAACTGCGGGGCTCGGTGGACCCGGCGGAGATCTACCACCAGCTCCTCGAACACCGCTGGTACCTGTCCGAGCGGGCCCAGCACGACATCGGCCTCGACACGGCGGTGAAGGACTACATCGACAAGGTCCTGCCGAGGACGCTGGCGCTGTTGCCGCCGACGGTGGACGACGTCACCCCGATGTGAGCCACGGGGCGGGTCCCTACTTGTGCGGGACGACCGCCACCGGGCAGTGCGCGTGGTGCAGGACGCCGTGGGCCACCGAGCCGATCCGGGCGCCGACGGCCGTACGGCGGGCGCGGCGCCCGACCACCATCAGCTGGGCGCGCCGGGCCACGGACAGCAGCACCTGCCCGGCGCTGCCCATCTCGACGTGCCGGACGACCGGCACGTCCGGGAACCGCTCCCGCCAGGGCTCCAGCGCGGCGGCCAGCGCCTTCGTCTCGTACGGCTCCAGGCCGCCGGCCTCGTCGAGGAGCTTCAGCGAGCCGGGGCTGTAGGCGTACAGCGGCGGCAGCGCCCAGGCCCGGACCGCGCGCAGGGTCGCGCCCCGGGCGGCGGCCGTCTCGAACGCGAACCGCAGGACGTCGGCGCTGTCCTCGGGTGTGCCCTGCTGGCCGACGACGACCTCGCGTCCGGCGGCCTCCCCGGCGGGGCTGTCCTCGGCGCGGACCAGCACGACCGGGCGCGGCGAGCCGACGATGACCTGCTGTCCGACGGAGCCCAGCAGGAAGCCGACCACCGCACCGTGTCCGCGCGAGCCGAGCACCAGCGTCTCGGCGTGCTCGGCGGCCCCGACCAGGGTGTCGACCGGCGCCCCCTCCACCAGGTCCGTCGAGACCTCCAGCTCCGGGTGCCGCTCGGCGACCCCGCGCACGGCCTCCGCGAGCGCCTCCCGGGCCCACCGCTCCTGTCCGTCCCGGTCCACAGTGATCGCCTCGTGCGGCTCCCACCGCCACGCGTGCACCACCCGCAGCGCCAGGCCCCGGCGTACGGCCTCCCGGCCGGCCCAGGCCAGCGCGGCCAGACTCTCGGTCGTACCGTCCACCGCGGCGGTGATCGGGCGCGTCGTCATCGGCCACCTCTCTGTTCCTCACATGGCTGACATGGCCAGTCTTCACTACCCTCGCCACATGGCCTTGGAGTGGGAGCAGTTGGTGGTGGACGCGAGCGATCCGGTGGCTCTCGGGAGCTGGTGGGCCGAGGCGCTCGGGTGGGTCGTGGTCGACGACTCCGCCGAGGAGTACGAGATCCGTCCGGCCCCGGACCGGCTTCCGGGCCTGCTGTTCGGGCTCGACCCCGGGGCCAAGGCCGGCAAGAACCGGCTGCACCTCGACTTCCGGCCCGTCGACCAGGAGGCGGAGGTCACCCGCCTCCTCGCTCTCGGCGCCCGGCACGCGGACGTCGGACAGACCGGTGAGGAGCCGTGGGTCGTGCTCCAGGACCCCGAGGGCAACGAGTTCTGCGTCCTGGCCCCGCGCAGGCGCTGAAGCCCCGGGTCCCCGGCTCCGGGAAACCGAGCGAACCCGGACGGTCGAACATACGATGGGCCCATTGGGCTCGGGGTGGAGGCGTATGACTCAGGCGGTCGGTCCGGCGCGGAACGTGATCCTCACGGTGGATGACGATCCCGGGGTGTCCCGCGCGGTGGCGCGGGATCTGCGGCGCAGGTACGGCGAGTCGTACCGGATCGTCCGGGCGGAGTCCGGGCAGGCCGCGCTGGAGGCCCTGCGGGAGCTGAAGCTGCGCGGCGACCAGGTGGCGGTGATCCTGGCCGACTACCGGATGCCGGAGATGAACGGCATCGAGTTCCTGGAACAGGCCCTGGACGTCTATCCGGGCGCCCGGCGTGTCCTGCTCACCGCGTACGCCGACACCGGCGCGGCGATCGACGCGATCAACGTCATCGACCTCGACCACTATCTGCTGAAGCCGTGGGACCCGCCGGAGGAGAAGCTCTACCCGGTCCTGGACGACCTGCTGCAGGCCTGGCGGGCCGCCGACCGCACCTGCGCGGGCACCACCAAGGTGGTCGGCCACCGCTGGTCGGCACGCTCCTCGGGCGTACGGGAGTTCCTGGCCCGCAACCAGGTGCCGTACCGCTGGTTCTCCTCGGACGAGCCGGAAGGGCGGCGGCTGCTCGCGGCGGCCGGCGCGGACGGCGATCGGCTGCCGCTGGTCGTCACCCCGGACGGTACGCCGCTGCTCGCGCCGGAGGACCCGGAGCTGGCGGAGAAGGTGGGGCTGGCGACGACTCCGGCCCAGGAGTTCTACGACCTGGTCGTCATCGGCGGCGGCCCGGCCGGGCTCGGGTCGGCCGTGTACGGAGCCTCGGAGGGGTTGCGGACGCTGCTCGTGGAGCGGTCGGCGACGGGCGGACAGGCCGGGCAGAGTTCCCGGATCGAGAACTACCTCGGGTTCCCCGACGGTGTGTCCGGCGGCCAGCTCACCGGCCGGGCCCGTCGCCAGGCCACCCGGTTCGGGGCGGAGATCCTCACCGCGCGCGAGGTCAGCGGCCTGGAGGTGAACGGGTCGGCGCGGACCGTCCGGTTCTCCGACGGTTCGGCGGTCGCCGCGCACAGCGTGATCCTGGCGACCGGCGTGTCGTACCGGCAGCTCGCCGCGCCCGGCTGCGCGGACCTCACCGGCTGCGGGGTGTTCTACGGCTCCGCGCTGACCGAGGCCGCCGGCTGCCAGGGGCAGGACGTGTACATCGTGGGCGGCGCCAACTCGGCCGGGCAGGCGGCGATGTACCTGTCCCGGGGCGCCAAGTCGGTCACCCTGCTGGTCCGCGGCGACTCGCTGACCGCGTCGATGTCGCACTATTTGATCCAGCAACTCGCCGAGGCACCCAACATCTTCGTGCGGCCCGGCACGGTCGTCGAGGCCGCGCACGGGACGAAGCAGCTGGAGCAGCTGACGCTGAAGGACATCGCGAGCGGGCGCGAGGAACTCGTCGACGCGCAGTGGCTGTTCGTGTTCATCGGGGCCGAGCCGCACACCGACTGGCTGGAGGGGACCGTGCTCCGCGACGAGCGCGGGTTCATCGTGGCCGGGCCCGACATGACTCCGGACGGGAGTCCGCCGGCGGGTTGGGAGCTGGACCGGCCGCCGTACCACCTGGAGACCAATGTGCCCGGGGTGTTCGTCGCCGGGGACGCGCGGTCGGAGTCCGCGAAGCGGGTCGCGTCCGCGGTGGGAGAGGGAGCGATGGCCGTGATGCTGGTGCACCGATATCTGGAGCAGTCGTGAGGGCCGCCGGGGCGTGGTCATGAGCGGGCAGCCGTCGCCGTGCGACCGGGCCGAGCTGGGCCGGCTGTTCCTGTTCGAGAAGCTGGACCCCGGGCAGCTGGACCGGCTGTGCCACGAGGGCCGGGTGGAGCGGTTCGAGCCCGGCCCGGTCTACCGGGAGGGCGAGCCGGCCACCTGCTTCTTCGTGCTCCTGGAGGGCACGGTGGTGCTGTCCCGGCAGGTCGGCGACGACGACGTGGAGGTCAGCCGCAGCTCCCAGATCGGGGTGTACGCGGGCGCCTTCCAGGCGTATCTCGGCGACCAGGCGGACCAGGCCCGCTACAAGGGCTCGATGCGGGTCACGGTCCCCTCCCGCTTCTTCGTCCTGCCCGCGGCCTCCTTCGCCCAGATCATGCGGGACTGGTTCCCCATGGCCGTCCATCTGCTGGAGGGCCTGTTCTTCGGCAGCCAGAACACCCAGCGGACCATCAACCAGCGGGAACGGCTGCTGGCGCTGGGCTCGTTGTCGGCCGGGCTGACGCACGAGCTGAACAACCCGGCCGCGGCGGCCGTCCGGGCGACCTCGGCGCTGCGGGAGCGCGTGGCCGGGATGCGGCACAAGCTCGGGGTGATCGCCGCCGGGCCCTACAAGCGGGCCATGCTGGAGACGCTGGTCGACCTTCAGGAGCGGACCGCCGAGCAGGTCGCCAAGGCGACCCCGCTCAGTCCGCTGGAGGCCTCCGACCGGGAGGACGAGCTGGGCGACTGGCTCGACGACCACGGCATCGCGGGCGGCTGGCAGCTCGCGCCGAACTTCGTGCAGGCCGGGCTCGACACCGAATGGCTGGACCAGGTCGCGGCGGCGGTGGACGAGCACGCCCTCGAAGGGGCGGTGCGCTGGCTCAACTACACCGTCGAGACCGAGCTGTTGATGAACGAGATCGAGGACTCCACGACCCGGATCACCCAGCTCGTCGACGCGGCGAAGCAGTACTCGCAGCTGGACCGCGCGCCCTACCAGAACGCCGACGTCCACGAACTCCTCGACTCCACCCTGCTGATGCTCTCCGGGAAGATCGGCGAACGGATCGAGGTGGTGAAGGAGTACGACCGCACGCTGCCGCGCATCCCCGCCTATCCGGGTGAGCTGAACCAGGTGTGGACGAACCTGATCGACAACGCGGTCGCCGCGATCAACGACGCCGGCGGCACGGGCACGTTGACGGTCCGGACGGCACTGGACCACCGCGACCAGGTGCTGGTGGAGTTCCGCGACACGGGCCCCGGTATCCCGGAGGAGATCCGGGGCCGGATCTTCGACCCGTTCTTCACCACCAAGCCGGTCGGCCAGGGCACCGGGCTCGGCCTCGACATCTCCTGGCGCATCGTCGTCAACAAGCACCACGGCCACATCGACGTCAGGTCCCGGCCGGGCGAGACCCGTTTCCAGGTCTTCCTGCCGCTGACGGCACCCGCGGCCGACCTGGACCTCACGCTCGCCGACGATCCCGACGCCGGCCCGGACCACACCCCCGACGCGTCCCAGGAGACCTCATGACCCTGCCCGCCGGAATCGACCCCGCCGCCGCGCCGAGCGGTGACGGATGCGTGGACTGCGACGCGGCCGGCGGCTGGTGGTTCCACCTGCGGCGCTGCGCCCAGTGCGGCCACATCGGCTGCTGCGACTCCTCCCCGGCCCAGCACGCCACGGCCCACTCGAGCACCACCGGGCACCCGTTCGTGCAGAGCTACGAACCGGGCGAGTCCTGGTTCTGGAACTACGAGACCTCCGAGATGTACGAGTCTGGGCCCGACCTCACCCCACCCCTCAGCCACCCCGCCGACCAGCCCGCCCCGGGCCCGGCGGGGCGCGTCCCGCAGAACTGGACGGAGGCCCTGCGGTGACGTGAACGGGTCCCCCCCCCGGGGGTAATGTCCGAGGGCGAGTGCGGGTCCGGTGGGGCTTCTCGCGCAGTTCCCCGCGCCCCTGAAAGACGAAAAGCACGGGGCGCAGCCCCTGCTTTTCAGGGGCGCGGGGAACTGCGCGACCAGCCCCCACCGGACCCGCGGACAACCCCGCCCACCGAACGGAGTGACATCGTGTTGATCGGGATCGGCGAGATCCAGGACACGGCCCGGCAGATCGCCGGCCACGTCGTGCGGACCCCCACCGTCGCGAGCCCGGGACTGTCCACGCTCCTCGGCGCCCCGGTGACCACGAAGCTGGAGCTGCTCCAGCGGACCGGCTCCTTCAAGGCCCGCGGCGCCACGGCGAAGCTGCTGTCGCTGACGGACGCCGAGCGGGCGGCCGGGGTCGTGGCCGTCAGCGGCGGCAACCACGGCATCGCGCTGGCGCACATGGCGGCCGCGCTGCACATCAAGGCGACCGTGGTGATGTCGAACACCGCCCCGCGCCGCGCCGTCGACCTCGTCGAGGCGGCCGGGGCCGCGCTGCGGCTCACGGACGGGATGGCGGAGGCGTTCGCGCTGACCGAGCGGCTGCGGTCGGAGGGGCTGACCCTCGTCCACCCGTTCGACGACCCGTTGGTGATCGCCGGTCAGGGCACCGTCGGCCTGGAGTTCGCCGAGGACCTCGTGGCCACGGGGGACGTCGGCGCGGTCACCGATGTGCTCGTCAGCATCGGTGGCGGCGGGCTCGCCGCCGGTGTGGCGGCGGCCTTCAAGGCCCTGCTCCCGGGTGTGCGGATCTGGGGCGTGGAGACCGTCGGTGCCACGGCCATGGCCGCCGCGATCGAGGCGGGCGGACCCGTGACGGTCCCGCTCTCCTCCGTCGTCACCACGCTCAGCGCCCCCTCCGCCTCGCAGCTCACCTACGACCATGTGGCCGCCCACGTCGAGGACGTCCTCGTGGTCTCCGACGCGGAGGCGGTCCAGGGGGTCCTCGACTTCGCCGAACACGCCAAGGTGTGGGCGGAACCCGCCGCCGGATGTCTGCTGCCGGCGGCCCGGCAGGTCCTCGACCGGGTCGGCTCGGACGCCCGGCTGGGCCTGGTGGTCTGCGGCGGCAACGCGACGACGTCCGACATCGCGGAGTGGGCGCGGCGGTTCGGGCTGGACTGAATCGAACAGCCCGCCCCAACAACCCTGCCGCGCACCTCACTTGACGTAGGCCACCGGGCATAATGCTCCGGTGACCACCCCCACCACCCCCTCGGGCTCCTCCCCGGCCGAGCACGTCCCCGTCGTCATCGTCGGCGCCGGACCCGCCGGGCTCACCGTCGGCAACCTTCTGCGGGCCGCCTCCGTGGACTGTGTGGTGCTGGAGACGGAGAGCCGGGAGTTCATCGAGACCCGGCCCCGCGCCGGGTTCCTGGAGGAGTGGGCGGTGCGGGCGCTGGAGCGGCGCGGGCTGGCCGACCGGCTGATGGAGCGGGCGCCGACCCACACGGAGTTCGAGTTCCGCTTCGCCGGGGAACGGCAGCGGTTCCCGTACACGGAACTCACCGGGCACCACCACTACGTGTACCCGCAGCCGCTGCTGGTGACGGATCTGGTCCGGGAGTACGCGGACGTCCGGGGCGGCGACATCCGCTTCGGTGTGCGCGAGGTGGAGCTGCGCGACCTCGACGGCGAGCGTCCTTCGGTGTCGTACGTGGATCCGGCGACCGGTGAACGGCGGGTGCTGCACTGCGCGTTCGTCGCCGGGTGCGACGGAGCGCGTGGTGTCACGCGGACCGCGCTGCCCGCCGGGCACACCACGGTGGCCCGGCACGACCACGGGGTCGGATGGCTGGCGCTGCTCGCCGAGGCACCGCCGTCGTCCGACTGCGTCGTCCTCGGCGTGCATCCCCGGGGCTTCGCCGGGCACATGGCCCGCAGCCCCGAGATCACCCGCTACTACCTGGAGGTCCCGGCCGGCGACGACCCGGCGAACTGGCCGGACGACCGGGTCTGGTCCGAGCTGCACACCCGCCTCGCGGTGCCCGGCACCCGGCCGCTCACCGAGGGCCCGCTGGTCGAGAAGCGGGTGCTCGACATGCACAACTACGTCACCGAGCCGATGACGTACGGCCGTCTGTACCTGGCCGGTGACGCGGCCCATCTCGTCGCGCCCATCGCCGCGAAGGGCATGAACCTCGCGCTCCATGACGCGCTGCTGCTCGCGGACGCCCTGATCGCGTATCTCGGCAAGGGCGACGACAGCGGGCTGCGCGGCTACTCGGAGGCCTGTCTGCGCCGGGTCTGGCACTACCAGGAGTTCTCGCAGTGGCTGGCGGAGCTGCTGCACGGGCCGTCCTCGGGGGACCCGTTCCGCGCGGGCGCCGCCACCGCCCGGCTCCGCCGTCTCCTCGGCTCCCCCGTCGCCGCGTCGACGTTCGCGGAGCTGTTCATCGGCAAGGACACCGACCACTGAGCACAGCCGCGCGCCCCGGTCAGTGGCCGTCGTGGCAGCACCCGTCCTGGCGCATCAGCCGTCCCACCTCCAGCCAGTCCTCCTCGGTCTCCGCCGCCTTCGTCCGCCGGGCCGTGGGCCGGTACGCGGCCAACAACTCCTCGGTGGTGTAAGGGGTTCCGCCACGCAGGACCGACACGGTGCGGACGAGGTCGGCGAAGTCGGTGAAGGGGTCGCCGTCGACGACGGCCAGATCGGCGAGCTTGCCCGTCTCGACCGTGCCGAGGTCGTCGTCGAGGCCGAAGAGACGGGCCGGGAGGACGGTGGCGGTGCGCAGGGTCTCGGCGGGGCTGAGGCCGCCGTCGTGCAGGGCGCGCAGGGCGAGGTGCAGGAAGAGGCCGACGGGGCCGAGCGGCTGGTCGGTGCCGAGGGCGACGATGCCACCGGCCGCGAGGATCCGCCGGTAGATGTCGGTCTCGGTGCGCAGCGCGGCGAGTTGGGCGGGGGTCGGGGGGATCCCCGCGCCCTGGCGGACGAGGGCGGCGTCCCACGGCGGCATCACGACCGTGACCCGGGGGTCGTCGGCGAGGGAGGGATCGGCGCCCATGAGGGGCGCGGCGGTGAAGGGGGTGGCGATGAGGGAGAAGTCCACGCCCTGCCGGGCGTAGATCTCCACCACGTCCTCGTAGGCCTGCCCGCTCGCGGTGATGGCGTGGCCGAACTCGGCGCGCTGGGTGGCCTGCAGATGGGTCGTCAGGTCCTGGCCCAGCTGGACGCCCGGGGAGAGCAGATGGCCGCCCGTGCGGACGCCGAGGCGTTCGTGGGCGAAGTGGGCGGCCTCGCTCATCACCCAGCCGGGCACCCGCACATAGGTCTTGACGAAGTCCCAGTCGAGGGCCGCCCCGCGCTCCAGGGTGCGCCGCAGCCCCGCTTTCGTCCGGTGGGCACGTCCCATGCTGTACGCGACCCGGGCGCCGTCGAGGAGTTCGCCGGTGGTGAGCAGCCGGGGCCCGGCGAGCCGGCCGGCGTTGACCTCCTCGCGGATGCGGGCCTGTTCGTGGGCGAAGCCGCCGAGGGAGACGGCGGTGGTGACGCCGTAGGTGAGCTGGCCGGTGGCCTGGCGGCTGCCGTAGGTGCTCTGCCAGGGGTGGGTGTGGGTGTCCCACAGGCCGGGGAGCACGGTGTGCGCCGAGGCGTCGATCCGGCGGAGGGCGGCCCGGCGGTTGCCCCGGTGCGGTTCCACGGCGGTGATCCGGCCGTCGCGTACGACGATGTCGACGTCGTCGCGGACCGTGTCGCCGGTGCCGTCCCACAGGCGCCCGGCGTGGACGACGGTGTCGGCGGGTGTGGGGCGGGTGCGGTCGAGCGGCACCCGGACGGTCCGGGCGTGGCCGCCGGAGACGTCGACCAGGCGCAGGCGGGTGCCCGACTGGTAGAGCAGGGTCTTGGAGTCGCCGGACCAGGTGGGGTGGTCGGCGGGTTCGGTGGTGAGGGTGCGCAGTCTGCCGCGCGGGGTGCCGTCGGGGGCAACGGGCAGCAGGCAGAGCGCGGACTCGACGATCACGGCCATCCAGCGGCCGTCGGGCGACCAGACGGGCCCGGAGTCGTACCGGTCGGCGATCGAGGTGTGCGGCGCGACCGGGTACAGCCGGTCGGCGCCGGTGGTGGTGTCGACGACCCGGACGAGGTTGTAGCCCTCGCGGAAGCGGGCGCCGAGACGGTTGCGATCGCACAGTGCGAGGTGGCGGCCGTCGGGCGACCAGCTGGGCCTGCCGGGGAGTCCGCCCCCGCCGAGCGGGGCCACGAGGACACGTTCCTCGCCGCTCGTGAGGTCCCGTACGACGAGCCGTCCGGTCATGTCGAGGCAGGCGAGGCGCCGGCCGTCGGGGGAGAGCGCGGGCATGACCCGGCCGCCGGTCGCGAGGGTGGTCTCCTCGCCGGTGGCCAGATCGTGCCGGTACACGCCGAGGAGCCCGTCGCGGTCGTCGGCGTAGACGAGGGATGCTCCGTCGTGGGCCCAGGCGGGGGCGAGCAGCCAGCGGGTGGGCGGCGACTGCCGCAGCCTCTTCGGCCGTCGTCCGCCCGAAGTACCGGCCAGCCAGAGCGAGTTGAGGGCGGCGAAGGCGATGCTCCGGCCGTCCGGCGAGAGGGCGGGCAGATGGATGCCGCGTACGGGCCGTACCCGCGCCTCCCCGAGGTCGTACTCCTTGACCCGGTAGCGCGGCCGGTCCACCGGGAGCACCGCCTCGAAGGGGATCGCCTCCGGCCGCGCGGGTTCCTCGGGGCGGACGAGGGTGAACCGGCCGTCCAGCGTGAGCAGCAGCTCGCCCGCGGCCGTCCAGCGGGGCGGTACGGGGGCGAGGTCGCCGTCGACCGGGACGGGCTCTCCGGCGACGACGAGGGTGCAGGAGCCGTTCGGGGAGGCGGTGGTGCGCAGGTACGCGAGGCGGCCGTCGGGGGCGAGGGCGGGGGTCATGACCTGGACGGCGGCGGTCTCGGTGTGCTCGACGGTGACCGGGCCGGTGCCGTCGGCGGCCACGGCGGCGACCGTGCGGGCCTCGACGGACGGGGTGGTGCCCGAGGTGACGACCTTGCCGCGCACGAACAGCAGCCGGGTGCCGTCCGGTGACCAGGTGGGGTCGAAGTCCTCCCAGCCGCAGTCCTGGAGGGGGCCGTCCTGGCCGGGGAGGCCGGTGACGCGGGTGATGTCGCCGGTGCGGAGGTCCAGGACGTGGATGCGGTAGGGGCTGCCGCCCGAGGGTGCGCCGGGGTCGCCGCCGCGTTCGGAGCCGAAGGCGATCCGGGTGCCGTCGGGCGACCAGGCCGGTGCGCGGTCGTCCCAGGGGCCGTCGGTGCGCCGTTTCAGGTCGGAGCCGTCGGGGCGCACGGTCCAGATGTGGAAGCCGCCGCCCCGGTAGGCGCAGAACGCGACGAGGGCGCCGTCCGGGGAGTGGGTCGGCCGGTTGGGTTCGAGATCCGCCGGGGTGAGGGGGACCGCCTCGCCGCCGTCGCGCGGCAGGGACCACAGGCCGCTCTGGATCTCGGCGATCAGCGTGTCACCGGCGGGTGCGAGGGTCGCCGAGCCGTTGGTGGCCCGGGTGAAGGTGAGGGAGCGGCCGGTGCCCGGGGTGCCGGACCGGGGCGCCGCGGCGGCGGTCGGTGCCGTGGTGCCGAGGACCGCCGCGGCGCCGGTGGCCCCGGTGGCGGCGAGGAGTTGACGACGGCTCAGGGGCGGGATGCGGCGACTCTGATCACGGTCCATGACACGGCACGCTCGCGCACCACCCGCCCCCTGGGCAACACCGCCATTCACGCCAAAAGGCGCGTCACCCACGGGTGTGACGGCGGCCGGCTTCACGCGCCGGAGCGCGGTGCCGTCCGTCGGCGGCCGGCTTCACGCGCCGGCGCGCGCTGTCAGTCGTCGGCGTGGCGGCGGCGGATCCACGCGGGGAGCACGAACCAGCAGAGCAGGTACCAAAGGACGACGCACCCCACGAGCCAGGGCACGTACTCGTCGTGGGTGGCGACGCGCAGGATCAGCAGCAGCGCCGCCGTCATCGTGGCGAGGAGCAGGATCAGGCCGATGACGGTCAGCCGGCCCGCCCACTGCACGGCGGCCGGTTTGATACGGCGTCCGGCGACGATCCGGTGGAAGGAGACGGGCCCGATCAGGGCTCCGGTGGCGGCGGCGCCGAGGACGACGGTGACGATGTAGATGGTCTGCTCGGTCTGCGGCAGATCGGCGTAACGCGGGGTGAAGACGACGGTGAGCAGGAAGCCGAAGAGGATCTGCACCCCCGTCTGGGCGACCCGCACCTCCTGGATGAGTTCGCTCCAGCGGCGGTCGGCCCGCTCGTCCTCGGTCTCGTCGCGGCCGCGGTCCTGGTTGCCGTGCGCCTGGGTCACGGGTCCTCCCGGTCGGGTCGATGTCCCCCCTCCCTGGATGGTGCCGCACCTCCGGCACCAAGCAATCCCCCACGTTTCGTCACTCACATGAGTGAATCCGATTGGCGCATCGGTCACTTGTGTCAATTCCGGGCCTAGCGTGATCCGGTGACCGACTCCACCGACTCCACCGACTCCTCAGAAACGTCCCGTCGGGGGTTCCTCCTCGGCGCCGCCGCGCTCGCCCTCACCCCGCAGTTCGTCCGCCAGGACCCTGCCGCCGCCGCGGCCGAGCTGCCCGGTTTCCCGGCGGACGTCGAGCTGTACCGGTCGGCGTACCGCAACTGGGGCGGGGAGATCACCGCCTCCGCGCTGTGGGCGTGCGCCCCCGCCGACCCGGAGCAGGTGGTGGCGGTGGTCAACTGGGCCCGGCAGCAGGGCTGGACGGTCCGGCCGCGCGGCTTCTCCCACGGCTGGTCGCCCCTGACGATCACCACCGGCACCGACTCCGGCACACCGGTGATGCTCGTCGACACGACCACCCACCTCACCGGTATGGCACTGGAGTCCACCGGCCCCGCCGCCGTCCGCGTGGGCTCCGGCGCCTCCCTGGAAGCCCTGCTGACCTTCCTGGAGGGCCACGGCCTCGGGGTGACGGCCTGTCCGGCGCCCGGGGACCTCTCGATCGGCGGCGCCCTCGCCGTCGACGCCCACGGCACAGCCGTACCGGCGGCCGGGGAGACCCGGCGGCCCGGTCACACATACGGCTCGCTCAGCAATCTGGTGCTGTCGCTGACGGCGGTGGTGTGGGACGCCGACAGCGGCGCGTACGTGCTGCGGACGTTCACCCGGGACGACGCGGACGGGGCCGCGCTGCTCACCCATGTCGGGCGGGCGCTGGTCACCGAGGTCGTGCTGCGGGTGGGGGCGAACGCCAATCTGCGGTGTGTGAGCCGGACCGACATCCCAGCCGGGGAGCTGTTCGCCGCGCCCGGCGGCGGCGGGCGTACGTTCGCGAGCTTCCTGGACGAGGCGGGGCGGCTGGAGGCGATCTGGTTCGCGTTCACCGAGTTCCCCTGGTTCAAGGTGTGGAGCGTCGAGCCGACCCGCCCGCTCACCTCCCGGCGTGTGACCTCGCCGTACAACTACCCCTTCTCGGACAACGTGCCGACCGTCGTCGCCGACCTCGTCGGGCGGATGGTGTCCGACGCCGCCTGGTATCTGGCGCCGGTGCTGGGCAACGCGCAGCTGACCACGGCCTCGCTGGGGCTGACGACCACGTTCTCGGCGGACATCTGGGGGCCGTCGAAGAACACGCTGCTCTATCTGAAGCCGACCACGCTGCGGGTGACCGCGAACGGGTACGCGGTGCTCACCTCCCGGGACCAAGTGCAGCGCGTGGTCTCGGAGTTCGCCGCGTTCTACCGGGAGCGGCTCACCGCGTACGCGGCCCGGGGGCGCTTCCCCGTCAACGGCTCGGTGGAGATCCGGGTGACCGGCCTCGACGACCCGGCGGACGTCGGGACGGCCGGCGCCCGTGCCCCGCTGTTGTCGGCGCTGCGCCCGCGCGCCGACCGGCCCGACTGGGACACGGCCGTGTGGCTGGACGTGCTGACGCTGCCGGGGACACCGGACACCGAGGCGTTCTTCCGGGAACTGGAGCGCTTCCTGCTCAGCACGTACGACGGCGGCCACGCCCTCACCCGGGTCGAGTGGTCCAAGGGCTGGGGCTACACGGACGAGGCCGCCTGGAGCGACGAGGAGGTCCTCACCACCGTCGTCCCGGCGTCCTTCGACGATGGTGAGGGCCCCGGCTGGGACGACGCCATGGAGATCCTGGACCGGCTCGACCCGCACCGGGTATACGGCAACGCCTTCCTCGACCGACTGTTCCCTTGAGCGAATTCCAGGCCCCTTCAGCGAACCTCAGACGCGGCGCCACCGTGCCATCGCGAAGGAGAACAGCCCGAACAGCACCAGCCCGGCCGCGACGCAGGCCAGCAGCGCCGGGCCCGCGGGGGAGTCGGCGAAGGAGCGGAGGGTGTCGTCGAGGCCCTTGGCCTCGTCCGGTTCGTACTTGATCGCGGCGCGGACGGCGAAGACGCCGGCCGTGGCGAACACCAGGCCGCGCGCGATCCCGCCGACCACGCCGGCCACATCGACGGCCCGGCGCGTCCGCCGGGACATCTCACCGAGCCGCAGATGCTTGTGGTACGAGCGCATCGCGGCCCGTACGCCGATCCACCCGCCCGCGGCGATCACACCGAGGCCCGCCGCGCCCACGAGCCACTGGCCGCCGGGGAGTTCGAGCGCCCGGGCGGTCACGTCCCGGGACTGCTCGTCGCTGGAGCCGCCGCCGCCCGACTCCCCCGCCGCGAACGTCAGCACCGAGTAGGCGACGAAGGCGTAGAAGACGAAGCGCGCGGCGGACGCGAGTCGCTTGGTCCACTTGCGGCCGTCCGCGCCCGCCGCACCGAACACGGCCTCCGAGAGCCGCCACAGTGCCATGCCCACCAGGCCGATGCCCAGGGCCCACAGCATCACCGACCCGAGCGGCTTCTCGGAGATCTCCTCCAGCGCGCCCTGCCGGTCGGCCTGCTCCGAACTGCCGCCGAAGGCGATCTGCAGCGCCAGCGCCCCGACCAGCAGATAGATGACACCGCGTGCGGTCAGCCCGGCGCGTGCCGCGCCTTCCGTCACCGAACCTCGCGCGGCACGGCCACGCCCCACCCCCAGAGTCGTCATCAGCCGCGCCCCTCCCGCCCCTCGACCCGCAGTTGGAGCTGGACCTCCTGGTCACCGGCGTCCACACCGACCTGGCTCACGGTGTACGCCTCCTCCAGGGCCTCTTGCAGCAGCCGGACGGCGGGCGGGCTGCCCTGGACGTCGACCGTGACGGGCGCGGACAGCGGCTCGGGGTGTGCGCCGGCGTCGCTGGGGACGACGGCGGTGTCGTACATGCCGGTCCACATCGTCGGGCGGTCGGTGCCGGTCTCATGGGGCGGGTCGTCGGGGCGCCGGTCGGACTCGAAGTGGGCGCGCAGACAGGCGAAGACGCGTTCGGCGTCCTGGGCGGAGCAGTCGCAGAGCACGACCTCCACCTGGGACACGGGCAGGCTGGGCAGGGTCACGGGCCTTCTCCCTCGTGTGGACGACAGGGTCCGGGCACCCCGGGTACCCCCATGGTGTGCCCGAAACGGGGTTCTCGCAGGTCGCGCGATCGGCCGGGGGCCGCACGGGCCGTGGGCTATGTTGAGTGCTCGTGGGAGACGAAGGAGGCGCGCGGGTGCCATCGCCGCAGCAGGCACGTGCGCAGGCATCAGCGATCACGTCCGGGCGGACCGCGCCGGAGACCGAGCAGTCGCCCACGTCCCGGCTCAGGGAGTTGTTCGACGGCCCCCGGCTCTCTCCCGGGCAGCGGCGGATCGCCCAGTATCTGATCGAGCACATCACCGAGGCCGCGTTCCTGTCGATCACGGACCTCGCGGAGCGGGTCGGCGTGAGCCAGCCCTCGGTGACCCGGTTCGCCGCGGCCGTCGGCTTCAGCGGCTACCCCGCGCTGCGCGAGCGGCTCCAGTCCATCGCGCTCGCCACCCTCGGCAGCGCCCCCGGCCTCTCCGCGGCCGACCGCAGCAACGAACTCCAGGCCGCCGTGGACGCCGAGATCGAGAACCTGGAGAACCTGCGGCGCGACTTCGCCGACCCCGACCAGGTCATCGAGGTCGGCCGCGCCCTGTCCCGCTCGGCGCCGCTGACCGTCCTCGGCCTGAGGATCTCCGGCGCGCTCGCCGAGTACTTCGCGTACGCCGCCCGCCGTATCCACCCCGACGTCCGGCTGGTGACCAAGGGCGGCACGGTCGCCTACGACACGCTGCTGCAGTCCCGGGAGGCGGGCGGCACCTGGGTGCTGGCGTTCTCCATGCCCCGGCACGCGCACGAGACGCTGACCGCGCTGCGGGTCGCCCACGGCGCCGGGCTGAAGGTGGCCCTGGTCACCGACCTGGCGCTCGGGCCGCTCGCGGACGAGGCCGACGCGGTCTTCGCCACCGGCACCGGGTCCCGTCTGGTCTTCGACTCCTACGCCGCGCCCGTGATGATGTCCTCGGCCCTGCTGCAGGCCATGACCGACGCCGACCCCGAGCGCACCCAGGCCCGGCTGGAGGCGTACGAGCAGGTCTCGGAGCAGCATCAGTTCTTCCTGCGGGACTGACCCCGTTCGCCCCATCTGGTCAGGACAGCAGCGGATTATTCATACCTTTCCCGGCATGAATTTTTTCATGTTCTTGCAAACTCATCGGTATATATAAATACTGCTCGCGGATCGTGACCCGGCAGGACTCCGGGTCACGTCGTCCACCCGGGTCCGTCCGCTCCTACCCGCCACGGCGCCCCGGGTGAGGCGGCCCCGGCCATCCCCTATGCCGGGGCCGCCCAGACTCCACCACCGCTGCACCCAATGGCGTCGATGCAAGACCGGAGCGTTGAACATGGCCCTCACCTCCTCGCCCCTCCGCACGGACTGGCCGTGTCAGGTCAAGACACCCGGCAGTTACGACTGGGAGAGGTCCGCGGCCAAGTGGCTGCGCGAGCTGGTGCCGGCCCGTTACGGCAGCTATCCGGCGATGATGCGCCACCCCGTGCTGCTCGCCCGGCACGCCCAGATCCAGGTCCAGCACGAGATCCGCGTCGCCCGCACGGCCCTGCAGACCGCCCGTTCCGAGCTGCCCAGCCTCGGGATGTCCGAGTCGGTCATCGAGCACACCATCAAGATGTACGCCGCCGAGGTCATGCAGCTGAACCACATGGCCCGCTCGATCCGGGCCGTCAGCCAGGCCCTCGTCGACCACAACCTGGCCCGCGCCCCGCACTGACCCGGCCCCCGCCTCCGCGCGCCGCGGTACAAGGCGCGCGCGGAGGGAAGACGATGGGCAGGGCACCAGCCGGGCACCCCGCCCGGCGCTACCGAGGGGCGGGACCGATGGATTCCTGGACGTGGGTGATCGTCGCGATCGCGGTGGTCGGGGCCGCTCTGCTCGGCGCGGCGGTCTGGCTGCTCCTCCGGCTCGTCCGCACCCGCCGCGAACTGAACCGGGCCGGACTCCCCACCGGCCCCAAGTGGGTCTTCTGGGGCGCCGTCCTCTATCTCGTCCTCCCGACCGACCTGGTACCGGACCCGGTCTACCTGGACGACATCGGTGTCCTCCTCCTCGCGCTCAAGACGATGCGCTCCGGCCGGCAGGACGCCCTGGCCGCCGCCGAGCGGCAGGAGGACCCGGGAACCGCCCTGCGGGGGTGAGACGTTGTCGGGCTGACGGTCACTGCGACGGACGGCACCGATGAACGAGCTGGTACCAGGGGGCAACACCCCGCTGCCGGGCGGCACCCTGACGATCAGGGTGCCGGGCCCCTTCGACGTCTCGGCCCTCATCACCGACGACACCGGCAAGGTCCGCGGCGACGCGGACTTCGTCTTCTACAACCAGCCCACGGCCCCGGGCACCCGGCTGACCGGCGACACCCTGACGGTGACCCCGGCCGCCCTCCGCCCGGGCGCCACCCGCCTCACCCTCGCGATCAGCCCGGCCGCCCCCGACACACCATTGGGCCACCTGCCCGCCCCGACCCTCCTCGTCACGACCCCCGACGGCCACCCCCTCACCCGCTTCACCCCACCCCGCCCCACCCGCGAGACGGTACTGCTCTTGGCGGAGCTGTACCGCAAGGGCTCAGCCTGGAAGCTACGGGCCCTGGGCCAGGGCTACGCGGACGGCCTGGCAGGGGTGGCGAGGGACTTCGGAGTAGAGGTACTGGAGGAAGAAACGCCCACACCACCGCCCCTTAAGGGGCGCGGGGCTGTGACATATGCGGCTCCGCCGCGTGGGCGCGACAAGCCCCCACCGACCCGCACCCACCCCACAACCGCGCGACCCCCCACCCCCCACCCCACCCACTACCTCGACCTGATCAACTCCACCCGGGCCACCACCGGTTCCCCACCCGTGACCCTCAACCCGCAGCTCACAACGGCGGCCCAGACCCACGCCACCGCGATGGCCACCCAAGGCCGGCTCGCCACCGAAGGCAAGGACGGGATCTCCGTCTACCAGCGCGTCACCACCACCGGCTACACCTACCTCACCATCGGCGAACACCTGGTCTCCGGCCCCCGCACCCCCGCCGAGTTCGTGGACTACTGCCGCTCCGACCACAAAGCCAACCGCACCCTCCGCGAACCCACCTGGACCGAGACCGGCCTCGGCCACGCCACCGACCCCCGCTCGGGCACCGTCTTCTGGACGGCGCTCTGGGCCCACCCCTTCTCCCCGGCCGGCCTCCACCGGACCGCCACCGAGGTCATCACCCTCACCAACACCGAACGGGCCGGGGCAGGTCTGCCCCCGCTCTCCCCCGACCCCCACCTCACCACCGCCGCCCAGGCGCACAGCGCCGACATGGTGGCGCGGGCCTTCTACGCGCACACCTCCCCCGACGGCGGCGAACCCTGGCACCGCGCGGCGGCGGCCGGCTCCACCCGGCGGTCCATCGGGGAGAACATCGCGTGCGGCCAGCGTTCCGCCGCCGAGGTGGTGCGCGGCTGGATGAACAGCCCCGGGCACCGGGCGAACATCCTCAAACCCGGCTTCACCCATATAGGTATCGGCTTCGTCGGCGGGGGCACGGCCGGCACGTACTGGACCCAGCTCTTCGGCGGCTGAAACCGATCACCGGCGCTGTCCCTCTTTCGAGTAGCTCAACTCACCCTCGCACCTGGCTACTTGACTCTCCGTGATCACTCGACTCCAATGCACCTGTCGATGGCGGCAGTCAGCAGACAGTCCGCAGGCAGTGGGACGACGGGCAACGGGAGACGAATCGGATGGTGCAGATGGTTTCGAGAACGGTGGGCACGGGCGTGGCGACGCTGGGCGCGGTCGTCCTGTCCCTCCTGACGGTCCCCGCCCACGCGGCCCCGGCAGCGGGCCCCGATACGACCGAGCTGCGAAAAACGCTGCGCACGGCGCTGACGCAGGGAGCGCCGGGCGCGTTCGCGAGGATCGACGACAACGGCAAGGTGCACCACCTGGCGGAGGGTGTCGCCGACCGGTCCACCAAGCGGGCCCTCGGCACCGGCGACCGTATCCGGGTCGGCAGCGTCACCAAGACGTTCACGGCGGTGGTCCTGCTGCAGCTGGTCGACGAGGGCAAGGTCAAGCTCGACACCTCGGTCAACACGTATCTGCCGGGGCTGCTGCCCGACAAGAAGATCACCGTGCGCCATGTGCTGAGCCACCGCAGCGGGCTGTACGACTACGCCAACACCCTCTTCTCCCCCAGCGTGGCCGGGTTCGAGAACGTGCGGAACAGGGTGTTCACCTACCGTCAGCTGATGGACCTGTCGCTCGCCAAGCCGCTGACCAACAAGCCGGGGGCGTCCTACGCGTACTCGAACGCCAACTTCGTGGTCGCGGGCATGCTGATCGAGAAGCTCACCAAGAAGTCGGTGGCGACGGAGTACCAGAACCGGATCATCAAGCCGCTGAAGCTGGCCGACACGTTCTACGTGCACCCGAAGAACACGATCCCCGGCAAGTTCTCCCGCGGCTACATGACAGCCGACTCCACCGGCAAGAAGCTCGACTCGACACTGCAGACGACGTCGTGGGCGCAGAGCGCGGGGGCCCTGGTGTCCAGCGCGAAGGACCTGAACAAGTTCATGTCCGCGCTGGTGCAGGGGAAGCTGACCTCGGCGGCGCAGCTGAAGGAGATGCTGAAGTGGACACCGGTGAACAGCACCCAGGCGTACGGGCTGGGGCTGCGCCGGCGTGATCTGTCGTGCGGGGCCTCGGTGTACGGGCACACGGGGACCGTGCAGGGCTACTACACCTGGGCGTTCACCTCGAAGACCGGCAAGCGCAGTGTGACGTCGTTCGCGAACACCTCCAACAACGGCACGGTGTACGCGACCGTCAACCGCACGCTGGAGTCCGCGTTCTGCGGCTGACGGCCGCGTACGGCACGTCGTCGACCGCCCGGCGTCTCAGCGCGTCCGCCCGCGGGGGCGGCCGGGACGCCGGTGCGGGGGCTGTTCCGGCGCCGGGCCGGGCGGTTTCGCGGCCGGGATGTCCAGGCGCCGGGGTTTGTCGCCGTGGAGGGTGACCGGCTCGCCGTGGTGGTGGATCGTCAGGGAGTCGCCGGAGAGCAGTCGGTAGGTGGCGTGCCGGGGGGTGATCTCCACGCGCAGACAGGTGTCGAGCAGCCCGATCCGGAAGGTGAGGCCGCTCAGGCGCTCGGGGAGGCGGGGTGCGAAGCCGACGGTGGTGCCGTGGTGGCGCATACCGCCGAAGCCCGCGACGAGCGCCGTCCAGGTGCCGGCGAGGGAGGCGATGTGGAGGCCGTCGCGGGTGTTGTGCTCCAGGTCCGCGAGATCCATGAGCGCCGTCTCGGTCAGATAGGCGTGGGCGAGGTCGAGATGGCCGACCTGGGCGGCGATGACGGCCTGGCAGCAGGCGGAGAGTGAGGAGTCGCGGACGGTGAGCGGCTCGTAGTAGGCGAAGTCGCGGGCCACCTGGTCGTCGTCGAAGCGGTCGCCGCACTTGTACAGCGCGAGGATCAGGTCCGCCTGCTTGACGACCTGTTTGCGGTAGAGGTCGAAGTAGGGGAAGTGCAGCATCAGCGGGTACTGGTCGGGCCCGGTGTCCTCGAAGTCCCAGCGCTGGTGGCGGGTGAACCCGGCGTGCTGTTCGTGGACGCCCAGTTCGTGGTCGTAGGGGATGTACATGGCCCGGGCGGCGTCGCGCCAGGCCGCGCTCTCCTCGTCGTCCACGCCCAGGTGCTCCGCCCGGTCGGGGTGGCGTTCGACGGCGTCGGCGGCGGCCAGCAGGTTTCCGCGGGCCATGAGGTTGGTGTACGTGTTGTCGTCGACGACGGCGCTGTACTCGTCCGGGCCGGTCACCCCGTCGATGTGGAAGGCGCCGTGGTGGTCGTGGTGGCCGAGGGAGCGCCAGAGCCGGGCGGTCTCCACGAGGAGTTCGACGCCGGTGTCACGTTCGAAGGCGGTGTCGCCGGTGGCGGCGACATGGCGGACCACGGCGTCGGCGACGGCGGCGTTGACGTGAAAGGCGGCCGTACCGGCGGGCCAGTACGCGGAGCGTTCCGAGCCGTCGATGGTCCGCCAGGGGAACGCGGCGCCTTTCAGGCCGAGTTGGGCCGCGCGGTCGCGGGCGGCGGGCAAGGTGTTCTGGCGCCAGCGGAGCGCCTCGGTGACCGCGCCGGGCGCGGTGTGGGTGAGCAGCGGCAGGACGAAGGTCTCGGTGTCCCAGAAGGCGTGACCGTCGTAGCCGGAGCCGGTGAGCCCCTTGGCGGGGATCGCGCGCTCCTCGGCACGGGCGCCCGCCTGGAGGACGTGGAACAGGGCGAACCGTACGGCCTGCTGGATCTCCTCGTCGCCGTCGACCTCGACGTCGGCGCGGGCCCAGAAGTCGTCGAGGCAGGACCGCTGTTCGTCGACGAGGCCCTGCCAGCCGCCGTACGCGGCGGCGGAGAGGGCCGCGTCGACCTGGTCGCCGACGGCGGGCAGCGAACGGGTGCCCGACCAGCCGTAGGCGACGGTCTTCTCCATCCGCAGCCGTTCGCCGGGCCTCAGGACGGTGGTGGCGGTGAGGCGGGCGACGTCGTCCCTGCTCTCCGCGTCGGTGGTGATCTCGCCGGGTCCGGTGACGACATGGTCGGCGGCGGCGCCCACGCGCAGACCGCTGCGCCGGGTGCGGTGCACGAGCCGGAGCCGCGTCCCGTCCGCGAAGTGCTCCTCCGGCTCCAGCGGTGACTCCAGGGCGACGGCCGCCCGTGGGTCGCCCTTGCGTTCGGGCAGTTGCTCGTTGGCGACCAGTTCCGACTGGACGACGATCCGGGCCTCGCTGTCGACGGCCTCGACCTCGTAGGCGACGGCGGCGATCGCCCGCTGCGTGAACGACACCAGACGGGTGGAGCTGACCCGTACGGTCGTCCCGGCCGGGGAGGTCCACTCGCAGCTGCGGCGCAGCACGCCCGCGCGGAGGTCCAGGACGCGTTCGTGGGAGTGGAGGCGGCCGTAGCGCAGGTCGAAGGGTTCGTCGTCGACGAGCAGGCGGAGGAGCTTGCCGTTGGTGACGTCGATGACCGTCTGCCCGGACTCGGGGTAGCCGTAGCCGGCCTCCGCGTACGGCAGCGGGTGGAGTTCGTGGACGCCGTTGAGGTAGCTGCCGGGCAGTCCGTGCGGTTCGCCCTCGTCGAGGTTGCCGCGCCAGCCGATGTGCCCGTTGGCCAGGGCGAACACCGATTCGCTCTGCGGCAGGACGTCGAGCTGGAGGCCCTGTTCGCGCAGCGCCCAGGGTTCGACGCCGTACGAGCGGTGGGTGATCACGCCCAGTCCCCCAGTTCCGTCAGGTCGGGTACGACGATGTCGGCGCCGTGGGCGCGCAAAGCATCCGCCTGGCCGACGCGGTCGAGGCCGACGACGTGGCCGAAGTGGCCCGCGCGTCCGGCGTCCATGCCGGCGAGGGCGTCCTCGAAGACGGCGGCGTCGGCGGGTGCGACACCGAGGTCGTGGGCGGCGGCGAGGAAGGTGTCGGGGCGTGGTTTGCCCGGCAGCCGGCGTTCGGCGGCCACCACTCCGTCGATCCGTACGTCGAAGAAGTGCTCGGCGTCGATCGAGCGCAGCACGTCACGGCAGTTGGCGCTGGCGGAGACGACGGCGGTGCGCAGACCGTGGGCGCGGACCTGGTCGAGGTAGCGCAGGGTGCCGTCGTAGGCCTCGACTCCGTCGGTGCGGATCAGGTCCAGCAGGATGTCGTTCTTGCGGTTGCCGAGGCCGTGCACGGTGGGAGCGTCGGGCGGGTCGTCGGGGGCGCCCTCGGGGAGGTGGATGTCGCGGGAGGCGAGGAAGGTGCGGACGCCGTCGGCGCGGGGGCGGCCGTCGACGTACTCGGCGTAGTCGGCCGACGGGTCGAAGGGGCGGAAGGCGTCGCCGTCGCGGCGGCGCAGGAACTCGTCGAACGCACGCCGCCACGCGGCGGCGTGCACCACGGCTGTTTTGGTGACGACCCCGTCGAGGTCGAAGAGACAGGCGCGGATCCGTTCGGGCAGGCCGAGTTGGGTCAGGTGGGTCGTCTTCGTCATGGGGTGGGGGTTCCCCGCGCGGCCGAAGTCAGTGTGCCCGGCGGGTAAGAACCCGCTCTCACCGTCGGCTGATGCTGCCGCCGCCGTGGGCGCGGCCGAGGGTGTGCAGGTGTTCCAGGGCGTCGAGGACCACGGTCCGGTCGTACCAGGCGAGCCACTCGCCGGTTTCCGCGCCCACCACGGTCAACGCCTTCAGCTGGGCGCGTGTCAGCCCCCGCGACGGGCGTTCGAAGTGGGCCGACACCATGCCCACGCACAGTCCGGAGGACGTGGTGAGCGGCACGCTGTGGCAGGCGCGGCTGCCCGCGTGCAGGATCGCCGAGCGGGCGTCCTCGGTGAACACCGGGTCCGTGGCCACGTCCTGGACGGTGACCTGGGCGACCTCCCGCGCGGCCTTGGCGCAGGAGGTGCCCTCGTCGCCGACGTGGGCGAAGAAGTCGACGAAGTCCGCCGGGTGTCCCGTGTGGCGTTCGATGCGCAGTCCGCCCTCGGCCCGGTCGGCGATCTGGACGTTGCCCATGCCGGTGCCGGTGACGGCGAGGGTCTGGCTGAGGACGGCGGTCAGGATCTCGCTCCGGTTGCCGCGTCCGACCCGGCCGCGGAGTGCCTTCTCGAAGCTGAGGGGCGGCTCCGCGAGCCGGGCCCGGCCGGGGAACCACAGGGTGCTCCGGCCGTCGGGGCGCGGCGCGCTCACCGCCGCCTCGGCGAGGGCGCGCAGCTTGACGTTGTACTGCTGCGAGGCCCGCTGGAGCAGCGCGAACGCGGTCTCGGCGTCCGGCAGGGCGTAGCGTTCCCGCAGCATGCCCTGGGCCTGGGCGATCAGCGGGCGGCCCTCCATACGGGTGCGCAGCTGCCGCACCTCGGCGCGCAGCCGCGCGATTTCCTCCCGTGTCGCCGCGCTGTCGCCGTCCGGCTCCGGCCAGGGTCTGTCTCTCATCAGGTACCTTCCGCCTGTTCACCCCGACCCCGCTCCGGTCGGCAGCAGAGGTCGTCTGCCCGGTCCGTGCCCGAGTACGCCGGATCGGGGCTACCGTCGTCCGCATGTCGCTGACCTTCGACGATCTGCTGCACCGGGCCGCCGCGCTGGTCCGCCCCGGGCGCCGGGCCCTCCTCGGTGTCACCGGGAGCCCCGGTGCGGGGAAGACCACCCTGGCCGAGGGGTTGACCCGGGCCCTCAACGGCGACGGCGAGCCGTGGGTCGCCCATGTCCCCATGGACGGCTTCCATCTCGCCGACGTGGAGCTGGACCGGCTGGGGCGCCGGGATCGCAAGGGGGCGCCGGACACGTTCGACGTGGCGGGGTACGCGGCGTTGCTGGGGCGGTTGCGGGGTGCCGGGGAGGACGGCGCGGACGGCGGTGAGGACGACGTCGTGTACGCGCCCGGCTTCGAACGTGTCCTGGAGCAGGCTGTCGCGGGGGTGATTCCGGTGCCGCGCTCCGTCCGGCTGGTCGTCACCGAGGGGAACTATCTGCTGGTGGACGAGGGGCCCTGGCGGCGGGTGCGGGCCCGTCTCGACGAGGTGTGGTTCTGCGAGCTGGACGAGGCGGAACGGGTACGGCGGCTCGTCGCCCGGCACGAGGAGTTCGGCAAGGGGCATGAGGCGGCGGTCGCCTGGGTTCAGCGGACCGATCAGCGCAACGCGGAGTTGGTGGCGTCGACGAGGGGGTTCGCGGATCTGGTGGTGCCGGGGGTGGCGATGCCGGGGGGCGCGATGCCGGGGGTGGAGTCACCGACGGCCGGTCTGCGGGCACCCGGGGGCTGAGGCCCACCCGTGCCGCCGCCCCAGCGGCACGATTGCCCGCAGCTACGGCTACGGCTACGGCTACGACAGGCTCAGGGTCAGGGTCGGTTCGCCCTGCTCGTCGCCGGTGGGGGTGCCGATGACCGCGGTGAAGGCCTCCGTGCGGATTCTCAGGCCGTCCGTGACGTGGGCGAATGTGGGGTCGAAGAGGTCGCCGGAGCCGCCGTAGCGGACGGCGAAGACGTTCAGGTCGGCCGGTGCGCCCGGGGCGGGGGTCGCCTCGATGGCCGTGGAGGCGATCAGGTGGGACCAGCCCTCGTCGGGGTTGCCGTAGCCGCGGGGGTCGGCGGCGAGGGCGAAGGCGGCGAGTTCCTGGGTGGTGTCGGCGCGGGCGTCGAAGTACTCCGGGCCCTCGCCGGCCGGGTGGGTCAGCCACAGGTCGCCCGCGGAGGCCACCTCGGCGTCCGCGATCCGGCGCAGCCCCGCGGCGTCGTCCGCCACGTACGGCAGGCCGGCCAGCAGATACGGCTCGCCGGGGAGGCGTTCGACGGCGACCGTGGTCCACAGGCGGGTGCCGTCGGTGACGTACAGGGACCGCACGTGCCGCAGGACGTGGTCGCGGGTGACGACCGGCTTGGTGACCAGCTTGGCCCGGAGGCCGTCGGCCCGGGCGTCCCGGACGCGGACCTCGCCCATGGGACGGCAGAGCAGGAAACCGTCGATGACCGGGCCGAAGCCGTGCTGGCGGTTGACGGCTGCGGGCAGGAAGTACGTGCCGTCGGCCTCGACGAGGGACGGGGTCATCCTGGAGTCGAAGGCGACCGAGACCCCGCCGGAGCGCAGTTGGTGCCGGACCGGTTCGGTGGACGGGGTGCGGTGCCAGGGCGTGGTGTCCTGGATCTGCCAGACCAGCATCCACGCGAAGTGGCCGTCGACCCCGCCGTCCTGCTTGACCGCGTGCCGGCCCCAGCGGGTGTCGCCCCGGTAGCGGCCGAGGTCGGCGCCGACGCGGTGGCCGAAGTAGCGCAGGCCGAGCACCGATTCGAAGCCGGAGTGCTGCTCGCTGTAGCGGGGGCCGCCGCAGTCGAAGCCGCCGGTGGTGAGGCGGGCATCGAGGTAGCGGGCGACCGTCTCCCCGTCCTCGGCGAAGATCGCCTCGCCGCTGATCCGGTGGGCCTGGGCGAGGAAGGACAGGGAGATCGGGCCGTAGTTGTTGTCCCACGCGCCGCCGTGCTCCGGCGGGAGCAGGGCGCCCCGGTCGCGTACCCGGTGGGCGCGGATCTCCTCGGTGTACAGCTCCAGCGCCCGCTCGCGGACCGGCTCCCGTTCCCCGGTGGGCAGATGGTGCGCCAGCATCAGACCGCCGACCACACAGCCGATCGCCTGGTTGCCGGCCTCCTGCGGATTGAAGAAGGTCGCCTCGGTCAGCCAGCGCCAGTATCCGCGTGCCACGTCGAGGAGCCGGAGGCGCGCCTCGTCCTCGACGAGGCCGTCCGCGAGGTCCAGCACGTCGACCGCCTGGAGCAGCGCCCACACCGTGCTCGGCCAGTCGCCGATGGGGTGGGCGCCCGCCGCCAAGGTGTAACGGGCGTACGGAAGGCCGGAGTCGCGCACCTTCAGGTTCGGGTAGCCGGGGTTGTCCTCGGTGTACACCCGCTCCCGCAGATGGAAGGCGAGGCTGCGGTTCACGGCCTCCGGGAGCCTCGGGTCCTTGCCGCGCTGCCAGTCGAGCGCCAGCAGGGAGGTGATGCCGAGGGAGGTGTCGCCGATGTCGTCGACGCAGTCGGGGTGTTCGAGGTTGCCCTCGGGCGTGAGGCGCGCGAGGGCCTGCTCGGTGACATCGGCGAGCACGGCGTCGTACGCCTCCGGGGTGTCCGGCAGGTCGTGCAGCGAACCGAGCTGGCGTGGGAGGTGCACGGCGATCAATCCTTCATGCCTGAGAGGTGGCGCGCAGTGTGAGGGTCAGTGTCTGCGGTCCGTGCCCACCGAGGTAGACGCGGTTCCCGGTCGTCGCGTCGGTGCCGCCGGCCACGGTGTAGTCCTGCCCCGGGTCGTAGCGCAGTACGTCGCTCCGGTCCGGTCCGGCGAGCGGTTCGCCCGTCTGTACGCCGGCCTCGACCCGGATCTCGTCGTCACCGACCCGGTAGGTCATCGGCCCGGTCGTCAGGCACCAGCGTCCCTCGCCGATCGGTACCGCGCCCTCCGGTACGCCGCCCGGCCGGAAGGTCAGTTCGAGGGCCCAGGGCACCCGTGGTCCGCTGATGTCGATCCGCAGGTCGGCGCCGTCCTCCCGGAGATCCACGTCGACGCGGGTCGTGTGGGAGACCTCGTCCCGGGGCCGGTCCTGGAAGGCCATCGAGGCCGAGAAGCGTCCGTCGTCCACCAGCCGGTAGGCGCCGTCGTCCCGCCTCTCGTCCTTCGGCAGCGGCTGGTAGTAGGCGGCCGTGAGGGTCTCGGTGAGCCGGTAGCGGTTCTCGGCGGGCTGCTCCATGTCGGCGGCGCGGAACGGGCCCAGGTCGAAGAACCCCCGCGAGAGCCGGACGGCGTCGAGGACCGCGTCGCCGGCGAGCAGACGTAGGAAGGTGGGGTTGCAGGCGAGTCCCGAGCGGATGCGCCGGTGCCGGGGCACGTCGGAGCCGCCGTACACCACCGTGTGCGCGGTGGCCGAGGCGTGTGCGGCGAGGCGTGCGGTGGTGAGGTACCGGGCGCGCGGAAGGGTCTCCGCCGCCGACTCCGGTAGGACGCGGCACAGGTCCGGGGTGAGGAGGGTCTGGGCGAGCAGGTCGGGGTCGTCGATGCCGCCGGCGGCCGCCAGGCGGGCCGCGCGGGCGAAGTCGCCCCGGCCGGTGCGGATCGCGAGCAGCCGGTAGTGCGGCAGGTAGGGCGCGAGCGGGAACGGGTGGTACTGGTCCTGCCGTCGCGAGTGGAGGGTCTCCACCGTGCCGTCCGGTCGGATCAGGTCCAGGGTGGTGGTGAGATTGCGTGCGACGGCGTCCAGCAGGTCGGCGCGGCCGAGCACCTCGGCCAGGAGCAGCAGCGACGGGTTGGACACATGGGCCGCGTAGTTGGCGCTGCGTTCCGAGTACAGGCCCTCCGCGTCGATGTCGACGCCCTCGGCGAGCCATTCCCCGACGCGGTCGAGCAGCCGGGCGTCGGGGAACGACCGGTGCAGACGGGCGAGCGCCGCACTCAGCTCCCAGCGGTGGTTCGGGGTGTGTACGCCACCGGTCAGGAGACCGGCAGTGGCGGCGTCGGCGATGTCGGCGAGCGCGGCCGTGACCTCGCGCAGTTCGGGCCCCGCGGCGGCGGCGAGGACGTGCGCGTCGCACACGTCGTTGACGGTGAACGCGGAGTCCGGCGGGGACTGCACGTTGTCGCCGCCGGCGAAGAGACCGGTGGTGGTCTGCGCGGCCTGGAGGGCCCGGAGGTGGGTCAGCGCGGCCGTCACGGCCCGCCCGCTGCCGTGCAGTTCCGAGTCCGCCGAACGGTACGCCGCGACCAGGGTCTTCACCCGGAACGCCAGACCACGGTGCGGCACACCGGCGGGTTCCTCGTCGGGGCGGGCCGCGAGCGGGGCGGCCGTCCGGTCGGCGGCGTGGGCCGCCGAACGGACGAACGCGTGGTCGAGCGGGGTGGACAAGGTCAGTCCTTCAGTCCGGCGTTGATGTCGGCGTTCATGACGTACTTCTGGAACACCAGGAAGACGACGATCAGCGGGATCATGGAGATGACCGAACCGCCGAGCAGCACCGACCAGTTGATGTTCTGCGCGCCGACGAGGCTCTGGATGCCGATCTGCACCGTGAACTTCTCGGGGTCGTTCAGCATCAGCAGCGGCCAGATGTAGTCGTTCCACCTCCACTGGAACGACAGGATGGCGAGCGTCAGCATGATGGGCCGGGAGAGCGGCACCATGATCCGCAGGAAGATCGACAGCTCTTTCGCGCCGTCGATGCGGGCGGCCTCGATCAGTTCGTCGGGGACCGTCAGGAAGAACTGGCGGAACATGAAGCAGCCGGTCGCGGTCAGCAGGGCCGGGAGGATGATGCCGGAGAGCGAGTTGTAGAAGCCGAGGTCGCGGACCACCAGGAACAGCGGGGCGAGCATGACCTCGGCGGGCAGCATCGTGGTGGCCAGGATGCAGAGGAAGAAGCCCTTCAGCCATTTGTTGTCGTACTTGGCCAGCGCGTACCCGGTGCAGCAGCTGACCCCCACCGTGAGGATCGTCGCGATCACGCACACGATGATCGTGTTGATGAAGTACCCGGAGAAGTTGGCGCTCGCCCACGCCTCCTTGTAACCCGAGATGGTGGGGTCGTCCGGGAACACCGTCAGCGGAAGGGAGAACAGGTCGCCCGCCGGTTTGAAGGAGCTGAGGACGAACCACAGCACCGGGATCCCGTAGAGGCCCGCCAGGACCCACAGCAGAGTCGTCGGGGCGATCGCGCGCCGAAGTCCGCCGGTCGCCGAGCCGCGCGACCGCTTCCTGGGGACGGCCCGCACGGAGCCGGCGTCGACCTTGCGCACTGTGTCTGTGGTTGTCATCGGTTCTCCACCCGCCTGTTGACCATCATCTGGATGATCGCGACGGCCATCAGAATGAGCATGAGCACGAACGACGCGGCGCTCGCGTAGCCGATCTGGCCCGACTTGAACCCCGTCTGGTAGATGTACTGGACCAGCAGGTTGTTCGACGTTCCGGGTCCGCCGTTGTTGAGGGAGGCGAACACCGCGTATTCCTTCATCGCGTGGATCGTGTTGAGCAGGATGACGATGAAGGACGTGGGGGCGATGCTCGGCAGGGTGATGCTGAAGAACTGGCGCCAGGGACCGGCGCCGTCGAGCGCGGCCGCCTCGTAGTACGACGTCGGTACGTTCTTGATCGCCGCGATGAACAGCAGCATGGAGAAGCCCGTCCAGGCCCAGGCCGCCGCCACCACGACCACGAGCAGGGACAGGTCCGCGTTCGACTGCCAGGGAACGGCGCTGCCGCCGACCTTCTCGATGAAGTAGTTGACCAGTCCGAAGTTCTCACCGAACATCCAGCGCCACAGGACACCCACGATGATGGGCGACAGCAGCCACGGGATGAAGAAGAAGATGCGGGCGACCGACGCGCCCTTGGCGTGCTTGCTCACCAGCACGTTGGCGATGAGCAGCGACAACACGAAGTTCAGCGGAACGAAGAGCACGGTGTACAGCAGCGTGCGGCTCGTCGCGTCGTAGAAGGTCGAGTCCCCGAGCAGCTTCTGGTAGTTGTCCAGTCCGATGAACTGGAACGACCCCACGCCCGTGTAGTTCGTGAAGGAGTAGACGAGCCCGATCACCGCCGGCCAGACGAAGAACAGCGCGAAGAGCACGACATTGCCCGCGATGAGGACGAGCGGCGCGAGGGTGTACTTGCTGCGTCTCCTGGGCGGGCTCACGGACACGTCCGAAGCGTCCGGGGCGCGTTTTGTCATCTTCCTGACTCCGTGCTGGTGGAATGGGTTCCGGTGGGCTCAGGCCATGAGCCCGGCGTCACGCGGGGGCCGGGGGCCCGGGCGGCGGGGCCGAGACACCGCCGCCCGGGACTGTCGGTCCGCGATCAGCCGCCGACCTGCGTGTTGTAGCCGTCCACGATGTTCTGCAGGGCCTTGTCGGCCGACTGCTCACCGTTGATCGCCTTGCCGAGCTCCGCCTTGGTCGGGTCGTCGGCGAGGCTCTTGCCCTTCAGCACCCAGTTCGTCTGCGCGCTGTTGAAGTAGCCGGAGATCGGGTCGTAGAGCGGGATGGACTCGTTGTAGAGCTTGAACGCCGCCTGTGCCGCCTCGGACTTGAAGGGGTACTCCGGGTTCAGACCGCTCTCGACCGGCAGGAAGCCGGAGGTCTCGCACAGCGTCTTGTAGTGGTCGGGCTCGTAGAGCCAGGACAGGAACTTCTTCGCGGCGGCGGCCGCGTCGGCGTTGTTGTTGAAGCCGACCGTCATGCCACCGCTGTTGACGTCACTGGCCTGCACCGGCTGGGCGGGGGTCGGGACGCTCGCCCAGTCGAACTTCGTGATGCTCTCCGCGTAGGCGGCGACCTGCCACACACCGGACCAGTAGGCGACGACGTCACCGCTCTGGAACATGGCCGACGGGTCGGCGCCGCTGGTCCACACCGACTTCGGCATGGTCTTGTCGTCGTTCCAGCCGACGAAGGTGTTCACGGCCTTCTTGGTCGCCGCGTCCACCGAGAACTTGCCGGAGTCGTCGGCGTGGACGTACTTGCCGCCCATCTCGTAGACCATGGCGCGCAGCCGGGACGGCGACTGGTCGAAGGTCAGGGAGTACTTGGCGTCGGTCTTCTCCCGGACCTCGTTCGCGGCCTTGATGAACTCGTCCCAGGTCCAGGTCTTGTCGGGCGAGGTCGGGTAGTCGACGCCGGCCTTCTCGAACAGCGACTTGTTGATGAACATGCCGGACGCGGTGACGTCCGAGGGGATGGACAGCACCTTCCCGGAGGAGTCCTTGGCGACGAAGTTGGCGTTGATCTTGTTCGTCTTGTTGTTGGCGATGTCGCTGAGGTCGATCAGCTTGTTCGACCAGATCGGGTCGAGCGCCGGCACGGCCGCCACGTCGGGCAGCGAGTTCGCCTGCGCGGAGTTGCGCAGCTTGGTCGCGTAGCCGTCGTAGGGGATGTTGACCAGCTTGACCTTGACGCCGGTCTCCTTCTCGTACTGGGCCACCATCTTCTTCCAGCCCGCGTCCTGCCCCGGAACCGTGGAGATCCAGAACGTCAGCGACTTGGAGGTACCGCCCGAGTCGGAGTCCCCTCCTCCACAGGCGGAGAGCAGCAGGGCGGCCGCCGAGACACCGGCAGCGAGGGGAACCAGGCGGCGCATACCGCCGCGGCCGAGTCGGCTTGAGCGCCGCACACCCACAGTGGTCATCTTCGATCCCTTTTTTTCGGTAGGGGACAGAGCACGGCGCGCCGACCGAGGCGGCACGGGTGCATTTTGCAGGAAGGCTGCTTTCCGGGGGGCACGGCCTCGCCCGGCCGCGTCGTCCACGCGGGGCGGGATCCCCAGCCGTTCTGGCCGTCACCGCACGGGCACGCCCTCGTGCGGTGGCCGTACATCGAGTACGGGCGGGAGGCTCGCCCCAAGCCGGCGTCCCGGCCGACTTAGAAAGCGCTTGTCCGGACATTGACAGATGCCGGTGGAGTCCGTCAATGCTTCACCGCCCCGCCTCCGGTCACGGTTTGGATTCCCCGGGCCACGGCCAGCCGACTGGCCCCCACGACGGTGCCGCTGTCGCCGAGCGCGCTGCTCACGACCTCGGTGGGCCAGCTCAGCCGGGCCAGCTCGGCCCGCACGCCGGGCAGCAGCAGGGGCTTGGAGCCCACGGCGCCGCCCAGCACGATCAGACCGGGGTCCAGGACCGCGGTGGCCGCGACGGCGAGTCTGCCCACGTCGGCGGCGTGCCGGCCGACCACGGCGCAGGCCGTGGCGTGCCCGGCGTCGGCCAGCGCGAACAGCCCGTCGACGGTGTCCGGACAGGGGTCGTCCACACCCCGCCAGGCGTCCGCCGCCCGCCGCAGCAGGGAGCCCGCCCCTATGTGCGCCTCCAGGCCCTCGTGGCGGGGCTCGCGGTCCGCGTCCCACGGGTAGGGCAGCCGGGCCACCTCACCGGCGGCCCCGTTCGCGCCGCGCAGCACCTGGCCGCCGATGACGACACCGAGACCGATGCCGACGCCGATCCGCAGATACCCGAAGGTGTCCCGGCCCCGGGCCGCGCCCTCGTGCAGCTCGGCCAGGGCGGCGCAGTTCACGTTGTTCTCGACGTGGACGGGCACGCCGGGCGGGAGGGCCACGGTCAGGGCGTCGAAGATGGGGCCCGCCTTGGCGGTGGCGGGCCGTACGGACGTGCCCTCCCGGCCCTGGACGGTGACATCGCCGACGGCGACGACGATGGCGCGCAGCGGCGCCCCGGCCGACAGCCCGGAGAGGGCGTCCGCGACCACGTCGACAGTGTCCGCCCGCAGACCGGTGCCCTCGGCGAGCAGGGTGCCGTCCAGGGCGCACACCCGTACCCGGGTGACGCTGGGGCCGAGGTCGACGGCGAGGACCGCGCCGGCGGCGAGCCCGAGATCGTATACGGCCGCTGACCTGCCGGTTCCTCCGTTGAGGGTGCCGGAGCGGGCGGCGAGACCGGCCGCTTCCAGCTCGGCCACGGCGGTGGAGACCGTCGGCTTGGAAAGACGCGCCCCGGTCGCCAGTTGGGGGCGGGTGGCGGTGCTCGACGCGGCCAGTACGGCGAAGACAGCGCGGGCGCTCTCGCTCAGTTGCATGCTCTCCCCAGTCGTACCGCGATCATTCCTCCGCACGGTCGTGCGGGATCCGGCGTCATAACCCTTGACGCACTCTTATTCGTTAGTTAATTTCCTAACGAAGTCAAGCGGTACTCGCCTACCGCACCCGCAGAGGCCCGTCCCGGGGCTTCCCTAGCACCCCCCACAGACCCTGTGTGTCCAGGCACGGTTTCGCCCAGCCGTCGCTGCGCCCATCGCAACGCAACGACGAAAGAAGCCTCACGTGCAGGACTCCAGGCCCGTCGCGGTCGGTATCGACGTGGGCGGCACCAAGACCCATCTCCGTGCTGTCGCGGGGACGGAGATGGTGGCCGACCACATCCGTCCCAGCCGCGGCTGGCGACCGCACGACCCGGCGTCCGCCGCCTCATGGCTGGCCGCGCTGGTCGGGGAGGTGCTGCCCGCGCACACCCTCCCGTCCGCCGTGGCCGTCGGCGCCCATGCCTGCGAGACGCCCCGGCAGTGCGAGGGGATACGTCTCGCCCTCCAGGAACGGCTTCAGGTGCCGTGCCTGGTGGTGGGCGACGCCGAGCTGCTGGTGCCCGCCGCCGGTTTCGACCGGGGGGTGGGTCTGGTCGCGGGCACCGGTTCGGTGGCCGTCGGCCGGTCCGCCGACGGCACTGCGGTGCAGGTCGGCGGCTGGGGCGCGGTCCTCGGCGACGAGGGCGGTGCCGCCGGTCTGGTCCGTGAGGCGGCCCGTGCGGTGTGGGCGGCGCACGACCGGGGCGAGGCCCCCGACGCGCTCGCCGACCGGCTGACCGCCGCCTTCGGGGTGACCGAAGTCCCGGCTCTCGGCGGGGCGTTGGAGTCCGCGACGGATGTGTCCGCCGACTGGGGCCGGCACGCGACCGTGGTGTTCGACGCCGCCGACGAGGGCTCCGCCCTGGCCCGGCGGGTGATCACCGAAGGGGGTCGCGCGCTCGCCTCGCTCGTGGCGCGGCTCGCCGCCCGCGGCATCGCCGTGGACGACGTGGTGGTGGCCGGCGGGACGATCCGCTCCCGGCCCGTCCTGTACGCGGCATTCGCCGAAGCACTCCTCGACGCTGTACCGTCCGCGCGACCGCAGGTGCTCCAAGTACCGCCGGTCGAAGGGGCGTTGGCACTGTCACGAGATCTCCTCCGACCGGTCATGCGCTGATCACCGTCCGGTCGCCGACCGGACACCAACCGGTCATTCGTCAACTCCACGCTCAGCCCGCACCCGATCAACCCACCGCGAAAGGAGCGGCGCTCGATGCCGTCATCTGCCGGGCACCACAGACTCAACCGCCGTGTCTTCCTCAGGAGCTCCCTCGGCGTCTCGGCCGGCCTCATCGCCGCTCCGACCCTCGCGAGCATGTGGCAGGCCTCCGCCGCCGAGGAGAAGGCCGCTACCGCGTTCACGCCGTTCGTGGACGACTACACCACCAACATCACGGCCAACCAGACGCCCGAGACCAACGCCGTGGTCCGCGCGCTCGGCGGTTTCGCGGAGATCTGGAAGACCGGGGGCGCCTGGAACACCGGCACCCCGCTGCGGCCCGAGATCCTGCGCGACAACATGCGGTACTGCGCGCGCCTCACCCGCCGCCGCACCGAGGCGCAGGCCCGCGAGGCGTTCGTCTACGACCGGCAGCACCAGAGCTACGCCATGATCGGCGCGCTCGGCCCGCTGGCCGAGCTGTACCGCTCGGGCGCCAAGGCGGTCACCTCGATCACCGCCGCCCCCGACGACATCCCGGCCGCCAAGATCAACGACGCCGTGCCGGCCGGCGCGCCCGCCGGTTCCGCGCTGGGCGCCGGCTCGTACGACTCCGACCTCGGCCAGGTCGCCAGGCTCGTCGACACCGTGCGCGGCCCGTTCGCCTCCGGCAACCCCGCCAAGTTCACGTTCCAGTACCCGCGCCCGTGGCGGATGAACGAGGACAGCGAGGTCGTCGACACCGGCAAGGTGGACGAGCTCGGCTTCCCGGTCTACGACTCCGAGGTCGTCGTCGTGAAGCAGCTGCTGCGGCAGCGCGGCGAGAACCCGGCCGAGGACGGCGGTTTCCCCAGCGGCCACACCAACGCCTTCCACCTGGCGGCGCTGGCGTTCGCGTACGCGGTCCCGGAGCGGTTCCAGGAGATCGTGACCCGCGCCTTCGAGCTGAGCCACACCCGGATCATGTCCGGGATGCACTCCACGGTCGACGTCCTCGGCGGCCGGGTCATGGCCACCGCGCTGGCCGCCGCCGCGCTCGCCGACCCGAAGAACGCCACGCTCAAGGCCGCCGCGCGCCAGCAGGCCGCCGAGTACTTCCAGGCGAAGACGGGCACCACGGCCGACACGCTGTTCGCCCACGCGCACTCCGACGCCGACGACGAGTACGCCGACCGCACGGCCAATCTGCGCATGGTCGAGCCGAAGCTCACCTATGTGCTGACCCGGCGCGGCAAGTCCGAGGACCTGACCGTGCCGAAGGGCGCCGAGGTCCTGCTGGAGACCCGGCTGCCCTACCTGGACGCGGCGCAGCGGCGCGAGGTGCTGCGTACGACCGCGCTGCCGGCCGGCTACGTCCTGCTGGACGGCTGGGAGCAGTGGGGCCGGCTCAACCTGTTCGCGGCGGCGGACGGCTACGGCGCCCTCGACGCCGATGTCACCGTCACGCTGGACGCCTCCCTCGGCGGCTTCCACGCGGCCGACACCTGGCGCAACGACCTCGACGGCTCGGGCCGCCTGGTCAAGAAGGGCAGCGGCACGCTCACGCTGGCCGGCGCCAACGAGTACAAGGGCGGCACCGTCGTGGAGGCCGGTGTCCTCGCGGCGGGCTCCAAGGAGGCCTTCGGCCGCGGTGACGTCCGGGTCGGGGGCGGCACGCTGGCCACCGGCGACCACACCGTCCGGATCCGCGGCGAGTACACCCAGGCCGGTGTCCTCGATGTGACGCTGGACCGGGGCGACGACGCGGCCCTTCAGGTGGACCGGCGCGCGGTCCTGGAGCGGGGCGCCAAGCTGGTGGTCCGCTTCGACGCCGAGCAGGCCCCGCGTTCCGGCAGCACGGTCGCTGTCATCGACGCGCGGTCCCTGCAGGGCCGGTTCGCCGAGGTCTCCGTGGCCGTCGACGGCTGGACGGCCGAGCAGGTCTTCACCGCGCACGGGGTGTCGGTGCGCCTGCGGAAGAAGTAACTCCCGTAGTACGTACGACTGTTGGGGGTGGCGTGAGCCGCCCCCAACAGCCGTTTCCACGGCCCCTACAGGGTCGGCGGCAGGGCCTGTTCGGCCCAGATGGTCTTGCCCGCGCCGCTCGGGCGGCTCCCCCAGCGGTCCGTGAGCTGGGCGACGAGCAGCAGACCGCGGCCCCCCTCGTCGAACTGGCGGGCCCGGCGCAGATGCGGTGAGGTGCTGCTGGCGTCGGAGACCTCGCAGATCAGGGTGCGGTCGCGGATCAGGCGTAGCTGGATGGGGGCGCCGCCGTAGCGGATGGCGTTGGTGACCAGTTCGCTCACGACGAGTTCGGTGACGAAGACGGCCTCCTCCAGGCCCCAGCGGTTGAGCTGGTCCGTGGCGAGCTTGCGCGCGTTGGCGACCAGCGCCGGGTCGTCGGTGAGGTTCCAGACCGCCACCTGTTCCGCGTCGAGGGCGCGGGTGCGGGCGAGCAGCAGCGCTACGTCGTCGGCCGGTTTGTCGGGCAGCAGCGCCTTCAGTACGGCATCACAGGCGCTCTCCAGACTGCCCACCGTCCCCTCCAGCGCGGCGCACAGGGCGGCGGTGCCGGTGTCCACGTCACGGTCGCGGGCCTCGACCAGACCGTCGGTGTAGAGGGCGAGGACCGAGCCCTCGGGCAGCGCCAGCTCCGTCGCCTCGAACGGGAGGCCTCCGACGCCGAGCATCGGTCCGGCGACCACCTCGATGACCTGCACACCGCCGTCGGGCCGCACCACGACGGGCGGCACATGTCCGGCCGAGGCGATCGAGCAGCTGCGGTCGACCGGGTCGTACACCGCGTAGAGGCAGGTCGCGCCGATCTCCCCGTCGCCCGTGCCGTCCCCGGCGGCGAGGTGTTCGACGAGGTCGTCGAGGTGGGTGAGGAGTTCGTCGGGCGGCAGGTCGACGTCGGCGAGCGCCCACACGGCCGTGCGCAGCCGGCCCATGGTGACGGAGGCGTGGATGCCGTGGCCGACGACGTCGCCGACGACCAGGGCCACCCGGGTCCCGGACAGCGGGATCACGTCGAACCAGTCGCCGCCCACCCCGGCCTGCGACAGCGCCGGCAGATAGCGGGAGGCGAACTCGACGGCCGCCTGTCCGGCGACCGTCTTCGGCAGCAGGCTGCGCTGGAGCGCCAGCGCCGTCGTACGTTCCCTGGTGTAGCGGCGGGCGTTGTCGACGCAGACCGCGGCCCGGCTGGACAGCTCCTCGGCGAGGGAGACGTCGTCCTGGTCGAAGGCGTCGGGGTGCTCAGGGGTCAGCAGGCGGACGAAGACGGCCACACCGAGGGTCGTGCCGCGCGCCACCAGGGGGACGGCCATCAGGGACAGGTCGCGGGCCTCGGCCTCCCGGAGCTTGGCGGAACGGGCCCCGTGCTGGGCGAACCAGGCGTCGAGCGAGTGGTCGCCGGTGCGGGTGAGCACGGGTTCGCCGGTGAGCAGGGCCCGGGCGGGGGGTGAGGCGGGCGGGTACTCGTCGGCGGCGCCCAGGGCGATCGCCGCCTCGGGGACGCCCGGTGTCTCCGAGTGGTGGGCGGCGCGGCGCAGGCGGACGCCGCGGTCCCGGGGGACCGTCTCGGGTTCCTCGCCCTGGAGCACGGACTCCAGGAGGTCCACGCTGGCGAAGTCGGCGAGCCGGGGCACGGCCAGTTCGGCGAGTTCGCGGGCGGTCCGGACGACGTCGAGTCGGGTGCCGATGGATCCGGCGGCCTCGTTCAGCAGGGCGAGGCGCTGGCGGGCGGCGAACTGTTCACTGCTGTCGAACGCGGCGAGCGCGGTACCGATCAGCTGCCCGGCGGTGTCCCGTACCGGCCACATCTCGGAGGTCCAGGCGTGCATGCGCCGGCCGGAGGGCGAACGGGTCCAGCTCTCGTAGCGGACCGGCTCTCCGGTCTCCACGACGATCTCCAGATGGCGCAGGAAACCCCGGCTGTGGACGGCGTCCTCCACGGTGTCGGGGAAGTACTGGTGCCGGAACTCCTCCTCGGGCTGGCCCATGACCTGGCACGCCCAGTCGTTCATCCGCAGATAGCGCTGCCCGGTGTCGAAGATCGACATGGACATGGAAGCCTGTTTGAAGGCCAGCTCGCCGAGGCCCCGCTCGGCCCGGTCCGGTGTCGCCTGGACGACGAACCTCCGCCGCTCACTCTCCCCGCCGCGCACCGCGCAGATCCGCAGCGCCACCTTCTGCCGCCGGCCGTCCCGGTAGCGCAGGTCCACCACCACGTCGCCGTGCGTCAGCAGCGCCCGCCACACCGCCGCCGCGTCCCCGTCGACCAGGTCCGCCGCCGGCCGGCCGGTCACCTCCCCGGCCGCGTACCCGGTGAGCCGCCGGGCGCCCTCGCTCCACCCCGCGACGAGGCCGCGCCCATCGACCACCGCCATCGCCTCACCGGCCGTGGCAGCCCGCGACACACCGGACGCCTTCGTCACCATAGGGACAATATGGTCCGTTCGGGGCGGGGCAACAACCCGGAAACACCCGTGACGCACCGGGCCCCCGTCCCCGCCCCGCGGCTGGAGCGCGGTGCGGCTGGAGCGGGGTGCGGCTAGAGCGGGGTGCGGGATTCCAGGTCCTGGCGGGTGTCGTTGCCGTAGACGCCCGTTTCGTCGCCCCGGATGCCGTACCAGAGCTGGAACCGTGCCACCGCTTCCTTCAGTACGGCGTCGTACTGACCCGAGGTGGAGCCGTTGTCGTACACGTTCGGGATACGGAGCAGCCGTTGCTGGAGTTCGGAGACCTCGGCGCCGCTGTCGCCCTCGCGGAGGGTGCCGGCACCGTCCGGGTCGACGCCCGCGTTCTGTGCGGGGGCGGAGGTGGCGGGCGCCGACGGGGTCGGGGTGACCGCGCGCGCCTCCTTCTCCTTCTCGCCGCCGGGCAGCAGGAGCGCGGCGCCGAAGCCGAGGAGGGCCGCCGCGCCGACGCCGACGACCACCGCGGCGCGCTTGAGGCCGGACCCGCCGCCGGGTGGCACGGGGCGGCGTCGCCGCTGTCGCCGTTCACCGGGCGGGACCGTGTCGGAGCCGAAGTCCTCGCCGACCATGACCGGGGGCAGTTCCTCGGTCTCGTACTCCGTCCGGGGCAGGATCCGCTCGGGCGCGGGCTTCGGCTCCGGTGCGGGGGCGCGGGGTGGTGCGGGCGGGGGCGTCGGTGTCGGCGCGGGCGTCGGCGCCGGTGGTACGGCGACGGTCTCGTACTCGTCGTTCGCGGGTGTCGTCCCCTTGTACTGCTCGAACTCGCGCAGCAGCTCGGCCAGGGCCTCGGTCCTGCGCCGGCGCATGACATAGGTGGGCTCGATCGTGGGACGCTTCGTCGTCCGGCCCGGTTCGGGCGGTATCGACACGCTGTTCTCCTTCCGTGCACGCGGTCTCCCGCCATCCCCGACAGGAGATACGGGAAGCCGGGCCGGGAGGTTCAGCTCATCGGGCGGCCACCGGGGCGGCCGGGAGCACGGCGACGACCTCCCAGCCGGGTCCGTCCTCGCGCGGCCGGGCCCGCAGGCGACCGCCGAGCGCGGTGACCCGTTCGGTGAGACCGACGAGGCCGAAGCCGCCGCCGCGGGCCGCCTCCGGCAGCCGGGCTCCGCCGCGTCCGTCGTCGCGCACGGAGACCTCCAGGTCACCGCGGGCGTAGCGGAGGTCGACGGTGACCTCGGTGGCGTCGGCGGCATGCCGGCGCACGTTGGTCAGGGCCTCCTGCACCACGCGGAAGGCGGCGGCCTGCACCTCGTGCGGCAGGTCGTCGGGGACGGCGGGGGCGAGGCGCAGGACGGCCGTGCGTCCGTCGACACCGCCGACTCCGTCGAAACCGCGCACCAGTTCGCCGATGCCCGTCAGATCGCCCACCGGGCGCCGGTCGGCCGCCCCGGCCTCCTCCTCGTGGTCGCGCAGCACGCCGACCGTGCGGCGCATCGAGGCCAGCGCCTCGGTCGCGGCGTGCTCGATGCCCGCGAGCACGGGATCGAGACGCTCGGGTGCGGTGGTGGCCATCATCCGGGCGACCTGGGTCTGCACCAGGATCCCGGTGACATGGTGGGCGACGAAGTCGTGCAGGTCGGCGGCCATGGCGAGGCGCTCCGCACGGCGGGTCTCGGAGACGATCTGGGTCCGCCGGTTGTCCATGACCCGCAGATACGCGGCGACGCCGGCCGAGGCCCCGCCGAGGAACAGCAGGACCATGACGGCGCCCACGCTCCCGCCGTCGTCCGGGTCGAGTGCGAGGTACGGCAGCGGAAGCGCGACCAGGACGAGGCCGTCGAGGAGTCCGCAGGCCAGCGCCCAGCCGGGCGAGCAGGTGCGGACGGCGACGACCAGCAGGCAGAGCAGCACGGCCGCCTGTCCCAGGCCGACGCCGCCCTGTTCCCGCGCCAGGACGAGAACCACCACGTTCGCCAGGGCGGCGAGAGCCGGTGCCCCGGTACGGACCTGCGGCGTCAGCCAGGCCGGCCGGCGGTGTGCGGGCCACAGCAGGGCCACGAGGCCGACGGCCAGGGCGAGCAGGTGCAGCCACAGAAAGTCGGTGCCCTCCGCCGACAGGAGAAGGAAGTCGGATGCGCAGGCCAGGTACAGGGCCACGATGGCGCCGACGCGTACACAGCCCGGTCTGGCGGGGCGCACCGGCCGGCCGGGGGCGCCGCCCGGGGGTTGCTTGGTGTCGAGCACGAGGTTCACGCGGATCACAGTAGGCAGCGACGGAGGTCCCCGTATCGGCCGTACGGCCGAGGAGGCGCGTGGCGGCGGGTCGGGAAGCCTGGCCGTTCGGCCGAGGCGGGCGCCCCCGGCGCCGGGAGAGGTTGGGTGTCGCAAGCCCACCCCTCTCCACCAGGAGCACCTCATGGAACGCAAGCCCCTCCTCATCACCGGCGCCGCTGTGGCGGCGATCGCCGTCGGCGGCGGAGCCCTCACCTACGCGATGAGCGGTACGGAGTCCACCACCGGGCTCGACAAGTTCACCACCGTGACCGTGGACGGCCACAAGGCGCTCAGCGGGAACATCGTCGCCGGCCGCACCGAGTCGAAGTACAGCCCGCTGCCCTGGATCGGCGGCGAGACGTCCGGCCTGAAGTGCCCCGACCTCAAGGCGGTGGCCGGCACCAAGGTGACCTGCACCGCGAAGGACGGCGACGGCAAGGACCTCTCCATCCCCGTCACCGTCGTCAAGGCCGACGCCTCCAGCGTGACCTGGAAGTTCGAGCGCGCCTAGTCCACGCCCAGTCCGACCGGAAAGGAACCGTCATCCTCATGAGCACCGTCCTGGCCGGCAACGGCCTCGTCAAGAAGTACGGCCCCACCACCGCCCTGGCCGGCGTGGACGTGGCGGTCGCCGAGCGTGAGTCCCTCGCCATCATGGGGCCGTCCGGCTCCGGCAAGTCGACGCTCCTGCACACCCTCGCCGGGATCATCCGCCCCGACGACGGCCAGGTGCTGCTGCGCGGCGAACGCATCGACCACTGGGGCGAGAACAAGCTGAGCGCGCTGCGCCGCAAGCGGTTCGGATTCGTGTTCCAGTTCGGCCAGTTGCTGCCGGAGCTGCCCGCCGAGGAGAACGTCGCGCTGCCCCTGATGCTGGAGGGCGTGCCCCGCCGCCAGGCCGTGCAGCGGGCCCGCCGCTGGTTCGCCCCGCTGGGCCTCGCGGGTCTGGAGCAGCGCCGTCCGGGCCAGCTCTCCGGGGGCCAGGCCCAGCGCGTCGCCATCGCCCGCGCCCTCGCCGTGGAACCGGACGTGGTCTTCGCCGACGAGCCCACCGGCGCCCTCGACCAGTCCACCGGCGAGGAGGTCATCCGCCTCCTCACCTCGGTCACCCGCGACCAGGGCGCCTCCCTGGTCATGGTCACCCACGACGCGGAGGTCGCCGCCCACTGCGACCGCGTCGTCCACGTGCGGGACGGCCACATAGCGGGCTACAGCCAGTACACGGCGGCGTGACTGACAACCCCCGGCCCGCCCCGCTCAGGGGCGCGGGGAACTGCGCGACAAGCCACGAACAACCCGCACCCGCCATTCAACCGATCCACCCGAGCTCATAGGCACCCAGAACATCCAGATCCCCGGAGACAAGACAATGCGCTCCCCCGTCCTGCCCCTCACCTGGCACCTGGCCCGCGCCTCCGGCAGGCGCGGCCTCCAGAGCCACCTCCTCTCCGCCGCGGCCGCGGCCGCCGGCGCCCTCGTCCTGCTGACCCTCCTCGGCGCCTACCTCGGCTCCGGCACCCGGGCCGACCGCACGGCCTGGCGCACCCCCGACGCCGTGGCGGCGCGGCAGGCGACCGCCGTCCAGACCCTCGGCACGACCTATGTGGACCACCGGCCGGTCACCGTCGTCTCCCTGGCCCAGCTCCCGGACCGGGCCGCGACCCCCGCCCCACCCGGTCTGGACCACTTCCCGCGCCCCGGCCACACATATCTCTCGCCCGCCCTCGCCGAGCTGATGCGCGAGCTGCCCCCCGGACAGCTCGAAAACCGTTTCCCCACCACGACCGACTACGGCACGATCGGCGAGGCCGGTCTCGCCGCCCCCGAGGAACTCGTGGCCGTGATCGGCCGCACCCCCGCCGACCCCGCGATCACCCGGGCCGCCGAGGGCAGTGCCCTCGACATCCTCGCCGCCCGCGCCCGTGTGGACGGGTTCACCGGCACCAAGCCCAGTCTGTTCACCTCCTTCGACCAGCAGACCGCCCTGCTCGGCGGCGCCCTCCTCGTCGTCCCCGTGATCGTGCTGGCCTCGGCCGCCGGACGCCTCGGTGCCGCGCGCCGTGAGCAGCGGCTCGCGGCCCTGCGGCTGGCCGGCGCCACACCCCGGCAGATCCTGGCGATGACCGGCGCCGAGTCGGCGGCGGTGGGCCTGGCCGGCGGTCTCCTCGGCGCGGTCGCGTACACCCTGCTGCTGCCGGTCCTGGCACGGGTGCCGTACGGCATCGGTACCTGGTACGCCGGACAGCTGTGGGTCGGTCCGCTCCTGCTGCTCGCGGTGGTGGGTGTCGTGGCCGTGCTCACCTCGGTCAGTGCCATGACGACCCTGCGCGGGGTGGCCCGCTCGCCGCTGGGCGTCGCCCAGCAGGCCGATCCGCGCCGGACGAGACTGATCCGGCTGGCGCTGTTCGTCGCCATCGGGCTGTATGTGACGGTGACCGCCCACGGCGGCGGGCTGAGCACGGGCCAGTCGCTCGCGCTGATCGTCCTGGTGTACGGGGCGTTCTGGACGCTCGGCCCCTGGGTCGTGGACATGCTGGGCCGGCTGCTGAGCCGCTTCGCGCGCCGCCCGGCTACGCTGCTGGCCGCCCGCCGGCTCAGCGACGATCCGCGCGGCGCCTGGCGCACGGTCAGCGGTCTGGTCCTCGCGGGTCTGGTCGCCGGGTTCTTCACGGTCGGTCAGGTCGGCCTCGTGGGCTCTGCCTACCCGGGTCAGGTGGCGGTCCGCGCCGAACACGGCAATCCGCGTGAACTCGCCGTACAGGCAAGGGAGTTGCTCGCCCAGGCCAAGGTGCGGGCGACGGTGGAGACACCGGCCGCCGACACGTGGGACGGGCTGCTGAACGGCGACCGGGGCATCGTGGTCCATGTGCGCGGCGGGCAGAAGCAGCTGGACACGGCGTCGACCGCGCTGTCCGGCATCTCCCCCGGGAACCTCCCCTTCACCCAGGACTACGTCAACGCCGAGGGCGACATCACGACCCGGCTCATCGGCGAGACGGGGCTCGCGGTCCTGGCGCTGGGCTTCCTGGTCGCCGCCGCCTCCGCCGGGCTGACCGCGGCGGCGACGGTCCTGGACCGGCGCCGGGTGTACGGGCTGCTGCGGCTGGCCGGTACACCGCTGAAGGTGCTGGACCGGGCGCGGATCCGGGAGACCGCGCTGCCCCTGGTGGTCCTCGCCGGCGGTACGACGGCGACCGGGATCTACGGGGGGATCAAGGTCAACGAGATGTTCCACCTGGAGCCGGACGCGTCGGGTGCGGTACGACTCGCCCTCTGCGTCGCCCTCGGCACGGTCACCATGTTCGCGGCGCTCGCCGGGAGCAGGCCGCTGCTGCGGAAGGTGACGGCGGAGCGGGCACAGGACCCCGACTGACCCGTGGCTTCAGGCCCACCGCTCCTCCCACTCCTCCCACTCCCCCGCTCCTCCCGCTCCCCCACTCCTCATCTCAGGCATGATGCGCCCATGAACGACCGCAGCCCGATCCGGGTTCTGATCGCCGACGACCAGGACATGGTCCGCACCGGCTTCCGTTTCTTCCTCGACGCGCAGCCGGACATCACCGTGGTCGCCGAGGCCGCCGACGGTGAGACGGCGGTGCGGCTGGCCCGTGAGGTGCGGCCGGATGTGTGTCTGCTGGACATCCGGATGCCGAAGCTGGACGGTCTGGAGGCCACCCGGCTGCTGGCCGGTCCGGGGGTGGCCGATCCGTTGCGGGTCGTCGTGGTGACCACGTTCGACCTCGACGAGTACGTCTACGGGGCGTTGCGCGGCGGCGCCTGCGGGTTCCTGCTCAAGGACGCCGGACCGACGCTGCTGGCGGAGGCCGTACGGGCTGCGGCGGTGGGCGACTCGCTGGTGTCGCCGTCGGTCACGGTCCGGCTCCTCAAGCACGTCACCGCGGAGCAGGCGGAGAAGACGGAGCAGGCGGGCAAGGAGGGGCGGGCCGGGCAGGAGGCGGCGCCCGGTCCCGGGGCGTCGCGCCCGCAGGAGCCGTTGACCGACCGGGAGTTGGACGTCGTACGGCTGGTCGCGCTGGGCCACACCAACGCCGAGATCGCCGCGGCGATGTTCGTGTCCCTCTCCACGGTCAAGACGCACCTGGGCAGCATCCAGCTCAAGCTCGCCGCCCGGAACCGGGTGGAGATCGCGGCGTGGGCGTGGCGGACGGGCCACGCGGGCGAGGTCTCGTGACCGTCCGCCCGCGCCCGGCGGGGCTCAGTCGGTCAGGGTGACGCGGATGCCGATCGTGCCGTCGGCGCCCCGGCGCAGTCGGCTGCCGAGGAGGGTGAGGCGCCCGACGAGGCCGTATTTGCGGGCGATGAGCCCGCGGTAGGCGGCGGCGCCGGCCGCGTCGAGGATCTCGGCGCGGGCCGGGACGGAGTCGCCGGTGGGGTTGCCGCGCAGATCGCAGGGGCCGACGAGGACGTCGGCGCGGTTCCGGATGCGGTTGACCTTCCAGGAGTCCGCGACCGTCCAGACGCCGAGCGCGTCCCCGTCACGGACCACCCACACCGGGGTCGGGACGGTGGTGCCGTTCTTGCGGTAGGTGGTGACCAGCAGGTACTTGCCCGCGCCGAGCGCGTCGAGAGTGGTGTTGTCGGCCATGGCGGGAGTCTAGGTGTACGGCCACCGGACGGGACCGGTGGCCGTACGCCCAGCGGCGGTCGAACGGTGTCAGTCGAGGAGCCCGTCGTAGTCGGGCAGCTTGTACGTCCGCTCGGCGTGGCCGCCGACGAGGTCGGTGGTGTTGTTGCCGACGTTGGCGATGATCGTGTAGCCGTCGGACTCGATGTCCGCGCGCGAGGCCGTCTTGTAGGCGGAGACCTCGGCGAACAGGTCGGGCAGGTCACGCACGTAGAGGCCGTCGACGGGGTAGCCGACGGTCTCCAGGTTCCACTCGGTGACGCTCTCGATGATGCCCGGCCGGGCGGTGACGAAGAAGACGGAGACCCCGCGGGACTTGGCGTACTTGGCCAGCGCCAGGGAGGGCTTCAGCGCGGGGGTCGGCAGCTGGTACCAGGGCGTGTAGTGCGACTCCAGCGTCGTGTTGTCGATGTCGAAGACGATGGCGAGCTTCTGCCCCGAGGAGTTCGCGGTGCGCTGCTGTACGTAGGGCGTGGCCGTGTCGATGACGGCCTTCACGTCCGTCTGCCAGGTCGCGTAGTCCACCTCGGCGGCGGCGGTGGCGCTGACGGCGGCCTCGCTCGACGCGGCGGCGGCCGGAACCGCGGCGGTCATCGAGGCACCCAGACCCAGTACGGCCACCGCGGCGACCGTGGTGATGCGGCGTCCCACACCGCTTCCTGTCATGTCCGTCCCCTTTTCTCATGTCAAAGCGGCGAGGTCGTCCGAACCTTCGCCGCACTCGTCATGGTCATGCCCATCGGTGGCCGGGAGACTACCGAAGAGTTACTGATTAGTAGAGGGGTCTCGACGATCATTGTTCGACGGTCCCCGGGGAAGGCTCTCGCCAGAAGTCGGGCGGCCCTCGGAAACGCCGTCCGAAGCCGGCCCCTGTGAAGATCGCCGAAGTCTCGGCAAAGGCCAACCGACGGGTCTACATTGCCCGTTGGATGAAGCACCTTCACAGAAGATCCAGGAGTTGACGCCGTGACGGACAACCCGGCAGCCCCGGACTTCAGCTTCGCGTCGCTGAACAGCCGGATCGTCACCACCCGGCCGGTCGCGGCACGGATCTGGAACTACTGGCTGGGCGGCGGGGACTACTACGAGGTCGACCGGAAGGCCGGGGACGAGATACGCCGGCTGCATCCCAGCATCGAGGACTACGCCCGCGCGGACCGGGAGTTCCTGCGGCGGGCCGTGCGTCATCTGACCGCCGAGGTGGGCCTGCGGCAGTTCCTGGACATCGGTGCCGGGCTGCCGACCGCGGAGAACACCCATGAGGTCGCCCAGCTCATCGCCCCGGACTCCCGGATCGTCTACGTCGACAACGACCCGCTGGTCCTGGTGCACGCCCGTGCCCTGCTGACGAGTTCTCCCGAGGGCCGTACGGACCATGTCGACGAGGATGTGCGCAACGTCGACTCGATCCTCGAACACGCCGCGCGGACCCTGGATCTGACCCGGCCGGTCGCGCTGATGCTGCTCGACGTGCTGGCCTTCGTCCGGGACGACGAGGACCCGCACGGCATCGTGCGCCGGCTGATGGACGCCCTGCCCGGCGGCAGCCATCTGGTGCTCTCGCACACCATCACCAGCCCGGAGTGGCCGGACGTGGATGTCGCCGCCGCCTGGTGGAACCAGCACGGCATCCCGACGCTCACCCAGCGCACCCCGGAGGTGATCGCGGGCTTCTTCGAGGGGCTCGACCTCCTGGCGCCGGGTGTCGTCTCGTGCACCCGCTGGCGCCCGGAGGGCACCGGCGATCCCGCTTCCGGGGAACCGTCGGAAGTGGCCATGTACTGCGGAGTGGGAGGCAAGCGCTGATGGCGACGGAATGGGTCCGGCTCCAACTGGACGTCACCGACTTCGACCTGGCCCGTTTCCAGCCGTACGTCGACAAGTGCCGCACCTCCGGCATCCGGCTGAGCACGCTGTCCGAGTTGGGCGACACACCCGAGCACCGCCGGGAGTTGTACGAACTCAACAAGGAGTGCTCGGCGGACATCCCCGGGCGCGGCGACTTCTTCGCGTACGACGAGTACCACCGGCTCCGCTTCGAGGTGCCCGCCTACGATCCGCGCGGTGTGGTGCTGGCCCTCGACGGCGACCGGTGGATCGGGATGGCGGCCACCTCGGACCGGCGGGCGTCGGGGTTCGTGTTCAACGAGATGACCGGGGTGCGGGTCGGCCACCGGGGCCGGGGCATCTCGGTGGCCATGAAGACCTTCGGCATCGGGTTCGCCGGGATCTGCGGGGTCAGCACGGTCCGAACCGTGCACCATCCGGCCAACGAGCGCGCGATCGCCATGAACCGGACCTTGGGATACGTCGACGCACTCTGGTGAACAGGTGGGGACCGTCGCACGTATGGAAGGAGGGCGCTCAAGGACCGGACGCCCTGGCGGTGTTGACACCGTGTCGGACGGGGTTCGGGAGCCAGGCAATGAGGCACGCACGACGACAAGTCGTGAAGCGGGTGGCGCGGCTGACGGCCGCCGGTGGACTGATCTGCGGAACCCTGATGGTGACGCAGGCGGCGATGGCGACCGAACCCACCACCTCCCCGCCCGCGACCCGGAGTGCGGTGCTCGCGGCGTCCGGGACCGGAAACGGTCTGTTGAGCGAACTCGGCTCCGAGCGCACCGCGGGCACCTGGATCGCCGAGGACGGCGAGCCGGTCGTCGCGGTCACCGACGAGAAGGCGGCCGCCGAGGTCGAGGAGGCCGGAGCGCGCCCCAAGATGGTCGAGTACAGCGGCGACGACCTGAAGTCGGCCACGGAGGCGCTGCGTTCGGCGCCCAGGGTGTCGGGTACCTCTTGGGCCATCGACCCGGCCTCCAACGAGGTCGTGGTGCGGGCCGACAGCACGGTCTCCAAGAAGGACTGGGCGAGCCTCACGGACCTGGCCGAGGAGATCGGCGGTTCCGTGCGGATGGAGCGCACCGAGGGCTCGTACACGATGCGGCTCAACGGTGCCCAGCCCATCTTCGGCACGGGCGGGCGCTGTTCGATCGGCTTCAATGTGACCGACGGTGAGAACGACTTCATGCTGACCGCCGGGCACTGCGGTCCGGCCGGTTCGGTCTGGTTCTCCGACAACCAGGGCCGGCAGGAGATCGGCCGGACGACGGAGACCAACTTCCCCGGCGCCGACTACTCGCTCGTCCAGTACCTCCAGGACGCGCCGAGCAACAAGACCAACGTCGTCTCGGTCGGTGACGGCCGGGGGGTGCGGATCACGTCGGTCGGTGACGCGGCGGTCGGCCAGCGGGTGTTCCGCAGCGGCAGCACCAGCGGTTTCCGCAACGGCGAGGTGACCGGCCTCGACGCCACGGTCAACTACCCGGAGGGCACGGTCAGCGGTCTCATCGAGACCACGGTCTGTGCCGAGCCGGGCGACAGCGGCGGCCCGCTCTTCTCGGAGGGGGTGGCCCTGGGTGTGACCTCGGGCGGCAACGGCGACTGCGAGGAGGGCGGTACGACGTTCTTCCAGCCGCTGTCCGAGGCCCTCGACGATCTCGGTGTCCAGCTGACGGGTCTGCCCCAGTCCGCCGCGCAGCCGACCGCGGCGGCCGACGGTTCCTCGGACGACGACTCCCAAGGTGCCGCGGCCCCGAACACGGTCGACCCGGGGTCCGTGGAATCCATCGAGGCCGCCTCCGACCTCCTCGACCGCCTCGCCGATCCCCGCAACGTCGGCCCGGGTCTGCTGGTGATCGCCGGCAGCATGGTCGCCCTCGCCGCGACCCGCTTCATCCGCACGGAACAGGACCGCCAGGCCTACCGCCGCCAGTACTCGCAGACCTGGAGCTAGCAGTCGGCCCCGCACCCCTGTCAGGGGTGCGGGGCCGTCCCGAAACCGAAGACCTACGAAGCCGCCGCCCACTCAAGGACAAGGCGCTCGTACTCGCTCCGCTGCTCCCTGTTCAAGGTCCCCCCGCTCCGGAACCAGAGCGCCCGGATCTCCTCGTTGACCTCGGCGGCCGTTCGCGCCGACGCTTCCGTTCTTTCCAGGACGACATCAGGGGTGGTGGACATGGTGTAAACCATATGTCCTCGAACGTGAAGCCGATGTGAGTAAAGGTCCCACTTCAGACATTACGGACCGTGAAGCTGATCACTCTGCGTTTACGGCTCCACGGTCCCGAGCACGAGCACCTGAATGGCCAGCACGGCCGCCCCCCGCGCCCAGTCATGGAAGTCGGACACCTTCGTCTCCAGCGGGACGGGCGCGGCCAGCGGGTGCCGATGGGCCCGCACGGCCGCGTCGACGGCCTCGCCGGCCACCTCCATCAGTCCCACCCCCTCCCCCGCGAGCAGGATCTTGCGCGGCATCACGAAGTTGGCGATCTGGGCCACCAGCGTCCCCAGCGCCCGCCCCGCCTCCGTGACGACCCGCACACACATGGGGTCCCCGTCGGCCGCCCCGGCGAGGATCTCCTCGTACGTCACCTCACGGCCGGTCGCCGCCCGCACCTGGTAGCGGATGCTGGGGATGCTCAGCATCGAGACGGCACTGCCGCGCTCCCCCTCGGGGGTGAGCGGCCCGGACGGGTCGACGATCCAGTGGCGGCCGAACCCCCGGTCCTCCTCGGCGTACGCCACCCGCTTGCCGCCCAGGACGAGCCCGTAGCCGACGCCCGCGCCGATGGTGAGGACGACGAAGCGGTCGAGGCCGCGTCCGGCGCCGAACCAGGTCTCGGCCTCGACGAGCGCGGCGACGTCGTTCTCGACGACCACCGGCAAACCGGTGCGTTCCTCGACGAGTTCGGCCAGGGGCACGTCGCGCCACGCCAGGAAGGGTGACTCCCCGACCACCGCGCGGCGCCGGACGAAGCCGCCGACGCCGATGCCGATCCCGGCGAGGGAGGGGTGGGTGCGGGCGAGTTCGGCGGCCATATCGGCGAGCAGGTCGGCGACCCGCTCCGGCTCGTGCGTGGCGAGCGGACGGTCGTACCGGGTGACGATCTCGCTCCGGAGTGTGGTGACGACGCCGTACACCATGTCCTCGGTGATCTTGAAGCCGAGGAAGGAGCGGGACTCGGCGACGATGTCCAGCGGCTGCGAGGGGCGGCCCTGCCGGACCTCGGGGAGCGCGGTGCCCTCGGGGGTCTCGACCAGCAGTCCCGACTCGATCAGGGGTTTGGTCAGCCGGGTGAGGCTGCCTGCGGACAGGCCTAGCCGGCGGGCGAGTTCGGTGCGCGAGAGCGGGCCGTGCACGAGCACCTCGATCGCCACCGCGCGTTCTCCGGGACTCAGCGGCAGCCAGCTGGCAGCGAGTGCGGTCATGAGGGTCAGACTCCCACACCAGATTTTTTCCGTCATGGAAACAATAAGCTCACTCCGCGTCCACGAACACCCCGCATCCGCCTCAGAAAAAGATGTTCGCCCGCCTCTTGACGCCGCAATTCTTTCGCAGCAAAAGTAAGTGGTCCGAGCCCGATGTCTGAGGCAGCGCAGCCGATGAGGGAGCACCGATGACCGTCGCCGCCGGCAGTCCACCGTTCCGCAGGCGAGGCGACGGCCTCCTGGCCGCCGTGTTCATCGCCCCGGCGATGATCGGCTTCCTGGTCTTCCTGCTCTGGCCGACGCTGCGGGGCATCTATCTGAGCTTCACCCGCTTCAACCTGCTCACCCCGGCGGAGTGGGTGGGCCTGGACAACTATGTCCGGATGGTCAACGACCCGATCTTCTGGGACTCGTTGACGGTCACGGTCGAGTACGTGGTGCTCAACATCGGTGTACAGACGGCCGCCGCGCTCGCCATCGCCGTCCTGCTCCAGCGGCTGACGCAGTCGGCGCTGCTGCGCGGCATCGTGCTCACGCCGTATCTGATGTCGAACGTGGTCGCCGGTCTGGTGTGGCTGTGGATCCTCGACACCCAGCTCGGCATCGGCAACGAGATCATCGGCGCCCTCGGCGTGGACCGTATCCCGTTCCTCGCCGACGAGACCTGGGCGATCCCCACCATCGCCCTGATCAACGTGTGGCGGCACGTCGGCTACACCGCGCTGCTGCTGTTCGCCGGGCTCCAGGCGATCCCGAACGACGTGTACGAGGCGGCCCGGGTGGACGGCGCGAGCGAGTGGCGGATGTTCTGGCGGGTCACCCTGCCCCTGCTGCGGCCGGTGCTGGCGGTGGTGCTGATCATGACGGTGATCGGGTCGTTCCAGGTGTTCGACACCGTGGCGGTGACCACGGCGGGTGGTCCCGCGAACGCGACCAACGTGCTCCAGTACTACATCTACGGCTCCGCCTTCGGCCGCTTCCAGTTCGGCTACGCCTCGGCGATGTCCGTCGCCCTGCTGGTCGTGCTCAGCGCGATCACCGTCCTGCAGTACCGGCTCACCCGGGCCGGCCGAAGCGACCTCGGCTGACGGACTCGGCTGACGGAAGGGAGACCCCGACATGGCCGCCACCACGGCGACGACGCCGACCACCACCCCGACCAGTGTCCCGGCCGTACGGCCGACGAGACGCCGTCCCTCCCTCGGACGGGCCGCCGGCTGGACCGTGCTGGGCCTGGTCGTGCTCGTCACCCTGCTGCCCTTCTACTGGATCCTGCGCACCGCGCTCTCCTCCAACGCCGGGCTGAGCGCGGACCCCGCGAACCCGCTGCCCGTCGACCTCACCACCGGCGGTTTCGAGCGGGCGCTCGGTCTGCAGTCGGCCGAGGAGGCGATCGCCCAGGGCGGGACGGGCGGCGGGCTGGACTTCTGGCGGTATCTGCTCAACTCGGTGATCGTGTCGACGCTGATCACCGGCTGTCAGATCTTCTTCTCCGCGATGGCCGCGTACGCCTTCGCCCGGCTGCGGTGGCGTGGCCGGGACCAGGTGTTCGGGCTGTTCCTGGCCGGGCTGATGGTGCCGACCCTCTTCACGCTGCTGCCGAACTTCGTGCTCATCAAGCAACTCCACCTGGTGGACAGCCTGTTGGGCATCGCCCTGCCGAGCCTGTTCATGACCCCGTTCGCGGTCTTCTTCCTCCGCCAGTTCTTCCTGAACATCCCCCACGAGGTGGAGGAGGCGGCGCTCCTCGACGGGGCGGGGAAGGTCCGGATCTTCTTCCGGGTGATCCTGCCGATGGCGTCCACCCCGGTCCTCACCCTGTCCGTGCTGACGTACATCACCTCCTGGAACGACTACTTCTGGCCGCTGATGGTCAGTTACAGCGACGGTTCCCGGGTGCTGACCGTGGCGCTGGCGATCTTCCGGGCGCAGACCCCGGCGACCGGCGTGGACTGGTCGGGGCTCACGGCCGCGACGCTGATCGCCGCGCTACCGATGCTGCTGCTCTTCGCCGCCTCCGCCCGCCGGATCGTCAGCTCCATCGGCTTCACCGGGATCAAGTGAGGGAACCGACCATGCGACTACCGACCATGCGACGTCCGGCCATCCGACGTCCGACCATCCGACTTCGGGCGCTGACCGCTTGGGCCGGGGCGCTGACGCTGTCCCTGGTGACCGGCTGCGCCCAGGGCGACGGCACCGGCGGGTCCTCGGACACGGTGACCTACTGGCTGTGGGACGCCAACCAGGTGCCCGCCTACCAGGCCTGCGCGAAGGGGTTCGAGAAGGAGAACCCCGGACTGACCGTGAAGATCACCCAGTTGGGGTGGAGCGACTACTGGACCAAGCTCACCGCCGGGTTCATCGCGGGCACCCAGCCGGACGTGTTCACCGACCACATCCAGAAGTTCGGCCAGTTCGCCGATCTCCAGGTCCTCGAACCGCTCGATGACCTGGGCATCGAGGACTCCGACTACCAGCCGGGCCTGGCCGCCAACTGGATCGGCCAGGACGGTCACCGCTACGGCGCCCCGAAGGACTGGGACACCGTCGCGCTCTTCTACAACAAGAAGCTGGTGGCGGACGCGGGCCTCTCCGCCGACGAGCTGAACGACCTGTCCTGGAACCCCGAGGACGGCGGCACCTTCGAGAAGGCCGTCGCCCACCTCACCGTCGACGGCAAGGGCCGGCGGGGCGACGAACCCGGCTTCGACAAGAACGACGTCAAGGTGTACGGCCTGGCCAGCAACGGCGGCGGCTACGCCGACGGGCAGACCCAGTGGAGCCCCTTCACCGGCTCGGCCGGGTGGAGTTACACGGACAAGGCGCGCTGGGGCACGACGTACCAGTACGACAGCGCGACCTTCCAGTCCGTCGTCCGGTGGTACTTCGGGCTCGCGGAAAAGGGCTACATGGTCCCCTTCGCCGATTACAACGTCCAGTCCAACCAGGCCAACACCCAGATCGCCGCGGGCAAGGCCGCCGTCACCTTCGACGGGGCCTGGATGATCTCCACCTACGCCGGGTTCAAGGGCATGGAGATCGGCTCGGCCGTCACCCCGGCCGGGCCGACCGGCAAGCGCGCCACCATGATGAACGGCCTCGCCGACTCCATCGCCAAGGCCTCCGAGAACAAGGCGGGCGCCCGGAAGTGGGTGGCGTATCTGGCCTCCGACGCCTGCCAGAGCGTGGTCGGCCGGTACGGGGTCGTCTTCCCCGCCACCCCGGCCGGCACCGAGGCCGCGGTCGCCGCGTACGAGAAGAAGGGCCTCGACGTGTCGGCCTTCACCGAACCGGTGGCCGACAAGAAGGACTTCCGGACCTTCTCCTACCCGATCACCAACTACGCGGCCGACGTCACCGCGCTCATGCAGCCCGCGATGGAGGACATCTACGGCAACGGGGCGCCGGTGAGCGGCCTCGACGAGACCAACGACCAGATCAACCTGATTCTCGACCAATGACACGACCAGTGACACGACCAGTGAAGGACATTCCCCAGATGACGTTCTCCCTCGGCATCGTCGGCGCCGGCCAGTTCTCCGGCCAGTTCGCCACGCTGTTCCAGGCCCACCCCGGCGTCGGTGACGTCTATGTGACCGACCTGCTGCCCGAGCGCGCCGAGGAACTCGCCGCCGCCCAGGGCCTGGCCGGCACCTTCCCCTCCTACGAGGCGATGCTGGAGTCGCCGGCCGTCGACGCGGTCGCGATCTTCACCCAGCGCTGGACGCACGGCCCGCTGGTGCTCCAGGGCCTGAACGCCGGCAAGCACGTCTACTCCGCGGTGCCCATGGCGATCACCGCCGACGAGATCGCGGCGATCATCGACGCGGTCAAGGCGACTGGGCTGACGTACATGATGGGCGAGACGAGTCAGTACAACCCGGCGACCGTGCACGCCCGGAACCAGATAGCCGAAGGCGCGTTCGGGCGGATCTTCTACGCCGAGGGCGACTACGTCCACGACATGGATCTGGGGTTCTACGAGGCCTACCAGTACAGCGGCGGCGAGGACTGGAAGCGCACCGCCAGTTATCCGCCGCTGCTGTACCCGACGCACTCGGTGGGCGGGGTGCTCGGCGCCTGGCGGACGCACGCGGTGAGCGTGTCCGCGATCGGTGTCGTGGACGGGCGCGGGGACGGGGTGTTCGACAAGGAGGTCAGCCAGTTCGGCAACGACTTCTCCAACGCGACCGCGCTGTTCGAGGTGGCCGGCGGCGGTTCGTTCCGTACGAACGAGTTCCGGCGGGTCGGCTACCCCTCACAGATACGGGAGTCGCGGTTCCGGTTCTTCGGTACGGACGCCAGCATGGAGCAGCTGGCCACGGTGGCGTTCTGGCAGGACAAGAAGGGGGTCGAGGACATCAGTGAACTGCTGGAGCCCAAGCCCACCATGTCCCCCGACGATCCCTCGCTCCAGCACATCGCGCCGGAGCTGCGGGCCGCCTTCACCTCCGGGTCGGCGCCGGTGCACGACCGGTCACGGCTGCCCCGGGAGTTCGACCATCTGCACAACGGGCACGAGGGCAGTCACCACTTCCTGGTGGACGACTTCGTGACCGCCGTCAACACCCGGACGCTGCCGTCGGTGAACGCCTGGGTGGCGGCCCGCTACACCCTGCCGGGCATCGTCGCGCACGAGTCCGCGCGGCAGGGCGGGGTACGGCTGGAGATCCCTGACTTCGGGGACGCGCCGGAGGCGTGACGACGCCCCGGGTGTGACGTTTCGCCACGGTCGTCGGGCCGGGCTCCTGGCCGTCCGTCAGGTGCCCGGCTTGCGGCCGTACACGTAGACGTCGTCGCCGTTCTTCAGGAGGGACCAGTACTTCTTGGCGTCGGTCTTGGTCATGTTGGTGCAGCCGTGGGAGCCGGGCGGGTTCCACATGCTGACGCCGACGGAGTGGAAGGCCTGGCCGCCGTCGAAGAACTGGGCGTAGGGCATGGGCACGTGGTAGATCGACGACACGTGGTCGATGTTCCGCCAGTAGATCTTCTTCAGGCCGGTGCGGGTCTCGTAGCCGTCGCGGCCGGTGCGGACCGGGACGGGCCCGTAGACGAGCTTCTTGCCGTCCTGGATCCAGCTCAGCTGGAGCGTGAGGTTCACACAGGCGATACGGCCCTTGTTCGTGGGGCACTTGCCGGCCTTGTTGGGGTTCTTGCCCACGGCCTTCTGCTTGTTCATGAGGTCCATCACGCCCCAGGTGACGGAACCCGCGTAGCCGATGTTCGGGGTGATGCCGTGCTTGGTCTGGAAGGCCTTGATCGCCTTGCAGTCGGCGGACGACTGCTTGCCGTCGACCGGCCGGCCGAGGAACTTCTCCACCTGCTTCTGGTACGGCCCCGCCGACGTCGTACAACTCGCCGCCTGCGCGGGCGTGGCGCCCAGCGCGAGGGTGAGCGGTGCGAGCAGTCCGGTGACGGTGAGTCCGACTGCGGCTCTTCTGCCTATGTCCCCCATGGCGACCGTTCCCTTTCCCGTGAATCGCTGGTCCTGCCTGCCTAGACAGCCGGTGGGCGCCGACGGTTGTGGGTGGGCCCGGGTCGAGACGAAACAGTTACACAGCCGGGAATTCGCATATAGAGTTCTCCTCATGAGCAACAGCGATTCCCCCTCTCGTGTGGCCCTCAAGAAAATCACCCCCGATGTGTCCGGAGCGATGGGTGCCCTGCACGGCGCCGCCGTTTCCGCGGCCCGGGACGCGAAGGTCGAACCCGAGATCCTCGAACTGATACGCATTCGCGCCTCGCAGATCAACGGCTGCGCGTTCTGCCTGGACATGCACACCAAGGACGCCCGTGCGCAGGGCGAGACCGAGCAGCGGATCTACGCGCTCAGCGCCTGGCGCGAGACCCCCTTCTTCACCGTCCGCGAGCGCGCCGCCCTGGCGTTGACCGAGGCCGTGACGCTGGTCGCCGACGGTCAGGTGCCCGACGACGTCTACGCCGAGGCGGCGGAGGTGTTCGACGAGGAGCAGGTCGCGGCGCTGATCTGGGCGGCCACCGTGATCAACGCGTACAACCGGATCGCCATCGCGACCCGGATGGTTCCGGGGGCTTATCAGCCGGCCAAGAAGTAGCCGCCCGCGATACTCCCGATACATCGGCAATAGGTTTAAAGAGAATTCAGAAACGACTTTGAGCGCCGGGCCGATTTCCTTTCGGCCCGGCGCTTTCGCGCGCCCATATATCTCTTGTGGCGCTCTGAATTCAGTGGTCCGGCAGTGGCTCCATGAGACCGTCCAGCCAGGTCCGCCATTCCGGGGCGTGGACGGCGGGGCCGGGGGTCATCGGGCGGCCGGTCCAGGCGGCGACCGGGCGGATGCCGTGGAGGGCGTTGACGAGCCACACCTCGCGCCCGTCCAGCTCCGCCAGGGAGCGTTCGCGGTGGGCGAGCCGGACACCGGTGCGGGCGGCCCGCTCCTGGATGAGCGCCATGGTGACCCCGGCGAGGAGGGGCAGCCGGGGCGGCGGCAGACAGAGCGTGTCGTCCTCCCACCAGAACAGGCTGGAGTTGGCGGCCTCCAGCACCAGACCGGAGGGCGCGATGAGCACGGCCTCGTCGGCGTCGGCCCCGGACGCCCGCCGACGCACCCGGGCCAGGGCGTCCAGGTCCGGCCCCTTGCGGCGGGGCACGGTCCGCGGGTCGGGCTGACCGGCCGCCCACACCCGGACCTCGGCCGTGAGCGGCGGGGCGTGCCGCAGCAGAAGCCGCAACTCCAGTGATCCGGCGGCGAGTTCGACACGGGGGAACCACTCCCCCGTGCGCGGCAGGGCGCGGGTCATGTCCTGCCAGAAGTCGACGACCTGTCCGAGGGGCGGTGCGCCGCACTCGCCGCAGGACCGCAGGAACCGCTCGCGGTGCCGGTCGAAGCCGCGCACCCGTCCGTCGCGCAGCAGCCATGAGTCGGCGACGAGGAGACGCCCGGCCCGGGCCTCGCCGGGGACGAGGCCGTGTTCGGGTGACCAGGTCGACAGACCTTCCGCGGTGGCGGGTTGTGTCACTGGGGACTCCTGTCGTTCAGTATCTGCGGCCCGCGACGGCCGGGGCGCCGTGCCGGGGCCCGTACGGCGCGTGTTCCAGCCAGGCGCCGCAGCGGGGCACCACGGGGGCGAGGGCCGCCGCCGCGCGCTGCTTGACGCGGACGATACGGCGCCGGGGCCGCAGATGGTCCAGGGCCGTGCCGGCGGCGGCGCTGTTGAACAGGCCCGCCGAACGCCGGACCTCGGCGAAGGAGTCGACCGCCTCGGGGGTCCCGTCGGCGATCGCGCGGGCCGCGGCGACCGCGTCCGCGATACCGCTGTTCATGCCGCGCGCCCCGAACGGCGGGAAGAGATGGGCGGCTTCACCGGCCAGCAGCACCCGGCGGTGCGGGTCGGTGAACGCGGCGGCGACCTTGCGCAGGAAGCGGTAGGTGGACACCCACAGGACGCGCTCGCCGTACCCGTCGCCGACGACCTCCGGCAGCCAGCGCCGTACGGCCTCCCGGGTGCCGAACTCCTCGGTGGCGTCGTCGTCGCGGCACTGCAGGTCGAGCTGGAAGCCGCCGGTGAACGGCACCCGCATGACGCTGCGGCCGCCGAGCGCGGGATGCTCGTAGTGGAAGACCCGTTCCAGGGGCAGTTCGGCGCCGGGGATGTCGGCGATGTCCGCGACGACGTGGAAGCCCTCGCCGTGGGTGCCCTCCAGCGGGATGCCCAGTTCGCGCCGTACGGCCGAGCGGGCGCCGTCGGCGGCGATCGCGTGGGTACCCGTCCAGGTGCGGCCGTCCTCGCCGGTGAGGGTCACGCCGTCCGGGTCGGTCCGTACGCCGGTGATCCGGGCGTCCCACACGAACTCCACGCCCGCGTCCCGGCAGGCGTCGAGCAGGAAGCGCTCGGTGTCGACCTGGCGGAGGCTGGTGAAGGGCGGGGTGCCGGTGGGCGGCGGGAAGGTGCGGGCGTACACCTCGCGGCCCCGGTACAGGGTGCGCTTGGTGTGCCAGGTCTGCCCGTACGCGGCGATCTTGACCGCGAGGCCCGGGTGGGCCTCCTCCAGGAGCTCCAGGGTCTCGCGGTGCACGAACAGGGCGCGGCTGCCGGGGCGTTCACGGCCCTCGGGGTCGGCTTCGAGGAGGGTGACGGGGAGGTCGTGGGCGCGCAGGGCGAGGGCGGCGGACAGGCCCACGGGGCCGGCGCCCACGACGAGAACGGGGACGGGGGCGGCGGGGCCGGGGCTGGGGGGCGTCATGCGCGGGTGCTTTCGGTGAGCATGCGGGTGATCTCGACCCGCTTGACCTTCCAGGTGGAGGTCATCGGCAGTTCCTCGAACCGCCATTGGCGGGGCTCCGCCATGGCCGGCAGGTCGGCCGTGGCCTCGTGCCAGCGGCGCGGGTCCAGGGGGCGTTCGCCGCGGACGCAGACCACGGGGACGGGTTCCCGGTCGACGCCGGGGACGATGACGACCTCGCGCAGCTCCTCCAGCCGGGACATCAGGGTGTCCTCGATCTCCAGGTTGCTGTGCACGGAGTCGATCTGGTCGATCTCGCGGTCGATGAGGTAGAGGGCGCCCCAGCGGCTCTGGTAGCCCATGTCGCCCATCTGCCACCAGCCGCTGTCGAGTTGCCGCAGATAGCGTTCCCGGGCGCCGAGGTAGGTGAGGATGCGGCCCCGGGTGCGGGCCTCGATCCGGCCGGCGGTGCCGGGGGCGACCCGTCGTCCGGCGTCGTCGGCGACGCGGACGCGGGTGAAGCCGGGGATGCCGATGCCGACGCGGCGGCCGTCGGCGCGGGCGGCGCTGCGGCGGGTGAACCACTGGAAGGCGACCGGGCCGGTCTCGCTCTGCCCGTACAGCTGGATCAGCCACGGCGAGCGCCGGTTCGAGGCGTCCAGCAGCCGCTGCACGGTACGCGGGTGGATGGCGTCGAAGGTCGAGCCGTACGAACGGACGCGGGACAGCGGCGCTCCGGGCGCGTCGGCCAGCTCCTCCCACAGGACGAAGGTGTTGGGGTGGGTCTCGACGATGCCGGGGCGGTGGCGGGCCAGCAGCGGGCCCACGTTCGACGGTTCCGGGTCGATGATCAGGACCAGTGGGCTGCCGAAGTGCAGCAGGACGCCGAGCAGATGGTAGAAGCGCGAGTGCACGAACGACATGTGCAGCGCGGCGGTCTCGCCCCGGGTCGGCCAGCCCATCGCCTTCTGCGGGACGAGCCGGTTCCACATGGTGTTCGGGCAGTGCACGGCCAGCTTGGGCAGGCCGGTGGTGCCGGAGCTGTGGGTGATGAGGGACGGGTCGCGGGGGTGCAGCCGGACGGCCGCCGGGGTCGGGGCGCCCGCGTACTTCTGCAGCGGTTCGGCGCCGGCGGCGTCGTCGACGGAGAGCGTGCGCCGGACGAGGCCGGTGAGGTCGACGTCCTTCAGGGGGCCTTCGAGCTTGGCCCGGTCGGTGATCAGCCAGGGCCGGTGGAGGCGTTCGAGGAGCTGCCCGACCACCGGGCCGGCGAGGCCGGGCGACAGCAGCACCGGGACGGCGCCGATACGGGAGACCGCGCAGGTCAGCAGCACGATGTCGACGTTGTCCGTCTTGTGGACGACCACCTCCTCGGAGGGGCGCACGCCCGCTTCCCAGAGGCGGCCGGAGAGTTCGTCGACGAGGTCGGCGAGCGCGGCGTAGGAGAGGTCGGTCCCGAGGTCGGGGTTGACGTCGAGGGTCCGGTCCAGGGTGACGAAGACGGAGCCGTGGCGGTCGGCGGCCTCTCTGAACATCGAGCCCAGATAGAAGCCGCGGCCGGCCAGGGCGAGCGTCGGTGCGGGCTGCCGGTCGGCCTGGAGTTGGTCGCGCATGGGACCGGACCTTTCTGCGGGGACGAGGGTGTCGGCCATGCTCACCACGCGCCCTGGCGGACGAGGTGGCGGCGGAGCTTGCCGGTCGCGGTGCGCGGCAGGGTGGGGACGAAGCTGACGCTGCGGGGGACCTTGAAGGCGGCGAGCCGGTCGCGGGCCATGCAGATCAGTTCGGCCTCCAGGCCCACCCCGATGGGCGGGACGGGGACCACGAAGGCCCGTAGCTTGCTGGCGCCGCGCTCGTCGGTGACGGCCGCCACGGCGACGTCCCGGACCCCGGGGTGGGTGCGCAGCAGCGCCTCGATCTCCAGCGGGGAGACGGTGATGCCGCCGACCATCTCCATGTCGTCGGCCCGGCCCAGATGCCGGTAGGTGCCGTCGGGTTCGCGGACGGCACGGTCCCGGGTGTTGAGCCAGCCGCCGACGAGGGTGCGGTCGTTCTCCTCCGGCCGGTTGAGATAGCCGGGGGTCACCGTCGGGCCGCGGACCCACAGGTCACCCGTCTCGCCGTCCGCGACCTGGGCGCCCGAGCGGTCGCGGAGTTCGACCTCGAAGCCGGGGACGGGGCGGCCGACGGTGCCGGGGTGGTTGTGGTCGAAGCTGTTGGCGCAGAAGGCGTGGCCGGCCTCGGTGGAGCCGATCTGCTCCAGGACGGGGGCTCCGAGCAGTTCGGTGACCTGCGTGCCGAGTCCGGCGGGCATGCCCTCGCCGGCCGACACCGCCGCGCGCACCGAGGCGAAGCAGTCCTCGTGGCCGCCGGCCCGGTCGGCGACCAGGGCGGCGTACGCCGACGGCACCGAGTAGAGCAGGGTCACCCGGTGCCGGGCGACGAGTTCGTCGACCGCCGCGGGGGTGGGACGGCGGTCGGCGAGGACGGCGGCGGAGCCGGAGAAGAGCGGGAAGACGAGGGCGTTGCCGAAGCCGTAGGCGAAGTACAGCCGGGAGACCGAGAGGGTGACGTCGTCCGGGGTGATCCGCAGCAGTCTGCGGCCGATGAGGTCGTGGTACGTCTTGGGGTCGCCGTGGACGTGGACGACGCCCTTGGGGTGGCCGGTCGTGCCCGAGGTGTACTGGATGTAGAGGGGGGTGTGGGCGTCTACGGGGTGGGCCGTCTCCTTGGGCGTGGCTGTGGTGCTCAAGGCCGTCAGTTGGTCGGAACTGAGGCGTGGCGCCGCTACCGCCGTCTTCACAGTGCGGATCGTGCGTGGCTGGTCGCGCAGTTCCTCGCGCCCCTTGCGGGGCGCGGGTATGCCGGCCGAACCGTACGTGTCCAGGCCGGGGCCCGTCACCCACAGGACCGCTTCCGTGTCCTCCGCCATGAACTGGAGTTCCGGCGGGGTGAGTTCGGGGTTGACCAGGACGGCTACCGCGCCCAGGCGGGCCAGGGCGAGGAACGTGGTGACCCAGGTGACGGAGTCCGGGAGGGCGAGCAGGACCCGGTCGCCGGGGCGGACCCCGTGGTCGGCGAGGACGGTGGCGGCGCGGGCCGCGAGGTCGTGGATCTCGCCGTGGGAGTAGGCCCGGTGGCCCTGGTGGAAGGCGGGGCGGGCGGTCCAGCCGCGCCGGTCGGCCAGGGCGGCGAGATGGGCCGCGAGGTTGCCGGGGGCGTCGGCGTCGCCGTGGAGGCGGGTGGGCCGGCCCGTCGTCGTGATCGTCGTCGTGATCGTCATCGCGTCGGCTCCTCGGTGACGGCCGGGGCGGAGGCGTGCTCCCGGTGGGCCCGCATGAGTGCCGCCGTCTTCAGCAGCATCTCGTCGTACTCGGCGGCCGGATCGGAGTCGAGGACGATCGCGCCGCCCGCGCCCAGATGCATACGGCCGCCCTGGAACACGGCGGTACGGATGACGATGTTGAGGTCCGCGCCGCCGCTGCACCCGAGATAGCCGAGGGCTCCCGAGTACACGCCGCGCGCCTCGGTCTCCAACTCGTCGATGATCTCCAGGGTGCGGAGCTTGGGTGCCCCGGTCATCGAGCCGCCCGGGAAGCAGGCCCGGACGCAGTCGACCGCGTCGGTGCCCTCCCGGAGTCTGCCCTCGACCGTGGAGACCAGCTGGTGCACGGTGGCGTAGGTCTCGGTGGCCATGAGGCGGGTGACCTTCACCGAGCCGGTCCGGGAGACCCGGCCGAGGTCGTTGCGGAGCAGGTCGACGATCATCAGGTTCTCGGCGCGGGTCTTGGCGTCCGCGGCGAGTTCGTCCCGCAGCCGGTCGTCCTCCTCCGGGGTCGCGCCCCGGGGCGCGGTGCCCTTGATGGGCTTGGCCTCGGCGACACCGTCGCGGGTGATCCGCAGGAAGCGCTCGGGGGACGAGCCCGCGATGTCGAGGTCGCCGAACCTGAGGAAGGAGGCGTACGGGGCCGGGTTGATCCGGCGCAGCACCCGGTAGAAGTCGTACGGGTCGTAAGGGGCGGGTAACCGGGCCGCGTTGGTCAGACAGATCTCGTAGCTCGTGCCCGCGTTCAGCTCCGCCTTGCAGGCCTCGATGTCGGCGAGGTAGGTGGCGCGGTCGCGGACGAGCCAGGGCTCGGCGGCGCGGGGGTAGGGCCGGCCGGCCGCCCTCAGGGGGACCGTGGCGTCCGAGGAGACGAAGGTCAGCTGGGCCAGCGCGGTGTCGAGCCAGTCGCCGGCCTCACGGGACGCCGCCGGGGTGTCCTCGGACAGGCAGACGGCGTAGGTGTGGCCCTCCTCGTGGTCCACGGCGATCAGGCGGTCCGCGAACAGCCAGGCGGCGTCCGGGGTTTCGGCCGTGTGCCGGTTCGAGGAGCCGGTGTCGGCCTTGAGTTCGTAGCCGAAGTAGCCGACATAGCCGCCGGTGAAGTCGAAGGGCAGGCCGGTCGCGTCGACCTTGCGGGCGGCCAGCTGCCGCTTCAGATAGTCGAAGACGCTCGCCTGGACCCGGCGGGTGGGGCGTCCCGCCCGCTCGATCTCGCACTGGCCGCTGTCGACGTCGTAGCGGACGACCTCGGCGAGCGGGCCGCTGCCGTCGCCGAAGAACGAGAACCGCGACAGGCCCGGCTCCACGCGGGAGCTGTCCAGCCAGAAGGCGTGCGGCGCGTCGGCGTACATCCGGGTGAAGGCGGCCTCGGCGTCGACGGCGCCGGCGATCCGGCGGGTGTGCAGCCGGTAGGCGGGTCCCGGGGGCCGCCGGGGGCGGGGGATCGCGCCGGGCAGAGGGGACGCCGCGGTGGGGTGCGTACCGGCGACGGAGGCGACCGCCGTGTTCTTGGTGCGCGGGCTGCCGGCCCGTTCCGCCGTGAGGTTGCGGAAGTTGACCAGCAGGCGGTGGCCGTGGTCGGTCAGGATCGACTCGGGGTGGAACTGCACGCCCCACAGCGGCCGTTCGCGATGGCGCAGGCCCATGAGGACGCCGTCCTCCGACCATGCGGTGGCCTCCAGGGTCGGCGGCAGCGGCTCACGCACGGACAACGAGTGGTAGCGGACGACCGAGAAGTTCTGCGGCAGACCGCGGAACAGGTCGCGGCCGTCGTGCCGGACCGTGGACAGATGCCCGTGCCGGGGCCACGGCGCGGGCTCGACATCGGCCCGCTCCCCCGCCGCGATGCCCTGATGGCCCAGACAGACGCCCAGGACGGGGATCTCGGCCTCGGCGATCAGCCGGGCCGCGATCCCGAAGTCACGCGGTTCCGAGGGGTGGCCCGGTCCCGGCGACACCACCACGTTGTCGAATTCCCGCAGCTCCGGTATGTCCTCGGCCGAAGCGTCGTTGAGCACCACCACCGGCTCCTCGCCATTGACCTCGGCGATCAGCTGGAACAGGTTGTACGTGTACGAGTCGTAATTGTCGATGAGCAGGGTCTTCAACCCGCCCACCCCCCTCTTCGTTCTCGGACCTAGACGGTCCGTCGTTTGTGTCGGCCACGCAGCGCCTGCAACGGCGGATACAGCCATTTCTTCAGGAACTTCTGGAGTCTCGGCATGAGGATCCAGGTGACGATGGCTGCCACGGACAGACACAGCAGAAGTGTACGGAAAAGCGGATTAAGGTCGTTGAGATAGGGAAGTATTGCCTGGTTGAATAAGAACACGGGCGGGAAGACCGCACCGGAATTCACCAACCAGAGTTTCCATTTCGGGGGTGGCCCCGGAGGCCCGGCCGGCGTCGGGGCGCGGGCCGCCTGGGAGTCGAACCAGGCCCGGGAACCCACGACGCTCCGTCGGCCGGTCTCCTGTGCCAACTCGTCGACGCGGGCCGACCACTGCGCCCAGACCACGGAGTTCTCCCAGGTCCGGGCCGTTTCTTCGCTGTCGAAGCGGTAGACGACATGCCACTCAGCCCCTCCGTCGACGAGTACGCCACCCCCCAGAAAGCCCGGCTGCCGCGCACTGGCACGCAGCACGGCCCACCCCCAGGAATGGAAGTCGGCCTCGCGCCCCGGCACCACGTGGTACGCGAGGGTGACGGTAACGGGATTCCTGCTCACGACGTCGAATACGAGAGGATCCGAGACCCCGTTCAAAGATTCAACGAACATTTTCAAAGGTGTCCGGATCGTGCGCCTATGACGGTCTTTCAGATGTCTTGACGCATTTCGTCGAGTATTACGGCAGGGTAACTTCCGGCACTTCTTGAAAGCGGTTGCCCGGTCGAGCGGAACAGGAGCACCATCGCCAGGAGGAGCGGGGGGAATTGCACGAAAGTGAGGGAGAGTCATGTCCAGGTACGACTGGGATATGAACCACGAGGGAATCGACCGGGCGCGCTCCGCGATCGAGCCCGTGCGGAAAGAAGTCACCGCGCACCCGATCTATCGGCGCATCGACAGCCGTGCCGATATGGCGGTGTTCATGGAGCACCATGTTTTCGCGGTGTGGGACTTCATGTCCCTCCTCAAATCCCTCCAACGGGATCTGACCTGTGTGGACGTCCCCTGGGTGCCGCGCGGGTCCGAGGTGAGCCGGCGGCTCATCAACGACATCGTGCTCGTCGAGGAGAGCGACGAACTGAACGGCGGGTTCACCAGTCATTTCGAGCTGTACCGGTCGGGCATGGCCGAGGCCGGGGCGGACACCGGCCGCCTGGACTCGTTCCTCGGGCTCGTCGGCGAGGGCCACGACGTGTCGGCGGCGCTGCGGGTGGCCCAAGTGCCCGGTCCCGCGGCCGAGTTCGTCCGGACGACCTTCGAGATCACCGGGAAGCGGCCGCTGCACTGCCGGGCCGCGGCGTTCGCGTTCAGCCGGGAGGACCTGATCCCGGACATGTTCGACCAGGTGATCAAGAAGGAGGGGACGGAGCGGTTCCCGCTGTTCTGCGACTATCTCGCGCGGCACATCGAGGTGGACGGGGAGGAGCACACGCCGATGGCGATGGCGATGGTGGCGGATCTGTGCGGTGGGGTGGAGGGGCGGTGGGAGGAGGCCGTGGAGACGGCGGTGCTGGCGTTGGAGGCGCGTGCTCGGTTCTGGGACGGGATCGTGGCGGCGATGGGGTGAGGTTCACAGCGCCGCTGGGGCCGGGGGACGGTGGTGCGCCGACGGTGGTGCGTGGCTGGTCGCGCCCACGCGGCGGAGCCGCATAGTCGATACGGTCTCGCGCCCCTATCGGGGCACGTCCCTTTCCGCGTCCCGCCATGCCCGTGCCGCCCTGTCGAACGACGTGTTGACGGCCAGCAGGCCACCGTCCACGCGGAGGGTCGTGCCGGTGATCCAGGACGCGTCGCGGGAGGCGAGGAAGGCCACGGCGGCGGCGATGTCGGTCGGCTCGCCCACACGGCCCAGCGGGTAGATCTCGGCGAGGTCGTCGAGCTGGGACTCGCGGCCCGCCCAGCCGGGGGTCCGGATCGTGCCGGGGGCGACCAGGTTGACACGGACGCCTCGGGGCGCGGCGTCGCCCGCCAGGGTGCGGGTGAGGGAGACGAGGCCGGCCTTGGCGGCGCTGTAGGCGTGGTTGCCGAAGTCCTGGAGGCCGTTGACGGAGCCGATGTTGACGATGGCGCCGCGTCCCGAGGCCACCAGATGCGGCAGCGCCGCGCGGGAGCAGCGGAACGCGCTGGTCAGCGTGAGGTCGAGGTCGCGGGCCCAGGTCTCGTCCGGGGTGTCCTCGAAGAGCGGCTCGTCCGGGGTGCAGCCGAAGGCGTTGTTGACCAGGACGTCGAGGGAGCCGAGCGCGGACACCGCGTGCGCGACCGCCGCCTCCACGGACTCCCGGTCCCCCACGTCGCACCGGTACGCCTCGGCGGCCAGCCCCTCCCCCCGCAGTTCCGTCACCGTGCGCTCGGCCGCCGCCAGGTCCACGTCGGTGACGAGCACATGGGCGCCCTCCTCCGCCAACCGCCGCGCCGTCGCCGCGCCGATGCCGCGCGCCGCGCCCGTGATGAGAACCCCGTACCCCTCGAAACGTCCCGTCGTCTCCATACGGCAGAACGTACTGCCCGACCGATCACCGGCACAGCCGCGCCGCGATCTCCGTCCCGGTCACCGTGCGGTTCCGCCCGGGCATTCGGCGCGCCGGCGGCTGCCGCCGACGCCGCCCACGGTTCAGCGGTAGCCGGTGGTGTCCGCCGGCTTGCCCGCGTCCTGGACCTCGACGAGGTAGCGCCAGGCGTCCGGTCGGCTGCCGTCGAGGTCGGTGAAGCCGTAGGTGCGGGCGAGGGAGCCGCTGGAGAGGGATTCGCCGTTGAAGCGGGCGACCTCGGGGTCGGCGGCGAGGGCGGCGACGGCCCGGCCGACGTAGCGGGGCGTCTCCGAGATGGCGAAGTGGGGGACGCGGTCGAGCGCGTCCCGCCAGGTGTCCTCGGTGACGCCGAACCCGTCGAGCATCATCTCCGAGCGGAGCCAGCCGGGGGTGAGCGCGACGGCGGTGGCACCGCGCGGGCCGAGTTCGTGGCCGAGGGCGAACGCCATGCGCAGGACGGAGGACTTGGCGAGGTCGTAGAAGAAAGTGGCCCGGTAGTTGGCGCCGTTGTACTCGGCCGTGCCGTCGGTCATCTCCACGACCAGGCCGCCGGGGTGGCGCAGCAGCAGGGGCAGCGCGAAGTGGCTGGTGATGGCGTGGGTCTCGACGCCGAGACGCAGCAGCCGCAGACCGTTGTCGAGATCGTGCTCCCAGACCGGGCTCTCCCACTCGAAGAGCTTCTCGCCACCCCAGACGTCGTTGACGAGGACGTCGAGCCTGCCCTGTTCCTCGGCGATCCGGTCCACCAGGACCCGTACTTGGTCCGGTTCGAGATGGTCGGTGGGTACGGCGATGCCGTGGCCGCCCGCCTCGGTGACCAGGTCGGCGGTGTCCTCCAGGGTTTCCGGGCGGTCGTACTCGGAGCGTCGCTCGCGGGTGGAGCGGCCGGTGACGTAGACGGTCGCGCCGGCCGCGCCCAGTTCCACGGCGATGCCGCGGCCCGCTCCGCGGGTTGCTCCGGCGACGAGGGCGATCTTGTTCTTGAGCGGCTTGGTGCTGGGCGGTGTCGACATGTCCGGCCTCCTGGGTGTGGCTGTCACCTTGGGGGCGCCGGGGGTGTTTCGGCGTCCTCGACACGAGGGTGTCGTGGAAGCCGGACATCTTCTGTCGGGTTTTCTGTGGGACGCCCAATAGCTCGGTCGATGGGGTGATCGGGCGGCTGCGGGTTCGTTGTGGCTTGTCGCGCAGTTCCCCGCGCCCCTTTCGGGGCGCGGGTGCGGGACTCTTCCGGATCAGTGGCCCCGGTTGATCCACTCCTCCAGGTGTGGGGCCTCGGCGCCGATCGTCGTCGTGTCGCCGTGACCCGTGCGGACGACCGTGTCGGGTGGGAGGGCGAGGAGGCGGTCGCGGATGGAGTCGATGATGGTCGGGAAGTGGGAGTAGGAACGGCCGGTGGCGCCGGGGCCGCCGGAGAAGAGGGTGTCGCCGGTGAAGACCGTGCCGAGGGCCGGGTCGTAGAGGCAGACGGCGCCCGGCGCGTGGCCGGGGGTGTGCAGGACGGTCAGATCGGCTCCGGCGGCCTCGATGACCTGGCCGTCGGCCAGCCAGTGGTCGGGCAGCCGGTCCGGGTGGGTCTGCTTCCACAGGGGCAGGTCGTCCGGGTGGAGCCAGATCGGCGCGCCGGTGCGCTCCGCGAGGGCGGGGGCGGCGTCGATGTGGTCGTTGTGGGCGTGGGTGCAGACGATGGCCGAGAGCCGGCGCTCCCCCACGGCCTCGGCGATCGCGTCGGCGTCGTGGGCGGCGTCGATGACGATGACCTCATGGTCGTCGCCGACGAGCCAGACGTTGTTGTCGACGTCCCAGGTGCCTCCGTCGAGGCTGAACTGGCCCGAGGTGACGAGGTGTTCGATGCGCGCGGCCATCAGAGGACCACCACCGAGCGCAGGACGTCGCCGCCGTGCATCCGCTCGAAGGCCTTCTCCACGTCGTCCAGTGCGATGGTCTCGGTGACGAACGCCTCCAGGTCCAGGCGGCCCTGGAGATAGAGGTTGATCAGCATGGGGAAGTCGCGGTCGGGCAGGCAGTCGCCGTACCAGGAGGACTTCAGGGAGCCGCCGCGTCCGAAGACGTCGAGGAGGGGCAGCTCCAGCTTCATCTCCGGGGTGGGGACGCCGACGAGGACGACCGTTCCGGCCAGGTCGCGGGCGTAGAAGGCCTGCTTGTAGGTCTCCGGGCGGCCGACCGCCTCGATGACCACGTCGGCGCCGAAGCCGCCGGTCAGCTCCCGGATCGCCTCGACCGCGTCGGTGTCCTTGGAGTTGACCGTGTGGGTCGCGCCGATGCTCTTGGCGGTGGTCAGCTTCCGGTCGTCGATGTCGACGGCGATGATCTTCTCGGCGCCGGCCAGCCGGGACCCGGCGATCGCCGCGTCGCCGACACCGCCGCAGCCGATGACCGCGACGCTGTCGCCCCGGCCCACGTTGCCGGTGTTGATGGCGGCACCGATACCGGCCATGACGCCACAGCCCAGCAGTCCGGCGACCGCGGGCGCGGCGGCCGGGTCGACCTTGGTGCACTGACCGGCGGCGACGAGCGTCTTCTCCGCGAACGCGCCGATGCCCAGCGCCGGGGACAGCTCCTGGCCGGTCGAGGCGAGGGTCATCTTCTGCTTCGCGTTGTGGGTGCTGAAGCAGTACCAGGGGCGGCCGCGCCGACAGGCCCGGCAACTGCCGCACACCGCACGCCAGTTGAGGATCACGAAGTCGCCGGGGGCGACGTCCGTGACCCCGGCGCCGACGGACTCCACCACACCGGCGGCCTCATGGCCGAGCAGGAAGGGGAAGTCGTCGTTGATGCCGCCCTGCTTGTAGTGCAGGTCGGTGTGGCACACCCCGCACGCCTGCACCTTCACCACGGCCTCCCCCGGCCCCGGGTCGGGCACGACGATCGTCTCGATCCGCACCGGTTCGTTCTTGCCCGGTGCGATCACGCCGCGTACTTCCTGCGCCATGGTGAACCCTTCCGTCGATCCGAGATGGCGGTCGCCCGCCCATGGTCACCCTACGGAGTGACCAGCGAGTAGGACCGCCGGGGCGGGCACGGCCGTGACCGAAAGCCGCCGGGTCGCGCAGACCGTCGCCACGCCGTCGCGCCCCGTCACGACGTCACCGAATACCCCCCTGGGTATATCTGCTACCGTTGCACGCATACCCCCGGGGGTAATTTCCGGGGGTCGCAGTCACAGGGAGCAGTCACAGGGAAGGGAGTGCTGCCGTGTACTTCGTCGACACCATTGAGGTGCCGGGGCTGGGCAACCGGAGCTATCTGGCGGGTGGCCCGCGCGGAGCCGTGGCGGTCGATCCGCCGCGCGACATCGACCGGGTGATCGCGGCCGCCGCCCGGCGGGGCGCGCGGATCGCGTACGTCGTCGAGACCCACGTCCACAACGACTACGTCACCGGCGGACCGGAACTCGCCCGGCTCACCGGCGCCGCATATCTGGTGCCCGCGGGGGCGCGGGTCGCCTACGAGCGGGTGCCGGTGCACGACGGTGACGTGGTGGAGGTCGACGCGGGACTGACGCTGCGCGCGATCGCCACGCCGGGGCACACCCCGCACCACACCGCGTACGTCCTGGAGGAGGGCGGGGCGGCGGTGGCCGCGTTCACCGGGGGGTCGCTGCTGATCGGCACGGTCGGGCGGCCGGATCTCGTCGAACCCCGGCTCACGGGCGAGCTGGCCCGCGCCCAGCACGCGTCGGCGCACCGACTGGCCGAGGAGCTGCCGGAGGAGACGGCGGTCCTGCCCACGCACGGCTTCGGCAGTTTCTGTTCCGCCCGGCGGTCGGCGGGTGACACCTCGACCATCGGGCAGGAGCGGGCCGGGAACGAGGCCCTGGTCAAGGACGTGGACACGTTCGTCGCGGAGCTGCTGGCGGCGCTCGACGACGTACCGGCGTACTACGCGCACATGGGGCCCGCCAACGCGGCGGGGCCGGCGCCGGTGGATCTGACGCCGCCCGCGCCGGCCGGTGCCGAGGAGATCGCCGCGCGGCTCGCGGCGGGCGAGTGGGTGGTGGATCTGCGGCACCGGGTGGCGTTCGCCGCCGGGCATGTCGCCGGGGCGGTGAACTTCGAGGCGGACGGGCAGCTCGCCACGTATCTGGCGTGGCTGCTGCCGTGGGGCAGGCCGGTGACGCTGCTCGCCGAGTCCCCTGAGCAACTGGCGCACGCCCAGCGGGAGTTGGTGCGCGTCGGGATCGACCGGCCGGCCGCGGCGGCCACCGGTTCGCCCGCCGACTGGCTGGCCGGGGGTGAGCGTGCGCGGTCCTTCCCGCGCGGCACCTTCGCCGATCTGGCCGAGGTGTACCCCGCCGAGGGGCACCCGGGCGGCGGCGGGCCCGTGGTCCTCGACGTCCGCCGCACCGCCGAGCGCGCCGCCGCCGGACACATATCCGGGTCGGTGCACATCCCGGTCCATCGACTCCGCGACCGGCTCGCCGAGATACCCGCCGGCACGGTCTGGGTGCACTGCGCCGGAGGCATGCGCGCGGCCATCGCCGCGTCCCTGCTGGACGCGGCCGGCCGCTCCGTGGTGGCCGTGGACGACGGCTTCGCCTCAGCGGCGACCGCCGGGCTGCCCCTCACGAGGACGACTCCACCGACGGGACCGCACCCGGCCTCGGGGCCGTCGACATCCCACCACGACACGGGCTCCGCCTCCTCGACGCCTGTTGGCGACGCGGGCTCCGGACCCTCGACAGCCGTCAGCGACACGAGCCCCGAACCCTCGACACCCACCCCCGCACGCCTACACACCCCCACACCCCTCACCCCCTCCCCGTCCACCGGTGTCCCCGCCGGATGAGCGCGCTCGTTCTCGCTCTGCTCGCCGGGGGCGTGATCGGGGTCTCGTTGGGGGCGCTGGGTGGCGGGGGCAGTGTGCTGGCCGTGCCCGCGCTGGTCTATCTGCTCGGGTTCAGCCCTGCCGCGGCCGCCACGGCGAGTCTGGTGATCGTGACGGTGACCTCGGCGACCGGCCTGGCCGCGCATCTGCGAGCCGGTACGGTCCGGCTGCGCGGCGGGACCCTGTTCGCGGCGGCGGGACTGCTGCCCGCGGCCCTCGGCGGGGCCCTGTCGGCGGGGCTGCCGGCCACGCTGCTGACCGGGTCCTTCGCCCTGGTCGCGGGGGCGGCCGCGTACCGCATGCTGCGTCCCTCGGGCGCGGGACGGGCGGCGTCGACGGTCCGGCCGGGCCGGGTCGCCCTGTCCGGCGCGGGGCTCGGCGGGGTCACCGGGATCCTCGGGGTGGGCGGCGGTTTCCTCGCCGTACCGGCCCTGGTGAACGTCGTGGGCCTGCGGATGCGCGACGCCGTAGGCACCAGTCTGCTGGTCATCACCGTGAACTCGTGCGCAGCGCTCGCGGGCCGGACCGGCGCCGCCGAGGGGCTCGACTGGGCGGTGGTCGCCCCCTTCGCCGGGGCGGCGATCCTCGGTGCCTGGGACGGCCGGCGGCTGGCCGCCAAGGTCTCCGGGGACACCCTCCGGCGGATCTTCGCCTGGGTGCTGCTGGCCGTGGCCGCGTTCATGCTCCTCGACACGGTCACCTCACTCGGCTGAGCCACGGCCCGCCCAGCCCAACCCGACCGAGCCCAGCCCGACCCAGCTCAAACCACCCCAGCCCGGGCCGCGCCCCTCACGCCAGCGACAGGAACAGCTTCTCCAGCCGCGCCCTCATCTGCTCGTTCGTCTCGCCGTTCCGCCCGTCCTTCTCGGCGTCGGTGAGGCACTGCTGCAGCCCGGTCGCGATGATCGCGAAACCCGCTCGGTCCAGGGCGCGGGAGGCCGCGGCGAGCTGGGTGACGACGTCCTCGCAGTCCCGCCCCTCCTCAATCATCTTGATCACCCCGGAGATCTGCCCCTGGGCCCTCTTCAGCCGGTTCAGCACCGACTTCAGCTCATCCCCTTCGAACTGCAGCTCCACGACCAGTCCACTCCTCACGCCTCCGCTACATACCCTTGGGGGTATTTTACCGCCCCCCGCAGGAAAGGATCGCAGACCACCATGTCCACCCCTGGCACCCCCAGCACTCCCAGTACCCCCGGTGCGCCCCGCCGCCTCGACGTCGACGAGGTCCGCGCACGGCTGTCCGAGCTGACCGTCGTCGATGTCCGCACCCCCGGCGAGTACGCCTCCGGCCATGTCCCCGGCGCCCTGAACATCCCGCTCGACCACCTGGATCGCGCACTGTCGGCACTCCAGGACTCCGACGCCGAACTGCTCATCGTCTGCAGGTCGGGCGCCCGGTCCGCGCAGGCCTGCGCCCTCCTCGCCGGGCACGGCATCGCCGCGGCCGACCTCGCCGGCGGTACGAACGCCTGGGCGGCCGGTGGCCACGGACTGCACCGCCCGTCCGGCGGGGCGCGGGCCGGCTGGACCATGGAGCGCCAGGTGCGGTTCACCGCCGGCACGCTCGTCCTCCTCGGTCTGGGGCTCGGACTGCTGCACCCGGCCTGGCAGTTGGTGTCGGCCGGAATCGCGGGCGGCCTCCTGTTCTCGGCACTCACCGACACCTGCGGCATGGCGGCGGTCCTGGGCAGACTGCCGCACAACCGCCCACGCCCCGCGGATCTCTCCGCCACCCTCGCCGCGCTCGGGGCGCGGTGACCGGCGTCAGCACGTGAAGTCCCGTACGGCCTGGGCGATCCCGTTCTCGTCCAGGCCGTCGGCGCGGTCGGCGGCGAGGACGACCCCGTCGAGGCCCGGCCGCACGAGCCGGAAGCCGCTCGTGGTGTCGTACGGGGAGGCGTTGGAGCGGGCGGAGACCTGGATGTACGCGTGTTCGCCATAGCCGACGGTGGCCGTGACCGCGTGGCGCACCTCGTCGGGGTGTCCGGGCACACGCACGGTCCAGCCGGGTGCGGCGGCGTACCGGTTCAGCTCGTGGAGCCGACACCCGGTGTGGTGGTCGCGGCGGTCAACGGCCCCCGGGCCCTGGTCGTCTCGGGCGACCGCGACGCGGTGACAGCCTTGTACGACGGCTGGGAGGGCCGGGCCGCCGGACCCGGCTGCTGCGGGTGGAGCTGGCCGCTCACTAGCCGCACCGCCATCCCCTCCTGGACGACTACCCCGACGTCCTGCGAACCATGGACCTGCGACCCCCGCACACCCTTGGGCCTGCTCCGCCGGGACGGTGTGGGGACCTGTCTCGAACTGGGTCCGGGCAGGGTGCCGACCGTGCTCGCCGTCGCCCGGGAGCGGAGGGTCCTGCTGGGCGGTTGAAAGTCGTTCCCGGTGCTCCGGGGGCCCGACGTAGGCTGAAGCTCCGCGCCCCGGTCCCCACTCCCCGACCGATCTGCCGAGGAGCCTCGTGAGCACCCCTGAGACCACGGCCGAGCGGCAGCCGCCCACCTGGCGGCTGCTGCTCGGTTATGTACGACCCCATCGTTGGGCACTGCTGCTGGGCGCGCTGCTGTCCCTGGTCACCGGAGCCACCGGCCTCGCCCTGCCGCTGGTGGCCCGGGAGCTGATCGACGACCTCTCGCACGACCGGACCATCACCTGGGCGCTGGTCCTGATGTCCGTGCTGGTCGTCGCCAACTCGGCCGTGGGCGCGGTGGGTTCGTACGTGCTGCGGCGCACCGCCGAGTCGGTGGTGCTCGGCGCGCGGCGCGCCCTGTCCTCGTATCTGCTGCGGCTGCGGATCACGGCGGTGGACCGCAGCGAGCCGGGCGACCTGATGGCGCGGATCACCTCCGACACCACGCTGCTGCGGGAGGTCACCACCGACACCCTGGTGGGCCTCGGCACCGGCGGTCTGACGCTGGTGGCGACGGTGGTGCTGATGGGTCTGGTGGACCCGGTGCTGCTGGCCGTCACGCTGGGCGTGATCGTGGGCGCGGGCCTGGTGTTCGGGGTGATCGTGCCCCGGATCAACCGGGCGAGCAAGGCCGCGCAGGACGCGGTCGGCGCGATGGGCGCCTCGCTGGAGCGGATCCTCGGCGCGCTGCGCACGGTGAAGGCGTCCGGTGCGGAGCACCGCGAGGAGGAGACGATCCACGCGGCGGCAGAGGAGTCATGGCGGCAGAGCGTGCGGGCCGCCAAGTGGTCGGCCGCCGCCGGGAACACGGCCGGGCTCGCCATGCAGATCGCCTTCATCACCGTCCTGGCGGTGGGCGGCGCCCGGGTCGCGACCGGCGCGATCGACGTGGGCACCCTGGTGGCCTTCCTGCTGTACGTGTTCTATCTGATGTCGCCGATACAGCAGGTCGTGGGCGCGATCACGCAGTACCAGACCGGCGCCGCCGCCCTCACCCGCATCCAGGAGGCGCTGCGGCTGCCCGCCGAACCGGCGGCGCGTCCGGCCCCGCTGCCGGCCCCGGACGCCGAGCCCGCCGCGCTCGCCTTCGACGGGGTCCGCTTCCGCTACGCAGACGACCTGCCCTACATCCACCACGGGGTGACCTTCGATGTCCCGGCCCGGGGTATGACGGCGTTCGTGGGCCCGTCCGGCGCGGGCAAGACCACGGTGTTCTCCCTCATCGAGCGGTTCTACGACCCCGAGGCGGGCCTCATCACCGTGGACGGCCGCGATGTCGCCGAGTGGGAGCTGTCCCGGCTGCGGTCCGCGATCGGGTACGTCGAGCAGGACGCGCCCGTGCTGTCCGGGACCCTGCGCGACAACCTGCTCCTGGGCAATCCGACGGCCGACGAGGCGGACCTGACGCGGGTGCTGAAGACGACCCGGCTGGACGGTCTGATCGCCAAGCTTCCGCAGGGGCTGGAGACGCTGGTCGGCCACCGGGGCACCAAGCTCTCCGGCGGCGAACGCCAGCGGGTGGCCATCGCCCGGGCCCTGCTGCGCCGCCCCCGGCTGCTGCTGCTCGACGAGGCGACCAGCCAGTTGGACGCGGTGAACGAGGCGGCGCTGCGGGACACCGTCGCCGATGTGGCCCGTACGACGACGGTGCTGGTGGTGGCGCACCGGCTGTCGACGGTGACGATGGCCGACCGGATCGTGGTCATGGACGCGGGCCGGGTCCGCGCGGTCGGCACCCATCGCGAACTGGTGGCCGCCGACCCGCTGTACGCGGAGCTGGCGGCCACGCAGTTCCTCGCGACGGCCGGATAGCCGGGGTCCCGACGGGCCCCGGACGCGTCAGAAGGGGAAGTGCGCCTGCTGGCCGGCGATCGTCACCCAGCGGGTGTTGGAGAACGCCTCAATGCCCCAGCGTCCGCCGAAGCGGCCGTAGCCGGAGGCCTTCACACCGCCGAAGGGGGCCATCGGCTCGTCGGCCACCGACTGGTCGTTGACGTGCACGATGCCGGTACGGATCCGGCGGGCGACGGCCAGTCCGTGGGTGGCGTTCTCGGTGATGACCCCGCAGCTCAGGCCGTTGTCCGTGTCGTTGGCGACGGCCACGGCGGTGGCGTCGTCGGCGAACGTCTCAAGTACGCAGAGCGGGCCGAAGGACTCCTGGTAGTAGAGGTCGGCGTCCTTCGGGACATCGGTGAGGACGGTCGCCGGGTGCACCGCGCCCTCCGGCTGCCCGCCGCCGGTGAGCACGGTGGCGCCCTTGGCGACGGCGTCCTTCACCAGCGCGGCGATCCGCCGGGCGGCGTCGGCGCTGACCAGCGGCCCGACCACGGTGTGCGGGTGGTTGGGGTCACCGGCCTGGAGGGTGGCGACCTTGGCGGTGAACTTCTGCGCGAACTCCTCGGCCAGCGACTCGTGGACGAGGATCCGGTCGCCGGACATGCAGATCTGCCCGGCGTTCATGAAGACGCTGAAGGTGACGGCGTCGACCGCGTAGTCCAGGTCGGCGTCGTCGAGCACGATGACGGAGTTCTTGCCGCCCAACTCCAGGACGGCGGGCTTGAGATGACGGGCCGCGTGCTCGCCGATGATCCGGCCGACGCCGGTGGAGCCGGTGAAGTTCACGGCGCGCACCCGCGGGTCGGAGATCAGCGCTTCGGCGATCTCCGCCGCGTCCTCGGGCGCGTTGGTGACCACGTTCAGCACACCGTCGGGCAGTCCGGCCTCCCGGAAGACGTCGGCCACCAGCAGCCCGCAGGCGATCGGCGCGTCCTCGCTGGGCTTGACGACGACGGTGTTGCCGGCGGCCAGCGGGGCCGCGACGGCCCGTACGCCGAGGATGACCGGCGCGTTCCACGGCGCGAACGCGGCCACCACGCCCAGGGGTTCGCGTACCGCGAGGCTGAGGGCGCCCTCCTTCTGGGTGCCGAGGACCTCACCGCGCGGCGCGGTGATCGCGGCCGCCGCCTCGCGCAGGATGTTCGCCGCGAGCGCCACGTTGAAGTACGCCCACGGGCGGGTGCCGCCGGCCTCGCGGGCCATGATGTCGGCGACCTGGTCGCCCCGGCCCTCCAGCAGCTCGGCGGCCTTGAAGAAGATCGCGCGCCGGGCGAAGGGGGCGAGCGCGGCCCACTCCTCGAAGGCGGCGTCGGCGGCGTCCACCGCCCGCCGGACGTCCTCGGGACCGGCCGCCGCGACCGTCGCGTACACCTCCCCCGTGTACGGGTCGAGGTCCTCGGCGGTGCGGCCGGACGTGGCGGGCACATCCTTGCCGCCGATCAGAAGGTCACGGGTGATGGCCATGTGCGGCTTCCTCGGGGTACGAATCGACGACGGTACGTGATCGAGCATGATCGGTCATGAGCGCTCGTAGTGCGAAATTCAATTACGTTACTGTTCCGTGATGCTCTGCCCGGCCCCCTGGCATGTCAAGAGCCCCACCACGAGGTTCGCGGCGGGGCTCCCGGTCGTGTGCGACCGTTTCGCTACTCGATGGCGCCCAGCAGGCCGAGGGCGGGCGCGGCCATGTCGGTGACCTGGTGCAGTTCGTTCAGCCGGTTCAGTTCGTGGACCTGGTTGAGGCTCTTGAGCTGCTGCGAGGGGCGCGGCAGGGCCGCCTTGTGCTCCTCGGGGAGGTCGCTGACGGCGAGCGAGTCCAGCGTGGACATCGGGCTGAGCGTGGTCGCGTCCGCCGTGGCGTCCGCGTGCGCCATCGGAGCGGTCAGTCCCGTGACACCGACGGCGAGACCGACGGCGGCGACGATACGTCGAGTTGAGATCATGCCCTCAGCAACGCTCCCCGCCCCTCGACGGTCACGGCCGCTCACCCGTGAGGCGCACGCCTCCCCCGGCCGTACGGACAGCCGTGCGGGCAGCCGTGCGGGCAGCCGTGCGGGCAGCCGTCCGGCCACGGTTGCCGGGACCCGTCCGGGGGAGGAGCCTCGGAGGAGAGGCCGTTCGCGGCCCGTTGCGCCCTGCCGGGCCACGGCCTTCGAAGGAGGTCATCCATGGGCACCTCGACGAGCCCCGCCTTCGATGTCGAAGCGCTGCGCCGGGGCACGGAGGAAGCGAACGCGGCGACGCTGACGTCGCTCTACGCGGACGACGCGGAGCTGCGCGTCGTGGACCGCAACACCCAGCCGAGCCATCCCAAGGTGTTGCACGGCCGGTCCGAGATCGGCGCGATGTTCGACGACGTCTGCAGCCGGGAGATGACCCACAAGGTCGAGCAGTGCGTCGTCCAGGGCGATCAGGTCGCTCTCACCGAGTCCTGTCTCTACCCCGACGGGGTACGGGTCCTGGCGAGTTCGATGATGTCGCTGCGCGACGGAAAGATCGTCGACCACACCATGGTCCAGGCCTGGGACGAATAGCCGCGCGGCCCGACCGGGGCGTTCGAGAGCGGCGCCGAGCGGTCGGGGTCGGGCGGTCGGGGTCGGGCGGTTTCGGTCAGGGGCTCTTTCGGTCAGGGGCTCTTTCGGTCAGGGGCTCTTTCGGGTCATCGCGGGGCGGTCCGGCCCTTCCGCCGGGTCCTCGCCGCCATACTGTCGGGCGTGCGTGTAGCGATCATGACGGCGGGTTCCCGGGGTGACGTGGCCCCCTATACCGGGCTGGGACACGGGCTGGTGCGGGCCGGGCACGCGGTCACCCTGGTGACGCACGCCCGGTTCGAGCCGCTCGTGGCGGGCTCCGGGGTCACCTTCCACGCCATGCCCGTGGATCCGCGGGAGGAGCTGGAGTCGGAGCGCGGGCGGGGGCTGCACCGGAGCTCCACCGGGGCGGGGAAGCTGTACCGGGCGGTGGAGATGGCCCGGAGTCTGGTGGGGCGGATGGCCGGCGATCTGGTCGCCGCCGCCCGTGCCAGTGACGTCCTGCTGGTGGCGGGCACCCTGGCCCCGCTCGGCCACACCATCGGCCAGGGACTGTCGCTGCCCACCCTCGGCGTGAACCTCCAACCCCTGGCGCCCACACGGGAGTTCGCGCCGCCGATGACCGGGGTCCGCTCCTGGGGCGCGATCGGCAACCGGGCGGCCGGGCACGCGGTGAACGCGGCCGTCGAGTGGGTCTTCACCGACGAGGTGCGCAGACTGCGCGCCGAGTACGGGCTGCCGCGCACCGGCCGGGTGGCCGCGCGGCGGAGCCGGGAGCGGGCGGGCCGGCCGGTGTTCCACGGCTTCAGCCCCCGGGTGGTGCCGCGCCCCGGGGACTGGCGGGCCGGGCTGGACATCACGGGCTACTGGTGGCCGTACGACCGCGAGGACCGGCTGCCCGGAACGCTGCTGGACTTCCTCGACGCCGGGCCGCCCCCGGTCTTCGTGGGGCTGGGCAGCGCGACCGTGCCCGATGCCGAGCGGATGAGCGGCGAGGTCGTACGGGCCCTGCGGGCGGCCGGGCTGCGCGGGGTGATCCAGCGGGGCTGGGGCGAACTGCGGGGCGAGGGCGAGGACATGTTCACCGTGGGCGAGGTCCCGCACTCCCTGCTCTTCCCCCGCATGGCGGCCGTCGTCCACCACGCGGGCGCGGGCACCACGGCGGCCGGGCTCCGCGCCGGCGTCCCGGCCGTGCCGGTGCCGGTGCAGTTCGACGAGGCCTTCTGGGCAGCCCGCCTGGTCACCCTCGGGGTGTCACCGGCAGCCGTCCCCCTGCGCCGCTTCACAGCCGCCGCCCTGACGACAGCCCTACGACAGGCCACCGCCGACCCGTCATACACCCATCGCGCCCAAACCCTGGCCGAACAACTCCACACGGAGGACGGCGTAGCCCCGGTCCTGACCGCGCTGAACCGCCTGCCGGGCTGAGAGCCGGGGGCGAGCACGACCGGGCCGAGAGACCGGGACCGGCACCGGGCACCGGGCACCGGGCACCGGGCACCGGGCACCGGGCACCGGGCAGCCTTCGGCGACCAGCACGGGCAGGGCAGACGTAGCGCCCGGCCCCAGGCGGGACCGGGCCTCGGCCTTCCGCGACATCGGCACCCGGTCGGGCACGGGACCCGCACGGCACCCCTGGGCGGGTGCCGCCCCGGCGCGCGCCAGACACCCTCCTTCCCCTGCGCCGCACGGCAGCCGCACGTCCCACCGGAGCGTTTGGGGGCGCCGCCGGTCCGCGCACAGCCCGACGCCGGGACGGCACGCGGCGCAGCGCGCCCTCCTTTCTCGGGCGCCGCCCGCCAACCACGCGTGCCCGCCGGGGTGTTCGGGGCGGCGCCGGGGCGATGTGGTGCTGCTAGCCGCCGGTCGCCTTCGGGGTCCAACCCGCCGGTCGGAGGATTCCCAGGAGCAAGCCGACCAGTTCGTCGACCACCTCGTCGAGGGGGGCGTCGACCCAGCCGGCCTGCCAGTCGTGGAGGAGGCCGTTGACGCTGCCGATGAAGGCGGTGGCGGCGATGCGGTAGTCGCGGTGGACGGCCTCGCCGCGCTCGGCGGCGGCCGTGGCCTCGGCGCAGATGAAGTCGATCCAGCGGGACCGGCGTTCGAGGCGCTGGCGCTCCAGGCGGGGGCTGACGCCGATGATCTCGGTGAAGGTGATGCGCAGCCGGCGCGGATCACCGGTGACGTTCGCGGCGTAGGCGCGGAACGCGGCGGTGGCCCGCTCGGCGACGGGCCGACCGTCCATCGTCGCGAGGCCGGTGAGCGCGGCCTCCTCGGCCCAGTCGTTGACCTGGAGGTGGAGCGCGGCCAGCACATCCTCCAGGGTGCTGAACTCCTCGTAGAACTGACGGGTCGACAGCCCGGCGGCCTCGCTCAGCCCCGCGATGGTGGTGGCCCGGAAGCCGGGGCTGTCGCCGAAGAGTCGCAGGCCCGCGTCGAGGAACCGGTCCCGGCGCTCGGCCCGCCGTTCCGCCGCGGATCTGCCCCCGTACCGGCCGGTGGGCTGTCTGAGCCTGCCCGACACGATGCTCCTCCCGACGCGACGCCACTCGGTGCGACGGCCCGCTCGACCGTCACGGTCGATTTTGTCGTGTCCCTGGTCTTGTGGTGTGGCGGGGCCGTTCCTTACTTTCCAGTAAGTCTGCTCTGAACACTGGTGTGTTCAGATTCCACCCGCGCAGGAGGAACCGTCATGCCCCTCTCCCCCGCCCCCCGCCGCCGCGGAACCCGACACCTCGGCGCCGTCGCCGCCGCGCTCGCGCTGACCGCCTCCGCCGTCGCGACCGCCGGCCCGGCGAGCGCCGCGGCCGACCTGCGGGAGGTGATGTTCGTGGGCAACAACTGGGAGGGCACCGCGGACGTCATCAAGTCCTCCGGCGACTTCGCGAAGGTCGGCCGGGTCAATGTCATCCCCGACAAGGACGCGCGGATGGCGGAGATCAACGCCGATCCGATCAGATGGATCGCCTACATGACGATCCGGAACAGCGTGGGCGAGGGCCACGACCAGTACGTGGACGACATGTACTCGACGCCGGACGGCTCCTCGATGGTCGTCTCCCGCCCGAGCTTCGCCGACGTGGTCTCGATCAACCTCACGACCGGGGCGATCAACTGGCGTTTCCCGGTGTCGGGTTACCGCTCCGACCACATGGCGGTCTCCCCCGACGGCAAGCGCGTCGCGGTGTCCGCGTCGACCGGCAACACCGTGCACGTCCTGGACATCGTCACCGGCAAGCAGCTCGGTTCGTTCAAGACCGGCGACAAGCCGCACGAGAACATCTTCACCAAGGACGGCAAGTACATCTGGAACATGGCGATCGGCGATGTGAACACCCAGACCGACGCGCCCTGGCTGGACTGGACGAAGGGCGACCGGAAGATCACGGTCGCCGACGCGAACACCTTCCAGCAGGTGAAGGTGATCGACATGCGGGAGCGGCTCGACGCGATCGGGCTCGGCGACTACTCGGACGCGGTCCGCCCCGCCGCGTTCTCGCCGGACGAGACGAAGCTGTACTTCCAGGTGTCGTTCTTCAACGGCTTCTTCGAGTACGACATCGCCACCGACAAGATCACCCGCACCAAGACCCTGCCGAAGACCCCGGGCGTCAGCGACGACCGCACCACCTTCGTCAACGACTCCCGCCACCACGGCCTCACGATGAAGCCCGACGGCACCAAGCTGTGCATCGCGGGCACGATGGACGACTACGCGACCGTGGTGGACCGCGCGACCCTCCAGGAGGGCCCGCTCGTCCCCGTCTCCAAGCCGTACTGGTCGACCGTCAGCGGTGACGGCAAGTCCTGTGTGGTCTCCGAGAGCGGCGCCGACCAGGTGACGGCGATCGACTTCGCCACCGGGCGGAAGACCGTGTCCGTGCCAGTCGGCGACCACCCGCAGCGGGTGCGGCTGGCGAAGGTGCCCGCCGACTGGACCGGACCGTCCGCTAGCTGAACTCAGTGGCCAGCCAGCTCGCCAGCTCCGTCCGCGCCGCGTTCAGCTGCGTCGCGGTCGGGGCTGTCGCGCCGTTGGTGACCAGGGCGTAGTGGAGCTTGCCCGTGTCGGCGGCGGTGAGCAGGAGACGGCGGCTGCCGGTGCCGCCCGGTTCCTTGGCGGCGGCGATCGGCGTGGAGGTGGTGTACGCCGGGGGCGCGGCCGTCACCCCGAGGTCGGACACCACCGTGGTGGACGCGGTGGGGAAGGAGGCCGGGAGGTGCAGCTCGGTCGGTTCGGTGCTCCCGTCCGAGCGCCAGACCAGCAGGGAGTACTGGCCGGAGCCGACGAGCGAGGAGACGTTCGGCAGGGAGCTGGGCACCGGGTTCCACGTCAGCGTCGTGGAGCCGTCGCGCGAGCGGTCCTCGTAGGTGAAGGCGACCGTCCTGCCCGCCGTGGCGCTCGGGTAGATCCGGTCCAGCATCCGGGCGTCCTGGCGGAGCACGGCCGTACCGGAGTCGTCGAGGCGTACGGCGGAGAGGTCCTCACCGTTCCAGGCGTCGCCCTCGACCTGCACCTTGTCGGGGTTGTCGTTCATCAGCTCGTGGTGGCGGCCCCAGTAGATGTCCCACTGCCACTGGGAACCGGAGAGGACCGGGCCCGAAGTGGCCGGGTTCGCCCACCAGTTCGCGCCCTTCACCCGGGAGTCGAGCGCCTGGTACATGGCCTTGTAGACCGTGGGCGCCTTGTCGGAGACCGAGCCGCTGAGCGGGTGTCCGAACTCGCTGATGATCGCCGTGGTGCCGCCGGCGGTGGCCCGGTCGCGCACGGTCCCGAAGTCGGTCGTGTACTGCCCGTCCTCCGCCTTGCCCCACATGAAGACGCCGGAGATCGCCTTCTGGTCGTAGAAGTGGGTGTTGAAGACATAGCGCGGTCCGATGGTGCCCGCGTCGAGGAGGCCACCCTCCTGTTTCTGGAAGTCGATGTTGGCGTTCCAGAAGAGGTTCGGCTCGACGAAGGCAGGCTTGGACTGCCAGCCCGCCGCGTCCATCCGGGCGCGGAACTTGACGTAGAACGGCCACAGGACGTCCTTCTCCCACGTCCGGCTGGTCTGCCCCGAGTCGAGGATCCCGGGGTGCGGCTCGTTCCACGGGTCGAAGCCGACGAGGCCCTGGAACTGGGCGGACGTGAGGTTCGCCTTCACGTACGTCATCGTCTTCTGCGCGGTGTCCAGGAAGGAGTCCTGGAGCCCGTAGGTGTTGTGCCAGAAGTCGTACGTCGACTCCGTCACGGCCGCGTTGGAGGTGATGTTCTGGCCCCAGAACGGGCAGATCCCGCAGTACTCGTCCGGGTAGTCACCGAGGTCGACGGCCCACTTGGGGGCGCCGTCGCCGGTGTACCAGCTGTCGGAGTCGAACAGCCAGCGGGAGTACAGGTCCTGGTGGAAGTCGGGGTAGACCTTGATCCCGGCGTCCAGGAACGCGCCCATCTGCGCGGTGGCCGCCGCGAGGTAGGAGCTGCTCACCTGCCCGCGCACCGGTTCCGCGTACGCCCAGGAGAGCAGGAAGCGGACGGAGTTGCCGCCGCCGAGTGCCCGGAGCGCGGTCGCCGACTTCTTCGCGTCGGCGACCGAGGCGAAGGGCAGACCGTTGTTCTCCTTGAGTTTCGTCTCACCCGAGACGTTGTAGCCACGCAGGACGACCTCGCGGCCGAGGCCGTCCTTGAACGTGCCGCCGTCGACCGTGAGCGTGGCCGCGGCCTGGGCGTCGAACCAGAGTTCGTCCGTGAGAGCGGAGGCGGGCTGGGTGGGGCCCGCCGTGATCAGGAAGCCGGTGACGAGTACCAGGACACCGAGCAGACGAGTGCGCAATCTTGACATGTCCGCCACATTCGACATGTGCACTACCGTCCCAATGGTCAGGCGAGCCGTCAATAGCAACTGACGCACGAGTAAGTACCCGTTTTCTCAATACAGTTCACCTGTCACGGCTGATTCTTTGCCCCGCACACCCCGGCGCGATCACCGATGCGATCACGGATGCGATCACGGATGCGAGCGCCTCTCAGGTACCCACCCGCCGGGACAGGTTCAGGAGGTACTCCTTGCGGTCGAGGGGGTTGAGGTCGGTGCGCGGCCGTACGGGGACGGCGGTGCCCGCGACGGGCGCGTAGTGGTCGAAGGCGGTCTCCAACTCGCCCTCCCCGCCGGTCAGTCCGGGCAGCCGCTGCTCCAGCCCATGCACCTGGGCGGCGGGCATCAGCCCCTCCAGCCGTACGGCCGTCCCGACTGTCCCGGCCGTCCCGGTCGTCGTCGCCCGGGTGTCCCTCGGTACGGCGCGCAGGGCGGCCAGCACCGGCAGGAGCGCGCCCAGGGTGTCCGCCGGGGCGTCGACCCGGAAGCGGTGCATCGGCTCGTGGACCCGGGTCCCGGCCCGCCGCAGCGCTTCCATCAGCACCAGCGGGGTCAGCCCACGGAAGTCCGCGCCCGTGCTGGACATGCTCTTGTCGAAGCCCTGGTGGGCATGGCTCTGCCGGGGCGAGTAACCGGAGTGTGTCATCGTCACCGCGCAGTCGGGGACGCGCCAGCCGTGGACCCCCTGTTCCAACGCCTCCCGCACGGTGTCCTCCACGGCCTTAAAGAACGCGTACGGCATGGAGCCCAGCTCCACCTCCAGCCCGAACGCCACCCCGGAGCCGACCGGCGCCGGCGCCACCCGCAGCCCGACCGTCGCGAGGAACGGGTTGCCGTCCTTCTTGTTGAACTCCACCGCCGCGCCGTCGCCGACGAGGCGCTCCACACAGATGGTCGTCGTCTCGCGGAAGGTGACCTCGATGCCGTACTCGTCGGCGAGCGTCGCCTGCACGACCTCCTTCTGCACCTCCCCGTACAGCGACACGGAGGTCTCCCGCCGGGTCTCGTCGTGACGGAGGCCGATCAGCGGGTCCTGCTCGGCGAGTTGGGTGAGGGCGAGATGCAGGGCGCCACCGTCCTCGGCGCGGACGGGACGGACGACGGTTTCGAGGGTGGGAGGGGAGAAGTGGAGCCGGTCGGCCGACCGCCGGTGTTCGTCGGACGGCCCCTGCTCTCCGTCGGGCCGTCGATCGTCGCGTGGTGGGCCGAGGGTGTCGCCGATGCGGATGTCGGTGAGGCCCCAGAGTCGCGCGATCCGGCCGGCCGGGACGGCCGTCTCGCGGACGGCCGCTCCCCGTTCGAAGACGCTGATCGCGGTGACCTTGCCTTCTCGTTCGCCGCCGCGGAAGGTCAGCCGGTCGCGGGTGCGTACCGTCCCGTCGAACATGCGCACATAGGCGATCTTCTCGCCCGCCGGGCCGCGTTCGACCTTGAAGACCGTGCCGGAGACGGGGGCGTCCGCGTCACCGGCCGCCGGGGGCAGCAACTCCGCGATCCCGTCGATGAGTTCGCCGACTCCCGCGCCCGTGATCGCGGAGCCGTGGAAGACCGGGTGCAGCAGGGCCTCACCCGTCTGGGTGGCGAGGGCCGCGCGCAGCCGGGTGTCGGAGAGGGGGCTGTCGTCGGCGCGGTGGTCGACGTAGGCGGCGAGCAGGTCGTCGTCGTGTTCGGCGAGGAGTTCGGGCAGCCGGGACGGAAGGGGGTCGTACAGGGTGAACCGGGCTTGGGGTGTGCCTCGTCCGTGGACCTCGCCCATGGGGGCGATCGCCGGGGTGAGGCGGCTTGCGATCGTCGCCAGGAGGTCCCGGTGGCGCGCGCCGCGACGGTCGATCTTGTTGACGAAGATCAGTGTGGGGATGCGCAGGCGGCGCAGGGTGCGCATCAGGACGCGGGTCTGGGCCTGGACTCCCTCGACGGCCGAGACGACGAGGATCGCGCCGTCGAGCACGTTCAGGACGCGTTCCACCTCGGCGATGAAGTCGGGGTGTCCTGGGGTGTCGATGAGGTTGACGGTGAGGTCGTCGATCTCGAACGACACGACCGCGGACTTGATGGTGATGCCTCGGCGGCGTTCCAGGGCGAGGGTGTCCGTGCGGGTGTTGCCGGCGTCCACGCTGCCGGGCTCGTCGATGACGCCGGCCGTGTGCAGCAGGCGTTCCGTGAGGCTGGTCTTACCTGCGTCGACGTGGGCGAGGATGCCGAGGTTGAGCGTGCGTGACAAGCGTCATGTCCTTTGAAATGGGGGGCATTCCTTCCTGGCGGGACATGAACGTGCGGCGCATGGGGGCTCCTTGGGGGGTGGGAGTGGGGGTGGGGATGCGTGCGCAGTGAAACACCGTGGTCGAACCGCCCGCAAACCAATTTCCCGCGGGTAAGACACGGCCCTGGCGGGCCGTGAAAAAGCAGGGGCGCAGCCCCGCTTTTTCAGGGGCGCGGGGAACTGCGCGAGAAGCCCCACCGGACCCGCACCCGACAACGCACCCCTCGGGGTCGAGACTCGGCGGGCGATGGAGGGCCTGGTGCTGGACGCTGGAGGGGATGGGTGGGGCGGGAGAGGAGTGGAGGTCGTGCGGGAGATTCTTTCGGCGGTCGGGGCTTGGTGCGCCGCAGGCACCCCCTTCGGTCTCGCCACCGTCGTGGACGTCAGCCGCAGCGCCCCGCGCGGCCCGGGCGCCGCCATGGCCGTCGGGCCCGGTGACGAGGTCGTCGGCAGCGTGTCCGGTGGCTGTGTGGAGGGCGCCGTGTTCGAGCTGACGCAGGAGGTCATGGCGTCCGGTGAGGCCCGGCTGCACACCTTCGGGTACAGCGACGAGGACGCGTTCGCGGTGGGGCTGACGTGCGGTGGGGAGATCACGCTGCTCGTGCGGCGGGTGGCGGCGGCCGAGGACCCGTCGTTCGGGGCGGTCGTGGAGTCGGTGGGCGCCGGCCACCCGGTGACCCTGGCGACCGTGACCGACGGCCCGGCCCGACGCGGCGCCACCCTGGCCGTGTGGCCGGACACGGCCTCCGGCACCCTCGGCACCCCCGGGCTGGACGCCGCGGTCGCCGCCGATGCGCGGGGGGAGTTGGCTCAGGGGGTCACCGGGCTGCGGCACTACGGGCCCGGCGGGGAGCGGCGGGAGGACTCGGTGTCCGTGTTTCTGCAGTCGTTCGCGCCGCCGCCCCGCATGCTGGTGTTCGGCGCGATCGACTACGCGGCGGCGGTGGCCCGGATCGGGGACTTCCTCGGGTACCGGGTCACGGTGTGTGACGCCCGCCCAGTGTTCGCCACCCCGAAACGCTTCCCGGCCGCCGTCGAGGTGGTCGTCGACTGGCCGCACCGCTATCTGCGCGACACCCCGACCGACGACCGCACCGTCATCTGCGTCCTCACCCACGCCCCCAAGTTCGACGTACCGCTGCTGGAGGAGGCGTTGCGCCGCCCGGCCGCGTACATCGGGGCGATGGGCAGCCGCCGTACGCACGACGACCGGACGCGGCGGCTGCGGGAGGCCGGGCTCGACGCGGCCGAACTGTCCCGGCTGCGCTCCCCCGTCGGCCTGGACCTCGGCGCCCGTACGCCGGAGGAGGTGGCCGTCTCCGTCGCGGCGGAGATCGTCGCGCTGCGGTGGGGCGGCAGCGGGGTGCCGCTGACGGCGACGACCGGGCTGATCCATCCGGCGGCCCCGCCCCGCTGAGTCCGCTCAGGTGGGGGGAGGTGGGAGGCGGTGCAGGCGTACGTCCGTCAGCTCGCCCGCCGCCGCCGTCGCCGTCATGTAGGTGCGGTGGGGCTGGCGGCGGCGGTCGGTCGGGGAGCCGGGGTTCAGCAGGCGCAGGCCGGTGGGTGTGGTCGTGTCCCAGGGGATGTGGCTGTGGCCGAAGACGAGAACGTCGGTGTCGGGGAAGCGGGCGGCGCAGCGGGCCTCCCGGCCCTGGGCGGCGCCGGTCTCGTGGACGACGGCGAGCCGCAGCCCGGCCAGGGTGGCGCGGGCCACCTCGGGGAGGCGGGCGCGCAGGCCGGGGCCGTCGTTGTTGCCGTACACGGCGACGAGCCGGCGGGAGCGGGCTTCGAGGAGGTCGAGGGTGGCCTCGTCGACCCAGTCGCCGGCGTGGACGACCACGTCGGCGCGCGGGAGTTCGGCGAGGAGCGGCTCGGGCAGCGCCTTCGCGCGCTTGGGCAGATGGGTGTCGGAGAGCAGCAGCAGACGCACGCCGGCCAGCCTGTCACTCGATGGGGATCTCCGCCCACACCTGTTTGCCGCCGCTGACCGGGACCGTGCCCCAGGCCGAGGACATCGCCTCGACGAGGAGGATGCCGCGCCCGCCCGTGGCCTCCCAGCCGATGACGGTGGGCTTCATGGGGGTGCGCGGGGAGGAGTCGGCGACCGCGACACGGAGGCGGTCGGCCAGAAGGGTGAGGTCGAGGCGGACGCGGCCGTCGGTGTGGACGAGGGCGTTGGTGACGAGTTCGGAGACGACGAGGAGCACGGTGTCGGCGGTGGACTCGACGCCCCAGCGGCGCAGCACCCGCCGGGTGTAGCGGCGGGCCTGTCCGACCGCCTGGGGGACGCGCCACACGCTCCAGTTCTCGCGCTGGGGGCGCAGGGCCATGCCGTCGTAGCGCACCAGGAGCAGGGCCACGTCGTCGTCGCGGTTGGCGCCGCCCAGCAGGGTGTCGGCGACCGAACCGAGGTGGGCGGGGTCGGCGGCGGACAGTTCGGCGGCGAGCTGGTCGAGCCCGTCCTCCACGTCGACGTCGGCGGACTCGACGAGGCCGTCCGTGGTGAGGGCCAGCAGGGTGCCGGGGGTCAGCCGCAGGGGGCTCATCGGGAAGTCGGCGCGCATGACGACGCCGAGCGGCGGCCCGCCCTCCGCCTCGCTGATCTCGGTGGTGCCGTCCGGGTGCCGCAGCACGGGCGGGATGTGGCCGGCGCGGACGTACCAGGCGGAGCCCTCCTCCATGTCGATGTCGACGTAGCAGCAGGTGGCGAAGAGGTCGGTCTCCATGTCCATGAGGAGCCGGTTGGCGTGCGAGACGACGACGTCCGGGGGGTGCCCCTCGACGGCGTAGGCGCGCAGGGCGGTGCGCATCTGGCCCATCAGGGTGGCGGCGCCCGCGTTGTGGCCCTGGACGTCGCCGATGACGAGGGCCACGTGGTTGTCGGGCAGCGGGATGACGTCGTACCAGTCACCGCCGACCTCCAGTCCGGCAGTGGTGGGCAGATAGCGGGCGACGGCGACCGCGCCGGGCAGCTGGGGCAGGCGGCGCGGGAGCAGGGTGCGCTGGAGCATGCCGACGAGTTCGTGCTCGGCGTCGAACGCGTGGGCCCGCATCAGGGCCTGCCCGGCGAGGCCCGAGGCGGCGGTGAGCAGGGCGCGTTCCTCGGGGCCGAAGTCGTGGGGGTTGTCCCAGCCGATCAGACAGGCCCCGGCCATCCGGCCGCCGGCGGGCAGCGGGAGCACGGCGAGGCCGCCGGGGCCGACGTCGGCGAGGGCCGGTTCCAGATCGGCTCCGGCGGGCCAGATCCCGGCGCGTCCCTCGCGCAGCGCGGTGGCGAGGGTCGGCATGGTGCGCACCGGCGCGTCCGGCCACTCGCCGCGCCACTCGGAGCGCCACACCTCGGGCCAGACCTCCGGCTGCGGTGGATCGAGGACGGTGACGACCAGGCGGTCCCCCTCCAGTTCGGCGAGGGCGATCCGGTCGGCCTGGAGCGGCTTGCGCAGCGCGGTCACCACGGCCTGGCTGACGTCCCGTACGGTGCCGGCGGTGGCCAGGGCGGCGGCGAGGCGCTGGATACGGGCCACGTCGCCGCGGCCGGTGCGCAGGGTGGAGGCGTCGGCGACGGTGCCGACGAGCCGGGTGGGCCGGTCCTCGCCGCCGGGCAGCATCCGGCCGCGCAGCCGGAGCCAGCGCTGCTCGCCGGAGGGCTGCAGGATGCGGAACTCCAGCTCCCGGTCGCCGATGGACATGTGGTCCGCCTCCACGACGGACATCAGCGCGGGGAGATCCTCGGGCACGGTCAGCGCGATCAGGGTCTCGACCCTGCCGTCGAAGTCGTCCGGGCCCATGCCGAACAGCTCCAGCAGCTTGTCGTCCACCTCGACCCGCCCGGTGTCCATGGCCAGGTCGAAGGAGGCGCCGGGCCCGGCCGGCGGGGCGGGGGCGGCGCTGGTGACCGCCTCGGCGAGGAGGTCCAGACACTGCCGGTCCTCCGCGTCGAAGGCGTCCGCGCCGTCCCCGACGGCGACAAGACACCCACGCTCACGCAACGGCAGCACGCCCAGCGAGAACTCCTGGACGGGGACGCGGGGGGCGTGCGCGTCCGGCTCCTGGCCGACGCCGGAACCCCCGCCGGCCTCCCGACCGACACCGGAACCCCCACCGGCCTCCTGGCCGACGCCGGAGCGCCCGCCAGCCTCCCGACCGACACCGGAGCCCCCGCCGGCCTCCTGGCCGACACCGGAGTGCCCACCGGTCTCCTGGCCGACGCCGGAGCCCCCGCCAGCCTCCCGACCGACACCGGAACCCCCGCCGGCCTCCTGGCCGGCATCGGCGCCCTGGGGACGCCCGGCCTCGCCCCGGGGGCTGTCGGCGCCCCGAGGAACGTCCCCGTCCTGCGAGACGCCCGCCTCCCGCGGGACATCCGCGTCCCGGAGCACCTCGTCCGACGTGAACCAGCGGGGGCGGCCCGAGCGGCAGGTCTCGGCCACCGGGGCGGACCCCGAGGCGGGGTAGCTGTCGCGGAGGCCGTAGAGGCCTCGCGGTACGCCCGCCGAGCCGGCCAAGGACAGCGCGTCGCCCTCGCCGTCGGGGATGTACACGACGGCGACGGTCGCGCTCGTGAACACGAGCACCTGTTCGAGGATGGCGTGCAGCCGCTCCTGCGGATCGAGATCGCCGGCAAGCGTCTTGAGCGCGAGTTCGGCACGCAGCGTCCTCGTTCCGCGTTCCGCCGCGCCCTCACTGACCACGTCCGCAATTACAGCGCTTCCGGCACGCTCGCGCAGCCCCTGGGACCGTTCGGCGGGGCCCGGGGCCCCGCTCCGCCCGCCCACCCGGGCCGGAAAGAGGCCGAACGGACCCGAACGGACCCGAGCGGATTCGAGCGGATTCGAGCGGATTCGAACAGATCTTTACGTATGCGTTCCGCACGGTGAGTGCGTGACAGGCGTGACGGGTTTCTGGTGACAGCCGTGACTGTCGGGCACTCCGCCGGGCCGGAAGACTCGTCGTCACCCGGCCCAGGGGGCGACGGCGACGACGGCACACGACCCGGGGGGACGCGCATGGACAAGCGGTACGAGGCGTACGCGCTCGCCGACAGACACTTCTACGAGACACCGGACCGGCTCTCGGCCGGTGACCGCGCCGGCCAGGCGGCCCCGGGCTACGAGACCGCCCGGCGCGCGGTTCCCGAGGGCTGGCGGGCCGCCCGGATCGGGGACTGGCTGACGCTGACCCCGGTCGACGACGGCGGGCGGCCCCGTCCCGGACCCACCCAGGGATGGAAGGTGCACGCCTCCGCCACCCGGGCGAACGCGGACCGGATCGCGGCGATCGTGTGGGACTACTGCGTGCCCCGGTCGATCCCGTTCAAGTTCGTGCCGGGCCCGTATCTGCTGCATCTGCGCAACGCCAAGTACGCGGGCCGCGACACCAGCGGCAAGTTCGTGACCGTCTACCCGGCCGACGAGGAGCAGCTGCACCTCGTCCTGCGCGAGCTGGGCGCGCTCCTGGCGGGCTTCGACGGCCCGTACATCCTCACCGATCTGCGCTGGGAGGAAGGACCGCTCTACGTCCGCTACGGCGCCTTCGCCCGTTCCTTCGTCGTCGACGAGCGCGGCACACTCGTCCCCGCCGTCCGCGACGGCCAGGGCACCCTGGTGCCGGACCAGCGGAAGCCGACCTTCCATGTGCCCGACTGGGTGACGCTGCCCGCGTTCCTGGAACCGCAGCTCGCGGCCCGCAACACGACCACGGTCGGCGACCTGCCGTACCGCATCGAGAAGGCGCTGCACTTCTCCAACGGCGGCGGGGTGTACGTCGGCACCGACACCCGGGACGGCCGCCGCGTGGTCCTCAAGGAGGGGCGCCCGCACGCCGGGCTGGCCGCCGACGGGGCCGACGCGGTCACCCGGCTGGAGCGGGAGAGGGCCGCGCTGGAGCGGCTGACCGGGCTCGGGGTGGTGCCCGAGGTGCGCGACTGGTTCACGCTCGGCGACCACCGCTTCCTCGTCATGGACTTCGTCGAGGGCCGCCCGCTCAACGCGTACGTCGCCGAGCGGCACCCCCTGCTGGCCGCCGACCCCGAGCCGGGCGCGGTCGCCGCGTACACGGCCTGGGCGTTACGCGTCCACCGGGCCGTCGAGGAGGCGGTGGCGGCGGTGCACGCGCGCGGGATCGTCTTCAACGACCTGCACGTCTTCAACATCATGGTCGCGCCGGACGACCACTCGGTCTCCCTCCTCGACTTCGAGGCGGCGGCGCCGGCCGAGGAGAACGGCCGCCAGACCGTCGCCCACCCGGGCTTCCTGGCGCCCCCGGACCGTACCGGCCCGGCCGTCGACCGCTATGCCCTCGCCTGTCTGCGTCTGGCGCTGTTCCTGCCGGTCACCTCGCTGTTCGTGGTGGAGCGGGAGAAGGCCGCGCATCTGGCGGCGGTGATCGCGGAGCAGTTCCCGGACGTGCCGCGCGGGTTCCTGGACGAGGCGGTCGCGGAGATCACCCGTGGGAGCGGCGGCGTCGAGGAGGCACGGGTTCACCGTGCCCCGGCCGGCGGCTGGTCCCTCGCCGAGCCCGGGGACTGGCCGTACAGCCGTGACTCGATGGTCAAGGCGATCCTCGCCTCGGCCACCCCGGAGCGCGACGACCGGCTCTTCCCCGGGGACGTCGCCCAGTTCTCCGACGGTGGCGGCCTCGGCCTCGCGCACGGCGCGGCGGGTGTCCTGTACGCGCTCGCGGAGGTCGGCGCCGAGCGTTACGAGGAGGGCGAGCGCTGGCTGCTCGACCACACCGACCCGGTGCCGGTCGGTACCCCGCTCGGCCTGTACGACGGTCTCGCGGGCGTCGCGTTCACCCTGGACCGGCTCGGGCACCGGCAGCGGGCCCTGGACCTGGTCGAACAGGTGCTCGCCGAGAAGTGGCAGAAGCTGTCGTCCGACCTGCGCGGCGGGCTGGCCGGGCTCGGCCTGGTCCTCGACGAACTGGCGCGGACCACCGGTGAGTCCGGGCTGCGCGCGCCCGCGGCCGAGGCCGCGGACCTCCTCGTACGCCGCCTCGCCGAGCCCCGCCCGGCACCGCCCCGCCGACGGGCCGGCCTGCTGCGCGGCGCGAGCGGACCGGCGCTGTTCCTGCTGCGCCGGTACGAGGAGACGGGCGACCCCGGGCTGCTCGACGCGGCGGGCGCGGCGCTGCGGCAGGACCTGGAGTGCCTGGTCGAGCAGAAGAACGGCGGGCTGGCCGTCGACGAGGGATGGCGGACGATGCCGTACCTCGGGGACGGGAGCGTGGGCGTCGGCATGGTCCTCGACGACCTCCTGGCCGCGACCGGCACCGGCACGCAGGAGTACGCCGGCGTGCGAGCGGGCGTACTGACCGCCGCGGCCTACCGCTTCTACGCCCAGCCGGGGCTGTTCGAGGGCCGGGCCGGGATGATCCTTCATCTGGCGCGGACCGGCGCACCGCGCGAGCGGCTGACGGAACAGATCGCCGCGCTCGGCTGGCACGCGATGCCCTACCAGGGGCAACTGGCTTTCCCCGGCAGCCATTTGATGCGGCTGTCCATGGACCTCGGTACCGGAACGGCGGGCTGTCTGCTGGCCCTCGGCGCGGCCCACGCCGCCGCCGACGGCGCCCCGGCGCAGCTGCCGTTCCTGCCGCCGCCACGGCGGCGGCCCCTATGACGCGGTTCCGCCACCCGGTGGAGTCGTGACGCAACACCCCCGTCCCCAACGGTCCCTGAGCGGGCCGTCGACGAAAGGAAGCGACATGGCACTTCTCGACCTGCAGACGATGGAAGCCGACGAGACGACCGGCACCGGCGGCCCCAGCTCCCTGAGCGTGCTGTCCTGTGTGAGCGCGGCCAGCATCACGCTCTGCCTCTGATCCGACGGGCCGACGGGCCGGCGGCTCCGGACGGTTCCTCTCCCCTCCGGGGAGGGGCCGTCCGGGGCCCACGCGTCACCGTGCACGACCATGCACCCCGCAGACCGCTCCCGTGTCCTTCGTCCACCCGGTCATCCCACACCCGGTCATCCCACGTCAGGACGGGTATGACGCCTCTCACCGAAGCCGGGGCCACCGGCCCGGCAGCCGCGTCCGTTTCTCTGCTGCGCTCGACCGTCCGGTACTCCGGCCCCCGTTGTACGGCGCTGGCGCTGGTGTCCGTGGCCGCGACGGGGGCGAACCTGTCGCTGCCGGTCGCGCTGGGCCGGGCCCTCGATCTGCTGCTGGCCGGCGATCCGGACGGCTCGCGCTGGGTGCTGTGGTGCACGGGGCTGATCCTCGTGGCGGCCGTGCTGGACGCGGTCGAGACCGTGCTCGGCGGGACCACGAACGCCCGGGCCACCGCCTGGCTGCGGTATCGCCTGGTGGGGCACGTCCTGGCGGTGGGGCCGCGGGCCGTGGGCCGGTTCGGAGCCGGTGACCTGGTGGCCCGGCTCGTCGGGAACGCGGCCCAGGCGGGGACGGCGCCCGCCACGGCCGCCGCGCTCCTCGCCGCGCTCGCCGGGCCGCTGGGCGCGGTGGTGGCGCTGGGGTTGATCGATCTCCGGCTGATGGCGGCGTTCCTGATCGGGGCCCCGCTGCTCGTCCTCGTGCTGCGCGCGCTCGCCCGGGGCTCCTCCGACTGCGTCACGCGCTACCAGCGGGCCCAGGGCCGGATCGCGGGCGGCCTGGCCGAGGCCGTCGCCGGGCACCGGACGATCGCCGCCGCCGGGATCGCCGACCGCACGGTCGACCGCGTCCTGAAGCCCCTGCCCGAGCTCTCCCGCGAGGGGCACCGCATGTGGCACGTCCAGGGCCGGGCCGCCGCGCGCGCCGCCGCCGTGGCGCCGCTGGCGCAGCTCGCCGTCGTGGCCACCGCCGGCGTCCTCCTCACCCGGTCCCACCTCACCCCCGGCGAACTCCTCGCCGCGTCCCGCTACGCCGTCCTCGCCGCCGGCATCGGCGTCCTGGTCGGCCACGTCTCGACCCTGATCCGCGCCCGAGCGGCCGCCGCCCGGCTGAGCGAACTACTGACCGAGCCCGCGATGCCCTACGGCGCACGCCGGCTCCCGCACGCCGGGCAGGGGGCGCCGGAGTCGGAGTCCGAGGGTCTTTTCGTGCCGGAGCCACTGGAACCGACGCCGGAGGAGCCCCCCGTACCGGAGCCTCCGCAGCCGACGCCGGAGGGGGCTGCCGTACCCCGGCCGCTGGAGTCGTGGCGGGCCCCGGAGCGCGGGCGGCGGGCGTCCAACACCCCCTCCCCGCAAGGGCGGCTTGAGCTGCGGGGCGTGAGCGTCCGTCGGGGTGGGCGGGTGCTGCTCGGGGGGGTCGATCTTGTGGTGCCGGGTGGGGCGGCGGTGGCTGTGGTGGGGCGTTCGGGGGCGGGGAAGTCGCTGCTCGCGGCGGTTGCCGGGCGGCTCGTGGATCCGGACGAGGGGGAGGTGCGGCTCGACGGGGTGCCGTTGCCCGAACTGGACCGGCGGGAGCTGCGCCGGGCGATCGTCCATGCCTTCGAACGCCCGGCCCTGCTGGGCGACTCCGTCGAGGACACCATCGCCTTCGGCGTCCCCCGCCCCTCCCCGGTCCGCGTCCGGGAGGCCGCGCGCGCCGCGCACGCCGACACGTTCGTCCGCCGCCTCCCCGACGGCTACGCCACCCCCTGCGCCGACGCCCCCCTGTCGGGCGGCGAGGCCCAACGCCTCGGCCTCGCCCGCGCGTTCGCCCGCGACTGCCGGCTCCTCGTCCTCGACGACGCCCTCTCCAGCCTCGACACCCTCACCGAACACCGCGTCACCGACGCCCTCCTCTCCCCCACCACCGGCACCACCCGCCTGCTCATCGCCCACCGCGCCACGACGGCCGCCCGCGCGGACACGGTGGCCTGGTTGGACGAGGGAAAGGTGCGAGCGGCGGGACCGCACGCGGAGCTGTGGCGGATCGCGGGGTATCGGGAGCTGTTCGGGGCTGGGGACGGCACCGGGGTGGAGGCAGGAACGCGCCGGGCGGAGACCGCCCACGACGCCGACGCGCCGCACAGCGGTCCGGACGGAGGGGGCCGACGATGACGGGCAGCCGGGCGGAGACCGGGACGGCGCCCTCGGCGCACGTCGGGCCGCGACCGCACGCCCCCTCGCCCGGCCTCCCCCGGCGCGGCCTGCGTTTCCTGCGGCGGCGGGCGCGGGTCGTCGTACGGCTGGCGCTGTGGTCCGTGGTGGAGGCGGTGCAGACGTTCGTGATGGGGTACGCCCTCGCGCGGGCCCTCGACGACGGGTTCCTGGCCGGGCGGGCGGGGGTCGGGCTGGGGTGGCTCGGGGTGGGGGCGGGGGCCGTGGTCGTGGGGGCGTTCGGGACCGGGCGGGTGTACGGCGGTGTGGCGGGGCTGGTGGAGCCGTTGCGGGACCGGCTGGTGCGCGGGGTGGTGGAGCGGGGGGTCCGGGAGGCGGACGGCGGGGCCCTGTCCGGGCTGACCCAGCAGGTGGAGATCGCCCGGGACACCTTCGCCGGACTGGTGATGGTGTCCCGCTCGTTCGTGTTCACCGCCGCCGGGGCGCTCGTCGGGCTCTTCTCGCTGGCCCCGCCCCTGCTGCTGGTGGTGGGCCCCCCGCTGGTCGTCGGCGTGGGCCTGTTCCTGGCGACGCTGCGCCCGCTGGCCCGCCGGCAGGAGACCTTCCTCGTCGCCGACGAGGCGCTCGCCGACCGGCTCGGCACCGTCTGTCCGGGGCTGCGGGACATCACCGCGGCCGGGGCGGAGGACCTCGTCGCCGCCGACACCGGCCGGTGTGTCGACGCCGAGCACCGGGCCGCCCGCTCCCTGGCCCGCTGGGGCGTCGTCCGTGTCGCCGCCCTCGCGATCGGCGGCCAGCTGCCGGTGGTCCTCCTGCTGGCCACCACCCCCTGGCTGCTGGACCAGGGGGTTACCCCCGGCGCTCTGATCGGCGCCCTCGCCTACGTCACCCAGTCCCTCCTCCCCGCCCTCCAGAACCTGGTCCACGGCCTGGGCACCAGCGGCTCCCGGCTCGCGGTGGTCCTGCGCAGACTGCTCCCCCCGCTCCCCCCGCCCAGCACGACGGCGCACGCCCCCGGCCCGGACACGCCGCCCCTCGCGCCCGACCCGGGCCCCGCCCCCGACGCCCTCACCCTCTCCTCCGTCACCTTCGCCTACGGCGCCTCCGGCACCCCCGTCCTCGACGGTCTCGACCTCCGGGTCCCGCGCGGCACGCATCTCGCCGTCGTCGGCCCCAGCGGCATCGGGAAGTCCACCCTCACCGGGATCGTCGCGGGTCTGCTGCGCCCCCGGCAGGGCACCGTCCGCTTGTGTGGGCAGCCGGTCCCGGGCGCCACATCCCACGCACACCGGGTGCTCATTCCGCAGGAGGCGTACGTCTTCGGGGGATCCCTCGCGGAAAACCTCGGCGAGCTGCGGCCGAAACCCGTGCCCGAGGAGGAGCTGTGGGCCGCCGCGGAGGCCGTGGGGCTCGCGGGGGTGATGGCCCGGCTGGGCGGTCCGGGGGCCGAGGTCGACCCGGGCGCGCTGTCCGCCGGGGAGCGCCAGCTCGTCGCGCTGGGCCGGGCGTATCTGTCGTACGCGTCGGTCGTGATCCTCGACGAGGCGACCTGTCACCTGGACGCGGAGGCGGAGGAGCGCGCGGAACGGGCGTTCGCGCGACGGCCGGACACGACCCTCGTGGTGGTCGCCCACCGGGTCAGCTCGGCCCGTCGCGCGGACCGGGTGCTGGTCATGGACGGGCGCTCCGTGGCGTACGGGGAGCACGACGAACTGCTCGCCCGCTCCCCCCTCTACCGGGACCTGGTGGGCGCCTGGGGACCCGGGGCGGCCACGCCCCGCCCGGCCGTACGGCGTCCCTCAGAGCCAGCCCTCCCCCTGGGAGATCCGGATCGCGTCGATCCTGTTGCGCGCCCCCGTCTTGCGGGTGATGGCGGCCATGTAGTTGCGCACGGTCCCGTGCGAAAGGTGCAGGCTGCCGGCGATCTCGGCGACGGAGGCGCCCTCCGCGGCCAGGGACAACACGCTCAGCTCACGGCGGGTCAGCGGCATCTCGGCGGCCTTGAGGAAGCCGAAGCCGAGGGAGTCGTCGATGAACCGTCTCCCCCGGGCCACCTCGCGGATCGCGGACACCAGCCGCTGCGGTGACCCCTCCTTGTCGACGTACCCGAGGGCCCCCGCCTCCGCGGCGCGCTTGAGGAGTCCGGGTCTGCCGGCGTGCGCCAGGACGAGGAGCCCCGGGGCGGCGGCGCCGGTGCCGCGCAGGTCGGCCAAGGGCGGGATGCCCACCGCGTCCGCGCAGTACAGGTCCGCCGCGCAGACGTCCGGCCGCAGGGACCGTACGCGCCCCGGCGCCGCACGCCAGGACGCGTCGTACACCGTCAGTCCGGGTTCCGCGCGGAGCCACTCCGCCAGTACCGACCTGACCAGACATTCGTCGTGCACGAGCAGTACCCCGATCACGTTCGCCCTCCGCCTCCCGGACACCCGATGTCCTCCGCCTCAGCGCGTGCCCATTGTTGGCGCCCCCGACCACGCCCGGGCGCGAAGAACCAGCCATCGGGGTGCGAGGGGGCGCACTCGCGGCGCCCGCGCGCGACGCCGCGCATCACCGAGGGGGCATGGCCCGGGCGAGAGGGGGTACAGCGGTTCGTCCACGGCAGGGCGCTCGCCGTGCGCGGGCGGCCTCCAGGGGGGAGCCTGGACCCTGGGGCGCGTCGCGCGGCCGTACGAGGTGCGAGGAGGTGGTCGGCATGGCCGGCGTCCACGCGTCCGGAGGGCGGACGACCGTCGACACGGCCCGGGTCGGCCATCCGCTGCTGTCGCTGGCCCTGGCCGCGATGATGGACGACGTCGAGGCCCACTCCGGCGCGGTGTATCTGCTCACGCCGGACGAACCGGTCCTGGAGATGGCGGTCATGGCGGGGCTGCCCAGATCGTTCGCCGCGCCCTGGGAGCGGGTGGGGCTGAGCGCCCCGGTCCCGGTCTCGGAGGCCGTGCGCGGGCGGCGGCTGGTGTGGGTCAGCGGCGAGGAGCAGATGGCCCGCCGCTATCCCCGGATCGCCATGGTGCTGCCCTACCCGTTCGCCCTGGCCGCGCTGCCGGTGGCGACCCGCGACACCACGTACGGCGCCGTCTTCCTGACCTGGCCCGGCTCCCACCCGCCGGAGCTGAGCGAGCGCGAGCGGGACCAGCTGACGTCCGCCTGCGACCGGCTCGCGAAGCGGCTGCGGCGCGCGGAGGAGGAGGGCCGGCCGGTGCTGCCCGAGCCGGACCTGTCGGCGCCGTCCGCGACCATGGTCGCCGGGACGCTCGGCACGGTGGAGGCGGCGCGGATGGTGGCGCGGCTGCCGTACGGGATGTGCGCGCTCGATCTGCACGGGCGGATCACCTTCGCCAACGCGGCCACGGCCGAACTGCTCGGCATCCCGGTGAGCGCCCTGCTGGGCACCCAGCTGTGGGCGTCGGTGCCGTGGCTCAACGATCCGGTGTACGAGGACCGGTACCGGGCGGCGCTGATGAGCCAGCACGTGACGTCGTTCGTGGCGCTGAGACCGCCGAGCGACTGGCTGTCGTTCCGGCTGTACCCGGGTACGAACGGGCTGAGCGTACGGATCTCCCGGGCCCGCGCGGTCGCCGAGGCCGAGCGGGCCGCGCGGGCGGAGGGCGAGGGGCAGGGCCGGCTGGTGACCATCCACCATGTGCTGGCGCTGGCGAGCGCGCTCACCGAGGCGGTGAGTGTGCAGGACGTGGTGGAGCTGGTCGCCGACGAGATCGCCCCGGCCATCGGCAGCCAGGCCCTGGTGATGTTCGGCTCGCGTGCCGGACGGCTGCATGTGCTCGGGCACCGCGGCTACACCGACCCGCATCTCGTGGAACGCTTCGACGGGATGCCGCTGTCCGCGCCGATGCCCGGGGCGCACGCGCTCACCACCGGGGTGCCGGCCTTCTTCGAGTCCCGGCAGCAGCTGGAGCACCTCTATCCGATGCGGCAGGACTCCCCCGACGGGCTGGGCGCCTGGGCGTATCTCCCGCTGATCGCGTCGGGGCGGCCGGTGGGGACCTGGGTGCTCGGGTACGCGGATCCGCATCCGTTCCCGGCGGACGAACGCGCGGTGCTGACCAGCCTCAGCGGACTGATCGCGCAGGCGCTGGAGCGGGCGCTGCTGTACGACGCCAAGCACCAGGTCGCGCACGGGCTGCAGAAGGCGCTGCTGCCGCACTCGCTGCCGTCGATCCCCGGGATCGAGGCGGCCTCCCGCTATCTGCCCGCCACCCGGGGCATGGACATCGGCGGCGACTTCTTCGACCTGGTCCTCTCGCACGGACGGGCCTCCGCCGTGATCGGTGACGTACAGGGGCACAACGTGACGGCGGCGGGGCTGATGGGGCAGATCCGTACGGCGGTGCGCGCGTACACGACCGTCGGGCAGGCGCCTCAGGAGGTGATGAGCAGCACCAACCGGCTGCTGATCGACCTGGGTTCGGAGCTGTTCGCCAGTTGTCTGTATCTGCGGCTCGATCCGGAGCACGGGACGGCCGTGATGGCGCGGGCGGGGCATCCGCCGCCGTTGCTGCGCCGGCCGGACGGGAAGGTGCGGGTGCTGGACCTCGCGGGTGGGCCGCTGCTCGGGATCGACGCGGAGGCGTCGTATCCGACGACCGAGGTGGCGCTGGCGGAGGGGTCGGTGCTGGTGCTCTACACCGACGGGCTGATCGAGTCGCCGGGGGTCGACATCGAGGAGGCGTTGGCGGAGCTCGGGGAGCGGTTGTCTGCGGCCGGGGAGCGGCCGTTGGACGCGCTGGCCGACAGTCTTGTGCGGGAGATCGGGGCGGCGGAGGAGCGGGCCGATGATGTGGCGTTGCTGTTGCTGCGGGCGACTGGCTCCGCCGGGTGAGGCCTCGGGTTGTTGCCAGGTGGGTCGTTCGTCGGGTGCGGGTGCGTGGGGGCTGGTCGCGCAGTTCCCCGCGCCCCTGAAAAGACGGGGCTTCGCCCCTTTTTCAGAGCGACGAATCGGTCCGGCCCTCCCGCCGGAGGGCCGGACCGTTCCACCTGTCCGCCGGACCGCTGTGGTGTGGCCGGTGGGTGGGCCGTGAGGCGACGGCCGGGGGTCAGTGGCCGCTGAACCCCGGGCCGTCGCTCACGTTCTCGGTGGCGTTCGCCTACTGCTCGACGCCCTGCTCGTCGACACCCTGCTCGTCGACGCCCTGGTCGCCGACGCCCTGGTCGCCGATGCCCTGCTCCTGCTCCTGGCCCGCACCGGCGACGGCACCCGCGTCGCCCTCCTCGCCGGCTCCGGCGGCAGCGGCGCCCTCTTCCTCGCCCGCGCCCGCCGCGGCGGCGCCCTCTTCCTCACCGGCACCGGCCACGGCACCGCCGTCGGCCTCCTCGCCGGCTCCGGCGGCGGCGCCACCGTCGGCCTCTTCGCCCGCACCGGCGGCGGCACCGCCGGCAGCTTCCTCACCGGCGCCCGCGCCGGCGTCGCCGAGGGTGGCACCCGTGGCGGCGAGGGCGGTGGTGACCGGCTGGAAGAAGGTCTCGCCGCCGACGGTGCAGTCGCCGCTGCCGCCGGAGGTCAGACCGATGGCCTGGCCGTCCTCGGTGAACAGCGAGCCGCCGCTGTCGCCGGGCTCGGCGCAGACGTTGGTCTGGATGAGGCCGGTGACCGTGCCCTCGGGGTAGTTCACCGTGGCTTCGAGGCCGGTGACCTGGCCGTCGGCGAGACCGGTGGTGCTGCCCATGCGGAAGACCTGGAGGCCGACCGCGGCCTCGCCGGCCGCGTTGATGTTCACCGTCTGGCCGTTGCCGAGGTCGACCGTGCTGGCCGCCTGGGTCGCCGGGTCGTTGTAGTTGACCAGGGCGAAGTCACCGGCGCCGGGGAACGTGGCGGTCGCCGCGTCGACGGTGGCGATGGGCGCGCCGCCCTCCTCCTCGGACCACTCGGCCTCGGCGACACCGCAGTGACCGGCGGTCAGGAAGGCCGGGGCGCCTTCAGCGTTGAGCACGTTGAAGCCGGCCGAGCAGCGCGCGCCGCCGCCGAAGATGGCGTCGCCGCCCTCCAGGAACGTCTTGAACGTGCCGGCGGACTTCTTGATGGTCGCCATGCCCGAGCCGAGCGACTTGACGGCCGTCTCGATGGTGTCCCAGTTCTCGCCCGTGACCGTGGAGTCGGCGGTGACCTGGAGCTTGTTGGTGCGGGGGTCGATCGCCCAGGCCGTGCCGGGGACGCTGGCCTGCTCCTTCAGCGTGGCCGCGCCCTTCTGGAGCTCGGACCAGCTGTTGTCGACCTCACGGACCTCCGCACCGGCCGACTGGGCCTGGATGATCACGTTGTTGTCGTCGCCGTCGATCTCGAGGCCATCGATGACGTTGATGATGAGCTGCTGCTCGCCCGAGTCGTAGTACGCGCCTGCGAACGCGTCACCGAGCAACTCCTGGAGCTGGGAGGCGAGGTCCGAGGCGTCACTCGCCGCGAGCGTCTTCGGGGCCGCGTCCTTGGACTCCGTCTGCGACGCCATCGCGTTCGGCAGAATGAGGGCCGCCGCACCGATCGCCGCCACGCCGCCTGCGGCTATGAACGCCTTGCGCTTGGTGGCTCGTTTGTGACTCAACTCTTGACCTCCTGGGGACGGGGTCCGTACCGCCGTCCGGCGGGTGAACTCGGGGCGCCTGGTTGCCAGTTGGTACGGATGGTTCCGGTGGGGTGTTCAACGCTCCGCAAAAAGATTCCGATCTTCCATTTCGCAAAGCGCGCTACGCCCGTCGTTCGCGTGCCATTTCACGACTTCCCGCCCGCGCGTCCCCGTGGGTGACCTGTGGGCGCTCTGTGGGTGCCACCGGCCGGCGTCCGGGCGGGCACTGTCCGCGACCGCCCGACAGCGGTCCGTCCACGTCGAAGATCGGGAAACCGGCTTCAGGGAATCTCCACACCGAATGCTCAGCGGAGTCACGGCCGGTGGAAGTTCTGCACAGGCCCGGATCGGGTGCCGTGCCTTTGAGGCGGGACTGTCCCTTTCGTTTTCCGGCCGGCAATGAAGGACGTATGACGATGCCGCGATCCGTGTGGAGAAGCCGCCCCCAAGCCGTGCGCACTCCTGCACCAATGAACCGTCATGGTCACCAACTGCGCTGGTGAGAGGCCATGTTGATTGGATGTGCGCGGCGGCGATCTGCTTATATCCATCGCACCGCGGGGGCCGCCGAGCTCTTGGAGACGGAAGCAGCCAGCTCTCCGGATCGAGAGGTAAGTACCCACGTGCGCGGCCGTCGTTCTGTCCCCAGAAGGGGGCCGCTCCCCCCTGATGAAGAGCTATACGAAGGGAAGTTCCATCATGAACTCCACCCCCCAGGTTGAGACCGCCGAGATCTCGGACGCCGCCCTCGACGCCGTCTCCGGTGGCCTCTCGGTCAACGCCGTCGGCACCGTCACCGGCCTGGTGGACGGCATCGCCCCGGTCTCCGGCCTGGTCAACACGGCCGTCGGCACGGTCGAGGGTGTCACCGGTCTGAACACCGCCCCGGTCACCAGCCTGGTCGCCGGTCTCTGATCGACCCCCAGTACCGCTGAGTCCCGGAACCACCTGACAGGTTCCGGGACTGTCGGGGTGCCCAGAAGTCCCGTCCGAGGGAAGTCCCGTGCAGTTCCGCCAACAGGCCCTCGCCAAGCTCCAGTCGCCGGAGGAACTCGACCTCCCGGTGCGCTTCGCCCGCCCGCAGGGCTGGCTGGTGCTGTCCGTGACGGTGGTCGCCATGGCCGCCGCCTCCGTGTGGGCCGTCACGGGTTCCGTCGCGTCCACGGTCAGCGCGCCCGCCGTCCTCACCCACAACCAGGGCAGTTACGTGCTGCAGAGCCCGGTGGCCGGTCAGGTCACCGCCGTGCTCGCGCGGCAGGGCGAGCGGCTGCCCGCCAGGGCCCCCGTCCTGAAGGTCGCCACCGCCGACGGCGAGCGAGTCGTCCGGTCCGTCGCGGCCGGCCGGGTCTCCGCGCTCGCCGCCACGATCGGCCAGATCATCCAGACCGGCGCGAACGTCGCTGCCGTCGAGAAGGTCGCCGACGCCGACGACCCGCTCTACGCGACGGTGTACGTTCCCGCCGAGAACGCGGCCTCGATCCCGGAGGACGCCGCGGTGGACCTGACCGTGCAGTCGGCGCCCACCCAGCGGTACGGCGTACTGCGCGGCCATGTGAAGAAGGTGGACCGCACCGCGCAGACCCCGCAGTCGATCGGCGCGTTCCTCGGGGACGACCAGCTGGGCGAGCAGTTCACCAAGAAGGGCCGCCCGGTGGCCGTGACCGTACGGCTGGACCGCAAGGCGTCGACCGAGTCGGGCTACCAGTGGTCCTCGCAGGACGGGCCGCCGTTCGAGCTGACCTCCATGACCATGGCCACGGGCTCGATCAGGCTGGCCGACGAGCGTCCGATCGATTGGCTGCTGCCGTGACCGCGTCCCAGGACACCGCCCCGCCTCCCGTACGCGGCAGACGCAAGGCCGCCCCGCAGAAGCGTCCGGTGCCCAAGGGCCGGCAGAAGACGGTCCGTACGCCGACCGTGCTGCAGATGGAGGCCGTGGAGTGCGGCGCCGCCTCCCTCGCCATGGTCCTCGGCCACTACGGACGGCACATCCCGCTGGAGGAGCTGCGGATCGCCTGCGGTGTCTCCCGGGACGGCTCGCGCGCCAGCAATCTGCTGAAGGCGGCCCGCAGTTACGGCTTGACCGCCAAGGGCATGCAGATGGACGTGGCCGCCCTCGCCGAGGTGAAGGCGCCGGCGGTCCTGTTCTGGGAGTTCAACCACTATGTCGTCTACGACGGCATGGGGCGCCGCTTCGGCCGGCGCGGCGTGCACATCAACGACCCCGGCAAGGGCCGCCGGTTCGTGCCGATGGAGGACTTCGACGCGAGCTTCACCGGGGTCGTCCTCGTCATGGAGCCCGGCGAGGGCTTCGAGAAGGGCGGGCGCAGGCCCGGTGTCCTCGGTGCCATGCCCGCCCGGATGCGCGGTACCGCCGGCACGCTGCCCGCCGCCGTGCTCGCCAGTCTGCTGCTGGTGGCGGTCGGCGCGGCGGTGCCCGCGCTGAGCCGCACCTATATCGACATGTTCCTGATCGGCGGCCAGACCTCCCTGCTGGGTGTGCTGTTCACGTCGATGGGCGCCTGTGTGCTGCTGACGGTTCTGCTGACCTGGCTGCAACAGGCGAATCTGCTGCGTGGGCGCCTGATCTCCTCCACTCTCTCCAGCGCCCGCTTCCTGCGCCATCTGCTCCGCCTGCCCGTCACCTTCTTCTCCCAGCGCAGCCCCGCCGACCTCGTCCAGCGGCTCCAGTCCAACGACGCGGTCGCCGAGACCCTGGCCCGCGATCTCGCGGCGGCCGGGGTGGACGCGGTCGTGGTCGTCCTCTACGCCGTCCTCCTCTATACGTACGACCCGCAGCTCACCTTCGTCGGCATCGGGGTGGCACTGCTGAACGTGGTGGCGATGCGGGTGGTGATCCGGCTGCGCGCGACCCGGACGGCGAAGCTGCGCGCCGACAACGCCCGGCTCACCAACACGGCGTACACCGGCCTGCAGCTGATCGAGACGATGAAGGCGACCGGCGGCGAGGAGGGCTACTTCCGCAAGTGGGCGGGGCAGCACGCCACCACGCTGGAGGAGCAGCAGCGGCTCGGCGTGCCGAGCGCCTGGCTCGGTGTCGTCGCCCCGACGCTCGCCACGCTCAACAGCGCGCTGATCCTGTGGATCGGCGGGATGCGCGCGGTCGAGGGCCATATCTCCGTCGGTCTGCTGGTCGCCTTCCAGGCGCTGGTCACCCGCTTCACCGCCCCGATCACCCGTCTCAACGGCGTGGCGGGCCGGATCCAGGACTTCGCGGCCGACGTGGCCCGGCTCAAGGACGTGGAGAACTTCCAGGCGGACCCGCTGTACGCCCGCCCGGACGCCGCCGAGTCCACGCGTCGGCTCCAGGGGCATGTGGAGCTGGAGAACATCACCTTCGGCTACAGCCCTCTCGACAAGCCCCTGCTCACCGGCTTCGACCTGACCGTGGGCCCGGGGCAGCAGGTGGCACTGGTCGGCGGCTCGGGCAGCGGCAAGTCGACGGTGTCGAGGCTGATCTCGGGCCTGTACTCCCCCTGGGAGGGCGTGATCCGCATCGACGGCCGCCGGCTGGAGGACATCCCCCGGGGCGCGCTGGCGGCCTCGGTCTCCTTCGTCGACCAGGAGGTGTTCCTCTTCGAGGGCACGGTCCGCGACAACGTGGCCCTGTGGGACCCGTCCATCCCGGACGAGGCCGTGGTGGAGGCGCTGCGCGACGCGGCCCTGTACGACGTGGTGGTCCGCCGGCCCGGCGGGATCCACAGCCGGGTCGAGCAGGACGGCCGGAACTTCTCCGGCGGTCAGCGGCAACGCCTGGAGATCGCGCGGGCGTTGGTCCGCAGGCCCAGCATCCTCGTCCTCGACGAGGTGACCAGCGCGCTGGACGCGGAGACCGAACTGATCGTGATGGACAACCTGCGCAAGCGCGGCTGCGCGTGTGTGGTGATCGCCCACCGGCTCTCCACGGTCCGCGACAGCGACGAGATCGTCGTCCTCCAGCACGGCACGATCGTGGAACGCGGACGGCACGAGGAGCTGGTGACACGCGGCGGCGCGTACGCCCAGCTGGTCAGGGAGCGATGAGATGACGTCCCCGTCCGGTGAGGGCGCCGAGGGCGACCTCGTCCTCGGCGCGCTCGGCGCCATGGGCACCCCCCTCGACTGCGCCGGCCGCACCCGCCTCGACCTCGAAGGCCCGCAGACGCTGTGGCTGGTGGCCTCCGGCGCGCTGGACCTGTTCGCGGTCGACGCCGTGCAGCAGGGCCACTGGCACCATCTGGGCCGTCTGGAGGCGGGCGCGCTGCTGCTCGGCCCGGTCGCCGGGCCCCAGCACACCCTGGTCGCCCGCCCGCTGCGCGACTGCGTGGTCCGGCGCATCGGCCTGCGCGAGCTGTACCAGCAGGTGGGCACCGAGACCTGGTCGTACGACGAATGGGGCAACCCCCAGCTCGTACCGCCGCAGACCAGCCCCCTCGAATACGCCCTCGCCCTGGGCGTCGGCCGCGGTCTGTCCATCCTCTTCCAGGCGCCGATGGCCACCGAACAGGCCGCCGCGCCCACCGACGACGACGTGTTCTGGATGCGGGTGCCGCCCGGCAGCGTCCAGTACGGCTCGCTGTACGGCGCGGAGGCGGCGGCCGATCTGCTGATGGACCCCGGGGTCTGGCAGAGCATGGTCGACCAGCAGTACCGGCTGCTGGCCACGCTGGACCGCTGGATCGAGCAGCTGGAGCGCACCCACGAGGACCGTACGGCGGCCGGGATCAAGGCCGGTGAGGCGGTCCGCGCCCAGGCCGACCGCACGCTCCTCGCCTCGATCGGCAAGCAGTCCGCGAACCGGCGTACGACGGCCGCCGACGCGGACGCCACGTACGCGGCCTGCAAGGTCGTCGCCCGGACCGCCGGGATCGCCCTCTCCGAACCGGCGCAGAGCGGCACCGAGAGCGACCGGCTCGACCCGGTGGAACGCATCGCGCTCGCCTCCCGGGTCCGGGTCCGTGCCGTACGGCTCGCCGGGAGCTGGTGGCGGGAGAACGTGGGCCCGCTGGTCGGGCACCGGGCCCTGTCCGGGGCCCCGGTGGCGTTGCTGTGGCGGCGCGGCGGCTATGTGGCCGTACAGCCGTCGTCCGGCCGGGAGACGCCGATCGAGAAGGCGAACGCTGCGGAGTTCGAGCCGCGGGCGGTGATGTTCTACCGGCCGCTGCCCGAACGGGTGCTGAGCCCGCTGCGACTGATGCGGTTCAGCCTGCACGGCACGCGCGGCGACATGACGGGCCTGCTGCTCAGCGGCCTGGTCACGGTCCTGCTCGGGTCTCTCGTGCCCATCGCGACGGGCCGGATCCTCGGCGAGTACGTGCCGAAGGCGCAGGAGAACCTGATCGTGCGGGTCTGCCTGGCGATCATGCTGGCGAGCGTGGTGTCGGCCGCGTTCCTGCTGCTGCAGAACATGACGATCCTGAGGCTGGAGGGCCGTATCGAGGCGACCCTCCAACCGGCGGTCTGGGACCGCCTGTTGCGCCTGCCGACCAAGTTCTTCACCTCCCGCTCCACCGGCGAACTGGCCAGCGCGGCCATGGGCATCAGCGCGATCCGCCGCACCCTGGCCGGGGTCGGCCCCGTGGTCGCCCAGTCGGTGACCGTCGGCGCCGTGAACCTCGGACTGCTGCTCTGGTACAGCGTCCCCATGGCCCTGGCGGCGATCGGCATGCTCGTGCTCGTGGCCTCCGTCTTCCTCGGCCTCGGCCTGTGGCAGGTCCGCTGGCAGCGGCGCCTCGTCGTGCTGAGCAACAAGCTGAACAACCAGGCCTTCCAGACCCTGCGCGGTCTGCCGAAGCTGCGGGTGGCCGCCGCCGAGAACTACGCGTACGCCGCCTGGGCGGGCGAGTTCGCGCGCAGCCGGGAGCTGCAGCAGAAGGTCGGCGGCATCAAGAACCTCAACACGGTGCTGGGCGCGGTGTATCTCCCCCTGTGCACCCTGCTGATGTTCATGCTGCTGGCGGGCCCGGCGCGCGGGTCGATGTCGGCGGCGGAGTTCCTCACCTTCAACACCTCGGTGACGATGCTGCTGACGTCGGTGACGCAGCTGACGGGCGCGTTCGTGTCGGCGGTCGCGGTCCTCCCCCTGTTCGAGGAGATCAAGCCGGTGCTGGAGGCCACGCCGGAGGTCCGTACGGCGAGCACGCGCCCCGGTGCCCTCTCCGGCGCGCTGGAGGCCCGCCGGCTCTCCTTCCGCTACGCGGACGACGGCCCGCTGGTGCTGGACGACGTGTCCTTCGCGATCGAGCCGGGCGAGTTCGTGGCGATCGTGGGCCCGAGCGGCTGTGGCAAGTCGACGCTGCTGCGGCTGCTGATCGGCTTCGACAAACCGGTCTCCGGCAGCGTCCTCTACGACGGCCAGGACCTCGGCGCCCTCGACCAGTCCGCCGTGCGCCGCCAGTGCGGGGTCGTACTCCAGCACGCGCAGCCGTTCACCGGTTCGATCCTGGACGTCATCTGCGGGACGGAGCCGTTCACTCCGGAGGAGGCGATGGCTGCCGCCGCGATGGCCGGGCTCGCCGAGGACATCCAGCGCATGCCGATGGGGCTGCACACGATCGTCCAGGGCAACGGGGCGATCTCCGGCGGCCAGCGCCAACGCCTCATGATCGCCCAGGCGTTGATCCGCCGCCCGCGTCTCCTTTTCTTCGACGAGGCCACGAGCGCACTGGACAACGAGACGCAGCGCACGGTGATCGAGAGCACGCGCGCGCTGAACGCGACGCGGGTTGTCATCGCCCACCGGTTGTCCACGGTCATGGACGCGGACCGGGTGGTGGTGATGGAGGACGGCAAGGTGGCGGAGGTAGGCCCTCCGGCCCAGCTGCTGGCGAATCCCGCGGGACGGTTGCACGAACTGGTCCGCCGTCAGATGGCTTGAGCGGCGGCGCGGAAGAGCTCGGGGGTGGGGGGTGCGTCGGCGGGTGCGGGTCCGGTGGGGGCTGGTCGCGCAGTTCCCCGCGCCCCTGAAAAAACGGGGCTGCGCCCCTGCTTTTTCACGGCCCGCAGGGGCCGTGTCTTTTAGGGGCGCGGGGAACTGCGCGAGAAGCCCCACCGGACCCGCGCATACCCACCCACCCCGCGCGGAGCGCGAAAGGGGGTCGAAGGGGCGCAGCCCCTGGGGATGGGACGGGTAGGGGCGGCGGGGGCGATCAACGACGGCGCGGCAGGAGCGCGATCGCCGCCACCGGGACCACTGCCAGCACAACCCACGGCACCACCCGAGACACCCCCGAGTCCATCAGCGCCCCGGCCCCCGCACTACCCCCCAGCACGATCAACCCGGACACCGAGGACATCGCCCCGGTGTAGAGCCCCAACCTCCCCGCCACCGCAAGATCCGGCACCCACGCCCGCGCCGCCGGCGCCACCAACATCTGCCCCACCGTCAGCAACACCACGAACCCGGCGGCAGGCAACAGCCCCGCGTTCCCGGCCCACCCGGCGGGCAGCGCGAGGCCCACCACCAAGAACCCACCCGAGATCAGCAGCAGCCCCGCCACCATGGACCGCCGCAGATCCCACCGCTCCGCAACCCACCGCGTGACCGGCAACTGCGCGGTCACCACCAGCAGCGACGACAGCCCGAACAGCCAGGCGAGCGCGGACTGCGACCCCGTGGCCCGCTCCACCTCGTCGGGGAGCAGCAGATACAGCTGGTTGTACGCCAGCAGATACGCCCCGTACGCACAGCACAGCGCCAGGAACCGGCGGTTGCGCAGCAGCCCGCCGAGGCCGCCCTTCACCGCGACCCGCTCCCGTCCCGGGATGTGCTGCGGCAGCAGCCACGCGTGCCCGGCGAGGACGAGCACGAAGACCCCGGCGCCCACGAGACACACCACCCGGAAGTCCACGGCCAGCAACAGCGCGCCGATGAGCGGCCCGACGAACGCGCCGGCCTGTCCCGCCACCGTGAACAGCGCGAGGACGCTCGTACGGGGGCCGCCGCCCGACTCCTCCCAGACCACGGCCTGCCGGGCGACCTCCGACTCGACGGCGGGCGAGAACAGGGCCGCCGCGAACCCGATCAGCAGGACGGATCCGATGACCGACCAGTCCGCGTCCGCGTAGCCGAGCCAGGCGAAGCCGCCGATCCGCAGCGCGCACCCGACCAGGACGACCGGCCGTACGCCGTAGCGGTCGGCCAGTGCCCCGCCGACGACGAACAGCCCCTGCTGGCTGAAGGTGCGCAGCCCGAGCACGAAGCCGACCATCCAGCCGGCCATGCCGATCGCCGTACCGAGATGCTCGGCGAGGAACGGCAGCACGGCGAAGAACCCGATGTTGAAGGCGAGTTGGGTGAGAATCAGCAGCCGGAGCAGAGGGTTGAGCTTCGCCCAGGTGCCGCGCCGGGAGGGCTTGGCCGTGCTCTGCTCAGGCGCTTCGTCCGCTGCCCGCCGCTCCGCCGCGTCGCTCACCGGCTGCTTCCGCTGGGGCTCTGTCATCCGGTCTCTCCGACGGTCGCTGCGACGGCCGGCCCCGGCCGGCGGGCGCTCCCGGCGAACGGCAGGCGCGGCCACCGCACTCCGCCCGTCGCCGTGACCGCGAGGGCGCCCAGGAGGGCGAGGGCGGTGGCGGGGGCGGCGACGGCCCAGGGGGCGCGTTCGGCGTAGGGCTGGTTCTCGGCGAGCAGGAGGCCCCATTCCGGGTCCGGTGGCTGCGCGCCGAGGCCGAGGAAGCCGAGGGCGGTGAGGGCGAGGGCCACACCGGGGAGCCGCAGGAGGGCGTGCCGGGCGACGGGGGGCAGGACGGCGGGGAGCAGTTCGCGGCGGAGGAGATAGCCGGTGTCCGCGCCGAGCCCCTTGGTCGCCGTGATGTGCGTCGTGGCCCGCTCCTGTTCGAGCAGGGCCGTGGTGTGCGCGGCGAGCGGCACCCAGGCGACGGCGGCCACGGCCAGCGCGGGTGTCGCCGCTCCGCTGCCGGCGACTCCGGCGACGAGCAGGCCCGCGAGGACCGGGGGGATGGCGTTGACGGTGTCGACGAGGGGCCCGGAGAAGCGGGGCAGCAGACCGAGCAGAAGTCCCGCGAGGAGGGCGGCGGCGCTGATGGTGACGGCCAGGGAGAGAGTGGTGAACGCCCCGTGCCCGATCCGGGCGAGGAGGTCGCGGCCGAGCGCGTCGGTGCCCAACGGGTGGGCCCAGGATGGCGGTTGGAGCCGCGATCCGGTGTCCAGGGTGAGCGGGTCACGGGTCAGACCGAGTGCGACGACCGCGAGGAGCAGCGTGCCGTGGAGCAGTGGAGTGCGGCGGGGGGCGGGCGGCTTCGGGCGGTGCAGGGACTGGAGTGCGCCGTCGCGGAGGGCCGGGCCGATGAGGAGGCGGGCGGCGAGCCGGGCGAGTGCTCCGGCGACGGCGGCCAGCAGGACCAGGGCGAGGGTGCCGGCCTGGAGGACGGGGAGGTCCTGGGCGATCGCGGCCTGGAGGGTGGTACGGCCGAGGCCGGGTATGTCGAAGATCTGCTCGACGGTGACGGCGCCGCCGGTAAGGCCGACGACGAACAGGCCGAGGTTGGGCAGCAGTCCGGGTATGCAGCGGCGTACGGCTTGGCGGGCGGTGGCCCGCCCGGGTATGCCGCGGGCGGCGGCGGCCAGCGCCCAGGGTTCGGCGAAGGCGCCGGGCAGCAGGTCGTCGAGCATCCGGCCGAGCAGCGCGCCCGCGGGCAGGCCGAGGGCGAGCGCGGGCAGCACCATCCACTCGGGCCCGTACCAGCCGAGCGCGGGCAGCCAGCCGAGGTGCACGCCGACGACGACGGCGAGCACGGAGGCGGTGAGGAACTCGGGCAGCGCGGCGAGCATCGCGGCCAGGCTGCCGCCGCCGCGGCGGTCGTCGAGGCGGCGGTGCGCGCCGAGCCACAGGGTGCGGGCGCAGACCGCCGCGGCCGTGGCCGCCGCGACGACGAGCGCGGCGGCCATCAGCAGCACGGAGACCCCGAGGGCCTGGACGACGGACGGGGTGACCTCGGCGCCGGAGATCCACGACCGGCCCGCGTCACCGTGCGCCAGCCCGCCGAACCACTCCGCGAGGAGCTTCGCCGGGCCGGCGTCGAGGCCGATCTCGTCCCGTACGGCCGCCAGGACCTCGGGGGTCGGGTCGCGTTCGGCGGAGCGTGCCTTGAGGACGGTGAGCGCCGGGTCGGTGCGCGACAGCCAGGGCAGCAGGCCGATGGCGCACAGCAGCGTGGCGGCGAGCAGGGTCCGCCAGAGTGCCCGTATCAGCGCCGGGTCCCCGTTCCGACCAGCGTGCGCTCGTAGGGGTCGAGGATGACACCCTGGACGGAGTCGCCGACGCCGGTGATGATCCGCTGGTGCACGAGCGGGACGGTGGCGTCGGTGGCGAGGATGGCCGCCTCGGCGGTCATGGCCGCCTGCTGCCGCTTGGCGGTGTCGGCCTCCTTCGCGGCGGCGGCGACCGCCCGGTCGACCTTCTTGTCGCAGAGCAGGGCGAGGTTGTAACTGCCGTCGCAGGTGAAGTCGCTGGCCATGATGGAGACGGGGTCGCCGGTGTCCAGCAGGGAGTTGCGGGCGCCGACGAAGGCGTCGAACTTCCCGGCGAGGGCGTCGCTCTCCAGCCGTGAGTACTCGCGGACCTCCAGCTTCACCTTGAACCCGGCCTTCTGGAGCTGCTGTTGCAGCACCTGGGCGACCTCGGGCAGCTCGGGCCGGTTGTCGTAGGTGGCGACGGTGATGGAGGTGCCGTCGCCCTCGGTGGCCTTCGCGCGCCCGGCGGGCTCGACGCGCTTGTCGGCGGCCCAGGTCACGGCGGGCCCGAAGATGCCGACGCCGGCGTCCGCGTGGCCCTCGTAGACGTCCTTGGCGAGGACGGAGCCGTCGACGGCCTCACGGGCGGCGGCCCGGAGCTTCGGGTCCTTGAAGGCACCGGACTTGGTGTTGAGGAGGAGGCTGGTGGTGCGGGTGGTGGCCGTCTCGCGCCGGGTGTCCTGGTCGAGGGTGGAGGCCTGTGCCACGGGGACGGCCTCGGCCACGTCGACCTGGTCGGTGCGCAGGGCGTTGGTGCGGGCGGAGCCGTCGGCGATGAACTTGGCGTCGATGCCGCTCGCCTGGGCGCGTCCGCCCCAGTAGGCGTCGAAGCGGTCCAGGGTGGCGGCGGTGGTGCCGGTGACCTCGGTGACCTCGAAGGGGCCGGTGGCCGTGCCGACCGGGTCGACGCGCTTGCCGCCGTAGGCCTTGGCGGACAGGATCGCGAGGCCGGGGCTGGTGAGCCGCAGCGGCAGGGCGGGGTCGGGGTCGTCGGTGGTGACACGGACCTGACGGTCGCCGTCCGCCTTCGCGGTGAGCTTGACGCCGGAGAGCGCGGCGGTGACCGGTTCGGCCTCGGTGGCGTGGGTGAGGGCGGCGGCGACGGTGGCCGGGGTGACGTCGGTGCCGTCCTGGAAGGTGGCCTCACGCAAGGTGAAAAGCCAGTTCCGGTCGTTTTCCCGGGTCCAGGACTCGGCGAGCGCGGGGGCCGCGGAGCCGTTGGCGTCGAGCTTGGTGAGGCCCTCGGTGACGCCGAGGCGGCTGAGGAGGGTGGCGTCGGCGCCGTAGGGCGAGAAGTTCTCGGCGGGCGGGAAGGCGAGGGCCACGCGCAGGCGGGAGCCGTCGGCCGACTTGTCGTCAGAAGTCTCGCCGTTCGAGGCGAAGCAGCCGGTCAGGGCGGGGGCGAGAAGCAGGCCGGCGACGACGCGACGGCGACGGGGTGAGCGCATGGTCCTTGGTTCTCTGTGAGGGACAGGGGTGAGCAGGTGGCGCGCGACACACCCTACATGAGAATGATTATCATCTAACCTGCGAGGGGGTCGAGGGGGTCGACGGCCTGCGGCACGAGAAGAGGCGCCCCCTGCGGCACCGGGATCTCGAAGTGCACGACCCGCTCGCCCGTCACCTCACGCTCGTCGCACACGGCCACGCCCTGCGAGCGCCAGAAGTCCTCGGCGCCGGGCACGCCGGGGTCGGTGTGCAGATAGACGGAGCGGTAACCGCCGTCCGCCGCCGCGAAGTCCAGCAGCGCCGCGACCAGCCGCCGGGCCAGCCCGCGCCGCCGGTGCTCGGCACGCACGTACACCCGGCGCAGCTGGGCGGTCCCGCCCGAGGGGTAACGCTCCGCCAGCCAGCGGGGGTTGGGCGGATGGGCGGGGCCCCGGGAGTCCAGGGCGCCGGTGGCGACGACCGCGCCGTCCCGCGCGTCGACCGCCACCAGGAGCACATGCCGGGCGGGGGCGACGTACGCGCCCTCCAGATCGATGATGTCCCCGTGCCAGCGCGGCACATAGCCGGTGCCGAAGTCGCGGTAGACGGTGTCGAGCATCACCGTACGGGCGCCGTCGAGGTCGTCGGGTCCTGCCACCCTGATGTCATAGTGCTGCACCTGCGCATCATATGCAATAAGTCTGATCATTCCACTGGGGGGTGCGCGGCGGCCGCTCGCCGGAGGGTGGTGAAGCACGGCGGCATCCGGCCGGTATGCAACTGTGTGCCACTGACCGCCGTGCGGGCTACGCGTGTTGAGGCGCTCACCGGGTACTCCGTCGGTCATGCGGATGAGCGTGGTGGATGTGGGATCGAACACGGTACGGCTCGTGGTGGCGGACGCCGAGGGCGGAATACCGCTGCCGGTGCACACCGCCAAGTGGCGCCTGCGGCTGTCCGAGCAGGTGACGCCCGGGGGCGAGGTGCCCGAGGAGGCCGTACGGCAGTTGTGCGACGCGGTCGCGGCGGCGGCGCGCACGGCGGAGAGATGGGGGGCGTCGACGCCGCTGGCGTTCGCGACCGCCGTGGTGCGCTCCGCGCCGAACTGCCGGGAGGTGCTGCGGACCGTGCGCGCGGAGACCGGGATACCGATCTGCACCCTGCCCGGCGAGGTGGAGGCCGAACTGACCTTCCTCGGCGCACGGCGGTGGATGGGCTGGCGGTCGGGACCGCTCGCGCTGCTGGACATCGGCGGCGGCTCGCTGGAGGTGGCCTTCGGCCGGGGCCGGCTGCCGGACTTCGTGGCCTCGCTGCCCCTGGGCGCCAACCGGCTGACCCATGAGTTCTTCCAGGGGCAGGACCCGCCGTCCCCGGACAGCATCAAGGCGCTGCGGCGCAAGGTCCGCCACCAGCTCCGGGACGTCTCCGCCCGCATCCGCTGGGAGGGGCCGCGCACCGCCGTGGCCACCTCGCGCACCTTCCAGCAGCTCTCCCGGCTGTGCGGGTCGGCGCCGGGTCGTCAAGGGCCGTTCGTGGAGCGGGAGTTGCGGTGCGCGGACCTGGGCCTGGCCATCGACCGCCTCGCCGCCCTCCCCGCCGCCGAGCGGTCCGTCCTGCCCGGCATCTCCGCGCCCCGGGCGACACAGAGCCTCGCCGGAGCGCTGGTCGGGCACACCACGATGAAGCTCGCCGGCCTGAAGTCCGTGACGATCTGCCCCTGGGCGATCCGCGAAGGCGTCCTGCTGCGGCACATCGAGGACGGTCCGGCGTGGTGGGCGGAGGCGACGCGGGACATCGAGGACACCGGGCCGGGCGGTTCGAGCGCGGCGGGCGCCGTGCCCCTGCGTATCGCCGTGCCGGCCCACTGAACCGTGCGCTCCACATCAGCGATCCACCGCAATGTCAATGGTCAGCACGGAAGTTCACCTTTTCGAGTGCTGTAAATCTTGCGCCGGGCGTGAAAGGGGTGGCCGGCTCCGCGCCGGGGTAGCTAACGGGACCGAATGCGCCCTACCCCTGACAAGGTGGAGCCGCCATGCCCCCGGATGCCCATGACCGTGCCGTCCCCCGGCCCGAGGACACGGCCGCCGGAGCCGGGCCCGGACCCGCGTCCGGAGCCGGGCCCGCATCCGAAGCCGGGCCCGGATCCGGACCGGTGGCGGCGAATCCGTACGCCCGTACTCACCGGTCCGGCCCGTTCACCGTGATCGAGGTCTCGGGTGAGATCGACATCGCCTCGGCGGGCCTCGTGGCCGAGCATCTGACGGCCGCCGTCACCGGGCCCGGCCGACGGCCCGGCGAGCCGGACGTGCTCGTCGACCTGCGGGGCGTCTCCTTCTTCGACTGCTCGGGCCTGCGCGTCCTGTGCCGGGCGGAGGCCACGGCCCGGGCACGCGGCGGCCGGCTGCGCCTGGTCTCCGACCAGCCCCGGATACGGCGCCTGCTGCGCGCCGCAGGGCTGTTGGGCCGCTTCCCACCGCTCCCGGACCTTCCGCCCACTCCCCTGTCTCCGCCTCCGTCTTCGCAAGGGCCAAGTCTCAAGTAGCAGTTCAATGAAACGATTGAAGGACCTGCGGCAGGCGCACACCCGTTCCGGCGGACACCGGCACGGAATCCGAGCGAGACAGAAGTGGAGACAGAAGTGGAGACGCGCGAAGTCAACTACCCGGCCCTGAAGCTGAAGGACCAGGCTTGCAGGCAGAGTGAGACGGAAAGCTGAGGTCCCACTGTGGTTCCCTGCGTCCGGTGCCGCTAGGCGGTACTGGGGCGGTTGACTGCGCCCCGCTTCCACACAGCATCAGCCCGGTGGGCGATGTTGCGGGAGCCGTTGTGGTCCGCATGCAGCACGGTCCCGCAGGACCGGCATACGAACCGTGCTTGATCCACTCGGTTGGTCCGGTGGGTGTGCCGGCACTCCGAGCACTGCCGGGAGGTATTGCGCGGGTCCACGTGGACCACGGGCACACCAGCCCGCCTGGCCTTGTACTCGACAAAGGAGCCGAGTTGGGCGAACGCCCAGGAGGAAAGCCGTGCCCGCTGGTCTTTCTTGGCCGTAACCCTCTGCCGGATACCGGTCAGGTCTTCCAGACCGATACCCCTGGAGGTGCGTTCAGCGGTATCCAAGAGCTTCTTGGCGATGATGTGGTTGCGCTGGGTGGCGTACCGGGCTTCCTTGCGCCGCTGGCGCTTGAGGGCACGGGCCGCGCTCTTGGTGCGCTTCTTCTGCAGCTTCGAGCGCAGGTCACGCTTGCCCCGCCTGCTGCCCTGCTCCGCAGGAGCTTCGATTCTTCCCCGCAAGCGGGAGGGCATCCCCACCCCGACCTGAAGGACGGGGCATCCTCGAAGGAGATCAGGTGAAGTTTCTTCTCGAAGTCGACCTGGACAGCACGGACTGGGACGAGGGCACCACCGTCCAGGAGTTGGAGCGCATCCTGCGCTACTGGGGCGGCAACCTCCGGCACTGCGAGATCACTCCCGGGGACGGCCAGCCCCTGTACGACACCGGCCATCAGGAGGTCGGCCGCTGGACCGTCACCGAGTGAACGCCTGAAGGCCCCCGGCAGTTGATGCCGGGGGCCGGCCCTCGGCCCCACTCCGCTCGGCCGGCCCCCGGACGGGGATCGCGTGACACTCCGCGACAGGGCTCGCGCTCCCCAGCCACGAACCCTCGCTCATCACTCACGGGACCACGCGACCCCGGTCTGTTCGGCCGCCACGAAGCGGCCTTGTCCCAGGGATCGTTCAGAAGGCGTACAGGACGCTCGCGCCCGAGCTCTTCAGGCACTCGTTGGCGAAGACGCGCTCGTACGCGACGCGCTTGCCCTGCCAGACACCGTGCACGGTGACGACCACCGGGTCGTACTGCTTGGTGCACATCGCCCCGCCCATGCCGCTCAGGGCGGCGAAGTCGCCGCCGCTGTCGCGGAGTTCGGCGCAGGCGTCGACGGGCGCCGGGTGCGTGCCGGAGGCCTTGGGCGCACAGGTCAGCGTGACCGCGCGCTCGGGGGTGACGGCGACCGCGTTCTCGCCGTGGCCCATGGTCAGGACCAGGGCCGAGGGGGCGTACAGCCCGGACACGGCGGGCGCGGCCACGGCGGGCTCGGGGGTGGTGAGCGCCGGGGCGGCGAGCGCGGAGCCCGTGAGGGGACCGCAGACGGCGGTGGCCGCCAGGGTCAGAGTCGCTGCCAGGCGCGCGGTCTTCGGCATGGTGTGCATCCTTCCGCTCTGCAGGAGTGCCCGGACGGCCCCGTCACATCGGTCGTGTGTACGAGGCCGGCCCGGTCGGTGCCGGATCGGCGAGCGCGAGTCTGCCGGGTCCAGGGCCGGAACACACATCGACCCCACAGGTTTCGGTAACTTTGAGTATTGAATCAGTGGCGTGAAGTCACGGAGATCGACCACGTGAACCCCGATTCTGAGCGGTTCCCGATCGCTCCATGATCACAAATGGCCGGATCTCCACCACTGAGCAATCGGCCTGAAACATTCCGCTTCCCTGCCCGGACCCCCTCACGATGGTGGACGATTCATCCACTCGCACCCCGGAAAATGGACGAAGCGCCCCCTGGTGTCGACTCGACGGGCGCCCGTACCGTCACCTCACCCCCTGAGGACGGCTTCCGCTCCTGCCCGAGACGCCCCCACCCCGGCACCCCGGCACCCCGGCACCCACCAACATCCGGCAATCCCCGCCAGCTCCCGGCCAATCCCCTTGCCCCCGGCACCCGCCGACACCCAGCAGCACCCCGACCCCGGCACCCACCGATCCCCGCCAGCGCGCTGGCGCCCCCGGCCCCCTCTTCCGACCGATCGCTCGCGCGTGGCGGTGGACGGCGGGCGTCGGGGTCGTCAGGATCGTCGGCGACGTGGTGGGTTGCTGACGGTGAGGGGCGGGTCGGGCGGATGGCGAAGCACTGGGCGGACTTTCAGTACGAGATCTATCTGGGCGGGATGGGCGGGGCCGTGCCACGGCTGCCCGCCGAGTTGAGCCGGCTGGAGGAGTTGGCCGAGCACCGGCTCGGCGCCGGCCCGGTCGGCTATGTGGCGGGCAGCGCGGGGGACGGCAGCACGGCCCGCGCCAACCGGGCGGCGCTGGACCGGCACCGCATCGTGCCCCGGCTGCTGCGGGACGTCAGCGAACGCGACCTGTCCGTCGAGGTGTTGGGCCGTACGCTGCCGGCGCCGGTGGCACTCGCCCCGGTAGGCGTGCTGTCGATCGTGCACCCCGAGGCGGAGTCGGCGGCCGCACGGGCCGCCGCCGCGCAGGGCGTGCCGTACATCCTGTCCTCGGCGTCCAGCACGCCCCTGGAGCGGGTCGCGGAGGTGCTGGGCGACGCGGAGCGCTGGTTCCAGCTGTACTGGGCGAAGGACCGCGAGGTCACCCGGAGCTTCCTGCACAGGGCGAAGGCCTCCGGGTACTCCGTGCTCGTCGTCACCCTCGACACGCCGCTGCTCGGCTGGCGGCCACGCGATCTGGAACGGGCGTATCTGCCGTTCCTGCACGGTGTCGGCACCGCCAACTACTTCTCCGACCCGGCGTTCCAGGCGGGGCTCGCCAAACCCGTGCACGAGGATCCGAACGCGGCCGTGCTGCACTTCGCGGGCATGTTCGGCGACCCGGGGAAGACCTGGCCCGATCTGGCGTTCCTGCGCGAACACTGGGACGGGCCGATCGTGTTGAAGGGGGTCCTGCACCCGGACGACGCACGGCTCGCGGCGGACGCGGGGATGGACGGGGTGGTCGTGTCCAACCACGGGGGACGGCAGGTGGCCGGGGGTGTGGGGGCCGCCGACGCGCTGCCGGGGGTGGTGCGGGCGGTGGGTGAGCGGATGGAGGTGCTGTTCGACAGTGGGGTGCGCAGTGGGGACGACGTCTTCAAGGCGCTGGCGCTCGGGGCCCGGGCGGTGCTGGTCGGGCGGCCGTACGTCTATGGTCTCGCCCTCGACGGGCAGGCCGGCGTCGAACATGTCATCCGCTGTCTGCTCGCCGAACTCGACCTGACGCTCGCGCTGTCGGGGCACGGGACGCCGGGGTCGGTGGGGGCCGACAGCCTCTTCGGCTCCGCCTGACCGGCCAGCCCCTTCGCGCTCCGCGCGGGGGTGGGTGGGTACGCGCGGGTCCGGTGGGGCTTCTCGCGCAGTTCCCCGCGCCCCTAAAGGCAAAAAGCATGGGGCGCAGCCCCCGCTTTTTGAGGGGCGCGGGGAACTGCGCGACCAGCCCCCACCGAACCCGCACCCGACAACGCCCCGCCCCTACAACCCCAGGCCCGTCAACAGCCCCGCGACGTCGAGAGACGTCAGCGGCAGCACCAGCCGCGCCTCGCCGGAGGCCTCCGCGTCGTCGTCCCCCACCGAGAGGATCGAGCCCCCTTGTTCGGCCTCCGCCTCAGGGGACGCACCCGGCTGCGGGGAGCGGGACTTCTCCGGGCCGGGGTCCGGAGAGGCACCGTCGGCCTCCGGCTCCGGCTCCGGCTCGCGGGACACCGGCTCCGTCTCCGGCGTCGGCGCCTCGGAACCGGAGACGGACAGGGACTCGGGGCTGGCGGTGACGCCGTCGGTGAGCCAGCGCTGGGTGGTGGAGTTGTCCCGGACCTTGACGACGATGTCCGCGTCGGGCTCCCGGGCGACCGGGGCCATGGCGAGCCCCTCCCCCCACCGGGGCAGCAACTCGCCCTGCACGGTGAAGTCGTAGCGCACGTCGTCCCCGCGCTCGGAGTCGTCGTCGGCGCACTTGCCGAGGACGACGACCCCGGCGTCCACCTGGGAGTCCAGGCACAGTTCGGGGTTGGCGACACTGCGGAGCAGCCCGTCCTCCTCGTAGGACCACTTCTGGGTCCAGCCGGAGTCGCACACCGCGAGTTCGGTCGAGGCGCCCTTCACGGCTTTGCCGCCCTGGATGTCGATGCACAGGTCGGCGGCCTGGTTGCGCAGCCGCGTCTGCTGGGGTGCCGTGGGCCGCCCGGCGGAGGCCGGCGGGGTCGGCGACGCCGTGTCGGTGGTGGTGTCGTTGCCGGTGTCCGGTGCCGTGGCGACGCCCCCGGTGGCGCTGGTGGAGGCCGTGGGGTCGGCTCCGTTGCCGTCGTCGGAGAGGAACGCGGCACCCAGGACGGCCGCGAGCAGGGCGCCCGAGGAGACACCGACGGTGATCAGGGCGCGGGGGTTGCGCGCCCCGGCGGTGATCCGGCGGCGCTGTGCGGGGATCTGGGAGAGCAGACGGTGCCGGCCGCCGCTCCCCGGACGTCTCGAACTCCCCTTCTGCGGCATGCGGCCGGGCCGGGAGTCGAGATAGCGCCGGGCGCCCCAGCCGAGTACGGCCTCGGCGATGACTCCGCCCAGTCCGCCCTCGAAATGGCTGAGTTGCTCGGCGGCGTAACGGCAGTACCGGCACTCCAGCAGATGCTGCTGGACATCGGGCAGCAGGGCGCCGCCGCGGCGAATCGGTACGTCCAGCAGCCGGTTGTAGAAGCGGCAATCCTTGGACGGCGCGAGTTCCCGGTGGGCGCGGACGCAGCCCTCACGGAATTTGTCGCGTGCCTGCTCCAGGGTGGCGGTCGCGCTGTCGGCGTCCAGGCCCAGCAGACCAGTGGGTATGGTTATCGTTTCGGCTTCTACTTCGGTGTGCCACAGCAGGCACTGGGCGACCGCGGGGAGGGCCTGGAAAGAGCGCTCGACGAGCTTGCGGTTTTCGGGCGTCATGGACTTCGCCGCCCGCATACCGCGACCGCCCGCGGGCTTCCTCAGGTCGGCCAGCACACCGGAGACGCCCCCTTCCGCGGACCACTCCTTGACGGTGTCGCGCGCGGCCACCAGCAGCCGTGGCCGCAGGGCCACGCCCGACTCGCCCCGCATCAGCCCGTCGAGCACCCGGTGGAAGGCGGTCGCGGTCACCATCGAGGCCACCGGGGACTGGGTGGCGAGACAGATGACCGCGTAGTCGTACGTCGGCTGCCAGTGCCGTGCCATCAGCAGGGCGACGGGGTCGCCGGTGCCGCCTTCCGACCAGCCCCTCAGCCGGGCGGCGAGCGTCTCGTCGGACTCTCCAGGCACCGGGCCGGGCGCGGGCGGATATGTGGGACGGGGAGGGTGGGGGGTGTGCACAGAGCGGGTTCCTTCCAAGGCGCAAGATGGCACACGGAGTTGTGGCCGCCGAAAAGGGCCCTGGATTGGTGCGTACCTTTTTGGCGGGCGCCGGGAAAGCGGTCGGGGGCCGAACCGCACGATGACCGTCTTCCTTGAGCCTTTTGGGCCCTTCGGCGACCGGAAAGGCCAAATGGCCTTTCTGGCGGGGCCATTGCCCATGCGCAGGAAGTTCACCCTTGCACAAGTTACTCATGGCTAACAAGGCACTTGTGCAACATCCGCATCACTAAAAGCAGGTCAGATGACCGGTATCGATGCTTCCGCTTCGCAGAACGAAGCCTTCCGTTTTCTGAATACTCAAGATTTCAAGCACCCCGTGTGAACCGAACGCACATCCCGGTGTCCCGCGCACGCTCCCGGCGCGCCGACGGTTGGTTGTTGACTGGAGTCGGCCACCTCGGAAGGCCCCGCGCGGAACGGCGGCTCTCCCGCGCGAAACGGCCGCCGACCTTGATCCTCCCGCCCTCGGTCGGCGGCCCCGGGGCGGGTCCTCCCTCGTCCGGCCGGCTCGGATCCGCCGGAACCGCTCAGATCTGCCAGGACCGCAGCCGGTCCGCGGCCCCGTAGACATCGGCCGCCCCGGAGAGCAGATCGCGCGCGAGATCCACGAGGGCGCCGTACGGCGGGTCGATGCCGGCGCCACTGACGAACATGTACGCCACGGCCGTCGCACAGGCGAAACGGGCGTTGGCGGCCGGCAGCGGTTTGAGCACCGCGAGGGTGTGCAGCAGCGCGGCGGCCCGCCAGGCCGGGTCGGAGTCGACGCCGAGGCGCGGCGGGTCGACGCGGTGCCGGGCCACGGCGGCGACCAGCGCGGAGAAGTCGTTGATGGTGGGCTGCTCGGGCATGACCTCTTCATGCCGCTGGAGCAGCCAGGGCACGTCGATGTGGATGACGGGTGCCATCGCTCAGACGGCCCGCCCTTTGACGTGCGCGGCCGGTTCGTCGTCCGGGAAGGCGGCGGCGAACTCGTCGGCGTGCGTGGTGAAGAACCGGCGGAACGCCTCCGCGCCCTCCTTCAGCGCCCGGTGCCGCACGATGTCGGCAGCGGCGGCCTCGCGCACGAGCGCCTTCATCGACGTACCGCGCTCCTTGGCGATCTGCCGCAGATCCTCTAGCTCGCGGTCGCTGAACTCCACATTCAGAGCTGGCATGCACCAACGGTACCGCGAGGGTACTTACCCGTAAATAGTCGCAGGTCACGGGCTACCCCACGCGGTACCGAAGGGGAGGCGACGCTCAGCTCTGGTCCGCCACGAACGACGCCATGCGGGCCAGGGCCGCGTTCCAGTTGATCGTGTGTTCGTTGGTCGACCAGGACTGGATGTCGTCGATGTAGCAGAACTGGCCGACACAGCCTTGGAGTTTGCTCTGTGCGTAGGGGTCCTGGATGGAGGAGTTGGGGCCGCCGGCGAGGGTGCCGGCCGGCGGGTTGGGCTGGGACGGGTCGAGCTGGTGGGCGTACCAGCGGCTGTGCTGGTTGCGGGCGTCGACCTCGCCGTAGCCGGTGACGTAGGAGATGTTGAGGGCGTTGCGGCCGAAGAGGTAGTCCATGCTCTGCAGGGCGCCCTCGCGGTACTTCGAGGCGCCGCTGATGTCGTACGCCGTGGCGATCACCACCGCGTTGTTGAGGATCTGGTGGTTGGAGCCCCAGTCGTAGAGGTGGTTGTCGGGGGCGTACGGCATGCCGTAGGGGTGGGCCTTCAGCGTGGCCAGATAGCGGTCGGCGGCCTTGATCACGGACTGGCGGACCTTGTCGCGGCCGGGCAGCTTGTTCGGGACGGTCGCGAGGTCGAGGCGGCCCGCGGCGGCCGTGCGGGCCCAGTCGAAGCCGACGGGGCCGAAGATGTCGGCGGTGTGCACGGGTGAGGCGAGGACCTGGTCCTGGAAGGTCTTCTCACCGGTGGTGAGGTACAGCTGCGCCGCCGCCCAGTAGAACTCGTCGGTGACGTCGCGGTCGGCGTAGGTGCCGCCGCCGATGCCGTCGCTCTCGGAGGCGTACAGGGCGGGGTGCTCCTTCGCCGCCGCCCAGGCCGTGCGGGCCGCGGTGAGGGCCTTCGCGGCGAACGCGGGGTCGTAGGGGCGGTAGAGGCGGGCCGCCTGGGCGGCGGTGGCGGCCAGGTTCAGGGTGGCCGCGGTGCTCGGCGGGTGCAGTTCGCGCTTCTGCGGGTCGTCGGCGGGCATCAGGGGCAGGCCGGTCCACTGCTCGTCGTGGATCTTGTGGTGCGCCATGCCCGCGAGGGGCTCGCCCTGCGGCACCTGCATCTTCAGCAGGAAGTCCAGCTCCCAGCGGACCTCGTCCAGCAGGTCGGGGACCTTGTTGCCGCTCTCCGGGATGTCCAGCGAGCCGTCCCCGAGCTTCCGGGGCTCTCCGGTGCGGGCGTGCAGCGCGCGTTCGTAGGTGCTGAGCACCTCCCAGGTGGAGATACCGCCGTTGACGACGTACTTGCCGTGGTCGCCGGCGTCGTACCAGCCGCCGGTGACATCGAGCCGGTGGTCGCAGACACCGGGCTGGCAGGGCACGTTCCCGTCCCCTTGGTTGGGCGCCACGTCGACGTGGCCGGCCGCGCGGCCGTAGCCGGGGCGCAGGTGGTCGTCGATCGGGGTGCCGCTGCGCTGGGTGTAGTAGTACTTCAGCGAGTCGAGCCGGAGCCGTTCGTAGGCGGCCGGGTCGATGTCGAACGGGCGGCTGGTCTCGCCGTCGACGGTCAAGGTGAAGCCGGCGCCGCGCTTGCGGTACGCGCCGAAGTCGATCGAGTGGACGTTCTGCCCGGAGGAGGCGTCGAGCCCGCGCGGGGTGGTCCGCCCCTGGGCGACCACCGCGCCCGAGGCGTTCTTCAGCTGCCAGGGCAGCTTGGCCGTGGCCTCGGTGACCAGGGTGGCGTTCTTGGGTCCGGCGGGCAGATAGGCGACCTGGTTGACGCGCACCCGGGGCCCGGTGTCGGGCTCGTACACCTCCGGGGGCACCCCGCCGAGCAGCGACACGTCGTCCATGCAGAAGGTGAACGGGTTCGCGTTGCCGCCCACTTGGAAGCCGACCTGGCCCTGGGTGGTGTCGACGGGCGAGGTGAAGGTGTAGGTGTACGCGTCGCCCGAGACGTTCAGCTGCGGGCTGACCTCGAAGTAGGTGTCGTACGGGGCCACGGACAGGCCGACGATCGCGCGCAGGATGTTGCCCTGGGGGGTGCCGGAGGCGGAGAAGCTGAAGCGGTACGACTCGCCCTTGACGAGGGTGAGGTCGTTCTGGCCGACGGCGGCGTCCCAGCGGTTGGTGGTGCCGCCGGGGATCTCGGCGCAGAGGCGGCCGTCGGTGAGCCCGGCGGTGACGTTGCCGGTCGTCCACCAGGGGGCGGTGGTGGTGTCGAAGGTGCCGTTCTTCACCTGTTCGACCTCCTCGGCCTGGGCCGAGCCGGTGGGCAGCGCGGTGAGCGCCGCCGCGAGGAGGGCCGTCAGGGCGAGCAGGGTGGTTCTGCGTCGTTTCACGTCGGGGCTCCTCGGGGGAGGTGGGGGACGTAGGACGTGGGAGCGCTCCCAGGCAGGGCTGCGGGCCATGCTGTTAGAGACATGACAGCCCGTCAACGGTCCGGACAGGACTGGTTTCCCGTCCGGACCGCGGCGGCTCCCTCCGACCGGCCGGCGTCGCACGGTCAGACCGCGAGAACGTCCAGTCTGCTGATCCGCACCGCGCCGCGCGCCTCGCCCGGATGGCGGCTCGTCAGGGTGAGCCGGATCCGGGTGCCGCGCACCGGGGCGAACGTGATCACCGTCGGGGCGTCCGAGGCGGTGGCCCAGTCGGTCTTCGCGCCCTCGACCGGGACGTACCGTTCACCGTCCCCCACCTCGACCGTGACGGCCTCGGGCAGGGTGTGCCCGGCGTCGACGGTGAAGGAGACCTCGACCCGGTCGACCGTCCCGGGCCTCCCCCAGTCGACCGACACCCAGTCCTCGGGCCGTGCCCCGCCGAACGCCGGCAGCAGGGCGGTGGCCGCCTTGAGGAAGGCGTTGGACCAGCCGGTGGCCGGGTCGCCGTCCAGCATGGCGGCGGGGAGGGTGTCGGTGCGCCCGGAGTAACTGGCGTCTGCGTGCGGGTGGTTGATGGCGGCCGGGTGGTCGGGCGCGAACTCGGCGGCCGGAGTGGACGATCTGTCGCGCGCCGTCGTGGCCCGGACGCTCACCTTCCCGGTCCTCAGCCCCTCCACCCGTGCCGTCACCTTCACCGAACCGGGCTCGGTCCCGGCCCGGACGATCGCGAGCGCCTTGCCGCCGAACGCGGTCCGGGTGGCGGCCTGGTAGCGCTCGGCGCTCTCCTCACGGCCGTTGTCGAGCCCGGCGAGGGAGCCGCCCCGTACGTCGAAGGTGATCAGGTGCTCGGCGTCGGGCACCACCACGCCCCGGGCGTCGACGATCTCGGCGGTGACGAAGGCCAGTGAACGCCCGTCCGCGGCCACGGACTTGCGGTCGGCGGTCAGCCGCACCGTGTGCGGCCGGCCCGCCGTGCGCAGGACGTCGGTGGCGACGGTCCTGCCGTTCCGCCGCGCCACCGCCTTCAACTCACCGGGCGCGTACGGCACTTGCCAGGTGAGGTGGAGCTTTCCCGCGCTGCCGTTGGGGCTGGTGTAGCTGCCGGGGTACGGGCCGTCGGTGAAGGTCTTGTCGTCGCCGGTGGCCTCGGTGGTCTCCAGGTAGGGGCGCCCGTCGACGGTCTTCTTCTCGTCGAACCGCCGTGTCCCCAGGGACTTTCCGTTGAGGAACAGCTCCACGGTGTCGACGTTGGAGTACGCCCACACCTCCACCGTGTCGCCCTCGGCGTGGTTCCAGGTCATCGGCAGCAGATGGACCATGGGCCGGGCGGTCCACTGGCTCTGGAAGAGGTAGTACATGTCCTTCGGGAAGCCGGCCGTGTCGACCGCGCCGAAGAAGGAGGCCTTCACCGGGAAGACGTCGTACGGCGTGGGCTCGCCGATGTAGTCGATGCCGGACCAGAGGAACTGCCCGGCGAACCACTTCCGGTCGCGGTCCTTCTTGTGGCCGTACTCGCCGCTCATGGTCCAGGAGGCGAGGTTGTTGTCGTAGGAGGAGACGCCCCGCTTCCCGGGGGTGTGGTTCTCGCCGGTGTTGAGGCGCTCGGGCTCCTGGTAGACGCCCCGTGTCGAGGTCTCCGAGGACGACTCCGACTCGAAGAGGAACAGGTGGGGGTAGCGGGCGTGCAGGGCGTCCACCGACTTGGCGGTGTTGTAGTTGAGGCCGAGGCCGTCGAGTTTGGCCAGGATCAGATCGCCGGGGGTGCCGGGGGCGGGGACGCTGCGGTGGCGGTGGGAGCCGATGACGATCGGGCGGGTGTCGTCGGAGGCCTTCACGGCGGCGATCAGCCGGTCCGCCATGGCGAGGCCGGAGGTGGAGGTGAACTCCGAGACCTCGTTGCCGATCGACCACATGAGGACGGCGGGCGAGTTACGGGCGGCGAGCACCATCTCGGTCACGTCGCGGTCGGCCCACTCGTCGAAGAAACGGCCGTAGTCGTAGCGGGTCTTGGGGCTGCGCCAGCAGTCGAAGGCCTCGACCATCATCACGATGCCCAGCTCCTCGCAGACCTCGATCATCTCGGGGGAGGGCGGGTTGTGGGAGGTGCGGAAGGCGTTGACGCCCATCGACTTCATGATCGTCATCTGTCGGCGGATCGCGTCGGCGCTGACGGCGGCGCCGAGCGCGCCCAGGTCGTGGTGGAGGTCGACGCCCTTGATCTTGTGCGCGGTGCCGTTGAGGTGGAAGCCCTCGTCGGGGTCGAAGCGGAAGGTGCGGATGCCGAAGGGCGTGCGGTGGGTGTCGGTGGTCCTGCCGCCGACACGCAGTTCGGTCCTGAGGGTGTAGCGGTGCGGGTCCGTGAAGTCCCACAGTCTCGGCTCGCGGACGGTCAGTTCCTGGGTCTCGGTCTCGGTCGCGGTGCCGGTGACGGAGACGGTGGAGGACGTACGGGCGACCGTGCGGCCCCGGGCATCGACGATCCGGGAGACGATCTCGACGTCCGCCCCGGCCCCGGAGGCGTTCACGACGGAGGTCCGTACGCGGACGAGGGCGCGCTCCTCCGTGATGTCGGGCGTGGTGACCTGGGTGCCCCAGCGGGCCACGTGCACGGGGTCGGTGACGACGAGGCGGGCCTCGCGGTAGATGCCGCTGCCGGAGTACCAGCGGCTGCTGGGCAGGCGGTTCTGGACCTTGACGGCGATGACGTTCGCGGTGCTGCCGTCGGTGTGCAGCAGGTCGGTGAGGTCGAAGGCGAAGCCGGTGTAGCCGTAGGGGTGGCGGCCGACCTCGGTGCCGTTGCAGTAGACGTACGAGTCCATGTAGACGCCGTCGAACTCGACGGAGATCCGCTTCCCGGCGAGGGAGGGCGGCAGGGTGAAGGTGGTGCGGTACCAGCCGAGGCCGCCGGGGAAGAAGCCGGTGCCGCTGGTGGTGCCGTGCTGGGTGGTGGGCGCCAGTTCGATGGACCAGTCGTGCGGGACGGCGACCCGGCGCCAGGCGGAGTCGTCGTGGCCGGGGTCGGCGGCGTCGGCGTACGCGCCGGTCGGGTCGGTGATGCCGCCCGGGTTGACGAGGGCGAAGCGCCAGCCGTCCCGGAGGGGCAGGGTCCGGCCGGGGGACGAAGGGCGCGCCCGGGGTGCGGCGGTGGCGGTGCCCGCCAGCGCTCCCGCCAGCGGGGCGGAGGTGCCCGCGACGAGTAAGGATCTGCGGGTGACGGTCATGGTGTTCCCTTCGTCGAACGTGCGGGTGGACGTTCCGGGAGCCGCGGAGCACCGGCCTGGTGCGACGCGGAGCCCCACAAGCCATCACAAGTGATCGTGACCAAACAGAATCTGACGATCCTCCCCAGGGGCGTCAAGAGCCCCTCACGCCACTCGCGCGCACTGATGCGGTAAATCAGGCAGGCGTGCGGTTTCCCGTCCGCTTTACCGGCGGAGCGCATAGGCTGGAATTCACCCGTAAGCCCGTTCGGTCCGGCGGAATGGAACTCGCGACGATGAGGAGCCGCAAGGTAACGCACGGTGATGCCCCTGCGTATGCCCTGGACGGTGCCGCCACGGCGCGGGCGGCCATGGACGGCGACGGCACGATCGTCGAGTGGAACGAGGGCGCGAGCCGTCTGCTGGGCTGGCCCGCGGCGGAGGTCGTGGGACGCCCCGCCGAGGAGCTGCTGGCCCCGGGGGGCGCTTTCCTGCCGCCCCCGCCGGGCAGCCGCGTCTGGAGCGGCACGCTCGCGCTGCGTCACCGCGACGGCCGTACGGTGACCGCGTGGCTGCTCGCCCACCACCGGGGCATGCGGGACAACGACGGCGGCGGCAGCTGGCTGGTTCTGTGTCCGCTGGACGATCCGGGGCCGCTGGTGCGGGACGATCCGCTCGCGGCGGCCGTCATGGTCCAGTCTCCGTGCGCGATGGCCGTCTTCGACGACCGGCTGCGGCTGCGCGGCATCAACGCCGTGATGGCGGACGCCGTGGGCATGCCCGAGGACAACCTCCGGGGCCTGCACATGTCCGAGATCCTGGGCGGCCGGCAGGGCGAGAAGCTGGAGCAGCATCTGCGCGAGGTGCTCGCCCTGGGCCGGCGCAGGGACGTACAGACCTTCCTGCGGGCCGCCGACGAGGACCGCGCGCACGCCTGGTCGGCCGCGATCGCCCCGGTCCTGGACGACTCCGGGGTGCCGATCGGGGTCTGTGTCACCGGGCACGACATCACCGAGCAGTACCTCGCTCGGCAGCGGCTGCAGCTGGTGAACGAGGCGAGCATCCGTATCGGCACCACCCTCGACGTCCGGCGCACCGCGCAGGAGCTGGCCGACGTGTGCGTCCCGGTCCTCGCCGACTTCGTCAGCGTCGATCTGATGCAGTCCCTCGACCACGGCGACGAACCGCACGAGGGCCCGCTCTCCCCGCCCTTCACCCTGCGCCGGGCCGCCCACCAGTCGGTCACCCCCGGCTGCCCCGAGACGGTCGTCGAGGTGGGCCGTACCGACGTCTATCCGGCCTCCTCCCCACAGGCGGCGTCCCTGACGGTCGGGCACACCATCGTGGCGACCGACCCCGCCAACACACTGGTGGACTGGCTCGCCTGGGACCCCATACGCAGCCAACGGGTCAAGGAGCTGGGCGTCCACACCACCATGTCGGTGCCGATCCGGGCCCGTGGCACGACCCTCGGGGTGGCCGTCCTGACCCGTTTCAAGCGGACCGACCCGTTCACCGCCGACGACGAGCTGCTCGCCGAGGAGGTGACGGCCCGCGCCGCCGTCTGCATCGACAACGCCCGCCGCTACTCCCGCGAACGCGAGACCGCCCTCGCCCTGCAGCGCAGCCTCCTGCCCCAGACCCTCCCCCGGATGCCCGCCCTGGAGGCGGCCTCCCGGTATCTCCCGGCGGCGCAGGCCGGGGTCGGCGGTGACTGGTTCGACGTGATCCCGCTCTCCGGGATGCGGGTCGCCATGGTCGTCGGCGACGTCGTCGGGCACGGCGTCCAGGCCTCCGCCACCATGGGCCGGCTGCGGACCGCCGTCCGCACCCTCGCCGACGTCGACCTCGCCCCCGACGAACTGCTGACCCACCTCGACGACCTCGTCGTACGGCTGTCGGCGGAGGCCGGCAGCGAGGGCGTGACCGGTGAGGTGGGGGCCACCTGTCTGTACGCCGTCTACGACCCGGTGACCCGCCGCTGCACCTTCGCCCGCGCCGGGCATCCCCCGCCCGTGGTGCTGGACCCGGACGGGCGGCCGATGGAGGTGGAAGTGCCGTCGGGACAGCCCCTGGGCCTCGGCGGACTGCCCTTCGAGTCCGCCGAACTCGAACTGCCCGAGGGCACGGTCATCGCCCTGTACACCGACGGTCTGATCGAGACCCGGGACCGGGACATCGACGCCGGTCAGGAACTGCTGGCCGAGGCGCTGTCCGGCCGCAGCGGCTCACTGGACGACATCTGCCAGGACGTCGTGCAGTCCCTGCTGCCGGCGAACGGCGCCCCCGACGACGTGGCGCTGCTGCTGGCCCGCACCCGGGGGCTCAGGGCGGAGCGGGTCGCGACCTGGTCGATCCCCGCCGACCCCGCGTTCGTCGCCCGGACCCGGCAGTACGTGCTGACGCAGATGGCGCTCTGGGGCATCAGCGAGTCGGCGTTCACGGCGGAGCTGGTGGTGAGCGAGCTGGTCACCAACTCGATCCGGCACGGCGTCCCGCCGATCCAGCTGCGGCTGATCCACGACGACACCACCCTGATCTGCGAGGTGTCCGACGGCAGCGGCACCGCCCCGCATCTGCGCCGGGCCAAGACCTTCGACGAGGGCGGCCGCGGACTGCTGCTGGTGGCCCAGCTGACCCAGCGGTGGGGCAGCCGGCACACCGAGGACGGCAAGACGATCTGGGCGGAGCTGACGCTGTCGGAGGAGTGAGGCGCGGCCCCGCCGCACCGGGACGGGTTTAACGGGCGTGAGATGGGCCTCACCGTAGGCCGTACTCGCGTTCGGCGGGCGTCGGTGGGCAGCTGTACGGTGCAGCAGCCCCCGCGCGCCGCCGTGCGCGGCCTGCGAACGTCTCTGCCCTGCTTACGCCGCGAAAGTCCTGCCGTGAACACCGCCCTCGCCGAGGTCCTCTCCGTCGTTCTGCTCGTCGTCGTCCTCGGCTGCGCGGTCGCCCGCCCGTTCGGACTGCCGGAGGCCGTGGTCGCGGTCCCGGCCGCCGGTGTCGCCGTGGCGGCCGGTGCCGTCTCCCTCGACCACGCCCGTGCCGAGGCCGAGCTGCTGGGCCCGGTGCTCGGATTCCTCGCCGCCGTACTGGTGCTGGCCAAGCTCTGCGACGACGAGGGGCTCTTCCAGGCGTGCGGCGCGTGGATGGCGCGGGCGTCGGCGGGCAGCCCCCGGCGGCTGCTGGGCTCGACGTTCGCGCTGGCCTCCGGCATCACGGCGGTCCTCAGCCTGGACGCGACGGTCGTGCTGCTCACCCCGGTGGTGTTCGCGACCGTGGCCCGGCTGGGCGCCCGCCCGAAGCCGCATCTGTACGCCACCGCGCATCTGTCGAACACGGCCTCGCTGCTGCTGCCCGTCTCCAACCTCACCAACCTGCTGGCGTTCACCGCGAGCGGGCTGACCTTCACCCGGTTCGCGCTGCTGATGGCGGCGCCGTGGGCGGTGGCCGTGGCCGCCGAGTACCTGGTGTTCCGCCGGTTCTTCGCGGCCGATCTGGACGCCGGGGCACCCACGCCGAAGGAGGCGGTCGAGGCCCCCGAGCTGCCGGTGTTCGCGCTGGTCACGGTCGTGTGCACGCTCGCCGGCTTCGTGGTGACGTCCGCGCTCGGGATCGAGCCCGTCTGGGCGGCGCTGGCCGGTGCCGTGGTCCTCGCGGTCCGGGCGCTCGCCCGCCGCACCACGACCCCGGTCGCGCTCCTCCACTCCGTCTCGCTCCCCTTCCTCGCGTTCGTGCTGGCGCTGGGCGTCGTGGTGCGCGCGGTGGTCGACAACGGTCTCGCCGACGCGCTCGGCCGGGTGATGCCGTCCGGCACCGGGCTGCTCGCCCTGCTCGGCGTCGCCGCCCTCGCGGCCCTCCTCTCCAACGTCATCAACAACCTGCCCGCGGTCCTCGTCCTGGTCCCCCTGGCCGCCCCGCTCGGCACCGGCGCCGTTCTCGCCGTCCTCCTCGGCGTCAACATCGGCCCGAACCTCACCTACGCCGGCTCCCTCGCCACCCTCCTCTGGCGCCGCATCGTCCACCACCACGACCACGACGTAGACCTCGGCGAGTTCACCCGCCTCGGCCTCCTGACCGTCCCGGCGGCACTGGTGTCGTCGGTGGTGGCCCTGTGGCTGTCCCTGCTCGTCCTCGGGGGCTGAGCGGGCCACCGGCCGGGCACCGGCCGGTCAGCCGTCGTCGCGCAGCCCCCGGCGGTACTTCCCCGGTGGCACCCCGTACCGCTGTCGGAACACCCGGCTGAAGTGGAAGGGGCCGGTGAAGCCGGAGGCGGTGGCGACGCGTTCGACGGGGAGGTCGGTGGCTTCCAGGAGGCGGGCGGCGTGGTGGAGGCGGGCGTGGTGGAGGGCGCGCATCGGGGAGTGGCCGAGCTGCTCGGTGAAGAGGTGGGCGAAGCGGGACGGGGAGAGGGCGACGTGCTCGGCGAGGGAGCGGACGGTGTGCGGGGCGCCGGGATCGGCGGCGATGAGGTCCCCGGCCCTGCGGATCCTCGGGTCCACCCCCGAGCGGCGCGGCTCGGACCGGGCGGCGGTGAGCAGGACGACCTCCTCCAGGGAGCAGAGCGCGAGTTCGCGGGCGGCCGTGCCGTGGGCCACGGCGACCTCGTCGTCCGGGACGGTCGCGCCGGGTGCCGGGGGTGTGCCCTCGCCGGTCCAGCGGGCGTCGGCGAGCATCCGGTGGAAGGCCGCGGCGACGCGGGCGCGGATGCCGTCGGGGGCCGAGGGCACGGCGTACAGGCGGTCACCGGCCTCGTACGGGCGCAGCCAGGACGTCCAGGAGGGCCGGGTCTGGCAGTGCGCCCACCAGAACGCCCACTGCCCGGCGCCGGGCTCGACCGTGTAGTGGTGCGGCACTCCCGGGCCGAGGACCACCAGATCGCCGGGGCCGGCCGTCGTCCGCGCGGCGCCCTGCCGCAGCAGTCCCCCGCCGCCCGTGGTCCAGGTGAACAGCCAGCTGTCGGCGCCGCGCGGCCGGTGCACGGCGTACGGCGGGCGCTGGTCGAAGCGGCCGACGATCACCTGGCCGGGCGGTGGTGAGGGGTCCTCGGGGACAGCAGTCACGGGCAGGTCGTCAGCACGCACAGGCATCCTCCCGAAAGGCGCTCGGACCTAGCGTGGAGTACATCGGACCACGGTGAGAAGGGACGCGCGGATGGCAGCCATGGGCAAGGCGGAGGAGCGGGCGGAGTTCCGGGCGGGGTTCCGGGCGGAGTTCCGGGACACGTTCGAGGAGGACGGGTATCTGGTGGTGCGGGGGCTGTTCTCCCCGGCCGAGATCGAGGAGCTGTGCGGCCGGTTCGCGGCCCTTCAGGCGGGCGGGCCCGTTCCGGGGCACTTCCAGCCCCGCCCGGCCGCGCCGGGCGAACCGGCCGACCCGCTGCACGTCCACCCCCGGGTGATGCACCCGCACCGCATCGACGAGCTCTCGCTGCGGGTGCTCCTCGACACCCGGCTGCGGGAGATCCTCGAAGGGCTGCTCGGCGAGGAGGTGCTGGCCGCGCAGAGCATGTTCTACTTCAAGCCGCCGGGCGCCCGGGGGCAGGCGCTGCACCAGGACAACTTCTATCTGCGGGTCGAGCCGGGGACGTGTGTGGCCGCGTGGATCGCCTGCGATGTGATCGACCGGGACAACGGGGGCCTGGAGGTCGTGCCGGGGACCCACCGCATGGACCTGTTCTGCCCGGAGGAGGCGGACGAGGAGGTGTCGTTCGTCCGGGAGTACGTCCCGCCGCCGCCCGGACTGACCGCCGCGCCCGTCGACATGCGCCCGGGCGACGTCCTGTTCTTCAACGGCAGCCTGGTGCACGGCTCCCAGCCCAACCGCACCACCGACCGGTTCCGCCGCTCCTTCATCGGCCACTACGTGGGCCGCTCCACGGAACGCATCGGCCGCTACTACGAGACGCTGACCATGAGCGGCGCCCCGGTGGCCCTGGCGGAGAGCGAGGGGGCGGGCCCCTGCGGCACCGAGTTCGAGCCGATGGGCGCCCACTGAGCGAGGTCCTTCGCCCCGCCTCAGCCCAGTTCGAGCAGCCCCCGCCGGATTGCCTCGGACACCGTGCTCGCCCGGTTCTCGGTGCCGAGCTTGCGGTAGACGCGGACCAGATGGGTCTTGATCGTGGCCTCGGTGAGGAAGAGGGCGGCGGCGATGGACCGGTTGCTGTGGCCGAGCGCCAGCAGCCGTACGACCTCGATCTCACGGTCGCTCAGGGCGGTGCCCGGATCGGCCAGATGACCGGCGAGATGTCCGGCGGCCTCGGGGGCGAGCCCCATGCCACCGGCCGCCGCGGCCCGTACCGCGCGGAACAGTTCCTCGGGCGGGCCCGCCTTGAGGATGTAGCCGCGGGCGCCCGCCTCCATCGCCCGGACGACATCGCCCTGGGTGCCGGAGCTGGTGAGGACGACGACCCGGCTGCCGGGGGCCTCGGCGGTGATCCGCCGGGTCGCGTCGAGGCCGCCCGCCCGGGTGCCGGGCGTGGTGTCGTCGGTCAGCCGGAGGTCCATCAGCACCACGTCCGGGGCCAGCCGCACGGCGAGGCGGACGGCCTCCTCGCCGTCGCCGGTCTCGCCGACGACCTCGAAGCCGGGTTCGCCGGTGAGGAGGGCGCGCAGTCCGGCGCGTACGACCATGTGGTCGTCCACGATCAGGACGCGCAGCGGGTGGGTGTGCGGGTCGTTCACCGGCCGGCCAGGGCGAGGGTGTCCACGGGGAGGCTGGCGCGGGCCAGGGTGCCTCGGCCGGGGGCGCTGCGGACGGTGAGCGTGCCGCCGAGGGCGTCCAGCCGCTCCCGGCCGGCGCTCAGGCCGAGGCCGCGGTCGCCCCGGCGGCCCGCGGCCCGTGCCGCGTCGAAGCCGACGCCGTCGTCCCGTACCTCGACGGAGACGGTCGTGCCGTCGTGGTGGTCGAGGGTGACCCAGACGTGCCGGGCGCGGCCGTGCTCGCAGGCGTTGGCCAGCAGGCCCTGGGCGACGCGGAGCAGGGCGGCGGCCCGGTCGCGGGACAGGTCGCCCGGATCGCCCTCGGCGCGGAACAGCACCCGCGAGGGGGTGGCCGTGTCGCGGGCGCAGAGGGTGCGGAGCGCGGTGGCGAGATCGTCGTGCTCCAGGGCGGGCGGGGTGAGGTCGCTGATGATGGTGCGGGTCTCGGCGAGGTTGGCGCCGAGCGCGTCCACGACCGTACGGACCTGGGTGCGGGCGAGGTCGGGGCGGCGGTCCCAGTCGCGGTCGGCGGCCTGGAGGAGCATCCGGCTGCCGGCGAGTTCCTGGGCGAGGGTGTCGTGCAGGTCGCGGGCGATCCGGGCGCGCTCGGCGAGCCGGCCGGCCTCGCGCTGGCCGCGCGCCAACTCGGCCCGGGTGCACCGGAGTTCGGCGAGGAGTCGCTGCTGGGCGCGGTAGAGGGCGACGGTGGCCCAGAGCGCGGCGGTGGGCGGGACGACCAGTTCGGGGTGGAGGGTCACGGTGGTCCGGGCGATCACCGCGACGAGGAGCACGGTGATCACGCCGACGGCGGCGACGGCCGTACGGCCGGTGAACATACGCAGGGCGAGGATCGCCAGCGGGAGGGCCAGCCAGGTGTAGGCGGTGGCGACGGGCGCGGGCATGCCCCAGGAGATCCCGCACCACAGGGCCAGCAGGGCGCCGAGCCAGAGGGGCCGGCCCCGGGTCCCGAGCCGGTCCCAGCGGGCGAGTCCGACGACGTACCCGACCGACAGCAGGGTGACGAGCGGGACCAGTTGCCAGCACAGCGCGATGTTGAGGTCGACCAGGCGGAGGACGCCGCCGACGGCCACGGTCAGGAAGACCAGGTCGGGCAGCCGCCGGAGCGACAGCGAACCTCTGCGTACGAAGGCGGGGGCGGCGATGGCGGGCACGGCGGCGATTCCCTCTGCGACGGTCCGGACGGGCACGGGGCTGGCGGGGCCAGCCGAGTGTAGACAGCGACACCTATGACCGAGGTAAAGGAGTGCGCCGCACCCGCGCCCGCCCGGGAGGCTGTACGCGCCCGGGACGCCGTACGCCCGGTGCGCCGTGCCCGTCCGGTGGGGTGCTACCGCCCGGGGTGCAGGCCCAGGACGCCCGGCGTCGGGTCGCCCTTGACCTCGCCGAAGTAGAGGGCGAAGGTCTGCTTCCAGCGCTCGACCTGCGCGCGGTCCTCCATGAACCGGGGGAAGCCGTCGAGGTGCGCGTCGCGGTAGGTCCACACGGGCTTGAGGCCACCGGCGGGGGTGACGTCGGTGCGGACGGACCAGCCGTTGAACGAGCCCTGCTGACGCTCGGTGGACAGCGCCCAGTTGAGGTACAGCTTGCCGGCGGTGGGGTTGGCGGCCTTCTTGAGGATCGCGGCGCGCTGGCCCCAGGCCATGAACGGGTGACCGTCGGCCACCGCGAAGCGGGTCGCGGCGGTCGGGGGCGCGGTCAGCGAGCCGGAGCCGCCGACACCGATCGCCTTCTGCTTGCCGTTGACCGCGACGCCCGGGGTGTGCGAACCGCGGTTGAACTGCGGCTGCTGCGCGGCGAACTCGGCGATCCAGTCCCAGCCGTAGGCCTCCTGGTACAGGGAGAACAGGTAGAGCACCGCGTCGTCGTCGTGCGGGTAGGAGGAGGCGATGGCGCCCTTCCAGCGCGGGTCGACCAGCTCCTTCGGCGACTTGGGCGCGTTCCCGGCGACGGCGTCGACGCCGTACATGTAGCTGAAGGCGATGACCTGGACGGCCGTCCAGGCGCCCTGCGGGTCGCGGAAGTCCTTGTACAGCTTGGAGAATCCGGCGGGCTTGTAGGGCAGCAGCCTGCCCTGGCTCTTCCAGCGGGTGAAGTCCTGGAGGGTCTGGAGCTGGACGACGTCGGGGACGAGGGTGCCGGTCGCGAGCTGGTTGTCGACCCGGACGTCGTGGTACTTGCTGTAGTCCACGACCATCGTGAGGTCGATGTCCGGGAAGCGGGCGCGGAACGCCTGGGCCGTGAAGTCCTGCTGGGTGGAGGTGTCGCCGCCCGCGTAGATGACGAGCTTGCCGCCCTCGGCGACCGCGGCGCGGTACAGCTCGTCGAGGGAGCGGGTCTCCTCCGAACCCCCCGCCGCCGTACGGGAGTCCGACGCCGACGCGCCGGCGGCCCGGGCGGTGGCGGCCTGGGCGGCGCCGGTCGCGGCGAGGCCGCCGAGCGCGGCGCCCGCCCCGGTGGTGAGGATGCGGCGCCTGCTGAAGCTGCTGGCCATGTGGGGGAAGGTCCTTTCGGGGCTGACTCGTGGGGCGGTGCCGCTGCGGCGGCACCGTAAGTCTGTGAGCGGCGGGGGCCGCCGCGCGTCGCCCGTAAGCCGTCGATCCGTTCAACCGTTCGGTTGAACGGCGCCTCATCCGTCACCGTCGGATCACCGTGTCCCGCGCTCGCCCGATGCCCAAGTGCGCCTGGCCGCACGCTGATTGAATGAGACGGCTTCACCAAAACCTCGTCATAACCTCATACGGCCTGCACAGGAGGCCCCCGATCGAAGGGCGTCGTCGTCGTGGTTCTCAAGGGGCGGGCAGGGGAACGTGAGCGACTCGAACGGCTGGTGGCGGAAGTACGGCAGGGGCTGAGCGGCGTCCTGCTGCTGCGCGGCGACGCCGGGATCGGCAAGACCGTGCTGCTGGAGCACGCGGGCGGGGAGGCCGCCGATCTGCGGGTGTTACGGGTGGCGGGCGTGGAGTCGGAGTCGGGCTTCCCGTTCGCCGCGCTGCAGCGGTTGCTCGTGCCGTTTCTGGACGGGCTGAAGGAGCCGGGTGCGCTGCCGCCGTCGCAGCACGAGGCGCTCCGGGTGGCGTGCGGGCTGGCCGACGGGCCGCCCGCCGACCGGTTCCTGGTGGGCCTCGCGACCCTGACGCTGCTCGCGGAGGCCGCGAAACGGCGGCCGGTGCTGGCCTGTGTCGACGACGCGCAGTGGCTCGACGAGGAGTCGCTGGGCGTCCTCGCCTTCGTGGGGCGGCGGGTGCACGCGGAGGGCGTGGGGCTGCTGTTCGCGGCCCGGACCGGTTTCGAGGCGCCCGCCGGGCTGCCGGTCACCGAGATCAAGGGCCTTGAGGAGCCGTTCGCCCTGGAACTGCTGCGGGAGGCCGTCACCGGGCCGCTGGACGCCCGGGTGGGCGCGCGGATCGTGGCCGCGACCGCCGGGAACCCCCTCGCGCTGGCCGATCTGGGCCAGGAGCTGACCGCCGACCAGCTCTCCGGCTCCCTCGCCCTGCCCGAACCGCTGCCCGTGGGGAGCCGGTTGGAGGCGCACTATCTGCGGCGGGTGCGCGAGCTGCCGGGGGCGGCGCGGACCTGGCTGCTGCTGGCGGCGGCCGTGCCCGGCGGCGACCTCGGGTATGTCACGAGCGCGGCCCGGCGGCTCGGGATCGGCCCCGAGGACTCGGGTCCGGCCGAGGCGGCGGGCCTGGTGGTGCTGCGTACGGCCGTCGGGTTCCGGCATCCGCTGGTGCGGTCGGCGGTGTACGGCGGTGCCACCAGCGTGGAGCGGCGCCGGGCCCACCGGGCACTGGCCGAGGTGACGGACCGGCCCGCCGACTCCGACCGGCGGGCCTGGCATCTGGCGGCGGCCGCGCTCGGCCCGGACGAGGAGGTGGCCGCCGAGGTGGAGCGGTCGGCCGACCGGGCGGGCGCCCGGGGCGGCTACGCGGCCCGCGCCACCTTCCTCGTCCGGGCCGCCGAGCTGACGCCGGAGGGGGTGGTGCGGGCGGGCCGGCTGCTGGCCGCGGCGGAGGCCGCGCTGACGGCGGGGGCACCGCTGCAGGCGGAGTCGCTGCTGGACACCGTCGACGTCGGGCTCCTGGGGGACGTCGGCCGGGGGCGGGCGTTGCTGGTGCGCTCCCACTCGGTGACGCTCCTCGGCGACGCGGGCTCGTTCGCGGCGGCGCCGGCGCTGTGTCTGCGCGCCGCGCGGGCCTTCGCCGACGGCGCTCCGGAACTGGCCCGGGAGGCGCTGCTGTGGGCGGTCCAGGGCGCGATCACCTCCGAGCATCTGATGCGGGACGCGACCGTCACCGACATCGCGCGGGCCGTGGACGACCTGCTGCCCCGCTCGGCGCCCGCGACCGGTGTCGATCTGGTGCTGCGCGCCTTCGCGGTCCTCGTCACCGACGGCTACGAGCAGGGCGTGCCCCATATGCGGCGGGCCCACGCGATGGTGCTGGACCCCCGGACCCCGGACGCGGACGTGCTCCGCGCCTTTCTGCCCGCCATCACCCTGACGATGATGCTGTGGGACGAGGAAGCCCAGCGCGCGGTCATGCGCCGGGCGGCCGATGTCGCCCGTGACGCCGGCGCCCTGCCGCAGCTCGACACCGCCCTGTACTGCTCGGTGATGCACGAGACCAACCTCGGCGAACTGGACCGCGCGGACGAGCTGCATGCCCAGGGCCACCAGATCCGGGCCGCGATCGGCGCCACCGACGACACCTGGGCCATCTACCGGCACCCCGAGCTGCTCGCCTGGCACGCGGACGCCGAGGACCTTCAGGCGGTGCTGCGCGGCTCCATGGAGGCCGGCACCTGGCTGGGCAACGGCGCGGTGGAGTCCATCGCCCGGATCGGCATGGCGGTCCACGCGCTCGGCGCCGGCGACTACGCGCGGGCCCGCACGATCACCCAGGAGCTGACCGGCCACGACGTGTTCGCCTACCACTCGCGGATCCTGCCCCACCTGGTCGAGGCCGCCGTCCGCTGCGGCGACCGGGTGCTCGCCACGACCGCCCTGCGGACCCTGGAGTCCCGGGCGACGGCCACCGGCACCGCGTGGGCGCTCGGGCTGCTGGCCCGCTGCCGGGCGCTGCTCGCGCCCGCGGAGGACGCCGACCCGCTGTACCGCGAGGCGATCACCCTGCTCTCGGGCGGCGGCGCCCGCGCCGACCTGGCCGTGGCGCATCTGCTGTACGGGGAGTGGCTGCGCCGCCGCAAGCGCCGCAGGGACGCCCGTGAGCAGCTGCGTACGGCGCTGGCCATGTTCGACGCCATGCGGGCCCGGGGCTACGCGACCCGTGCCGCGCAGGAGCTGGCGGCGACCGGTGAGCATCCGCGGCGCGGCCCGGCGGGGACCGGCGGCGCGCTCACCCCGCAGGAGCTGACCATCGCCCGGCTCGCCAAGGAGGGCGCGACCAACGCCGAGATCGCGGCCCGGCTGTTCATCAGCGCCAGCACGGTCGACTACCACCTGCGGAAGGTCTTCCGGAAGCTGGACGTCACCTCGCGCCGTCAGCTGTCGCGGGTCCCGGAGCTGTGAGGCCGCGTGGCGGGGTGGCGGATCCGGGAGCGGTGAGGCCGCGTGGCGGGGTGGAGGGCCCGGGCATAGCGTCGTTCGCGGACCGCGTCCCGACTACGCGTTCCACAGGATTCGGCGCCGGCCCGGCCCGCCGGAGGATGCACGGGCCGGACAACCCCGCAGACGGGAGCACCTCCATGCCGTACGTCACCGCAGCCGACGGGGCTCAGATCTTCTACAAGGACTGGGGTCAGGGCCGCCCGGTCGTGCTGAGCCACGGCTGGCCCCTCGGCTCGGACAGCTGGGAGGCCCAGCAGCTGTTCCTGGCCACGCACGGGTTTCGCGTCGTCGCGCACGACCGGCGCGGGCACGGCCGTTCCACCCAGACCTGGCACGGCAACGAGATGAACACCTACGCCGACGACCTGGCCACCCTGATCGACACCCTGGACCTCAGGGACGTCACGCTCGTCGGGTTCTCCACGGGCGGCGGCGAGGTCACCCGGTACATCGGCCGGCACGGCACCGGGCGGGTCGCGCAGTTGGTGCTGGTCTCCGCCGTACCGCCGTTGATGCTCAGGACCGACGACAATCCCGGCGGGGTGCCCGTCGAGGTGTTCGACTCGATCCGTGCCGGGTCGCTGGCCGACCGGTCGCAGCTGTACCGGGACCTCGCCGACGGCCCGTTCTTCGGGAACAACCGGCCCGGGGCCAATGTGTCGCAGGGGATCCGGGACGCGTTCTGGCTCCAGGGCCTGCAGTCCGGACACCGGAACGCGTACGAATGCATCGCCGCGTTCTCCGCCACGGACTTCCGCGCCGATCTCGACGCCGTCGACGTGCCCGCGCTCGTGATCCACGGCGACGACGACCAGGTGGTGCCGTTCGAGGTGGGCGGCAAGGCGTCGGCGGCCCGGATCAAGAACGCGACGCTGAAGGTCTATCCGGGCGCCCCGCACGGCATCACGGACACCCACAAGGAACAACTCGGCGCGGATCTGCTGGAGTTCCTCAACTCCTGAGCCCGCACCGCCGCACGTTCTGTTCACCTCGTTCCAGTTCCTGGAAGGAAAACGATGAGCAGTCCCGACACGATCGTCCTGATCCACGGTTTCTGGGTGACACCCCGCAGCTGGGAGCACTGGATCGCCCACTACGAGAAGCGCGGCTACCGGGTCCTCGCGCCGGCCTACCCGGGCTTCGAGGTGGAGGTCGAGTCGCTCAACGCCGACACCACCCCGATCGAGAAGGTGACGGTCCCGCAGATCGTCGACAGCCTGGTGGCCCTCGTCCAGGGCCTCGACAAGCCGCCGGTCCTCATCGGCCACTCCGCGGGCGGCGTCTTCGTCCAGCTCCTCCTCGACCGGGCCCTCGGCGCGGCGGGCGTGGCGATCAACTCGGCGCCCACGGAAGGCGTCGCCGTCCTCCCGCTGACCCAGATCAAGTCGGCGTTCCCGGTGCTGAAGAACCCGGCCAACCGGCACCGCGCGGTCGGTCTCACCTTCGAGCAGTGGCACTACGCCTTCACCAACACCTTCCCGGAGGACGAGTCGAGGGCGCTGTACGAGCGGTACGCCGTCCCGGCGTCCGGCAGCATCTTCTGGGACAGCGCCCTGGCCACGCTGCGCCCCGGCCACCAGAGCACCTATGTGAACTACCACAACGAGGACCGGCCGCCGCTGCTGTTCGTCTCGGGCGAGAAGGACCATCTGATGCCGCCCAAGGTCCAGCAGTCCAACGCCAAGCACTACAAGGCGCACACGGTCACCGAGGTCAAGGAGTACCCCGGTATGCCGCATCTGCTGCCCGCCGCCCCCGGCTGGGAGGCGATCGCGGACGACGCCCTGGACTGGGCGGTCGCGCACGCGCGCTGAACTCCCGTGCCCGGGGCGGCCGTTCACCACGGCCGCCCCGGGCCTTTTTCCGGAAGGGATCCCGTATGACCGGCGTCCGCGTCACGCACATCGGCGGCTCGACCACCCTGATCGAGATCGATGGCCTGCGCCTGCTCACCGACCCGACGTTCGACCCGCCGGGCCGCCGCTACGCCTTCGGCTGGGGCACGTCGTCGCGCAAGACCGCCGGGCCCGCGTTCCCGGCAGCCGAACTGCCCCCGGTGGACGCGGTGTTGCTCACCCACGACCATCACGGCGACAACCTCGACGACGCCGGGCGTGCCCTGCTGCCCGGGGTGGGGACCGTGCTCACCACCCCGTCCGGGGCCCGTCGGCTCGGCGGCAACGCGCGGGGGCTGGGCCCCTGGGACACCTGGAAGCTCACCTCGTCCACACCCGGCGGCACGACCGTCGAGGTGACCGCCACCCCCGCCCGGCACGGCCCGCCGCTGTCCCGCCCGGTCGTCGGCGACGTGACCGGCTTCGCGCTCTCCTGGCCGGGTCAGCTGCACGGCGTGCTGTGGATCTCCGGCGACACGGTCCTCTACGACGGCGTACGGGAGGTGGGCCGCCGCCTGACCGTGGGCACCGCCCTGCTCCACCTCGGCGGCGTCGGCTTCCCGGTCACCGGCCCGCTCCGCTACACGATGACCGCCGCCGGGGCCGTGGAGGTCTGCCGGCTGCTGCGGCCCCGTACCGTCGTGCCGGTGCACTACGAAGGGTGGAGCCACTTCCGCGAAGCCCGTACGGCGGCCGAGCGGACCTTGGCGGGGGCGCCGGCCGGGATACGGGAGGTGTTCCGCTGGCTGCCGATGGGGGCGGCCACGGAGATCAGCGTGTGAGGGGCCTCAGCGGGTGGGGACGTCAGCGGGTGGGGTTCGCCCCCTCGCCGTCCGCCGCCAGCAGGTCCAGCGCCCGTTCCCACCGGAACTCCGCGCGCCCGCCGCCCTCCTCCGTCTCCCCGGCGTACGGGTCGCCGAACCGGACGCCCATGCCGCGCAGCCGCTCCAGGCTCGCGCGGTACGCCGGGTGGGCGGCGAGGGCGTCGGCCACACAGGGCAGGACGGCGATGGGGACACCCAGGCCGTTCGCCTCGCACAGGGTGCCGACCGCGAGGGTGTCGGCCAGCCCGGCGGCCCATTTGTTGACGGTGTTGAAGGTGGCGGGCGCGACCACGACGGCGTCCGGTGGCGGGAAGGGGCGCGGGTCACCCGGCCGCCGCCAGGCCGAACGGATCGGGCGGCCGGTCTGCGCCTCGACCGCCGCCGTGTCGAAGAAGCCGCCCATGGCGACGGGCGTCGCGATGACCCCGACCTCCCAGTCCCGCTCCTGTGCGGCCGTGATCAGCTTGCTCACATCGACGGCGATCCCGGCCGCACAGACGACGACGTAGAGGAAGGGCTTGCCGGTCGATGCGGGTCCGCCCTGAACGGATCCGGTCGGTGCGGGCCGGGTGCCGGCCGTGTTCTCGGTCGCGGTCATCCGTCGACCCTACTGATCCCGGCTCAGCCGCCGGGCGCTCTCTCGACAAAGCGTTCGACGTCCGCGGCGGTCGGTCGCAGCAGGCCGTCCCGGACGGCGAGGGCCGTGGCCTCGGCGCGGGAGGCGGCGCCGGTCTTGCGCAGCAGATGCTCGACATGGGTGTGTACGGTGCGCGGGGACAGGAACAGCGCCTGGGCGATGGCCTGGTTCGTCTGCCCGGTGGCCGCCCGCGTGAGCACCTCCAGTTCGCGCGGGCTGAGCCCGTACGGCAGCGGTGCGGGCGTCTCGTGCACCAGGACCGCCCGGCGTACGACGGCCGTGCCGAGGGTGTGGCGGCGGACGGTGACCCGGTACCAGTCGGGGCCCACGGGCCAGAGCAGGCGCAGCCGGGTGCCGTGCGCGTCGGCGAAGGCGCGCACGAGACGGCGGAACTCGGTGTCCTGGAGGACGGTCGCCGGGGCGCGGCCGGGGAGGTCGAGGGTGTCGTCGGCGACGACCAGGCTCGCCCCGCCCTCCGCCGGAAGGTCGGGGAGGTCGCCCGCGTGGGCGGTGGGGTCGGCGAGGACGCCCAGGGCGGGCAGCAGGGACGCGAGCAGCCGGCGGGTGTCGGTGTCGTAGGCGTCGGGGGTCGCGGTGGAGAGGGTGATCAGGCCGACGAGGCGGCCGTGGTGGCGCAGGGCGCCCGTCACCGCGTCCCGGACGCCCGCCGGGCGCATGCGCTCGGCGTAGAACCAGCCGTCGCGGTAGCGCTCCCCCGGGTCCTCGACGTCCTCGCAGATGGAGGGCGGGATCTCGCTGCGCAGGACGTTGGCGTACCAGGGGGTCGCGACGAACTCGGCGGCCAGCGTCGCGGAGACGTCGGCGTCGTAGCCGACGCCCGCGACCTGGACGTAGGTGCCGGTCAGGGGGTCGATCTCCAGGAGGGTGGCGGCGTCCAGGGGCAGGGCGCGGCCCAGTTCGTGGAGGGCCTCGGCGCAGGCGGAGACGGTGTCGCGTTCCCGGGTGAGCATGCCGATGCGGGCGGCGGCGGCCATCTGGTGGTGGGTGAGCATGCGAGCCTCCCGGGGCGGCCCCGAGACCGGACAGGTCTTTTGGGCCCTAACGATATGCCGGTGGGGTGCGGTGGACAAGGCGTTCACCGATCCGTGACGTGGCCGACCACCGCTGTCGGCCGGCCGGACGGGTTCCACGGTGCCGGGCCGTCGTCCGCATTCGGTATTTGTACGGATGGTGGGGCGGGGCGGCGGGGTCTTTCCTGTTCGGCACAGCTTCGGCACGGCTTCGGCACGGCTTCGGCACCGGCACCGCTTCGGCCGAGGCACCGCTTCGGCACCGCAGGACGCCCGCCGCTGACGGGCCCCGTCCCCCTTGGAGAACCCCGCCATGACCAGACGCCCTCTTTCCGTCGCCCCGGCCTCACGCAGGCAGTTCCTCGCGTGGTCCGCCGGAGCGCTCACCGCGACCGGGCTGGCCGCCACGGGCTGCAGTGCCCCGGAGAGCGGTTCCGGCTCCGGTGCGGCGAAGGCGGCGGACGCGTCCCCGTCCGCGCGGAAGCTGACGCAGATCGGCCTCGACTACCCCTTCACCCAACTCCCGCTCTACACCACCCTGGTGAAGCTCTCCACGGCCGCCGCGAAGAAGCACGACGTCAAGCTGCTGACGACGAGCGACGCGAGCAACCCGGACACCCAGGCCAGCAACCTCACCACCTGGGTCACTCAGAAGACGCCCGCGATCGTGTCGTTCCCGATGGTCTTCGAGGCCGCCGAGTCGATCGCCAAGTCGGCGCTCGACGCGGGGCTGATCTGGGTGACGTACGGCGGGACGCTGGAGAACCAGAGCGCCGACATCCAGTTCAGCTTCCGGGAGAGCGGCACGCTGCTCGGGGAGGCCGCCGCGAAGTGGGCCACCGAGGAGCTGAACGGGAAGGGGAAGATCGCGTTCCTGGTCGACAACACGATCGAGCTGGGCCGGGAGCGCACCAAGGGCATGATCGACGCCTTCACCAAGCTCGCGCCCGGCGTCGACGTGGTCGCGCAGGAGCAGGCCATCGACCCCGACACGGGGCTGTCGAAGTCCAACGCGCTGCTCGCCAAGCACCCCGACCTGAACATCATCCTCGGCATCACGGACGCGGCGGCCTACGGCGGGTTCAAGGCGTTGCAGCAGGCCGGGCGGAAGAACGGCGACCGGAAGACGTTCGTCGGCGGCCAGGACGGGTCGGCGCCCTCCCTTCTCGCCATCAAGCAGGGCACCTTCTACCGCGCCTCCTCCGCCCTCGCTCCGCAGGACATCGCGAACGCCATCGTCGACGTGCCCCTCGCGGTCGCCGCCGGGAAGGCCGACGCGAGCGTCCAGGTACCGGTCAAGCTGCTCCAGCGCGGCGACACGGGGGAGATCGACGCGCTGCTCGCCCAGAACGGGTAGGGCGCGACGCGATGACCGGTACGAACGACACCGGGGCGGGGCCGACCGGGGTGGCGGGAGCCGCCGGGGCCGTGGCTCCGCCGAATCTGCGGATCACTTCCCTCAGCAAGTCCTTCGGGGGCGTACGGGCACTGGACGGGGTGGATCTCACCGTGCCCGGCGGGCAGGTGCACGCGCTGCTCGGGCACAACGGCGCGGGCAAGTCCACGCTGATCAAGTGTCTCGGGGGCGCGTTCCCGCCGGACGCGGGGACGATCGAGGTGGGCGGGGTGCCGTACGCCCGGCTCAGCCCGCGCGAGTCGATCGCGGCCGGGGTGGCGATCATCTTCCAGACGCTGAGCGTCGTGGACTCCCTGACCGTGGCCGAGAACATCTTCCTCGGCCAGGAGTGGACCCGGTACGGCCGGATCGACCGCCGGGCCCAGGAGAAGGTCGCCGCCGAGCTCCTGGACCGCGTCGCCGCGAGCTGCTCGCCCCGCGACCGGGTGGGTGAACTCCCCATGGGCCAGAAGCAGTTGGTCGAGATCGCGAAGGCCCTGAGCCGCAGCGCCTCGGTCCTGGTCCTCGACGAGCCCACGGCCGCCCTCTCCGGCACCGAGAGCGACGCCCTCGCCACCCGCGTGGAGGACCTCCGCGCCCAGGGCCTCGCCATCGTCTACGTCACCCACCTCCTCGCCGAGGTCGAACGCCTCGCGGACGCCGTGACCGTCCTCCGCGACGGCCGAGTCACCCACCACACGGCAACCGGCGACCACACCCGCCGCGACCTGGTGGAGGCGATCACGGGCACGCACGCCGCGAGGGCGGGCACCGCCCCGTCGTCGCAGGCCGACACGGGCACGGATGGTCCGGCCGACACACCAGAAGCCCTCCGCCGCACGGCCGCCCCACCGATAGGCACTACCGGCGACACGAACAAAGAGCCCGCCGCCCCCCACGGCGCGGGTACTGGCCCGTCATCGCGAGCGGCGGAGGTTCCGGGCGGTGCGAGCGGCGAGGCCCCGGCCCGCCCGGACCACGACGACGCCCCCGAACCGTCCCCCGCTCGCGAGCACCGCCCCTCGGCGGAAGTGGGCGAACGCCGTCCCCAGCCCTCCGGCGGTCCGGCGCCGGGCGTGGGCGGGACGGCCGTGCAGCGAGCCGGCGCGCCCGGTGGGGTTACGGGCCCCGGTGCTCCACCCCCCGCCCGCCTCGCCCTCCGCGGCCTGTGCGGGCCCGGGTTCGGGCCCGTTGATCTCATCGTCGGCGAGGGGGAGATCGTGGGGCTGTACGGGTTGATCGGGTCCGGGCGGACGCGGGTGCTGGAGACGTTGTTCGGGAGGCGGCGGGCCGGCGGTGGCACCGTCCGGGTCGGTGAGCGGGTCGTCTCGCCCACCCGCCCGGCGGACGCCCTCGCCGCCGGGATCGCGCTGGTGCCGGCCGACCGGCGGGCGCAGGGGCTGTTCGCGGGGCTGAGCGCACAGGACAACGTGCTGTTGCCGAGTGTGCGGACACTGGCCCGGCGTGGGGTGCGGGCGCTCGCGGCGGAGCGGCGGGTGTTCGCCTCGCTCGCCGAGGCGGTCGGGCTGCGGCCCGCGCGCCCGGGGCTGCCCGCCGCCGCCTTCTCCGGCGGCAACCAGCAGAAGCTGCTGCTCGGCCGCTGGATCAACGAGGCCCGGTCCGTGGACGTCCTGCTCCTCGACGAGCCGACCCAGGGCGTCGACGTCGGCGCCCGCCAGGAGATCTACGACGTCGTGTCCACGCTCGCCGAACAGCGCGGCACGGCCGTGCTGTTCGCCTCCAGCGACCCGGAGGAGGCGGCCCGCCTCGCCCACCGCTGTCTGGTCGTCGACCGGGGCCGGATCATCGCCGAACTCTCCGGCGCCGACCTCACCGAGGAGGCACTGCTGGCGGCCGTCCACGACGCGGAACCGGCGGCACGGCGGCCCCGCCCCGCACCGGACGGCGCCCCGTCCGCCCCCTCCCCCTCCCCGTCCCCCGAAGGAGCAGCATGACCACCGTGACCGCCGCCGAGCGCGTCGTCCCCGGCCCGCGCGCCCTGGCCGCGCACGGCCTGGCGACGGTGCGGCGCCATCCCCTGCTCGTCGTCCTGACCGCGCTGGTGCTGGTGTTCCAGCTGTCCACCGGCAGCTTCCTCGACCCCGGCAACCTGCGCGGTATCGCCACCGACGCGGCCGCCCTCGCGATCGTCGCCGTCCCCCTGGCCCTCCTGGTCATCAGCGGCTATCTGGACCTGTCCGTGGGCTCGACGCTGGCGCTGGGCGCCCTCACGGCGGGCTGGCTCGCGGGTGAGCAGGCCCAGTCCCCCGTGGTCGCCGTGCTCGGCGCGCTGGCCGTCGGCGCGGCGGTCGGCGCCGTGAACGGGGTGCTGTGCTGCTACCTGGGGCTGTCCCCGTTCATCGTGACCCTGGGCATGCTGGCGGCCGTACGCGGACTGGCCCAGCAGCTCTTCCCCCTGCCGCTGAGCGGCTTCGGCGACGGTTTCGCCTGGCTCGGCGGCGCCCGGATCGCCGGGATCGCGGCACCCGTGGTCATCGCCGCCGCCGTACTCGTCGCCGGCGCGCTGTTCCTCGCCTACACCCCCACGGGACGCCATGTGTTCGCGATCGGCGTCAACCGGGAGGCCGCCTATCTCTCCGGCATCGACGTCCGCCGTACGCCGTTCGCGCTGTTCGTGGTCACGGGTACGGCCGCCGCGCTGGCCGGGGCGATCAAGGCGTCCGTGCTGGACAGCGTGGTCGCGGGCACCTCGGGCACGGGCTTCGAACTGACCGTGCTCACGGCCGTGCTGCTGGGCGGGGTCGCGCTGAGCGGTGGCTCCGGTTCGGTTCTCGGGGTACTGCTCGGCGTGCTGTTCCTGGGATGCCTGCAGAACGGGCTGACACTGCTGAGCGTGCCGACGTTCTGGCAGCAGATGGCCCAGGGCGTGGCCCTGGTGGCGGGCGCCGCGCTCGCGTACTTCGGCCCACGGACGACCCGATGACCGACAGGCCTCCGCGGCCTCTTTCACCCCCACTCGTACGGACACCCAGAGAGGTCCTCGTGAGCGACACTTCCCCCACCCTCGTCCTGACCGGCGGTCAGGTCATCACCGTCGACGCCGGTTTCTCGGTCGCCGAGGGTGTGGCCGTGCGCGGCCGGGAGATCGTCGCGGTCGGCACGGACGCGGAGATGCGTGCCCTGGCCGGGCCGACGACGAGGATCGTCGAGCTGGCCGGGCGGACCGTGCTGCCCGGCATCAACGACTCCCATCTGCACGGCGCCGCGTACGGGCTGTCCAGGCCGCCGTTCGCCCTCGACGTCGGTCATCCGGCGGTCGGCTCGATCGCCGACATCGCGGCGGCGGTGGGCGCGGCGGCGCGGGCCGCCGAGCCCGGGGAGTGGATCGTCGGCCTGGGCTGGGACCCCGGCTATCTCGCCGAGTGCCTGGCCGAGCCCGGCCGCCTCCCGCACCGGGCCGACCTGGACGCGGTGGCACCCGAGCACCCCGTCTGTCTCACCGACTTCTCCCAGCACATGGTGTGGGCGAACAGCGAGGCCCTGCGCCGCTGCGGGATCGACGCCGGCACCGAGGCGCCGGACGGCGGGGTGATCGACCGTGACGCGGACGGCCGCCCCACCGGCATCCTCCGCGAGGCCGCCGGTGTCCTGCTGCAGGCCGCCCTGCCCTCCCCCACGGTCGCCCAGCGCCGCCAGGCCATCCGCGCCGTCGTCGCCGAACTCCACAGCCGCGGCATCACCAGCTACACCGAGCCCGGCCTCGGCCCCGGCGGTTCCGAGACCCTGTTCGGCGGGCTGAGCACCGACAACTGGACCGCGTACGCCGAGCTGGCCGCGACCGGCGGTCTGCACGCCCGGGTCAGCGTGCTTCTGCTGCCCGCGCCCATGGGCGGCTCCGCCGACGACGTCCGCAAGGGCCTGACCGAACTGCACCGCCCCGAGTCCCCCGACCCCCGGCTGCTCCACGCCATCGGCGTGAAGATCTTCGCCGACGGGGTGCCCCCGAACCGTACGGCGTGGATGCACGAGCCCTACGCGGACGGCGGCCACGGCTCCCTCTGTGTGCACGGCCGGACACCCGAGCTGCAGGTCGACGAGCTGTTCGACATGATCCGGGTCGCGCACGAGGCGGGTTACCAGCTGGGCGTCCATGTCACCGGCGACCGGGCCATCGACCTCGTGGTGGACGCGTTCGTGGCGGCGCAGCGGGCCGCGCCGCGCGCCGACGCCCGGCACTACGTCATCCACGGCGACTTCATCGGCGCCGGCAGCCTCGCCCGGCTTGCCGCGCACGGCTACGGCGTGAACATGAACCCGGCCATCAAGTGGACGATCTCCGACCTGATGGCGGAGGTCGTGGGCGCGGAGCGGTCGGCGTACCAGTGGCCCGCGCGTTCGGCCTTCGACGCGGGGGTCGCGGTGTGCGCCAGCTCGGACGCGCCGATCACCGAGCCCGACTGGCGGCAGGGCGTCGCCGGGATGCTGCTGCGCGAGTCGAAGGCCAGCGGCCGGGTCAGCGGCCCCGAACAGCGCGTGGAGCTCGCCGAGGCGCTGCGGGCGTACACGATCAACCCGGCGCGGCAGGACTTCGCCGAGGAGTGGAAGGGGTCCGTGGAGGTGGGCAAGGTGGCCGACCTGTGCGTGCTGGACCGGCCGCTGCTGGACATCGACCCGCACGAGATCACCGGGGTCCAGGTGGACATGACGGTGTTCGACGGCGGGATCGTCTTCGAGCGCTGAGCGGGACACGGGTGAGGAGGCCGACGCCGCGGGTCGCGGTGTCGGCCTCCTCACGCCCTCAGCCCGTCAGCGCCTCCACCCGTCGCATGACCTCCTTGCAGAAGGCGCCCACCGCGTCCGCGTCGTCGATGAACTGGTTCGGCTTCACGCAGAAGGTGGTGAAGCCCTGTTCCAGCTGTTCGGGGATGGAGGCGAGGGCGGCGCCGAGGTCCGCCGGGGAGTGGTCGTCGGGGAAGACCGCCTGGGTGCCGCCGATCATCTCCAGCTCGGTGGCGTCCCGTCCGGCGGCGGCCATCGCCTCGTGGAGCGCCGTGAGGTCGTCCGGGGTCGGCCGTCCGAGGGGGTGGAAGCCATGGCCGTACCGGACGAGCCGGCGCAGTACGGGGCCGTGCAGGCGCTGTCCGCCGAACCACAGCCGCGGCCCCTGGGGGCGGTACGCCTTGGGTTCGAAGTAGACGTCCCGGAAGGCGTAGTGCTCGCTGTCGTGGGAGATCGGGGACGGGCCCCAGGCCTTCGCCCAGACCTCCAGGTGCTCGTCGAGGAGTTGGCCCCGCCGGCCGAAGGGTACGCCCAGCGCGTCGTACTCGTCCCGGCTCCAGCTGACCGTGGGCTGCACCAGCAGCCGTCCGTCGCTGAGCAGGTCGAGGGTGCCGAGTTCGCGGGCCATCAGCAGGGGGTGGCGCAGCGGGGCGAGGACGGCCGCGGCGGCCAGGCGCAGGCGCTCGGTGACGGAGGCGATGGAGGCGAGCAGGAGCAGCGAGTTGGGCCAGGGCGTGTACGGGTCCTGGTTGCCGGGGAGGGCGTAGTCGCGGGGGTTGCCCATGATGCCGTCGGCGGCGGCGTCGGGGCCGAGCACGATGTGTTCGCTGACCATGACGGAGTCGAACCCGGCGTCCTCGGCCTCACGTGCCCACCGTACGGCGGTGGGCAGGTCGGCCCGGCCGCCGGTGAGGGTCCAGTTCTCGCTGAGGACCAGCAGCATGCGGGGGGTGGTGCTCATGGTGGATTCCCTCTCCTCCGTACAATTTGATCCCGAATGACCGAACGACCGGTCCGAACCGCACCACCGGCCCGACCGGATGGTCGACCGACCGCACCATCGACCCGAGGAGCACCCCTTGCCCGGCCAGCGATCCATCACCGAAGCCGAGAAGCTCGCCGCGGCGAAACTGGGGGACTTCCCGCTCCGCCGGGACCAGATGGCCGCGGTGGCGAACATCTACCGGGCCGCGTCGGCGGTGCGGCAGCACCTGGAGAACTCGGTGCTGCGCGGCTCCGACCTGACCTGGACGGCCTTCGTGGTCCTGTGGGTGGTGTGGGTGTGGGGCGAGTCCGAGACCCGGCACGTGGCCGAGGAGGCGGGAATCTCCAAGGGCACGCTCACGGGTGTGGCCCGGACGCTGGAGTCTCGGGGGCTGGTCCGGCGGGCGGACCACCCGACGGACGGGCGGCTGGTGCTGCTGGCCCTCACCGACAAGGGCGAGGAGCTGATGCGGCGGGTGTTCCCCGCGTTCAACGAGGAGGAGGCCTTCGTCACCGGGCAGCTCAGCGACGAGCAGTGCCGGAGCCTCGCGGAGGGGCTGCGCGGTGTCGTGCTCCAGGTCGAGGAGCACGGTGAGGAGCGCCGCCGCGCCCTGCTGAACGGCGCCGAGCCCGCCCCCCGCCGCAGCGGCCGCCGCCCGAAGGCCTGACGCCACCCGGACCTCGTTTCATTTGGGTTCAAACAACATAGGCGGAGGCGGAACCCCGGTCAAGAGCCGGCGGTGATCCGCACGCACGTGAGCAGCCGGTGTCCCGGCTCCGCGAGAACCGGCCATGATCCGCCCCTGCCGGAGCCGCCGGGTAATTCCCTTGCGGGGCCGGGCGTCCGGCCCCAGGATCTGCCCATGTTCATCATCGACGCCTTCCCGCCGCTGACCCTCGCCACCGCCTCGCCGGTGCGGGGGCAGCAGCGGTCCGGCCGACCGTGGGGACCGACAACGCCCCGGTCATGACGGCCGCGCTCGTCGCGGGGCTCCTCGCCGGTTTCGGCATCGCCATCCCCGTCGGAGCGGTCGCGACCTACCTCGTCTCCCTCACCGCCCGTACGTCCCTGCGGACCGGAGCCTGCGCCGCGCTCGGCGTCGCGACGGCCGACGGACTCTACGCCCTGCTCGCCACCCTCGGCGGTACGGCCCTCGCCGCCGCGCTGCAACCGGTGCTGGCACCCCTGCGCTGGGCCTCCGCCCTGGTGCTCCTCGTCCTCGCGGCGCGCGGCACGGTCACGGCCCTGCGCCAGTACCGCACCCGGCGCCTCACCAGCCGCACGGAACGCGATCCGGTGAGCCCGGCCCGCGCCTACGCCGCCCTGCTGGGCATCACCCTGCTCAACCCCACCACGGTCGTCTACTTCGCCGCGCTCGTGCTCGGCAGCCGCGCCACCGAGGCCGTGAGCCCCCTGGAGCAGGCCGTGTTCGTCCTCGCCGCGTTCCTCGCCTCCGCCGGCTGGCAACTGCTCCTCGCGACCGGCGGTGCCCTGCTCGGCCGGGCCCTGACCGGCCACCGGGGACGGCTGGTCACGGGCCTCGCGTCGAGTGCCGTGATCGCGGTGCTGGCGGTGCTGATGCTGTAGCCGTCACGGCCCCGGGCCCGGCGGGCCCCGTACAAGTCCCGTGCGGGTGTGGCGTGATGAGGATGATTCGGGGAAGGGCCGTTGTTGAATGCGGGGGACAGTCTGAAACGCGACAGCAAGGGACAGTTGCCATGCCACTTGAAGGCGAGTACGTGCCCAGCCCGACGCAGTGGGTGCGCGAGCAGGTCGAGTTGTACGAGAGCTCGGGCGGCACGCAGGGGACGACACTGCTGGACACCGGCCTGCCGGTCATCGTGCTCACCACACGCGGCGCGAAGAGCGGGAAGATCCGCAAGACCCCGCTGATGCGGGTGGAGCACGAGGGCCGGTACGCGGTCGTCGCCTCGCAGGGCGGCGCGCCCAAGCACCCGGTCTGGTACCACAACATCAAGTCCGACCCGCGGGTGGAGCTGCAGGACGGACCCGCGCGGCAGGACCTGACCGCGCGTGAGGTCACCGGGGACGAGAAGGCCGAGTGGTGGGAGCGTGCGGTCGCCGCGTATCCGCCGTACGCGGACTATCAGGAGAAGACGGACCGGGAGATTCCCGTCTTCGTGCTGGAGCCCGTGGCCGGCTGACCGTGCGGGGTCGGGTGGGGGTCCGGTGTCGGGTGCGGGTCGGGTGTCGAGTGCGGGTGCGTGGGGCTTCTCGCGCAGTTCCCCGCGCCCCTTAAGGGCCGTGGGCCCTGAAGGGCCCCGGCCCTATCGGGCCGAAAAAGCACGGGGCGCAGCCCCTGCTTTTTCAGGGGCGCGGGGAACTGCGCGACCAGCCCCCACCGGGCCCGCACCCGACAACAAAAAACTTCGCCCCGTCGCGCATGTTCCCCGAAGGGCCGGGCACCCGAGCCTCAGGCCCCGCCGCGTTCCCCCGTCGCGGCGGGGCTTTCCCCTGCCTCGGCCCGCTCCCCCGGCCCCGTCTTCTCCGTCACGTCGAGGAAGATCTGCTCGGCCTCCGGGACGACGCGGGCGATGGTGCCCTTGATCCGGACGGCGACCAGCTCGACCTCCTCGCTGTCCAGGCCGGGCACGAGGTCGACCCGGGCGGCCACCAGAAGCGAGTCCAGGCCCAGCTGCATGGTGAGCAGGGCCTCCACGGTGTCGATCTCGGGCTGTGCCGCCAGCAGCGAGCGGATACGCCGGCCGGCCTCGGGCTCGGCGGCGACACCGATGAGCTGTTCGCGGGCGTCCCGGCCGAGCCGGTAGGCGACGTACACGAGCAGCGCACCGATGGCCAACGAGGCGGACGCCTCCCAGACGACCTGGCCGGTCATCATGTGCAGGACCATCCCGGCGATCGCGAGGGTCACCCCGAGCACCGCCGTGCCGTCCTCGGCGACGACCGTGCGCAGCGCCGGGTCCCGCAGTCCGTCGGCGCCGCCGCCCTGCATCCGCACCTGGTGCAGGGCGCGCAGCAGCGAGGCGCCCTCGGAGAGAAGGGCGACGCCGAGGACGGCGATCCCGGCGACATAGCCGTCGTAGGACTCCTCGCCGCCGCTCGTCAGGGCGTGGATCCCCTGGTAGAAGGAGAAGCAGCCGCCCATCACGAAGATGCCGACGGCGGCCAGCAGGGCCCAGAAGAAGCGTTCCTTGCCGTAGCCGAAGGGGTGCCGGGCGTCGGCGGGGCGGCGGCTGCGGCGCAGCGCGGCGAGGAGGAAGACCTCGTTCACGCTGTCGGCGACCGAGTGGGCGGCCTCCGAGAGGAGAGCGGGCGATCCGGCGAGGAGTCCGCCGACGGTCTTGGCGACGGCGATCACCAGGTTGGCGCCGAGGGCGACGAGGACGGTGATCCGGGTCCTACGGTCCTCCTGTGCCTTGCTCTTCTTCTGAGTCCGTCGGACCTCCGGCCCTTCCCGTACCGCCCCGCCCCGCTCGTCCGTCGTCTCCGTGTCCACTGGTGTCCTCGTCACGTTCGCCGACTGCCCCGACCCGTCGTGCTCACACCGTGGGCATCGCGGAAATCGGGGAACCCTCCTCAGGGCAGACGTATCCGGACGGACCGGGAAGGCGGGCAGGATGAGTGTCGGCGAGGGCAACGAGACGTACGGGCGGAAACCGTTCAAGCGGTCCAAGAGCCACTTCGCGGACCGGATCACCGCCGACGGCCGCGACGGGTGGCCGGTCGAGCCGGGCCGCTACCGGCTGGTGGTCAGCCGGGCCTGCCCCTGGGCGAGCCGGGCGGTGATCTCCCGGCGGCTGCTGGGTCTGGAGGACGCCCTGCCGATGGCGGTGACCGACCCGATCCAGGACGACCGCAGCTGGCGGTTCACCCTGGACCCGGACGGCCGGGACCCGGTGCTCGGCATCCGCTTCCTGAAGGAGGCCTACGACGCGCGGGAGAGCGGCTACCCGGGTGGCGTCAGCGTTCCCGCCGTTGTCGACGTGCCCAGCGGCGAACTGGTCACCAACGACTACCAACGGCTCACCCTCGACCTGGCCACGCAGTGGACGGACCTGCACCGCGCGGGCGCGCCCGACCTCTACCCCGAGGCCCTGCGCGACGAGATCGACACCGTCATGGCCGAGGTCTACGAGGACGTCAACAACGGGGTGTACCGGGCGGGCTTCGCCACCGGGCAGGAGGAGTACGAGGAGGCCTGCGCCGGGGTGTTCCGGCGGCTGGAGGCGTTGTCGGAGCGGCTGGCGCGGCAGCGCTATCTCGTCGGGGAGACGGTGACGGAGGCGGACATCCGGCTCTTCACCACGCTGGTGCGTTTCGACGCCGTCTACCACGGCCACTTCAAGTGCAACCGCTGGAAGCTGGCCGAGGACCCGGTGCTGTGGGCGTACGCCCGTGATCTGTTCCAGACCCCCGGATTCGGGGACACCGTCGACTTCGACCACATCAAACGGCACTACTACCAGGTGCACACGGGCATCAACCCGACCGCCGTCGTGCCCCTCGGGCCCGATCTGGCGGGCTGGCTCGACCCCCACGGCCGGGAGGACCTGGGCGGCAGCCCGTTCGGCGACGGCACACCGCCGGGGCCGGTGCCCGCCGGGGAGGCCGTGGCCCCCCAGGGTCGTCCCGACCGGACGACACCGTGACATGAAGCGTGACAAGAAGGAGGAGGACCCCATGTCCATGAAGAAGCAGAAGCTCCCCCTCGCCTACAAGCCTGTCGGCTTCGCCCTCGGCTGGGTCAGCGGTGCGGTGGCGACGGCCGCGTTCCGTAAGACCTGGAAGCTGATCCGGCACGAGGACGACGCACCCGACGCACTGGACCGGGACCGCGGCTGGGGCGAGGTGCTGCTCGCGGCGGCCGTCCAGGGCGCGATCTTCGCGGTCGTGCGCAGCGCGGTGGACCGCACGGGCGCGAAGGCCATCGAGCGGTCCACCGGAACCTGGCCGACCTCGGAGAAGGGCGGCCGGAACTGACCGTTCGAGGGGCTGTCGGGGTCGGCCCCGACAGCCCCTCGCCGAAGGGCCCTAACCCTGCTTGGGGGCCGTGGAGTGTTCGCGGCGCAGGGTGAAGGAGTGGCCGGCCGGGTCGGAGTAGCCGCGCTCCTCGAACGGTCCGCTCGGCTCCTTGGTGTCGACCGGGCGCCCGCCGAGCGAGACGATCCGGCGCTCGGCCTCGTCCAGGTCCTCGACGTAGAAGTCCAGATGGGCCTGGAGGGAGTTCTCGGGGCGCGGCCAGCTGGGCGGGGTGGCGTTGACGTCCCGGCGGAACGCCAGCCGGGCGCCGCACGCACCCTCGATCTCGACGCGGTTGGCGGTCGCGTCCGTCTCCTGCGCGTCGAGCAACTCCTTGTAGAACACCGCGAGTTTCTCCGGCTCGGCGCAGTCCAGCACCACGAGGCCCGCCTGTACCAGTGCCATGTCTCCTCCGTACGGGATACCGGGCGCGGGGGACGGTTCCGCCGCCGCCCATACGCTCCCCGGGTACCCGCCGGTCACAGGTTCAGCCGCAGCGTGAGCGCCTGGGGGCGGAACTCCTCCCGCTCGTAGAACCGGATGCCGTCCGCGTTGCCCGCCGAGGCGGTCACCTCCGCGTGCGCCGCGCCGTGCCCCCGCGCCCACCCCAGGAAGGCGTCCACCAGCCGGGCCCCCACCCGGGCGCGCCGGTGCTCGGGCCGGACATAGAGCGCCATCAGGGTGGCCGACCCCACGGGGCGCATCGCGGAGGGACGGGACAACGAGCCCGACAGATGCCCCACCACCTCACCACCGTGCAGCGCGGCCAGCAGCAGCCGTCCGGGGTCCTGAAGGGCGGCCGTGAAGGCCTCGGCGCCATGCACACGCGGCCAGTCCACGTTCAGGCTCGGGTCCCGCTCCCCGCCGTCCTCGGCGAACAGCAGGGAGCTGGAGACGACGATCCCCGGCACGTCCTCGGCGCGGGCCCGCCGCACGATCACCTCTTGCTCACTCATGGATCGGAACCTAGCGGCAGGCACTGACAACCCGTCGGAGACGACCCACGACGACCATCCCGGCTGGACTTCCTGGACAGTCGTCCAGCTATAGTAGACACCTGTCCAAGAAATGGACGAGGTGTCGCATGACGACATCGAGACGACATCGAGTGAGTGACGGAGTCTGTTGACCATGGAGATCCTGGCGAACGTGCTGGTCGCGCTGGTGGCCCTGCTGCACGCGTACATCCTGGTGATGGAGATGTTCCTGTGGCAGAAGAAGCCGGGGATGTCCTTCCACGGGCTGGACGCGGAGATGGCGAAGCGGACGGCCTCGCTCGCCGCCAACCAGGGGCTCTACAACGGCTTCCTCGCCGCCGGTCTGGTGTGGGGCCTGGTCGCGGGCGACCCGACCGGCTACCGGGTCCAGATCTTCTTCCTGGCCTGTGTGATCGTCGCGGGCGTGTACGGCGCCGCCACCGCCAACCGCCGCATCCTGGTCGCCCAGGCGCTGCCCGGCGCACTCGCCCTGGCCGCCGTCCTCGTCGCCGGATGACCCCGGAGGACCACCGGGCCGCCGAGGACCCCCGGGCGGCCCGTACCCGGGCCCGGCTGCGCGAAGCCCTGCTGGAGGAGTGCGCCCGGCACCCCCTGCACGAGGTCAGCGTGGCCGCGCTGGTCCGCCGGGCGGGGGTCGGCCGGGCCACGTTCTATGTGCACTACCCGGACCTGGAGGCGCTGGCCGTCGACGCCTGCGCCGATGTCGTACGGGACGCCGTGGAGGCACTGCACGCCTGGCGCGGGCGCCCCGACCCGGTGCGGGCCCCGGCGGCGCTGCCGGAGTTCTTCGCCGGGCTCGCCCCGCACGCGGCCCTGTACCGCGCGCTGCTGGCGCCCGGTGGCGGCGGACCGCTCGGCCGGGTCCTGCACCGGGATCTGCGCGCCTACAGCCTCCGGGAACGCGAACTGGCGGGGGCCGCGGACGCCCCGCTGGTGGCCTCCGCCGTGGCGGCCACCTTCGCGGGGGTCCTCGCCGACTGGCTGCACGGTCTCCTCGACGGCACCCCGCAGGAGATCGCCGACCAGGCGTGGCAACTGCTGGTGGCGCTGCACCGCAGTCGCTGAGCGGCCCGCGGGTCAGGCGCAGCCCATGCCGTCCGCCACCTCCGGCCAGACCTCGACCCCGTCGGGGGTGCGGACGTACGCCTTCGACGGGTCGCCGTCGATCAGCCACAGCGCCCGGTCCCCGTGGCGGTATCCGGTGTCGCGCGCGTGCACGGGCATGGGGACGTCGCCGTCGTAGGCGGAGGTCAGCATCCCCTCCGGCAGGACGCCGTCGGGGTCGCGGCCGTAGAGCCGGCCGTTTCCGTCCGCGTCGGCGCCCGTCGACAGGAAGTGGGCCTTCTGCCAGTCGCAGTGTTCCGCGCCGGCGGAGGTGTGCACCTCGGTGATCGGCACCCGCTGGCCGTTCCGGTCGGTCCAGATCTCGTACCACTTGCCGTCGGTGAAGCTCGCCGGCAGTTCGGCCGGGTCGCAGGAGGCGGTGGTCTCCGGCCCCCAGCCGGGGCTGTTCTTCCGGTCCTTGGCCACGATCACGGCGACCTTGGTCCGGCCGTCGACGTCGTAGGAGAAGAGGGCGCGGTCCTTCTCCTCGCGCTCCAGGCGGTAGCCGTCCCTGGGGACGTCGGGCACCTCGATGTCGAAGTACGCCTCCAGGCCCTCCTCGGGGGTGTCACCGCCGTCGTTCTCGCCCCAGCCGCCCGGTCCGCCGCCGCCGTCGTAGATCTCGCCGTCGCACTCCAGCGCCCGGCCGGCCGCGCCGGACTCGGTCCTGATCGCCTCGACGCCGTCCTCGTCGACCTCCCGGTGCGGCACGTACAGCGGTCCGTCGTACGGTGTCGCCGGTGCCGTCCCGGTCACCACGAGGCCGCCGCTCCCGCTCCCGGTCCCGCAGCCCACCGCCGCGACGGCCGTCAGGATCGCTGTCGCCGCGAGTCCCCTGCGCATCCGCACCCCCGTTGTTCGTTCCCGTACTCCGTGTCCTTCCTTCGACGCGGGAAGGGCGCAGGACGTTCGACAGCCCTGTGGGTGACCTGCACAGCAGGTCACCCACAGAGCCGAGGTCACGTGGGGAGTGACGTGACCCGGAGGGAGATGGCTTGTCAGAACGTCAGGACGGGCTTGATGGCCTTTCCGCCGCTCATGTCGGCGACCGCCTGGCCGATGTCCTCGAACGCGTAGCGGCTGATCAGCCGGTCGAGCGGCAGCTTGCCCTCCTTGACGAGCTGGACGAGGACCGGGATGGCGGTCTGGATCTCGTTGTCGCCGAGGGTGAGGCCGACGACGCGCTTGCCGCCGAGCATGCCGTTGACGTCGAGGGAGACCTCGGTGCCGAACGGCGGGGCACCCACGATGACGAGGGTGCCGCGCGCGGCGAGGGCGTCGACGCCCTTGCGGAGCACGAAGACGCTGCCGGTGGTCTCCACGATGCCGTCGGCGCCCCGGCCGCCGGTGATCTCCATGATCGCCTCGGTGAGGTCGGCGACCTCGCCGCCGTTCACCGTGTGCGTGGCGCCCAGTTCCTTCGCCAGCTCCAGGCGCTCGGCGACCTTGTCGACGGCGATGACCGTGGTCGCGGGGGTGAGGGCCGCCGCCATCACGGCGGACAGGCCCACCGCTCCGGCGCCGAGGACGACGACCGTGGAGCCCGCGCGGGGCTCCAGCACGTTCCAGACGGCGCCGACGCCGGTCTGGACACCGCAGCCGAGCGGGGCGATGGAGTCGAGCGGTACGTCCGGGTCGACCTTGACGAGGCCGCGCTCGTCGACGAGGGCGCGCTCGGCGAAGGAGGACTGGCCGAAGAAGTGGCCGCCGAGGTCCTGGCCGTCGCGGCTGATGGTGCTGGTGCCGTCGGCGCGCCGGCCGCCGAGCAGGTTCAGCGGGAGCCAGGTGGCGCAGTACGCCGGGTGCCCGTCGCGGCAGTTCTGACAGCCGCCGCAGGAGGTGAAGGACAGGACGACATGGTCGCCGGGCACGACGGAGGTGACGCCGGGGCCGACGGCCTCGACGACTCCGGCGCCCTCGTGGCCCAGGACGCCGGGCAGCGGGAAGGGCAGCCCGCCGCTCGCGACCCCGAGGTCGGTGTGGCAGAGCCCGGCGGCGACCATCCGGACCAGGGCCTCGCCCGGCCCCGGCTGGTCGAGGACGACCTCGGAGAGGGTGAAGGGCGCGCCCCCGGATTCGACCACTGCGGCACGTGTGGTGGTGGACATGCTCATAACTCCTTTGATCCCGGGGAGGTGGTCAGTCGAGGGAGACGACGACGGACTTGACCTTGGTGTAGGACTCCAGGGCCTCGGGTCCGTACTCGCGGCCGAAGCCGGAGGCCTTCACACCGCCGAAGGGGACGGCGGGGTCGAGCATCGGCCAGTCGTTGACCCAGACGATGCCGGCCTGGAGGCGGTCGGCGACGCGGTGGGCGCGGGTGAGGTTGGTGGTCTGGATGCCGGAGGCCAGGCCGTACGGCGTGGAGTTGGCCAGTTCGACGGCCTCGTCCTCGGAGTCGAAGGGCTGCACGGTGAGGACCGGCCCGAAGACCTCCTCCTGGACGACCCGGGAGTCGTTGGTGAGGTCGGCGATGACGGTGGGCTTGTAGTAGTAGCCGCCGTTGAGGTCCAAGCGCTCACCGCCGCAGACGATCCGGCCGCCCTCCTTGCGGGCCAGCTCGACGTACTCCTCGACCTTCTTGAGGTGCCGCTCGCCCGCCATCGGGCCGATGACGGTCTCCGGCTGCCGGGGGTCGCCGAGGGGGACGCCGGGCACCGCGTCGGCGAGGATGCCGAGGACGGTCTCGTAGACCGGGCGGGAGACCAGCAGCCGGGGGCCGCCCATGCAGAACTGGCCGGTGTTGAAGACGAAGCCCTTGATGATGGCGCCGATGGCCTTCTCGATGTCGGCGTCCTCGAAGACGACGTGCGCCGCGTTGCCGCCCAGCTCCATGGTGACCTGCTTCAGGCCCTCCCCGGCGACGCTCGCCGCGTGCCGGCCGGTGGCGGTGGAGCCGGTGAAGGCGATCTTGTCGACGCCGGGGTTGCGCAGCAGCGCCTCGCCCGCGACCGGGCCCGTGCCGGTGACCACGTTGTAGACGCCGTCCGGGACACCGGCCTCCTTGAGCAGGCCCGCCATGTAGAGGGCGCTGAGCGGGGTCTCCTCGGCCGGCTTGTGCACGACCGTGTTGCCGGCCGCGAGCGCGGGGGCGATCTTCGAACCGGCCAGGATCAGCGGGAAGTTGAACGGGGTGATCGCGCCGACCACACCGATCGGGCCGCGCTTGGTGTAGGCGAGGCGGTTGTCCGGGACGTCACGGGAGGAGCCGTCCAGGGTCCAGGCGAGGGAGGCGTAGTACTCGTAGTCGTTGGCCGCGTTCGTCACGTCGACGGCGTGCGCCAGCGTGATGGGCTTGCCGACGTCACGGCTCTCGATCGCCGCGATCTCGTCGGCGTTCTCCCTGATGAGCTGGGCGACGCGGTTCAGGATCCGGCCGCGCTCCCGGCCGCTCAGCCCGGACCACGTACCGCTGTCGAACGTCTCGCGCGCGGCGCGCACGGCGGCGTCGACGTCGGAGGCACCCGCCTCCGCGACCGTCGTGACCACCTGGCCCGTGGACGGGTCGATCACATCGGTACGTGCCCCGTCGGCCGCCTCGACCCACTGTCCACCGATGAACAGCCGCCCGGGCCCGCTCTCGAAGGTGGTCGTCATTGCCCACTCCTCAGCCTTGTTCCAGCCGTGATCATGCCTTGATCACCAAGTCTTCAACCAACAGGATTCCTGTTGGTTCGCAGTTTCATTACACACAGGTTTCCTGTCAATGCCTTACGCTGACTCCATGGTCGGCACCAAGGCACCCCCCTCCCTTCTCTACATGGTCAAGCAGGTCGAGCTGGTTGTCCGCTCGCGGCTGGACGAGCTGGTGAAGCCGGCCGGGATCACGGCCCTGCAGTACACGTCCCTCACGGTGCTGGAGCGGCACGACGGACTCTCGGCCGCCCAGCTCGCCCGCGACTCGTTCGTCACGGCCCAGTCCGTCGCGGATCTCGTACGCAGTCTGGAGAACCGCGGGCTCGTGCGCCGGGAGCGCAACCCGCGCAACCGGCGCGAGCTGCTGATCCTGCTCACCGACGAGGGGCGCGAGCTGCTCGCCCGCTACGCCGAACCCATGCGTGACCTGGAGGAACGCCTGATCAGCGGTCTCACCGCGCACCAGGCCGACCAGTTCCGGCAGGCGCTGTCGAAGGCGTGGCACGCGCTGTCGTAGGGGGCGCCGCGGGGGCGCTGCGCAAAACTCCGCACGGATTGGCGGAGAAATCGAAGACATATGTCAATCGAACATGCTGAAATTCACCCTGACGAGGGTAACTTGCAGGGCGGGGAAGGGTTTTGTCCGACGCCTTGCCCTCACAGAGTCCGGTTGGAGGCGATGCCGTCGTGTCGAGCGACCCCACTCCGCCCACGACCGGGTACCTGCGCGTGCGCACGGACCGCGGCCGCACCGTGCTCGAACTGCACGGGGAGATCGACATCGCGGCGGCCGTGGAGATCATTCCGCACCTCGACGCGGAGACCGGCCGTCCCGGTGCCCGGATCGTGATCGACCTGCGGCACGTCGAGTTCTTCGACTGCTCGGGTCTCAGGCTGCTCTACCGGGCCCGGCAGCGGGTGCTCGACCGCGACGGCGACCTGCGGCTGGTCTGCACCCACCCGCTCACCCTGCGCGTCCTGAAGGTCACCGGCCTGGCCCGTCTGCTGCCGCCCGCCCCGTCCCTGGACGCGGCCCTGGAGCAGCCGGACAAGGCGCTGGAGCGTCCCGAGGCCGCCTCCGGCACGTTATGACCCCGGGCCGCCGAGGGAGACCGGCGGCCCGCATCAGCGGCAACAGCTTGACGGCAATCGCCAACTCCGCGTTCCTCCACGGCCTTTGAGGGCATTCGTTGAAGGAGGAAGGAGGGCCGTCGACATGACGACGTCCATCAAGCGCACGCGGGTGCCCGGCTGGGCCAAGCTGCTCGCCGCCGTGGTCATCCTCATCGTGGTGCTGCTGGCCGCCCTGCGGATGCTGGTCTTCGGGGGGCTGGACGACGTGTTCGGCACCGAGGAGCACGACCGCTCGGGACCGACACTGCTGAAGTCCATCCAGGACATGAGCCGTTACGACGCCGCCTCGGGCAACTTCCAGGTGGTCGTCGATCTGGAGAAGGACGCCAAGTACCTGCCGGACGCGCTCCGCGGCACCCGCACCCTGTACGTGGGCGCGGGCACCGTCGACGCCTATGTCGACCTCGGCAAGGTCGGCGAGAACGACGTGAAGGTCGACGAGGACCGTACGTCGGCCACCATCAACCTCCCCCACGCCCAGCTCGGCAAGCCGGCCCTCGACACCGAGCACTCCTACGCCGTCTCCAAGCAGCGCGGGCTGCTCGACCGGCTGGGCGACCTGTTCTCCGACAACCCCAACGGCGAGCAGGCGGTGCAGCGGCTCGCCGTCAAGCACATCGGCGACGCCGCGAAGGACAGCAAGCTCACGGACCGCGCCGAGGCCAACACCACCGACATGCTCGAAGGGCTCCTGCAGTCCCTCGGCTTCGAGGAGGTGAAGGTGACGTACGGGTCCTGAAGGTCGGTCCTGAGGGTCCTGACCTTCCGGGTTCGGGGAGAGCGCGCCGTGCGCGCTCTCCCACGCCCCGCCGCTCCCGGGTGCCGTGGCGGCCACCCCTCGAACGGGAGCGGGTCCCTGTCACTCCCCACCCGGAGTGCCCCGAGGGGGCGGGTCAAAACCTGGCGGCGCCCGGTCGGCCACTTCCCCTCCGGGCGGGAATCGGGGGCCGCTTCGGGGGTAACAGCCTTGGTACAGAAGGAAGTTGAATTCGGGAGGGTCGCATGGCCGGCACCACGTCACGTTCCCGTACCACGACCTCCGGCCGCCGTTCCCCGGCGGCTCCGGGCGAACGACGACCGCTCCCGCTGCCCCTGCGGCTGCTGGCGATGACGGTGGCCTTCCTGGCCATGGTGGCCTTCGGCGCGGTGCTGGCCGGGCTCACCCTCCAGCCGTCCCCGGCGTCGGAGGCGCTCACCCACAGCAACCTGCGGCCCGGCAGCTCCCTGGAGCTGTACTGGCACCATCCCGACCCGCGCGACGCGCTCAAACAGGTCGGCGGCAACATCCTGCTGGGCGTGCCGTTCGGCCTCCTGCTGCCGGTACTGGCACCCGGCGCACGCGGTCTGCTGCGGGTGCCCGCGCTGACCGCGCTGATGATGCTGCTGGTGGAGCTGGTCCAGGGCGCACTCGTCACCGGACGCGCGTTCGACATCGATGACGTCATCCTGAACACGGCGGGGGCGCTGCTGGGCTATCTGCTGCTGGGCCGGCGCCTCGGCCGGGCGGTCCACGCACGGCCCCCGCGCGAGCCGAAGGCCGCACCGGCCGGCCGCAAGGGGCCCAGCCCGAAGGCACCCGGACCCAAGGCATCCGGCCGGAAGGCACCGGCCAAGGCGAAGGCGCCGCGCGGCGCCTGGATCCAGCGCCTGCGGGTGCGCCGCCGTAAGGGAGCTAGTGCAGCTTCCAAGTGAATTTGTCGCCGCCCACCCAGCGGACCTGGTCGGGGTCGTCGAGGTCGTGGACGGCGACCCCGTAGGCCGCCGCGGCCCGCAGCACATCCGTCAACGTCTTCGCCTCGCCGACCACCTGGCCGTCGATCTGCACGATCCGGAACGGCGGTGTACCGGGCTGCACACCGAGCACCAGGACCCGGGGGTGGGAAATGTAGGGGCTCGCGCTTTCGGTCATGTCTAGAGCGTAGAGCGGTTCCGGCGTCGGTGACCGGGTGGGGTGGGGCCGGACGCGTCCGGGCGCCCGTGATCGTAACGCCGCCGTGCGGGTACCCGGGGGCTGGGCGACGCTGGAAGCGGTAGCCCGGAAACCGCGGACCGGAGCCCGGAGGTGTCATGGATCCCGTCGAGGCCCTGGACCGGATCGCGTTCCTGCTGGAGCGGGACGGGGCCCCCACCTATCGCGTACGGGCGTTCCGTACGGCCTCGGCCGTGCTCGGGGCGCTGTCGGCGGGCGAGGTGGCGGAGCGGGCGGCCACGGGCTCCCTGGAGTCCCTGAAGGGCGTCGGGCCGAAGACGGCGCAGGTGGCGCGTGAGGCGCTGGCCGGGGAGGTGCCCGGCTATCTGCGGAAGCTGGAGCGGGAGGCCGAGGCGGCCCCGCTCACGGACGGGGGCGCGGGCGCGGCGCTGAGGGAACTGATCCGGGGCGACTGCCATGTGCACTCGGACTGGTCGGACGGCGGCAGCCCGATCGAGGAGATGGGCCGGACCGCCGCACGGCTCGGCCACGAGTGGACGGTGCTCACCGACCACTCGCCCCGGCTGACCGTCGCCCGGGGCCTGTCCCCGGAGCGGCTGCGGGAGCAGCTCGACGTGGTGGCCGCGCTCAACGAGACGTGGGCGCCGTTCCGGCTGCTCACCGGCATCGAGTGCGACATCCTCGACGACGGTTCGCTCGACCAGGAGCCCGAGCTGCTGGAGCGGCTGGATGTGGTGGTGGTGTCCGTGCACTCCAAGCTGCGGATGGACGCGCGCGCGATGACCCGGCGGATGGTGGCCGCGGTACGCGACCCGCACTCCGATGTGCTCGGGCACTGCACGGGGCGGCTGGTGACCGGGCGGGGGCGGCCCGAGTCGGAGTTCGACGCGGAGGCGGTGTTCTCGGCCTGTGCGGAGACGGGGACGGCGGTGGAGATCAACTCCCGGCCGGAGCGGCTGGATCCGCCCCGGCGGCTGGTGCGGGACGCGGTGGAGGCGGGGGTGCTGTTCTCGATCGACACGGACGCGCATGCGCCGGGGCAGTTGACGTGGCAGGTGCACGGGTGTGCGCGGGCGGAGGAGTGCGGGGTGCCGGCGGAGAGGGTGGTGACGACGTGGGGGGTGGAGGAGGTGTTGGGGTGGGCGCGTGATCGGGAGGTGCCGGAGGGGGTGTTGAGTGCCTAGGAGCTCGGGGGGTTGTGGTGTTTTGGCGGGTGCGGGTGTGTTGTGGCTGGTCGCGCAGTTCCCCGCGCCCCTGTGGGGCGCGGATGTGATCGTTTCCAGGAAAGGTGAGCCATGGGAAAGGCTGCTGTGTTCGATGTCGACGGGACCCTTGTCGACACCAACCATCTGCATGTCGTCGCCTGGTGGGAGGCGTTTCGGCAGGGTGGGCACGAGGTGGCCATGCATGACGTGCATCGGGCGGTGGGGCTGCCGTCGGGGAGTCTCGTCACGCATCTGCTGGGTGAGGAGCGAGGTACCGAGGAGCAGGACGCGTTGAGCGCGGCGCACAAGGCGTTGTACGGGGCGTACTTCGAGCGGCTGCCCGCGTTCCCGGACGCGGGGCGGCTGTTGCGGCGGCTCGACGGGCAGGGGTGGAACGTGGTGCTGGCGACCTCGGCGGGCGGGGCCGAACTGGCCGCGTTGCGGCGGGCGATCGGGGCCGACGACGCGATCACGGCGACGGCGAGCGCCGACGACGTGGCCGAGGGAAAACCGGCGCCGGACCCGGTCGAGCAGGCACTGGAGCTCGCGGGGGCGGAGGCCGGGAGTTCCGTGTTCGTCGGGGACACCGTCTGGGACATGCGGGCGGGCGCCCGCGCCGGGGTGCGCTGTGTGGCGGTGCTCTGCGGCGGCATTCCGCGGGCGGAGCTGGAGGCGGCCGGCGCCGAGGCGGTGTTCCGGAATCCGGCCCATCTGCTGGCCGCGCTGGAGGAGAGTCCGCTCGGCCGGGAGGAATGACCTGATGACGGCCGCTGTGGGCGGCCTCTGGGGACGTGACGCAGATCACCGGCATTGTCCGGATACGGAAGGAACACCCCCTGGTACTTTCCCGTTGAACCAACCGTGGGTGTGGATGGGACAGTGTCCCCGGGCCTCACCTTTTGCCCACAGGGACGATCGTTCGGCTGAAGCCCTGTGGAGCCTTTCGCCGAGAGGCGACCGCCATCCGCACCCACACACAGACCGCCCCGACCGTGATTCCCCCGTCCCGGTCGGGGCTTCTCCTTTGCCCGAGGCGTTCAGGCGCCGATGCCCGAGGCGTTCAGGTGCCCAGCTCCCGCGGTCCGTACAGCGCCGCCGGCGCGCCCGTCGTCAGGGCCCAGTAGCGATCGCCGTACGACCAGTGCCACCACTCGGTGGGGTAGTTGACCAGGCCGGCCGCGGTGAGCGCGGCGCCGAGCGTCTCCCGGTGGGCGCGGGCCTCGGCGGAGATACCGTCCGCCCCCGTGTAGCAGGCGCCGTCGCTCTCCTCGGGGCTGGCGTTGATCCGCGTACCGAAGTCGAGTTCGCGGCCTTCCGCGTCCGCCAGGGTCAGGTCCACGGCGGCGCCCGCGGAGTGCGGGGCTATCTCGGGCGGGGAGACATAGCGGCTGGCCGCCGCCCGGATGCGGTCGGCGGACCAGTCGGGGTGCAGGGCGCGCTGCTCGGCCGCGTACCGCTCGAAGTACCGGCGCTGCAGTGACGGCGGCCGGTAGCCCTCGACGAACAGCAGCCGCAGCCCGTCCGGCAGCAGTGACTGCGCCTTGACCAGCCGCTCCAGCACGCCCGCGCGCAGATGGGCGTAGGCGCCCGTGGTGTCGGCCTTGCGCGCGTCGACCAGCAGGGAGCCGGCCCGGCGTACGTCGACGAGCGGCTCGTCGGAGTCGTGGACGGGCACCGCCGCCACCTTCGGATCGGACATCAGGATGATCTCGGTCATGCGCTGATCATCTCGTGGAGGCGGCCGGACCCTGTGGGAATCGGCCAGGCCCGAGCCGCGCGGCGTCGGGTCCGGCGGTGGCCGCGTGCATTCCCGGGGGCCGGGTACCCGTGGGCCGCCCGAACGAGTCGTGGGGCGTGGGCGGCCCTGGACGAGCCGAAGCGCGAGAGGGGTCAGCGGTGAACGGAGAATCCGGCGGAAAGATCGTGGTCACCGGCGCCACCGGCAATGTGGGGACCAGTCTGGTACGGCTGCTCGCCGAGGACGCGGAGGTCGGCCTAATCCGGGGGCTGGCCCGTCGCGTCCCGGAGTGGGCGCCCAACAGGACGGAATGGTCGGCCGTGGACGTGGGGTCGGAGAAATCCGATCTGGTCGCGGAGTTCGAGGGCGCGGACGCGGTCGTCCATCTCGCGTGGGCGTTCCAGCCGACGCACGACCCGGCCACGACCTGGCGGACCAATGTGCTGGGCAGCATCCGGGTCTTCGAGGCGGTGGCGGCGGCCAAGGTGCCGACACTGGTGCACGCCTCGTCGGTCGGCGCCTACTCGCCGGGGCCGAAGGGCCGCGCGGTCGACGAGTCCTGGCCCACGCACGGCTGGCCGGACGCCGCGTACTGCCGGGAGAAGGCCTATCTGGAACGTGCCCTGGACTCCTTCGAGTACGAGCACCCCGGGGTGCGGGTGGTGCGGATGCGGCCCGCGTTCCTGTTCAAGCGGGAGTCGGCGAGCGAACAGCGCCGGATCTTCGGCGGGCGTTTCCTGCCGGGCCAGCTGGCCCGGCCCGAACTGCTGCCGTTCCTGCCCGACATCCCCGGCCTGAAGGTGCAGACCCTGCACACCGACGACGCCGACCGCGCCTACCGGCTGGCGCTGCGCTCCGATGTCCGCGGCGCCTTCAACCTCGCGGCGGAGTCCCCCGTGGACGCCGCGCTGCTCGGCGAGGTGCTCGGTTCCCGGCCGGTGCGGCTGCCCCGGGCCGCGGCCCGCTCGGCGGTCGCCGCGGCCTGGAACCTCAGGCTGCTGCCCGCCTCACCGCACCTCTTCGACGCCGTGCTGCGGCTGCCGCTGATGGACTGCTCCAAGGCCCGCGACGAACTGCACTGGCGGCCCGAGCGGACGGCGGTGGAGGTGCTGGAGGAGTTCCTGGAGGGGCTGCGGCAGGGCGCCGGGGAGGAGACGGAGCCGCTGCGGGGGCCGAAGGTGGGCTGAGGCGCCGACGCCGGGTGCGCCGGGCGCCTCCCGCCGGACATGACGGCGCCTCCCCGGGTCCCACCGGGGAGGCGCCGAGTCTTGGATTCGCCCAGTGGCGAAGGGTTCGGCGGGGCCGGGGTCAGCCGGACGGCTCGTCGGGGACGGGCTGCTCCGGGTTCACGGCGGCCGACTGCGGGGCGCCCTGCCTGCCGGTGCCGGCCTCGTCCGTGTCGGGCACGTCGGTGGCCTCGCCGGCCCTGTCCTCGTCGGTCTCGTCGTCCTGGTCCCGCTCGCCGTGGGTGGCGCGCGTCGGGGCCACCTCCCAGGGGTCCTCGCCCTCGTTGGCCTGCTGGTCGGGCAGATCCCTCGGTACGGGGTCCGGGTGCTCGCCGGGACCCTCCAGCCGGTGATCGGTCACGGCGTGCTCCTTCCTGTCGTGCACCGGGCGCGGGTACCTCGGGCCGATCGACTCAAACCAGGAGTTCCGTGAACCGGGTGGCCCGTGTGTCAGGAGAGGTCCCGCAGCTCCTCCAGGGCCGCCGTCAGCTGGGGCGCCACCTCCTTGCGCCGCCACTCGACGTGCCCGTCGTCCATCGCGCGGGGCACCACCTCGATCAGCATGATCAGGTAGAGGTAACTGCGGTAGAGGGCATAGCGGCGGCGGACCGAAGGCGTGAACTCGATCTCCCCGCCCGCCTCCTGATAGCCCCTCAGGAAGTCGGCGTCCCGCCGGATGTCGCCGAGCAACGCCAGGGAGACGAGGTCCGCGACCGGGTCGCCCCAGAACATGCGCTCGCCGTCGATGAGACCACCGACGCGCGGCGACTCCCCGCGCTCGACGAGGATGTTGCCCTGCCACAGATCGAAGTGGACCAGTCGCGGCACGGTCACCTCGTCGAGGGCGTCGTACGCGAGCCGGGCCGTGCGGGCCACCTCCTCCACGGGCAGGGGCAGCCAGGCCCGGAAGCGGCGGGCGTCGTCGAGGACGCCGTCGTAGAGCGCGGCGAAGGCCGTACGCCAGTCGGGGGTGAGCGGGCCGAAGACACCGGACGGGTAGCCGAAGCCGGGGCCGGTCACCCGGTGGAGCCGGGCCACCAGACCGCCCAACTCCCGCCGCAGGGAAGCCTCTTGTCCGGCCTCCAGCCCTTCCCATCCGCCTCCCGGGCAGTGGGTGAGCAGGATGTGCCGGCCGGCCGGCGCGCTCTCGTCGAGGGCGACTCCCGCCACCTGGGGCGCGGGGACGCCGACGCTCCCGGCGCCATGACAGAACGCGGCCTCGCCGCCGAGGAGTTCGCTCTCATGGGTCATGCCCGGGGTGGTGGGCGGCGGGGGGATCTTGAGGATCAGCCGGGTGCCGTCGGTGAGGCGCAGCTCCTCGACGGTGTTGTACGTGCCGCCGGCGAGCGGCAGCCGCTCGGCGAGGCTCTCGGGCGGCAACCCCGCCGCCGCCAGGACGAGCCGTGCCCGCTCCTCGTCGTCCACTCCGGTCCCCCTCGTCCCGCCCTCGTCCCGCCGTACGCGGCCGTGCGGGCCCACTCTGCCAGGTGGGCCCGCACGGCCGCAGGCCTGATCGGCCCGGGAGGGGAAGATCAGGCCATCGCGCTCAGCCCGCCGCGTAGACGTCCTCCACATAGCGGCCCGAGGCGATCAGGTCGTCCAGCCAGCGCCCGGAGTCGGCGCCGGGGTGCCGGGCGGCGTGGATCGTACGGAAGGCCTCGCGGACGCCGGGTGCCATGCGGGAGCCGTCGCCGCAGACGTAGACCCGGGCTCCGGCGTCCAGCAGGGCACCCACCTCGTCGGCATCGGCGGCGATCCGGTGCTGGACGAAGGCGGCGCCGTCGACCGGGGCCGCGCTGAAGGCGGGGCGGAGCGAGACGGCTCCGGCGGTCTCGGCGGCGCGCAGCTCGTCGGCGTGCAGGAAGTCCGCGTCGGGCGCGTCGCAGCCGAAGTAGCAGACGGCGGGGGCGAGTTCGGCGCCCGAGGCGGCCCGTGCGACCCGGTCCGCGACGGCGCCGCGGAACGGGGCGAGGCCCGTGCCTGCGGAGACCATGATGACCGGTGCCGGGTCGTCGTGTCCGATCCGGAAGGCCTCGCGGCACGGCTGGATCCGGGCGAGGACGGTGTCGCCGGGCTTGACGGTGTTCAGGTAGCCGGAGCCGACGCCCGTGTGGACACCGGCGCCGGAGCGGGCCGGGGCCTGGAGCAGGGAGACCATCAGGTCGGCGTGGGCCGGGTCGGTGGCCGGGGAGGACGAGATCGAGTAGTGGCGGGGCCGGAGCGGGGTGAGCAGGTCGAGGAGGGCCGGCCAGGTCAGGGCTCCGCGCAGGGCCGGGTTGGCCTCGATCACCTCGACCAGGGTGCGGTGGTCGTCGCCGGAGGCGGCGCTCGCGGCGAGGGCGGCGCGCTCGGGCGGGCAGGGGTTGGCGGCGGCCAGCGCGGACAGCTGCTCGGCCGTCGGCCGGTTCTGCAACTCCACGTGGTGGGACAGGAGTTGATGGACCGTCACCGGTCGGTCGACCGGGATGCCGTCGCGGCGCCGGGAGCGGATGTCGAGGATCTCGTCCGGGTCGAGGCCCAGCGCGGTGACGGCCCGCCGGACGAGCGCCGGGTCGTTGACGGGCAGGACGGTCAGATGGTCGCCGGTGCGGTAGGCGGCCCCCTCGGGCAGGGCGAGCCGTACGAAGCGCTTGGTGCGCGGGTGGCCGGGGGCGGTGAGGTCGTACGCCTCGGTGACGGTCATCGGGGTCAGCCCGTGCCGCTCGGCGGCGGCGTGCAGCGGGCCGCCGGTGAGGGTGCGGACCTCGTGGGCGGAGGTGGGCTCGCCGGTGGCGGCGGTGGCGTCCGGGTCGCCGTACTCCGTCAGCAGCGCGGTGCGCAGAGCGGCCGTGAAGGCGCGGACGGTGCCGGTGAGGTCGCCGGAGGCGTCGGCGGCGGCGCGGTCCAGCAGGCGGGTGCCGCCGAGTGCGGCGAGGCGTTCGTCGAAGCGGGTCGGGACGTGCTGGTAGGTGGCGGCCCAGTTGCGGTCGCCGACGCCGAGGACGGCGTAGCTGCCGGTGAAGGCCGCCTCGTCGGTGTCGAGCCAGGCGGCGAAGGCGGTGGCGTCGTCGGTGGGGCGGCCGTTGTAGGAGGCGGCGGTGATGACGACGGGGCCGTCGGCGGGCAGCCCATCGGCGTACGCGTCGAGGGGCGCGACCTCCGCCTCCGCGCCCAACTCGGCTGCTTCGTCGGCGAGTTGGGCGGCGAAGTCGCGGCAGGTGCCGTAGTTGCTGCCGTGCAGGAAGAGGGCGCGGGTGCCGGGGCGGACGCGGGCGGGGAGAGCGGCGGTCTCGTCGGCCCGCGTGGCGGTGTCGGTGTGCCCGGCGCCGGGCAGCGGGGGGTGCGTGCGGTCGGCGGGGGTGCGCGGGGTGAGCGTCAGGGTGAAGCCCTCGGGCTTGAGGGTGAGGGTCTCCTTGACCGTGAGGGCGTAGTCGGCGTGGTCGTGCGGCCGGTAGCGGTGGACGAGCATCGCGAGCAGCATCGTCGCCTCGTGCAGGGCGAACTGCCGCCCGATGCAGGCGCGTTCACCGGTGCCGAAGGGCTTGAACGCGTGCGGGGAGCGGGCCTCCTCCGCCTCGGCGGTGAAACGGGTGGGGTCGAACAGTTCGGGGTTGTCGCCCCAGACGGGCTGCCGGTGCAGCATCGGGCCGAGCACGGTCACCGCCTTTCCGGCGCGCAGCGGGACCCGGCCGCCGAGCAGGGTGTCCTCGCGGGCGTACCGGCTGAACGCGGCGGCCGTCGGCCACAGCCGCAGCGCCTCGTTCAGCACCTGCCGGGTGTAGGTCAGCCGTCCGACCTCGTCGAAGGTCGGCTCGGGGTCGGCCCGGTCGCCCCACAGGGCGTCGACCTCGCGCCGCACGAGCTGGAGGACGGCCGGGTGCTTGGCCAGGTAGTACAGCGCGAACGACATCGCGCCGGAGGTCGTCTCGTGGCCGGCGATGAGGAAGGTGATGACCTGGTTGCGGATGTTGGCGGTGTCGAGGGTGGTGCCGTCGGTGGGGTGCGCGGCGGTGAGCATGAGGCCGAGCAGGTCGTCGGTGGTGGTCTCGCCCGATTCCACGCGGGCGGTGATGACGTCGTCGACGACCCCGGCGAGATAGGCGGCGTCCGCCCGGAAGGCGGCGTCCGCGGCCGTGTGATCGGCGCCAGGGGCGCGGCTCAGGCGCTCCATGCTCCACTCCAGACAGCGGACCATGGCCTCGACGAAGGGGTGGGGGTCGGCGCGCTCGAACGAACCGAAGTCGTAGCCGAAGCCGGCGAGCCCGATCGTGTCGAGGGTCATCCGGGTCATGTCGTCCGGTACGTTCACCGCCCGCCCGGCCTCGCTCGCCCGGTCCCAGGACTCGATCAGCCTGCGGGCCACCCGCAGCATCACCGGGTGGTACGTGCGCATCGAGCCCAGCGCGAACGCCGGCATCAGGATGTCGTGCGCCTTCGCCCAGTTCGGCTCGTCGTTGTACGCGGTGAAGAGTCCGTCGGCGGCGAACTCCCGCACGTTCTCCAGCGCGGGCCCGACCGCCTTGGCGAACCGGCTCTCGTCGGAGAGGTCCGCCACCAGGTCCAGATCGGCGACGAACAGGGTGTCCCGCCCGTGCAGCCTGCGCACGAGCACGGATCCGTGCTCCCGCATCAGGTCCATGACCTGCTGGACGGGGGTGCTTCCGGGTCCCGTGGCGGAGATGTCGACGACGGGGACGCCGTGGGGGGCGTCTGGCGTCCGGTCGGGCGCCTGGTCGGCCGTGGTGGACTCGGCGGGCTTCGGGTGCGGCGCGGTGGGGGGCATGGCGCGACAACTGCCTTTCGCGGTACGGGACTACGGGCGTACTGCGTTCCAGGGTTGCCGCCGAGGGCTGCTGACTCGTGCCACCGCGCTACATGATTGTGTAGGAGGAAGCCGTGGCGCGGGGTTGCGCGGCGGAGCGAGAGGCGGAGGCCGGGATGAATCTGCGGCAGGGAGACGCCGTCGTGTGGCGGAACCGGGCCATGGCCCTCTTCGACCGTATTCCGATGCCGGTGGCCGTCTGCGACGTGTACGGCTCCGTCGTGCTGGCGAACCCCGCGATGGCGAGCGAGTGGGGTACGACGCCGGGGAGTCTGCGCGGGCGTGAGGTGCTGGAGCTGTTCCGTCCGCAGGAGGCGACGCAGGTCGAGCGGATCGCGCAGGCGCTGCGACTCCGGCACCGTTCGCGCTACCCGGTGTCGGTGCGCTGGGACGCGGCCGACGGGGCGCGCCGGCACGGCGAACTGACCGCCGACCCGATCAGCGACGGCCCCGACGTCACCCCGTCGCTCCTGGTCCTGGTCCGGGTCCTCGGCGACCGCCCGGCGCGGGACGACCCGCCGCCCGCTCCCCCGGCGAGCCCCACCGAGGCCCGCATCCTGGCCCTCCTCGCGGGCGGCGCCACGACCGCCCGGACCGCCCGCGAGACCGGCCTCACCGTCGACGGCGTCAACTACCACCTGCGCCGCCTCTCCGCCCGCTGGACCGCCACCGGCCGCACCGAACTGGTGGCCCGCGCCTACGCGTTGGGAGTGCTCGCACCCGGGGTGTGGCCACCGGCGCCCGCGGGGACCCCCGAGTAGCCGCCGGCCCCACCCCACCCCGGTAATCCATTGGCTCCCCGCCGGGAACACGGCTAGCTTAGGAGAAAACCTAGTAGCCCTAGGTTGCAGCCGAACGCAGCCACTGTGAAGGAACCACCATGAAGCCGCTCACCGAGCAGGACATCCGCAGCTCCTTCGTCAACTGCTCCAAGGGCGAGGCGAAGCGCGTCTCCGTCCCCCGTGATCTGGAGCGACGGCCCTGGGAGGATCTGGACTTCCTCGGCTGGCGGGATCCGGGGGCGCCCGACCGCAGCTATCTGGTCACCGAGCGCGCCGGCCGGCCCGTCGGCGTCACCCTGCGGTTCCCCTCCGCACAACGTGGTTTCCTGCACCGGAGCATGTGCTCGCTGTGTCTGACGACCCACCGGGGCAGCGGGGTCTCGCTGATGACGGCACGCAAGGCGGGCGCGGCCGGGCGCGAGGGCAACTCGGTCGGCGTGTACATGTGTGCCGACCTGGCGTGTTCGCTGTATGTGCGCGGCAAGAAGGCGCTGGACACCGGGAGCCGTTTCGAGGAGAGCCTCACCACGGAGGAGCAGATCGCCCGGACGGTGGGCCGTCTGTCGGCCTTCCTGGACCGGCTGTACGACTGAGCGTCCCGTCCATGAGTTCGACCAGGCGGTGGAACGGGAACAGCGCAAGGATGCGAGACGTACGTGATGTGGGGGCCCTGATCGGCACACGGGTCCGGAAGTGGCACCAGGATCCGGTGATCGTGCAGTCGGTACGGTCGGCGGCCGCGGCCACCGTGGCCTATGTGGTGGCGTTGCAACTCAGCCCGGAGGCGGCACCCCTGACGGCACCGCTGACCGCGCTCCTCGTCGTGCAGGTGACCCTCTACTCCACGCTCACCACCGGCATCCGGCGGGTGAACTCGGTGGTCGCCGGCGTGGTCATCGCGATCGGCTTCAGTGTCCTGGTGGGCCTCACCTGGTGGAGCCTGGCGCTGATCATCCTGGCCTCGCTCGCGGTGGGGCATCTGGTGCGGGTGAGCGAGTTCGTGCCCGAGGTGGCGATCAGCGCGATGCTGGTGCTCGGGGTGACCAGGGTCGGCGACACGGCGTGGGCGCGCGTACTGGAGACGCTGATCGGCGCGGTCGTCGGGCTCGCCTTCAATCTGCTGCTCGCTCCCCCGGTGTGGGTGGAGGCGGCCGGTGAGTCCATCGAGGACCTGGCGCGGCGGATGCGGCGGCTGATGATCCGGGTCGGAGAGGAGGCCGCGGGCCGCACCCCGGCGGAGGCCGCGGCGGCCCGGCTGCACGAGGCCCGCAAGCTCGACTTCGACATCGTCGAGGTGGACGCCGCCCTCCAGCAGGCCGAGGACAGCCTGAAGCTCAATCCGCGGGTACGGGAGGGGCTGCTGCACCGGGTCGTGCTGCGCACCGGGCTGGACACGCTGGAGATCTGCACGGTGGTCCTGCGGGTGCTGGCCCGTACCCTGACCGACCTGGCCAAGGAGCGGGAGCCGGATCCGCTGTTCTCCGCGCAGGTGGGGGCGGCCGTCGAGCAGTTGCTCGCCGAGATCGGCGACGCGGTGGTCAGCTTCGCCGTGCTGGTCACCACCGATGTCAGCCGGAGTGCCGAGTCCGCGGAGGCGCGGCTCACCGCCGAGCTGTCGACGGCCGTCGCGACCCGGGACAAGCTGGCCCAGCTGCTGCTGGAGGACATCCAGCGCGACGCCCGCCAGTGGCAGCTGCACGGCGCCGTACTGACGGAGGTCAACCGCGTGCTGGACGAGCTGGACACCGAGCACCGCTCGCAGCGGCTGCTGGAGGAGCTCGACCGCTGCACCCGGGAACAGCGCGAGCGCTCCCCCCGGCTCACACGTCTGCGCGACCGCGTGCGCCTCGCACGTCCCCGCAGGCGGAACCGGTCCGGCCGCGCCGGACGTACCAAGTGACGTCCGCGTGACGCCCTGAGCGTCTTTGCCCCGCCTTTGCGCTGAGGCGCTCGTACCCGTCAAGGTGGTGACGGCCGAGACGAGCGACACCAGAGGTGCACGAATGACGAGTGAGGCGGCGGACCGAGGCGACTGGAGCAGGCGCCGCGTCCTGGGCCTGCTGGCGGGAGCGGCCGTACCGGTGGGCCTGGCCGGTTGCGCGGGCTCCGACGAGGCGGCCGGACCCACGGCGTCCTCCCCCGCGGCGAACGCCCCGACGGGCTCCTCGCCGGGCTCCTCGCCGGGCACGGAGGCCGGGGCCGGCACCGCGTCCCCCTCCCCCTCCCGCACCGGCCCCCAGCCGCTCTACATCGGCACGTACACCTCGGCCGAGGGCGGCGGCACCGGGATCGGCGTGGCGACGTACGACGCGCGGAGCGGCCGTATCGCGGGCAAGGGGACGATCACCGGGGTCCCCGACCCGTCGTATCTCGCCGTGCATCCGGACGGGCGGACGCTGTACGCCGTGAACGAGCGGACGGACGGCGGGGTGAGTGCCGTACGGCTGTCCGACCGCGAGGTGCTCGGCACCCGGAGCAGCGGGGGCGAGGCGCCCTGTCAGCTGTCGGTGCATCCGAGCGGACGGTGGCTGCTGAGCGCCAACTACGGCACGGGCAGTGTCGCCGTGCACCCGGTCGAGGACTCGGGGGCGCTGGGCGAGCGCACGGATCTCGTGGTGCACAGCAGTCCGGCGCCGGGTCCGGGGCAGGAGGGTCCGCACGCGCACCAGATCATCACCAGCCCGGACGGCGGCCATGTCCTCGCCGTCGATCTGGGCACCGACACGGTCTACACGTACCGTCTGGACGAGTCCCGGGGCACGCTCACCGAGGTCTCCCGGGCGCGCACCCGCTCCGGTGCGGGGCCACGCCACCTCACCTTCCATCCGGGCGGCCTGTACGCCTATCTCGCCAACGAGGTCGACAACACGGTCGTCGTCTGCGCCTACGACCCCGTCAGCGGGCGGCTCACCCCGGGCGACCCGCAGTCCACGGGCACGGGTGCGGGCACCAACTACCCGGCGCAGCTGGTGGTGACGCCGGACGGCTCGCACGCGTATCTCGCCAACCGGGGGCACGACAGCCTGACGCGGTACGCGGTCGAGGCGGACGGCGCCCGGCTGAGGCTGCTGGACACGGTGCCGGTCGGCGGGGACTTCCCGCGCCAGATCGCCCTGTCGCCGGACGGGACTCTGCTGTTCGCGGCGTTGCAGCGGTCGAGCGCGGTCAGTGTCTTCCGGGTCGACGCGGAGAACGGTGAACTGCGGCGCGCGGGCGCGCCGTTCGCGTCACCCGTCGCCGTCTGTGCGCTGCCGCTGTAGGGCGCGCGGGCAGGACGCGGCGCTCGCCTGGGAGAGCAGGACATGCATCCGCTCGGTGAGCTGCGCCATGTCGTTCGCGGGCTTGTGGAACGTCAGCCGTACGTCGCCGTTGCCGCGGGCCCGCTCGATGCGCAGGGTCAGACCGTGCCGGTCGACGGCGAGCGGCTGGACGCGTACGGCGCCGTGCAGGCTGTCGTGCGGGACGAGCCGGGTGAGGCGTTCGACGGCGTCGGGGTGGGCGTCGGCGAGGTGGGTCAGCAGCCGGGACTCGGCCGTGGCCAGCGGGTCCGGTGCGGCGGCGGCGAACTCGTCGAGGTCGACGACGACCGCGCCGGACGGCTCGCGCAGCACGATCCGGGTGGCTTTGAACTCCAGGTCGCCGTCCTTGGGCGCGAACCAGCCGGCGATCCAGAGCCGGGCCCGGATGCGGTTGCGCACGGGGACGGGCGCCACGTCGGCGAACTCCAGCACGGCGGACGGTTCGCCGCGCGGTGCGCAGATCGCGGCGGCGACGAGCGTACTGTCCTCGGGGACGCACAGGATCACCCGGCCGTCCTCGGTGACGCTGTGCGCGCCGACGAACTCCTCGCGGCCGCCCTCGGCGGTCACCGCGCAGGACCACGCCGCCGCGAGCACCGAGCGGGCACGCTCCGCCGCGGCGGGCGCGGCCGTCCAGGTGTGACGGTCACCCATCCCAAACCTCCCTTAGGTAAGCCTTGCCTAACCTATCGAAGATCGGGGCGTACGCCAACCACCGGCGTCCAGTCCGTGGACTTCTCGCTCGCCGCGGTGACCCGACCGGGGTTCCGGCTCAGGGGGTGAGCACCCCGAACAGGGCCCGCGCGCACAGGTCGCGCACCTGCTCGCGGGAGAACTCCGCACCCCTCAGCCACTCCAGGCAGACGGCCGTGGTGAACGCCAGCCAGCCGCGCACCGCGAGCCGGGTCTCCGGCCGTGCGTCGAGCGCGACCGCGAACTCGGTGTCCGAGGCCAGGGCCGCCAGGATCTGCGCCTCCTGCGCGGCCAGCGCGCGCTGGTAGACCTTGCGCACGGCCTGGTCGCCGGTGGCGTCGGCGCGGTGGAAGGCCCGGAAGCCGTGGGCGTGGTCCTCGACGTACGCGAGGAACACGTCGAGCCCGTTGGCGAGCCGCTCGCGCGCCGAACCGCCCGGTGCGGGGGTCATGATCCGCAGCATGCGCTCGCTCTCGCGCTCCACCACGGCCGCGAAGAAGACCCGTTTGTTCGGGAAGTAGTGGTAGAGCAGCCCCCGGGAGACACCGGCGATCTCGGCCACCTGCTCGATCCAGACGTCGTCGTACGGGCTCTCCGAGAAGAGCCGGGCGCCCACCGCGAGGAGTTGCTCCCGCCGCTCCTCGGTGCTGAGCCGGCGACGCGGGCGCTCTCCCTGCCTGGCTGCCATACCGTCACCTTACTTGACGTGGGTTCAACAACGGGACGAGACTGAAATCGCTATTGAACCCGGGTACAACAGCCGCGACGGCTTCGGCACGGCGTGCGCGTGAGGGAGATGTGGTCATGACGGCGACGACAGGGGCCACGGCTGTCGGGGGTTTCCGCAGCGCCGAGCTGGGCTGGCCCGAGCTGCACCGCATCCCGCACCCGCCGTACCGGATACCCGTCGTCGGCGACGCGCTCGGCACCAATGTGCGGACGCCGGTCCAGGAGTCGGTGCGGCTGGGGCGGCGGCTCGGGCCGATCTTCCGGCGGAAGGCGTTCGGCAAGGAGATCGTGTTCGTCGGGGGTGCCGCCCTCGCGGCCGAGATGGCGGACGAGGCGCGGTTCGCCAAGCATGTGGGGCTCGGGGTCGCCAATCTGCGTCCGGTGGCCGGGGACGGGCTCTTCACGGCGTACAACCACGAGCCCAACTGGCAGCTCGCGCACGACGTCCTCGCCCCGGGCTTCAGCCGGGAGGCCATGGCCGGCTACCACCCGATGATGCTCGACGTCGCCGAGCGGCTGATGGAGCACTGGGACCGGGCGGGCGCGGCGGGCAGCGCCGTGGACGTGCCCGGCGACATGACCAAGCTGACGCTGGAGACGATCGCCCGCACCGGCTTCGGCCATGACTTCGGCTCCTTCGAGCGCACCCGGCCGCACCCCTTCGTCGCGGCGATGGTCGGCACCCTGACGTACGCGCAGCGCCGCAACACCGTCCCCGACCCGCTGGTGCCGCTGCTGCTGCGCGGCGCCGCCCGGCGCAACCAGGCGGACATGGCGTTTCTGAACGAGACGGTCGACGCGGTGGTACGGGCCCGGCAGGCCTCCGGTCGCGGCGCATCGGGCGGGCGTGGTGACGGAGCTCTGCTCGACCGGATGCTGGAGACCGCGCACCCGGAGACCGGGGAGCGGCTGTCCGCCGAGAACGTACGGCGCCAGGTCATCACCTTCCTGGTCGCCGGGCACGAGACCACCTCGGGCGCCCTCTCCTTCGCCCTGCACTACCTCGCCCGGTATCCCGAGCTGGCGGCCCGGGCCCGCGCCGAGGTGGACCAGGTGTGGGGTGACACCGTACGGCCCGGCTACGAGCAGGTGGCCAGGCTGCGGTATGTGCGCCGGGTGCTGGACGAGGCGCTGCGGCTGTGGCCGACGGCGCCGGCGTTCTCCCGGGAGGCTCGCGAGGACACCGTGCTGGGCGGGGTCCATCCGATGCGGCGGGGTGCCTGGGCGCTGGTGCTGACGGCGATGCTGCACCGGGATGCGGAGGTGTGGGGCGCGGACGCCGAGCGGTTCGACCCGGACCGCTTCGACGCGGCGGCCGTCCGTGCGCGGGCCCCGCACACGTTCAAGCCGTTCGGCACGGGGGCGCGGGCCTGTATCGGCCGTCAGTTCGCGCTCCACGAGGCCACGTTGGTGCTGGGGCTGCTGTTGCGCCGCTACGAGTTGCGGCCTGATCCGGCGTACCGGCTGCGGGTGGCGGAGCGGCTGACCCTGATGCCGGAGGGGCTGCGGCTGACCGTGGAGCGGCGGGCGGGCGGGGTGCCGTCAGGCCGTCCAGTGGCCGGGGCGGGTGACTGAGGCCGGCAGCCGGGTGCCGGCGCTGCCGCGCGCCGCGTCGATCTGGGGCTGGGTCAGGAAGAAGGCGCCGGTCAGGTCGGCGTCGGTGAGGTCGGTGTCGCGGAGGTCGGCGCCTATCAGGTCCGCTCCACGCAGATCGGCGCCGGTCAGGTCGGCGGCTATGAGGTAGGCACCGCGCAGGTCGGCCTTGCGGAGATCGGCGCCCTTGAGGCGGGCGCCCATGAGGTCGGCGCCGCGCCGGTTCCGCTTGCGTCCGGCGCCCGCCCGCATCAGCTCGCTCACCTTGAGCAGCAGTTCGTTGACGCGGCCCCGGTGCGCGGCGACGTCCAACTCCCGCAGTTCCTCGGGGGACTTCGTGGTCAGCTCCTCGGTCTCGTCCCGAAGACGGCGGAGGTCGGGGTGCACCGGGGCGGCGGCGGGGAGGGTCAGCGACTCGGTCAGGTACCAGAGGAGTTCGTGGAGCTGGCGGACCACGGGGAACGTGTCGAACATCCGGCGGGCGTGCTCGGGCCCACCCGTCCGCCAGTTCTCGCCGCCGAAGGTGACCTGGGAGACCTTCTGTCCGGCGCCGAAGCAGTCGTAGACCGTGCAGCCGTTGAAGCCCTCGTCCCTGAGCCGGGTGTGGATGCCGCACCGGAAGTCGTCCCCGAGGTTGCCGCACGCCTTGCCCGCGGGCTTGTCGACGGCGAAGTCCGTCGAGCGGGCGAAGGGCAGCGCGACACAGCACAGACCGAAGCAGTCGCCGCAGTCGGCGCGCAGCTCACGCAGGTCACGCAGGTCACGCAGGTCACGCAGGGGAAGGGGCTCACCGGAAGTCTGTTCCACAGGGGCCACCCTAACGAGAACCCCCGGCCCCGGCGGTCAGTCCCGTCCCAGCTCCAGCCGCCAGTCGTTCGACATGCTCCAGTGCCCCTTCGGGTACTCCACGGAGACCTCCCCGAACAGGGTGAAGCCCGCTTTGCGGCACACCGCGTTCGACGCGGCGTTCGCCACTCGCGGCAGCGCGTGCACATAGCGGTGGGTCCGCGCCTCCCGTGCCGCCTCGACGACCGCCCGTGCGGCCCGTACGGCGAGGCCCCGGCCCTGGAACTCGGGCAGGATCCCCCAGCCGGTCTCCCAGACGGTCTCGCCCCGCCACTCGTGCTCCCAGTAGCCGATCGTGCCGACGGCCTCACCCGTGTCGGCCAGTACGACCCGGTACATCCGTCCGGCCGCCACGTCGAGATAGCGGCGGTGCCGGGCGAGCAGCTCCTCCTCGGTCTCCGGGCCACCCAAGTGCTCGGTCATCCGGGGGCTGTTGATGCGCCGCAGCAGCCCGAAGTCGTCCTCGGACCAGGGCTCCAGCCGCACCCCGTGCCCGGGGCTCCCGTCGCCCGTCACCGGGGGAACACCTCGAAGGCCACGGCCGGTCTGCCGCCGAACCGCTCCCCCGTGGTCCGGGCGAAGCCGGTGAGGAAGTCGCGTACGTACGTCTCCGGGTCCTCCTTCGTCAGCACCTCCAGGTAGGTGCGGTGTTCCAGGAGGGAGGCGACCGCGCGGTCCAGGCCGGCCGTGGCGTCGACGGCGTGGGTGGGGCTGGAGGAGCCGGCGACGGCGACCCAGCGGACGCCGTCCCAGGGCTCCAGGCCCTGTTCGACGAGTTCGGGGAAGATCCAGCGGTTCCCCGCGTCCCCGGCGGCGTCCAGGGTGGCGCGGCCCACCGCCACATGGTCGGGGGTGTTCCAGGCGACCCCGCCCCAGGTGTCGCGGTGGTTGAGGGTGACGAGCAGTTCGGGGCGGTGCCGGCGGATGGCGGCCGCGATGTCCCGGCGCAGGGCGGGCCCGTACTCGATGACGCCGTCCGCGTGGTCGAGGAACTCGACCTCCGACACCCCCACCACGGCCGCGCTCGCCCGCTGCTCCCGCTCGCGCAGCGGGCCGCAGCGCGCGGGCTCCAGGGTGTCGATGCCGGCCTCGCCACGGGTGGCCAGGACGTAGGCGACCTCGCGGCCGGCGTCGGTCCAGGCGGCGACCGCCGCCGAGCAGCCGTACTCGAGGTCGTCCGGGTGGGCGACGACGGCGAGGGCCCGCGTCCAGTCGTCGGGCAGGGGCTTGAGCTGGTCCGGCTGTTCCGGCTGGTCCTGCTGCAGATCGGTCATATCGGCACAGTAGACCCGGGCACTGACAACCGGGCCGCGTTCACTCCTCGTCGCGCGTCAGTGCCAGCAACCGGTCCAGGACGCGCGGTCCGCCGGCCCGTACGCCGTCGTGCTCGAACTCGTCCGTGACCCAGGTGCGCAGGCCCCGGATCGCCCGGGCGGTCGCGAGGGAGTGGGCCGTGTCGACGTACATGTCGTCGTGGTAGATCGCGGCGGCGACCGGGACCTCGTTGGCGGCGAGCCGGTCCGGGTCGTACAGGGGCGGCCAGCCCCGCTTCCGGGCCAGGTCCTCGGCGGTCTCGCGGAGCGGGCGCAGGGCGGGGTCACAGTCGAACATCCAGGGGTGCACGGACTCCCCCGTGAACAGCACCGGGCCGTCGCCGGTCAGCGTCTTGGCTGCGTCGAACCGCGGAAGGCGGCCGCGCACCCGCTCCGCCGCCCAGCTCGTGGGGCCCGCGTCCTGGCCGTAGATGGCCTCGTGCAGGAGCGCGTAGAGGGGGTGACCGGCGTACGACAGCAGGCCCTGGACCTCCTCCTGGAAGGAGTCGGCGAGGGCGGGGCCGCCGGGGGTGCGGACGAAGGCGTCCTCCAGCAGGAAGTGCAGCCGGTGGCTGCCGTCGCTCCGGCCGAGGAGGATGCCGAGGGACTGGAACGCCTCGACGGTGAGGCGGTAGCCGCCCGGGAGGACGATGTCGTGCTGGAGCAGGTGTTCGGCGATCTGCCGGGCCCGCTCTACGTCCTGCGGGTAGCGGGCGTAGTGCGCGGCGACCTTGCGTTCGATGCGCGGGAAGGCGGCCTGGTAGACCTCGTCGGCGGTCGCGTCGAGGGAGGGCAGTCCGCCGGTGATGACGACCCGGCTCAGGCCCTCGGGCGCCTCGGAGAGATAGGTGACCGCGCAGAAGCCACCGAAGCTCTGGCCGAGGACGGCCCAGGGGGCGCCGCCGGTGACCTCGGGGCGGATGGCCTCGCAGTCGCGGACGATGGAGTCGGCGCGGAAGTGGGCGAGGTAGTCGGCCTGTTCGGCGGGACCGCCACGCAAGGGGAGGGTCTGGCGGTTGGCGGGGGTGGAGGCGCCAGTGCCGCGCTGGTCCAGGAGCAGGACGCGGTACTCCGCGAGGGCCCGCTCCAGCCAGGCCTCACGGCCGACGAAACGGTTCGCCCCGAAGCCGGGGCCGCCCTGCAGATAGACCAGCCAGGGCAGTTCGGCGTCCGCCTTGTCGCTCGCGACGACCTCGCGCGCGTAGAGCTCGATCCGCTCCCCCGCCGGGTCGTCGTGGTCGAGGGGGACGGCGAAACGACGGTCGGTGAGGACGACACCGGGCTGCCGGTAGCTGACGGACAACAGGGCTCCTTGGGCGGACGGGTTCCGGGCCGTGGTCCAGTCCAGCACAGATTCTTCGCCCGGCCGACCCCGTGGATCAAGAAATTCCCGGGAACCTCTACTGAACGACCGCTCAGCGCGGTCGTCGGCTCAGCGCGCCGAGAGGCTGGAGCGGCGCACCACCAGTTCGGGCTGGAGGACGACGCGGCGGTGTTCGTGCCGGGCGGGCGCGGTCTCGGCCTCGGTCTCCTCCAGGAGGAGTTCGGCGGCGAGGGCGCCCATGGTGACGGCGGGCTGCCGTACGGAGGTGAGGGGGACGGCCGCCGCGGCGGCGAACTCGATGTCGTCGTAGCCGACGATGGCGAGGTCGTCGGGGACGCTCACCCCGGCCGCGTACATGGCCTGGAGGACGCCGAGGGCGAGCAGGTCGTTGGCGCAGAAGACGGCGGTGGGGCGGTCGGCGAGACCGAGGAGACGGGCGCCCGCGTCACGGCCGGCGGCCACGTCGAGGCGTTCGGTGGGCAGCTCCCGCAGGGCCTCGGGGCCGAGTCCCGCCTCCCGCAGGGCGTTCAGGGCTCCCGTACGGCGGTCGCGGACCTGGTTGAGGCCCGCCGGTCCGCTGACGTAGGCGATGGAACGGTGGCCCGCGTCCACCAGATGCCGTACGGCGAGGGCGCCGCCGGCGACGTCGTCGACGGAGACCGAGCACTCGGTGGTGCCCTCGGCGACCCGGTCGACGAGGACGAAGGGGATGCCGTGGCGGCGGAACGCCTCGATGTTGCGTCCCGTCGCGTCGGCCGGGGTGAGCAGGACGCCGCGCACCCGTTGTTCGGCGAAGAGCGAGAGGTACTCGGACTCCTCGCCCGCGCTCTGCGCGCTGTTGCAGACCATCACGCCGAGTCCGGCGTCGCGCGCGGCCCGCTCGGCACCGCGCGCGACGTCGACGAAGAAGGGGTTGCCCATGTCGAGCACGAGCAGCCCCATGATGCGGCTCCGCCCGGCCCGCAGCTGGCGCGCCGACTCGCTGCGGACGTAACCGAGGCGGTCGATCGCGGCCAGCACCCGGGCGCGGGTGCCGGACGCCACCGAGTCGGGCCGGTTGATGACGTTGGAGACCGTGCCGACGGAGACTCCGGCGGCTGCGGCGACGTCCTTGATACCCACCGGCTGCGACATCGGACAGGGACCTCCAGGAAGGTACGAAAGCGGCGGGCGTACGGTCACATTACCTTCGGGGCCGGCGCGGGAACGGCCCGGTCAGGTGCGCGGACCCGCCGCTCGTACGGGAATCAGGTGTGCGGAATCAGGCGGGCAGGGCGAAGTCGATCACGCGGAGCGCCGACGGGGTCGTACCGCTGGACTTCACCTGGTACAGCACGGACAGGACGTTGTCCTGGGCGATCCGGCTCTCGTCGAAGACGACCTCGCCGAAGGCGTTGAGCCCGGAGCCGTCGAACAGGATCTTCCAGTCGGTGTGCCCGGAGGCCGCCGAGGCACCGGCGATCCGGCCGAACGGGAAGATCGCGTAGGCGTTGTTGTACTTGTCCATGACCAGTTTGGTGCGCTGGCTGGAGTTCAGCGGCACCGGTATCTCGGTCTTCGCCCAGGCGCCGGAGGCGCTCTTGCGGACGAGGAAGGCGCGGCCGTTGGCGGTGCGGTTGGCGACGTAGTTCGTGGTGCACTGGCCGAAGCGGCCGGGGACGTAGCTGATGATGGCGTGCGGTCGGCCGGCGGAGTCGGTCCACTGGCTCTCCTGGTTCATCAGGGAGTGGTCCGGGTTGAGCGCGTCCACGACGAGGCCCGCGTCGGTGACGGAGACCTTGTCGGAGCCGCCGGTGGTGCCGACGACGGTGCCCGCGTTGTTGCGCCAGGTCCGGCCGCGGTCGTCGGAGTAGACGTAGCCGGTGTCGTGGTTGGTGATTCCGCCGCCGTTGCACATGACGGCGCCGTTCTGCTCGCGCCAGGTGAACAGGGCGTGCAGGCGGCCGTTGCGGTCGTAGTCGATGCCGTGCAGGTACATGTTGCGGGCCGTCGAGGAGCCGTGCTCGCTGGTGTAGGTGCCGGTGGAGGACGTCCACTCGCCGAGGTTGGTCCAGGAGGTGCCGTTGTACTCGGCGAGGGCGTTGCGGCCGTTGCCGGAGATGCCGGCGCGGTAGCTCAGCTGGAGCTTGCCGTCGGGCGTCGAGACGAACTGCGGGTAGGTGAACTGCGAGGTGAGGGCGAGTCCGTCGAGGGTGGACTGTGGGGCGCCGAAGCGGCTGGTGGTCCAGCTCAGGCCGGCCGGGTTGTCCATGAGCCCGGCGACGGACTTGACGTAGGTGAAGCCGTCGCTGTGCGAGTCCATGTTGAGGTGGAGGCGGCCGTCGACCTTGGAGACGCCCATGGAGATGACGTTGTGGGAGTCGTTGTAGCGCAGGGTGTGGCCGACCTTGACGGTGGACCAGGTGCCGGAGCCGAGGACCCGGCGGCCGACGACGGCGTTGCGGTCGGCGGTGTACCAGACGGCGTACTGGTAGCCCTTGTAGGTCAGCAGGGCGTTCTTCTGGAAGGCGTTGTTGTTGACCAGGCCGTCGTAGGACACGAAGAAGATGGCCTGGCTGTCCAGCAGGGTGTTGCCGGTCTGGGTGACGGACGGGCCGGGGTCGGCGGCGCGGGCGGCCGTGGCGCCGAGGGCGGGGGTCACCACGGCACCGGCGAGTGCGGCGCCGAGCAGCGTACGTCTCTTCATCTCGGGACTCCGTTGTCGAGCGAGGTGGGGAGGGGAGGGGAGGGTGCTGCGACGTGGGGGGGGTCGGGTGGGGCTACAGGTTCAGGCGAGGTGGAAGACCTCGGTGAGGGGTTTCATGGCCTCGTCGGGGCGGGCGCCGTCCAGCGACTCGAAGAACGGCGCCATCTCCGTCTGCCAGCGGGCGTTGACGTCGGTGGCCTCCATACCGGCCAGGGCGGCTTCGAAGTCCTCGGTCTCCAAGTAGCCGACCAGCAGACCGTCCTCGCGCAGGAAGAGCGAGTAGTTGTGCCAGCCGGTGGCCGAGAGCGCTTGAAGCATCTCGGGCCACACGGCGGCGTGCCGCTCGCGGTACTCGTCGAGGCGGTCCGCCCTGACCTTCAGCAGAAAGCACACGCGCTTCATCAACACCCCTAAGTCGCTCAGAAGTTGAACTGGTCGATGTTGTCCTTGGTGAACACGGTCGGCTTGCCGAGGCTGATCACACCGTCCTTGCCGATGGTGTACTCGCCCATGTCGCCGGCGGTGAAGGTCTCGCCCTCCTTGCCGGTGATCTGGCCGGAGACCAGCGCCACCGAGGTACGGGCGGCCAGCTCGCCGAGCTTCGCCGGGTCCCACAGCTCGAAGCCCTCGACCGTGCCGTCCTTGACGTACTTGCGCATGTCGTTGGGGGTGCCGAGGCCGGTCAGCTTGACCTTGCCCTTGTACTTGGAGCCCGACAGGTACTGGGCGGCGGCCTTGATGCCGACCGTGGTCGGGGAGATGATCCCCTTCAGGTTCGGGTACTCCTGCAGCAGGCCCTGGGTCTGCTGGAACGACTTCTGGGCGTCGTCGTCACCGTAGGCGACCTTGACGAGCTTGATGTCCTTGTACTTGGGGTCCTTCAACTCGTCCTTCATGAAGTCGATCCAGGTGTTCTGGTTGGTCGCGGTCTGCGCGGCCGACAGAACGGCGATCTCGCCCTTGTAGCCGATCTGCTCGGCGAGCAGCTGGACCTCGGTACGGCCCAGGTCCTCGGCGCTGGCCTGCGAGACGAAGGCGTTGCGGCACTCCGGCTTGGTGTCGGAGTCGTAGGTGACGACCTTGATGTCGTTGCTCATGGCCTGCTTGAGCGCGGTGCACAGGGCGCCCGGGTCCTGCGCGGAGACGGCGATGGCGTCGACCTGCTGCTGGGTGAGCGTGTTGACGTAGTTGACCTGGCCGGAGGTGTCCGTGGCGCTGGACGGGCCGACCTCCTTGTAGCTGGAGCCCAGCTCCTTCAGGGCCGCCTCGCCGCCCTTGTCGGCGGAGGTGAAGTACGGGTTGTTGACCTGCTTCGGCAGGAAGCCGACGGTCAGGCCCTTCTTCAGCTCGGCGTTCGGGTCGGCCTTGCCGGTCGCCGCCGCGGAGGCGGCGTCGTCCTTCACATCGCTCTTGGTGGTGCCACCACAGGCGGTGACGGCCAGCGCGAAGGAGGTGACGGCGGCGAGCGCCGCACAGGAACGACGGAGGGTAGCTCTGCGCATGACGATGGAGTCCTTTTCAGGGAAGGGAGAGGTTTTTCAGGGAAGGGAGAAGTGCTGACGTCAGCCGGTTGATTGGGCACGTGCGACGGCGAGTTGGCGTGCCACCCGCGGCCCGAGCACGGAGAGGACGAGCAGGACGCCGGTGACGACGATCTGCGACTGTGCCGAGACGTCCTGCAGACTCATCACGTTCTGCAGAGCACCCAGCAGGAACACCCCGGCGATCGCACCGCCGAGCGTCCCCTTGCCGCCGTCGAAGTCGATGCCGCCGAGCAACACCGCCGCGATGACGGAGAGTTCGAGGCCGGTGGCGTTGTCGTAACGGGCGCTGGCGTAGTGCAGCGCCCAGAAGACGCCGGTGAGGGAGGCCATGAGGCCGGTCACCGTGAACAGGATCAGCTTCTGCCGCTTGACGCGGATCCCGGTGAAGCGGGCGGCCTCCTCACTGGCGCCGATCGCGAACAGCGAGCGCCCGAACGGGGTGGCGTGCAGGGCGATCACGGCGATCACCAGCAGCACCAGGAAGGGGATGAAGGCCTGCGGGACGAAGCTGTCGCCGATCCGGCCGGCCGCGAAGTCCAGGTACTGCGTGGGGAAGTCGGTCACCGCGTCGGAGCCGAGCACGATCTGTGCGATGCCCCGGTAGGCGGCGAGCGTACCGATGGTGACGGCGAGGGAGGACAGGCCGAGCCGGGTGACCAGCAGGCCGTTGATCAGTCCGCAGACCACACCGAGGGCCAGACAGATCGGGATGATCACCTCGATGGTCATGCCCTGGTTCCACAGGGCGCCCATCACCGCGCCGGACAGACCGGCGGTGGAGGCGACGGACAGGTCGATCTCGCCGGAGACCACGAGGAGGGTCATCGGGAGGGCGACCAGCGCGATCGGCAGGGTGTTGCCGATGAGGAAGGACAGGTTGAGCGCGTTGCCGAAGCCGTCCACGGTGGTGAAGGACAGCAGGAGCACGACGATCAGGGTGGCGCCGACCACGGTGTCCCAGCGGACCGCGCGCGAGAACGTGGAGTCAGCCATGGCGGGCGTTCCTCTTCTTCAGGGCTGCCGCCACCCGCAGCGCGACCACACGGTCCACGGCGATGGCGAGGATGAGCAGGATGCCGTTGATGGCCAGCACCCACACCGAGCTGACGCCGAGGGCGGGCAGCACGCTGTTGATGGAGGTCAGCAGCAGCGCGCCGAGCGCCGCGCCGTAGACGCTGCCGGAGCCGCCGGTGAAGACGACACCGCCGACGACGACCGCGCTGACGACGGTGAGTTCGTAGCCGTTGCCGGTGCTGGAGTCGACGTTGCCGAAGCGGGCCAGGTACAGCGCTCCGGCGAGGCCGGCGAGGGCGCCGCAGAAGGTGTAGGCGACCAGGATCCGCTTGCGGACCGGGATACCGGCGAGCCGGGCGGCCTCCGGGTTGGAACCGAGGGCGTACAGCTCACGGCCGCTGCCGAAGTGCTTCATGTAGTACGCCGTCGCCACCAGCACCACCACCGCGATCAGCGCCAGGTAGGGCACCGCGGAGATGCCGCCGGAGCCGAAGTCGACGAAGCCGTCGGGGAGGGCGGAGGCGGTGATCTGGCGGGAGCCGACCCAGATCGAGTCGATGCCCCGGATGATGTACAGGGTGCCGAGGGTGACGACGAGGGCGGGCACCTGGCCGAGGCTGACGAGCAGTCCGTTCAGCAGGCCGAAGCCGATGCCCATCAGGATCGCCAGGAACACGGCCACGACCGCGTTGCCGCCGCCCTGGAGATACGTACCGGCGGCGAAGGCGCTGATGCCGAGGGTGGAGCCGACCGACAGGTCGACGTTGCGGGTGATGACGACCAGGGACTGGCCGACGGCGACCAGCACCAGGATCGTCGCGTTGAGCAGGAGGTCCTTGATGCCCTGTTCGGTGAGGAACTCGCTGTTGCCGAGCTGGGTGACGACGATCATCACCAGGAAGACGACCAGGATGGCGAGTTCGCGCATCTTGAAGACGCGGTCCACGAGCCGGGTGCCGCTGGACTTGGGCACCTCGGTCACGGGGGTGTTCTGAGGGGTGGTCACCGTCATGCGGCGGCCCTCCCGGTGGCTGCGGCCATCACGGATTCCTCGGTGGCTTCGGAGCGAGGGATCTCGGCGGTGAGCCGGCCCTCGTGCATCACGAGCACGCGGTCGGCCATACCGAGGATCTCGGGCAGGTCGGAGGAGATCATCAGCACGGCCACGCCGTCGGCGGCCAACTGGCTGAGCAGACGGTGCACCTCGGCCTTCGTACCGACGTCGATGCCCCGGGTGGGTTCGTCGACGATCAGCACCTTGGGGCCGGTGGCCAGCCACTTGGCGAGGACGACCTTCTGCTGGTTGCCGCCGGACAGGGTGTTGACGGTGTCGGCGATCCGGGCGTACTTGACCTGGAGCTTGACGGCCCAGTCGAGGGAGCGGCTGCGTTCGGCGCCGCGGTCGACGAGGCCGCCCTTGACGGTCGTACGGAGTCCGGTGAGGCCGATGTTCCGCTCGATGGACATGTCCATCACCAGGCCCTGGGCGCGGCGGTCCTCGGGGACCAGGGCGAGCCCGGCGGCCATGGCGACGGACGGGGCGCCGTTGGTGAGCGCGTGGCCGTCGAGGTCGACCTCGCCCGCGTCCCAGCGGTCGATGCCGAAGACGGCCCGTGCGACTTCGGTGCGGCCGGCGCCGACGAGGCCGGCCAGGCCGACGATCTCGCCGCGGCGGACGTCGAAGGAGACATCGGTGAAGACGCCCTCGCGGGTCAGCCGGCGCACGCTGAGCGCGACCTCGCCGGCCTCGACGTCCTGCTTCGGGTACAGCTCGTCCAGGTCGCGGCCGACCATGCGGCGGACCAGGTCGTCCTCGGTCATGCCCTCGACGGGTTCGCTGGAGATCCAGGCGCCGTCGCGGAGGGTGGTGACCCGCTGGCAGATCTGGAAGATCTCCTCCAGCCGGTGGGAGATGAAGAGGACGGCGGAGCCCTGCTCGCGCAGGGTGCGGACGACACCGAAGAGCCGGGCCACCTCGCTGCCGGTGAGGGCCGCCGTCGGCTCGTCCATGATCAGGACGCGGGCGTCGAAGGAGAGCGCCTTGGCGATCTCGACGATCTGCTGGTCGGCGATGGACAGGCCGCGCGCGGGGCGGTCGGGGTCGAGTTCGACACCGAGCCGCTGCATCAGCGCGAGGGTGGCCGCGTGGGTGGCCTTGTGGTCGATCCGGCCGAGGGCGCGCCGTGGCTGGCGGCCCATGAAGATGTTCTCGGCGATCGAAAGGTCGGGGAAGAGAGTGGGCTCCTGGTAGATCACGGCGATGCCCGCGTCCCGGGCGTCGGCCGGGCCGTGGAAGACCGTGGGCTCGCCGTCGAGGAGCACCTGACCGGAGTCCGGTCGGTGCACTCCGGCGAGGCTCTTGATCAGGGTCGACTTGCCCGCGCCGTTCTCCCCGGCGAGTGCGTGCACCTCGCCCGGGAACAGTTCGAGGGACACGTCCCGCAGGGCGCGTACGGCGCCGAAGGACTTGGAGACGCCCTTCAGCGCGAGAACGGGGGCCGGACCCGTGTCGGACGGGTGGGTCATGGGGGCTCCTCGACGACGGCCGGTGGCGAGCGGAGAGCTGCCTCAGTGCGTCGTGAAAGGTTTCAACTAGGTTGCCGGGACGTTAGGCACCAGTCGCATGTCACGTCAATGGGTTCCGGTCGAAATTCTTTCGATAGAAGTGGTCACAACCGGGTCACGGAGAACGGTATGGAACACAGGGCTTGACAGTCCGGCGTGCCACTCATAGTTTCCGGTACTGAATCGTTTCAGACATCGAAGCCGGTAGGAGCCCTGACGTGACCGAGCTCGCCGCGGTGAAGGCCGCCCTCAAGACCCAGGCCGTCGAGACGCCGTCGTGGGCGTACGGGAACTCCGGAACCCGTTTCAAGGTGTTCGCCCAACAGGGTGTCCCGCGTGATCCCTGGGAGAAGCTGGACGACGCCGGGAAGGTCCACGAGTTCACCGGCGTGGCCCCGACCGTGGCGCTGCACATCCCCTGGGACAAGGTCGAGGACTACGCGGCGCTGGCCAAGCACGCGCAGGAGCGCGGCGTGAAGCTGGGCACCATCAACTCCAACACCTTCCAGGACGACGACTACAAGCTGGGCAGCGTCTGCCACCCGGACGCCGCGATCCGCCGCAAGGCCGTCGACCACTTGTTGGAGTGCGTCGACATCATGGACGCGACCGGATCGCGCGATCTGAAGCTGTGGTTCGCGGACGGTACGAACTATCCCGGCCAGGACGACATCCGTGAGCGGCAGGACCGGCTGGCCGAGGGCCTCGCCGAGGTGTACGCGCGGCTCGGGGACGACCAGCGGATGCTGCTGGAGTACAAGTTCTTCGAGCCGGCGTTCTACTCGACGGACGTCCCCGACTGGGGGACCGCCTACGCGCACTGCCTGAAGCTCGGGCCGAAGGCACAGGTCGTGGTCGACACCGGGCATCACGCGCCGGGCACCAACATCGAGTTCATCGTGGCGACGCTGCTGCGGGAGGGGAGACTCGGCGCGTTCGACTTCAACTCGCGGTTCTACGCGGACGACGACCTGATGGTGGGGGCGGCCGACCCGTTCCAGCTGTTCCGGATCATGTACGAGGTCGTGCGTGGGGGTGGGTTCACTCCCGAGGTCGCGTTCATGCTCGACCAGTGCCACAACATCGAGGCGAAGATCCCCGCGATCATCCGGTCGGTGATGAATGTGCAGGAGGCTACGGCGAAGGCGCTGCTCGTCGACCGGGGGGCGCTGCGCTCCGCTCAGCAGGCCGGGGATGTGCTGGAGGCCAACGCGGTCGTGATGGACGCGTACAACACGGATGTGCGGCCGTTGCTTCGTGAGGTGCGGGAGGAGATGGGGTTGGACCCCGATCCGCTCGGGGCGTACCGGCGGTCCGGGTGGGCGTCGAAGATCGTGGAGGAGCGGGTCGGTGGGGAGCAGGCGGGTTGGGGGGCGTGACCGCTGTGCTCGGCTGACGCCGATTGCCGTACCTCGTCTGCCACGTTCTGCCGGATGCGGGCTGCGGGCCGGTTCGTGGCTGGTCGCGCAGTTCCCCGCGCCCCTGAAAAAGCAGGGGCTGCGCCCCGTGCTTTTTCGGCCCGAAAGGGCCGGAGGCTCTTAAGGGGCGCGGGGAACTGCGCGAGAAGCCCCACTCACCCGCACCCGGCGACGCACCCCCGACCCCCCGAGCTGAACCCCGTACCCCGTACTCATCTCACCGTAAGGATTGATCGCACATGGCAACCCATCCCGAAGCCGCTGCTCTGATCGCTCGTTCTCGTCGGCTCGGTGCTGATCCGCGGAACACGAACTACGCCGGGGGGAACGCGTCGGCGAAGGGGACCGACACCGATCCCGTCACCGGGGGTGACGTGGAGCTGATGTGGGTGAAGGGGTCCGGGGGCGACCTGGGCACCTTGACCGAGGCGGGGCTCGCCGTGCTGCGGCTGGACCGGATGCGGGCGCTGGTCGAGGTGTATCCGGGGGTGGAGCGCGAGGACGAGATGGTGGCCGCGTTCGACTACTGCCTGCACGGCAAGGGCGGGGCCGCGCCGTCCATCGACACCGCCATGCACGGGCTCGTGGACGCCGCCCACGTCGACCACCTCCACCCCGACTCCGGGATCGCGCTCGCCTGCGCCGCCGACGGGGAGAAGCTGACCGCCGAGTGTTTCGGGGACAGCGTGGTGTGGGTCCCGTGGCGGCGGCCCGGCTTCCAGCTGGGGCTGGACATCGCGGCCGTGAAGCGGGAGAACCCGGGGGCAATCGGCTGTGTGCTCGGGGGGCACGGGATCACCGCCTGGGGCGAGACCGCCGAGGAGTGCGAGAAGAACTCGCTGCACATCATCCGGACCGCCGAGCGGTTCCTGGAGGAGAAGGGGAAGGCCGAGCCGTTCGGGCCCGTCGTCGAGGGGTACCAAGCCCTCGAAGCCGCCGCGCGTCGCGAGCGGGCCGCCGCCCTCGCCCCGCACATCCGGGCCATCGCCTCGCAGGACAAGCCTCAGGTCGGGCACTTCACCGACTCCGAGGCCGTCCTCGACTTCCTGTCGAGTGCCGAGCACCCGCGGCTGGCAGCACTGGGTACCTCGTGCCCGGATCACTTCCTGCGGACCAAGGTCCGGCCGCTCGTGCTCGACCTTCCGCCCACCGCCGATCTCGACGCGGCGATCGCACGGCTCAAGGAGCTGCACGCCGAGTACCGGGAGGAGTACGCCGCCTACTACCGGCGGCACGCCGAGCCCGACTCCCCCGCGATGCGCGGCGCCGACCCGGCGATCGTGCTGATCCCGGGCGTGGGCATGTTCAGCTTCGGCAAGGACAAGCAGACCGCGCGGGTGGCCGGCGAGTTCTATGTCAACGCGATCAACGTGATGCGGGGCGCCGAGGCGGTGTCGACGTACGCGCCGATCGAGGAGTCGGAGAAGTTCCGCATCGAGTACTGGGCGCTGGAGGAGGCCAAGCTTCAGCGGATGCCGAAGCCGAAGCCGCTGGCGACCCGGGTCGCGCTCGTCACGGGTGCGGGCAGCGGCATCGGCAAGGCGATCGCCCACCGGCTCGTGGCCGAGGGTGCCTGTGTCGTCGTCGCCGATCTGAACGCCGACAACGCCGCCGCCGTCGCCGAGGAGCTGGGCGGGGCCGACAAGGCCGTCGCCGTGACCGTCGACGTGACGGACGAGGGGCAGATCCAGGAGGCGTTCAAGGCCGCCGCGCTGGCCTTCGGCGGGGTCGATCTCGTCGTCAACAACGCGGGTATCTCGATCTCCAAGCCGCTGCTGGAGACGTCCTCGAAGGACTGGGACCTGCAGCACGACATCATGGCCCGCGGGTCGTTCCTGGTGTCGCGTGAGGCGGCCCGCGTGATGATTGCGCAGGGGCTGGGCGGCGACATCGTCTACATCGCCTCGAAGAACGCCGTGTTCGCCGGGCCCAACAACATCGCCTACTCCGCCACCAAGGCCGACCAGGCGCACCAGGTGCGGCTGCTCGCCGCCGAGCTGGGTGAGCACGGGATCCGCGTCAACGGGGTCAACCCCGATGGTGTGGTGCGTGGTTCGGGGATCTTCGCGGCCGGCTGGGGTGCCCAGCGCGCGGCGACCTACGGGATCGAGGAGGAGAAGCTCGGCGAGTTCTACGCCCAGCGGACCATCCTCAAGCGCGAGGTGCTGCCGGAGCACGTGGCGAACGCGGTGTTCGCGCTGACCGGCGGCGAGCTGACCCACACCACCGGGCTGCACGTCCCGGTCGACGCCGGCGTGGCCGCCGCCTTCCTGCGATGAGCGCGCCTGGGACGGACGGGTCCGTGAAGTCGTACGCGGCGGTCGACCTCGGCGCGTCCAGTGGGCGGGTCATGGTCGGCCGCGCGGGGCGGGACTCGCTGGAGCTGGTGGAGGCCCACCGGTTCCCGAACCGGCCGGTGCGGACGCCCGAGGGGCTGCGCTGGGATGTGCTGTCGCTGTACGCGGGGGTGCTCGACGGGCTGAAGGCGGCCGGTGCCCTCGGTGGTGGGCGGGTCGACTCCGTCGGGATCGACAGCTGGGCCGTCGACTACGGGCTGCTGGACGCGGACGGGGCCCTGCTGGGCAATCCGGTGCACTACCGGGACGCCCGTACCGAGGGGGTCGCGGAGAAGGTGTGGGCCACCGTGCCCGCCGCCGAGCTGTACGCGGCGACCGGGTTGCAGTACGCGCCCTTCAACACGCTCTATCAGCTGGTGGCCGCCCGGTCGTCCGCTCAACTGGCTTACGCAGAGCGGTTGTTGCTGATTCCCGATCTGCTGGCGTACTGGCTGACCGGGGAGCAGGGCACCGAGCTGACCAATGCCTCGACGACTCAGCTGATCGATCCCCGGACGCGTGACTGGTCGCGGGACGTGGCGGACCGGCTGGGCATCGATCTCGGTCTGTTCGCGCCGCTGCGGCAGCCCGGGGATCCGGCCGGGCTGCTGCGCCCCGAGGTGCTGGAGGGGACGGGGTTGACCGGTCCTGTTCCGGTGACCACGGTCGGGTCGCACGACACGGCCTCGGCGGTCGCGGCCGTCCCGGCCACCGGGGAGCGGTTCGCCTACATCTGCACCGGCACCTGGTCGCTGGCCGGCCTGGAGCTGGACGCTCCGGTGCTGACCGAGGCGAGCCGGGCGGCCAACTTCACCAATGAGCTGGGGCTCGACGGCACGGTCCGCTACCTCCGGAACATCATGGGGCTGTGGCTGCTCCAGGAGTGCGTACGGGAGTGGGGGGACCCGGATCTCGGCGAGCTGCTGCGGGGCGCGGCGGGTGTGCCCGCGCTGCGGTCGGTGGTGGACGCCGGGGACTCGGCGTTCCTCGCGCCCGGCCGGATGTCCGAGCGGATCGCGGAGGCGTGCCGGGAGTCGGGGCAGCCCGTGCCGGAGTCGCCCGCCGAGGTCACCCGGTGCATCCTCGACTCGCTGGCCCTCGCCCACCGGCGGGCCGTCGCCGAGGCCCAGGCGCTGGCCGACCACCCGGTCGACGTCGTCCACATCGTGGGGGGCGGCACCCGTAACGCGCTGCTCTGCCAGCTCACCGCCGACGCCTGCGGGCTGCCGGTGGTGGCGGGGCCGGCGGAGGCGGCGGCCCTGGGCAATGTCCTCGTCCAGGCCCGTACCCACGGCCTGGTCGACGACCGGGCCTCGATGCGGCACCTCCTCGCCCGCACCCAGCCGCTGGTGCGGTACGAGCCGCAGGGCGATCCGGCGGCCTGGCGCGCGGCGGAGGCCCGGCTCACCGCACGGTGAGCGGAACCGTACGCGGAGGGCCTCTCGCCCTCCGCGTACGCGCGTCGTACTCTGCACTCATCCGATGATCGACCCTCAAGGAGCCGCGATGCGTGTCGCCCTGTTCCTGACCTGTGTCAACGACACGCTCTATCCGGACACCGGCCGCGCCGTGGTGAAACTGCTGACCAGGCTGGGCGTCGACGTCGACTTCCCGATGGGGCAGACCTGCTGCGGACAGGCGCACTACAACACCGGGTACCGTCGGGAGGCCGAGCCGCTGGCCCGGCAGTTCTCCGATGTATTCCGGGAGTACGAGGCGATCGTGACGCCGTCCGGCTCGTGCGGGGCGATGGTGCGGGAGCTGTATCCGCGGATGGGCGAGCGGGCGCGGGCGGAGGGGCGCGGGGACGGGCTGGCGCGGACACTGGCGCCGGTCGTGCCGAAGACGTACGAGCTGACCGAGTTCCTGGTGGACGTGTTGGGCGTGACGGACGTCGGCGCGTGCTACCCGCACAAGGTGACCTACCACCCGACCTGTCACGGACTGCGCAGTCTGGGGCTCGGGGAACGGCCGCGCAGGCTGCTGCAGGCCGTGAAGGGGCTGGAGTTGGTGGAGCTGCCGGGGGCCGACGAGTGCTGTGGCTTCGGTGGCACGTTCGCCGTGAAGAACTCCGATGTCTCGGCGGCCATGGGCCTGGACAAGGTGCGCAACGCCGAGTCGACGGGCGCCGAGGTGCTGTGCGCGGCCGACAACTCGTGTCTGATGCACCTCGGAGGCACCATGACCCGGCTGCGGACGGCCCTGCGGCCGGTGCACATCGCGGAGATCCTGGCGAGCACGGAAGAGGAGCCGCTGGTATGAGCGGGACGTATCTCGGTATGCCGGCGTTTCCGAAGGCGGCGCGGGAGGCCGTGGGGGACCGGACCCTGCGGGGCAATCTGCGGCACGCCACCCACACGATCCGCGCCAAACGCGCGACCGCGGTCGCGGAGGTGTCCGACTGGGCCGCGCTGCGCCAGGCGGGCAAGGACATCAAGGACCACACGCTCCGTCATCTCGACCGGTATCTGGTCCAGTTGGAGGAGTCGGTCACGGCGGCCGGCGGCACGGTGCACTGGGCGGCCGACGCCGACGAGGCCAACCGGATCGTCACGTATCTCGTGAAGGCGACCGGGGAGAGCGAGGTCGTCAAGGTCAAGTCGATGGCCACGCAGGAGATCGGGCTGAACGAGGCGCTGGAGGCCGAGGGCATCCACGCCTACGAGACCGATCTCGCCGAACTCATCGTGCAGTTGGGCAAGGACCGGCCCTCGCACATCCTGGTCCCGGCGATCCACCGCAACCGGGGCGAGATCCGGGACATCTTCGCGCGGGAGATGAGCGAGTGGGGCCGTCCGGCACCGGAGGGTCTGACCGACACGCCCGCCGAGCTGGCGGAGGCCGCGCGGCTGCATCTGCGGGAGAAGTTCCTGCGCGCCAAGGTCGGGATCTCCGGCGCCAACTTCATGGTCGCCGACACCGGCACGCTGGTGGTCGTCGAGTCCGAGGGCAACGGCCGGATGTGCCTCACCCTCCCCGAGACCCTGATCTCGGTCGTCGGCATCGAGAAGATCGTGCCCACCTGGCAGGACCTGGAGGTGTTCCTGCAGACCCTCCCCCGCTCCTCCACCGCCGAGCGGATGAACCCGTACACCTCCACCTGGACGGGCACGACGGACGAGGACGGCCCCCAGACCTTCCATCTGGTCCTCATCGACAACGGCCGCACCGACACCCTCGCCGACGAGGTCGGCCGGCAGGCCCTGCGCTGCATCCGCTGCTCGGCCTGTCTCAACGTCTGCCCGGTGTACGAGCGGGCGGGCGGCCACGCGTACGGCTCGGTCTATCCGGGCCCGATCGGCGCCATCCTCAGCCCCCAACTCCGGGGCACGGCAAGCGAGATCGACGCCTCACTGCCGTACGCGTCCTCGCTGTGCGGCGCCTGCTACGAGGTGTGCCCGGTCGCGATCGACATCCCCGAGGTGCTGGTGCATCTGCGGGAGCGGGTCGTGCAGGGCGGGCCGGTGACGGAAGACGGCAACAAGGTCGTCCTCAAGCCCGCGAAGGGGCACGCCGCCGAGCGTGCGGCGATGCGGGCGGCCCGCTGGGCGTTCAGCCACCCCGGCGCGCTGCGCACCGGACAGCGGCTCGCGTCCCGCACCCGCCGCTTCCACCCCCGTACGCTGCCGGGCCCCGGCAAGGCGTGGAGTGCCAGCCGGGACATCCCGGCGCTGCCGGCCGAGCCGTTCCGGGACTGGTGGCAGCGGACCGACGGCGGGCGCGTCAACGGCGGCAACGGCGGCAACGGCGGCAAGGAGGACGTGAAGTGAGCAGCAGGGATCTGATCCTGGGCCGGGTGCGGCGCGCCCTCGCCGACGTACGGGCCGACTCAGGGCACGACGACATGCCGTACGAGCAGGCCGTTCCGCGCGGCTATCTGCGGGAGCACGGTGACCGGAGTGTCGCGGAGACGGTGGAGCTGCTGGCGGAGAACCTGGCGGACTACCGGGCGCTCGTGCACCGCACGGACGAGGGCGGCCTCGCCGAGGTCGTCGCCGGGTTGCTGCGCGAGCACGGCTCGACGTCGGTGGTGGTGCCGTCGGGGCTGCGGGAGGAGTGGCTGGCGGCGACGGACGTGACGCGGGTGCCGGACCGTGGCGAGACCACCGCGCACGAACTGGACGGCGTCGACAGCGTGGTCACCGCCTGCGCCCTCGCCATCGCCGAGACCGGCACCATCGTCCTCGACGGCTCCCCCGACCAGGGCCGCCGCCGGATCACCCTGGTGCCCGACCACCACATCTGTGTCGTCCGTGTCCCGGACCAGGTCGTGTCGTCGGTCCCTCAGTCCCTCGAACTCCTCGACCCGGTACGCCCGTTGACCTGGATCTCCGGCCCGTCGGCCACCAGCGACATCGAACTGGACCGGGTGGAGGGGGTGCACGGCCCACGCACGCTGGAGGTCGTGCTGGTGACGGGCACCCCCTAGGCCTGGCCTGGGCCGGGCCCATGCCTGGCCCAGGCCGGTCAGCCGGTGGCGAGGAGCTCCAGGGTGTCGATGACACGGTTGGAGAAGCCCCACTCGTTGTCGTACCAGGCGACCACCTTGACGTGGCGGCCGTCGACGCGGGTCAGGGCCGAGTCGAAGATCGACGAGGCGGGGTTGCCCACGATGTCGGACGAGACCAGCGGGTCCTCCGAGTACTCCAGGACGCCCGCGAGGGGGCCCTCCGCCGCGGTGCGGTACGCCGCCAGCACCTCGTCGCGGGTCACGTCGCGGGCGACGGTCGTGTTCAGCTCCACGATCGAACCGACCGGCACGGGTACGCGGATGGAGTCGCCCGACAGCTTGCCGTCGAGGTTCGGCAGGACCAGGCCGATCGCCTTGGCGGCGCCGGTCGTGGTGGGCACGATGTTGACGCCGGCGGCGCGGGCGCGACGGGGGTCGCGGTGCGGGCCGTCCTGGAGGTTCTGCTCCTGCGTGTAGGCGTGCACCGTCGTCATGAAGCCGTGCTCGATACCGGCGAGGTCGTCGAGGACCTTGGCCAGCGGCGCGAGCGCGTTGGTCGTGCAGGAGGCGTTCGAGACGATCGTGTGCAGGTCCGCGTCGTAGGTGTCGGAGTTGACGCCGAACGCGAGCGTGATGTCGGCGCCGTCCGAGGGGGCGCTGACCAGCACCTTCTTCGCGCCCGCGTCGAGGTGGGCGCGGGCGGCCTTCGCCGAGGTGAAGCGGCCGGTGGCCTCCAGGACAATGTCGACGCCCAGCTCGGCCCACGGCAGGTTCGCCGGTTCGCGCTCGGCCGTCACCCTGATCCGGTGGCCGTCGACGACGAGGGCGTCCCCGTCGACGGTCACCGGGCGCCCGAGCCGGCCGGACGTGCTGTCGTAGGCGAGCAGCCGGGCGAGCGTGGCGGGCTCGGTGAGGTCGTTGACGGCGACGATCTCCAGGGCGCTGTCGCGCTCCAGCAGGGCGCGGAGCACATTGCGTCCGATGCGGCCGAATCCGTTGATGGCGATGCGAGTCATGAGTGAGGTCCCTTCCCTTCTCCCCACCAGGCTCGCTCGCGCCCGGAGCCGCCGACAGTGGCGGGATCGCCATGGTTCAAAAGGATCCCGCCACATCGGGTGAGGTGGGTCACTCGCCCTTGGTGAAGGTGCGCCGGTACTCGCTCGGGGTGGTGCCGAGGATGTGCTGGAAGTGCAGGCGCAGGTTGGCGCCGGTGCCGAGTCCGACGTCGGCGGCGATCTGTTCGACGCCGCGCTCCGAGCGTTCGAGCAGTTCGCGGGCCAGGTCGATGCGGGCGCGCATCACCCACTGCATCGGTGTGTAGCCGGTCTCCTCGACGAAGCGCCGGGAGAACGTGCGCGGCGAGACCCCCGCCTGGCGGGCCAGGGTGTCGAGGGTGAGGGGCTCGCCGAGCCGGTGCAACGCCCACTCGCGGGTGTCGGCGAACCGTTCGCCGAGCGGCTCGGGAACGCTGCGCGGCACGTACTGGGCCTGGCCGCCGCTGCGGTAGGGGGCGGCGACCAGCCGCCGGGCCGCGTGGTTGGACGCGGCCACCCCGAGGTCGCCGCGCAGGATGTGCAGGCACAGGTCGAGGCCGGAGGCGGCGCCGGCCGAGGTGAGCACGCTGCCCTCGTCGACGAACAGCACGTTCTCGTCGACCCGGACGAGCGGGTGCCTGGCGACGAGGGCGCGCGTGTAGTGCCAGTGCGTCGTGGCGCGCCGGCCGTCGAGCAGGCCCGTCGCGGCGAGCGCGAAGGCGCCGGTCGAGATGGCGGCGAGCCGCGCGCCCCTTTCGTGGGCGGCGATCAGCGCGTCGACGACGGCCTGCGGCGGGTCGTCGCGGTCGGGGTGCCGATAGCCGGGGACGAAGACGATGTCGGCCCACGCGAGCGCGTCGAGGCCGTGGGCGACGTGGTACGCGAGGCCGTCGCCGCCGGTCACGAGGCCGGGTGTCGCCCCGCAGACCCGCACCTCGTACGGCATGCTCGCGCGCGTCGTGAAGACCTGCGCGGGAATGCCGACGTCGAGCGGCTTCGCCCCGTCGAGCACGAGGACGGCGACGCGATGCAGACGGGAGGCGGGCACGGCAAGAGGTTACGCGGGGCCCGGACCATGGTCGTCGGGCTCACCACGGGTCGGGGGCGGTGCGGTGCGGTCGGGGGCGGTGCGGTGCGGTCGGGCGCCGTGCGGTGCGGTCGGGCGCCGTGCGGTCGGCCGGATCTCGACGGTGGGCCGGTGTTCCGATGCCCGACCACCGGTCATGTGCGTGGTGGTCTCGCTAGGTTGGATGGCCGCTCCGGAAGTCGGCGGGAGCCGGCGGGCAGGAGTCGGAGTCGGAGTCGGAGTCGGCAACAGTCAACACGGGGGTCCGCATGCCGCTTGACCGTCCGGTCGTCGGCAGCGACGTCCCGCACTCGGCCCGGATCTGGAACTACTGGCTCGGCGGCAAGGACTGCTACGAGATCGACCGGCGGGTCGGTGACGAGATCCGTGCCGTGAACCCCCGGATCGTCGACATCGCCCGTGCCCAGCGGCGGTTCCTGCGGCGCGCGGTCGTCCATCTCACCGAGGAGGCCGGCTTACGCCAGTTCCTCGACATCGGCACCGGGCTGCCCACCGCGGACCACACCCACGAGGTCGCGCAGCGCTCGGCCCGGGAGGCGCGGGTCGTCTACGTCGACCACGACCCGACCGTCCTCGCCCACGCCTCCGCCCTGCTCACCAGTACCCCCGAGGGCGCCGCCGCGTTCGTCGCCGCCGATCTGCGCGCCCCGGACACGATCCTCGACCGCGCCGCCGAGACCCTGGACCTCGGCCGCCCGGTCGCCCTGCTGCTGCTCGGCATCACCGCCCACCTGCCCGACGAGAGCGCGTACGCCGTCGTCGCCCGGCTGCTCGGCGCCCTGCCCTCCGGCAGCCGTCTCGTGCTCGCCGACAGTACGGAGGTGTACCGGCCGGAGGCGATGCGATCGATGGTCGAGCACTGGAACGCGACGAGCGACAACCCGCGCGTCAACCGCTCCCCCGGGCAACTCGCCCGGTTCTTCGAAGGGTTGGAGCTTCTCGAGCCGGGCCTCGTCTCCGTGACCCGGTGGCGGCCCGAGCGGGGCGACGCCGACGGCACCGGTGAAGGGCAGGACGAGGTGGACTGCTTCGGCGGGGTGGCGCGCAAGCGGTAGGGGGCGCGTGGCGCTGGAGCCTGCGGCGGTGGAGGGCTCGCGGGACTACGGCTCACTCTTGGCCAAAGCTTCGGCGGCCACCTGGAGGTCCGAGACCAGTCCGGCGTACGCGGCGTCGCGGTCGTCGGCGCGCAGTACGGCGGAGGGGTGCAAGGTCGCGACGACGTACGGCGAGGGGCCCTTCGACGACTGGCTCCCTGGCAACCGGTCCTCCGGCAGGGTCAGCAGCGCACCCCGGTCCTTGGTGACCCGGAAGGAACCGCCGAGCAGCGCCTTGCCGGCGGTGGCGCCGAGGGCCACCACGATCTCGGGCCGGACGAGGCGGAGTTCGGCGAGGAGCCAGGGGCGGCAGGCGGCGACCTCACGGAGGTCGGGCGCCTTGTGGATACGGCGTTTGCCGCCGCCCGGGGGCCGGGTGAACTTGAAGTGCTTGACCGCGTTGGTCACATAGGCCTCGTCCATGTCGATCCCGGCCTCCTCCAGGGCCCGCCGCAACAGCCGCCCGGCGGGGCCGACGAAGGGCTCGCCCTGCCTGTCCTCCTGATCACCCGGCTGCTCCCCGACGAGCAGCAGCCGGGCGGACTCGTCCCCCTTGCCGAAGACCGTCCCAGTGGCGTCCTCGTACAACGGGCAGCCCCGGCAGTCGGCGGCGGCCCGACGGTGGGCCGGGAGCCCTCCACGACTCGGCAGATACGGCTCGGCGTCATAGGCCCGCGGGCCCTGGGCGGGGCTCTGCGTGGAACTCGCGCGCCGCGTGGAACGCGCGTTCCGGGTCTGACTCGCGTGCTCGGTGGGACTCATCCGGGTCGCCTCCTTCGGCGGGAGCCCGGCAGGTGTGAGATGCGCGGGACCGGGCCGAGCGCCCCGTCGTGGAGGTGGAGGGGGAGACCGGGGCTGCTCGGGGCTGTCTCCCCGGGTACCCCTTCGCTCCGGATCCACCATGATGTCGCTCCCGCGGGGCACCCATGGACGAATGGCCGCCCTCCTCGCCCTCGCGTCCGCAGCCCTGTACGGCATCGTCGACTTCGCCGGTGGGCTGCTGTCCCGCCGGGTGCACTTCGCCGTGGTCACGCTCCTCGGCCAGGTCGGCGGACTGCTGGCGGCGCTCGTGGTGGCGTTTCTGGTGCCGGCGCCGGATGCACGGCTCCCCGACCTGCTGTGGGGCGCGCTGTCCGGTGTCGGGAGCGGGGCGGCGATGACGTATCTGAACCGGGGGCTGAGCCGGGGCAGCATGTCCGTGGTGGTGCCGGTCAGCGCGGTCACCGGGGTGGCGCTGTCGGTGCTGTGCGGTGTGCTCCTCCTCGGCGACCGGCCCACCGGGGTGGCGTGGCTGGGGATCGCCGCCACGGTGCCCGCCCTGTGGCTCGTGTCGGGCGGGGGCGGGGCGTCGCCGACCGGGGGGCCGGCGGGGGCGGGGGCGGGATCCGCCGGGCTCCGGCAGGGGGCGACGCGGGACGGTCTCCTCGCCAGTCTGGGGGTGGCGGTGCAGTACCTGGGGCTGGCCCAGGCCGGTGCGGAGAGCGGCGTGTGGCCGGTGGTCGCGGGCCGGGCGGCGGCAGTCGTCCTGCTGCTGCCCGCGCTGTGGCGGCGGGCCGGGCGGTTCCGGCAGCCGGCGGAGGCGTGGGGGAAGGCCGCCGCGATCGGAGCGGGGGCCGCGCTCGCCCTGATTCTGTACCTCTGGGCGGCCCAACGGCAGATGGTCTCCGTGGTGGTCGTCCTGGCGTCCCTGTATCCGGCCGTTCCCCCGGTCCTCGGGCTGACCCTGCTCCACGAACGGGTGAACTTCTGGCAGACGGCCGGGCTCGTCGGGGCCGTGATCGCGATTCTGCTGCTCACTTTGGGCTGATCTGATCGGCGCGGGCAGTGACACCACAAACTTGTATCGTTCGTTTTCTTGAACTGTTCGTGTTTAGGAGGGTAGGTTGGTCGGCATGACCGCATCCCAGCCTCCGAACACCGCCGAGGAGCTGCGCGGTGCCGGCCTGCGGGTGACGGCCGCGCGCGTGGCGCTCCTGGAGACCGTCCGGGACGGGGACCACCTCGGCGTCGAGGCGATCGCCACCGGAGTGCGCGACCGTGTGGGCCACATATCGCTCCAGGCCGTGTACGAAGCACTCAACGCGCTCACCGGCGCGGGGCTCGTGCGCCGCCTCGAACCACCCGGCAGCCCCGCCCTGTACGAGGGGCGTGTCGGGGACAACCACCATCACCTCGTGTGCCGCAGCTGCGGTGCCGTGGTCGACGTCGACTGCGCGGTCGGGCACGCCCCGTGTCTGACCGCCTCCGACGACCGCGGCTTCGCGATCGACGAGGCCGAGGTCATCTACTGGGGCCTGTGCCCCTCATGCTCCACAGCCGGCAGTTCAGCACCGTGATCCACCCCCGTTTTCCGGAAGGACTCCCCCGATGACCGAGAACCACGACGCGATCGTCACAGACGCGAAGCCCGAGGGGACGGGAGGCTGCCCGGTCGCTCACGGGCGCGCCGCGCACCCGACCCAGGGCGGCGGCAACCGCCAGTGGTGGCCGGAGCGGCTCAACCTGAAGATCCTCGCCAAGGACCCCGTCGTGGCGAACCCCCTCGGTGAGGAGTTCGACTACGCCGAGGCGTTCGGCAACCTCGACCTCGCGGCCGTCAAACAGGACATCGCCGAGGTACTGACCAACTCGCAGGACTGGTGGCCGGCCGACTTCGGCAACTACGGCCCGCTGATGATCCGTATGGCCTGGCACAGCGCCGGCACGTACCGCATCAGCGACGGCCGCGGTGGTGGCGGCCGCGGTCAGCAGCGCTTCGCGCCGCTGAACAGCTGGCCGGACAACGGCAACCTGGACAAGGCCCGCCGTCTGCTGTGGCCGGTCAAGAAGAAGTACGGCCAGTCCATCTCCTGGGCCGACCTCATGATCCTCACCGGCAACGTCGCGCTGGAGACCATGGGCTTCGAGACCTTCGGCTTCGGCGGCGGCCGCGCCGACGTCTGGGAGGCCGACGAGGACGTGTACTGGGGTCCCGAGACCACCTGGCTCGACGACCAGCGCTACACCGGCGACCGCGAGCTGGAGAACCCGCTCGGCGCCGTCCAGATGGGCCTCATCTACGTCAACCCCGAGGGCCCCAACGGCAACCCGGACCCGCTCGCCGCGGCCCGCGACATCCGTGAGACGTTCCGCCGCATGGCGATGAACGACGAGGAGACCGTCGCCCTCATCGCCGGTGGCCACACCTTCGGCAAGACCCACGGCGCCGGCCCGGCCGACGCGGTCGGCAACGACCCCGAGGCCGCCTCCATGGAGGAGCAGGGCCTGGGCTGGAAGTCCACCTACGGCAGCGGCAAGGCCGGTGACGCCATCACCTCCGGCCTGGAGGTCACCTGGACCACCAAGCCCACCCAGTGGAGCAACGACTTCTTCGACATCCTCTTCGGCTACGAGTGGGAGCTGACCCAGAGCCCCGCCGGTGCCAACCAGTGGGTGGCCAAGGACGCCCAGGCGGTCATCCCGGACGCCCACAGCGACTCCAAGAAGCTGCCGACGATGCTCACCACCGACCTCTCGCTGCGCTTCGACCCGATCTACGGTCCGATCTCCAAGCGCTTCCACGAGAACCCCGCCGAGTTCGCGGACGCCTTCGCCCGCGCCTGGTACAAGCTGACCCACCGTGACCTGGGCCCGAAGTCCCTGTACCTCGGCCCGGAGGTCCCGGCGGAGACCCTGCTGTGGCAGGACCCGCTGCCGCAGGCGGAGGGCGAGACCATCGACGCCGCCGACGTGGCGGCCCTGAAGGCCAAGCTCCTCGACTCGGGCCTCACGGTCTCGCAGCTGGTCTCCACCGCGTGGGCCTCGGCGTCCACCTTCCGCGGCAGCGACAAGCGCGGCGGTGCCAACGGCGCCCGTATCCGCCTGGAGCCGCAGCGCGGCTGGGAGGTCAACAACCCCGACGACCTCGCCCAGGTCCTGCGGGTCCTGGAGGGCGTCCAGTCGGAGTTCAACTCCGGCGCCAAGAAGGTCTCCCTGGCCGACCTGATCGTCCTCGGCGGTGCCGCCGCGGTGGAGAAGGCCGCCAAGGACGCCGGCTTCGACGTGGAGGTCCCCTTCACCGCGGGCCGTGTCGACGCGACCGAGGAGCACACCGACCCGGAGTCCTTCGCCGCGCTGGAGCCGACCTCGGACGGCTTCCGCAACTACCTCGGCAAGGGCAACCGCCTCCCCGCCGAGTACCTGCTGCTCGACCGCGCCAACCTGCTCACCCTGAGCGCCCCCGAGCTGACCGTCCTCGTCGGTGGTCTGCGCGTCCTCGGCGCCAACCAGGGCGGCTCGACGCACGGCGTCCTCACCGAGACCCCGGGCAAGCTCACCAACGACTTCTTCGTCAACCTGCTCGACCTGGGCACGGAGTGGAAGTCGACGTCCTCGGACCAGACCACGTTCGAGGGCCGTGACGCCGCCACGGGCGAGCTGAAGTGGACCGGCACCCGTGCCGACCTCGTCTTCGGCTCCAACTCCGAGCTGCGCGCCCTCGCCGAGGTCTACGCGAGCGACGACGCCAAGGAGAAGTTCGTGAAGGACTTCGTCGCGGCCTGGGCCAAGGTCTCCGACCTGGACCGCTTCGACCTGGTCTGATCCTCACCGGACATGACGTCCGGGTCGGCCCTGCACGGGCCGGCCCGGACGTTCTGCGTGCGGGCCCGCTCACCTCGCCGGGCGGACCTCCTCACCTCGCCGGGCGGACCTCCTCCGGGGCGCCGATCCAGCGGCTCGCCTCGATGTCGGCGGAGGTGTCCCGCTGCCGGGTGGGGGCGATGACCAGTTCCTCGACGACCGTGCGCGGCGCCAGCGTGGCGCACAGCAGTACGGCCCGTGCCACGTCCCGCGGCTGCACCATGGCCGCCCGCTGCTCCTCGCCCGGCGGGGCGGCGCGGCCGTCCAGGATCGGGGTGTTGACCTCGCCGGGGAGGATGCAGGTGGCGCGGATCAGGTCGTCGCGGAAGGTGTGGTGGAGGTAGGCCATGAAGTTGCGTACGCCCGCCTTCGCCGCGCCGTAGGGGGCGCCGCCCAGGAGGGTGGGCCGTAGCGCGGCCAGCGAGGAGATCGTGATGATCGAGCCGCCGCCGCGCGCCAGCATGTCCGGGAGGACGGCCCGGGTGAGCAGGTAGACGGCGGTGAGGTTGACGCCCAGGACGGCGTTCCACTCGTCCTCGCCGGTCCAGCGCACGTCGACGGCCTTGCTCGCGCCGCCCGCGTTGTTGACCAGGATGTCGACGGGCCCGGCGGTCTCCCGGGTCCGGTCGACCAACTCCCGTACCTCGTCGGCGTTCTCGACATGGGTGGAGTGCGTGACCGCCGTGCCGCCCGCGTCCTCGATGACGGCGGCGACCTCGTCCAGGACATGCTGTCGGCGTCCGGCGAGCATGACGGTCGCGCCCGCCTCCGCGAGCATCAGCGCCGTCTCCCGGCCGATCCCAGTCCCGGCCCCGGTGACCAGCGCGGTCTTGCCCGCCAACGGTCCCGTTCGCTGTCCGTCGTGGTGTCCGTCGTGGTGCCCCATGTCGGTCGCCCCTCCCGGTCGGCGGGCGCTCCCGCGCGCCCTCAGGGTGAGGATCCCCCTCCGCGGGGCCCGTGGGGAGGGTGCGTCAGCGGGCCGGGAGCCGGACGCCCAGCTCGTCCGCCGCCGACCGCAGCAGCGGGACCATGGCGACGAGGTCGTCCAGGCTGCGGCGGAAGGCGGGCGCGGCGGTGGAGAGGGCGGCGAAGACGGTGCCGTCGGGCCGCAGGATCGGGACGGCCACGGCGCGCAGCCCGGCGTGGTGCTCCTCGTCGGCGGTGGCGTAGCCGAGTTCGGCGGCGCGGGCGACCTGGGCGCGCAGGACGTCGCGGTCGGTGACGCTGTTCGGGCCGTGCGGGGTGAGGTCGACGCGGTCCAGGAGGTCGGCGCGTACGTCGTCGGGGGCGAAGGCCATCAGGACCTTGCCCATCGAGGTGCAGTGCAGCGGGCCGTGGCGGCCGGGGTCGCTGCGGACGCCGACCGGCAGGGGGCCGTCCACGTAGTGCACGTACAGGTGCCGGGTGCCGTCGAGGACGGACATCAGGGTGGCTTCCTCGGTCTGCCGTGTCACGCGCTGCATCACGGGGAGGGCGGTGCCGGCGAATCCGTACACCTGGCCCGCCTGCTGGCCGAGCTGGAAGAGTCTGAGGCCCGGTTTGTAGCGCTTGCCGTCGGACTCGAACTCCACCAGGCCCTCGCGGCACAGGGAGTTGACCAGCCGGTGCGCGGTACTGACGGGGACGCCGCTGGCGCGGGCCAGTTCGGACAGGGTGATGCCGTGCGGGCGCTCCCCCACCAGGACGAGCAGCCGGATCGCCCGCCCGACCACGTCCGCCGGTACTTCGCTCCCAGTCACAGCGGCAAGTTACCACTGGCCGGAAAGCCCTCCCACTCAGCGGTGCGGCCCGCCGTCCCGCACGGCCCGGTCGCGCGGTGGTTGACAGCGGACGCCCGTCACGCCGACGATGCTTTCCATTGAGCAGACAACTTTTCCACTCAGTGGGAAAATCAGGGAGTCGTGTATGACGCAGCGCGTGCTCATCACCCGGCCCGTCCTTCCCGGCGGCGGCCTCGACCGGCTGACCGACCGTGTGGAGGCGGTGCGCTGGGACGGGCCCGGCAGACCCGAACCGGCCGAGCTGCACGCCCTCGCCCCCGGGGCGAGCGGCATCCTCTGTCTGGGCAACGACCGGGTGGACGCCGCCCTGCTGGACGCCGCAGGGCCGTCGCTGAAGGTCGTCGCGCTGGCCGGCATGGGCTTCGACGCCGTGGACCGGGAGGCCGCCGCCGAGCGGGGTGTCGTGGTCACCCACACCCCCGGCGTCCTCGCCGAGACCACCGCCGACCTGACCTTCGCGCTGATCCTGATGGCCCGCCGCCTGCTGGGCGCCGCCGGCGACGCGCTGACCGCCGGGCGGTGGGACGTGCCGCGCATGGGCGACCACCTGGGCCTGGACGTGTACGGCGCCACGCTCGGCATCGTCGGGTACGGCCAGATCGGGCGGGCGGTGGCCCGCCGGGCCCACGGCTTCGGTATGCGGGTGCTGCACCACAGCCGGTCCGCGCCCGAGGACGCGCTCTCCACCCCGGTGGACCTGCCCACCCTGCTCGCCGAGTCCGACGTGGTCTCGCTCAACGTCCCGCTGACCCCGGGGACCCGTCATCTCATCGGCGCGGCCGAGCTGGCGGCCATGAAGCCGACCGCGACCCTGGTCAACACCGCGCGGGGCGGTGTCGTGGACGAGGACGCCCTGCTCAAGGCGCTGCGGAACGGGACCATCCACTCCGCCGGTCTGGATGTCTTCGCACGCGAGCCGATGGGCGCCGAGTTGTCGCCCCTGGTCGGCGAGCCCAACGTGGTGGCCCTCCCCCATGTCGGCTCGGCCACCGAGGCCACGCGGGCCGCCATGGTGGACCTCGCCGTCGACAACATCCTCGACGTCCTCGCGGGCGGCCCGGCGCGCACCCCGCTGCCGGGCGGCGCCGCGATCCCCTCCGCACCGAACCACCCCTGAGAGGTCCGTATGAGCCACCCCCTCTTCGACGTCACCGGCAAGGTCGCCCTGGTCACCGGTTCGAGCCGCGGCATCGGCCGGGCGCTGGCCACCGGCCTGCTGGAGGCGGGCTGCACGGTCGTCCTCAACGGCCGGGACACCGCCGTCCTGGAGACCACCCGTGGGGAACTGGCCGAGGCCTTCGGCGAGGCGGTCCTCGCGGAGGCCTTCGACGTCACCGACTCCGCCGCCGTGGCCGCCGCCGTCACCCGGATCGAGGACCGCGTCGGACCGATCGACATCCTCGTCAACAACACCGGCGCCCAACGCCGGGCCCCGTTCCTGGAGTTCACCGACGAGGACTGGCACGGCCTGCTCGACACCAACCTCACCAGCGCCTTCCTCGTGGGCCGCGAGGTCGCCCGCCGGATGGTCCCCCGGGGCCACGGCAAGATCGTCAACATCTGTTCGCTGCAGAGCGAGGCGGTCCGCCCCGGTATCGCGCCCTACTCGGCGACCAAGGGCGGCCTGAAGATGCTCACCAAGGGCATGTGCGCCGACCTCGGCCCGCACGGCATCCAGGTCAACGGCATCGGCCCCGGCTACTTCGACACCGAGCTGACCTCCGCGCTGGTCGCGGACGAGGAGTTCAGCGCCTGGGTGCGGGGGCGGACGCCGGCCGGCCGCTGGGGCGACGTCCAGGACCTCGTCGGCGCCCTGCTCTTCCTCTCCTCCCCCGCCTCGGACTTCGTCAACGGCCAGCTGCTGTACGTCGACGGCGGCATGCTGTCTGTCCTGTGACCCGGCCGACCCCCTGGCCGCCCCCGGCCGACCTCCCAAGGAGCCCCATGCACGCCTGTGTTGTCCACGGAGCCGGCGACCTCCGGGTCGAGGAGCGGCCGTACGACGGTCCCGCGCCCGGTGAGATCGCGGTCGCCGTCGCCCTCGGCGGGATCTGCGGCAGCGATCTGCACTACTACCACCGGGGCCGGGTGGGCGACTTCGCGGTGAGCGAGCCCATGGTGCTCGGCCATGAGGTGGTCGGCCATGTCACCGCCCTCGGCGACGGGGTCGAGGGGCCGGACGCCCCGGCGGTGGGCACGCCCGTCGCGATCCATCCCGCCACGCCCTGCGGGGTCTGCCCCGAGTGCGCGCGCGGCAGCCGCAACGTCTGCGCCCACACCCGCTATCTGGGCAGCGCGGCCCACACCCCGCATGTGCAGGGCGGGTTCGCGCAGCACATCACCGTGCCCGCCGACCAGGTCCGGGCGCTGCCGCCGGGGCTCGGCCTGCACCGGGCCGTGCTCGCCGAGCCGCTGTCGGTGGCGCTGCACGCCGTGCGCCGGGCGGGCGAGGTGAGCGGCAAGCGGGTCCTGGTCACCGGGGCCGGGCCGATCGGCTGTCTGGTCGTGGCGGCGCTGCGGCACGCGGGCGCCGCCGAGGTCGTCGTCAGCGATCTGCACGAGGAGCCGCTGCGGATCGCGACCGCGGTGGGCGCCACCGCCGTGGCGCGGGCCGACCGGCCCGACGACCCGAACTGGGCCGGGGTCTTCGACGTCGCCGTGGAGGCGTCCGGGGCGCCGGCCGGGCTGCGCAGCTGTGTGGAACGGGCCCGGCGGGGCGGGGTCGTGGTGATGCTCGGGCTGCTGCCGCCCGGGGAGATCGGGCTGCTCGGCAATGTGGCGGTCACCCGTGAGCTGGAGCTGCGGGGCTCCTTCCGTTTCGACACCGAGTTCGACGAGGCCCTGTCCCTGCTGGCCCAGGGCCTCCCGGTCGACCCGGTCGTCACGCACACCTTCCCGCTGGAGCGGTCCGTCGCCGCGTTCGACACCGCTCAGGACCGGACGGTCGCCTCCAAGGTGCTGCTGGACCTGTCCGGGGAGGCATGAGCGGGCGGCGGGCGCCGAGTCCCGGGGTTCAGACCTCGGTGAAGGTCCACAGCAGGTTGGTGCTGGTGCCCCAGGCCCACTGCTTGGCGGCGGACCCGGCGGAGACGTTGCCGCCGCCGTCGAGGACGAGGCCCGTGGTGCGGTTGGCCAGGGAGTAGCGGCCGTCGCCCCGGTGGGTGATCAGCCACTGCTGGTTCGTCCCGCCGTTCCAGGCCGCCTGTCGGACCGTGGCGCCGTTCGCGGTGGCACCACCGCCGTCGGCGACCAGGCCGCCGGCCCGGTTCTCCAGCCGGTAGAGGCCGTCGCCGACGTCACATGTATGGGGCCGGCTGTCGCGGTCAGCGGTAAAGGGCCGGGCGGTCTACGAGGTCGACCTCGACGCGGACTCCCTCGCGCTGGGCGCGGACGCCCGCCTCGGAGATCGCGGCGACGGCGTACCCGTCCCAGGTGCTGGGTCCGGTGACCTCGCCGCGCCGGGTGGCGTCGACCCATGCCTGGACCTGACGGTCGTAGGCGTCCTCGAAGCGTTCGAGGTAGCCCGGGGTGACCGTGCCGCCCCAGCGGCCCGCCGTGGTGACGAGCATGTCGTGTCCGTCGCCGATGCGGGCCGTGCCGTTCTCGCAGACGGCCTCGGCCTGCACCTGGTAGCCGTAGCGGGCGCTGAGGAAGATCTCGACGTCGACGACGGCACCTCGGTCGGTCTCGAAGACGACGAACTGGGGGTCGCTCAGGCCCTCGGGGGCGTACGCGGTCGGCCGGGGCCGCAGCACGGTGACGGCGGTGATCTCGTGGCCGAGCAGCCAGCGGGTGACGTCCATCTCGTGCGCCACGGAGTCGTTGATGGCCATGGCGTCGGTGAAGCCGGGCGGGGCCGAGGCGTTGCGGTGCCGCTGGTGCAGCAGCAGTGGTCGGCCCAACTCGCCGCTGTCCAGCAGGGACTTGAGCCTGACGTACTCGCGGTCGTAGCGGCGCATGAAACCCACCTGCACCCGGCGGTGGCCGAGGCGCTGCTCCGCCTCCAGCAGCCGGAGCGCGGAGGCGGAGTCCGGGGTGAGGGGCTTCTCGCACAGGACGGGCAGATCGTGCGCGAAGGCCGTGAGCAGGGCGGCCTCGTGGGCGGGGCCCGGGGAGGCGACGAGGACGGCGTCGACACCGGGGGCGGCCAGCGCCTCGGCCGGGTCGCCGTAGGCCGCGCAGCCCTCGACACCGGCGGCGATCGCCTCGGCCCGGTCGGTGTCCAGGTCGACGACGGCGGCCACATGGGCTCCGCTGATCACCTCGGCGATCCGGCGCACATGGTCGGCGCCCATCCGGCCGGTGCCGATGACGGCGACACCGAGGGAGCCGTGCTCAGTCATACCGTTCCGTCCTTTCGTGCCCTTCGTGGCCGACGACGAGGGGGCCCGGCAGGCGGTCGGCCGTCTCGTGGCGCCGGGCCACCGGGCCATCATGCCCATCCACGGCTCGGCGGAATTCCGTTTCCCCGCGTGACGGTCACCGGTTAGGCTCCCCCGGCGCGCGTGAGGCGTGTGCACATCAACGTGGGGGCACGGGGGCATGGTCGACGATTTCACGGGGTCCGCTGCGGGTTCGCCGGCAGGGTCAGGGGCGGGCGCGGGGGCAGGCACGGGGGCGGGCGCAGGGGCAGGCGCGGGATCCGGGCCCAGGAAGGAAATGAGCACCGGGGCCCAGGTGTTCTCGGCGGTGGCGACCGTCGGAATGATCCTGGGCACCCTGTGGTTTCTGGGGGACCTCCTCGACGGGACGCAGGAGCCCTTGGGACCGGCGACCTGCTCGGCCTCGGACGACGCCTCGCCGGCGGCGCGGGGCAAGATCTCCGGTGCGCGGCTGTGCACCGCGCTGAACCGTTCCGACCTGCCGGGACTCCTCGGCACACCGACCGAGCAGGCGGTGACCGCGTCGGGCAGCGACAGCAAGTCCACCTGGGCCGACGGCACGAAGACCGTCACCCCGGAGGCGACCGTCAAGCTGGACACCTACACCGTGGAGCTGTCGGCGTCGTACGAGGACCTCCCGGTCGCCGAGTCGGTCGGCTATCTGGGCGCCGGCGCCGAGACCAGGACGGTCCTCGGGCACAAGGCGGCCCTGTACTCGGGGCAGACCATCGCCATCTCCTTCGGGCTCGACGGCAGTGACCCCCAGTCCGGCCCCGGAGGCGTCGCCCGCCGTCTGCTGGTCGCGACCGACCCCGAGGACAGCGGCAGCACCTTCGAGCTCGTCATCTACCGCCAGGACTCCCAGATCCCCGACGACGCGGCCCTGTTCCGTGTCGCCGAGAAGGTCCTGCCGACGATCCCGGGGTGGAAACCCGCCGCCTGAACTGCTGGGTCACCGTGCGGTAACCCAGGCACCGAAAAGTGCGTTCTTCCACGTCAGCGGCCACTCTCCTACGGTTACCGGGTAACCACGAGAGAGCACATGAGCCCCTCGGGCGCTCATGACGAGGAGGCGTACGACATGTCCATCACCCTTCTGAACCCCGACGGACTGCCGAAGATCGACGTGTACCGGCAGGTGGCGGTCGCGACCGGCACGAAGCTGGTCTTCGTCGCCGGACAGGTCTCCTGGGACGCCGACGGCGTCACCGTCGGCGAGGGCGATCTGGCCGCGCAGGTCGAGCGGTGCTACCTGAACGTCGGCACCGCACTGGCCGGGGCCGGCGCCTCCTTCGACGACGTGGCGAAACTCAACGTCCACGTCGTCGACTGGAGCCCCGACAAGATGCCCACCCTCCTGGAGGGCATCTCCCGGGCGGCCACCAAGCTCGGTGTGACCGCGACCCCACCGGTCACCCTCCTCGGCGTCGCCTCCCTCGACATCCCCGAACACCTGGTGGAGATCGAGGCCACGGCGGTCGTCGACGGAGAGGGCCTGTGATAGCTTGCCGACGCCAGTCGAACTCGTGTGCGCGCAAGTGGGCGTACGGGTCAGGGAATCCGGTGGGAATCCGGAGCTGACGCGCAGCGGTGAGGGTGACGGGCGGGGCAACGGCCACTGGACGGCGGTCACGATCGCGGTCCGGGAAGGCGTCCCGTCCGGGTGACCCCGAGTCCGAAGACCTGCTGGCGGTCCCCGGCGCCGAGGGGTGCCCGGGACAGCTCCGTACGACCGGGCTTCGCGCATGAGCCCTCGACGCCGAAGGAAGTCCCGTGCCGCTCGCACGTCCTGTCCGTCATGCCGTCCTCTTCCTGGCCGCCGGTTCGCTGCTGCTGACCGGCTGCGGGGGCTCCGGGTCCGACGGGTCCGCCGGGTCCGCCGCCTCGGGGGCGGCCGCGGGCGAGTCCGCCGGTCATCCGGTCACCCTCGACAACTGCGGTGAGCGGGTCCGGGTGGACAGCCCGCCCCAGCGTGCCGTCTCCCTCAACCAGGGCACCACCGAGATCCTGCTCTCCCTCGGCCTCGCCGACCGCATGGCGGGCACCGCCACCTGGACCGACCCGCTGCCGAAGGCCCTGGAGAAGGCCGACGCGAAGGTGCCGAGGCTCGCCGACAACGCGCCCTCCTTCGAGAAGGTCCTGGACGCCGAACCCGACCTCGTCGTCTCCTCGTTCGCCTCCACCCTCGGCAAGGGCGGGGTGGCGACCCGGGCGGAGTTCGAGAAGCTCGGCGTCCCCACCTATCTCTCGCCCTCCGACTGCGTCGGCAAGGACAACAGCGGAGACGGCGACGGCGTCCGCACCGAGCCGCTGACGATGGACGCGGTCTACGGCGAGGTCCGCGATCTGGCGCGGATCTTCGGGGTCGAGGAGCGCGGCGAGAAGCTGGTGGCCGAGCTGAGGTCCCGGGTGGAGAAGGCGACCACGGGCCTGGACGCCGAGGGCGTGACCGTCATGTACTGGTTCGCCAACGCCCAGTCCCCGTACCTCGCGGGCTGCTGCGGTGCCCCCGGTGTCATCACCCGTGAACTGGGCGCGAAGAACGTCTTCGACGACACCGACGAGGAGTGGCCCCAGGTCAACTGGGAGACCGTCGCCGACCGCGACCCCGATGTCCTCGTCATCGGCGATCTGGTCCGCAAGCAGCAGACGGCGGAGACGGCGGCGAAGAAGATCGAGTTCCTGGAGTCCGATCCCGTCACCAGGAACATGACGGCGGTGAAGAAGAAGCGGTACGTGTTGCTGTCCGGGCAGGCGATGAACCCGACCGTCCGCACCGTCGAGGGCGTGGAGAAGGTGGCGGCGGCGCTCCGCGCGTACGGCCTCGCGGGATGACGGGGGCGGAGGTCGATGCGGGGGCGGAGGCCAGGGCGGGGGCGGTTAATAGGGCCGGGGCGGGGGCGCCGTTCGTCGTGCGGGTGGTGCGGCGATCGGTGGCGTGGGTGGCCGGGCTCGTGGCACTGGCGCTCTCCGTGGCCGTGGCGATCACCATCGGACCGGCGGACATCGGTGTGGTCGACGTCTGGTCCACGGTGGTCGCCCATCTCGGCTGGGGACACACGGAGTTGACGCCCATCCGGGACGGCATCGTGTGGAATCTGCGGCTGCCGCGCACCCTGCTGGCCGCCGTGTGCGGGGCCGGGCTGGCGGTGTGCGGCGCGGTGATGCAGTCGCTGCTGCGCAATCCGCTGGCCGACCCCTTCGTGCTGGGCGTCTCCTCCGGGGCGTCGACCGGCGCGGTCGTGGTCGTGGTGCTCGGCGTGGGCGGCGGCGCGCTGTCCGTGTCCGGGGGCGCGTTCGTGGGAGCGGTGGTCTCCTTCGGGCTGGTGCTGCTGCTCAGCCACATCCTCGGCGGGACGACGGACCGGGTGGTGCTGGTCGGTGTCGCGGCGATGCAGTTGTTCTCCGCGCTGACCTCCTTCATGGTGATGACGGCCGCCGACGCCGAGACGACCCGCGCGGTGCTGTTCTGGCTGCTCGGCTCGCTCAGCGGGGCGGACTGGACGGATGTGACGGTGTGTCTGGCGGTGCTGGTCGGGGTGCTGCTGGTCTGTCTGGGGCACGGCCACGCGCTGGACGCGTTCGCGTTCGGGCAGGACGCGGCGGCCTCGCTCGGGGTGTCCGTGGCCCGCACCCGGCTGGTGCTGCTGTGCGTCACCGCGCTGCTGACGGCGGCGCTGGTCGCCTCGGCCGGGGCGATCGGCTTCGTCGGGCTGGTCCTGCCGCACGCCGCCCGCGCGCTGACCGGCTCCGGGCACGGACGGCTGCTGCCGGCCACCGCGCTGGCCGGGGCGGTGTTCCTGGTGTGGGTCGACACCCTCGCCCGTACCGTCCTGGACCCGCAGGAGGTGCCGGTGGGTGTGGTGACGTCCCTGATCGGCGTCCCGGCGTTCGTCGCGATCATGTACCGGACGAGGAGCACCCGATGACGGACAACGCGGACGCGGACGCCACGGGGTTGATGGATTCCGCCGGGCTGCGGGCCGAGCGGGTCTCGCGGAGCGCGGACGGCACGCTGATCCTGGACGGGGTCGGTCTGGCGCCGCGGCCCGGGACCGTCACCGGGCTGCTCGGCCCCAACGGTTCGGGCAAGTCCACGCTGCTGCGTCTGCTCGCGGGGGTCATCGCGCCCGCCTCCGGTGTCGTCACGCTCGACGGCCGGCCGCTCGACCGGGTGGGCCGCCGCGCGGTCGCCCGGCGGATCGCGGTCGTGGCCCAACAGGCGGACACCCAGGTCGAGTTGACCGTCCTGGATGTCGTACGGCTGGGGCGGGTCCCGCATCGTCGGGCCTGGACGCCCGTCGCCCCGGCCGACGAGGAGGCCGTCCGTACGGCGCTGGCCCGCACCGGTCTGGCCGACAAGGCGCACCGGTCCTGGCACACGCTGTCCGGCGGGGAGCGGCAGCGGGTCCAGATCGCCCGCGCCCTCGCCCAAGAGCCGCGCGAACTCCTTCTGGACGAGCCGACCAACCACCTCGACATCCAGCACCAGCTGGCCCTGCTGACCCTGATCGGCGAACTCCGCCTGACCACCGTCGTCGCCCTCCACGACCTCAACCTCGCCGCGATGTACTGCGACCAGCTGGTGATCCTCAAACAGGGCCGCGTCGTAGCCGCCGGCACCCCGCACGACATCCTCACCGAGCCCCTGATAGCCGACGTCTACGGCGTCCGAGCCACGATCACCCAGCCCGGCCCCGACGACCGGCCACACATCCGCTTTTTGGGACCGGTCGCCTAGGGGACGGGCAGGACGGGGGTGGGCTTGGCGGGGGCGGGTCAGGGACGGTGACGGGGGGCGCTACGGCGCCTACGCGTCCGCCGCGTCGACCCCCCACGCGCCCGCGTGCGGGCCGAACTCGTTCTCCGTCGCCTGCGCGGCCAGCCGGGCGTTGCGGGCGCGTGCCTCCGGTCCGTCCGGGAGGTGGTAGTCCTCGCCGGCCCGCGCCGACCCGGTCTGCACCCGCGTGGCGGTGGTCAGCCGCCGGCGCACGTAACGGTCGAGCGCGTCGGGTACGTCGGCCGGTGCCGCGCCCGTGAGGCAGTCGCCGAGGACGGCCGCGTCGGCCAGGGCCTGCGCGGCGCCCTGGGCGTGGAAGGGCACCATGGCGTGGGCGCTGTCGCCGAGCAGGGTGACCCGGCCGATGTTCCAGCGGGCGAGCGGGGCCCGGGTGTGGATGCCGTACCGGAGCACCGTGCCCGTGCGGCCGAGGACGTCGCGCACCCGGGGGTCCCACCCCTCGAACGCCCGCAGCTGCTCCTCCGGCTCGGCGCGGGCGGTCCAGGACTCACGGGCCGCGTCGGTGCCGACGACACCCACGACGCCCACGACGTTGAGCAGTTCGCCGCCGCGCACCCAGTAGTGCACGAAGTGCCGCCCCGGGCCGAGCCAGAGGGCGTACTCCGGCAGGTCCAGGTCGGCCACCCGCGCGGCCGGCAGCAGCGAGCGGTAGGCGGCGGTCCCCGAGAACAGCGCCTCGTCGGCGCCGAACAGCCACCGGCGGGCCGCGGATCGTACGCCGTCCGCGGCGACGACGAGGTCGGCCGACAAGCGGTCGCCGTGGGCCGTCGTCACCCGCGCGGCGGTGTCGTCCTGGTCGATGCCCACGGCCACGGTGTCCAGCCGCACCGCGTCGGACGGCACGGCGGCGGCCAGGGCCGCGTGCAGATCGGCCCGGTGGGCCTGGAGATACGGCGCCCCGAACGCGTCCTCGGCCGCGCGGCCCAGCGCGTAGTGGCAGATCTCGCTGCCGTCGGACCAGGTACGGAAGGACAGCCGGGACGGCCGGCTGGACCGGGCGGCGACCGCGTCGAGGACGCCGAGGCGGCGCAGGACACGGGTGGCGTTGGGCGCGAGCTGGATTCCGGCGCCGATCTCGGTGAAGCGCGGCGCCTGCTCGACGAGGGTCACCTCGCACCCGGCGTGCCGCAGACTCAGCGTCGCGGCCAGCCCGCCGATGCCCGCCCCCACGACGATCGCCCTCATGCCCCCACCTCAGGTCGATACCGTCCCACGCTACCGGCGGACGAGCGGCGGGGGCAGGCGTGCGACGACGCGAAGTCGCCGCGCGCGGGCGCACGGAGGGAAGGCGACCGACTCGGTTCGGGCCGGGGCTCAGGCGAGGGTGACCTCGACCGGGAGTTTCTTGATGCCGTTGACGAAGTTGGAGCGGACGCGGGGCACCTCGCCGGCGAGGCGGATGTCGGCGAGGCGCGGGATCAGCTCCTCGAACATGATGCGGATCTCGGTGCGGGCCAGCAGATTGCCCAGGCACAGATGCGGGCTGCCCTTGCCGAAGGTGACATGGTCGTTGTCGGCGCGGGCCACGTCGAAGGCGTACGGGTCGCCGAAGACCGCCTCGTCGCGGTTGCCGGAGGCGTACCACATGACGACCTTGTCGCCCTCCTTGACCTGCTTGCCGCCGAGTTCGACGTCCCGGGTCGCGGTGCGGCGGAAGTGGTAGACGGGGGACGCCCAGCGCAGGAACTCCTCGGTCGCCACCGGGATCAGGGAGGGGTCCTCCTGGAGGCGGGCGAGCTGTTCCGGGTGCTGGAGCAGGGCCAGCATGGAGTGGGTGATGGTGTGGCGGGTGGTCTCGTTGCCGGCGACGACGAGGAGCAGGAAGTAGTTGTCGAAGTCCTGCGCGGAGAGCGGGACGCCGTCGCGCGGGGTGGTGTTGACGAGCTTGGAGACCAGGTCGGTGCCGTCGCCGCCGCGGCGCTGCCGGGCCAACTCGCGGCCGTACTCGAAGACTTCGAGGGAGGCGGGTGAGCGGAACGGAAGGTGTCGGTACTGCTCGCTCTCCGCGCTGTTCAGCAGGACGTCCGCGTAGTCGGGGTCGGTGTTGCCGATGATGCGGTTGCCCCAGTCGATGAGCTTCTGGTTGTCCTCCGGGGGGACGTCGAGGAGCCGGGCGAGGACGTTGATGGGGAAGTCGGCGGAGACGTCGGCGACGAAGTCGAAGGTGCCCTTGGCGAGGGCCGTGTCGAGGGTGGTGGCGGTCAGGCCGCGCAGGAAGTCGGTGTAGCTGTTGATGACGCCGGCGCCGAACTGCCGCTGGATCACGCTGCGCAGCGCGCGGTGGCGGACGCCGTCCAGTTCCAGGATGGAGGCGCGGGTGCGGATCTGGTCCTCGTCGACCTCTTCGAGGTTGACGAACTTCGTCGAGGTGAAGGCCTCGGCGTCGCGGTCGACGCGGGCGATGTCGGCGTGCCGGGTGACCGCCCAGAAACCGGAGTTGGGGGCGTCCTCCGGCTGCCAGTGCACCGGGTCCTCGTGGCGCAGGGTGTGGAACATGCGCCAGGGGGTGACGCCGTCGGTGAAGTTGTCGAGGTCGGCGAGGTCCACGTCGTCCAGCGGCATGGGCTCTTCCACGGCCTCGCGTGCGAAGGCGGTGGGAAGGTGGGCGGAAGCGGTCATGGTGGTGGTTCTCCCGGGCGTCACAGGTGGTAGGCGTACTCGGTGAACTCCCAGTCGGTGACGTGCCGTTGGAAGCGTTCGACCTCGTCGCGCTTGTAGCTGAGGTACGAGGTGGTGAAGTCCTTGCCGAGGATCTCGGTGAGGGCGGTGTCCGCCTCCAGCGCGTCGAGGGCGGCGGACAGACCCATCGGCAGGACGGCCGAGCGGGCGGTGTCGTAGCCGTAGCCCTCCAGCGGGGCCGGGGGCTCCTCGCCCGCCCGGACGCCGAGCAGCGCGGCGGCGATCGTGCCGGCGATCAGCAGATACGGGTTGGCGCCGGCGTCGCCGAGGCGCAGTTCGAGGCGGGCACCGGAGCCGCGCTCGGGCGGGACGCGGACCATGGCGCTGCGGTTGTCCAGGCCCCAGTCGATCAGCCAGGGGGCGAGGGTGTCCGGGCCGAAGCGTTTGTAGGAGTTGACCGTCGGGTTCGCGAGGGCGGCGAGCGCCGGGGCGTGGGCGAGGACACCGGCGATGGCGTGCCGGGCGGTCGCGGACAGCCCGTACTGCCCGGCCGGGTCGTCGAAGGCGTTGTGCCCCTGCTCGTCGTCGCAGGAGAGGTGGAGGTGGAAGCCGGAGCCGCCCGCGTCGTTGAAGGGCCGGGCCATGAAGGTGGCGAGGCGGCCCTCCTTGCGCGCGAGTTCCTTGACGGCGGCCTTGAAGCGGAAGGAGCGGTCGGCGGCGGAGAGCGCCTCGGAGTGCGTCAGGTTGATCTCGAACTGGCCGCCGTCGAACTCGTGGTTGCCGTTGGTGACGCCGATGCGCAGATCGCGCAGGTGGCGCAGGGTGCGCAGGAGGTGGTTGTCGGGGTCGGCGCGCAGGCCGGCGGTGTAGACGGCACCGGCGGCGCCCGAGTACCGCTTCCAGCCGCTCGGAGAGCCGGGGTCCTCGTCGCAGAGGAAGTATTCGAGCTCGGGGCCGACCACCGGGCGCAGCCCCTGCTCGGCGCAGCGCGCGAGCACCGAGCGCAGCAAGTCGCGGGGCGATTCGGGCGCGGGTGCCCCGGTGGCCGGGTCGATGGTCTCGCCGAGACAGGTGGCGACGCCGGGCTCCCAGGGCAGGGCGACCAGGGTGTCGAGGTCCGGGCGGACGTGGATGTCCGGCAGCCCGGCGTCCAGACCGCCCGCGACGGGGACGACATCGCCCTGCGGTGAGGTGTGGTAGACGGCCTTGCAGAAGGCGAGTCCGTGCTCGCAGGCCGTCGGCAGCTGCTCCAGCAGCACGTCACGGGCCCGGTCGGTGCCGATCAGGTCCGGATAGGTCACCCGGACCACGTCGATGCCCTCGGCGGCCAGCCGCTCCTGGTGGTGCGCGACGGCTTGGTGCCTGACGGCCGGTGTTTCGGATGCGCTCACCGTTGTCTCCTCGGCGGCTCGGACCAGTTGTTTGGTGCCAAACGATAAGAACGACCACAGCGGCCCGCAAGGGGGTCGGACGGAAAAATTATCCACCTGGACAGGTATTGACCAGGGGTGGACGACTTCTTATGTTGTTTGAAGCCAAACGAGTTGGAGGTCCCCATGAAGGTCGTCGTCGACATGAACAAGTGCCAGGACCACGGACAGTGTGTCTTCGCCGCCCCCGACGTCTTCCAGCTCGACGGGAACGGGCGCCTGGCCTACGTCAGCGATCCCGACGACGCGCTGCTCGACGAGGTCGAGGAAGCCGCCGACGTCTGTCCGCTCCAGGCCATCCGGATCGAGGCCTGAGCCCCATGGCAGGGACAGACACGGACACGGGAGCGGGCCGCGTGGTGGTGGCCGGTGCCTCCATGGCCGGGCTGCGGGCCGCCGAGCAGCTGCGCGCGGCCGGCTGGACCGGGGCGGTCACCGTCGTCGGCGACGAGCCCCACATGCCGTACAACCGGCCCCCGCTCTCCAAGGAGGTGCTGGCCGGAAAGGCGCCCTTCGAGTCGCTGGCCTTCCGCCCCCGGGCGAGCGTGGCCGACGTGGAGTGGCGGCTCGGCACCAGGGTCGTCGCCGCCCGCCTCGACGAGCGGACCGTCGAACTGGACGACGGCTCGGTGCTCGCGTACGACGGTCTGGTCGTCGCCACCGGGATGCGGCCCCGGCGGCTGAGCTGCCCCGGCCCCCTGGCCGGCCGGCACACGGTCCGCACCCTCGCCGACGCGCAGGGGCTGCGGGAGGAGCTGACCCGGCCCGGGGTCCGGGTGGTCGTGGTCGGCGCCGGGTTCATCGGCTGCGAGGTCGCCGCCACCGCCGTGGGGCTCGGCGTCGCCGAGGTCACCGTCGTCGATCCGCTGCCGCTGCCCATGGTCGGCCCCCTCGGCGAACTCCTCGGGCGCGCGCTGTTGCGGCGGCACGAGGAGCGCGGGGTGCGGTTCGCGCTCGGCACGGGCGTCGCCGGGTTCGCGGGCGAGGACCGGGTCACGGGCGTGGTCCTCGACGACGGCACCGTACTGCCCGCCGACGTGGTCGTGGAGTCGGTGGGCTCGCTCGCCAACGTGGAGTGGCTGGAGGGCAACGGGCTCGACCTCTCCGACGGCGTGCTCACCTGCGAACAGCTCAGGGTCGGCGGGCGGCCGGACGTGGTCGCCGTCGGTGACGTCGCCCGGTTCCCCAACGCCCGCTACGACGGCGTACCCCGCCGGGTCGAGCACTGGTCCATCCCCACGGACACCGCCAAGCACGCGGCGAAGGTCCTCACCGGAGCCGAGCCGCCGCCCTTCGCGCCGCTGCCCACCTTCTGGAGCGACCAGCACGACTTCCGGCTCCAGTCCTTCGGCGCGCCCGCGCTCGGCCGGGACGACGTACGGGTCCTGGACGGCGACCCGGATGGGGACGTCCTGGTCGGCTACCACCACGGCGACCGGTTGGTCGGTGTCGTCGCGCTCGGCGGCCCCCAGGCCGTGTCCGCCGCCGCCCGCTACCGCGCCGAACTGCTCAAGCAGCCCGCCCTCACCGCGTAAGGAACCCCTGTCATGTCTGCTGTCCGTGGATACTTCCACCCCAAGACGGCGAGCGGTGCCTCGTCGCTGATCCCCTCCCCGCCGTGGCGCTACTCGGGCGACCTGCTCACCGTCGAGTACCGCACGGATCCGGCGCGGGTGCGTGAACTGCTGCCGGAGCCTTTGGAGTTGGCCGACGAGGACCCCGGTGCGGTCGCGCTGATCTGGGCCGACTGGCAGTCCTGCTCGGCTTCGGGGGCGGAACTGCTCGACCCCGTCCTCTCCCAGTACAAGGAGGCCTTCGCCGTCGTCCGCTGCGCGTACAAGGGGCGGACGTACTCGCGGTGCGTCTACATCTGGGTCGACAAGGACTTCGCGATCGCCCGGGGGCTGCACCAGGGGTATCCGAAGAAGCTCGGGTCCATCCATCAGACGCGGCCCCATCCGTACGGGCCCGCTCCGCGGATCGCGGCGGGGGCGCGGTTCGGGGCGACGCTCGCCGCGGCCGACCGGCGGTTGGCCCAGGCGGTGGTGACGCTGCGGGAGCCGGCGGAGACGAACGGGTTCGTGAACGCGCATCCCATGGCCCATCACCGGTGGCTGCCGGCCATTGAAAAGGGGAAGGGGTTGGCGCTCGATGAGCTGATCGAGACCGGGGCGGCGGCCTTCGAGGGGGGGCAGCCTTGGGTGGGTGAGGCGGAGTTGGAGTTGTTCGAGGCGCCTACGGAGGAGTTGGCTCGGCTGGAGGTTCGTGAGCCGATCGCTGCGTACTACCGGCAGGTGGGGGTTGTCTGGGACGGCGGGCGGTTGTTGGAGTCCGGGACGTCCGAGGCGGGTGCCGAGTGAGGTTTGTGGGCGGGTGCGGGTTCGTTGTGGCTGGTCGCGCAGTTCCCCGCGCCCCTGGGTGGGTTGGTCTGGCCCTTCTCTCAAAAGGAATCCCCTTTCATGTCTGACAAAATCACCGTCGCCGGGGTCTCCGTCGACACCCGGCACTGGATCGGTGGGCGGCGGGTCGCCTCTGCCGAGACCTTCACCGACGTCTCCCCCATCGACGGGCGCGTCCTCGGCGAGATCGCTCGCGGTGGTGCCGTCGAGGTCGAGGCCGCTGTGGTCGCTGCTCGGGAGGCGTTTCCCTCCTGGGCCGCCACCTCGCGCGCCGAGCGTGCCCGGATCCTGCACGCCATCGCCGACGGGGTCGAGAAGCGGCTCGAAGAGTTGGCGATCGTCGAGACGAACGACAACGGGGCGTTGCTGCGGTCGCACCGTCGGGGTGTGATGCCCCGGGTGGCGCACAACTTCCGGTTCTTCGCGGACTGGTTGCTGACGTTGGAGCACGAGGAGTTCGAGACGCGCGGGCACGGCAATCGTGTGAGCTGGGATCCGGCGGGGCCGTCCGTGCTGATCACGCCGTGGAACGCACCGCTGATGCTGGCCACCTGGAAGGTCGCGCCGGCGTTGGCGGCCGGTAACACGGTGATTCTGAAGCCCGCGGAGTGGACGCCGCTGACCGCGTCGCTGCTGGCGGACATCGCCGCCGAGGCGGGGCTGCCCGCCGGGGTGCTCAATGTGGTGCAGGGGTACGGGTCGGAGATCGGTGACGCGCTCACCTCGCATCCGGACGTACGGCGGATCAGCTTCACCGGGTCGGTGCCGACAGCCAAGCGGATCGCCGCGTCGGCGGCGCCCAACCTCACCCCGCTCAGCCTCGAACTGGGCGGCAAATCACCGCTGTTGGTGTTCGCGGACGCCGATCTGGAGCTGGCCGTCGACCTCGCGGTGGAGCAGTACGACAACGCCGGGCAGGTGTGTCTGGCGGCGACGCGGTTCCTCGTCGAGGAGTCGGTCGCCGAGGAGTTCACCCGGCGGTTCGTCGAGAAGGCCGGCGCCCTCGTACAGGGGGATCCCCGGGACGAGGCCACCGACATCGGGCCCAACATCCATCCCCGACAGCTGGAGAAGATCGACGGGTTCGTGCGGCGGGCCGTCGCGGACGGGGCCCGGGTGGTCATCGGCGGGCATCGCAACGACGGGCAGTACTACGCGCCCACGCTGCTCACCGAGGTCGCCCAGGACTCGGAGATCGTGCAGGAGGAGGTCTTCGGGCCGGTCCTGACGCTGCAGACCTTCGCCGACGAGGACGAGGCGGTCCGGCTCGCCAACGACACCCGGTTCGGGCTGGCGGCCACCGTCGCCACCGGTGACACCGAGCGCGCCGCGCGGGTGACCGGGCGGCTGGTGGCGGGCACGGTGTGGGTGAACTGCTTCTTCGTCCGCGATCTGCGGGCGCCCTTCGGCGGCTCCCGGCACTCCGGCGTCGGCCGGGAGGGCGGCACCTGGAGCTTCGACTTCTACTGCGACCTGAAGAACACCGTGACCGCACCGAACGGATGGAACAGCCATGGGTGAGATCGTCGGGGCGGGGCTCCTCGCCCATGTGCCCACCATCGTGCTGCCGGAGGCCGACCGGCTGGAGCTGAACGAGGGCAAGGAGATCACCCTCGTCACCGGTCTGCGGGAGCTGCGCCGGGACGTCTTCGAGCGCGACGACTACGACACTGTGGTGGTCCTCGACTCGCACTGGGCGACGACCGTCGAGTTCGTCGTCGCCGCGCAAGCGCGCCGGGCCGGGCTCTTCACCTCCGAGGAGCTGCCGCGCGGGATGTGCCGGATGCCGTACGACTTCCCCGGTGATCCCGAACTCGCCCTGAACATCGAGAAGTTCGCGGACAAGCACGGCACCTGGATCACCGCGATCGAGGACGAGTACCTACCGATCTACTACGCCACGATCAACCTCTGGAAGTTCCTCGGCGAGGGTCTGCCGGACAAGCGGTGGGTGACCATCGGGGTCTGTCAGACCGGGGACATGGAGGACCATCTGCGGCTGGGGCGGGCGCTGGCCGACGGGATCGCCGCGACTCCCGGGCGGCGGGTCCTGATCATCGCCTCCGGTGCGCTGTCGCACACCTTCTGGCCGTTGCGCGAGCTGCGGGACCACGAGGCCAGCGACCCGGTGCACATCCGTACGCCCGAGGCCCGCGCGGCGGACTACGAGCGCATCGCGTGGTTCAAGGAGGGCCGGCACGACAAGGTCCTCGACACCATGGACGCGTTCTGGAAGCAGAAGCCCGAGGCGAAGTTCTTCCACTACCTGATGCTGGCCGGCGCGCTGGGCGAACAGGCCTGTGTCGCCAAGGGCCGGCAGTACGGCGAGTACGAGAACTCCGTCGGCACCGGACAGGTGCACCTGTGGTTCGACCGCCCGGCCGCCGGCTGGACCGGCGCCCCTCACCCGCTCCCCTAGAAAGGCCCCCCGCCATGCCCGAGTACCGCCGCATCCTCCTCGACGGGGCCACCGTCCAGGTCACCGTCGACGGAGACGAACTGGTCGCCGGGGACGGCCGCCGCGTCAAGACCGAGGAGGCCCACCACCTTCCGCCGGTCGTGCCGTCGAAGATCGTCGCCGTCCACCTCAACCACCGCAGCCGTGTCGACGAGTTCCGGATCGATCTGCCGGAGACACCCACCTACTTCCACAAGCCGACCTCCTCCCTCAACTCCCACCAGGGCGCGATCGTCCGGCCCGAGGGCTGCAAGTGGCTCAACTACGAGGGCGAGGTCGCCATCGTCATCGGGAGGACCGCGCGGAACATCGCGCCCGAGGACGCGGGCGCGTACATCGCGGGCTACACGGTCGCCAACGACTACGGGCTGCACGACTTCCGGGACACCGACGCCGGTTCGATGTTGCGGGTGAAGGGCTCCGACACCCTCTGCCCGCTGGGCCCGGGGCTCGTCACCGACTGGGACTTCCACGGCAAGCGGCTGCGGACGTACGTCAACGGCGAGGTCGTCCAGGACGGTTCGACGGACGAGATGAAGTGGGACATGCACTATCTCGTCGCCGACATCGCCCGCACCATCACGCTGTACCCGGGCGACGTACTCCTCTCCGGCACCCCGGCCAACTCCCGGCCGGTACAGCCCGGTGATGTCGTGGAGGTGGAGGTGGAGGGCCTCGGCCGGCTCACCAACCACATCGTCACCGGCCCCACCGCCGTACGTACCGACGTGGGCGCGCAGCCCACCGAGTCCGAGGAGGTGCTGTCCACGGCACTCGGCGGCGACTGGGAGTTCCGTGGCGTGCGGCCGCCCCGGCGGTGACGTCCCGGGGTGGAGACGGGCAGGTGGCCGGTGGGAGGAAGGCGGGTAGGGTCACGCGCATGACCGACTCCGCCGACGTCCCCGAGAGCCGACGGCCACGCAAGCGCCTCCACTACGGCGAGGGCCGCGAGGCCCTGCTGAACGCCGCCGTGCACGTGGTGGCGCGGGGCGGGCTGCGCAAGCTCACCTATCGGGCGGTCGCGGAGGAGGCGGGGGTCACCCATGGGCTCGTCGTGCACCACTTCGGGTCGCGGGACGCGCTGATCGAGGAGGCCCTCGCCCACACCATCCGCACCTCGCTCGACACCAGCTCCCTGGAGCCGGGCACCGGCAAGGTCGCGGACTTCTCCACCGGGCTGTCGGAGATGGTCACGGCCGATCCGGACACCCAGGCCTTCCAGTACGAACTGCTGCTGGAGTCCCGCCGCCGCCCGGAGCTGCTGCCGCAGATCCGTGAGCTGTACGACGAGTACTTCGACGCCGCCCAGCGCGAGCTGGGCCGGATGCTGCCCGCCGGCGCGGACAAGGCGCTGACCCGGCTGGTCTTCGCCGCGCTGGACGGTCTCGTCCTGCACCAGCTCGTCTTCAACGAGCCGGAGGTCACGGACCGGGCCGTGGAGGAACTGCGCGCCCTTCTGCGGCTGCTGCACGCGAACGGCGACGACCACCCACAGGGCCTCTGACCTCAGCGGTCGCGGCCCCGGGCGTCTCGGCGTCCGGGGCCTTTCGGCATGCCCGTGGACGTGCCCGCGCGGCCCTGTCACACCTGCCGAAAATCTTCACGTGACCCCTTGCCAAACGGATAGTTCCAGCCCACGATGAGGCAACTCGTTTGGGCCTAAACGAATCCCATCCCTCCCCGTCCCCGACAGGTGATCCGAGTGGACAGTCAGACGGCGGTCGCCCCGCACCACGCGCAAGACCCCTCCACGGCAGGCAGGCTCAAGCCCGATTCCCTCGGCGTCCTGGGCATCCTCTTCTTCGTCCTTTCCGCCCAGGCGCCGCTGACCGGTATCGCCGGCGCCGTCCCCATCGCCGTCGTCATCGGCAACGGGGCCGGGGTCCCGGCCGCGTACGTCGTGGCCGGTGTGGTGATCCTGCTGTTCTCCATCGGCTTCGTCGCCATGGGCCGCCATGTCGTGGACGCCGGAGCCTTCTACACCTACATCGGCAAGGGCCTCGGCCGGTCCACCGGCTCCGGCAGCGCCGGCGTCGCGCTCTTCGCCTACTGCGCCATCCAGGCCGCGATGTACGGGCTCTACGGCGCCACGGTGAGCGGTCTCGTCGAGCACTATGCCGGGGTCGACGTCGCCTGGTGGGTGTGGGCGCTGGTGACGATGGTGGTCGTGCAGATCCTCGGCGCCGCCGGGATCGAGATGGGCGCCAAGGTGCTGGCCGTGTTCGTGCTGGCGGAGTTCAGCATCCTGATCGCCTTCGCCTTCGTGACCTTCTTCAAGGGCGGCGGCCCCGAGGGGCTCGGCTTCGCCGACAGCTTCTCGCCGGACGCGGCGCTCCAGGGCGCCCCCGGTGTGGCGCTGATGTTCGCCGTCGCGTCGATGTTCGGCTTCGAGGCGACCGCCATCTACGGCGAGGAGGCCCGGGAGCCCAAGAAGACGGTGCCGCGCGCCACCTATCTGTCGGTCGCGGTGGTCACCGGCTTCTTCGCCTTCACCTCGTGGATGCTGGTCTCCGCGCACGGCGCCTCCCAGGCGACGGCGGAGGCGGGCAAGGCGCTGGAGGGCGGCGACGCGGCGGGCTGGGTCTTCGCCCCCATCGCGGCGGAGTTCGGCGCCTGGACCGGCGACGTCCTGCCCGTCCTGCTGGCCACCTCGCTCTTCGCCGGCATCCTGGCGTTCCACAACTCCGCCAACCGCTATCTGTTCTCCCTGGGCCGCGAGGGCCTGCTGCCGCGCGGACTCACCTCGCTGAACAGTCGCCACTCCCCCTGGGCCGCCGGCATCGTCCAGACCGTGATCGCGGCGGCCCTGGTCCTCCCGTTCGCCCTGCTGGGCAAGGACCCCGTGCTGACGCTGTTCTCCTGGTTCAGCGGCGTGGCCGTCCTCGCGATGATGCTCCTCTACTTCCTGACCTCGGTCTCCGTGGTCGTCTTCTTCCGCCGCTCCCGCGCCGACACCCGGCCCTGGAACACACTGATCGCCCCCGTCCTCGGTGCGCTCGGCATCGCCTGGGCGATCTGGCTGATCATCGAGAACTTCACCACGCTCATCGGCGGCGACCGGACCACCGCCGTGTGGCTCCAGCTGACCGTCCCGGCGGTCCTGGTCCTGGGTCTCGTCGCGGCCCGGGTGACCCGGGGCGCGCGGACCACCACGGACGCCTGACCGGCTCGGACCGCCAGGGTCGCCTGACCGGCTCGGGCCGCCACGGACGCCTGACCGGCTCGGACCGGCCTCCGCTCGCCGTCACCGTTTCCGTTCGAGTCCCGCCGAGCCCACAACAAGAAGAGGAGAGCCCATGCCCGCCGCCCCCGCCCACGACACCCTGCTGCGCCGCGCCAAGGAGCTGGAGCTGCCCGGCCTGCACCACATCGACGGGGTGGACGAACCGGGCGGGGGCGCCTCCTTCGCCGTCGTGTCCCCCCGTGACGGGCAGGTCCTCGCCGAGGTCGCCGACGCGGGCAGCGCCGAGGTCGACCTCGCCGTGGCCGCCGCCCGCCGCGCCTTCGACTCCGGCCCCTGGCCCCGCCTCGCCCCCGCCGACCGGGGCCGGATCCTGCTCCGCGTCGCCGAACTCCTCGAAGAACAGCGGGAGAAGCTCGCCCTCACCATCACCCTGGAGATGGGCAAGCCGTACACGGAGGCGCACGACATCGAACTGCGCGCCGCGATCACCACCTTCCGCTGGTACGGGCAGCTGGCCGACAAGCTCACCGACGAGTCACCCCACACCGCCCCCGACTCCCTCGCCCTGGTCACCAGGGAACCCTCGGGTGTCGTGGGCGCGGTGGTGCCCTGGAACTTCCCCCTCACACTGGCGAGTTGGAAGGTCGCCCCGGCGCTGGCGGCCGGCTGCACGGTCGTCCTGAAGCCGTCCGAGAACTCCCCGCTCTCCGCGCTGCTCCTCGGCCGGATCGGCACCGAGGCCGGACTGCCGCCCGGTGTCCTCAACGTCATCGCCGGTGACGGCCCGACCGCCGGGCGGGCCCTCGGCCTCCACCCCGACGTGGACGTCCTCGCCTTCACCGGGTCCACGGCCGTCGGCCGGCACTTCCTGCACTACTCCGCCGACTCCAACCTCAAGCGCGTCTGGCTGGAGTTGGGCGGCAAGTCGCCGAACATCATCCTCCCCGACGCCCCCGACCTGGAGAAGGCCGCCGCCACCGCCGCCTGGGGCATCTTCTTCAACCAGGGTGAGATGTGCACCGCCCCCTCCCGGCTCCTGGTGCACTCCTCCGTCGCCGAACGCGTCACCGAGGCCATCGTGGCCCGCGCCCGGGAGCTGCGCGTCGGCGATCCGCTCGACCCGGCCACCGAGATGGGCGCCCTCGTCCGCGAGGCCCATCTCGACCGGGTCCTCGACCACATCGGCACCGGTGTCGAGGAGGGCGCGCGGCTGCGGGCGGGCGGCGAGCGCACCCTCACCGACACCGGCGGCAGCTATCTGCGGCCCACCGTCTTCGACCGGGTGGACCCCGGAATGCGGCTGGCCCGTGAGGAGATCTTCGGCCCCGTCCTGTCCGTCCTCACCTTCGACGATCTCGACGAGGCCGTACGGCTCGCCAACGCCACCGAGTACGGCCTCGCCGCCGGCCTGTGGACCGCCGACCTGTCCACCGCCCACAAGGTCTCGCGCGCGCTGCGGGCGGGCACGGTGTGGGTCAACTGCTACGAGGAGGGCGACCTGACCGTCCCGTTCGGCGGGATGAAGCAGTCGGGCAACGGCCGGGACAAGTCCGCCCACGCCATCGACAAGTACACCGAGCTGAAGACGACCTGGATCCAGCTGTGACCCGATCCGTGACCCGACCCCGGCCGTTGATCGCGATTCCCGCCCGTTTCGCCGCCACCACCTCCGCGCTGCGGTACGCCGCCGAGGTCAACGCCCGCGCGCTCGTCGAGGCGGTCTGGCGGGCGGGCGGCGAACCCGCGACCATCCACCCGGCCCCCGACAACGAGGGGACGGCCCGCCTCGCCCGCTTCGACGGCGTCCTGCTCCCGGGCGGCGGCGACCTCGCCCCGTACCGCTACGGCGCCACCGACACCCACCCCGAGGTGTACGACGTGGACGAGACACAGGACGCCTTCGATCTCCGAGCCGCCCGCACCGCCCTGGACCTGGGCATCCCGCTGCTGGCCATCTGCCGGGGCCTCCAGGTCGTCAACGTGGCCCTCGGCGGCACCCTGGAACAGGACATGGGCGGCCCCGACCGCGAACACCGCCACCTCGTGCACCCGGTGGCGCTCCGACCCGGCACCCTGCTGGAGCGGGCCACCGGCGTACAGAAGGTGGAGGCGTCCTGCTACCACCACCAGCGGGTGGACGTGCTCGGCGAGGGGCTGGAGATCACCGCCCGCGCCGCCGACGGCACCGTGGAGGGCCTAGAACTCCCGGGCGCCCCCGGCTGGTTCACCGCAGTGCAGTGGCACCCCGAGGACACGGCCTCAGAGGACCCCGTACAGCAGGCCCTCTTCGACGCGCTCGTACGGGCGGCCGGGGACGGACGCTGAACCGGGCCGCCGCTGTCGACGGCGGCCCGTCCGCGAGCGTCGCGTCCGCCGCCCGCCGTCAGTCCTCGCCGCCCTCCAGGTCCCCCTCCGCCTCCAGGTACACCTGACGCAGCCCCTCCAGCACCGCCGGGTCCGGCTTCTCCCACATGCCGCGCGACTCCGCCTCCAGCAGCCGCTCGGCGATGCCGTGCAGGGCCCAGGGGTTGGCCTGCTGGAGGAACTCACGGTTGGTCTCGTCGAGGACGTAGGTCTCGGTGAGCTTGTCGTACATCCAGTCGGCGATGACACCCGTGGTGGCGTCGTAGCCGAACAAGTAGTCCACCGTCGCGGCGAGTTCGAAAGCGCCCTTGTAGCCGTGGCGGCGCATCGCCTCGATCCACTTGGGGTTGACGACACGGGCCCGGAAGACTCGGGACGTCTCCTCCACCAGGGTGCGGGTGCGGACCGTCTCCGGGCGAGTGGAGTCGCCGATGTACGCCTCGGGGGCCGTGCCCCGCAGGGCGCGGACGGTGGCCACCATGCCGCCGTGGTACTGGAAGTAGTCGTCGGAGTCGGCGATGTCGTGCTCACGGGTGTCCGTGTTCTTCGCGGCCACCTCGATCCGCTTGTACGCGGTCTCCATCTCCTCGCGCGCCGGACGGCCGTCGAGTTCCCGGCCGTACGCGTAGCCGCCCCACACCGTGTAGACCTCGGCGAGGTCGGCGTCGGTGCGCCAGTCGCGGGAGTCGATGAGCTGGAGCAGGCCCGCGCCGTACGTCCCCGGCCGGGAGCCGAAGATCCGGGTGGTGGCCCGGCGTTCGTCGCCGTGGGAGGCCAGGTCCGCCTGGACGTGGGCGCGGACGTGGTTGACCTCGGCCGGTTCGTCGAGCGAGGCGGCCAGCCGTACGGCGTCGTCGAGCAGCCCGATGGTGTGCGGGAACGCGTCGCGGAAGAAGCCCGAGATACGCAGGGTGACGTCGATACGGGGGCGCCCCAACTCCTCGGCGGGGACGGCCTCCAGACCGGTCACCCGGCGTGAGGCGTCGTCCCAGACGGGCCGGACGCCGAGCAGGGCCAGTGCCTCCGCCACGTCGTCGCCGGCCGTGCGCATCGCGCTCGTCCCCCACAGCGACAGCCCGACCGACGTGGGCCATTCGCCGTTGTCGGTGCGGTAGCGCTCCAGGAGGGAGTCGGCGAGGGCCTGGCCGGTCTCCCAGGCGAGACGGGAGGGGACGGCCTTGGGGTCGACGGAGTAGAAGTTGCGGCCGGTCGGCAGGACGTTGACCAGGCCCCGGAGCGGGGAGCCCGAGGGGCCCGCCGGGACGAAGCCGCCGTTCAGGGCGTGCACGCTGTGGTCGAGTTCTGCCGTGGTCGCCGCGAGCCGGGGGACGACCTCGCGGGCGGCGAACTCCAGGATGGCGGCCACCTGTTCGGCGCGCTCGGCGGGGACGGCCGCCGCGACGACGGTGGGGACGGCGGCCGGGTCCCAGCCCGCGTCCTCCATCGCCTGGACCAGCGCGCGGGCCTTCTCCTCCGCCTCGTCGGCGGTCGTCCGGGTCGCGGCGGACTCGTCGAGGCCGAGGGCCTCGCGCAGGCCGGGCAGGGCGGTGGTGCCGCCCCAGATCTGGCGGGCGCGCAGGACGGCGAGGACGAGGTTGACGTGGTCGGCGCCGGCGGGCGGGGTGCCGAGGACATGCAGACCGTCGCGGATCTGGGCGTCCTTGACCTCGCAGAGCCAGCCGTCGACGTGGAGCAGGAAGTCGTCGAAGCCGTCGTCCTCCGGGCGGTCGTTCAGACCGAGGTCGTGGTCGAGCTTGGCGGCCTGGATGAGGGTCCAGATCTGGGCGCGGATCGCCGGGAGCTTCGCCGGATCCATCGAGCTGATCTGGGCGTACTCGTCGAGGAGTTGCTCCAGGCGCGCGATGTCACCGTAGGAGTCGGCGCGGGCCATCGGCGGCACGAGGTGGTCGACGAGGGTGGCGTGGACGCGGCGCTTGGCCTGGGTGCCCTCGCCCGGGTCGTTGACCAGGAAGGGGTAGACCAGGGGGAGGTCGCCCAGGGCCGCGTCCGGACCGCAGGCGGCGGACAGGCCCGCGTTCTTGCCGGGCAGCCACTCCAGGTTGCCGTGCTTGCCGAGGTGGATCATCGCGTCGGCGCCGAAACCGCCGTCGTCGGCGCGGGCCGCGATCCAGCGGTAGGCGGCCAAGTAGTGGTGGGAGGGCGGAAGATCGGGGTCGTGGTAGATCGCGATCGGGTTCTCGCCGAAGCCGCGCGGCGGCTGGATGAGGATCAGCAGATTGCCGAAGCGCAGGGCCGCGAGGACGATGTCGCCCTCCGGGTTGGCGCTGCGGTCGACGAACATCTCGCCGGGCGCCGGACCCCAGTGCTCCTCGACGGACGAGCGCAGCTCCTCGGGGAGCGTGGCGTACCAGCGGCGGTAGTCGGCCGCCGGGATACGGACCGGGTTGCGGGCCAACTGCTCCTCGGTCAGCCAGTCCTGGTCGTGGCCGCCCGCCTCGATGAGGGCGCGGATCAGCTCGTCGCCGTCGCCGGAGGCCAGCCCGGGGACGTCGGCGCCCCCGAAGTCGTAGCCCTCGTCGAGGAGTCGGCGCAGCAGGGCGACCGCGCTCGCCGGGGTGTCCAGGCCGACCGCGTTGCCGATGCGGGAGTGCTTGGTCGGGTAGGCGGAGAGGACGAGCGCGAGGCGCTTGTCGGCGTTGGGGATGTGGCGGAGTCGGGCGTGGCGTACGGCGATTCCGGCGACGCGGGCCGCGCGCTCGGGGTCGGCGACGTAGGCCGGGAGGCCGTCCTCGTCGATCTCCTTGAAGGAGAACGGGACGGTGATCAGGCGGCCGTCGAACTCGGGGACGGCGATCTGGCTGGCCGCGTCGAGCGGGGAGACACCCTCGTCGTTCTCCTCCCAGGCGGCGCGCGAACCGGTCAGGCACAGGGCCTGGAGGATCGGCACGTCGAGGCCGGTGAGGGCGCCCGCGTCCCAGGACTCGTCGTCGCCGCCGGCCGAGGCCTCGGCGGGCTTGGTGCCGCCCGCGGCGAGGACGGTGGTCACGATGGCGTCGGCGGCGCGGAGTTCCTCGATCAGCTCGGGCTCGGGGGCGCGCAGCGAGGCCACGTACAGCGGGAGCGCGCGGGCGCCGGTGTCCTCGATCGCCTCGCACAGGGCGTCCACGAAGGCGGTGTTGCCGCTCATGTGGTGGGCGCGGTAGTAGAGCACGGCGACGGTCGGGCCGTTCTCCGCTGCCCGGGACTCGCGCTCCAGCGGGCCCCAACTCGGCGCGGGCGCCGGTGCGTCGAAGCCGTGGCCGGTGAGCAGGACCGTGTCGGAGAGGAAGCGGGCCAGCTGCTCCAGGTTGGCGGGGCCGCCGTGCGCGAGATAGGCGTGCGCCTCGGCGGCGATGCCGACCGGGACCGTGGAGGCGGCCATCAGCTGGGCGTCGGGCGCCTGTTCGCCGGTGAGGACGACGACCGGGCGGCCGTCGGCGAGCAGCAGGTCGAGGCCGTCCTGCCAGGCGCGGATGCCGCCGAGGAGGCGTACGACGACCAGGTCGGTGCCGTCGAGGAGGCCCGGGAGGTCCTCCAGTGCGATCCGGGAGGGGTTGGCGAAGCGGTACGGGACCGGGCCGCCGGCGGCGCGGGCGCTGAGCAGGTCGGTGTCGGACGTCGACAGGAGCAGGATGCGGGGCTGCGTCGAGCGCTCCCCGGACGATGACTGCATGCGGCTGCTGGCCTTCCTCGGGGTCCGCGCCCCGGGCGGTGTCGGATCGGAGTCTCCCCTGCTCGGGCGGGACCGAGGGGTACGGGGAAGGGAGTTCCTGACTCGCCCGCCCCTCCTGGGACGGACTCACAGTGGCGGGACCGCGCCGGACTCACACCGGGCTTCCTCCCCTAGGGAATGCGACGACAGACCCTAGCGCCGTTGGTGGCGTCGGCGGACCGGATGATCCGCCAAGCAGCATAGTAAGGGTCCCCTCAAAAGGGTGGGGGGTACGGCCGGAGTACCGGTAGGTATGCTCGCGGCCATGTCCTCCACGTCTCCCCTTCCCTCATCGTCCCAGGCCACAGTGGCCCCACGGGACCGGGGCGACGCCTGCCCGGGGACACTGCGACTGCACACGGCGGACGACGGGGCGCTGGCCCGGGTCCGGGTCCCCGGTGGCGTGCTGACCGTCCGCCAGGCCGAGGCGCTCGCGGAGGCGGCCAGGCGGCTCGGCGACGGTGATCTTCACCTCACCTCGCGCGGCAATGTGCAGCTGCGGGGGCTGGCCGGCGGCTGCGGTGCCGAGCTGGCCGAGTCGCTGGACGCGGCCGGGCTGCTGCCTTCCGCCGGGCACGAACGGGTGCGCAACATCGTGGCCTCGCCGCTGTCCGCTCTCGACGGGCGGGGCCTGCGCGACGTACGGCCCTGGCTGTCGGCCCTCGACACGGCGCTGTGCGCGAGCGCTGCGGCGCGGGAGTTGTCGGGCCGGTTCCTGTTCGCGCTCGACGACGGGCGGGGCGATGTGGCCGCGCTCGACGCCGATGTGACCGTACGGGCGGCCGGGGACGGCGGCGCGCTGCTGAGCCTCGGAACGGCCGACGAGGTCCTGTCGGTCCCGGACGGGGACGCCGCTCGGGCGGCTCTGATCGCCGCCGAGACCTTCCTGACGGTGGCGCGGGAGAGCGGTGCCCGGGTCTGGCGGGTGGCCGAACTCCCGCGGCGGGACGCGTTGTCCCGTCTGGTGCGCGAACGGCTGACCGCCGACGGGATCGCCACCGGGTCCCCGGCCGCCACGGAGACACCCTCGGCCAGGGCCGAGGGGCCGCCGCCCGGAGTCGTCGGCGACGCCCTCTCCGTCCACGTCCCTCTCGGGCGCCTCACCTCCCTCCAGTGGCGGGAGTTGACCGCGCTCGCGGCCACCAGCGCCGACCGAGAACTGCGGCTGACCCCCTGGCGGGGAGTCATCGTCCCCGTGCCCGGCCTGAGCGAGGAGCAGGCGGGCGAGGCGCTGGCACGGCTCTCCGTGACCGGCCTCGTCACCGATCCCGCCTCGCCCTGGCCGCACGTCGGCGCCTGCATCGGGCGGCCCGGCTGCGCGAAGTCCCTGGCGGACGTACGGGCGGACGCGACCGCGCACCTGGCGGCGGCCGGACGCGCGGAACTCCCCGTGTACTGGTCCGGCTGCGAGCGCCGCTGCGGCCACCCCCGGGGCGAGAGGGTCGATGTGGTGGCCGTGGCGGGCGGCGGCTACGAACTGACCCGCACGACTCCCGGGCGGGAACCCCGCACCGCGTCCCTCTCCGACCCCGGCCACCTCGCCGCGGCCCTGGCGGCGATCACCCCATGAGCCTCACAAGCGAAACCCGCACGAGCGAAACCCGCACGAACAACACCCGTACGACGACCGAGAGCAGCGAGAAGACCACCGTGACCACGTACGACTACGAGTACGAGAAGGACGGCCCGGCGATCTACCGGCAGTCCTTCGCCACCATCCGCACGGAGGCGGACCTCGCGGCCCTGCCCGCCGACGTCAGCCAGGTCGCGGTCCGGATGATCCACGCCTGCGGAATGGTCGACCTGGTACGGGACTTGGTGTACACGCCGGACGCGGTGGCCCGCGCCCGGGCGGCCCTGCGGGGCGGGGCGCCCATCTTCACGGACGTCCAGATGGTGGCCAGCGGGGTGACCCGCAAGCGGCTGCCCGCCGGCAACGACGTGCTGTGCACGCTCTCCGACCCGGCCGTCCCCGAGCTGGCGGCGAAGCTGGGCACCACACGCAGCGCCGCCGCCCTGGAGCTGTGGCGGGACCGGCTGGAGGGCTCGGTCGTGGCCGTCGGCAACGCGCCCACCGCGCTGTTCCGGCTGCTGGAGATGATCGACGAGGGCGCGCCCCGGCCCGCCGCCGTCATCGGGGTGCCGGTCGGGTTCGTGGGCGCCGCCGAGTCCAAGGAGGCGCTGGCCGCGCATCCGTCGGGCCTGGACCACATCGTCGTACGCGGCCGTCGCGGCGGGAGCGCCATCGCCGCCGCCGCGCTCAACGCGATCGCGAGCGAGGAAGAGTGAACGGCGGGACAGTGCGCGGCAAGCTGTACGGGGTGGGGCTCGGCCCCGGTGACCCGTCCCTGATGACGGTGCGGGCCGTCGAGGTCATCTCCGGGGCGGACGTGATCGCGTATCACTGTGCCCGGCACGGGCGTTCCATCGCCCGCTCGATCGCGGCGAAGCATCTGCGCGCCGACCACATCGAGGAACGGCTGATGTATCCGCTGACGACGGAGACCACCGATCACCCGGGCGGCTACAAGGGCGCGATGGAGGAGTTCTACGCGGAGGCGTCGGCCCGGCTGGCCGCGCATCTCGACGCGGGGCGCACGGTCGCGGTCCTCGCGGAGGGCGACCCGCTCTTCTACGGCTCCTACATGCACATGCACAAGCGGCTCGTGGACCGCTACGACACCGAGGTCGTCCCCGGTGTCACGTCGGTGTCCGCCGCCGCCGCGCGGCTCGGCACACCGCTCGTGGAGGGCGAGGAGGTGCTGACGATCCTGCCGGGCACCCTGCCCGAGGAGGAGCTGACGGCACGGCTCGCCGCGACGGACGTGGCCGTGGTGATGAAGCTGGGGCGGACGTTCACCAAGGTGCGCGGGGCGCTGGAGCGTTCGGGGCGGCTCGACGAGGCCCGCTATGTCGAGCGGGCCACCATGTCCGGGGAGCGGGTCGCCGAACTGGCGGACGTGGACCCGGAGTCGGTGCCGTACTTCGCGGTGGCCGTGCTGCCCAGCCAGGTGGACGCGGAGCGGCCCGAGGCGCGGGAGCGGGGCGAGGTCGTGGTGGTCGGGACCGGGCCCGCCGGTCCGCTGTGGCTGACGCCCGAGACGCGGGGCGCGCTGGCCGCCGCCGACGACCTGGTGGGTTACACCACCTATCTGGACCGGGTGCCTCGGCGCGCCGGTCAGGTCCGGCACGGCTCGGACAACCGGGTGGAGTCGGAGCGCGCCGAGTTCGCCCTCGATCTGGCCCGGCGCGGGCGGCGGGTCGCGGTCGTCTCCGGCGGTGACCCTGGGGTGTTCGCCATGGCGACGGCCGTGCTGGAGGTCGCCGCGCAGGAGCAGTACGCGGACGTCCCTGTGCGGGTCCTGCCGGGGGTGACCGCCGCGAACGCGGCCGCCGCCCACGCGGGCGCCCCGCTCGGCCACGACTACGCCACGATCTCCCTCTCCGACCGGCTCAAGCCGTGGGAGGTCATCGCCGAACGCCTCCGCGCGGCGGCCTCGGCGGACCTGGTGCTGGCCCTCTACAACCCCGGATCCCACAGCCGCACCTGGCAGGTCGGCAAGGCCCGTGAACTGCTCCTGGAGCACCGGGCGCCTGACACCCCGGTCGTGGTCGCCCGGGACGTGGGCGGCCCCGGCGAGCGCGTCCGCATCGTACGCCTGACCGACCTGGACCCCACCGAGATCGACATGCGCACGATCCTGCTGATCGGTTCGTCGCAGACCCAGGTGGTACGGCGTGGGAACGGCGAACAGATCGTCTGGACGCCGCGCAGGTATCCGGAGGGGTGAGGGGAGCGGCGATTCCGTCGCCGGGGACTGCGGGGCGCGGCGGGGGCGGAGACACTCCCGGCCCCCGCCGGGGGCGCGATGCAGCCGGCGCCTCCGGGTTCTGCCGGTGCGGCGACGCTCATGGACCCGCCGACGCCACAGCCGGCCGGTCGGCGGGATGCCCCCGGCCCCCCGGCCCGCCAACCCGCCGGGCACGGCATACGTTCAAGCGGCCTTCGGCCCGTCGGCGGCAGCAGGTGGCGAGGCGGGTCACGGCCGCGCGGTGTCAGCGGGCGCCGAGGTGGTCGTGGACCCAGGCGGCCGCCGTCTCCGGGTCCGGTACGACGGTGACGGTCTCGGGCACGGGCGGGCGGCGCACGACGACCACGGGCAGGCCCGCCTCCCTCGCGGCCGTGAGCTTCGGTGCGGTGGCCGCTCCGCCGCTGTCCTTCGTGACGAGGACGTCCAGGCGATGGCGGCTCAGCAGCTCCCGCTCACCGTCGAGGGTGAAGGGGCCACGGTCGAGCAGCACCGCCATGCGGGCCGGGTACGGGGCCTCGGGCGCGTCGACGGAGCGTACGAGGAACCACAGGTCGTCCAGGGCGGCGAAGGCGGCCAGGCCCATGCGTCCGGTGGTGAGGAACACGCGCCGGCCGAGCGTGGGCAGCAGCCGCGCGGCCTCGTCCAGCGAGGCGACGTCGTGCCACTGGTCGCCCGGGGCCGGGGCCCAGCCGGGGCGGCGCAGCGCGAGCAGGGGAACATGGGTGGTGGCGGCCGCCCGTGCCGCGTGGAAACTCATGGTCCCGGCGAAAGGATGCGTGGCGTCGATGAGCGCGTCCACCCCGTGCTCGCGCAGCCAGGCGGCGAGCCCCTCGGCCCCGCCGAAGCCGCCGACGCGGACCTCGCCCGGGGGCAGCCGGGGGCTGGCGACCCGGCCGGCGAGGGAGCTGGTCAGCCGCAGGCCGGGGGTGCCGTGCAGCAGCTCGGCCAGGCGGCGGGCCTCCGTGGTTCCGCCGAGTATCAGTACGTGCATGGAAGTACGGGTCCGTTCATGAGCGGTGAAGCGAAAGACGTCGGCGAAGCCAAGGGCGGGCGTGCCGCCCAACTCAAGCACACCGGTCTGCGGCCCGGCTGGACCACCGGCGCCTGTGCGACCGCGGCCACGACAGCCGCGTACACCGCGCTGCTGACCGGCGAGTTCCCCGACCCGGTGACCATCACCCTGCCGAAGGGGCAGACCCCGGCGTTCGCGCTCGCCGTCGAGGAGCTGACCGGTGACAGCGCGACGGCGGGGATCGTGAAGGACGCGGGCGACGACCCGGACGTCACGCACGGCGCGCTGGTCCGGGCCACGGTACGGCGGCTGCCGGCCGGGTCCGGGGTGGTGTTCCGGGCCGGGCCCGGCGTCGGGACGGTCACCCGGCCGGGTCTGCCGCTGCCCGTGGGCGAACCGGCGGTGAACCCGGTCCCCCGGCAGATGATGCGGGACCACGTCGCCGAGGTCGCCGCCCGCCACGGCGGCACCGGTGACGTCGAGATCACCGTCTCCGTCGACCACGGCGAGGAGATCGCCCGCTCCACCTGGAACCCCCGGCTCGGCATCCTCGGCGGTCTGTCCATCCTGGGGACGACCGGGATCGTCGTCCCGTACTCCTGCTCGGCGTGGATCGACTCCATCCGGCGGGGCGTCGACGTGGCGCGGGCGGCGGGCCATACGCATGTCGCCGGGTGCACGGGATCCACGTCGGAGAAGACGGTCGTCGCCGAGTACGACCTGCCCGAGGACGCGCTGCTCGACATGGGCGACTTCGCGGGCGCGGTCCTCAAGTACGTGCGCCGGCACCCCGTCGAGCGGCTGACCATCTGCGGCGGCTTCGCCAAGCTCTCCAAGCTCGCCGCCGGCCATCTCGATCTGCACTCCGCCCGCTCCCAGGTCGACAAGGGCTTCCTCGCCGAGCTGGCCCGGCGCGGCGGCGCGGACGAGGCCCTGGCGGCGGAGGTGGCCGCCGCCAACACCGGGCTCGCCGCGCTCCAGCTGTGCGCGGCGGCGGGGGTGCCGCTGGGCGACCTGGTGGCGACCGTCGCCCGCGACGAGGCCCTGGCTGTGCTGCGGGGTGCGCCGGTCGCGGTCGATGTCATCTGCATCGACCGGGCGGGTGTGGTGGTGGGCCGCAGCGGGGTGCGCTGACGCGCGGCAGCCGGGTTTTTGGGGTGCGTTGTCGGGTGCGGGTCCGGTGGGGCTTCTCGCGCAGTTCCCCGCGCCCCTAAAAGACCAGGCCCCTGCGGGCCTGAAAAGCACGGGGCGCAGCCCCGGCTTTTCAGGGGCGCGGGGAACTGCGCGACCAGCCCCCACTCACCCGCACCCGACAACACACCCCCGTAACACCCCTCAGCAGCCGTGCCGATCCCTCTCGGACGAGTACAGGTGGCTGTCCCGGAACTGCCGCGCACCCAACGTGCGGCCGACCATGATGACAGCCGTGCGCAGCACACCCGCCGCCTTCACCTGCCCGGCGATCTCGTCCAACGTGCCGCGCAGGATCAGCTCCTCGGGCCGGGACGCGTACGCGACGACCGCCGCGGGGCAGTCCGCACCGTAGTGCGGGAGGAGCTCCTCGACGACACGGTCGACGTACCGCGCGGCGAGGTGCAGCACGATCAGCGCCCCGCTGCGACCGAGCGTGGCGAGGTCCTCGCCGTCCGGCATGGCCGTGGCCTGCTGGGCGATCCGCGTGAGGATGACGGTCTGCCCGACCGTCGGCACGGTCAGCTCCCGCTTCAGCGCGGCCGCGGCCGCCGCGAAGGCCGGTACCCCCGGCACCACCTCGTACGGCACCCCGGCCGCGTCCAGCCGCCGCATCTGCTCGGCGACCGCGCTGAACACGGACGGGTCCCCGGAGTGCAGCCGGGCCACGTCATGGCCCTCCTCGTGCGCGCGCACCAACTCCGCGGTGATCCGGTCCAGATCGAGCTGGGCGGTGTCCACCAGCCGCGCGTCCGGCGGGCATTCGGCGAGCAGTTCACGGGGGACGAGGCTGCCCGCGTACAGGCAGACCTGGCAGGCGGCGAGGGTGCGGGCGCCGCGGACCGTGATCAGGTCGGCGGCACCGGGGCCGGCGCCGATGAAGTACACGGTCATCTGTCTGCTCCCGGAGCGGTGTCGAGGGGGTCGCCGATGTGGAAGGTGTCACCCGTGGCGTCGCCGGTGGTTTTCCGTACGGCCCACTGGGTCACCGGCATCGCCTGTCGCCAGCCGGTGAAGCCGCCCACGGGGACGGCCTGTGCCACGGCGAGTCGGACGAGTTCGCCGCCGTGACGGCGGTGGGCGGCGGCGAGCACCGCCTCGGACTCCAGCGTCACCGTGTTGGCGACCAGCCGGCCACCGGCGGCCAGCGCCTGCCAGCAGGTGTCGAGCAGGCCCGGCACGGTGAGACCGCCGCCGATGAACACGGCGTCCGGCGGCGGCAGTTCGGCGAGTTCGGCCAGGGCGGCGGGCGCGGCCCCGGTGACGACCCGGAGGCCGGGAACGCCGAGCCGGTCGGCGTTGCGGGTGATGCGGTCGGCCCGTACCGGGTCGCGTTCGACCGTGACCGCCCGGCAGGAGGGGTGCGTGCGCATCCACTCGATCGCGATCGAGCCCGAGCCGCCGCCGACGTCCCAGAGCAGTTCGCCGGGGGCCGGGGCGAGCGCGGCCAGCGTGGCGGCGCGGACGTACCGCTTGGTGAGCTGTCCGTCGTGCTCGTACGCCTCGTCCGGGAGCCCGGGGACGGCGCCGAGCCGCAGGGCGTCGGGGGCGCGTCGGCACTCGACGGCGACGATGTTGAGGGGGTCGCCGGGCGGATCGGTCCGTACCGTCCAGTCGTCGGCGGTCGTGGCGTCGCCCGTCCGTTCCCTGTCCCCGCCGAGCTGTTCCAGGACGCGCAGCCGACTCGGCCCGAAGCCGCGGTCCCGGAGCAGCGCGGCGACCTCCGCGGGCGTACCGGCGTCCGCGCTGAGCACAAGGAGCCGGCGGCCGTCGTGCAGGGCGGCGGCGAGGCGGGCGGTGGGTCTGCCGACGAGGGTGACGACCTCGGTGTCCTCCAGCGGCCAGCCGAGGCGGGCGGCGGCGTAGGAGACGGAGGAGGGGTGCGGCAGGACGCGCAGCCGGTCGCCGGCCTCCTCGGCGAGGGCGCGGCCGATGCCGTAGAACATGGGGTCGCCGCTGGCCAGGACGGCGATGCGGCGGCCGGTGTGCGCGGCGAGGAGGGCGGGGACGGCGGGGCGCAGGGGCGAGGGCCAGGTGACGCGCTCGCCCGTGCACTCCGGGGGCAGCAGGCCGAGCTGGCGGGGGCCGCCGATCAGGACCTCGGCGTCGCGCAGGGCCGCCCGGGACGCGTCGGGGATGCCTCGCCAGCCGTCGGCGCCGAGCCCGACGACGGTGACGGCGGCGGCGTACGGCGGTCCTGGTGGGGCGGGGGTCACTGCGCGGTACCTCGGTGGTTCGGGGGCGTGCTCGGCGCCGCTCCCGAAAGGCGGCTCTCGGGGGCGACAGACGCGCACTCTACTGGGCGGTGACCTGCGCGCCTGTGCCCGGGTGGGGTGCTCGTCCGCCGCCCCCGTGCGGTCCGCGGCCCCCGCGCGGACCGGCCGTGGGTGAGGTCAGCGTCTCCAGTAGGTGATGTCGCGGAAGCGGGCCTCGGCGCGGCCGGAGCCGTGGTGGTAGACGCCGTTCTTGAAGTAGCGGGTGGCGGGGCCCCGGTCGGCGACGGTGAGGACGAGGGAGTCGTCGAAGTAGACCTTGATGGTGCCGGTGCCGCTGCTCGCCTGGTGGGCGATCTTCACGTTGAACCAGGTGTCGTAGGCGTCGGTCCTGAGGACCGTGCCGTCGTAGCGGCGCACGGTCCCGCCGCCGGTGTCGTACACGTTGAGCATGATGTCGGTGGCCGGGGTGCCGGAGGGGCGCCGGGTGCGCAGGGTCTGGACGAAGGACGCGCCGTCGGTGCCGGCCGGGAGGTAGACGTCGGCGTCCCACATGTGGTCGCCGGTGCTGTAGTCGTTCTTCCAGCGCATCTCGGTGCGGGGGTCGGTGGAGCTGCCCTCCTCGAACGGCTCGTCGGTGGCGTACACCCACATGCGGTGGACGCCTCCGCTGAGGCTGTGCCGGTCGCTCAGGTCGAGGTTCCAGGGCTTCTGCCAGCTGTGGGTGAACGAGGTCCGTGTCCAGCCGTCGGTCGGGTCGGCGACCCGGGCGGCGGCCACCGTGCTGCCGGCCAGCAGGCCCGCTCCGGCCTGTAAGACGGTGCGCCTCTTCATCAAGGTTCCTTCCTGAGCAGGAAACATCGGAGGGGTACAAACGTCTGGACCATGTTGCCAAAGTGAGCATGGAGGCCAATTCCCCTCCCCCATAGCCTATTTCAGGCCCACATTGGGCTGGATCTCGCCACCACCCCACCATTGACAGGTACACGAGCCCTGCCTAAGTTCGCCGATACACCCGATGTATTGATGACCATCAGACCTGGAGGACGATGATGACCTCGCAGTCGGGGAGGCACTTACCGTTCCTAGAGACTGAGCGGGAGACTGAAACCGACCCCGCAGCCAGACCACACGACACGACATCGACCACCCACCCTCACTCCCGCGCACCAGAACGTTCTCGACCTCACTCCAGCGACAGCAGCTCCGAATCCCTGCCCCGCCGCACCGTGCTCGGCACCGCGCTGGGCGGAGCGGCGGTGGCGGCCCTGCCCGGGACGGCCCACGCGGGACCGTCCTCACCGGCGGCGTCCGCCGAGACCGACACCGCGTCCGCCCACACCGACACCGCGGTCGCCGGGGGCAGACGCCCCTGGAAGCTCCGCGACACCATGACCACCGACCGCTCCTGGGAGCGGTTCCTGCGCGGCCAGGATCTGCGCTGGAGCAGGCTGCCCACCCGCTGGTACGAGGGCCCGTTCCTCGGCGACGGGCTGCTCGGCAGCATGGTCTACCAGGAGCCGGGCACCAACCGGATCCGGTTCACCGTGCAGCACGGCCGGGTCCAGGACCACCGGCCCGAGTTCGGCAGCGGCTGGGGCACCTGCCGGCTGCCGGTCGGCCATCTCACGCTCGACCCGGTCGGCACGATCACCGCCGTCGACTGGCGGCTGAGCCTGTGGAACGCCGAACTCACCGGCACCGTCACCACCACCGCCGGCACCCTCACCCTCTCCGCCCTGATCCACGACGAGGTGCTGGCCACCCGCGTGACCGCCGCCGGCGGCGAACGGGTCGTGTGGACCTTCCACCCCGAGGAGGCCGTCAGCCCCCGGAAGATCAGCGAGGCCCCGCCCACCGGCTACACCCCCAACCCGCCCTGGACCACCCGCACCACCGCCGACGGCACGGAACAGGTGCTCCAGCCCCTGCTCACCGGCCAGACCGCCACCGCCTACCGCCGCGCCGGCGCGGGCGACGGCGACGGCGAAGAGCTACTGCTCGCCGTGGGCCACAGCGCGCCCTCGACCACCGCCGCCGAGGCCGACTCCCTACGGCATCTGCGGCGCGCCCGGTCCTACGACGCGCTCCGGCGGCGGCACCGGCGCTGGTGGCACGCCTTCTACCCGAAGAGCTTCGTGTCGTTCCCCGACGAGCGGCTGCAGAGCTTCCACTGGATCCAGCTCTACAAGGTCGCCTCCGCCAGCCGCGCGGGCGGCCCCGTCATGGCCACCTGCGGCCCCTGGCTGGAGCCGACCCCGTGGCCCGCGGTCTGGTGGAACCTCAACATCCAGCTGGAGTACTGGCTCGTCCACGGCTCCAACCACCTGGAACTCGACTCGCTCGCCACCACCGTGCGGCAGAACCAGGAACAGCTGATCGCCAACGTGCCCGCCGCCTACCGCACCGACAGCTCGGGCGTCGGCCGCAGCTCCGACATGTTCGCCAACCGGAACGTGGGCCGGCCCGGCACCGGCGCCGAGGTCGGCGACCTCACCTGGGCCCTGCACAACGTGTGGCTGACCTACCGGCACTCCATGGACGAGTCCCTGCTGCGCGACACGGTCTTCCCCGTGCTGCGCCGGGCGATCAACTACTACCTGCACTTCCTCACCCCCGGCAGCGACGGCAAGCTGCACCTGCCGAGCACCCTCTCCCCCGAATACCCGGTCGTGCCCCCGCAGGACACCACCTACGACCTGGCCCTCATCCGCTGGGGCTGCCAGACCCTGATCGAGTCCGCCGAACTGCTCGGTGTAGACGACGAGTTGATCCCGCGCTGGCAGGAGGTGCTGGCCCGGCTCACCCCGTACCCGGTCGACGACACCGGCTACATGATCGGCGCCGAGACCCCGTACGCGCAGTCCCACCGGCACTACTCGCATCTGCTGATGATCTATCCGCTGTATCTCGTCAACTGGGAGCAGCCGGAGAACCGCGAGCTGATCACGAAGTCGGTGGTCCGCTGGCACGCGCTGCCGAGCGCCCACCGGGGGTACAGCTACACGGGGGCCGCGTCGATGTACGCGATGACCGGCGACGGCGACACCGCGATCGGCTATCTGCGGAGGTTCTTCGACCCGAGCACCCGTTACCCCTGCCAGGCCAACACCCACTACACCGAGGCCGGTCCGGTCATCGAGACACCGCTGTCCGCCTCGCAGTCGCTGCACGACATGTTCTGCCAGAGCTGGGGCGGTGTGATCCGGGTCTTCCCGGCCGTGCCGACCGCCTGGGCGGACGTCACCCTGCACGACTTCCGCGCCCAGGGCGCCTTCCTGGTGAGCGCCGTCCGCGAGGGCGGGGCCACCCGGTTCATCCGGATCAGGAGCCTGGCGGGCGAGCCGCTGAGGCTCCGGCACGGGCTCTCCGGCCGCCTCACCGTGCTCCTCGACGACGGCACCCCGGCCCGCACCGACGACCTGGGCGACGGCACCCTCGCCATCGACCTCCCCAAGGGCCGTGAGGTGCTCGTCCACTCCGGCGCCCGGCCCGACCTAGTCATCGCGCCGGTCGACATCAGCGCACCGGGCGCGCCCTGGGGCCTGCCGTAACCGCCTCCCCGCCGCACCGCCTCCCGCCTCCCCATCGCACCGCCGCTCATCCGCACGTACCACGGAAAGGTTCCCATGGCTGTTCCGATTCCGATCAGGACCACGGTCGCCGGGCTCTGCGCCGGGCTGGTGGCCACCCTTCTCACGACCGTGCCCGCACGGGCCGAACCGCACGACCGCGCCTGGTCGGTGTCCGCGTCGGCACACGCGCCCCGCGCGCGGGTGTCCCTGGACTCCGGCACCGGCGCCCTGAGTCTGACGGTGTCCCGCGGCGGCCGTACGGTCGTCGAGCCGTCGCCCGTCGGTATCGTCACCGAAGGGGCCGATCTGTCCCAGGGTTTGCGCTTCCTGCACCGCAGGGACAGGACGATCGACGAGCGGTACCGGACGAAGGCCGGCAAGCGGCTGGAGCGCCGGGTGCGGATGAACGAGAGCCGGCTGTCGTTCGCGACCGCCGCCGGTGCCCGGCTCGACCTCGTCGTCCGCGCCTCCGCCGACGGTGTCGCCTACCGGTACGTGCTGCCCGCCGGCCACGGCGATGTGCTCGGCGAGACCTCCGCGTTCAACCTACCGGCGGACGCGAGCGCCTGGCTCGGCGCCTACCGGGCCGACAACGAGGGGCAGTTCGTCCAGTACACGGCCGCGAACGCCCCCACCGGCGCGTACTCGGACCAGGCGCTGTTCCGCACCGACGGCGGCTACACCCTGCTCGCCGAGTCCGACCTCACCGGCGCCTACTCCGGCGCCCGGCTCACCCATGAACAGGGGTCGGGCACCTACCGGATCAAGCTCGCCGACGACCGGGTGACGGCTGGCGGGGGCCCGCTCGCCACGCCCTGGCGGGCCATGGTCACCGGCGACCTCGCCACCGTCACCCGCTCCACCTTCACCGACGACCTCGCCCCCGCCTCCCAGGTCCGCGACGGCTCCTGGATCCGGCCCGGCACCGCCCTGTGGACCTGGCTCGCCGGCGGTCGGCCCGCAGGTCAGAGCCTCACCGCGCAGAAGGCGTACGTCGACTACGCGGCCGAACGCGGCTGGCCGTACGAGGCGGTCGACGCGGGCTGGTACTTCCGGTCCGACGCCTGGGACACCACCGACCCCGACTGGCAGACCAACAGCTGGATGCCCGAACTCGTGGAGTACGCGCGGGCGAAGGGCGTCGGCATCATCGTCTGGATCCATCAGCGCGAACTCGACACCGCCGAGGAGCGCGCGCAATGGCTGCCCACCCTGGAGCGCTGGGGCGTGAAGGGCGTCAAGATCGACTTCATGGACTCGGAGGCGCAGGCCACGCTGAAGTGGTACGACGCGATCCTCCCGGAGACCGCCGCCCACCACCTCCTGGTCAACTTCCACGGTTCCACGATCCCCAAGGGCATGCAGCGCACCTGGCCGCATGTGATGACCCTGGAGGGCGTCGCGGGCGAGGAGAAGCGCACCAACACCGCCGCCCATCTCACCACCCTGCCGTTCACCCGTAACGTCATCGGCTCCATGGACTTCACGCCCGGCGCCTTCCAGCGCGTCGGACTGCGCCCCAACTCCGACGCGGCCGAGGTCGGGCTCAGCGTCGCCTACGAGTCGGGCCTGCAGATGTTCGCGGGCACCCCGGAGTCGTACGACGCCCGGCCGCTCGCCCGCGCCTACTTCGACCAGGTACCCGCCGCCTGGGACGACACCCGGCTGCTCGCCGGAGAGCCCGGACAGGAGGCGGTGCTCGCGCGGCGCAGCGGCGACCGCTGGTTCCTGGGCGGGGTGTACGCGGGGGCGGCCCGCACCGCCGAGGTCCCGCTGACCCTGGGGCCGGGCAGGTGGCTGGTCGAGACGGTCCGGGACGGTGCCGAGGGCCTCGTCCAGGACCGCCGGGTGATGCGCGGCGGCGACTCCTTCACCGTCGACGTCACCACCAACGGCGGTTTCGCCGCCCTCGCCTGCCCGTGGCGCCCGGGGGTCACGACCTGCTACCGCTGAGCCGCGTCGGCGAGGTGGTACCGGCGCGTGGCTCGACAGCCGGCCACCCGCCGGTCAGCCGCCGGTCAGGGGCCGGTCAGGGGCCGTACGGGGGTACCGGCCAGGAAGGCGGTGATGTCCTCCACCGCCTCCGTGTAGAAGGTGCGGTAGTTGCGCTCGGTGACGTAGCCGAGGTGCGGGGTGGCGAGGACGTTCGGCAGGGAGCGCAGGGGGTCGTCGGCGGGCAGGGGCTCGGTCTCGAAGACATCGAGTCCGGCGCCGGCGATCCAGCCCTCCCGCAGGGCGCGTTCGAGGGCCGCGCCGTCGACGATGGCGGCGCGGGAGGTGTTGACGAGGTACGCGTGCGGGCGCATGGCGCGCAGTTCCGGCTCGCCGAGCAGACCGCGGGTGCGGTCGGACAGGACGAGGTGGACGGAGACGAAGTCGCTGCGGCGGAGCAAGTCGTCCTTCCCATCGGCCAGTTGGGCGCCCGCCTCGGCCGCCCGGTCGGCGGTGAGGTTCTCGCTCCAGGCGAGGACCTCCATGCCGAAGGCACCGGCGATCCGGGCCACCCGGGTGCCGATCCTGCCGAGGCCGAGCAGGCCCAGGGTGCGGCCGTGCAGGTCCTGGCCGACGGTGGACTGCCAGGGGCCGCCCTCGCGCAACACCCGGTTCTCGGTGGTGAGATGCCGGGCGAGGCCGAGCAGGAGCGCCCAGGTCAGCTCGACGGGCGGGGTGGGGCTGCTCGCCGTACCGCACACCGTCACGCCCTGGGCCCGCGCCGCGGCGAGGTCGATCGAGGCGTTGCGCATCCCGGTGGTCACCAGCAGACGCAGCGCGGGCAGCCGGCGCAGGAGGTCGGCGTCGAAGGGGGTGCGCTCCCGCATGATGACGACGATCTCGCAGTCGCCCAGCTCGGCCACGAGCCTCTCCCGGTCGGTGATGTTCTCGCGCAGGGCGCGCACCTCGACCTGGCCCGCGAGGGGGCTCCAGTCGGCCATGTTCAGGGCGGCACCCTGGTAGTCGTCCAGCACAGCGCAGTGGAGGGTCATACGGACAGTCTGCCCCGCGAGGCCGTCACCCCGAAGCCCTGGCCCCGGTGACCCGCCGAAGTACCTGGCCTCGACGGTGGCCACGTGTTTGACCAGGCCGAGGAGGTTGGTCCCGGTCGCTGTCAGAGGCCGGCGGGCGTCGTATGCGGACAGGCCGTCGAGTTTCCAGAGCAGCGCCTCGCGGTCCCGCCGCAGTCTCCCGTGCAGGTCGCCTTTCGCGAATGCGTCGATCATGCGGCTTGAGCCTGCCATGGGCCGCTGGTGGTCTCAAGATCGGGGCAGGTCGAGGGCCTGGGCCAGCCAGGCGTTGGCCCGAGAGGTGAACCGGCGGCTGATGTCCGCTTTGAACGCCCAGCTCTCGAAGCCGTGCGGCGCGCCGGGTACGACGTCGACGGTGACGTCGACTCCGGCGGTGCGCAGGCGTTCGGCGTAGGTGAGGTTCTCGGCGTGGAACAGGTCGATGTCGCCGACGCCGATCCAGGTGGGCGGCAAGCCGGTGAGGTCGTCGCGGCGGGCGGGGACGGAGAAGTCGGGGGCGGTGGGGGCGCCGGGTTCGGCGTTCAGGTAACTGCGCCATCCGATGAGGTTGTTGCGGTTGTTCCAGATCCGGTGGCGTACGGCGTCCAGATCGCGGCGGGCGGCGGTGCGGTCGTCGAGCATCGGCGAGGACAGCCACTGCGCGACGGGAGCCGGGTGGTTCTCGGCCCACAGTCGCTGGGCCAGGCCGGCGGCCAGCCCGCCGCCCGCGCTCTGGCCGCCGAGCGCCACCCGGGCGGGGTCGACACCCAGTTCGGCGGCGTGCTTCTGCAGCCACATCCGCCCCTGGAAGCAGTCGTCGAGCGGTGCGGGGAAGGGGTGTTCGGGGGCGAGCCGGTAGTCGACCGAGACGACGGTGACACCCATGCGGGCGATGTCGATGTTGTGGCCCTCGTCGATACGGGGATGGCCGATGACGTACCCGCCGCCGTGGATCCACAGCAGGGCCGCCGGCGTCGGGTTCCTCAGCGGCTCGTACAGCCGCAGCGTCAGCTGTCCGTCCTTCATGTCCCGGACGCGCACGTCCTCCGAGACGGGGGGACGGGGAGTGGGCGTGGCGCGCAGCAGGCGCAGCATCGGGCGGCTGCCGATCGGCAACGGCGGGAAGAGTCTGGCCGCGCGGCGCAGTTCGGGGGCGATCAACGAGCTTTTCACGGGGGCTCCTTGGACATCGGTCGGCGTCAGACCGGGAATTCCACGCCGGTCAGCTCCTGCGAGACGGTCCACAGACGGCGCTGGAGGGCGGCGTCGTGGGACCGGTCGGTCGAGGTGACCACGATGGGATGGCCCTTCATCTGACGGAAGCCGCCGGGGCCGTAGTACTGGCTGCCCCGCACGTCCGGGTCGGTCGCGGCGCGGAGCGTGGGCAGCGCGCCCATGTCCGCGTCCTGGCTGCCGATCAGGTCGCTGACGAACATGAACGGGCGCATCCAGCCGGGCGTGTTGCGGGTCAGCTCGGTGTTCGAGACGCCGGGATGGCAGGCCACCGCGACCGTGTCGGTGCGGCCGTCGGTGAGCCGGCGGTCCAGCTCGTAGGTGAACAGCAGGTTCGCCAGCTTGGACCGGCAGTAGGCGGCCACGCGGTCGTACGACCGTTCCGAGCGCAGGTTGTCGAAGTCGATCTTCCCGGGCCGGTGCATGATGCTGCTGACGGTCACCACGCGGGATCCCGGCACCGGCAGCAGGTGCGGGAGCAGCAGCCCGGTGAGGGCGAAGTGGCCGAGGTGGTTGGTGCCGAAGTGCAGCTCGAACCCGTCGACGGTGGTCGCGTTCGGGGTGAACATCACTCCGGCGTTGTTGATCAGCAGGTCGATCCTCGGGTGGGCGGCGCGCAGTTGGTCCGCGGCGGCACGGACGGAGTCCAGCGACGACAGGTCGAGGTGCTGGACGGAGACGTCCGCGCCGGGTGTGGCGTCGGCGATCCGCGCGGCGGCCTGCTTGCCCTTGCCGACGTCGCGGACCGCCAGGACCACGGACGCGCCGCGTGCGGCGAGGACGTGCGCGGCCTCGAATCCGATGCCGGTGTTGGCGCCGGTCACGACCGCCACGCGCCCGCGCTGCGGGGGCACGTCGTCGGCCGACCACTTCTGGCTCATGGTTTCTCCTTGTGGGGGGTGCGTTTACGTGGGTGGGGGGCGGAACTCGCGAGATGGGGGGCGGGACTCGCGAGGTGCGGGACGGCGGCCTCAGCGGCCGGCCGGCCAGGTGATCGTCTTGTGCTCCAGGAACTCCGAGAGCCCGAAGGCGCCCGACTCCCGGCCGACACCGCTCTGCTTGTAGCCGCCGAACGGGGCGGCCAGGGACAGGGTGCCGCCGTTGACGTACACATAGCCGGTGCGCAGTCGCCGGGCGACCTCGACGGCACGGATCGCGTCGCCCGACCACACGCCGCCGGCGAGCCCGAAGTCGCTGTCGTTGGCGATGCGGACGGCCTCGTCCTGGTCGCGGAAGCGGATGAAGGCGCCGACCGGGCCGAAGATCTCCTTGCGGGCGAGGGACATCGCGTTGTCCACGTCGACGAAGAGCGTCGGCTCGACGAACCAGCCCTTCTCCAGACCGGCCGGGCGGCCCCCGCCGTGGACGATCCGCGCGCCCTCCTCGACGCCCGCCGCGATCGCGCGCTCGACCTTCTCGCGCTGGGCGGCGCTGATGAGCGGGCCCATCGCGACCGCGGGGTCGGCCGGGTCGCCGACGGGGATCATCGGCAGCATCGCCGTGACCCGGGCGAGGAGTTCGTCGTGGACGGAGTCGTGGACCAGCGTGCGGGTGAGCAGTGCGCAGCCCTGCCCGGCGTGGAGGGTGAAGTTCATGACCACGTCCATGGCGGCCCGGTCGAGGTCGGCGTCCTCGAAGACGAGGTTGGCGGACTTCCCGCCCAGCTCCAGGACCACCTTCTTCAGGGTGTCGGAGCCCTGGGCCATCACCTTGCGGCCCACCGCGTCGGAGCCGGTGAAGCTGACGGTGTCGACCATCGGGTTGCTCGTCAGCTCCTCACCGGCCGCGATGTCGCCGGTGACGATGTTCAGCACACCCGGGGGCAGCCCGGCCTCGTCCGCGATCTCACCGAAGACGAAGGCGGACAGCGGGGTCAGCGGCGAGGGCTTGAGCACCACGGTGTTGCCGGCGGCCAGCGCCGCACTGATCTTGCCGGCGTTGATCATGAGGGGGGCGTTGAAGGGGGTGATCAGGGCCGCCACACCGCGCGGCTCACGCACGATCACGCCCTGCCCGAGCGTCGGACCGGTCAGCGCCTGACCCGTCGTGGGCTGGATCGGCTCGGTGAACGGATACGACGGCAGCACCCGGCCCGCGATGTCCGAGAAGTGTTCGACGGCGAAGCCGACCTGCACCGCGTCGGCGAACGCACGCGGCGACCCCGTCTCGGCCACCGTCAGCTCGACGAGTTCCGCGCGCCGCCGCTCGATGACCGCCGTCATCCGCAGCAGCACGTCGCCGCGCTCCCTGGGCGTCATACGCGGCCACGGGCCCTCGTCGAAGGCGGTGCGGGCCGCCGTGACGGCGCGCACCACGTCCTTGACGGACGCCTGCGGGACGACGCCGATCCGCTCCTCGGTCGCCGGGTTGTGCACCGGCAAACGCTCGTCGCCCTCGCTGTCGACCCAGGCGCCGCCGATGTACAGGCGGTGGGTGAGCTCCGTGGCGGTCATGGCGGGCCTTCTTCCTCATGGTCGTGCCGGCTCGGCCTGACAGCGAATGTAACCAGTGGAAACAATGCTGTCAATGGAAACAATGCTGCCATCGGCAACATGACGGGATAGGATGGCGGGCATGTCACACCGCCCCTACCACCACGGAGACCTGCGCGCCGCCCTGCTGGCAGGCGCCGAACACGCGCTGGAGGAGAAGGGGTCCGCCGCCCTGTCACTGAGGGAGATCACCCGCGGGATCGGGGTCAGCCACACCGCGGCGGGCCGCCACTTCAAGGACAAGCAGGCCCTGCTCGACGCCCTCGCCACCAGCGGCTACGAACGGCTCACCCGGGCCCTGGAGGACGCCGACGACACGGACCTGCCGTTCCCGCGGCGCATCACCGCCCTCAACGGCGCCTATCTGCGGTTCGCGATCGAGAACATCGCACTGCTGGAACTGATGTTCACCCGCAAGCACAGCCCGGACGCGGACGAAGGACTGACGGCGGCCGTCGGGCGCTCCATGGCGTTCATGCGGGGTGTGATCAGCGAGGCCCAACGGCGCGGAGAGGTCATCGAGGGCGACCCCGACCAGGTCACCCTCCTGCCGGCCGCCGCCCTCCACGGAGTCGCCGCCTTCGTGGCCAACGGCACCCTCACACCACAGGGCGCCCTGGACCAGCTCGACCAGCTCGTCCACCACCTGCTGTACGGACTCACCCCGCGCTGACCGGACTCACCCCTCCCCGGCCGGACGCCCCCTGCAGCCCCTTCCTGGAATTACCGCAGGTCAGCGCACCCTTCCACGCGGCTTCAGCGGCACCGCGGGCAGGGTCGGGGCGGGCAGCGGGTCCCCGTCGTAGCCCTTCACCTCGCCGAAGCGGGTGCCCGTCATCCAGTCGCTGCGGGCCTGTTCGATCTCGGCCTGGGACCGCCCGATGAAGTTCCAGAACATGATCAGCTCCTCCTCGAAGGGCTCGCCGCCGAGGAGCATCAGGGAGGCGTTCGTGTCGGCCCGGAGGGGGAGGCCGGTGCGGCCGCAGCCGAGGTAGAGCATCGAGCCGGGGAGGACGGGGACGCCGTCGACGTGGGCCTCGCCGGACATCGCGAGGACGGCGTACTCGAAGTCGGGTTCGAGCGGCAGCCGCAGGTCGGCGCCGGCGGACAGCGTCAGGTCGGCGCCGACGATCGGGGTGAAGGTCGTCCCGGGCGAGGTCGCGCCGTCCAGGGAGCCGAGGACGAGCGTGGCGCTCAGCCCGGCGGCCGTGACCACGGGCAGCTCCGCGTGGTGCTCGAAGCGCGGATCGGTGTGCCGGTGACTGTCCGGCAGCGCCACCCAGAGCTGAGCGCCGTGCAGAAAGCGGGCGTGCGCCTTCGGGCTCTCCTCGGAGTGGCTGATGGCCCGCCCGGAGGTCATCAGACCCAGCTCGCGCGGGCGGATCGTCTGCAGGCTGCCGGTGGAGTCGCGGTGCAGCACCTCGCCCTGGTGCAGCCAGCTGACCGTCTGCAGGCCCATGTGCGGGTGCGGCGGCACCTGCATACCGGGCTCGTCGGCGATGTCGTCGGGACCGTAGTGATCGACGAAGGCCCAGGCGCCGACCATACGGCGGCCCAGGTTGGGCAGCAGACGCCGCACCTCGGTGGACTCGCCGAGCCGCACCCGGCGAGGGCTGAGAAGTTCACGCACCGGCTCGGCCACCACGAAGCCCCGGCCGCCGCACACCGCCGGCACCGCCTCGCGATCAAGATTGCTCATGCCTCACAACCTAGACCCGTCCGGTCCCCGCCGTCAGCCATCCCCTTCTCTCCGGAGGCGAGCCCGGAGGCAGGCCCGGAAGCGAGCCCAGAGGCAGGCCCAGCGGCAGGCTCGGAGGCGGTCCAGAGGCAAGTCCAGTGCCCCCTCGCCAATTAGTAGCCATGGCTATAGTAGCCATGTACGGTATCCACCATGAGTTCGGCGATCGAGGGCGCGACGCCCGGTTTCCTCGTCTGGCGGCTGTCCATGAAGTGGCGGGTCGCGGTCGACCGCGCGCTCGCCCCGCTGGGGCTGACGCACGCGCAGTACTCGCTGGTGGCGTCGCTGTACGGCATGCGGCGGGCCGGCCGGCGGCCGAGTCAGCGGCAGCTCGCGGACCACACCGGCCTGGAGGCCCTGTACGTCTCCAAGCTGGCCCGCGCCCTGGAGGCCTCGGGGCTCCTCGAACGGACCCGGGACCCCAGCGACCCCCGCGCCGTGCGGCTGGCGCTCACCGAGCAGGGGCGCGAGGTGACCCGGCGTGCGATCGAGGTCGTCCAGGGGCTGATGCACCAGCTGCTGGAGCCGCTCGGCGGCCTCGACGGTGCCCGGACCAAGGAGTTCGCACGCGAGTTGACCACCCTGCTCGACGTACCCCTCGCCCCGCCCACCGACCACGTACACGAACACGACAAGGACAAGGACAAGGAGCAGACATGACCACCACCGCACCCGCGCTCAACTCCCGGGTCATCGGCCTCGCCCACTACGCCGCCCGCGCCGTCCTGGAGAGCGTGCTGGCCGACTACGGGCTGACGTTCCAGCAGTCGGTGACCCTTCGGGTCGCCGCGACCGCCGGCGGACCGGTCGGGCGGGACGCGCTCGTCGGCGAGGTCGTCGGCTCGCTCAAGGCCGACGAGGCCGGCATACGCGCCGTCGTCGAGGAGTTGGTCGCCGCGAAGCTCGTGGAACCGGACCCGGAGCGGCCGTCGCTGCTCACGGTCACGGAGGCCGGACACGCGGCCCACGCGGGGTCCGCCGCCGCGACCGCGCCCGTCTCCGCCCGGATCTACGCGGGCATCCCCACCGAGGACCTGGTGGTCGCCGGGCGCGTGCTGACCCTGATCACCGAGCGGGCCGACGCGGAGCTGGCCGCCATGAAGTAGTGGAATATCCAACGGCTGGTGGGGGTTGTGGGCCGGCGAAGGAGGTCCCCAGTGGACACGACGTACTACGACCACGGAACAGCCGCCGAGCGCTGGGAGCGCGCCCGGATGTTCTTCGACGCCAAGGACTACGCCGCCGCCGCGCGCGTCCTCGGCCCGCTGGTCGAGGAGGTCCCGGAGCAGACCGGCCCCCGGCTGCTGCTGGCCCGCGCCTATTACCACTCGGCCCAACTGCGCCGCGCCGAGGCCGAGTTGCGGGTCCTCGTCGAGCGGGACCCGGTGGAGCACTACGCCCGGCTGATGCTGGGCCGCACGCTGGAGCGGCAGGCCCGGCACGACGAGGCGGAGTCCCATCTGCGGATCGCCTCGGCCCTCGCGGGCGACTTCGAGCGCCCGTAGGCGACGGCGAGACGAGGGCGGAAGGCGAGACGAGGGCGGAAGGCGAGGCGAAGGCGAGGCAAGGGCGAGGCGCGGCGGAGGCGAGGGCGCGCCGCCTCCGCCGCGCCGCGCGCCCTCGCCTCCGCTCCGCTCCGCGCCGATGCGCCATCGTCCGTGGCTACTTGGCCTCCGCCCGACCGCCGTACGACCTCTTCCCGCGTCGGTGCGCGATCTCGCCCAGGACGACGTCCACCGCGATGAACACGGCGAGCGGGATGCCGAGAAGCGGCACGAAGTAGCCGAGGACGGCGATGACGGCGAGGGCGGGGACCAGGATCTGCGGCGGTACGTGCTGCCAGGCGCCGCGCGGGATCGGGCGGCCGAAGGACGAGGCCCGGCCGCGCAGCCACCACATGCGGTAGCCCCAGAAGATCAGGACGACCAAGGAGGCCGCGAGGGCCATCAGGAGCAGCTGGTTGGCCAGGCCGAACAGGACACCGGTGTGGCCGTCGATGCCCCAGCGGGACAGCTTGGCGAGGACCGGGTAGTCGGCGAACCGGAGGGTGTCGGTGACCTCGGCACTCGCCGGGTCCACGGCGACGGCGTCCTGCTTGGTGGGCCAGCTGCGCTGGACCTGCCGTACGACGTACGTGGAGGCCGCGTCGGCCGGCGGCACGATCTCCACCGGGTCGCCGAGGCCCTCGGCGCGCGCGGCGGCGAGGATCTTGTCGAGGTCGCCCTCCGCCGGTGCGGCCCCTTCCTCCGCCGTACCGTCGCCGTGGCCGGCGTGGTCGCCCGCCGCGGCCGAGATGGCCGGGGTGGCCTGGTGCAGCTCGGTGCGCAGGACCTCGATGTTGGCGCCCGCGTACGTCGACCAGGTCAGGCCGGTCGCCGAGAGGAAGAAGAACCCGGCGGCGGCCCAGACGCCGACCGTGCCGTGCAGGCCGAGGGTGCGGCGACGGCCGGTGGTGCCGCGCACCTTGCGCTGGGTACGGCGGCGGGCGAACCAGAGCACGAGGCCGCCGGCCGAGATGACCCACAGCCAGCTGGCGGCGAGTTCGCTGTAGAGACGGCCGGTCTCGCCGAGCTGGAGGTTGGCGTGGAACTTGTCGATCCAGGTCCGCACGGGCAGCGCGCCGGTGGAGCCGTACTGCTCCAGCGCGCCGCGCACCTCCGCCGTGTACGGGTCGACGAACACGGCGAGCGTGTTGCCCTCGTCGATGCCCTCGACGCCGGTCAGCATCACCCGGGTCGTGGCGTCGTCCTCGGGCGAGGGGCGGACGGCGGAGATGGTGCCCTCGGGGTAGTCCAGGCGGGCGGCGGCGACCTGCTCGGAGATCGGCACCTTCTTGTCGCCGACCTCGGCGACGGTCGTCCGGTCCGCGTAGACGATCTTCTCGATCGAGAACGAGGCGGCGTACAGCCCGCCCGTCAGGGCGGCGACCAGCAGGAACGGGGCGACGAGGACGCCCGCGTAGAAGTGCAGCCGCAGGACGAGGGGCCGGAGGGAGGCCCAGCCCTTCGGAGTGCCGTCGGGCTTGGCGACGGGTTTCTGGGGCTCGTCCGTCTCGGTCGAGGGGGCGATGGTCATCGGCGGATGCTCCGGGATGGGGATGCGGGGACGTCGTGGCGGTTCAGTAGTCGGATCGTGCACGCGTCGAGTTCCCGGCACTTTGTGTGAGCTGGGTCACATCCCCGCGATGGTGGGGACGGGCGTCCGCGAGAGCCGCCTCGCGTCGCGGGGGCGCGGTTGGCATCCTGGCCCGATGGCTTCCGAACACCCGATGGCTTCTTCCGCGTCCGAGCGCGCCGAGTCCCGCCCCCTGAGCGACCGGGTGGAGGAACTCCTCGCGCACGAGGGGCCGCTGCCGATCGTCGCCGCGGGCGATCCGGTGCTGCGCCGCACCGCAGAGCCCTTCGACGGGCAGCTGGACCCGGGGCTGCTGGCCCGCTTCGTCGCCGCCCTGCGCGCCACCATGCACGCGGCACCCGGCGTGGGCCTGGCCGCACCCCAGGTCGGGGTGTCCCTGCGCATCGCGGTGATCGAGGACCCCGCGCCGGTACCGGAGGAGGTCCGGCTCGCCCGGGGCCGGGTGCCGCAGCCGTTCCGGGTCCTGGTCAATCCGGCGTACGAGGCCGTCGGGTCGTTCCGTGACCCGTTCTACGAGGGCTGTCTGAGCGTGCCCGGCTGGCAGGCCGTGGTGGCCCGGTACGCGAAGGTGCGGCTGCGGGCGCTCGACGAGCACGGGCGAGCGGTGGACGAGGAGTTCTCGGGGTGGCCCGCCCGGATCGTGCAGCACGAGACGGACCACCTGAACGGGACGCTCTACCTCGACCACGCCGAGCTGCGTTCGCTCTCCTCGAACCAGGCGATGGCCGACCGCTGGAACGACCCGACGCCGGCCAGGGCCGCCCGGGAGCTGGGCTTCCTGCTGCCCGACTGACGCCCCCGGCCGGCGCCGCCAGGACGGCCCGGTTCAGCCCCGGTACGCCTCCAGCAGCCGCAGCCAGATCTCGCTGATCGTCGGGTACGAGGGCACCGCGTGCCAGAGGCGGCCGATCGGGACCTCGGCGGCGACGGCGACGGTGGCGGAGTGGATCAGCTCGCCGACGGCGGGGCCGACGAAGGTGACACCGAGGAGGATCTCGCGGTCCAGGTCGACGATCATGCGGGCGCGGCCCTGGTAGCCGTCGGCGTACAGGCCCGCTCCCGCGACGGAGGAGAACTCCACGTCGACCGCGCGGACGCGGTGACCGGCCTGTTCGGCCTCGGCGAGGGAGAGACCGACGGCGGCGGCCTCGGGGTCGGTGAAGACGACCTGGGGGACGGCGGCGTGGTCGGCGGTGGCCGCGTGCGCGCCCCACGGGTCGCTCTCCAGGATCGGGACCCCGGCCGCGCGGGCGGCGATGGCGGCCCCGGCGATCCGGGCCTGGTACTTGCCCTGGTGGGTGAGGAGCGCCCGGTGGTTGACGTCCCCGACCCCGTACAGCCAGTCGCTGCCCGTCACCCGGAGGCTGTCGTCCACGGACAGCCAGGACCCGGACTCCAGGCCGACGGTGTCGAGGCCGATGTCGTCGGTGCGCGGGGCGCGGCCGGTGGCGAAGAGGATCTCGTCGGCCTCCAGCCGGTCGCCGGTGTCGGTGAGGGCCACCACGGTCCCGTTCTCCCGGGACACGGCCGTCACGGACCTACCCGTGCGGACGTCGGCGCCCGCCTCGACGAGGGCCTCGGCGACCAGTTCGCCGGCGAAGGGCTCCATCCGGGGCAGCAGGCCCTTGCCGCGGACGAGGAGGGTGACCTCGGAGCCGAGGGACCGCCAGGCGGTGGCCATCTCGACGGCGACGACACCGCCGCCGACGACGATCAGCCGGCCGGGGACCGCCTGTGCGCTGGTGGCCTCGCGGCTGGTCCACGGCTTGACCTGGGCCAGTCCCGGCAGGTCGGGCAGGAGGGCGCGGCTGCCGGTGGAGACGACCACCGCGTGCCGGGCGGTGAGGGTGCGGCGTCCGCCGTCGGGGGCGTCCACGACCACGCGGCGGCGCCCGGCGAGGCGGCCGTGGCCCCGGTAGAGGTCCGCCCCGATACTGTCCAGCCAGCCGATCTGGCCGTCGTCCTTCCAGTGGGAGGTCTCGTAGTCGCGGTGGGCGAGGACCGCGGTGGCGTCGAGGGGGCCCTCGACGAGGTGGCGCAGGCCGGGTACGCGGCGGGCGTCGGCGCGGGCGATCGCGGGGCGCAGCAGGGCCTTGCTGGGCATGCACGCCCAGTACGAGCACTCGCCGCCGACCAGTTCGCTCTCCACGACCGCGGTCGACAGCCCGGCCGCGCGGGTGCGGTCGGCGACGTTCTCCCCCACGGGTCCGGCACCGAGCACCACCACGTCGTACTCGGTCGTTGTGGCTTCCGCCGTGTCTTCGGTGTGTTCCGTATCCGTCATGGGGCCAGTCTGGTTGGTGGTGTGCGCCGTGGCCACACGGGTACGCGCGCGGAATAGGCCACCGTGGGGTGGCGTTGTGCGGAGCGGCTCGCCCGCGCACCGATACCAGGAAGAGGGATGCACGCCATGAGCAGCACCGTGGAGCTCACCAAGGAGAACTTCGACCGGACGGTCACCGAGAACGAGTTCGTGCTGATCGACTTCTGGGCGTCGTGGTGCGGGCCGTGCCGGCAGTTCGCCCCGGTCTACGAGAAGGCCGCCGACGACAACCCGGACCTGGTGTTCGGCAAGGTGGACACCGAGGCTCAGCCGGAGCTGGCGCAGGCCTTCGGTATCCAGTCGATCCCGACGCTGATGATCGTCCGTGACCAGGTCGCCGTGTTCGCGCAGCCGGGGGCGCTGCCCGAGGCCGCGCTGACCGATGTCATCGGGCAGGCCCGCAAGCTGGACATGGACGAGGTCCGCAAGGCCGTCGCCGAACAGCAGGCGCAGGTCGAGCAGAACGGTCAGTGAACCGGACGGTTCGTCAGGTCGGGGCCGGTCAGCTCGATTCGCGGTGGACGATCGTCGCGCCCAGCACGTCGTGGGTCATGGGGACCGACGCGGGGTCGCGCACCACACGGTCGACCAGTTCCGCGAGGTGCCGTCCGGACGGCAGTTCCAGGTGGACGGTGCTGAGCCGTGGCCGCAGCAGCCGGCCGAGCATCAGGTCGTCGGCCCCGACCACGGCCGTCTCCTCGGGGATGCCGATGCCCTCGTCCTGCAGTGCCCGCATCACCAGCATCGCGTACTCGTCGTTGTACGCGAACACCGCGTCCAGGCCGAGGGATCGCCAGTCGCGGGCGAGCCGCGCGGCGGCGGCCTCGTCGTAGGCGAGCGGCAGTTCCCTGACCGTGGCGTCCGTGCCCTGCACGGCGCGCCGTACGCCGGCCAGCCGGGGCAGGGAGAACACCCCGAAGCCGGGTTCCTCGGGCACGACGACACCGATACGGCGCCGGCCGCGCTCGACGAGGTGCCGGCCGGCGCTGTGGCCGACGCCCGCGTGGTCGAGGATCAGCGCGTGGGCGCCCTCGACGGGTTCGGGGGTGAGGGTGACGACGGCCTTGGCGCCGGAGCGCTTGAGGACGGCCACGCCCTGCGGGCCGAGGCCGACGCCGGGCATGATCACCGCGACCGGGCGCAGTTCGGCCCAGGCGCGGGCGGCGTCGTCGCCGCGCAGACCGAAGCCGCCGTGCTGCACGACCGTGTAGTCGAGGCGGCTGAGGGCCCATTGGATCTCGTTGATGAACTGGCTGTAGAGCGGGCCGATGGGCACGTTCGGGGTGGGCATCAGAACGAGGCGGCTGTGACCGGCGCGCAGGCTGCGGGCGGCCGCGTGGGGCACGTAGCCGAGTTCCTTGGCGGCCTCGTGGACCCGGCGGCGGGTGGGCTCGCTGATCCGGACCGCGCTGGTGTTGTTGAGGACGTAGCTGACCGTCGCGCGTGAGACACCCGCGAGTCGTGCCACATCGGCGCTCGTGGGCACGGATCGCTGCAGGGGCGAGGGCGGGGCGGGCTCTTTCGGTATCTGCACCATGAGGACGGCATCCTTGCAGAAGCGGTGAAGGTCGTTCCGGCCGGGGCACTACCGGCCATACGGTGGCTCGGGGTTCCGGTCACCGATCTTTGTGGCTGGGCAGTTTGGCGAATGTGTTCGAAATCTGTTCAACCCGGCGGCCATTTCACGCCATCTCCACCGACGTGCGCCCGTGCCGCCCGATCCGGGGCGTTCCGGCGGTGTGAAGAGTGGATCCGCTGGTCGGAACAGGCTGCCTGAACACGGTCACGTACGTGAGTGTGAACGCGTCCCCCGTTCCCGGGGCGGTGGGGCCCGGAACCTATGGCGTGAACTGTGTGTTCGATGTGGGTGCGAACCACCCGCCGGATGGCGGGCAACCACCGCCGTACGACGGTGTCCGCACGCCGTGCCGACGCGTTCATCATCACGGTACGAACCGTTGGCACGCGGCGCGGTGCGCACTGGACCGTGGACGCGGTACCCGCACGAGGAGAAGCCATGACCATGCCCCCGCCCCCGTTCGATCCGGAGCTCGCGGCCGCCCTGGAGGCGCTCAAGGACATGGTTCCGCGCGCACTGACCATGGACGACATCCCCGCGATGCGCCAGGGGCCGGGCATCGCGCTGCTGGCCCAGCTGGACCTGACCATGGACGGGTTCTTCGAGGTCGAGGACCGGCTGGTGCCGGGGCCCGCGGGCGAACCGGAGATCTCGCTGCTCATCTGCCGCCCGGCCGCCCCCGCGACGCCGGGGCCGCTGCCGGTGATCTACCACATCCACGGCGGCGGCATGATCGTCGGCAACAACCGGGTGGGCGTGGACGCGCCGCTGGCCTGGGCACGGGAGTTGGGCGCGGTCGTGGTGTCCGTGGAGTACCGCCTCGCTCCCGAACACCCGCATCCGGCACCCGTCGAGGACGTGTACGCGGGACTCGTGTGGACGGCTGAGCACGCGGGCGAGATCGGCGGTGACCCCGAGCGGATCGTGATCGTGGGAGCCAGTGCGGGCGGCGGGCTGGCCGCCGGGCTCGCGCTGCTCACGCGGGACCGCAAGGGGCCGCGGCCGATCGGGCAGATGCTGCTCTGCCCGATGCTGGACGACCGCAACGACACACCGTCCTCGCATCAGATGGCGGGGCGGGGAGTGTGGGACCGGACCGCCAACGAGACGGGGTGGACAGCCCTGTTGGGGGCGCGACGGGGTGGGGACGAGGTGTCCGAGTACGCGGCGGCGGCGCGGGCGGTGGATCTCACGGGGTTGCCGCCGGCGTTCCTCGACGTGGGGTCGGCGGAGACGTTCCGGGACGAGGTCGTGGCGTACGCGTCCCGGTTGTGGCAGGCGGGTGGGGTGGCCGAGCTGCATGTGTGGCCCGGCGGATTCCATGGGTTCGACGGGCTGGCGCCGCAGGCGGTGGTGTCCCGGGAGTGCCGGGGGGCGCATCTGCGGTGGATGCGTCGGCTGATCGGGGAGTAGGTGTCCGGGCGCCGATTTCGTCTGCGGGTGCGTGGGGCTTCTCGCGCAGTTCCCCGCGCCCCTTAAGAGCCTCCGGCCCTTTCGGGCCGAAAAGCAAGGGGCGCAGCCCCTGCTTTTCAGGGGCGCGGGGAACTGCGCGACCAGCCCCCACCGGGCCCGCGGCCGAACGCACGGTCGACCGGCGGAGCCATGACGCAAGATGGACGTATGAAAGAGCTCGCGGGGCGGCTGACCGCCGTGGATCCGGATGCGGGCGCGGCCGTACGGGTCATCGCGTACTTCGACACGCTCACCGAGGGCCGGGCCGGCCTGGAGGCGCTGGTGCGGGGCGCGGCCGTCCTGGCCGGCTGCCCCGCACGGCTCGTCGACACCGAGCGGCGCGTCCACGTCCGGGTGGAGCCCGACGGCCGGCGCCGCGACAGCGACCTCCCGCCGGACCCGGCCTGGCCCTGGGCCGGGCTCGTCCCGGACGGCGTGCCCGCGCTGTGGCTGGAGCGGGCCGCAGGCGCCGAGCCGAGCGTGGTGGACGCGGTCATCCTGGAGCGGGCCGCCGGTGCCCTCCGGCTGGTGCTGGACCGGACCCGGGGCCGGGCTCCCGTCTCCCCCGGCGACGACCCGGCGCTCGTGGAGACCGTCCTCGACGCCACCGCCTCCGAGCGGGCCCGTCTCCACGCCGCCCGGCGCCTCGGCCTCGACCCCGACGACCCCACGACCCTGGCCCGCGCCGTCGCCCCGCTGGGCGGCAGACCCCGCATCCTGCGCGTACGCCGGGAGCCAGGACCGGCACGCCCCGGGCAGGCGACCGAGCCCGCTGGTGGTGCCGGTGGGCGGGTCGGGGTCGGGCCCCCGGTGCCCGTGCTCCGGCTGCCCGGGTCGTGGCACGAGGCGCGGATCGCGTTGCGGTTCACCGCCGAGGGCGGCGCACGGGATCCCGGTGAGCGGGTGGTGTACGCCGACGAGCTGGGCGGGCTCGCCCTCCTCGCCGAACTGATCGCTCCCGGTGCCGAACCGCCGCCTGACGTACGGGACTTGGAGCGGGCCGCGGCCGACGCGCCCTGGATGCTCGCCACGCTGTACGCGGTCGCCTCGACGGCCAGCCTGCGGGCGGCGGCCACCGGCGTCACCGTCCACCACTCCACCCTCCAGGACCGGCTGACCCACGCGGAGGCCCTCCTCGGCTGGCCGGTCCGCACGCCCCAGGGCCGGCTGCGCCTCCATCTGGCGCTCACCATGCGGAACTTGGCACGCGGCTGAGCAAGCGCGCGCTGCGAGGGTCCGGCCGTCGGCTCACCCGGAGCAAGCCCGGCCCACGCCTCCACCCCGCCCCGCCACCCCCGTCACTCACCCTTACGCCACCACGAATCGCCGCGCCCGTCAGGCACGTTGTCCGCGCTGTACCGTCCCGCGCGTACGGACGTTACCGTTCGGTAGAAATCCTGCTTCCGGAGGTGTTCCGTATGGGTGTCGACCGTGCGCCGGGTCTCGTGGAGTGCGCTCGCGCGCTGGCCGCCGGGGAGGTGACGTCGCGGGCGCTCGTGGAGGCGACGCTCGGCCGGATCGAGGCGAGCCAGGGGACGGTGAACGCGTTCCGGCGGGTCCGGGCCGAGGCGGCGCTCGTGGAGGCGGACGCGGCGGACAGGGAACTGGCGGAGGGCGGACGGCGGCCCCTGCTGGGCGTGCCGGTGGCCGTGAAGGACGACATGGACGTGGCGGGCGAACCGACCGCGTTCGGCTGCCAGGGCGAGTTCCCGTCGCTGCCGGAGGACGGCGAGGCCGTACGGCGGCTGCGCGCGGCCGGGGCGATCGTGGTCGGCAAGACCAACACCTGCGAGCTGGGGCAGTGGCCGTTCACGGAAGGGCCCGCCTTCGGCGCCACCCGGAATCCCTGGCACCCGGACCACACCCCCGGCGGCTCCTCCGGCGGATCGGCGGCGGCCGTCGCAGCGGGGCTCGTACCGGCCGCGCTCGGCTCGGACGGCGCCGGGTCGGTCCGTATTCCGGCCTCCTGGACGCATCTCATCGGCATCAAGCCGCAGCGCGGCCGGATCTCGACCTGGCCGCACGCGGAGTCCTTCCAGGGCATCACCGTCAACGGCACCCTCGCCCGCACGGTCGCCGACGCCGCCCTCCTGCTGGACGCGGCGAGCGGCAACCACGAGGGCGATCTGCACCGGCCCCTCCCCGTCGACGCCTCCGAGGCGGTCGGCAGGGACCCGGGGCGGCTCAGGATCGCGCTGTCTTTGAAGCCGCCGTTCACCGCGCTGCCCGCCCGGCTCGACCCCCGCGTGGAGGAGCGGGTGCGGGCCCTCGCGGAGCGGCTCGCCGCGCTCGGGCACGCCGTGGAGGAGGCGGAACCCCGGTACGGGCGGATCGGGCTGACCTTCGTCCCGCGCGCCACCGCCGGTATCGCCGAACGGGTCGGCGCCATCACCGAGCAGAGCCTCCTCGACCGGCGCACCCTCGACGCCGCCCGCCTCGGCCGACTGCTCGGCGGGGCACCCCTGCGGCTGGCCCGCCGTGCGGAGGGCACCCTGCACCGGCGCATCGGCGCGCTCTTCGGGTCGTACGACGTGCTGCTGGCGCCGACGACCGCCGCTCCCCCGCCGCGCGTCGGGGCCATGCTGAACCTCGGCGGCCTCGGCACCGACCGCGCGATGATCGCGGCCTGCCCGTACGCCTGGCCGTGGAACGTGCTGGGCTGGCCCGGGGTGAACGTCCCGGCGGGGTTCGTGGACGACGGGCTGCCGGTGGGCGCGCAGTTGCTCGGCCCGGCGAACAGCGAACCCCTATTGCTGTCGCTTGCCGCGCAGTTGGAGGCGGACCAGCGCTGGCACGAGCTGTGGCCGCCGGAACGGGAGACCGCGGACGTGCCCGTCGTGTGAGCGGGTTCGGTGATCGCCATGTGACCCGTACGCTGTGACCATGGACGAAGCGTCGATGGTCGGGCTGATGGGACGGGTGACCGGTGCGGTCGGTCCCGGGCTCGTCGGCGAGGTGATCGTCCGGGTGCGGGGCGGCGCCGAGCACTTTCTCGCGTACCCCGCCTCCGCGAAGGACCGCATCGAGCCGGGAACGCTCGTGATGGTGATCGAGTATCTGCCGCCGCGCACGGTCTATGTCTCGGCGGCGTACGACAGTTGACGGCCCGTCGGGTCCTTCGTCCGCCGTGTGTCGGCCTTCCGCCACCGGTTGGCATCAGGACTGCAACAACGCTCCCCAGGGACCTGTACCGCCGCCGGACCACGCGGGACACTCCCGACGTTCGGTGCCGAAAGGGCACCTGGCCTAGGGGGGTGTGCCGATGTTCATCGGCATCATCGCGGGGGCGACCGCAGCGGTCGCTCTGGTACTGATCGCTCTGTTCAAGCTCATGTGGCGTGTCGCCGAGCCGAACGAGGCCCTGATCATCTCCGGCTCCAAGCACAAGATGGAGGGCCTGACCGAGGGCATGAACTTCCGTATCGTCACCGGGCGCGGCACCCTCGTGCTGCCCGGTATGCAGGCGGTGCGCAAACTGTCGCTCGATCTCAACCAGACCGAACTGGCCGTGGAGTGCGTGACCTTCCAGGGCATTCCGCTGAAGATCCGGGGCGTCGTCATCTTCAAGGTGGGCGACGACTTCGTGTCCATCGCCAACGCGGCCCGCCGCTTCCTCGGCCAGCAGAAGCGGGTCTCGGAGCGGGTGCACAACGTGTTCGCCGGTCATCTCCGGTCCATCGTGGGCGGGTTGACGGTCGAGGACATGATCCGGGACCGCGAGAAGCTGACCGGGCAGACCCGGGCCGCGTGCGGTACGGAGATGGAGAAGCTGGGTCTGATCGTCGACTCGTTGCAGATCCACGAGATCGAGGACCCGACCGGCTACATCAAGAACCTGGCCATGCCGCACGCGGCGGCCGTCCAGCGGGACGCCCGGATCGCGCAGGCCGAGGCCAACCGGCTCGCCACCGAGGCCGAGCAGCAGGCCGCCGCGCGGATGGCGGAGGCCACCCGCGACAGCGAGATCCTCCAGGCCGGCTACCAGGCCGAACGGGACAACGCCTCGGCGAAGGCCAAGCAGGCAGGGCCGCTCGCCGAGGCCGCCGCGCTGCAGGAGGTCGTCGTCCAGGAGACCCGGGTCGCGGAGCTGGCGGCGGCCCGGCGCGAACAGCAGCTCCAGGCGGACGTCCGCAAGCCGGCCGACGCCAAGGCCTACGAGAAACGGACGCTCGCCGAGGCCGAGCGCGACGCCCGTATCTCCGCCGCGCAGGCCAAGGCCAAGGAGACCGAACTCGCGGCAGCCGCCGAGGCGACCGCGACGCAGGTCACCGGTGAGGCCGAGGCCGCCGCCCGGCAGGCCAAGGGGCTCGCCGCCGCCGAGGCCACACGGGCGAAGGGGCTCGCGGAGGCCGAGGGGATCAAGGCGCGGAGCGCGGCGCTGGCGGAGAACCAGGAGGCGGTGATCGCGCAGCAACTGGCCGAACGGTGGCCGGAGATCGTGCAGGCGGGGGCGTCCGCGTTCGGGAACGTCGACAACATGGTGCTGCTCAACGGGGCGGACGGGATGGCGGACATGTTCGCCAAGGCGCTCACGATGGGTGGGACCGGGTTGGGGCTGGCCCGGCAGTTGTTGTCGTCCATGAACGGGGGGCCTGCCGGCGGCTCGGCGGGGCTCAACGGGGTGCCTGTGGAGAAGGGCACTGTGGAGAAGGTGCAGGTCGACAAGGAGTCGTAGCGCCGTAGCTTCGGCTGTGAGTGGACGGCTGCGGGTTGTACGTGGCTGGTCGCGCAGTTCCCCGCGCCCCTACCGGGGGCGCGGGTCGCGGCTGCGGCTAGCGTGAGCGCGTGACTTCCTTTGCCGAGCAGGATGTGCCGGGGCGCTACGGGCCCACCGCCACCACCGAAGCCGAGCCTCGTGATGTCGGGCGGGTGCGTACCGAGTACGCGCCCGCGCATGACGGGGATCCCGATCCCGGGGAGATCGTGTGGACCTGGGTGCCCTTCGAGGAGAACGACGGGCGGGGGAAGGACCGGCCCGTGCTCGTCGTGGCGCGGGAGGCGCAAGGGACGCTGCTCGCCGTGCAGTTGTCCAGCAAGCGGCATGACGGGGACCGGGAGTGGGTGCCGATCGGGAGCGGGCCGTGGGACCGGTCGGGGCGGGACTCGTGGGTGGATGTGGACCGGGTGCTGCGGCTGCATGAGGCGGGGATGCGGCGGGAGGCGTGCGCGCTCGACCGGATGCGGTTCAACTCCGTTGTGCGGCGGTTGCGGGAACGGTATGGGTGGCGATAGGTCGTCGGCCGGGTGCGGGTTGTTTGTGGCTGGTCGCGCAGTTCCCCGCGCCCCTAGAGGGGCGCGGCCGCCGCGAACTCTCGTTCGAAGGCACCCCTGGTCGTCGCGCCCTTCGTGCGGTCCAGCACCGCGAACACCACGTGGGTGAACGTGCCCTCGAAGCGGCCGCCGTCCGTGAGCAGCTCGCGGAAGGCCGTCGCCACCTGGGTCGGGTCGTTGCCGAAGACTCCGCAGCCCCAGGCGCCCAGGACCAGGCGGCGGTAGCCGTTCGCCGTGGCCGTCTCCAGGACGCGTTCCGCGCGGGTGGCGAGGGCGCGGGGCAGGTCCGGTGTGCGCTCCGGTGCCGTACGGCGGACGACCGAGGCGTTCGGGGCCGGTGAGGTCAGGAAGCCGGCCGTGTACGGGGTGTCGAGGAGGGTGCCGCGGTCGTCCCGGAAGACGGGGACGGCGGGTGAGTGGATGACACGGTCCGTGTAGAACGGGTCGCGGTGGGTGCGGTGGTGGTCGTAGAAGGCGGGGGCCTCGCGGACACAGGTGTAGAGCGCGGAGGCCCGGCAGAGGGCCTCCTCCTGGGCCTGGGCGCCGTTCAGATAGCCGCCGCCGGGGTTGCGGGCGGAGGAGAAGTTGAGGACGGCCACGGGGGTGGTGCCGGTGGCCGTCAGGCGGTGGGCCGCCTCCAGGCTGCTCTCGCCCGTGACCTCGACGGTGACCTCGACGGTCGAGCGGACGGGGGCGACCTCGGGGATCCGCACCGGGGCCGGGCCGTAGAGGCGGGTGCCGGCCCGGGCGGCGGCCACCTCGGCCGCGAGGGACACCTCGTGGCCGGCGGGTGCGCGATAGCGTCCGGCCGCGACGATCTCCTCGGTCTCGCGTGCGATCCCCCGTAGGCGCGCGCTCATCGCGGCACCCCCGTACCCGTGGCGCGCGTCGCCCGCGCGATCTCCCCCGTCGTGCTCATGGGCGCATCCTGGGTGATGCTGGTGGGTGTCCGCAACGGAGTTTTCTCCTCGCGTGAATGGCCCGGTACAGGTCCGGGAAGGCGTGCCTGAAGTTCCCGCAAACAGAGATCGTCGATGCGCATCCGGTCCGCATTGCCACGATGTGCCCCCTTGTGCGGAAGCGGTACGAGGGTTTTGGGTGGGACGAGTGCCCGCCCGACGAGATCGGCATCTCAGGAGGATCCCGACATGTCAGATTCGCTGAGTGACTGTACGGAGCGGCGCTCCGCGGTCACCGAGGCAGAGGTGGAGGCCCTGGTACGGGGCATCTGCTTCAAGACCGGTCCACCCCGCACCCTCGGTGTCGAACTGGAATGGCACGTCCACGAGCTGCGTGATCCGCGGCTCCCGGCACCACCCGCACGACTGGAAGCGGCGTACGCCGCACTGCGGACCCTGACCCTGAACTCCCCGCTGACCGTCGAACCCGGCGGGCAGTTGGAGCTCAGCTCGGCACCGGCCGCCTCCCTGATGGAGTGCGTCGGGTCCGTCTCGGCCGACCTGACCGCCGTACGCGCCACACTGCGCGAGGCGGACCTCGGCATCAGCGGCTTCGGCCACGAACCCTGGAACCCCCCGACCCGCTACCTCCACGAGCCCCGGTACGACGCGATGGAGATCTGTCTCGACCGCTTCGGCCCCGAGGGCCGGGCCATGATGTGCTCCTCCGCCTCGGTGCAGGTGTGTCTCGACGCCGGGTACGAGGAACCCGGTCCCCTCGGCCACCGGCGGCGCTGGTGGCTGGCGCACCAGCTCGGCGCGGTGCTGGTGGCGTCGTTCGCGCACTCCCCGCTGGCGCGCGGCCGGGCCACCGGCTGGCGTTCGACCCGGCAGGCGCTGTGGGCGGCGATGGACCCGGCCCGGACGGACGCGCCGGCGCTGGACGTCGAGCCGCGCGCGGCGTGGGCGCGGCGCGTGCTGGACGCGTCCGTGATGTGCGTCCGCGCGGACGAGGGCCCCTGGGGGGTGCCCGGGGCGATGACGTTCCGGGAGTGGACGAGATCCGACACCCCGCCGACCCGGGCCGACCTCGACTACCACCTGACGACGCTGTTCCCGCCGGTGCGCCCGCGCGGCCATCTGGAGCTGCGCATGATCGACGCCCAGCCCGGTGAGGACGGGTGGATCGTGCCGCTCGCCGTGACGACGGCGCTGTTCGAGGACCCGGAGGCCGCCGAGACGGCCTACCGGACCGTGAAACCGCTGGCCGAGCGGGCGGGTTCGCGGCCCGCGCCGCGCAATCCGTTGTGGGAGGCGGCCACCCGTGACGGGCTCGCCGATCCCGAACTGCGGGAGGCGGCGGCCGTCTGCTTCGCCGCGGCGGCCGAGGCGCTGCCCCGGCTCGGCGCGAGTGCCGAGGTGCTGGACGCGGTCGTGGCGTACACCGACCGCTATGTGGCCCGGGGCCGTTGCCCCGCCGACGATCTGCTCGACGTGTTCCACGGGAAGGACATCCCCGCATGACCGCACCCGAGACGCCGGTCCCGACGGCCGGCGCCGACCCCGACATACTCCGGGAGCGCGCGCTGGCGGCGCTGACCACGGCCCGGGCCCGCACCGCGCTCCTCACCACCGCCGTCGACGAACCCGACCTCACCGCGCAGCACTCCCCGCTGATGTCGCCGCTGGTGTGGGACCTCGCCCACATCGGCAACCAGGAGGAGCTGTGGCTGCTGCGGAACGTGGCCGGGCGGGAGGCGATGCGGCCCGAGATCGACGGGCTGTACGACGCCTTCGAGCATCCGCGTGCCGCGCGGCCCTCGCTGCCGCTGCTGGCGCCCGAGGAGGCCCGGCAGTATCTGCGTGAGGTGCGCGGCCGGGCGCTGGACGTGCTGGAGAGCGCCGACTTCCACGGCACCCGGCTCACCGACGCGGGCTTCGCCTTCGGCATGATCGCCCAGCACGAACAGCAGCACGACGAGACGATGCTGATCACCCATCAGCTGCGCCAGGGGCCGGCCGTGCTGTCGGCGCCGGATCCCGAGCCCGTCCCGCTGTTCACCGGACCGGCCGAAGTCCTGGTACCCGGCGGGGAGTTCACGATGGGGACCTCGGACGAGCCGTGGGCGCTGGACAACGAGCGGCCCGCGCACCGGCGGACCCTCCCGGCGTTCCACATCGACACCACCCCGGTGACCAACGGCGCGTACCAGGCGTTCCTCGCGGACGGCGGCTACGAGGACGACCGCTGGTGGACGACCGAGGGCTGGGACCACATCCGCGCGCACGCCATCACCGCGCCGCTGTTCTGGCGGCGTGACGGCAGACAGTGGCTGCGGCGGCGCTTCGGTGTCACCGAGGTCGTACCGGCCGACGAGCCGGTGCTGCACGTGTGCTGGTACGAGGCCGACGCGTACGCACGCTGGGCGGGGCGGCGACTCCCGACCGAGGCCGAGTGGGAGAAGGCGGCCCGGCACGACCCGGTCACCGGCCGCTCGACCCGCTACCCGTGGGGCGACGCCGACCCGGCGCCCGAGCACGCCAACCTCGGGCAGCGGCATCTGCGCCCGGCACCCGCCGGTAGCCATCCGGAGGGGGAATCACCTCTGGGCGTACGGCAGTTGATCGGTGATGTGTGGGAGTGGACGTCGAGCGACTTCCTGCCCTACCCGGGGTTCACGGCGTTCCCGTACAAGGAGTACTCGGAGGTGTTCTTCGGCCCCGAGTACAAGGTGCTGCGCGGCGGTTCGTTCGCCGTGGACCAGGTGGCGTGCCGGGGGACGTTCCGCAACTGGGACTATCCGATCCGCCGGCAGATCTTCAGCGGCTTCCGCACGGCCCGGGACGCGTCCCCGGAGGTCGTCTGATGTGTCGTCATATCGCGTATCTGGGGCCGGAGTCGGCGCTGGGCCGGGTCCTGGTGGATCCGCCGCACGCCCTGTTCCGGCAGTCGTGGGCGCCCCGGCGGCAGCGGTACGGGACGGTCAACGCCGATGGTTTCGGGGTCGGTTGGTACGCCGAGGGCGACCCTGTGCCGGGCCGTTACCGGCGGGCCGGGCCGATCTGGGGCGACCAGTCCTTCGCGGACCTCGCCCGGGTGGTCCGCACCGGGGCGCTGCTGGCCGCCGTACGGGACGCGACGGTGGCGGGCGCGGACGACGAGGCCGCGGCGGCGCCGTTCGCCGCCGGGGCGTGGCTGTTCAGCCACAACGGCGCGGTCGCCGGGTGGCCCCGGTCGCTGGCCCGTCTCGCCGACGGTCTGCCCGCCGTGGAGCTGCTGTCGATGGAGGCCCGTAACGACTCCGCGCTCGTGTGGGCGCTGGTCCTGAACCGGCTGCGGGCCGGCGACGAGGAGGGCCAGGCGCTGGCCGACACGGTTCTGGAGGTCGCCCGCGCGGCCCCCGGCTCACGGCTCAACCTGCTGCTCACCAACGGCGAGACCATCACGGCGACGGCCTGGGGCGACACGCTCTGGTACCGCGCCGAGCCCGGCCGCAGCACGGTCGTGGCGTCCGAGCCGTACGACGACGATCCGCACTGGGTGGAGGTCCCGGACCGCACCCTGCTCGCGGCGAGCCGTACGGACGTGCTGCTCACCCCGCTCAAGGAACCGGAGGACGCCACCCGTACGACCGACGACGAGACAGCCTCCGCCAGCCCGAAGGAGACTTCCGCGTGAGCCCGTTCCGTGTCACCCGCACCCTGCCCGAGGACGCCACCGACGCGGCGCTGCGCGCCGATGTCCTGGACGGGCTGACCCGTACCCCGAAGACGCTGCCGCCGAAGTGGTTCTACGACGCGCGCGGCAGTGAACTGTTCGAGCGGATCACGGAGTTGCCCGAGTACTACCCGACCCGTGCCGAGCGGGAGATCCTCGTCGGCCGGGCCGGCGAGATCGCCGCGGCGAGCGGTGCGCGGACCCTGGTCGAGCTGGGGTCCGGCTCCTCCGACAAGACCCGGCATCTGCTGGACGCGATGCCGGGCCTGCACACGTATGTGCCGGTCGACGTGAGCGAGAGCGCGCTGCGGCAGGCGGGCGAGGCGCTGGTCGCCGAGCGGCCCGGGCTGAACGTGCACGCCCTGATCGCCGACTTCACCGCGGGGCTGGCACTGCCCGAGACTCCGGGGCCGCGGCTGGTGGCGTTCCTGGGCGGCACGATCGGCAATCTGGTGCCGGTGGAGCGGGCGGCGTTCCTGACCGCCGTCCGGGGGCTGCTGGCGCCCGGGGACGCGCTGCTGCTGGGGACGGACCTGGTCAAGGACGCGGGGGTGCTGGTCGCCGCGTACGACGACGCGGCGGGGGTGACAGCCGAGTTCAACAAGAACGTGCTGAACGTCGTCGACCGGGAGTTGGGGGCGGACTTCGATCCCGACGCCTTCGAGCATGTCGCCCTCTGGGACGTGGAGCGCGAGTGGATCGAGATGCGGTTGCGGTCCCTCGTGGCGCAGACGGTGAAGATCCCCGCGCTTGGCCTCGCGGTCGAGTTCGAGGCGGGGGAGGAGGTGCGGACCGAGGTGTCGGCGAAGTTCCGTCGGGACGGGGTGCGGGCTGAACTGGCTGCGGTGGGGTTGGAGTTGGCCCACTGGTGGACCGACTCGGAGGAGCGGTTCGCGTTGTCGTTGAGCCGGGTCGGGTAGCGGGCGGGGCTGGTCCTGGAGGGTGCGTTGTCGGGTGCGGGCCCGGTGGGGCTTCTCGCGCAGTTCCCCGCGCCCCTAAAAGACCAGGCCCCTGCGGGCCTGAAAGATCAGGCCCCGCGGCCCTGGAAGGCAACCGGCGGCGGGCCTGAAAAGCATGGGGCGCAGCCCCTGCTTTTCAGGGGCGCGGGGAACTGCGCGACCAGCCCCCACTCACCCGCACCCGACAACGCACCGCCCCCCACCCCGGCCCCCCTCGCGAACCGGCGGAGCCTGGGGCACCGTGGAGGGATGTGTGGCCTGGAGGCCACCGTGGAGCTCGCGAACAAGGAGAACCCGTATGACCGACCACGTGTACCGGGTCACCGAGATCGTCGGCAGTTCGGGCGAGAGCGTGGACCACGCGATCCGCAACGGCGTCGCCCGCGCCGCCCAGACCCTGCGCAACCTGGACTGGTTCGAGGTGACGCAGGTCCGGGGGCACATCGAGAACGGGGAGATCGCGCACTACCAGGTCGGCCTCAAGGTCGGCTTCCGGCTGGACGACGACACCGACTGACCCGGCGGCTCGCGCGGGCGCTCAGGTCCGCCCCTCCCGCTCCTGCGCCACCTTCAGCGCGGCGGAGGCGGCGGCCCAGCGCGCCCGTACGACCGTGAAGCCCGCCCGCTCCGCGTCCTCGCAGACCAGTTCGTCGTCATCGACGAGGACGCGGATCTCGCGGGTCCGCGACAGTTCGCGGAGGATCTCCAGTTTGGTGTGGCGGGCGGGCCTGCGGTCGTTGTTCCGACGCATCCAGATGCGCCCCTCCGGCAGGCCCTGCGCGGCCAGCCAGTCGACGGTGTCCCGGCGGCAGCGCTCGGGCCGTCCGGTCAGATACACGACCTCGCACTCCTCGGCGCTCTCCCGCGCCAGCGCGACCCCCTCCGCCAGCGGCGGATCCTGTGGGGCGGCGGCGAAGAACGCGGCCCAGTCGCGCGGCTTGCGCTCCAGGAACCGCTGCCGGTGCGCAGTGTCGGCGAGGGTGTTGTCCAGGTCGAAGACGGCGAGGGGCCGGTCGTTGTCGGTCACGGCACCAGCCTAGGCAGAGCCCGGCCGGCCGCTGACTCGTGTCGTCCGTCGGGGCTTCACACGACCGACACAGACCCCGCCAATCGCTTGAGGTTTCAAACGTTAGGCTCATCATCTCTCCCCCCACCCAGCACAGGAGAATCGGTGTGCTTGACGGCGAAGTAATCGTGATCGGCGGCGGATACGGGGGCATCCGCCTCGCCAAGCAGCTGGACGAGGTCGCACGGGTCACCCTCGTGGACCGCAAGGAGGTCTTCTTCCACCGCATCGCCGCCCTGCGCGCGGGCGTGCACGAGGCATGGACATGGACGCCCTTCGTCCCCTACGACCGGCTGCTGCGCAACGGCCGGGTCGTGGTGGGCAAGGCGATCGACATCGACACGGCCGAGCGGCAGGTGAGGCTCGCCACGGGTGAGCGGCTGCCGTACGACGTGGTGGTGATCGCGACCGGCGCGGACTATCCGGAGCCGGCCCGTTTCCTGGGCACCACCACGGAGGAGGCGGGCAAGACGTTCGCCGCGCACCAGGAGAGCGTGGCCGCCGCCGAGCACGTCCTGATCGTCGGCGGCGGGCCGGGCGGGGTCGAACTCGCCGCCGAGATCCGGCTCGCCCGGCCGGACGCGCGGGTCACGCTCGCGCACGCCGGGTCCGAGCTGCTCAACTCCACCGGCAGCAAGCGGGCCGGGCGGCGGGCCCTGACCTGGCTGGAGTCGCACGACGTCCATGTGCGGCTCGACTCGTTCGTCTCCCCCGGGCCCGACTTCGGCACGTACCGGGACGGCCGGGGGAACCTCATCGAGGCCGACCTGTCGTTCTGGGCCAACGGCACCACCCCGAACACGCTCTGGCTGCGGCTGGCCGGGCACGGGACGTGGCTGAACGAGGCCGGGCAGGTCAAGGTCGACAGCATGCTGCGGGTCGACGGGCAGTCGGACGTGTTCGCGGTCGGCGACGTGAACGATGTCAGCGAGCTGAAGATCTCCCCCGTGGCCTTCGCCCAGGCGGACATCGCCGCGCACAACATCCGTTCCCACCTGACGAGTCCGGGCCGGCATCGCAAGGAGCCGCGGCTGTACCGGCCGGTCCGGCGGACGCCGCTGATCGTGCCGCTCGGGCCGGCCGACGGGATCACCCTGCTGCCGGTGCCCGGTGGGGAGACGGCGGTGCTGGGGGCGCGGACGTCCACGCTCGCGAAGGCGCGGACGCTGATGACGCCGTATGTCCGGAGGCAGTTGGGCTACTGAGGGGTGCGTTGTCGGGTGCGGGTCCGGTGGGGCTTCTCGCGCAGTTCCCCGCGCCCCTGAAAAGCAGGGGCTGCGCCCCGTGCTTTTCGGCCCGAAAGGGCCGCAGGCCCTTAAGGGGCGCGGGGAACTGCGCGAGAAGCCCCACCGGGCCGCAGACGAAAAACTCGCCTCGCCCGGTCAGTCCAACCCCGCCGCGCTCACCGACTCCTGCTCCACCAGCTCGTTCGCGTGTGTCAGAAAGTCGTCCACCATGCGATGGAACAGCCCCGCGAGCTGCTGGAGTTCCTCCGGGGACCACTCCGACAGCGCCATCTGCATACCGCGGACGCCGGCCTCGCGGATGCGGTCTATCGCCTGCTTGCCGACCGGGGTGAGTTCGATGCGCTGGGCGCGGCGGTCGTCCGGGTCGGGGACGCGGGTGACGTGACCCGTCTTCTGGAGCTGCTGGACCTGGCGGGTGACGTGGGAGGCCTCGACGCCGAGGCGGTTGGCCAGCTCCCCCGGCCGCAGCGGCTCGGAGTCGGCGATCTGCCGGAGCAGGGCGACGGCGGCACGGTCGAGGGGGACACCGGCCAGGCTCATCAGTCGCTCGTGCGCCCGGGCCCGGGTGCTGAGGTAGGTGATACGGGTGAGGGCTCGCTCGATCTCGATCACTTCCGGGGAAGCGGGGTCGGAGGGTAGCGGTGATGGGGACATGGGCCCTACTTTACCATCTTGTTGCCTGACTCAAGTAAGTTCATCGCCCCGGCGCAGTCAGGCGCGGCACCGCGCAGTCCCTCGCAGCCCCTCGCAGCCCCCGCGACCGAACGGAGCCCCCATGTCCCTTCTCGCCCGCCCGGCAGTGGCCGCCCTCGCGGCCAAGGCGATGCAAGGCCTCGCGGCGCTGGCGCACCGCCGGCCCAGTGGGCGGGGTTCGGCCGCGTCCTGGCTCGGGCGCCTTCCCGAATACACCTGCGAGACCCGCGAGTTGAGCGTCCCGACGGCGTACGGCCCGGCCCGTGCCGTGCTCTATCTGCCCGCCGGCACCGAGGGCGCCGCTCCCCCGCCGCTGCACGTCAACTTCCACGGCGGCGGCTATGTCATGCCGCAGATCGAGCTGGACGACCCGCTGTGCCGGTGCCTGGCCGTCGAGGCGGGCGTGGCCGTGCTCAACGTGGACTATGTGGTCGCCCCGCAGCATCCGTTCCCCGCGCCGCCCCGGCAGGCGTTCGAGGTGGTCCGGTGGGCCGCCGGGCACGGGGACGAGCACGGCTGGGACGGGAGCCGGCTCTCGGTGGGCGGGCAGAGCGCGGGCGGTGGGCTGGCGGCGGCGGTGGCCCGCCAGGCGTTGGAAGAGGGCGGCCCGTCGATCGCCCTCCAGGTCCTGCACTACCCACCGCTCGACCTCGCCACCGGCGCCCGGGACAAGCGGGCCGCCATCGCCAGACCGATGCTGCGCCCGTGGATGGCGGACGTCTTCGACAGCGCGTACATCCCGGACCCGAAGGAGCGCGCCGACCGGCTGGCCTCGCCCGCCCACCCCTCGGACACCGCCGACCTCAAGGGCATCGCGCCGGCGTTCGTGGTCACCGCCGAGAACGACCTGCTCAAGGCCGAGGGTGTGGCGTACGCCGACCGGCTCCGGACGGCCGGGGCCCTGGTCGGCCATCACGATGTCGCGGGTGCCGACCACGGTTACGACGGCCAGGACGAGACCAGGGCCCGCGAGGTGTACCCGCTCATCGCGCAGCGAGTGCGGCAGGCGTTCGCGGAGGATCCGGCGGCGTAGGGCCGACGTCGGCGCCGAGCCCGGCGCCGGGCCTCCTCGTGCCGCCGGTCAGCCCGTCGGTGTCAGGGACTTCTCCTGGTCGCTGTGCGGGGTCCGGCCTGCGGTCCGCAGGGAGGCGATGCCGATGAAGACCATGGAGGAGACTCCGGCGAGGGCGAAGGCGGTGAAGCCCCAGTCGCCGTGGCCGGCGGCGAGGAGCTGGCCGCCGAGCCAGGGGCCGAAGACGGCGCCGAAGCGGCCCATGCCGGAGGTCCAGCCGACGGCCGTGGCCCGGTTCCCCGGGGCGGAGCGCAGGGAGACGGTCGCGTAGATCATGGTCTGGGCACTGTTGAGGAAGACGCCGGTGAGGAAGACGACCAGGAAGGTCACGCCCAGCGGCATCCGGACGCTGAGCAGGAAGACACCGGCGGCGGTCAGCGCGAACCAGATCGCCGAGATGCGCGGGGCACCGAAGCGGTCGGCGGCGCGGCCCGCCACGAGCATGCCGACGATGCCGCCGAGGTTGAACAGGACGACGAAGGTGAGCGCGGAGCCCAGCTCGTAGCCCTCGGCGCGCATCAGGGTGGGCAGCCAGGTGGCGACGCCGTAGACCAGGAGCAGACCGCCGAAGGAGGCCGCCCAGTAGAGCAGGGTGCGGTTCCACTCGCCGCCGCGGAAGAGGTCGGCGAGGGCGGTCCAGCGGTCGGTGGGGTTCTTCTCGGCGGGCGCGGCGGGCGGTTCGACGTCGAAGCGGCGGGCGAGCTGTGCGGCCTCGTCCAGGCGGCCCTTGGCGACCAGGAAGCTCAGCGACTCGGGCATCAGCTTCGCGAGGACCGGTACGAACAGCAGCGGGGTCACACAGATCCAGAAGGCGGCCCGCCAGCCGAGGGGCTCCACGACCCACAGGGCGACGTAGGCGGAGAGGATGCCGCCGGCGTGGTGGGCGGTCATCAGCATGCCGATGGTGAGGGCGGCGCGACCGCGCGGGGCGTAGTCGGAGACCATGCTGATCGCGGTCGGCAGCAGCCCGCCGAGGCCGATGCCGGCGAGGGTGCGGCCGAGGCCGAAGACGCCGACGGAGTCGGCCATCGCACAGAGGCCGGAGGCCAGTGAGAAGAGCGCGACACAGGCGACCATCAGCTTCTGGCGGCCGATGCGGTCGGCGACCGTACCGGCGGTGAGGGCGCCGACGAGCATGCCGAAGGTGGCGTAGCTGCCCAGGTCACCGGCCTGGTCGGGGGTGAGGCCGAGGGCCTTCTCCGCCAGCATGTGCGGCAGCACCGAGCCGTAGATGAACATGTCGAGGCCGTCGAAGAGGACGGCCAGCCAGCACAGGCCGATGACCAGTGCGGCGAGCTTGCCGACGCGGACGGCCGGGGTGGCCGCGGAGGTCGGGGACGGGGAGGAGGACATCGTTGTTTCCCTCTCGAACCGGGAGAACGCGGGGGGTATCCAGACGCTAAGCAGCCACCTCAGATGAGTCAACGTTTTTGTCAACAATTTTGGCGGCAATTGCGGGGTGTCAGTCGACCGGCGGGGTGCCGTGCGTGTGGAAGGACTCGATGGTCTTCAGGCCCCAGGCCTGGCCCTTGGCGCGCTCCTCCTGGGTCCAGGTGATGAGCGGCCAGTCGGGGGCGAGGACGAGGCGGGTGAGCGGGTTGCACAGCTCGATCCGGTTGCCGCCCGGCTCGTAGACGTACAGGAAGAACGTCTGCTGGATGGCGTGCTTGTGCGGGCCGGTCTCGATGAACACGCCCTGGTCCAGGCAGAGATCGGCGGCCCGCAGGATGTCCTCGCGGGTGTCGGTGGCGAACGCGATGTGGTGCAGCCTGCCGCGTGAGCCGGTCCAGTCCTCGGTGTAGACGACGTCGTACGACTTGTTGGTGAAGGTCAGCCACTGGGCGGCGACCCTGCCGGTGTCGAGGACGATCTGTTCGGTGGGGCGGGCGCCGAGGACGTCGCGGGTGAAGGCGGCGTCGGCCCCGACGTCGGCGGCGAGGAAGTTGACGTGGTCGAGGCGGCGTACGCCGACGCCGTGGCCCGGCTTGGCCTGGGGCTGGTTCTTCAGGCCCGGCCTGAGGTCGGCCGGTGCCTCGTACCACTCGCTCTCCCAGTACAGGGCGATCTCGTGGCCGTCGGGGTCGGTGGTGACGTAGAGCGGGCCGATCCCCGGCTCGTCCTCGACCCAGCGGCCCGCGCGCCCGGTGTTCTCCAGCTCCTTCACCCGGCGTTGCAGTGCCTGCTCACTGGAGGCCCGCAGGGCGGTGCGGCGGATGCCGTTGGTGGAGTGGGCGGTGAGGGTGAGGCTGTGGTGTTCGTAGTCGTCCCAGGTCCGCAGGTAGACCGAGCCGCCGGAGCGGCCGTTCTCGGTGAGGCCCAGGATCTCGGTGAAGAACCAGAGGCTGCGGTCGAGGTCGGGGGTGAGCAGTTCGACATGGCCGAGGTGGGCGATGTCGCCGAGCGGCGGGGTCATCGGGGACTCCTTGGAGTAGCGGGAGTGGGTCAGGGGTGGGAGGAGGGGGCGGCGGGCCGGGGGAAGACCGTGCCGTCGAAGATCTTGCGGGCGGTGCGGACGACGGCGGTGCGGCTCGCCGAGGGGCTGCCGTCGGGGCCGTACGCCACCCGGGTCTCGATGTCGAGGAAGCCGGTGGGGTGCTCGACGCGCAACCGGTCGCCGGTGGCCGGGAGTTGGGCGATGCCCTCGCCCACTCCCCCGGCGACCCGTAGCCCGGCGGCCACGCTCGCGGCGCCGAGGACGCCGATGGAGGGGTGGCAGCGGACCGGGATGAAGGTGCGGGTGGCGACCCCGCCGCCGTCCCGGGGCGGGGCGAGGAGACTGAGCTTGGGCACGGTGGTGTGCTCGACGTCCCCGAGGCCCATCAGCGGGCCGGCGGTCAGCCTGATCTCGCGCAGCCGGGCGGCGAGCGCGTCGTCCTCCTCCAGGTCACCGGGGGTCTCGTGGCCGGTGACGCCGAGGGCGGTCGCGGGGATCAGGACGGTCGGCATGCCGTTGTCCACGCAGGTGACCTCCGTACCGGCGACGACATCGCGGGCGTTGCCGGTCGGGAGCAACGGGCCGCCGCCGGGCGGGAACTCGATCACCACCGGCGCGCCCGTCCCCGGCACCCCGGAGATCTCCGCGTCCCCGGTGACCGCGATCCGGCCGCCGGGGGTGGGGAAGGTGGCGACGGCGAGGTCACCGGTGTTGAGCATGCGGATCCGTACGGACGTCTCGGGCTCGCCGGGGCTCACCAGTCCGCGGTCGACGGCGAACGGGCCGACCCCGGCGAGCAGGTTCCCGCAGTTCTGACGGGCACTCACCTCCGGTCTGTCGACGCCGACTTGGAGGAACAGGTAGTCGACATCGGCCCCGGGGTCGGCCGACGCGGACACCACGGCCACCTTGCTGGTCAGGGGGTGGGCCCCGCCCAGGCCGTCGATCTGGCGCGGGTCGGGGCTGCCCATGACCCGCAGCAGCAGGTCGTCGCGGTCGGCCGGGTCGGCGGGCAGGTCCTCGGCGAGGAAGTAGGCGCCCTTGGAGGTGCCGCCGCGCATCAGCGTGCAGCGGACGCCCCCGGACCAGCCGGTCACGGCCGGGGCTCGTCGTCGGCGTACTCCTCGGCGGCGTACTCCTCGTACGACCGGTACGTCACCCCGAGCCGTACGAGGGTCTCGCGCAACCCGTAGCGGTCCAGGCCGAGTTGGCCGTCGAGGAAGGCGGCGCGGGAGGCGGCCTCCTTGCGTTCGCGGGCCTCGGCGGCCTCGGCCGTGCGGCGGGCCCGGGTGCGGGGGACGACCACCACTCCGTCGTCGTCGGCGAGGATCACGTCACCGGGGTGGACGACTCGGCCGCCGATGGCCACGGGGACGTTGACGGAGCCGCCGGTGGCCTTGACCGTGCCCTGGGCGCTGACGGCGGCGGCCCAGGCGGGGAAGTCCATCGCGCGCAGTTCGGCGGTGTCGCGGACGCCCGCGTCGATGACCAGGCCGCGGACGCCCCGCCGTTGGAGGGCGGTGGCGAAGAGTTCGCCGAACATGCCGTCGGTGGAGGGCGAGGTGGTGGTGACGACGAGGATGTCGCCCTCGCCGCACTGCTCGACGGCCGCGTGGATCATGAGGTTGTCGCCGGGCCAGGACAGGACCGTGACGGCGGTGCCGGCGATCCGGGTGTCCCGCTGGACCGGGTGCAGGTGGGTGCCGAGCAGGCCCGTGCGGCCCATCGCCTCGTGGACGGTGGCGACGCCGTACCGGCCGAGCGCCTCGACGTCCCGCGCGTCCGCCTTCGGCGGGTTGGTGACGATCACGCCGCCCATCAGTCGAGCACCCCCGTGACCTGCGGGTAGGGGCGCATGTACGCCTCGGCCATGGTTCGGTGGGCGAGGCCCAGGTTGGGGCCCGCGTTGCGCTTGAGCTGGACGCCCCGGCGTACGGCGAGGTCGGTGTAGTAGTCCCACAGGTGCCGCTGGGCGGCCAGGCACTCCATGGCCTTGCGCTTGGTCTCCCAGACCTCGGTGATGTCGAGGAGGACCTCGGGCCGGAAGCCGCACATCTCGGGCTGGTGGGGCTCGAAGAAGAAGACGGGCGGGGCGCCGATGATCTCGCCCTCGGCGGGGTAGCCGATGGCCTGGGCGAGGACCCGGGCGTCCAGGGCCATCCGGGCGGCGGCCGGGTGGTCGCCGTTGTAGGGGTCCTCCAGGGGGTGGGTGAGGACGACGTCCGGCTGGGCCGCGCGGTAGACGGTGACCAGCCTGTCGGTGAGTTCGGGGGTGCCGAGCAGCGGGTAGTCGCCGGCGTCGAAGAAGACGATCCCGGCGCCGAGCGTGGCGGCGGCCTTCTCGGCCTCCTCGCGGCGGATCGCCTTGATCTCGTCGAGCTTCCGGCCCTCGCGCCAGGCCTTCGCGGACTCGCCGCGCTCCCCGAAGGTCAGACAGGCGATGGTGACCTTCTCGCCGCGCGAGGCCGCCAGGGCGATGGCGCCGCCGGCCCTCCACACGAAGTCGCCCGCGTGGGCGGTGATGACGAGTGTCGATCGAGGTGGGGCGGCGGCGGGCGCCGTGCCGTCGGTCATGGTTCGGGTCTCCTCGGTGGACAGGCGGGTCCGCCCACCCCGGAGCGTCGTGCGCGGCGGCCAGGTCGTGTCCGCGTCGCCCGGCAGGCGGGACTCTGCGGACACGAGCTATGCGCGCAGCGCGGTGATCACGCTCGTGAGGTGGGCGCGGACGGCCTCCTCGGCCGCCCGGGGGTCCCTCGCCGTGATCGTCTCGATCATGGCGAGGTGTTCACCCAGGGAGTGCTGGGGCCGTCCCGGCCGCAGCGCGAGCTGGAACCGGTGGCGCACCAGCTGGGCGTTGAGCCGCTCCAGCAGTTCCACGGCCACCTGCTGGCCGGAGATCTCCCGGATGCGGGCGTGCAGCCGCTGGTTCAGCTCGGAGTACGTCACCGGCTCGCCGTCGGCCACGGCTTTGGTCATCGCCGTGCCGATGTCGGCCAGTTCGGCGAGTTCGTCGTCGGTGGCCAGGGTGGCCGCCTTCGCCGCGCACAGCCCTTCCAGGACCATGCGGCACTCGCTGATGGCGACCGCTTCCTCCACGCTCACCACCCGCACCCGCGAGCCCCGGTTGCGGATCCGCTCGACCAGTCCTTCGGCCTCCAGATCGATCAGCGCCGCGCGGATGCTGGCCCGTGTCACACCGAACTGCTCGGCGAGTTCGTTCTCCACCAGCCGTTGGGCCGGTGCCATCTCGCCGTGCAGGATCGCCTGCCGCAGCTTCGCCAGCGCGAGCTGTTTGGCCTGCTCTCCGGTGCCCGGACGGGCTTCCTCCTGCATCGTGCCCTCCCTGAGTGAGTGCCTGTCGAACGTAAATCTAGGCCAACAGGATTGTCAACAATTTTGTTCTCACAGGGTCGCACGGTTCACCGGGCCGCCTCCGGGGCGGTCCGCACCGGAAGGATCACCGCGGAGGGCTGCTCCGGCCCGTGGTGGACGCGCTGGTCGGCCGCCCGGAGGGTGGTGGCGGTGGCGAGGGGCGCGCCCGTGCCCGGGTTGCGGGCGTAGCGGGGGAAGGCGCCGCTGGAGACCTGGACGCGGATGCGCCGGCCGCGCCGGAAGCGGTGGGCGGTGGGCCACAACCGGACGTCGGCGCGGCCGAGTTCGTCGGCGCCGGTGAGCCCGGTCAGCCCGTCGCAGACGTTGACCGAGCGGCCGCGCTCGTCGACCTCGCAGAGCCGGACGAACACATCGGCGTACGGCAGGCTGGAGCGGAACCAGATCTCGGCGCTCACCTCACCGACGATCTCGACGTCCTCCTCCAGTACGGCGGTGGTGTAGGTGAGGACGTCCGGGCGGGCCTCCAGCGCGGTGTTGTCGACGCGTCCGGCGCGGGGCGGCATGCACACGCCGCCGACGGACGGGGTGGGGTCCGCCGGGTCGTAGTGGTACCCGTCGGACCCGGGCCCGGCGGGCGGCTCGACGGCGAGGGCTCCACCCGGATGGAGGCGGAAGCGTCGCTCCTCGTACCCCTTCGGCGGCCAGGATGCGAAGTCGCGCCAGGCCTCCTCGCCCGTCACGTACAGCCGCACCGGGGCGCGCTCCGGGGGCTGTTGGCCGCGCGCGTGGGCGAGGCCGAACTCGACGGCCTCCATCGCCAGGGTGTTGTCGAACGTGGTGTGCGTCCAGGGGCCGACGGTCAGCCGGGGCTCGCGGCCGGCCGTCTGGAGGGCCGTGAAGTCCCGTAGCTGGCCGGGCAGGAAGATGTCGTACCAGCCGCCTATCGAGCTGACCGGTACGGTCACCTCGGCCACCCGGTCCCGGTGGTCGAGGCCGGCCCAGTGCGGGTCGTCGGCGTCGCGGGCGAGGATGTCCTGGATGTACGGGGAGCGCCGGCCGAGGGCGGCCAGGTCGGCGTCGGCGAGGGGCAGGGTGTCGAGGGCGCGGCGGACGCGCTTCAGCCCGAAGGGCTGGCGGACCATCGCGAACGGGCGTTCCTGCTGGGCGACCATGGCGCCCCAGCCGAACGGCGTCTGCAGCGACATCCCGTCCGCGCGCAGGAACTCCAGGGTGAGCGCCGACTCCGTCATGTGCGGGATCATCGCCTTGACCTGCGGCGGGAGCCGGTCGGCCACCGCCCACTGCACATAGCCCATGTAGCTGGTGCCGACCAGCACGATCGCGTCGCCGCACCACGGCTGCTCGACCAGCCAGTCCAGGGTCGCCAGACCGTCCGCGCGTTCCTGCCGCTGGGGGTCGAAGGTGCCGCCGGAGCCGAAGCCGCCCCGGGTGCTCTGGATCAGCACCTGATAGCCGCGCTCGGCCAGCGGCCGGACCGCCGCGAGCGCGATCACGCCGCGCCTGCCGTACGGGCAGCGGATCAGCGCGGTCGGCAGGCCCTCGCCGCCGGTGCGCGGCGCCCAGCGGTCGGCGAGCAGGTCGACCCCGTCGGGCATCGGCACCCGCAGGTCCCGTTCGACGACGAGGTCCCGGGTGAGCGGCGGGGGCAGTTTCAGTGCGCGCTGGACGAGGTGGCTGCTGAGGTTCACCGGCGTTGCTCCTGGTTCGGTGCGGACGGGACGGACCGGCCCAGCGCGGCGGTGATCATGGGCACCATCCGCATCAGCCGGTCGGCGAACTGCTCCGGGTCGAGCGGCTCCTCGCCCTCCACGACCCAGGTGTTGACGACGGCGGAGGCGCCGCCGGTGAGGAACGTGGCGAGGTCGTCGACCAGTCCGGGGTCGGGATCGGCGCCGTGGAGTCGGCGTACGACCTCCCGGTTGGCGGGCGTGATCAGTTCGGTGAGCCCCTTGTTGAGGTCGAACGCGCGGGACCCGGTGAACATCGCGCGGTAGAAGGCGCGGTGCTCGGCGAAATGCCGTGCCATGGCCAGCACTCCGGCCCGGTCGGTCAGGTCCGCCGCGTCGTACGCGGGCCCCTCGACCAGTTCACGCCGGGCGAGGTCCAGCCCGGCCTGGAGCAGCAGTCCGTCACGGTCCCCGAACTGCTGGTACAGCACCTGCCGGCTGATGTCCGCGGCCTCGGCGATCTCCGAGACCGGGACGGCGGTCGTGCCCCGCTCGGCGACCAGGGCGAGGGCGGCCCGCATCAGCGCGGCCCGCGAGCGGCGGACCCTGCGGTCCATGGGCGGCTGCGGAGGTGTCGGGGGAGTCGGGTCCGGCTGCATGACCACGATAATGGACACCTGTTAAGAAATGAGCAAGTGTCCATGAACGGCACACGGAGTGCCGACGCGAGGAGGAACGGAGTGTCGGCGCGAGGAGAAGGGGTCAGCGGCGCGGCACCGACATGCTCAGCGCGTTCGCCGCGACCACCGCGCCGATCGCCGACCATTCGAGCGGGCCGAGGCCCTGCCCGAGCATGATCCAGCCGGCCAGGGCCGCGAGGACGGGGTTGACGCTCATGAAGAGCCCGAACACCTGGGCGGGTACGCGGCGCAGGGTGAACACGTCGGCGAGGTAGGGCACGGCCGAGGCGAGGACCCCGGCGGCGATCGCGTAGGCGACGGCCCCAGCGGTCGGCGGGTTCCGTACGACGACGGCGACGCCGACCGGCAGGAAGGCGAGGGCGGAGAGGGCGGCGGCCGCCGCGGACCCCTGGGCGCCGGGGATACGGCGGCCGACCGTGCGGTTGAGCAGGATGTACGAGGCCCAGCAGACGGCGGCGAGGAGACCGAGGCCCATGCCGAGGTAGTCGGCGGAGGGCTGGGGGCGCATCAGGGTGACCACGCCGACCCCGGCGATCAGCGCGCAGCACGCGTCGATCCGGCGGCGCGAGCCGGCCAGCGCGATGGCGAGCGGACCGAGGAACTCCAGGGTCACCGCGAGCCCCAGGCCGATGCGGTCGATGGCGGTGTACAGCGACAGATTCATCGTCCCGAACACCAGCGCGAGCAGCACCACCGGCCACCACTGGCGGGCGGTGAAGGACCTCCACCGCGGCCGGCCCACGGCCACCAGGACGAGGGCGGCGACGTACTGCCGTATCGCGACCACGCCGGCGGGTCCGAGCACCGGGAAGGCCAGCGAGCCCAGGGCGGCCCCGACCTGGTTGGACGCGCCGCAGCCGAGCATGGTGAGGACGGCGGCGAGGCGCGCGCCGCCCGGCTCCGGGGAGGGGGACGCGGCGGCGGACTCGGGGGCCGTACCGGTGGGGGCGAGGGCGGCGGTGGGAGCGGCGGCGGTGTCCATGAGCCGATCGTGCGCCGGGCCCACCGTTGCGCAAAATGCATCCACGGGCAGATCTATACGCTGGAGTCATGGATGACACGGACCCGGTCGTCAGGGAGGTGGAGCTGCGGCAGCTGCGCTGTCTCGTGGCGATCGTCGACGAGGGCACCTTCACCGACGCGGCCATCGCGCTCGACGTCTCCCAGGCGGCCGTGTCCCGCACCCTGGCTTCGCTCGAACGGGCCCTGGGCGTACGGCTGTTGCGCCGGACCTCGCGCGAGGTGACCCCCACGCCGACCGGGCTGCGGGTGGTGTCGCACGCGCGGCGGGTGCTCGGCGAGGTGGACGACCTGGTGCGGGAGGCGACCTCGGGCCACGTACGGCTGCGGATCGGCTACGCCTGGTCGGCGCTGGGCCGCCACACGCTGACGTTCCAGCGCCGCTGGGGCGCCGCGCATCCGGAGACGGATCTGCAGTTCGTGCGGGCCAACTCCCCGACGGCCGGGCTTGCGGAGGGCTCCTGCGATCTCGCCGTGGTCCGGCGGGCGGTGGACGACCGGCGGTTCGACTCGGCGATCGTCGGGCTGGAGCGGCGGATGTGCGCGCTGGCGAGCGACGATCCGCTGGCCCGCCGCCGGTCGGTGCGGCTGGCCGATCTCAGCGGGCACGTCCTGCTGGTCGACCGCCGGACCGGCACGACCACCCCCGACCTGTGGCCGCCCGGCTCCCGGCCCGCGACCGAGAAGACGCACGACGTCGACGAGTGGCTCACCACCATCGCGACGGGCCGTGCCGTCGGGGTGACCCCGGAGTCCACGGCCAACCAGTACCGGCGGCCCGGTGTCGTCTACCGGCCGGTGCGGGACGCCGAGCCGATCGCCGTGCGGCTGGCCTGGTGGCGGGACGACCCGCATCCCGCCACCCCGGCCGCCATCGAACTGCTCTCGGAGCTCTACCGCTCCGGCTGAGCCCCTCCCCCGGCCCCGGCCTTCGGTGTCAGCCGCAGCACGGTGCCCTCGCCGTTGGCCGACAGCAGGAGGGTCCCGTCCGGGGCGGCGGCGAGACCGGCGAAACGGCGGGCCATCCCGGGCATGCCGCCGGCGAACAGGGCCGGTTCCTCCCGGGGGACGACACCCGGGGGCGGTCCGACCGGAAGGTCCTCGGCGTCGGTGCGCCGCTCCCCCGTGACGAGGGAGATCGCGTGCAGCCTGCGCGGACCGGTCTCCACCACGAACAGGTCGTCCCCCAGGACCGCCAGCCCCTGCGGTGCGCCGAGCCCGTCCGCGACCACGGTGGTCCCGCCGCCGTCCGCATCGATCCGCAGGACCGTCCCAAGCCGTTCCTCGCTGACGTAGAGGCGGCCCCGCGCGTCGAAGGCCACGTCGGTGGGCCGGTCGAGCCCTTCGGCGAGGACGGTCACGGTGTCCGCAGCCGTACCGGGGGCCGTGGCCGAGTCGCCGGCCGGGCCCGTCCCGGCGTCCGCCGCGGGGGCGTCGACGGCCACGACCCGGCCCGCGCCCGACTCGGCCACCACCAGGGAGCCGTCCGGCCCCACCGCGATCCCGATGGGCCGGTCGAGGCCCCGCACCCGCTCCCGGGCGGTCCCGGACCCGGTGTCGTGGGTCAGTACGGCGCCGAACTGCGAGGTGTAGTGCAGCAGTTCGCCGTCGGCGGCGATGCCGTGGGCGAAGGGCCTCAGCAGATGCGTCTCCACCTCGTCGGGCGCCGGGCTCGCCAGCCGGTAGTGGTCGGCCGCGTACACCGTGCCGCCGAGGTCGACCGTGATGCCGTAGGGCCCGTCGAAGCCGCGGGGCACGAGGTCGCGGGTGCGGCCGTCGGGGTGCAGCTCGCTGACGCCGCCGGCGGCGTAGCTGGAGACGAACATCCGGTTCTCGGCGTCGAACGCCGCGTTGTCCAGGGCCGTCAGCCCGCTGGTGAGGAGCGTGCGGGTGCCGCCGCCGTGCAGGTCGATCCGGGTGACGATGCCCTCGACGCCGCGCGAGACGACGTGCAGGACACCGCCCTGGTCGAAGCGGACCGCGACCGGCTGGTGCACGTCCTCGGCGACCACCTCGGGCGTCCCGCCGTCCGGCGGCACGCGCCAGACCTGGCCGGTCATCATGTGCGGGTAGTACAGATGGCCGTCCGGGCCGCGCTGCATCGCGTTGCCGAGGGCCAGCCCCTCGCTGAGCACCACCGGGTCGCCGCCGTCCGGGAACAGCTCCATCAGCCGGCCGTCGGGCTTCATCTCGTTGATGAACAGCCGGTCCCCGATACAGGTGATGCCGTTGGGGTTGGTGACCTCGTCGGAGACGAGGCCGTACTCCCCCGCCGGGCTCCGCCGCCACACCCGGCCCGGCACCAGGTCGGCTATGTACATCGAGCCGTCCGCGCCGAAGGCGAGGTCGTCCGGCGACTGCACCGGGCTGTCCATCGGCACGACCACCTCGACGTCCCCGGTGGCCGGGTCGACGGCGCTGATCTGCCCGGCGAGGAACTGCGCCACGTACAGCCGCCCGTCGGGGCCGAACGCCACCCCGTTGGAACCCCACAGCGGATTGGGCGGGTTGAGCCGCCGCGCATCCCAACGGGCGCTGGTGGTACGGAGATCGCCGGACTCGTCGTACCGGCTGGGTCGCTTGTCCATACCGTCCGTCATCGTCTTCCCCGGCCTCACTCGGCGCCCACGAGGACGTCGTCCATGCCGCCGTCCGCGCGCCAGCGGCGCAGCAGTTCGTGGAAGGCCACCGGTCCGTCGCCGTACGACTCGCTGCGCTCCCGGGGCCGGCCCTCGTTGTTGTAGTAGCCGGGGGTGCACTCGGCCTGGAACCTGTACAGGTCGGCCGCCTTCTCGCGGATGGTGGCGACCCAGGCGTCCTGGGCCTCGGCGCTCGGCTCGACGTAGCGGGCGCGGCGTCTGCGGGCCTCGGCGACGACCTCGCCGACGTGGCGGGACTGCTGGTCGAGGATGTGGACGTAGTTGACGGCGCTGGCGTTCTGCATCGGGCCGAGCTGGAAGAGGTTGGGGAAGCCGTGGCTGTAGAAGCCGTGCAGGGTCTTCGGGCCGGCCGTCATCCAGGTCTCCAGCAGGCCGACGCCGTCCCAGCCGTACGCGGGGAGGCGGCCGGAGAGCAGGCCGGAGACACCGACCTCGAAACCGGTGGCGAAGATGACGCAGTCCACCTCGTACTCGACCCCGCCGACCACCACCGCGTTGTCGGTGATCCGCTCGACGCCATGGGTGTCGGCCGTGTCGACGAGGGTGACGTTGGGCCGGTTGAAGGTCTGGAGGTACTGGTCGCTGAAGGTGGGCCGCTTGCACATGTAGCGGTACCAGGGCTTGAGCTTCTCGGCGGTCTCCGGGTCCTCGACGATCGTCGCCACGCGGTCACGCAGCTCGTTCATCTTCTGGAAGTCGGCGATCTCGTAGGCCCGTTCACGCTCGTCCGCCGGGACGTCCGCGTACGCGGCGGTCGGGATCAGCTTCTCCTGGAGGCGGGCGCTGCTGGTCCAGGCGTCGTTCACCAGGTCCTGACCGGCCCGGACGCCGGTGACGGTCTTCAGGAAGTTGTCCATGCGCGCGCTCTGCCAGCCGGGGGCGAGCGTCTTCGCCCACTCCGGGTCGGTGGGGCCGTTGCCGCGCACGTCGACCGTCGAGGGGGTGCGCTGGAAGACGTACACGTGTGCCGCGTCGGCCCCGAGGTGCGGGACGACCTGGATGGCGGTGGCGCCGGTACCGATGACGGCGACCCTCTTGTCGGCGAGCCCGGTGAGGCCGCCGTTCGCGTCGCCGCCCGTGTAGGCGTAGTCCCAGCGGCTGGTGTGGAAGGTGTGGCCCTTGAACGTCTCGATGCCGGGGATGCCGGGCAGCTTCGGCTGGCTGAGGGTGCCGCTGGAGACGACGACATAGCGGGCCCGGACGCGGTCGCCGCGGTCGGTGGCGACGATCCACTCCAACTCGGTGTCGTCCCAGCGCAGTTCGGTGGCGACGGTCTGGAAGAGGGCGTCGCGGTAGAGGTCGAAGTGCCGGCCGATGGCGCGGGTGTGCTGCCGGATCTCCTCGCCCGGGGAGTACTTCCACTTCGGGACGTAGCCCAGTTCTTCGAGGAGCGGGAGGTAGATGTACGACTCGATGTCGCAGTGGATGCCGGGGTAGCGGTTCCAGTACCAGGTGCCGCCGAAGTCGCCGCCCTTCTCGATCACCCGGACCGACTCGACGCCCGCCTGCCGCAGCCGGGCCCCGGCGAGCAGCCCGCCGAAACCGCCGCCGACGACGATGGCCTCGACCCGGTCGTCGACCGGGTCGCGGGTGAACTCCTGGTCGGCGTACGGGTCGTCGTCGTAGTACGCGAAGTCACCGGAGATCCGCTGGTACTGCGCGCCGCCGTCCGGGCGGATCCGGCGCTCGCGCTCGGCCCGGTACCGGGCGCGCAGGGCGTCCGGGTCGAAGCCCAGTTCCTCCGGGTCCGGCGTGGTGGGGACGGAAGGGGTGTGGGGGGTGGACATCGATGTCCTCTCTGCGGTCCTGGTACGTCCGTTGGGGGTCGTGCTGTGCCGCACGGGCCGTGTCAGGCGGGGCGGTGCCGGCGCATCCAGGCGCCCTGTCCGCCGTCGACGAGCAGGTCCGTGCCCGTGATGTAACGCGCTTCGGGGCCGATGAGGAATGCCACGGCGTCGGCTATCTCCGCCGGGGTGCCGGAGCGGCCGGCTCCGCTCGCCTCCATCATCTGGAGCATGTGCGCCCCGCTCGGCCCCTCGGCCTCCGCCTTCGACATGGCGGTGGCGATGATCCCGGGGCTGACGGTGTTGATCCGGGCGCCGCGCCGGCTCCAGGCGAGCGCGGCGGCCTCGACCCGCACATGGTTGGCCCGCTTGGACACGATGTACGCCATCGTCGCGCTGTCCCCGACGGCGGCGACGGCACCGACGTCGAGGAGTTCCTCCGCCGGGGCGGTGGCGAGGGCGTCCTCGTCCGCGGCGCCGAGGGAGGCGACATGGCCGGCCATGCTGGAGACGCAGACCATGGCCGTGTCCCGGCCGGCGACCGTCTCGAAGGCGTCGATGACATGGGCGGTGCCCAGCAGGTTGACCTCCAGGATCGTCCGCGCCGCGCCCTGGGCGGCGGAGACACCGGCGGTGTGCACGACGGCGGTCACCCGGCCCTCGCCGGCCGCCTCCTCGGCGAGCCTGTCCACGGACTTCCGGTCGGAGACGTCGGTCAGGACGCCCCGTACCGCGTACCCCTCGTCGCTCAACGCCTCGACGGCCCGGTCGAGTTGACCAGCCGAGGCGTCGGCCAGCAGCAGGGTCCGCCCGCTGCCGAGCCGCCGCGCGATCGCCACGCCCATGCCGCCGGCGCCGGTGACGACGACCACGTCACGCTCGCGGTCGGACGGTCGTTCCGCCATGTTCTACCTCCTGCGGTGTCGCCGGTGTCTCCGGCGGGAGTGTCGTGCGCCAGTCGGCGCCGGACGCGATGGCCTGCCGCCACTGCCGGATCGCCTTGGGCGGCATACCGACCGCGAGGGCGCCGGTGACCTGGTCGCCCGTGCGGTAGACGGCGACGAAGCGGCGTTCGGCGAGGGCCCCGGCGACGACGGCGACCTCGTCGTGGCCGCGCAGCTGCCCGTAGGCCTGGATCTTCATGTCGTACTGGTCGGACCAGAAGTACGGCACCGGTGCGAACGGCTTGCGGGCCTCGGGGGCGAGCAGGTTGCGGGCGGCGGCCATGCCTTGCTCGGCCGCGTGCGTGCGGTGCTCGATCCGCATCGAGGTGCCGAACAGCGGGTTGTACCAGCGGGCGACGTCACCGGCCGCGTACACGTCCCCGCCCTCCGGCCGGGGGGACCCCCAGACGGCCTCGCAGTACTCGTCGCACAGCACGCCGTCGCCGGTCAGCAGGCCGCTGTCCGCCAGCCACTCGGTGTTGGGCAGCGAACCGACGGCGACCAGCACCTCGTCGGCCTCGACCACCTCGCCGTCCGCGAGCCGTACGCCGTCCTCGGTCACCTCGGTGACGGTGACACCGGTGCGCAGGTCCACGCCGTGGTCGAGATGGGCCCGGGACAGCACCGCGCCGACCTCCGCGCCGACCGCGTGGGCCAGCGGCACCGGCGCCGGTTCCAGGAGGGTGACCTTCGCTCCGAGCCGCCAGGCGACGGCCGCGGCCTCCGCGCCGAGGAACCCGGCGCCGACCACGACCAGCCGCGTCCCCGGTGTCAGCCGCTCCCGCAGCGTCAGCGCGTCGTCCAGGGTGCGCAGCACATGTGCGCCCTCCCCGGGCAGCCTGCGCGGGCGTACGCCGGTCGCGACGACCAGTGCGTCGTACGGCACCTCGTCGCCGTCGGCGAGCCGAACGCGGCGTTCCCGCGGGTCGAGGCCGGTCGCGGCGGTCCCGAGGCGCAGGTCCAGGCCGAGGCCGTCGAGATGGGCCGGGGCGCGCAGGGTGAGCCGGTCGGTGTCCCACTCCGCCGAGAGGAGCTGCTTGGACAGCGGGGGCCGGTCGTACGGGGCGTGGGGTTCGTCGCCGACGAGGGTGAGCGTGCCGTCGTAGCCCTCGCGGCGCAGCGTCTCGGCCGCCGCCAGTCCGGCGGCCGAGGCGCCCACGACCACGATCCGCCTCACCGGTCCACCAGTCGGATCGCGGCGGCGGGGCAAATCGCGACGGCCTCCTGCACCCCGTCCATGAGGTCGTCGGCGGGGTGCTCCTCCAGCAGGATCGCGACGCCGTCCTCGTCACGCTGGTCGAACACCTCCGGGGAGGCCATCACGCACTGGCCGGAGGCCACGCACTTGGGTTCGTCGAGTTCCACACGCATGGGGTGCTCCTTGGTTCGCGCGTAGTCGTGGGGGTGGTGGGGGTGGTGGGGGGAGGGCAGGTCGTCACCAGGCGACGGGCAGGCACTTCACGCCGTAGGTGGTGCCGGTGTGGTTGAAGGCCAGCTGGTCGATGGGGGCGGCCGGGCGGAGGGTCGGGACACGGCGGTAGAGGGTGCCGTAGACGACCTGGAGTTCGAGGCGGGCCAGGTTCTGGCCGAGGCACTGGTGGGGGCCGTAGCCGAACGCGTTGTGCTGGCGGGCGGGGCGGCTCAGGTCCAGGCGATCGGCCTCGGGGAAGGCGTTCGGGTCCCAGTTGGCCGTCTGGAGGTCGAAGAGCAGGCCGTCGCCCTTGCGGATGACCTGGCCGTCGATCTCGATGTCGTCCTTGGCGACGCGCCGCAGGCCCGAGTGGACGATGGAGAGGTAGCGCAACAGCTCGTCGACCGCGCCGGCGACCACTTTCGGGTCCTCGGTGTCGCGCAGCACGGCGAGCTGGTCGGGGTGTTCGAACAGGGCGAGCGTGCCGAGGCTGATCATCGTGGCGGTGGTCTCGTGGCCGGCGATCAGCATGGCCACGCCCATGCTGACGGCCTCCTGGTGGGTCATCTCCCCGGCCTTGACGCGGGTGCCCATCTCCGACAGCACGTCGTCACCCGGCTGTTCGAGTTTCTCGCGGAAGAGGGCGTCGAGGTAGCCGCCGAGGGCGCGGCTGGACTCCTGTGCCTCCTCCGCGGTGAGGGAGTTGTCGAGGACGCGGTTGCTGTTCTCCTGGAAGAAGTGGTGGTCCTTGTACGGCACGCCGAGCAGTTCGGCGATGACGAGCGAGGGCACGGGCAGGGCGAGCGCCGTCAGCAGGTCGGCCGGGTTGGGGCCGGCCAGCATCTCGTCGATCAGGTCGTCGACGATCTTCTGTACGGCCGGGCGCATCGCCTCGATCCGCTTCACCAGGAACGGCGCGTTCACCGAGCGGCGCAGCCGGGTGTGTTCGGGCGCGTCCGTGTTGGTGATCAGCTTCGGGGTGTGCGGGGCGATGGCCGCGCGGTGGGCGTTGACATGGGGGAAGTCCGGCTCGTGGTCGTCGTTGCTGACCCGCGGGTCGGTGAGCAGGGTGCGCTGGTCGGCGTGGCGGGTGATCAGCCACGGGGTGCTGCCGTTCCAGATGCGCACCTTGGTGATCGGCCGGTCGCCGCCGCGGAGTTCCGCCGCGGCGGGGGGCGGGGCGAGCGGGCACTCCGTCGCCCTGGGCATCGGATACACCGGGCACTGGCCGCTCGCGTCGGACGCGGCGTCGGTGAGGGTGTCGGCCATGGTCTCTCCTCGGGGGTGGGGGCTCCGGTGAGGTGGAGCGCCGGGGGATGCGTCGAGGCCTCGATGAACACATGCAAACAGAGCGGTCTGACGGGGGGCGGCCAGTTACCTGACAGGAAGCTGACGTGAGCCGGATCACATGGCGGGGTGAGGGGTGGCCTTTCGGCCACAACTCGCGGGGCTGGGTGGGTGGTTGGTGTTCACGGAAGGGGGGCGAGAGTGCTGCGGCGTTCTTGGTGGGGGGCCCAGCGGTGCGTCACGGCTTGAGTGGCTTTAGGACACATTTGCTTCATGAGAGGTTCGCTCAGCGTTCCCCGGAGGACGTGCCGAGCCAGTAGCCGAAGCCTCGGCGGGTGTGGATGAGGGGCGTGCCCTCGCGGTCCACCTTGCGGCGGAGGCGGGAGACGAGTTGTTCGATCGCGTTGTCGCCGTGGAAGTCGCCCCACACGTAGCGGCCGATCTGCTCCTTCGACAGCACCTTGTGGGCGTTGACGAGGAGATGGCGCAGCAGGCGGTACTCGGCCGGGGTGAGGTTCAACGCCAGGCCCGCACGCAGGGCCTGGCAGGCGGGGTCGTCCAGGACCAGGTCGTCGTACGACAGTTCACCGTCGCGGCGGACGGGTTCTCGGCCGCGCAGGAGGACCTGGGCGCGGGCCAGGACCTCGGCGATACGGAAGGGTTTGGTGACGTAGTCCTGCTCTCCCAGGCCGAGTTCGGGGAGGAGCTTGCCGAGGGAGTCGTACTGGGTGAGGAACAGGACGGGTGGGCGGTGGACCACGGGGCGGCGCTCACGGCCGAGGTCCTCCAGGTCGGGGAGGGCGAGGTCGAGGACGACCAGGTCGAAGCGGTGGTCGGTGAGGCGGGTGACGGCTTCTCTGCCGGAGGGGGTGGTGTGGGGGTGGTAGCCCGCCAACTCCAGGGTGGTGGAGAGGAGTTCGGCGGTGGAGGGGTCGTCGGCGGCGATGAGGAGGTGTTGGCCTGTGCCGCGTGGGAGGGTGGGGGTGGGGGTGGGGGTTAAGGGCATGAGGGGGTGCCTGCCTGGTCGTCGGGGGTGTGTGCGGGTGCGTTGGGGTTTTTCGCGCAGTTCCCCGCGCCCCTGGTGGGGCGCGGGTGGCCGGTGGGGCGGGCGGGGCCGTGCCGGTGCGTAGAGTCCGTCGCGGGTGGC
>NZ_JBVKAY010000006.1:702084-709866 GCF_055657445.1 Streptomyces sp. NPDC107538 | reverse complement strand
GCCCCTGAAGAGCCGGGGCTGCGCCCCGTGCTCTTCGGGCCGAAAAAGCAGGGGCGCAGCCCCGCTTTTTCAGGGGCGCGGGGAACTGCGCGAGAAGCCCCCACCCACCCGCACCCGCGACACGATCCGAGCCCTCCCTCCCGGGGCGGCGGACCGCCGTTACTCCCTGCCTCCCACGATCTCCCCCAGATTCACCGGCCGGTGCTCCGCCCGCGACAGCTCACACGCCTCGGCCACCCGCAGCGCCTGCAACGCCTCCCGCCCGTCGCACGGATTCGCCCGCTCCCCCCGCACCACTTCCACGAACGCGGCGATCTCGGCCTCGTACGCGGACGCGAACCGCTCCAGGAACCCGGTCCACGGCTTGTCCGCGGGCGGCGGCCCACTCGGCTCCGTGGACGCCACCGGCGTACGGTCGTCCAGCCCGACGACCACCGTGTCCAGCTCCCCGGCCAGCTCCAGCCGCACGTCGTACCCGGCCCCGTTCACCCGCGCCGCCGAGGCCGTGACCAGCGTGCCGTCCTCCAGCGTGAGCACCGCGGCGGCCGTGTCGAGATCGTGCGCCTCCCGGAACATCGGATGCCCGACGTCCGACCCGGTCGCGTACACCGTGGCGACCTCGCGCCCGGTCACCCAGCGCACGATGTCGAAGTCGTGGATCAGACAGTCCCGGTAGATCCCGCCGGACACCGGCAGATACGCCGCGGGCGGCGGCGTCTGATCCGCCGTCAGCGCCCGTACGGTGTGCAGCCGCCCGAGCCTGCCCGCGCGCACCGCCTCCCGCGCGGTGACATAGCCGGAGTCGAAACGCCGCTGGAAACCCATCTGCAGCACCGTCCCGGCGGCGTCGACCTCGGTCAGCGCCGCTAACGTGCCCGGCAGGTCCACGGCGATGGGTTTCTCACAGAAGACGGGCAGCCCCGAGCGTGCTGCCCGACCGATCAGTTCGCCGTGGGCCGACGTCGCGGCCGTTATCACCACGGCGTCCACACCCCAGGTGAAGATCTCGTCCACCCCCGGCGCCACCGTCTCACCGAGGCGGTCCGCGAGGTCATGAGCCCGAGTCGTATCGACGTCCGTGATGATCAGAGAGCCGACATCACGGTGGCGGCTGAGGGTGGTCGCGTGAAACGTCCCGATGCGACCCGCCCCGATGAGTCCGATGCGCATGGGAAACAAAGTGGGGTCGTACCCGCCGCTGTGTCAATGCTTTGTCCGGACAACCGAACTACGGAACTTCCCGTCACCAAATCCCGGGGCTACGCTCGGCCCGTGCCGAAACCAGAAGAGGCTCCGACCGTGTCGCTCCAGCTCAGCGTCGACCGCAGCAGTCCGGTCCCGCTCTACTTCCAGCTGTCCCAGCAGCTGGAGGCGGCGATCGAGCACGGAGAGCTGACCCCGGGCAGTCTGCTGGGCAACGAGATCGAGCTGGCCGCACGCCTGGGCCTGTCCCGCCCGACCGTCCGCCAGGCCATCCAGTCCCTCGTCGACAAGGGCCTGCTCGTACGCCGCCGGGGCGTGGGCACCCAGGTCGTCCACAGCCAGGTCAAACGCCCTCTGGAACTGAGCAGCCTCTACGACGACCTGGAGGCCGCGGGCCAGCGCCCGGCCACCCGTGTCCTGGCCAACACCACCGTCGCGGCCTCCGCCGAGGTCGCCGCCGCCCTGGCCGTCGCGGAGGGCGGCGAAGTCCACCGCATCGAGCGACTCCGTCTGGCCCACGGCGAGCCCATGGCCTACCTCTGCAACTACCTCCCCACCGACCTCCTCGACCTCGACTCCCCCCAACTGGAGGCCACCGGCCTCTACCGCCTCATGCGCGCCGCCGGCATCACCCTCCACAGCGCCCGCCAGACCATCGGCGCCAGATCCGCCACCCCCGAGGAGGCCGACCGCCTCGGCGAGCCCGAACACGCCCCCCTCCTCACCATGCAGCGCACCACCTTCGACGACACGGGCCGAGCAGTCGAATACGGCACCCACATCTACCGAGCCTCCCGCTATTCGTTCGACTTCCAGCTCCTGGTGAGGTCATAGCGGGCCACTTCTGAAAAAGCAGGGGCGCAGCCCCGCTTTTTGAGGGGCGCGGGGAACTGCGCGAGAAGCCCCACCGGACCCGCACCCGCAAAACAACCCATGCCACCCCCCGCCCCCACGCCGCACCAGGCGGAGCGCTAAGGCAGAATCGGCCCGATGAGCACTTACCGCGACTTCACCCACCGCGGCTCCGCGCGGGCCACCGTCCTGCGGACCGTGGGAACGCGCGAGCGCCGCTCCCACCTGACGGCCCCCCGCGTCCCCACCGTCGGCATCGACATCGGCGGCACGAAGGTGATGGCGGGCGTCGTGGACGCCGACGGCAACATCCTGGAGAAGCTCCGCACGGAGACCCCGGACAAGTCCAAGAGCCCCCAGGTCGTCGAGGACACCATCACGGAACTGGTCCTGGACCTCTCCGACCGGCACGACGTACACGCCGTCGGCATCGGCGCCGCCGGCTGGGTGGACGCGGAGCGCAACCGCGTGCTGTTCGCCCCCCACCTGTCCTGGCGCAACGAGCCGCTGCGCGACCGCCTCGCCGGCCGCCTGGCCGTGCCGGTCCTGGTCGACAACGACGCCAACGCCGCCGCCTGGGCCGAGTGGCGCTTCGGCGCCGGCCGCGACGAGGACCACCTGGTCATGATCACGCTCGGCACCGGCATCGGCGGCGCGATCCTGGAGGACGGCCAGGTCAAGCGCGGCAAGTTCGGCGTCGCCGGCGAGTTCGGCCATATGCAGGTCGTGCCCGGCGGCCACCGCTGCCCGTGCGGCAACCGGGGCTGCTGGGAGCAGTACAGCTCGGGGAACGCCCTGGTCAGAGAGGCCCGTGAGCTGGCCGCGGCCGACTCCCCGGTGGCGTACGGGATCATCGAGCACGTCAAGGGGAACATCGCCGACATCACCGGGCCGATGATCACCGAGCTGGCCCGCGAGGGCGACGCGATGTGCATCGAGCTGCTCCAGGACATCGGCCAGTGGCTCGGCGTCGGCATCGCCAACCTGGCCGCCGCCCTCGACCCGTCCTGCTTCGTCATCGGCGGCGGTGTCTCGGCCGCCGACGACCTGCTGATCGGCCCCGCCCGGGACGCCTTCCGCCGCCACCTCACCGGCCGCGGCTACCGCCCCGAGGCCCGTATCGCGCGCGCCCAGCTGGGGCCCGAGGCCGGCATGGTGGGCGCCGCCGACCTCGCCCGGCTCGTGGCCCGCCGCTTCCGCCGCGCCAACCGGCGCAGAGTCGAGCGGTACGAGCGCTACGCGCGGTACGTGGAGGCCCGCCGCACCACCCAGGACACCGCATGACCGCCTCGGTACCGCACCAGGGCTCCTCTCCGGAGGAGCCGGAGCGGCCGGAGGAGGACCGCCGTCACAAGATCCGCCGCCGGGCGATCACCCTGTCGATCATCGTGCTGCTCATCGGCGTACCCGCCGGCTATCTGGTGATCTCCGCCAACCAGAGCCGCGACAGCGGCAAGGACAAGGAGGAGAAGTACTCGGCGACCGGCCTCACCGCCCACTGGCCCTCCCGGGTCCAGCAGCGCCTCTACCAGGTGCCGATCCCGCCGTACTCCAAGCACGTCGCGTACTACGAGACGAACAACTGGAAGACCAGCCGTCTCTACGTGCAGTTCTATACGAGCAACGAGGGCCTGGAGAGCTTCCTCAACCAGATCGGCGCCGGCACGGACGATCTGAAGCAGGACAAGATGGCCATCAACGCCCGCGACCGGGGGATCGTGGGCTGGGACTTCACCGGCTCCGGCCCCTGGTACGGCCTCGTCAGCGACCAGAAGAACCCCGCCCCCACCCACGACATCGTGGTGAACCGGACCAACCCGGACCATCCGATGGTGTACGTGGTGTCACGAACCGTGCCCTGACCAGCGGATACGCCGTTTCGCGCGGGCTCTGGCCCGCTCCTCGGGACCCATTGTCAGACCCCGCCCGTAGAGTCGGAGGCAGCTGATCGAATCGACGGGCGTCGAGGGGCGCCGCCGGGCGTCCATGGGCGGGGAGGTGACCGGACATATGCGGGACATGGCTGTTCCCGAGGCCGACACGGCCGTACCCGCGCGGGCGTCCGTCCCCGCTAGGACGGCCGAGCCGGTCTCGACGGCCGCCGCCGCGCGGGCGTCCGTCCCCGTCCGGCTGGCCGCCGTCTTCCTCCCGGCCCCGCTGCCCCGGCACGGCCGGTTCGCGTTCTGGGACCCGGCGGGCGACGCCCCGCCGCCGGGCGACACCGAGGACCTCACGGTCGTACGACCGCACGGCAGCGGCGCCCGCCGAGGCACCGTCCCCGCCCTGTGCCTCACGGTCGGCGAGGCCCTGCCCCTGCTCACCCGCGCCCGGCGCGACCCCGCCGCCCACCCCGCCACGGCCTGCTGGGGCGCCGCCGCACTGCACGCGCTGCGTCTGACCGCCCGGGGGAGACTGCTGCCGGGGCTGACCGCCGAGGGGTACGACGCCTGGCGGGCCGGACCGCTCGACCCGGACGACATCGCGCACCTCAGGGCCGTCGCCGCCGCCCTGCCGTACGAGGGCCACGCCGTGCCGTTGCCCGGCAAGGGGCCGCTCAGGCTGCCCGAGCCGGAGTCGCTGATGCGGTCCTTCCTGGACGCCGTCGCCGACACCCTGCCACGCGGCCCGGCGGCGCCGTACGTCTCCGGGAAACCGTTCGCCGCGCACACCGGACAGCGGCTCCCGCAGGCCCGCGACTGGGCGGCCGAGGTCGCCGCCGGCATGGACGCGGGCGTCCGGATCTCCCTGCGTCTGGACCTGTCGGCGTACGACCTCTTCGACGACAGCGAAGGCGCCCCGCGCGCGGGCGCGGCCGTCGTCCAGGTGCACAGCCTCGCCGACCCCACCCTCGTCGCCGACGCGTCGGCGCTGTGGGCCGGGGACGCGGACGCGGCGTTCGGGCCCCGCGCCCGCGTGGACGCCGCCCTCGCCGTACGCCGTGCGGCCCGTGTCTGGCCGCCCCTGGAGCGGCTCTCCGAGCAGGACGTCCCCGATGTCCTCGCCCTCACCGAGGACGAGCTGTCCGATCTGCTGGGCGTCGCCGCGACCCGCCTCGGCGCGGCGGGGGTCGCGGTCCACTGGCCCCGGGACCTCGCCCACGACCTCGCCGCGCGCGCCGAGGTGCGCCCCGCGCCCGGCTCCGCCACGGACGGCACCGGCTTCTTCGAGAGCGAGGAACTGCTGCGCTTCCGCTGGCAGTTGGCGCTCGGCGGCGACCCGCTCACCGAGGCCGAGATGGACACCCTCGCCGAGGCCCACCGCCCCGTCGTCCGTCTGCGTGACCAGTGGGTCCTGGTCGACCCGGCCCTCGTCCGCAAGGCCCGCAAACGCGAACTGGGCCTGCTGGACCCCGTGGACGCCCTCTCCGTGGCCCTCACCGGCACCGCCGAGGTCGACGGCGAGACGGTGGAGGCGGTACCGGTGGGCGCGCTGGCGACCCTCCGCGACCGTCTGACGGCGGGCATCGGCACCGTGGACCCGCCTCCCGGCCTCGCCGCCACCCTCCGCGACTACCAACTCCGGGGCCTGGCCTGGCTGGACCTCATGACCTCCCTCGGCCTCGGCGGCTGCCTCGCCGACGACATGGGCCTCGGCAAGACGATCACCGTCATCGCCCTGCATCTGCGCCGCGCCCGCCCCGCACCCACCCTCGTCGTCTGCCCCGCCTCCCTGCTGGGCAACTGGCAGCGCGAGATCACCCGCTTCGCCCCCGGCGTACCCGTGCGCCGCTTCCACGGCCCCGACCGCACCCTGGACGGCCTCCAGGGTGCCGAGGGCGGCGGCTTCGTCCTCACCACCTACGGCACCATGCGCTCGACCGCCGCCCACCTCGCCGAGCAGGACTGGGGCATGGTCGTCGCCGACGAGGCCCAGCACGTCAAGAACCCCTACTCGGCGACGGCGAAGGCCCTGCGCACCATCCCGACCCCGGCGCGCGTGGCCCTCACCGGCACCCCGGTCGAGAACAACCTCTCCGAGCTGTGGGCCCTCCTCGACTGGACCACCCCTGGGCTCCTCGGCCCCCTGAAGTCCTTCCGCGCCCGGCACGCCCGCGCCGTGGAGAACGGCGAGAACCCCGGCCACGACGAGGCCGTCACCCGCCTCGCCCGCCTGGTCCGCCCCTTCCTCCTGCGCCGCAAGAAGTCCGACCCGGGCATCGTCCCCGAACTCCCGCCCAAGACCGAGACCGACCACCCCGTCCCCCTCACCCGCGAACAGGCCGCCCTGTACGAGGCCGTGGTCCGCGAGTCGCTGCTCGCCATCGAGACGGCCGAGGGCATCGCCCGCCGGGGCCTCGTCCTGAAGCTCCTGGGCGCCCTCAAGCAGATCTGCGACCACCCGGCGCTGTATCTGAAGGAGGAGCCGGGCACCGCCGGCGGCGACCGGTTCGCGGCCCGCTCCGGCAAACTGGCCCTGCTGGACGAGCTGTTGGACACGCTCCTCTCCGAGGACGGCTCGGCGCTGGTCTTCACCCAGTACGTCGGCATGGCCCGGCTGATCACCGCGCACCTCGCCGCCCGCGCGGTCCCGGTCGAACTGCTGCACGGCGGTACGCCCGTCAAGGACCGCGAGCACATGGTGGACCGCTTCCAGAGCGGGGCGACCCCGGTCCTCGTCCTGTCCCTGAAGGCGGCGGGCACCGGCCTCAACCTCACCCGCGCGGGCCATGTCGTCCACTTCGACCGCTGGTGGAACCCGGCCGTCGAGGAACAGGCCACCGACCGCGCCTACCGCATCGGCCAGACCCAGCCCGTCCAGGTCCACCGCCTCATCACCGAGGGCACCATCGAGGACCGCATCGCCGAGATGCTGGAAGCCAAGCGCGCCCTCTCCGAAGCCATCCTCGGCTCCGGCGAAACAGCCCTCACCGAACTCACCGACCGCGAACTGACCGACCTGGTCTCCCTACGGAGGCCGACATGACCGAGGCAGCGGACACACCGGACGCCGCACGACGGCACGGGCAGGAGGGCGAGCTTGCCGGGGGTGAGGCCGCGGCGGCGGAGGCTTTGGCTGAGTCGAGGGGGAGGGACGAGCTGGGGGTTGCCGACGACGGGGCCGGGAACGCGGGCAGGGGTGGGAGTGCCGACGGGGCCGGGAGCGTGGACAAGGTCGGGAGGGCGGACGGGGCCGGGAGCGCGGACCGTTCAGGGAGTGCGGACATGCGGGGGAGTGTGGGCGGGGCGGATTCCGGGGCCGGGGCCCGGCCCGCCGACATCGCGCGGCGGGCGTTGCGGGCGGCGCGGGAACGGGACCGGTACGGGGCCGAGGCCGCCGCTGAGCACCAGGGTTCGCGTGGCGCGCCGGGGGTCGGGGAGGCGCAGCCGGACGACGCGTCCGGGGCGCGGACAGCCCCCCAGCCCGCCGCCAGGCCGGGTGACGTGGCGCGGGAGGCGCTGCGGAGGGCCGGGGACCGCCCCTCCGCCGAGCCCGGTGACGCCCGGCCCGATGACCTGCCCACCCCCGACACCGCTGTCTCCCCCGGCGCGGCAACCAAGCCCACCACCCGCCCCGGCGACATCGCCCGCCAGGCCCTGCGGGCCGCACGCGAGGCCGCCGGGCGGGCCCGAGCCGAGGCGGAGACCCCCCGTACCGAGGCGGAGACCCCCCGTACCGAGGCTGGGGGCACCGGTGCCGAGGCGGCGGGCAAGCGAGACCGGACTGCGCGGCGGACGACGGAGGGAGGCGGCCCGGCTTTGGGACGGGAGCCGGTGACGGGGCAGGGGC
>NZ_JBVKAY010000006.1:0-701986 GCF_055657445.1 Streptomyces sp. NPDC107538 | reverse complement strand
GCCGGTTGCGGGCCGGGGCCCGGCTTTGGGACGGGAGCCGGTGACGGGGCAGGGGCCGGTTGCGGGCCGGGGCCCGGCTTTGGGACGGGAGCCGGTGACGGGGCAGGGGCCGGTTGCGGGCCGGGGCCCGGCTTTGGGACGGGAGCCGGTGACGGGACAGGGGCCGACTGCGGGCCGGGGCCCGGCATCATCGGACGACCGGGCGCGTGATGTACGTGAACTCCTCACCGGAGCCTTCCAGTTGCCGTCCGGGGAACCGGAACCCGGCGCCCCCTCCATCGAGTGGCAGCCCTCCTCAGCCGCCCCCGAGCTTGCTCCCGACCCGTCGCGCCCCCCGCGACCGGACGCCACCCCTCCCGCAGCCCAACCGGACGCCCCCACCACCCCCCGCGTCCCCCGCACCATGGCCGCCCCCTCCCGGGACGGCGAACTGCGGCGTACGTTCCGCCCGTTCCCGCCGCGTCCCTCCACCGAGGAGGCGTTCGCGGGGAGTTGGTGGGGCAACGCGTGGGTGACGGCGTTGGAGGAGGGCGCGCTGGACGCGGCGCGGCTGGCGCGCGGGCGGGCGTACGCCGACAAGGGGCACGTGGACGCGATCACCGTCACACCGGGGCTCGTGCTGGCGTACGTCCACGGAAGCCGGCCCCGGCCGTACCGGGTGCAACTCCGGCTGCGGACCCTGGACGACGACGCATGGGACCGCTTCCTGGACGCGGCGGCGGAGCAGCCGGGCCACATCGCCGCGCTGCTGGACAGACAACTCCCGCACACCCTCTCCGACCCCACGGGCGAGCAAGGCGTACGCCTGCTGCCCGGCCCCGGAGAGCTGGAACCCCGTTGCAGCTGCCCCGACTTCGGCCACCCCTGCAAGCACGCTGCGGCGCTCTGCTATCAGACGGCGCGGTTGCTGGACGAGGACCCGTTCGTGCTGTTGCTGCTGCGGGGCCGGGGCGAGCGGGAGCTGATCGACGCCTTGTCGCGCCGGAACGCCGCCCGCGCGGCGCGGGCCGCCCAGGAGCAGGAACCCGCGCCGCTCCCGGGCGTCCGGGCCCGCGACGCCCTCGCCCCGCGCACCCTCCCCCCGCTGCCCACCCCCCTGCCCCCGCCGCCGCATCCGGAACAGCCGCCGGTGTACCCGGGCGCGCCCGGCGGTCCGGACCCGTTCGCACTGGACCAGCTCGCCACCGACGCCGCCGCCCGCGCACACGCGCTGCTCACCACGGGACACGACCCGGTGGCCGAACTGACCCTGTGGCAGGACGCGGTACGCCTCGCCGCCGCCCGCCCCGGCTCCGGCCTCACCGCCACCACCCGCGCCCTCTACTCCTCCCTGGCCGCCGCCACCGGCCGCACCCCCGCCGACCTGGCCCGCGCGGTCGCCGCCTGGCGGCAGGGCGGCCTCGAAGGGCTGACCGTCCTGGAAGAGCCCTGGGACCCCCCGGCCGGCCGCTTCGACCGCGCCCGCCCCCTGCTCCTCGCCGCCGACCTCCCCGCCTTCCGCCCCCGCCGCAACCACCTCACCCACCCCCACGGCCACGTCCAACTCCGCCTCGGCCGCGACGGCCTCTGGTACGCGTACGAGTCCGAACCGGACCACGACGACTGGTGGCCCCGAGGCACCCCGGACCTCGACCCCGTAGGCGCCCTGACCGGCCTGGGCACCACCGACGTCTGAACAACACACCGCACCGCACCACGAAGCCCACGACCCGCGACACGCAGGGATATCTGTTCGATGCCCGTGTCGCCTGTCCCGAGCAGGCCTGACGACCGCCCCGTGACCTGCGCTCCGGTGAAGACGATGTGAGAGTTGCCCGCTGATGTTCGGGAGCCGTCCGCGCTGATTCGGGGGCATGGAACCGAGCACAGAGGAAGGGACGTTAGCGTGGAGCGGTGAGTGAGACGCAGATCCCCGCCCTCCAGTACCGGTTCGACGGGCCGGACGACGCTCCGGTCCTGATCCTCGGGCCCTCGCTCGGCACGACCTGGCACATGTGGGACCGCCAGGTCCCCGAACTGACCAAACAGTGGCGGATCTTCCGCTTCGATCTGCCCGGCCACGGCGGCGCGCCCGCCTACCCCGGCGGCTCGGTCACCGAACTGGCCGCCCGGCTGCTGGCCACGCTCGACGCCGTCGGTGTGCAGCGGTTCGGCTACGCCGGCTGTGCGCTCGGCGGCGCCATCGGCGCGGAACTCGCGCTGCGCCACCCCGAACGCATCGCCTCGCTCGCGCTGATCGCCGCCTCGCCCCGCTTCGGCACGGCCGACGAGTTCCGTCAGCGCGGGGTGATCGTACGGACCAACGGCCTCGACCCGATCGCGCGTACGTCCCCGGACCGCTGGTTCACCAGCGGGTTCGCGGCGGCGCAGCCCGCGATCACCGAGTGGGCCGTGCAGATGGTCCGCACCACCGACCCCGGCTGCTACATCGCCGCCTGCGAGGCGCTCGCCTCCTTCGACGTGCGCGCCGAACTGGGCCGGATCGGCGTCCCCACGCTCGTCCTCGTCGGCTCCGACGACCAGGTCACCGGCCCCGCCGAGGCCCGTACGCTCGTCGCGGGCATCCCGGACGCCCGGCTCGCCGTCGTCCCCGGCGCCTCCCACCTCGTGCCGGTCGAGCAGCCCGCCGCCGTCACCGACCTCCTCGTCCGCCACTTCTCCACCGCCTGGCAGCCCGCCTACGACTCCACCACCGGCCAGGTCGCCATCCCGGCGGCCCCGGTCAAGCCCGCCCTCGCCGCCGTGCCGCCGCAGACCGGCCCGGTCGCCGAGATCGCCCCGGCCGCCGCCCAGCCCGAGGCGATGGGCAGACCGGACCCGTACGACGCCGGGCTCAAGGTCCGCCGCGAGGTGCTCGGGGACGCGCATGTGGACCGGGCGCTGGCCTCGGCGGACGAGTTCTCCGGTGACTTCCAGGAGTTCATCACCCGCTACGCCTGGGGGGAGATCTGGGACCGGCCCGGCCTCGACCGCCGCTCCCGCAGCTGTGTCACGCTGACCGCGCTCGTCGCCAGCGGGCACCTCGACGAGCTGGCCTTCCACACCCGCGCCGCCCTCCGCAACGGCCTCACCCCGGTCGAGATCAAGGAAGTCCTCCTCCAGGCCGCCGTCTACTGCGGGGTCCCGGCCGCCAACAGCGCGTTCCGGGTGGCCCAGCAGGTCATCCGCGAGGAGACCACCCCCGAGGAGTGACCCGCCGCCCGCCCCGTCGGGGGCAGGATGGACCCATGACCATCAAGCTCACGAAGAAGTCGCACGCCTGCGTCCGTCTGGAGAAGGACGGGCGCACGCTCGTCATCGACCCGGGCGGGTTCAGCGAGGAGGACGCCGCGATCGGCGCGGACGCCGTGCTGGTCACGCACGAGCACGCCGACCACTTCGACGAGGGCCGGCTGCGGGCGGCCCTGGAGGGCAACCCGGCCGCCGAGATCTGGACCCTGGCGGCCGTCGCCGAGAAGATCTCCGCCGCCTTCCCGGGCCGGGTGCACACCGTCGGCCACGGCGACACGTTCACCGCCGCCGGGTTCGACGTCCAGGTCCACGGCGAGCTGCACGCCGTCATCCACCCGGACATCCCGCGCATCACCAACGTCGGCTACCTCGTCGACGGCGGCCGGGTCTTCCACCCCGGCGACGCCCTCACCGTCCCCGGCCACACCGTCGAGACGCTGATGCTCCCCGTCATGGCCCCCTGGAGCAAGATCTCCGAGGTCATCGACTACGTCCGCGAAGTCAAGCCGCAGCGGGCGTACGACATCCACGACGCCCTCCTCACCGACCTCGCCCGCCCCATCTACGACCGCCAGATCGGCTCCCTGGGCGGCGCGGAGCACCTGCGGCTGGCCCCCGGCTCCTCGGCGGACGTCTGAGAGTCGCCCCGTTCCCGGGCGGGACCGGCGTTGTCGGACCCGCCCGGTAGGTTGTGGGGCATGCGCATCGCGACCTGGAACGTGAACTCGATCACCGCCCGCCTCCCGAGGCTCCTGGCCTGGCTGGAGAGCAGCGGCACGGACGTGCTCTGCCTCCAGGAGGCCAAGATCGCCGAGGCGGGCTTCCCGTTCGACGCCCTGCGCGAGGCGGGCTACGAGGCGGCCGTGCACGCGACGGGCCGGTGGAACGGCGTGGCGGTGATCTCCCGCGTCGGCCTGGAGGACGTGGTCAAGGGCCTGCCCGGCGACCCCGGCTACGACGGTTCCGTGGAGCCCCGCGCGATCTCCGCGACCTGCGGCCCGGTCCGCGTCTGGTCGGTGTACGTGCCGAACGGCCGTGAGGTCGACCACCCGCACTACGCGTACAAGCTCCAGTGGTTCGAGGCGCTGAAGGCCGCCGTCGCCGGTGACGCGGCCGGCAGCCGCCCCTTCGCCGTCCTGGGCGACTACAACGTGGCGCCGACGGACGACGACGTGTTCGACGTCGCCGCCTTCGAGGGCCTCACCCATGTCACCCCCGCCGAGCGGGCCGCCCTCGCCTCCCTCCGCGAGGCCGGCCTCTCCGACGTGGTCCCCCGCCCCCTCAAGTACGACCACCCCTACACCTACTGGGACTACCGCCAGCTCGCCTTCCCCAAGAACCGGGGCATGCGCATCGACCTGGTCTACGGCAACGAGGCGTTCGCCAAGGCGGTCGGCGACTCGTACGTGGACCGTGAGGAGCGCAAGGGCAAGGGCGCCTCGGATCACGCGCCGGTCGTCGTGGACCTGGACGTCTAGCCCCCGGCGGTCTGGAACAGCCTCAGGTCCACCGACTCGGCCAGCGCCGCCAGCCCCGCCTCGTTCGGATGCAGATGGTCCCCGCTGTCGTACGCGGGCAGCAGCCGGGCCGGGCGGTCGGGGTCGCGCAGCACCGTGTCGAAGTCGAGGACCCCGTCGAAGTCGTCGTTGTCCCGGATCCACTCGTTCACCGCGACCCGGTGGGCGTCGGCGGCCGCCGTGCAGCGGGCCTCGCCCTCGCACGGGGCGACGGTCGCCACGAGCATGCGCAGGCCCCGCTCGTGCCCCCGGGCCGCGATCTCCCGCAGCCCCGCGATCACCTCGGCCGCCGTCGTGCCCCAGCGGACGTCGTTGACGCCCTGGAAGACGACGGCGGTCCGCGCGGAGGTCTGGGCGAGGACGTCCCGGTCGAGGCGGTGCAGGGAGCTGACCCCGCCCGTGTCGGTGGAGACGCCGTCGCCGGGATAGCGGTCGGTGACCACGCGGTTCGCCGAGATCCCCTGGTTGAGGACGCCGAAGCGCGGGACCTCGTGCTGGTTCAGCAGCCGCCGCGCCAGCACGTCCGGCCAGCGCCGGTTCGCGCCGACCGTCGTCCGCTCCCCGTCGGTGATCGAGTCCCCGAGCAGCACCACGGACCCCGGCCCGCCGCCCACGTCCACACCGGTCAGCAGCGGCCAGGCGGTGATCGTGGAGGTGTACGGCGCCGCCGAGCCGTCGGCCGTGTGGTCGCCCGGCTCACTGACGTACGAGGTCTGCCGGGCGAGCTGGTGGACCGGCGCGGCCGTCACCGTGCCCGGCAGATGGAAGCTCACCAAGAGGCTGGTGTCCGGGGGCACTTCGAAGCCCAGCGGGTCGCTGAACGCCTGGGCGCCCGCCGGGATCTCGGTGCCCTCCGCGCCCCCGAACGACAGCGGCACCGGCGCACTCCGGGCGGTCGCGCCCGCCGCCTGCAACGCCACCGTCGCGCTGCCCACCCGTACCGGTGCCGACGCGAAGGTGTTGTCGAGCCGGATCCGCACCCGGGGACCGCCCGCCGAGGTGTGGACGACGAGCCGCAGGGTCCGGTCGGTCCAGGGGCCGACGGCGGTGTAGCCGGAGGAGGAAGCGGCCCAACCGCCGGTCCAGCCAGGCGATTCGGGCCGCACGGACAGCGCGAACACATGCAGGTCCCGGTCGCGCGGCAGGGTCACGGAGGCGACCTGACGGCCCCGGACGAGCGGCACGGTGACGACGTACAGCCGTGCCTTCTCGGTCAGTTGACCGTCCGGGGTGTTGATGTGGGGGAGGGCGACGGCCTTCGTGGCGAGCGGGCCGGTGCGCCAGTCGGCAGCGGTGAGGCGGTACGTGGAGCGGGCGCCGCCCGTGTACCGGACGGTGCCGGTGCCGGTGACCTCCGCACCGCCCGTGGCGGCGACCAGGAAGGCGAGGGCGTCGCCCCGGCCGCGTACGCGGACGGACTGGCCGGCGGCGCGTACGTTGTCGGGTTCGCCCGCCGTGCGGCGCGGCCAGGTCAGGCGGGCGCCCTGGACGGTGAGGGTGCGCCCCGGTGTCCATCCGGCGGCCGTCAGATCGGCGGCGGAGAGGGAACCGCCGGAGCCGTCGAAGTCGGCCTCGGCGGGCCGTGCGTCGTCGCTGACCGCCCGGTTGTCGAAGAGGCGTTCCAGCGGCGCCGGTTCGGCCCGTCCGTCCTCGGCGGCGCGGGCGGACGCGACGGGTGTGACCGTCGCGCTCACCGCCAGGAGCCCCAGTACGACGGCCGTTCCCCAGACGTGTCGGCGCACGCGCGACCCCTCCCGCTCACTGCTGACCATGATCGCGACGATCACGGCGGATGCGACATCGGTACAACGATGAGACGACAGATGCAGCACGAAACTAAAGAGGCGTCAGGGACCCGTCAATGAGGTGTGCGCGAACCACGGGCGAACTCCCGTCGAACAACCGGACCCCGCGCGCCTGTGGTGCGAAGGGAGAGGTGGATGACACGCTGAACGCATGAACATCTCTTTCCTGGGCAACTGGCGCAAGAGGCGTGACCCCGCCTTCGGGATCGCGGTGTTCACCGGCGGCGACGGTGACGACGACGGGCACGAGGGACTCGCCGAACTCCTCGCCGAATGCGAACTGCTGCGCGCCCAGGCCACCCAGGCCGGTGTCCGACTCGACGACTCCGCCGCCTCGTTGGAGGCACTCGACCAACTCGTCCCGCGCTGGCGCGACGACGAGGAGACCGTGGCCTGGCTCGGGAACGACGCCGGGCTCTATCTGGGCACGGTCGTCGTACGGACCGTCCCGGGCGCCCGCTGGGCGATCTGGCCCAACGGCCAGCCCGTGGTGCGTCTGGCATCCGGCCGGGAGATCGACGTCGTCGAGGCGGGCCGGGAATGGGCCGCCAGCGGCGCCCCGGAACTCTCCCAGCAGTACGCCGAACTCGCGGAGCAGTGACGGCCTCCCGACAATACGGCTAATCCCCGGGGGTGCGTGTCGCGTATGGAGGGGCCTTCCCTCCCAGTAGTTTGCGGCACCGGTGACACGGCAGGGCACGGCACGGTAGAACGCGGCACGGTAGAGCACGGTACGGCAGGGAACGAAACGGCCTAGGGCGGGCAGGGCATGGCGGTCGAACCGCTGATCGAGATGCACGGCGTGAACAAGTACTTCGGCGAGCTGCATGTCCTCCAGGACATCGATCTCACCGTCGGCAGGGGAGAGGTGGTCGTGGTCATCGGCCCCTCGGGGTCGGGCAAGTCGACGCTGTGCAGGGCGATCAACCGGCTGGAGCCCATCCGCTCCGGCACGATCCTGCTCGACGGTCAGCCGCTGCCGGAGGAGGGCAAGGCCCTCGCGGCGCTCCGCGCGGACGTCGGCATGGTCTTCCAGTCCTTCAACCTCTTCGCGCACAAGACGGTCCTGCAGAATGTGTCGCTCGGTCAGATCAAGGTCCGCAAACGGAAGAAGGAGGACGCCGAGAGGCGGTCCCGCGAACTCCTCGACCGGGTCGGCCTCGCCGACCAGGCGCCGAAGTACCCGGCACAGCTCTCCGGCGGCCAGCAGCAGCGCGTGGCCATCGCCCGCGCCCTCGCCATGGACCCCAAGGTCATCCTGTTCGACGAGCCCACCTCGGCCCTCGACCCGGAGATGATCAACGAAGTCCTCGAAGTCATGCAGCAGTTGGCGCGCGAGGGCATGACCATGGTCGTCGTCACCCATGAGATGGGTTTCGCCCGCTCCGCCGCCAACCGGGTCGTCTTCATGGCGGACGGCAGGATCGTCGAGGACCGCTCCCCGGACGCGTTCTTCACGCATCCGGAGAGCGACCGTGCCAAGGACTTTCTCTCCAAGATCCTCAAGCACTGACCACCGCCACTGGACCGGTCGCGGACCTCGACTACGATGAGCGGTTCATCCACTTGGGGTGAGCGAGGCCGTGGACGCCACCCCGGCCGAAACAGGGACGCTGCTGCCAGGCGCGCAGCGGCCAGGGGCCAGGCCCGCCCGGCGGCAGCCGGAGATCACTGCTCGCGCAGCGGGATCGACACGTACGACGGGTCGTTCGGCGGCGAGGAGAAGGTCAGCTGCGCGCCGGTCGGGTTGTGCTCGATGTAGAGCGGGTCGACCGTGTCGACGACCAGGGCGAGACGGTGGCCCGCCGGAACGTCGTAGGCCGTGGAGAGCAACTCCAGGTCCACGCCGAACGGCTTGCCGGGCGTCTCGCCGTGGAACGTGTACGGCGCGTGGCTGACCAGCTTGCCGAGGCCGAGCGGGCCCACGTCGTACAGGTAGGCGACGAGGGTGCCGCTCTCCTTGGTGGCGGTGACCGTGGTGTGCAGCTTCGCCGTACCGCGCACGGCCTGAGCCTGCGGATACTTCTCCGACTGCCACACGGCCGCCCAGCGGCGCGGCAGCAGCGGGATCGAGGCCACGGGCGGGAGTTGGGCCACCTGGTCCAGGATGCTGGAGAGGAAGACGACGCCGCCGTTGGCGCCCGAGTCGACGTTCGCCCGGATCGTGGTGCCGCTCGTCAGGGCGATCTTCTGGCGGGTCGCGGTGACCGACTTCCAGTCCGGATAGCCCTCGAAGGCGCCGCCCGTACGGGACTTGAGCCGCACGGGCTGTTCGCGGTCGATGCCGTTGGGCGTGCCCTTGAGATAGCGGTCGAACCAGCGCTGGGTGTCCGTCCACACGTCGTTGGGCAGTCCGAACAGTCCGGTGGCCTCCGTGGTGGCGTGGTCGCCGGGGCGCAGCTCCAGCCGCTTGGGGCCGGTGAGCTTCTCGTAGAAGTCGGCGTACTGGTTGGGCGGGAAGATCGAGTCGCCCCAGGCGTTGGCGAGCATGACGGCCGTGCCGTTGGTGTTGAGCTGGTCCAGATAGGTCTCGGGGGAACGTTTCTTCCCCCAGGCGATCATGTCTCCCTCCTTCGCCAGGTTGGACGCGTAGAAGTCCCCGAAGATCTGCTGGAGTTCGGGGCCCTGGCGGCCGGTGATCCGGCCGGCGCCGTCCAGCAGGGCCGCCGCCTGGAGGTGCTGGGTGCGTCCGCCGTAGATCGAGTCGATCAGGTCCGCCCAGCCGCTGAGCGCGGCGACCGCCTTGACGCGCTTGTCGTGGGCGGCGGTGAGCAGGCTGATGCCCGCGCCGTACGACAGTCCCGCCATGCCGATGTGGTCGGCGTCGGCCGGGGTGTGGGCGAGGGCCCAGTCGATCACCTTGGAGGCGTCGGCCGTGTCGGGTGGTCCCGCGACCTCTATGTATCCGCCGGATTCCCAGAAGCCACGGACGTTGTAGCTGACCACGACATACCCGGCGTCGGCCAGCTTGCGTGCCTGCGCCAGGTACTCGATCTGGGGGAGGCCCCAGCTCGTGGGCAGCACCAGGAGCGGGTACGCGCGCGAGGTGTCGGCGGGCGCGACGACATTGGCCTTCAGGACCGTGCCGCCGTCGCCCTCGATGTCGACGAAGCGGGTGGTGGGGGCGGCGGTGGAGCCGGCGGCCGCCTGGGCGGCGGGGGCGAGGCCGAGGGCCGTGCCGGCGACCAGGGTGGCCGAGACGGCGCCGACAGCGCCCGTCCGCAGCGCCCTGGTCGTACGCGATGTGGTGCCGTGCGGGTGTCTCACGGGTCGCTCCTCACTCGTGTCAGTGCAAAGTGACCCGACGGTAACCGGCCGCCCTTACCGGAAGTAACTCCCCGGTAAGTTACGTGACGGTAACGTTCGGCCGTGAAGCCGGCCGTGAACCAGCCGTGAGCCAGTCGTGAGCCAGTCGTGTACTAGGAGGAGCGGTGCGAGATCTGGGCCGGGGCGGGCGGTGCGGGGGCCGGGGCCTGGGCCGCGCGGGTGACGTCCGAGACGAGTTCGACCACGTCGGGGCCGTACGCCTGGGAGTTGACGACCTTCAGGAGGAGGACGAAGGTGCCGGTGCCGTACTTCCGGTGCAGGCGCTCGTGGTTGCGGGCGAGGTAGCGGGTGGCGGCCTGGTTGGTGATGGCGCGCTGGCCGCAGAAGAGGAACACCGGCCGGGCCTGGTCCGGCTGGCCGGTGGTGAGCCGGGCCAGGATGACGTGCTCGGTGATACCGGGTTCCAGGCGGTAGCGCTCGCTGCCTATGCTCAGGGCGTTCCGGTCGGGGCCGGGTTCGGGGCCGAGGTTGAAGTGGACGCCCGGCAGCATGGCCGCGATGTGGGCGGCCATTCGGCGGTTGGAGCCGGGGCCTCCCACGCAGAACTCGGTGCGCTCTCCGAAGCCCTGCTGCGCGGTGTCCTGGGTGATGATCTGCGCGTGCGCACCGCAGTCCTTGATCAGCGCGGAGAGCTCCAGCAGTGCGAACACGTCGAAGCGGTGGACCGCGAAGTCCGCACTGGACGGATCCCGGTTGACCACCAGCAGGGCCTCCGAGTTCTCCGGTACTCCGAAGAAGGCCTGCTTGCGGCGGAGCTTGCGCTTCCACAGGTACGTCCGGAAGAGCCAGCCCAGCGAGGCACTGAGCCCGGCCGCGACCACGCCGAGGACGATATTGCGCACGTCGTCATTCATGGCCGCGCATGGTAGCGGGCGTGGTCGAACGCTGTCCGAATCGGTGTCCGATTCACGGCCTCGCGGTGCCTCCTGACGGGACCATGGCAACCGCGTTAGTCTGCGCGGACGGTCCTTGACTGGAGGTACGGATGCGTCTGCGTCGCCCTGTCGCGCGGAAACTGGCTGTACTGGCGGCGACGTCCGCCGTGGTGTCGGTGGGGGCGGCCCCGCCGACCGCCGCCGCGACGGACCCCGCCCGGAAGGTCCCGGTCGCCGTCGGCTACGGCGGCGCCGTCTCCAGCGTCGACCCGGATGCCTCCGCCGCCGGGATCGAGGTGCTCCGCAAGGGCGGCAACGCGGTGGACGCGGCCGTCGCCACGGCCGCCGCGCTGGGCGTCACCGAGCCCTACTCGGCGGGCATCGGAGGGGGCGGCTACTTCGTCTACTACGACGCCGGGTCCCGCACGGTCCACACCATCGACGGCCGGGAGACCGCGCCCCTGAGCGCCGGCGAGGACCTGTTCCTGGAGAACGGCCAGCCGATCCCGTTCGCCGAGGCCGTCACCAGCGGGCTCGGCGTCGGCACCCCCGGCACCCCGGCCACCTGGCAGACGGCGCTGCGGAGTTGGGGCAGCGAGCCGCTCGGCAAGCTGCTGAAGCCCGCCGAGAAGCTCGCCCGCGACGGCTTCACCGTCGACGCGACCTTCCGCTCCCAGACCGCCTCCAACGAGGCCCGCTTCCGCAACTTCCCGGCCACGGCCGAGCTGTACCTCCCCGGCGGGCAGCTGCCGGTGGTCGGCTCGACCCTCAAGAACCCCGATCTGGCGCGTACCTACGCGGAGTTGGGTCGCAAGGGTGTCGGTGCCCTCTATCGGGGCCCCCTCGCGCAGGACATCGTCGACACCGTCAACAAGCCACCGGTGGACCCGGGTTCGGGCTACAACGCCCGCCCCGGCGACCTCACCACCGCCGACCTCGCCGCCTACCGCGCCAAGCGGCAGGCGCCCACCAAGGCCTCGTACCGAGGGCTCGGCGTCTACGGCATGGCCCCCTCGTCCTCGGGTGGCACCACGGTCGCGGAGGTGCTCAACATCCTTGAGCGGACGGACCTTTCGAAGGCGAGCGACGTCCAGTACCTGCACCGCTACATCGAGGCGAGCCGCATCGCGTTCGCCGACCGGGGCCGCTGGGTCGGCGACCCCGCCTTCGAGGACGTCCCCACGAAGGGGCTGCTGTCGCAGCGGTTCGCCGACTCGCGCGAGTGCCTGATCAAGGACGACGCGGTGCTCACCAGCCCCGTCGCTCCCGGCGACCCGCGCCACCCGGAGGCCTGCGCGACCGGCGGTACGGCAGCGCCGACGACGTACGAGGGCGACAGCACGACCCATCTCACGGTCGCCGACAAGTGGGGCAACGTCGTCTCGTACACGCTCACCATCGAGCAGACCGGCGGCAGTGGCATCACCGTGCCGGGCCGGGGCTTCCTGCTCAACAACGAGCTGACGGACTTCTCCTTCACCCCGGCCAACCCCGCCGTGCACGACCCGAACCTGCCGGGCCCCGGCAAGCGGCCCCGCTCGTCGATGTCGCCGACCATCGTCCTCGACCGGCACGACAAGCCCGTGGTGGCGCTCGGTTCGCCGGGCGGCGCGACCATCATCACGACCGTGCTGCAGACCCTGACCGGCTTCCTCGACCGGGGCCTGCCGCTGGTCGACGCGATCGCCGCGCCGCGCGCCAGCCAGCGCAACCAGACCACCACCGAACTCGAACCGGGCCTGTGGAACAGCCCGTTGAGGACCGAACTCGAAGCCATCGGGCACGGCTTCCGGCAGAACCCGGAGATCGGCGCGGCCACCGCCGTCCAGCGCCTGTCCAACGGCAAGTGGCTGGCCGCCGCCGAGACCGTACGGCGCGGCGGCGGCGCGGCGATGGTCGTGCACCCCGTCAGGTAGCGCCCTCGTCAGGTAGCGCCCTCGTCAGGTAGCGCCCTCGGAGCCGGGCGGCGGCGTCGTACGGAAGACGAGCCGCCCGTCCTCCACCTCCGCCACCACCCGGCTGCCGTACGGCAGTTCACCGTCGAGCAGCAGCCGGGACAGAGGGTTGTCGACCTCCCGCTGGATCGTGCGGCGCAGCGGCCGGGCACCGTACTCGGGCTGGTGGCCCGCGCGGGCCAGCCGGTCCACGGCCTGCTCGGCGAAGTCGACGGTGACGCCCCGCGCGTGCAGGCGTTCCCGGGTCCGCTCCAGCAACAGGCCGGTGATCCGCCGCAGTTGGACGTCGGTGAGCCTCCGGAACACGACGATCTCGTCGACACGGTTGAGGAACTCGGGCCGGAAGTGTTCCCGCAGCGGACGCAGGATCCGCTCGCGCCGGTTCTCCTCCTCGGCCTCCGCGTCGCCCGCCGAGAAGCCCGGCCCGGCGCCGTTCCGGCCGATGGCCTCCGAGCCCAGGTTGCTCGTCATCACGACCACGGTGTGGGAGAAGTCGACCGTGCGGCCCTGCGCGTCGGTGAGCCGGCCGTCGTCGAGGACCTGGAGCAGCAGGTGGAAGATGTCCGGGTGGGCCTTCTCCACCTCGTCCAGCAGCAACAGCGCGTACGGGTGCCGGCGCACGGCCTCCGTCAGCCGGCCGGCCTCCTCGTGGCCGACGTAGCCGGGCGGGGCGCCGACGAGCCGGCTGACCGCGTGCCGCTCCTGGTACTCGCTCATGTCGAGCCGCACCATCCGGTCCTCACCGCCGAAGAGGGCCTCCGCCAGCGCGCGGGCCAGCTCGGTCTTGCCGACGCCGGTGGGACCCAGGAACAGGAAGCTGCCGATGGGCCGTTCGGGAGCGGCGAGCCCGGCGCGGGAGCGGAGCACGGCGTCCGCCACCACCCGTACCGCCTCGTCCTGGCCGACGACCCGCTCGCGCAGCCGCTCTTCGAGGCCGAGCAGCCGCTCCCGCTCCTCCTGGGTCAGGCTGCTGACGGGGATGCCGGTCTGCCGGGAGACCACCTCGGCGATGTCCTCGGCCACGATCTCCAGACTCTGCCCGTCGTCGGCACGTTCCCCGTCGCGGTCCGTGCCGATCCGCTGCCGCAGCTCACCGATCCGGTCCCGCAACCGCGTCGCCTGCTCGTACCGCTCGCTCGCGACCGCCTGGTCCTTGTCCCGGGTCAGCTGCTCCAACTCCCGTTCCAGGGCCCGCAGATCCGTCCCCTTCGTGCGGGCCCGCAGCCGGACCCGGGCGCCGGCCTGGTCCATCAGGTCGATGGCCTTGTCGGGCAGTCGGCGGTCGGTGAGATACCGGTCCGACAGGTCCACGGCCGCCGTCAGCGCCTCGTCGGTGTAACGGACCTGGTGGTGGGCCTCGTACCGGTCGCGCAGCCCGCGAAGGATCTCCAGCGCGTCGTCGCGGCCCGGCTCGGGGACCAACACCGGCTGGAAGCGGCGGGCCAGCGCCGCGTCCTTCTCGATCCGCCGGTACTCCTCCAGGGTCGTCGCCCCGACGATGTTCAACTCGCCGCGCGCCAGCGCCGGTTTGAGGATGTTGCCCGCGTCCATCGTGCTGCCCTCGCCCGAGCCGGCGCCCACGACGGTGTGCAACTCGTCGATGAAGACGACCAGTTCGCCGGAGTGCGCCCGGATCTCGTCGACGATGTTCGTCAGCCGTTCCTCGAAGTCGCCCCGGTACCGCGTCCCGGCGACCACCCCGGACAGATCCAGGGCGACCACCCGGCGGCCGGCCAGCACATCGGGCACGTCCCCCTCGGCGACACGCCGCGCCAGCCCCTCCACGATCGCGGTCTTGCCGACGCCCGCCTCACCGATGAGCACGGGGTTGTTCTTGCCGCGCCGGGAGAGCACCTCGACGGTCTGCTCGATCTCCTCCTCCCGCCCGATCACCGGGTCGATACGGCCCTGAAGGGCGAGGTCGGTCAGATCGCGGCCGTACTTGTCGAGGGTCGGGGTGGCGGTCGGGGCACGGCGCGGCAGTTCGGAGCGCGGGTACCCGGCCAGGGGGATCGCGGTGGGCGGGGGCGCCGCCGACGGCTCCGACGCCTCCGGCGGCAGTGCGGAGGCCGACAGCCGCGCGGCGCCGAGGATGTGGCCGGCGGCCGAGTCCGGGTTGGCGGCGAGGGCGCTCAGGACGTGTTCGGGGCCGATGTAGCCGGCGTCGGTGACCCGGGCCATTTCGTGCGCGTCCAGCAGGGCGCGCTTGACGGCCGGGGTCAGCGCCAGCGACGCGGGCGCCGGTCCTGACCCCGGCCGGTGCCGCTCCGGGCCGGACCGCTCGTCGATCTCACCGGCCAGCGCGTCGGGGTCGGCGCCCGCGCGGGCCACCAGACTTCGGGTCGGCTCGGCGGTCAGCGCGGCGCGCAGCAGATGCTGGGTGTCCAGGTCGTTGCTGCCGCGCCGGGCCGCGTACGCCGCCGCGTCGGCGACGAGGCGGCGGGCCTCGCCGCTCATCAGCCGGCCGATCTCGATCCGCTGCGGGTGCGGGCCGCCGAAGAAGCGGGCGAAGAACTCGGTGAAGGGGTCCGGGCCGTAGCCCTCGGGCCTCGGGAATCCGCTGTTCATTCGGCCTCGGGTTCCCGGGGAGTGCGGGGCTACACCGGGCGGGGCGCCTATGGGGGTGGGGGTTCGGGTGCGTGGGCGAGTGCGGGCCCGGTGGGGCTTCTCGCGCAGTTCCCCGCGCCCCTGAAAAGCAGGGGCTGCGCCCCCATGCTTTTCGGCCCGCCGCCGGTCGCCTTTCTGGCCGCGGGGGCCTGGTCTTTTAGGGGCGCGGGGAACTGCGCGAGAAGCCCACCGGGCCCGCAGCCGGACAACTACCCGCAGTGAAACGGCGTTCTACCGGGCCGTCAGCACCCGCGGTCCCGCCTCAGTGATGGCCACCGTGTGCTCCGCGTGCGCCGCCCGCGACCCGTCGTCCGTCCGCAGGGTCCAGCCGTCCGGCGCCGCGTGGTACCCGTCGCCGCCCCCACCGATCACCATCGGCTCGATCGCCAGGACCATCCCGTGGCGCAGCCGCATCCCGCGCCCGGGCCGCCCCTCGTTCGGCACGGCCGGGTCCTCGTGCATCCGGCGGCCGATCCCATGGCCGCCGAACCCGTCCGGGATCCCGTACCCGGCGGCACGGCACACGGTGCCGATCGCGTGCGCGATGTCGCCGATGCGGTTGCCGACGACGGCCGCCTCGATGCCCGCCGCTAGCGCCCGTTCGGCCGTCTCGACCAGTCGCAGGTCGGCCGGGCGCGGCGTACCCACCACGAAACTGATCGCCGAGTCCCCGGCCCAGCCGCCGAGTTCGGCGCCGTAGTCGACGGACACGAGGTCGCCGTCGCGCAGCCGGTACGACGTCGGGACGCCGTGCACGATCGCGTCGTTCACCGAGGTGCAGAGCACGGCGGGGAAGGGGGTGGGCGCGAAGAAGGGGTGGTAGCCCAGGAAGGGCGACGACGCGCCCGCCTTCCGCAGCACCTCGTGCGCCACCTCGTCCAGTTCGAGCAGGGAGACGCCCACGGCGGCGGCCTCCCGCACCGCGCTGAGGCCCTGCCCCACGACCTGCCCGGTCTCGTACATCGCGTCCATCGACGCGTCCGTCTTCAGTTCCACCATGCCAATTACTATACCGCTCGCGACCCAATTAATATACCGGTCCCTCGGTGGGGATCGGTATTAGAATGGGCGCATGGTGCGCACCCCACTGACCCCCGAAGAGCGCGAACGCGGCGAGCGGCTCGGCCGGTTGCTGCGTGAAGCCCGCGGCGGTCGCAGCATGGCGGAGATCGCCGCCGGCGCCGGTCTCTCCGCGGAGACCCTCCGGAAGATCGAGACCGGCCGGGCCCCCACCCCGGCCTTCTTCACGATCGCCGCCCTCGCCCGCACGCTGGGTCTGTCCATGGACGAGCTGGTCGCCCGGTGCGCCCCGGCCGAGGCGACCGCCCCCACGGCCGCGGTGGCCTGAGCCGTACGTACGCCGTACTGGCGCGACTCGTACGCCGTGATGGCTGGAACCCCGCACGCACAGCCGTCGCGCGGCCGTGCACAGCACACTGCGTCCGCTCTGAAAACTTCGCGTAGCCGTTCTGTAACACGAATGGTGTTTTCTAGCGGGCCGGAGCACACCGGTCTGCCGGGGAGTATGCGATGGCTGTGGATCAACTCCCGGGTCAGGTGCGGGAGTTCGCGGGATACCTGAACAAGCTGATGACGAAGCTCGACCAGGGCGGTGGCTGGTGCGCCGTCTTCTGGCAGCGTGACCCCGACGGCATGCGGGCCTGCCTCGACGGCCTGGAGGTGCCGCCCTGGGACGTCGTCCAAGCGCTGATGCACGACCTCGACGCCGCGTACGGTCCCGCCGCCGCGGCCCAGGAGACCGAGCGGGCCCGCGTCCTGCACAGCGCCTCGGTGGCCGCCCACGACTCCCGGCCCGGCGGCCGTGAAGCCCTCGGCGACCGGCTCGACGGCATGTTCCGCGAACAGCGCTACGCCGCCGAACGTACCGCCGAGCTGACCCGTCTCCTCCAGGCCGCCACCACCCAGGAGGAGGCCGACTCCCTCCGGCTCGACCTGGCCTGGGCCCACGACGACCACGAACGCGCCACGGCCCGCTGCGCGGAGCTGCGCACCCGCATCGACGACGCCGACCGCCGCCCCGTGCGGGGCGCGCCGCGCTTCCCGACGAACCCCGCCGGGGACGTCTTTCGGCTACCCGTCGCGGAGGAGCACCTGGCGGCGACACCGGAACGGCGCGACGGCCGTACCCACACGGACCAGTACGGCGGCGCTGACGCGTACGCGGGCCGACACGGCGGTGGCCCACACGCGGGCCCGTACGGCGGCGGGGCCACGTATGCGGATCAGCTCGACGCCGATCGGGCACGGGGCGCCCGGCACGGCGACGGACGTATCCACGCGGACCTATACGACGGCGGAGACGCGTACGACGGGCGCGCGCCGGAGGGCCGCGCGCCGGGGGGCCGCGCGTCCGAGGGCCGCGCGTCCGAGGGGACCGCCTCGCGGGATGCCGCGCCCGACGCCCGGCGGGACCCGGCGCGCGACGCCCGGCGCGACCCCACCCACGACGCCCGGCGCGATGCCGTGCGCGACGCCCGGCGCGACCCCACCCACGATGCCCGGCGCGATGCCGTGCACGACGCCCGGCGCGACCCGGCCCACGACGCCCGGCGCGACCCGGCGCGCGACGCCGCGCACGACCCCTACGCGTCCGCCTTCCCGGCCCCCGGCGCCCCCGCCCGCACCGACGCCGCTCCCACCCCCACGTCTCCTCCCATCCCCACCTCTCCTTCCACCCTCGCCGACCCGCCCCCTCCCACCCCCGAGCCCGACCCCTCCGCCCCCGAGCCCGTCACCGCGCCGCCCGTCAAGCAGCGCTCCAAGCGACGCCCGCGCGGGGGCGCCCGTTTCGCCGGGGCGGTGGAGGCCGAGGAGGCGCAGCCCTCGGTCGTGCCCGAGGCGGGGCCGGCCGTCGGGCGGAAGGGGCGTCCCCGGGGCGCCCGTTACGCCGGTGTCGCGGAGCGGGTCGAGGAGCCGGGGCCCGGGTCGAAGTCGAAGCAGCCGCAGGCGCGGGAGGCGCTGGACGACGAAGCGCGGCGGGAGGTCGGCGAAACCGTGGAACGGCTGGTGTGGTTGCGCCGGGAGGGCCGCAGCGGCGAGGCGCACGCCCTGCTCGTGGAGGTCGCGCGGGGCCCGGCCGCCCGGTTCCCGCTGCTCGCGGCCGAGCTGCACCGCGCGGGGCTCGGCGCCGACTGGGCGACCCTGCTGTGGGAGGCCGGCTCGCTGCCCGCCGACCGGCTGGTCGCGGTCGCGGACGCCCTGAACGCGGTGGGCCGCGCCGCGGACGGCGAGCAGATGCTCCGCCAGGGCGTCTCCCGGCCCGCCGAGGAGATCGGCGAGGCCGTCGCCGCCTTCCTCGCCGAGGGGCGCGAACGGGAGGCGCGTGCGCTGCTCGACGTGTACGTACGCGTCCGTACGCCGGAGGAGGCCGCGCGCACCACCGAGGCCGACCCGCGCCGGCTCAAGCCCCTTGTCCTGGCGGCGGCGCGCGGCATCTCGCAGGAGCGCCACCGCGAGGTGACGCACGCCCTCCGCGTCCAGGGCATCACCTGACCCCACCCGCCCCCCGGGCCAGGCGAAACACAGGCGTGATCCTCCACTGGAGTGCGAAACGTGATCGACTCGGCTGGTTGACGACGATGGTCTTGCCCCGCCCGTCGACGGGGCTTACTTTCAAGCCTCTACGGCCTGCTTCTACGGGCGTAGAGGCTCGCTGAGGTCCCTGTCGAAGGAGCACCTGACATGGCCAACGTCGTACGCGCCGCCCTGGTCCAGGCGACCTGGACCGGCGACACCGAGTCCATGGTCGCCAAGCACGTCGAGCACGCCCGTGAGGCGGCCCGGCAGGGCGCGAAGGTGATCGGGTTCCAGGAGGTCTTCAACGCGCCCTACTTCTGCCAGGTCCAGGAACCGGAGCACTACGCCTGGGCGGAACCCGTGCCCGACGGCCCGACCGTGACCCGGATGCGGGAGCTGGCCCGCGAGACCGGCATGGTGATCGTCGTCCCGGTCTTCGAGGTCGAGCAGTCCGGGTTCTACTACAACACCGCGGCGGTGATCGACGCCGACGGCACCTACCTCGGCAAGTACCGCAAGCATCACATCCCCCAGGTCAAGGGCTTCTGGGAGAAGTACTACTTCAAGCCCGGCAACCTCGGCTGGCCCGTCTTCGAGACGGCCGTCGGCAAGGTCGGTGTCTACATCTGCTACGACCGCCACTTCCCGGAAGGCTGGCGCCAACTCGGTCTGAACGGAGCCCAGCTCGTCTACAACCCGTCCGCCACCCACCGGGGCCTGTCCTCCCACCTGTGGCAGCTGGAGCAGCCCGCGGCGGCCGTCGCCAACGAGTACTTCGTCGCCGCGATCAACCGGGTCGGTGTGGAGGAGTACGGAGACAACGACTTCTACGGCACCTCCTACTTCGTCGACCCGCGCGGCAAGTTCGTCGGCGAGGTCGCGAGCGACCAGGGCGAGGAACTGGTCGTACGGGACCTCGACTTCGACCTGATCGAGAACGTGCGGCAGCAGTGGGCCTTCTACCGGGACCGCCGGCCCGACGCGTACGAAGGACTCGTACAGCCGTGACCGTCCACGACAGCCTCGTACAGCCGTGATCGCCTCCGCAGGACTCGTACCGCCCTGACGTGGGCACGTACAGCCGTGACACACGCAGAACCCGTACAGCAGTGAAAGGAGTGGTGCAGCCGTGACCGACGAACTGCTCGGACGCCACCGGGCCGTACTGCCCGACTGGCTCGCGCTCTACTACGCGGACCCGCTGGAGATCACCCACGGCGAAGGCCGCCATGTCTGGGACGCCGGGGGCACCAAGTACCTCGACTTCTTCGGCGGCATTCTCACCACCATGACGGCGCACGCGCTGCCCGAGGTCACCAAGGCGGTGAGCGAGCAGGCCGGGCGGATCATCCACTCCTCCACGCTCTACCTCAACCGGCCGATGGTCGAACTCGCCGAGCGGATCGCGCAGATGTCCGGCATCCCGGACGCCCGCGTCTTCTTCACCACCTCCGGCACCGAGGCCAACGACACCGCGCTGATGCTGGCGACGACGTACCGCCGCAGCAACCAGATCCTGGCGATGCGCAACAGCTACCACGGCCGCTCGTTCAGCGCGGTCGGCATCACCGGCAACAAGGGCTGGTCGCCGACCTCGCTGTCCCCGCTCCAGACGCTGTACGTGCACGGCGGCGTCCGCACGCGCGGCCCGTACGCCGATCTCAGCGACGCCGACTTCATCACGGCCTGCGTCGCCGACCTGGAGGACCTGCTCGGCCACGGCCGCCCGCCGGCCGCGCTGATCGCCGAACCCGTCCAGGGCGTCGGCGGCTTCACCTCACCGCCGGACGGCCTGTACGCGGCCTTCCGCGAGGTGCTGCAACGGCACGGGGTGCTGTGGATCGCGGACGAGGTGCAGACCGGCTGGGGCCGTACCGGCGACAACTTCTGGGGCTGGCAGGCGCACGGGCAGAACGGGCCGCCGGACATCGTCACCTTCGCCAAGGGTATCGGCAACGGCATGTCCATCGGCGGTGTCGTCGCCCGCTCCGAGGTCATGAACTGCCTCGACAGCAACTCGATCTCGACGTTCGGCGGCACCCAGATCACCATGGCCGCCGGCCTCGCCAACCTCAACTACCTGATCGAGCACGACCTCCAGGGCAACGCCCGGCGCGTCGGCGGACTGCTCATCGAGCGGCTGCGGGCGATCACCGCGCAGATCCCGGCGGTCAAGGAGGTACGCGGCCGGGGCCTCATGATCGGCATCGAGCTGGTCAAGCCCGGCACCGACGAGGCGAACCCGGAGGCCGCGTCCGCCGTCCTGGAGGCCGCCCGCCGGGAGGGCCTGCTGATCGGCAAGGGCGGTGGCCACAACACCAGCGCGCTGCGCCTCGCGCCACCGCTGTCGCTGACCGTCGCCGAGGCCGAGGAGGGCGCCGACGCCCTCGAACGGGCTCTGAGGAGCATCCAGTAGCACCAGAACAGATCTGAGGAACACCGCCATGACCACCACCTCGGAACCCGGCCCGGAACCAGCCCTGGAACCCGCCCTGTCGGTACGCCAGGTCCTCACCCTGGACCGGGTCCTCGCCGGAGAGCCCGAGGTGGTGGCCGGCGCCGGTCAGCTCGACCGGCCCGTGCGCTGGGTGCATGTGGCCGAGGCCCCGGACGTCGGCGTGATGCTCAGCGGCGGCGAGATGGTCCTCACCACCGGGGTCCTGCTCGCCGGGGACGAGGACGCCCAGGCCGAGTACATCCACTCGCTGTACCGGGCCGAGGCCGCCGCGGTCGTCCTCGGCCTCGGCCGGGCCTTCCCGACGCCGCCCGAGGTGATGCGCCGGGCGGCGGAGCGGTGCGGACTGCCCATGGTGGTGCTGCACCGCCCGTTCCCCTTCGCCGAACTGACCGAAGAGGTCCAATCCCGGCTGGTACGGCGGAAGTTCGCGGCCGTGAGCCTGTCGGAGGCCGTCCGCACCGCCCTGACCGGGCTCATCACGGCCGGTGCCCCGCTGCAACGGCTGCTCGACGAGATCGCCCACCACGCGGGCTGCCCGCTCGTCGTCACCAACCTCGCCCACCGCGTCCTCGCCACGGCGGGGGAGCGGTCGGCGGTCGACGACGTGCTGCGCGACTGGGAACGCATCTCCCGCCAGGCGGGCGGCAACCAGGTCGACGGCTGGATCCGGGCCGAACTGGGCGGACGCGGCGAACGCTGGGGCCAGATCGTGCTGTGCGGCCACCGGGGCGACACCGCCACCGGGCGGCTGCTCGCCGACCGGGCCGCCGAGGCGCTCGTCCTGCACCGGATGCTCGGCGGCTCCGCGCACTCCTGGGAGGAACAGTCCGCGCAGGGCCTGCTGACGGACCTGGTCTCCGGCGTCGTACCGGCCCGGCAGCTGCTGCCGAGGGCACGCGCGGCCGGGCTGCCCGTCAACCGCCGTACCTTCGTACCCCTCGTCGTACCCGACGGCGACCCGGCCCAACTCGACCGTGTGCTCCGGATGTTGGGGCTCCCCGGGCTGGTCGCCGAACTCGCCGAGGGTGCCACCGCCGTTCTCCTCAGCCTCGCCCGGGACCAGGACGCGATCGCGCTCACCGCGCACTTCGCGGCCCGGCTGCGGTCGGAGTCGGGGGTGCGGACGACGGTCGTGGCCGCCGCCGAGGCACGGACCACCTGGGAGGACGTGCCGGGCGGGCTGCGCGAGGCCCGGCATGTGGCCGACGCCGTCGCCCAGTCCGCCACGACCGGGCTGGACCTCCCCGTCGTCGTACGCCTCCGGGACGTCCATCTGCGGGGCCTGGTGCGGCTGTTGCGGGACGATCCGCACGTCCAGGCCTTCGCCGAGCGGGAGTTGGACGGGCTGCTGTGCGGCGACGGGCACGCCGAGCAGGATCTGCTGCCCGTGCTGCGGACCTATCTCGCGACCGGCCGCAACAAGTCGCACACCGCCCAGCTGCACCACGTCAGCCGGCCCGCGCTGTACCGCCGCCTCGAAGCCATACAGGCCCGCCTCGGGGTGGACCTCGACGACTTCGAACAGGCCGCCTCCGTCCACATCGCCCTCCTCGCGCACGACGCGCAACAGGGCTGAAACATGCCGGGACCTGCGAAAACGGCGGTGAAACATGCGCCCAGGAAGGGGTGACACGGTGGAACGGAGAAGCCCCGCAGACGTGACACCGTGCAACTCAAACCCGATCTCCGGGCTTCCTACGCTCCTGGGGCAAGCGTCGGAAGTCCCGTCTGCCCTGCGACGCCCGGCACGCACTCTCGCCGCACCGGGCCCAAGCCCAAGTACATCCAGTACGAGGTCTTGTGCCCGGCACGCCGAGAGCACGCACCGGACGACGCAGGGCCCGCCCTTCGGGCGGACGACGGGCCTTCCGACGCTCGCCCCAGCACACCGAGTGACCGGAGGTCCCGATGAGCAGAGTCATCCGCGCAGCCATCTTCCAGACGGCCTGGACCGGCGACAAGGAGTCCATGATCCAGGTCCACGAGCAGGCGGCCCGCGACGCGGCCGCCCAGGGTGCTCAAGTGCTGTGCTTCCAGGAGCTGTTCTACGGGCCCTACTTCTGCCAGGTCCAGGACAAGGCGTTCTACGAGTACGCGGAAGCGATCCCCGACGGCCCGATCGTCAAGCGCTTCCAGGCGCTCGCCAAGGAGCTGGGCCTCGTCCTCGTCCTGCCGATGTACGAGGAGGAACAGCCCGGTGTCCTCTACAACACCGCCGCCGTGATCGACGCGGACGGCAAGTACCTCGGCAAGTACCGCAAGCACCACATCCCCCAAGTCCCCGGCTTCTGGGAGAAGTTCTACTTCCGTCCCGGCAACGCGGGCTGGCCGGTCTTCGACACCGCCGTGGGGAAGATCGGCGTCTACATCTGCTACGACCGGCACTTCCCGGAGGGCTGGCGGGCCCTCGGCCTCGGCGGCGCCGAGATCGTCTTCAACCCCTCGGCCACCTCGCGCGGCCTCTCCCGCTACCTCTGGCAGTTGGAGCAGCCGGCGTCGGCCGTCGCCAACGAGTACTTCATCGGCGCCATCAACCGGGTCGGCGTCGAGGAACTCGGCGACAACGACTTCTACGGCACCTCCTACTTCGTGGACCCCGAGGCCCAGTTCGTCGGCGAGGTCGCCAGCGACAAGGAGACCGAACTCGTCGTCCGCGACCTGGACCTCGCCAAGCTCCGCGAGGTCCGCGACCGCTGGCAGTTCTTCCGCGACCGCCGCCCGGACGCGTACGGCCCGCTGACGGCGCCGTAAGCAGCGAGGTCCAACACCCCCGCGCCCTGAAGGGGCGCGGGGAACTGCGCGACCAGCCACGAACGACCGGCACTGTCCCGACAACCGAACGGAGCGTGACCCAATGAGCGGCCGTACCGTAATCCGCGGCGGTCTCGTCATCACAGCCTCAGACGAGTTGCACGCAGACGTCCTGATCGAAGACGGCCGTGTAGTCGCGCTCGCGGCGAGCGGCACGACCACCGCGGAGGGCTGGACCGCCGACCGCACCCTCGACGCCACCGGCAAATACGTCATCCCGGGCGGCGTCGACGCCCACACCCACATGGAACTCCCCTTCGGCGGCACCTCCGCCTCCGACACCTTCGAGACCGGCACCCGCGCCGCCGCCTGGGGCGGTACCACCACGATCGTCGACTTCGCCGTACAGAGCGTCGGCCACACCCTCCGCGAGGGCCTCGACGCCTGGCACGCCAAGGCGGAGGGCAACTGCGCGATCGACTACGGCTTCCACATGATCGTGTCGGACGTGAACCAGGACACGCTCAAGGAGATGGACCTGCTGGTGCAGGAGGGCGTCACCTCCTTCAAGCAGTTCATGGCCTACCCGGGCGTCTTCTACAGCGACGACGGCCAGATCCTGCGCGCCATGCAGCGCTCCGCCGAGAACGGCGGCCTGATCATGATGCACGCGGAGAACGGCATCGCCATCGACGTCCTGGTCGAACAGGCCCTGGCCCGCGGCGAGACCGACCCCCGCTACCACGGCGAGGTCCGCAAGGCCCTGCTGGAGGCCGAGGCCACCCACCGCGCCATCAAGCTCGCCCAGGTCGCCGGCGCCCCCCTGTACGTCGTGCACGTCTCGGCCATGGAGGCAGTGGCCGAACTGGCGCGCGCGCGTGACGAGGGGCTCCCGGTCTTCGGCGAGACGTGCCCGCAGTATCTGTTCCTCTCCACCGACAACCTCGCCGAGCCGGACTTCGAGGGCTCCAAGTACGTGTGCAGCACGCCCCTGCGGCCCCGCGAACACCAGGCCAAGCTGTGGCAGGGCCTGCGCACCAACGACCTCCAGGTGGTCTCCACCGACCACTGCCCGTTCTGCTTCGTCGGCCAGAAGGAACTGGGCCGCGGCGACTTCTCCAAGATCCCCAACGGCCTCCCGGGCGTGGAGAACCGGATGGACCTCCTCCACCAGGCGGTCGTCGACGGGCACATCTCGCGCCGCCGCTGGATCGAGATCGCCTGCGCGACCCCGGCCCGCATGTTCGGCATGTACCCGAAGAAGGGCACCATCGCGCCGGGCGCGGACGCCGACATCGTCATCTACGACCCGCACGCCGAGCAGGTCATGTCCGCCGAGACGCACCACATGAACGTCGACTACTCGGCGTACGAGGGCAAGCGCACCACCGGCCGGGTCGAGACGGTCCTCTCGCGCGGCGAACTCGTCATCACCGAGCGGGAGTACACCGGGCACGCCGGGCACGGCACGTACACCCCCCGCTCCACCTGTCAGTACCTCACCTAGGAGCGGAGCAGATGGACTTCGGACTCGTCCTCCAGACGGACCCGCCGGCCTCGCGCGTCATCGAGCTGATGAAGCGTGCCGAGAACAACGGCTTCACCCACGGCTGGACCTTCGACTCCGCCGTGCTGTGGCAGGAGCCGTTCGTCATCTACAGCCAGATCCTCTCCAGTACGACGAAACTGACGGTCGGCCCGATGGTCACCAACCCGGGCACCCGCACCTGGGAGGTCACCGCCTCGACCTTCGCCACCCTCAACGACATGTTCGGCAACCGCACGGTCTGCGGCATCGGCCGCGGTGACTCGGCGATGCGCGTCGCCGGCCGCAAGCCCAACACCCTGGCCCGGATCAGCGAGGCGATGAAGGTCATCCGCTCGCTGGGCAGCGGGGGAGAGGCCGATCTCGGCGGTACGGTCATCAGCTTCCCCTGGATCAAGGAGGGCGCCGAACTCCCCGTCTGGATGGCCGCGTACGGCCCCAAGGCGTTGAAGATGACCGGTGAGGAGGCCGACGGCTTCATCCTCCAGCTGTCCGACCTGTACCTCACCGAGTACATGGTCAAGGCGGTCAAGGACGCGGCCGTCGCCGCCGGGCGCGACCCGTCCGAGGTGAAGATCTGCGTGGCCGCCCCCGCGTACGTCACCGAGGACGACTCGCCCGAGGCGCTGGCCCACGCCCGCGAGCAGTGCCGCTGGTTCGGCGGGATGGTCGGCAACCATGTCGCCGACCTGGTGTCCAAGTACGGCGAGCACTCCGCGGCCGTACCGGAGGAGCTGACGGACTACATCAAGGCCCGCGAGGGGTACGACTACTCGCACCACGGGCGCGCCGACAACCCCGACACCCAGTTCGTGCCCGACGAGATCGTGGACCGCTTCTGCGTCATCGGCACCCCCGCCATGCACATCGAGAAACTGAACGCGCTGCGGGCGCTCGGCGTGGACCAGTTCGCCGTCTACGACATGCACGACGCACAGGAAAGGGTGATCGACGTGTACGGCTCGACGGTCATCCCGGCGGTCAACGGGGGCTGACCCCCGCCCCCCGCTTCCCCTCAACCCCCCACACCTTGTCTCCCTCCCCGGCCGTCCCCGGGGAGGGGCCCAAGGCCTCCGCACGGCCTTTCTCCCCCGTCCCACCTCCCCTGATTGGCCTGCCCATGACCGACATAGCTTCCTCGGGGTCGCCGACAGCTCAGACCGCCGACCCGTCCGGCCGGATCGAGCTGGCCCCCGAGGCCTTCCCCGCCGACAGTCCGTTCGCCAACGAGGACCTGCGCCCCGTACCCGTCTCCGAGCGCAAGTGGACGACGTACAACTTCGCGGCGCTGTGGATCTCGATGGCCCACTGCATCCCCAGCTGGACCCTGGCCTCCGGGCTGGTCGCCCTCGGCATGGACTGGAAGCAGGCCGTCTTCACCATCGCCCTGGCCAACGTCATCGTGCTGCTGCCGATGCTGGCCACCGGGCACGCCGGCCCCAAGTACGGCATCCCGTTCCCGGTGCTCGCCCGTGCCTCGTTCGGGCTGCGCGGCGCCAACATCCCGGCGATGATCCGGGCGGCCGTGGCCTGCGGCTGGTTCGGCATCCAGACCTGGATCGGCGGCTCCGGCATATTCGCCCTCGGCTCCAAGCTCACCGGCGGTGAGTGGGAGAACGCGGGGAAGATCGCGGGCAACCCCTGGCCGCTGTGGCTCTGCTTCATCCTCTTCTGGGCGCTGCAGATAGCGATCATCTACCGCGGTATGGACTTCCTGCGGCACTTCGAGAACTGGGCCGCCCCGTTCGTGATCGTCGGCGCGCTGGTGCTGCTGATCTGGATCGCGGTCGAGGCCGACGGCTTCGGCGCGCTGCTCGACCAGCCGTCCAAGCTCGGCTGGGGGCCGGACTTCTGGCCGGTCTTCTTCCCGTCCCTGATGGGAATGATCGGCTTCTGGGCGACTTTGTCCCTGAACATCCCTGACTTCACCCGTTTCGGAGCCAGTCAGAAGGCGCAGACCTGGGGGCAGTCCCTCGGCCTGCCGACCACGATGACGCTCTTCGCGATCCTCGCCGTGCTGGTCACCTCCGGCTCCGAGGTCGTCTACGGCGAGGCCATCTGGGACCCGGTCACGCTCGCCGCCAAGGCCGACAACGTCTTCGGGCTCCTCTTCGCCCTGATCACCGTGCTGGTCGCCACCATCTCCGTGAACATCGCGGCGAACGTGGTCTCACCGGCGTACGACCTGGCGAACCTCGCGCCGAGGCTCATCAACTTCCGTACGGGCGCGCTCATCACGGGTGTCGTCGGTGTCCTGATCTTCCCGTGGAAGCTGATCTCCACGCCCGAGTTCTACATCTTCACCTGGCTCGGGGTGGTCGGCGGGCTGCTCGGCACGGTCGCCGGCATCCTCATCGCCGACTACTGGATCGTCCGCCGTACCGTGCTGCACCTCGCGGACCTGTACACGCCCGGCGGGCGCTACTGGTACGCGTCCGGCTGGAACTGGCGGGCGATAGCGGCCTTCGTGGTCGGCGGTGTCCTCGCGGTCGGCGGCTCGTACTCGACCGTCTCCGAGGACGGTGTGTCCTCCGGGCCCTTCCCGCACGACGGCATGATCCCGTTCCTCAAGCCGCTCGCCGACTACGGCTGGGCGGTGGGCCTGGGTGCGTCGATGCTGCTGTACGTGGCGCTGATGGCCGGGGAGCGGAAGAAGATACAGGGGGAGGTGCGGGCGGAGAAGGTGTCCGCCTGATGGGGAAGGTGTCCGGCTGACGGTGGCCGGCCAGGACCGAAGCGGCGGTGGCCGTGCCGGGGAGACGCACCCCTACTGGGCGTCCTCCAGCACGGCCGCCGCCTCTTTCGCGGCCTTGATGGCACCCTTGTTGATCTCGTCCGTGCCGGGCGCCTTCTGTGACTCGAAGTCGCTGCCGTTGTAGGTGACGACCACCAGGGCGTTGGACATCCGGACGTACACGACGCCCTCGCGGGTCTGCTGCTTGTCCTCCGTGGTGAGGTTCACCACGGAGTAGGCCGCGTCACCGAGACCGGGGACGGCCCCGCCGCCGCTCTTCTCCGTGGTGCGCGTCTTATAGGTGCTTTCGGCCTTGTCGTCCGATTGCTGAATCTCGTACGAGACGTCCAGCCAGCGGTAGTCGAAGCCCTTGAGCGCGTTCCAGGAGCAGGTGCGGCGCACGGACTCGTTCGTCGACGCGATCTCCTTGCCGGCCGTCTTCGCGCCTGGGACAAGGGATTTGACCGTTTTCTCCGAGACGCCGGAGCAGGGCGAGGGCGCCTTCGTGTACGCCTTCGTCTGCGTCGCCGTCGACGGCGCGGACGAGTCGGTCGAGACGGGCCCCGACGCCGTGTCCTGCACGGAGTCCTCCTTGGCCGGGCTCGACGACAGCGGACCGGACGACATCGCCCAGCCCGCGGTGGCGAGTACGACGACCGGCATCAGTCGCACGGTGAGGGCGAGCGGCAGAGGGAGATCACGCACAGCGCACTTCTCGGGGTCGAGGCGGCGGTACCGCCGGGCGGTGGGTACGTCAGTGTCACATGACAATCTGTGGGACGAAAGTGCGAACTCGCTCTGTGTATACGTGGTGACAGGGGCCCGGGTTCACTGGTTGGGGTGATGATCGCGAGAAGGCGTGCGGCTTCGGAGGCGGATTGCCGTACAACAGTGAAAGTGGTCATGCTGCAGGCACGACGTCCGACGGAGAAATCGATGAGCACTCAGCCGCATTCCTACGCCGTGGCCGACCCCGAAACAGCGCTCAAATATGCGATCCAGCACATCGAAGGTGACCGTGCGCAGATCGTGGAGGGGGTCATCCAGCAAGTCGTGCCGTCTTGGGATCACGAGAACGTGGCGGATCTGATCCGTGAGCAGTTGGGACCGATGCTGCGCAAGCTGGGCTGTCGTGCGGGGTCCGGAAACCTGGATCTGCCTGGTACGAGCAACTGGTACGTGCCGGATCTGGCCGTCGTACCGAAAGAACTCGCCAAGGGCACGGATGCCCTGGTGCCTGACCAGACGCTGCTGATCGTCGAGGTCACGTCGGAATCCAACGGCGACACGGACCGCATCGTCAAGCGCAAGCGCTACGCGGAGTTCGGCGCCCCGCTCTACCTCCTCGTCGACCGCCAGGAGCGCTCCACCACCCTCTACGCCAGTCCCGGCCGACTCGGCTACACCGAGGTCAGGGGGCCGCTGCCGTTCGGCACCCCCGTTCCGCTGCCCGAGCCGTTCGAAGTGGAGCTCGACACCTCGGAGTTCTGAGTCGAGGAGGCGGGTCGAAAACCGGTTGCCGCCCCCTCCTCGTGATCAGCAGCCTTGACCCATGAACCGGTTACCGGAAGTCACCGAACCCGCGCTCCCTCCCCTCCCTGCCGAGATCCTCGCCTACTACGAGCGCGGCGGGGAGAACACCCGTCTTCGGGAAGGCGCCGGACGGCTGGAGTTCTGGCGGACCCAGGACATCCTGCGGAGGCTGCTGCCGGACGCCCCCGCGCGCGTGCTGGACGTCGGCGGCGGCACCGGGATCCACGCCGAGTGGCTCGCGGGGGAGGACGGCTACGAGGTCGAGGTCGTCGATCCGGTGCCGATGCACGTGGAGCGCTCCGGGGCGCTGTCCGGGGTCACCGCCCGGCTCGGGGACGCCCGCGCGCTGCCGGCCGAGGACGGCGCGTACGACGCCGTGCTGTTGCTCGGGCCGCTCTACCATCTGCCCGAACACCCGGACCGCGTAAGGGCGTTGGCCGAGGCGCGCCGGGCCGTGCGGCCGGGCGGACTCGTGGTCGCGGCCACGATCAACCGCTTCGCGGCGCTCAACGACATGCTCAGACAAGGGAAGTACTTCATCCCGGAGCGCCGCGAGCGCACCGACGCCGTCTCGGCCGACGGCAGGCACCGGCACTCCCCGGAGAACCCGGACTTCACCACCGCCTACTTCGCCGATCCGGCCGAGGTGCCCGGTGAGTTCGCCGAGGCGGGGCTCGCGCCCGAGGGGCAGTACGGCGTCGAGGGCGTCGCCTGGCTGATGGGCGGCGTGGAGGAGTGGCTCGACGACCCCGAGCGCCGCGAGGCGGTGCTGGCGGCGACCGGGCGGATCGAGTCGGAGCCGTCTTTGCTGGGCGCGAGCGGGCATGTGCTGACGGTGGGACGGCGGTCCGCCGAGGGCTGACCCAGGTGGCCCGCCGAAGCGCTGCGTACGATCAGTGGACGCCCGTCGTGCTGTGAGGAGTTCACCCGTGTTCACCACTCGACCGACGCTCCAGGGGACCTTCGGCATGGTGTCCTCCACGCACTGGCTCGCCTCGCAGTCGGCGATGGCGGTGCTGGAGGACGGCGGCAACGCGTTCGACGCGGCCGTGGCGGCGGGCTTCGTGCTGCATGTCGTGGAACCGCACCTCAACGGGCCCGCCGGTGAGGTGCCGATCATCCTCGCGCCTGCGGGAGGCGATGTGCGGGTGCTGTGCGGGCAGGGTGTCGCGCCCGCCGGGGCGTCGGCCGCGCACTACCGGGGGCTCGGTCTGGAACTCGTCCCCGGCACCGGGCCGTTGGCCGCCGCCGTGCCGGGCGCCTTCGACGCCTGGATGCTCCTGCTCCGCGACCACGGCACCAAGGACCTGGCCGACGTCCTGAAGTACGCCATCGGGTACGCGGAGGACGGACACGCGCCCGTGGAGAACGTGGGGGCGACGGTCGAGTCCGTGCGTGACCTCTTCGAACGGGAGTGGCCGTCCTCGGCGGAGGTGTACCTGCCGGACGGGCGGGCGCCCCGCCCCGGCGAGCTGTTCCGCAACCCGGCACTGGCGGCGACCTGGCGGCGGCTGCTCGCCGAGACCGAGGGGGCCGGGGACCGTGCGGCCCGGATCGAGGCGGCGCGGGAGGTGTGGCGCTCCGGGTTCATCGCCGAGGCCCTCGTCCGGCAGGCCGGCCGGCCCACCCTCGACACCAGCGGCGAACGGCACACCGGGACGCTCACCCCGGCCGACCTCGCCGGCTGGTCCGCGTCCTACGAGGCCCCGGCGACGTACGACTGGAACGGCTGGACCCTGTGCAAGGCGGGCCCCTGGAGCCAGGGCCCGGTCCTCCTCCAGCAACTCGCCCTGCTACCGCCCGACCTGCCCGCGTACGGGTCCGCCGAGTACGTGCACCTCCTGATCGAGGGCTGCAAGCTCGCCATGGCCGACCGGGAGGCCTGGTACGGGGACGCCGCGCCCGTGCCGCTCGACGAGCTGCTGTCCGACGCGTACAACGCGGCGCGGCGCGGCCTCGTCGGTGACAAGGCGTCGCACGAGCTGCTGCCGGGCGCTCCTGGGGGCCGCGCCCCGCGACTGAGCGCGCACGCGCGCGTGGTGGCCACCGACGAGCCGGGGTTCAGCCCCATGGGCGTCGGTGAGCCGACCGTCGCCAAGGGGCCTCGGTCGCCGGTGCCGGGCGAGCCCGAGGTCGCGGCGGACGGGCACACCCGGGGCGACACCTGCCATCTCGACATCGTCGACCGCTGGGGCAACATGGTCGCGGCCACGCCCAGCGGCGGCTGGCTGCAGTCCAACCCGGTGGTGCCCGAGCTGGGCTTCCCGCTCGGCACCCGGCTGCAGATGGCCTGGCTGGACGAGGGGCTGCCCAACTCCCTCACCCCCGGCCGCCGTCCGCGCACCACGCTCACCCCGTCGCTGGCGCTGCGCGACGGCGTGCCCGTCATGGCCTTCGGCACCCCCGGCGGCGACCAGCAGGACCAGTGGCAGCTGCACTTCTTCCTCGCCGTCGCCCTCCGCCCCCGGGTACGCGGCGGTCTCGACCTCCAGGGCGCGATCGACGCCCCGAACTGGCACAACGACAGCTTCCCCGGCTCCTTCTACCCGCGCGGCATGCGGCCCGGCAGCGTCACCGTCGAGTCCCGGATGCCGTCCGAGGTCGTCGCCGAGCTGCGGCGGCGCGGCCATGACGTCGTCCTCGGCGAGGCCTGGTCCGAGGGCAGGCTGTGCGCGGTCGCCCGGGACCCGGAGACCGGGGTGCTGTCGGCGGCGGCGAATCCGCGGGGGATGCAGGGGTACGCGGTCGGCCGGTGAGGGGGAATGGGGTGACCCCGGGTATTCACGGCGATTCCATGCCGAATACACCGAACGGGTGGGGATTGTCAGTGGCGCGTGCTGTCATGGAGACATGATCGAAGACAACGAAACCATCGACGAGTTTCTCGCCCGGCACGCCTCGGACGTCGAGGAAGCGATCCGCAAGGCCGCCGCCACGGAGATCATGCCGCGCTTCCGGCAGCTCGCCGACCACGAGGTCGACCAGAAGAGCGGCCCGCACGACCTGGTGACCGACGCCGACCGCAAGGCCGAGCTGTATCTGACGGAGGCACTCGCCGCGCTGCTGCCCGGCTCGGTCGTGGTCGGCGAGGAGGCGGTGCACGCCGACCCGGCGTCGTACGAGGCGATCCAGGGCGACGCGCCGGTGTGGATCGTCGACCCGGTGGACGGCACCCGGCAGTTCGTGCGGGGCGAGCCCGGCTTCTGCACCCTCGTCGCCCTCGCCCAGGGCGGGGTTCTGCGCGCCTCCTGGACCTACGCGCCCGCCCTCGACCGGCTCGCCGTGGCGATACGCGGCCAGGGGGCCACGCTCGACGGCGAGCCCCTGCGCGCCGGTTCACCCGACCCCGGCCGTGACCTCGACATCGCCACCTCCCACCCGGACTACACCACGGAGGAGCAGAAGCAGGCCCTGCTCGGCCTCTGGACGGACGGGGTGGAGCCGCGCGCCTGCGGTTCGGCCGGGCTGGAGTATCTCGCCATCGCCCGGGGCCGGTTGGACGCGACCGCCTTCAGCTGGGAGGCGGCCTGGGACCACGCGGCCGGTCTCCTGCTCGTCGAGGAGGCGGGCGGCGCCCACCTCACCCTGACCGGCGAGCCCTTCCGCATCACCGGGGGCAACGCCCTCCCCTTCACCACGGCCCGGGACGCGGCCACGGCCCGGCGGGTGGCGGGGCTGCTGTCGGGCGGGGCCTGAAACCGGCCGAGGACGACGGCCGGCGCTGGCATGGGGGCCGGGGCGGGGACAGTCCGGGGAGCGGGGCAGGGACAGTCCGGGGAGCGGGGCAGGGGCCGGGACTCGCCCGACCGGCTGACGAGGGCTCTTGCCGGACGGCTCATGCGGCGCGAGCGCTCGGCCCGCCGGCCAGGTGTCGCAGCGGGTGCCGGGCAGGATCGAGTGGTGCGGGCGCTCGGCCGACCGGCCGGGTGACGACGGGGCTTGCCGGGCCGGCTCGGGCGGCCGCTGCGGCTTTTCCCTCTCGCGCCCCGTCACGCCCCGCCCCGGGCGGCGGGTGGAGTGGAATCGGCGCGTCCGGTGGTGGGAGGCACCCTTGCCCGGGGCTGTCGGTGGGCGGGCATATCCTGAGCGCAGGGCTGTCGGCGGGTGGGGAATCCGCCGGGCGTGCTTGGCCAGCGGCTGACGAAGGGGTCCGGACGTGCCGTCGATGCTCGACGCGGTGGTGGTGGGGGCGGGGCCGAACGGCCTGACGGCTGCCGTGGAGCTGGCCCGCCGCGGATTCTCCGTGGCCGTGTTCGAGGCGAAGGACACCGTGGGAGGGGGCGCCCGCACCGCGGAGCTGACCCTGCCCGGCTTCCACCACGACCCCTGCTCGGCCGCCCACCCACTGGGCGTCAACTCACCCGCGTTCAGGGCGATGCCGCTCCACCGGTACGGCCTGGAGTGGCTGCACGCCGAGCTGCCGATGGCACACCCCTTCCTCGACGGCTCGGCGGCCGTGCTGTCGCGCTCGGTGGCGGAGACGGCCGCCTCGTTCGGGCCGCGTGACGCGGGCGCCTACCGCAGGCTGGTCGAGCCGTTCCTGCCCAAGTGGGACACGCTCGTCCGGGACTTCATGTCCCTGCCGCTGTCCGCGCTGCCCCGCGACCCGGTCACCCTCGCCCGGTTCGGCCTCGTGGGGCTGCCGCCGTCGACCTGGCTGATGCGCCGCTTCAAGGACGAGAAGGCCCAGGCGCTGTTCGCCGGGCTCGTCGCCCATGTCATCGCCCCGCTCGGCGGCCTCGCCACCGGCGCCGTCGGCCTGGTCTTCGCGCTGGCCGCGCACGCCGCCGGCTGGCCGGTCGCCCGGGGCGGCTCCCAGGCCATCTCCGACGCGCTCGCCGCCTATCTGGAGGACCTCGGCGGCACCGTCCACACCGACTACGAGGTCAAGCGCCTCGACGACCTCCCGCCCGCCCGCGCCTACGTCTTCGACACCTCACCCACCGCGCTGGCCCGCATCGCCGGCTTCGGCAGCCACTACGCGTCGTACCGCTACGGCGCGAGCGTCTTCAAGCTCGACTACGCGCTCGACGGCCCCGTGCCGTGGACCGCCGAGGAGGCCCGCCGCGCCGGGACCGTCCAGGTCGGCGCGAGCAGGGCCGAGATCGGCGTGGCACTCGACGCGGCCTCCCGGCAGGGCCGGGCGCCCGACGCGCCGTTCCTGATCACCGTGCAGCCCAGCCTGGTCGACCCCGGCCGGGCCCCCGAGGGCAAGCATGTCTTCTGGGCGTACGGCCATGTCCCGAACGGCTGGACGGGCGACCTGACGGACGCGGTCGAACTCCAACTGGAGCGGTTCGCCCCGGGGTTCCGCGACCGCGTCCTCGCCCGCGCCACCGCCGGCCCGCCCGAATTGGCCGCGCACAACGCCAACTACGTGGGCGGTGACATCGCCTGCGGCGCGGCCTCCGGACTGCAGCTGCTGCTCCGCCCCAAGCTCTCGCTCTTCCCCTACGGCACCCCGCACCCGGCCGTCTTCATCTGCTCCTCGGCGACCCCGCCGGGCCCCGGTGTGCACGGCATGTCCGGGCACAACGCGGCCAAGGCGGTGTGGCGGAGGCTGCGGCAGGAGCCCTGAGTTCACCAGCACGTGGCTCAACATCACAGATCGACAAAGGTCTTCACGCTTTCTCCGTGTGAATGTTCAAGTCGCGTGGGTAAGTTGCCGCCATGGAAGATCGCGCAGCGGTATCGGGCTCCGGCTCGCGGCCTGCCGTGGGCCTCTCCGACCTGGCACAACTCGTACGGGCACCGGCCGCCTTGAGTGTCCCCGGCGATGTGCTCGCCGGTGCGGCCGCGGCCGGACATCCGCTGGGGGTGCGGACCGCCGGCGTGATGGGATCGTCCGTCTGCCTCTACTGGGCGGGCATGGCGCTCAACGACTACGCCGACGCCACGATCGACGCGGTCGAGCGGCCCGAGCGCCCCGTCCCGTCGGGCCGGGTGCCGCGCCGTACCGCCCTCGCCGTGGCCGGTGCCCTGACCGCCGGGGGCCTCGCGCTCGCCGCCGTCTCCGGGGGCCGCCGCAGCCTCCTGGGAGCGCTTCCACTGGCCGGCGCCGTCTGGGCGTACGACCTCAAGCTCAAGTCCACCCCGGCCGGTCCGGCCGCCATGGCCGCCGCGCGCGCCCTGGACGTCCTCGCGGGCGCGCTCGCCGCCGGGCGCGGACCGGACGGCCGTACGAGCGGAACCGGGACCGGGGCCGCCCTGCTGCGCGGCGCCGTCCCCGCCGCGCTGGTCGGCGCCCACACCTACACGCTGACCGCGCTCAGCCGCCACGAGATCTCGGGCGCCCCCGCCCGGCTGCCGGCCGCGACCCTCGCCGCCTCCACGACCACCATCCTCGCCGCGACCCTCCCGGCCGCCCGCACGGCCGCGGCCTGGCGCGCCGGGCGCCTCGCGGAGCGCGCCGGGAGCACCACGGCCGTGCGTTCCGGTCCCGCCGCCGGGGCCACCACGGCCGCGCGAGACGGTGCCGCCGCGATCACCGCCGCCGTACGGTCCGGCACGGCCCCGCGGGTCGTCGCCGCCGTACGGTCCGTCGCGGCCGCCGGGAGCCTGCGGCCGGCGGTGGCGGGGAAAGCCGGTGCTCCGGGGCGTCCGGCCGCGAGCGGCGGTGTCTCGCGGGCGGCCGCCGCCCGTGCCGTCGTCGTCACCGCCGGGGCCCTCGCCTACCTCGGCAGCTACGGCGCGGCCCAGGCCCGTGCCGTACGGGAGCCGTCGGGCGAGAACGTACGGCGGGCCGTCGGCGCCGGGATCCTCGGGCTGATGCCCCTGCAGGCGGCCCTCACCGCACGCGGCGGCGCCACGGCCGCGGCGGCGGCCCTCGGCGTCGTACACCCTCTCGCGCGACGGCTGGCCCGGCGCATATCCCCCACCTGAACAGCACGGGCTCCCGCGGGAGGAACGCCGGAATGACCCCACCCCCACCCCCCACCCCCCTCAGATTCGGCTACGGCACCAACGGCTTCACCAACCACCGGCTCGGCGACGTCCTCGCGGTCCTCGCCGACCTCGGCTACGACGGCGTCGCGCTCACCCTCGACCACGGCCATCTCGACCCGTACGCCGACGATCTGCCCCGGCGGGTGGCGGCCATCGCCCGGGACCTCGCCCGGCACGGGCTCGACGTGACGGTCGAGACCGGCGCGCCCTACCTCCTCGACCCCTGGGGCAAGCACCACCCGACGCTGATGACGGACGGGTCCGAGCGCCGGATCGACCTGCTGCGGCGGGCCGTACGCATCGCCGCCGACCTCGGCTCGCCCACCGTCCATCTGTGCAGCGGCCCCGCGCCGGACGGCGGACTGCCGGAACGGGACGCGTGGAAGCGGCTCGCGGCCGGCGTCGAGACCGTCCTGGAGACGGCGGGGGAGTACGGGGTCTCGCTGGCCTTCGAACCCGAGCCGTACATGTTCGTGGACACCGTGGAACGGTGCCTGGAACTCGCCGAGATGGTCGGCGGACACGAACTGTTCGGGATCACCCTCGACGTGGGGCACGCGCACTGCGTGGAGGACCGGCCCGTGCTGGAGTGCGTCCGCCTCGCCGCCCCGCGGCTGCTGAACGTGCAGATCGAGGACATGCGGCGGGGCGTCCACGACCACCTCGAACTCGGCACCGGCGAGATCGACTTCCCGCCCGTGCTCGCCGCCCTCCAGGACCTCGACCACCGCGGACTGGTCTCCGTGGAGATCCAGGGCGGCTGCCTCGACGCCCCCGAAGTGGCCCGCCGCTCACTGGACTTCCTCCGCGCGGCGACGGCCTGACCCCACCCCGCACACCCCGCTCGACGACCGCCACCCGCCCACCTCTTGCGTCCTCCACCCCACCGGAGGTTGTCCCGTCATGGTCCCCACCGGAACCCCGCTCTCCGCGGCGGCCGACCACTCCGACCCCCGCGACCTGCTCTCCCACCATCCGCTCGACCCGGCGGCCCGCGCCTGGCTCGACGAGGCCGTGGCCCGGATCGCCGACCGGCCCGCCGCCGTACGCACCCTGTTCCCCGCCGCCCGAAGACGCTGTGGACGGGCCCGGCTGGACGCGCGGTGGACCGTCGACGAGGCGGCCCGTACCGTCCTGCTCGCCGCGTTGCCGCTGGTCGGGCAGCCGCTCGCCGACGAACTGGCGGGCCTCTTCCGCCACGGCGACCCCGCCGAACAGCGAGCCGTCCTGCGGACCCTGCCGCCGCTCGCCGACGCGACGGGAGGCGACACCTCCTGCGAACCCCTCGGCGAACACCTCGGGGAACCCCTCCGCGAACACCTCCGGGAACCCCTCGGCGACCTCGCCCTGCCCCTCGTCCGCGAAGCCCTGCGCGGCAACGACAGCAGCGTCGTCGAGGCCGCCCTCGGAGCGTACGGCGCCGCCCGGCTCCCGGACGCCGAGTACCGGCAGGCCGTCCTGAAGTGCGTCTTCCAGGAGATCCCGCTGGACCGGATCGCCGGGCTCTCCGCCCGCGCCGACGCCGAACTGGCCCGTATGCTGGCCGACTTCGCGCACGAGCGGGTCGCCGCCGGACGGGACGTACCGGCGGACATCTGGCCCGTCGTCCGGCCCTTCCCCGCCGCCGCCCACCTCACCGGCCGTCTCGGCGCCGAGACCCGCGCCGCCACACCCGACCGCCGCGCCGCCGCCGAGCGCGCCCTGAGCGCCCTCCAGAGAGCCGACGCCCCCGCGTAGGCCGCCGCCGGTTCCCTACGACGACTGCTGCCGCCTCCGAGCGACCACCTCATCCTCCCCACACCACCCCCCCCCAGCCGCCGACTCACCCCACGGTCGGCGGCGCTCACCGGATCCCCCCGAGGAGAAGGCCGACCCGTGCGCATCTTCGATCCCCACATCCATATGACCTCCCGCACCACCGACGACTACGAGGCGATGCACGCGGCCGGGGTGCGCGCTGTCGTCGAGCCGGCCTTCTGGCTCGGCCAGCCCCGCTCCTCGCCCGAGAGCTTCTACGACTACTTCGACGCACTGTTGGGCTGGGAGCCGTACCGGGCCGCCCAGTTCGGCATCCAGCACTTCTGCACGATCGCCCTCAACCCCAAGGAGGCCAACGACCCGCGCTGCCGGCCCGTGCTGGACGAGCTGCCGCGCTACCTCGCCAAGGACCGGGTGGTCGCCGTCGGCGAGATCGGCTACGACTCCATGACGCCGGAGGAGGACGAGGCGCTCGCGCTCCAGCTGCAGCTGGCGATCGAGCACGAGCTGCCCGCCCTCGTGCACACCCCGCATCGCGACAAGGCCACCGGCACCCGCCGCACCCTGGACGTCGTACGGGAGTCGGGCATCGCCCCCGAACTCGTCGTCCTCGACCACCTCAACGAGCTGACCGTCGGCATGGTCCTCGACAGCGGCTGCTGGGCAGGGTTCTCCATCTACCCGAAGACCAAGATGAGCGAGGACCGCATGGTGACCATCCTCCGCTCGCACGGCACGGACCGCGTCTTTGTCAACTCGGCGGCGGACTGGGGCCGTTCGGACCCGCTCAAGACCCGGAAGACCGCCGACGCCATGCTCGCCGGCGGCTTCGACGACGACGCCGTGGACCGCGTGCTGTGGCGCAACCCCGTCGCCTTCTACGGGCAGAGCGGACGGCTGGACCTCGACGAACCCAAACCGGACGAGGCGTCGAGCTTCCAGGGCAACTCCGTCCGCCGCGGCGGGGAGTGAGGCGGCCGCCATGCGCTTCCGGCACCCGGACGGCACCGCCGTCCATCTCGGCTACTGCAGCAACGTCCACCAGGCGGAGGACCTCGACGGCGTCCTCGCCCAACTCGCCACCTACACCGAACCGGTGCGCGAGCGCCTCGGCGTCGACCGGCTCGGCATCGGACTCTGGCTCGCCCGCGATGTCGTCACACAACTGGTCGCTGAACCCGGTGAGTTGAAGCGCCTCAAGGGCGAACTCGCCGCACGGGGACTGGAGACGGTCACCCTCAACGCCTTCCCGTACGCCGGGTTCCACCGCGAGGTGGTCAAGAAGGACGTCTACCTCCCCGACTGGGCCGACGAGGCCCGGCTGAGCCACACCCTCGACTGCGCCCGTGTCCTCGCCGCGCTCCTCCCGGACGACGCCGAGCGCGGCAGCGTCTCCACCCTGCCGCTGGCCTGGCGCACCCCCTGGCCGGTGGACCGCGCCGACACCGCCCGCCGCGCCCTGGACCGGCTCACCGCCGGGCTCGCCGCGATCGAGTCGGACACCGGCCGCCGTATCCGCGTCGGCTTCGAACCGGAGCCGGGCTGTGTCGTGGAGACCACCGCCCAGGCCGTACGGGAGCTGCGCGGCCTCGACCCCGAGCGGCTCGGCGTGTGCCTCGACGCCTGCCATCTCGCCGTACAGTTCGAGGAGCCCGGCGCGGCACTGCGCCGCCTCGCCGACGCCGGACTCCCCGTCGTCAAACTCCAGGCCTCCTGCGCGATCGAGGCCACCGACCCGTCCGACCCCGCCGCCCGCGCGGCCCTGCGCCGCCTCGCGGAGCCACGGTTTCTGCATCAGACGCGTACGGCTGTGGGGCGGGGGGATGCGGAGGCTCGGGGGGTGCGTTTCGCGGAGGGGCGCGGGGACGCGGAGAGTCGGGCGGCGGTTGGTTGGGAGGACGCCGGGGGGAGGGCGGCCCGTTCGTCAACCCCGACGTCAAGGCCCGCCTCGACGCCGCCGCCTGCACGGGAGCCGGAGGGCCCGGGGGCGTGGGAGCGTCTGGGCGGGGGGAGGGGCCCGGGGGTCCGTGAGCGTCTGGACGGGGGGAAGGGCCCGGAGGTGCGCGGGCGCACGGACGCGTGGGCGGGCCTGGACGTGCGGGGGCGCCCGGAGGTGGGGGCGGGCCTGGATGTATGGGGGCGCCCGGAGGTGGGGATGGAGCCGGGCGTACAGGGTGTCGATGACCTTCCGGACGCGCTGGACGGGGGGCTGCCCACCGATGCCGGGCCCTGGAGGGTGCACTTCCACGCCCCGCTGCACGCGGACCCCGAACCGCCGCTGCGCACCACCGCGGACCAGCTGAGCCAGGTCCTGGCCGGGCTGCTCGGCGGGGCCTCGGCCGACTGCGACCACATCGAGGTCGAGACCTACACCTGGTCCGTCCTCCCCGAACCCCCCACCGACCTGCCCGGCGGCATCGCCGCCGAACTCGCCTGGGCCCGCGCCCGGTTGACCGGCCTCGGCCTCAAGGAGGACCACCAGTGAGCACCACCCCCGCGCAACGGCTCGTCGTCCTCGACATCGTCGGCCTCACCCCCAGGCTGCTCCGGCACATGCCCGCCGTGGCCGCCCTCGGCGAGCGCGGCTTCCGGGCCCGCCTCGACCCGGTGCTGCCCGCCGTGACCTGCACGGTCCAGTCCACGTTCCTCACCGGCGAACCCCCGTCCGGGCACGGGGCCGTCGCCAACGGCTGGTACTTCCGGGACCTCGGCGAGGTGCTGCTCTGGCGCCAGCACAACGCGCTCGTCGGCGGCGAGAAGATCTGGGAGACCGCCCGCAGGTCCGACCCCGACTACAAGGTCGCCAACATCTGCTGGTGGTACGCGATGGGCGCGGACGTCGACCTCACCGTCACCCCCCGCCCCGTCTACTACTCCGACGGCCGCAAGGAACCCGACTGCTACACCTGGCCGCCCTCCCTGCACGACGAACTCACCGACCGGCTGGGCCCGTTCCCCCTGTTCACCTACTGGGGTCCCAACGCCGGCATGCCCTCCACCCAGTGGATCCTGGGCGCCGCCCGTCAGGTCTTCGACGAGCACGACCCCGACCTCACCCTCGTCTACATCCCCCAACTCGACTACGAGCCCCAGCGATCCGGCCCCGACTCGGCCGCCACGATCCGGGCCGCCCGCCAACTCGACGAGGCGCTAAGCCCGTTGATCGAGCACTTTCTGCAGGCCGGTGCCACGGTGGTCGCGCTCAGCGAGTACGGCATCACCCCCGTCTCCCGCCCGGTCGACATCAACCGGGCCCTGCGCCGCGCCGGCCTCCTCGAAGTCCACGCCCAGGACGGCATGGAGTACCTCGACCCCTGGACCTCCCGGGCCTTCGCCGTCGCCGACCACCAGATCGCCCACGTCTACGTACGCGACGCGGCCGACACGGCGGACGTCGCCAAGATCCTGGCCGAACTCGACGGCGTGGAGCAGGTGTTGGACGCCGAGGGCAAGGCGGCCCACAGCCTGGACCACGAACGCTCCGGCGAACTCGTCGCGGTCGCCGACCCCGACGCCTGGTTCACGTACTACTACTGGCTCGACGACGAGCGCGCCCCCGACTTCGCCCGCCAGGTCGAGATCCACCGCAAGCCCGGCTACGACCCCGCCGAGCTGCTCTACGACGAGACCGTCCCCGCGGTGAAGCTCCGCGCGGTCGGCCAGGTCGCCCGCAAGAAGCTGGGCTTCCGCTACCGCATCAGCACGGTCCCGCTCGACCCGGCCGGTGTCAGCGGCAGCCACGGCCGCCTCCCCGCCGACCCCGACGACGGCCCCGTCCTGCTCTGCTCCGCGGCCGAGCCGGCCCGTGAGGCGTACGCCGCCACGGAGATCAAGTCGCTGCTGCTGCGCCTCGCGGGGCGGGACGACGAGGAGCTGCCCGCGTGACGACCCACCCTCCCCTTCCCACCCTGCGCCCGCTGCTCGACCCGTCGCCCGAGTACGCGGAGTGGCGTGCCCGAGGCCGTCGGGCCGAGCGGGACGGGCGCGGCGACGACAGCCGGGTCCTCGACCGGCACTGGCAGGGCATCTGGGCCCGGCATGGCGCCCGGTGCCGGGGCGCCGACCGGGAGCGTCGGGCCGAGCGGGCCCGGCGCGGCATCCGGGAGCTTCGGGCCGACCGGCAGCTTCGGGCCGACCGGCAGCTTCGGGCCGACGCGGAGTGGCACGGCGCCCGGGGCCGTCGGGCCGAGCGGGACGGGCGCGGTGACGGCAGCCGGGGCCTCGACCGGCACCGGCACCGCATCCGGGACCGGCGCGGCGACCGGGGGCTTCGGGTCGAGCGGCACCGGCGAGGTGACCGGAGCCAGCGCGGCGAGTGGGGCCGGCGTGACGGCCGGAAGCCGTACGGCGACGCCCGCCCCGGCTTCCACGCCCGCCCCGGCTTTCACCCCCGCCCCGCACGCCGACCTCGTCGAGTCGTACGCCCTGCCGCTGCCCTCCCTCGTCATCTGTGAGTTGCTCGGGGTGCCGTACGAGGACCATGACTTCTTGTAGCGGCAGGCGAGGGCGTTCAGCAGTCTCGTTTCGGGGCCGGAGGAGATGGTCGCCGCCCGCAAGGCCCCGCACACCTACCTGGGCGACCTGCTCGCGCGGCGGCCCCGGGAGCCCGCCGACGATCTCCTCTCCCGTCTCGCCCGGGACCGGGTGGCGACCGGCGAGGTGAGCGCGGCCGAGGTTGTCGGCATCGCCTCGCTGCTGCTGGTGGCGGGCCATGAGACGACCGCGAACATGTTCCCGCTCGGGGTCGTGGACCTGCTGCGCCACCCCGCACAACTCGCCGCCCTGCGCGCGGACCCCGCCCTGTGGCCCGGCGCGGTCGAGGAACTCCTGCGTCATCTGACCGTCGCGCACTCGGGGCTGCGGCGGCAGGCCACCGAGGACGTGGAGGTCGCGGGCGTCCGCATCCGCGCGGGCGAGGGCGTGATCGTGGCGGTCCAGGCAGCCAACCGCGACCCGTCCGTCTTCACCGACCCCGGCCCCGACCCCGACACCCTGGACGTCCGCCGCGCCACCTCCGGCCATCTCGCCTTCGGCCACGGACTGCACCAGTGCATCGGCCAGTCCCTCGCCCGCGCGGAACTCCAGATCGGCCTCCCCGCCCTCTTCGACCGCCTCCCCGGCCTCCACCTGACCGCACCCCCGGAGGACTTCGCCCTGACGATGAGCACGATCCACGGCGTACGGTCGCTGCCGGTGAGCTGGTAGCCCGCGCGGCGCCACGGGCCGAACGGAACCGACCCGCCGCCCGGAGGCCGACCGGTTCCGTCGGCCGGTTCCGTCGGCCCATGGACAAGGGCGGGCCGGCCCTCCCCGTCGGCTGATATAGAGGCGGGCATGACCACCATCACCCTCGTCCGGGGCGACATCACCGAGCAGTCCGTCGACGCCATCGTCAACGCCGCGAACTCCTCCCTCCTCGGCGGGGGAGGAGTGGACGGCGCGATCCACCGGCGCGGCGGCCCCGCCATCCTCGCCGACTGCCGCAAGCTCCGAGCCTCGCACTACGGCAAGGGCCTCCCCACCGGCCAGGCGGTCGCCACCACCGCGGGTGACCTGGACGCGCGCTGGGTCATCCACACGGTCGGCCCCGTCCACAGCCAGAGCCTCGACCGCTCCGCCCTCCTCGTCTCCTGCTACCGCGAATCCCTGCGCGTCGCCGACGAGTTGGGCGCCCGCACGGTCGCCTTCCCGGCCGTCTCCGCCGGCATCTACGGCTGGCCGATGCGCGACGCCGCCCGCATCGCCGTCGAAACAGTCCGCACGACGGAGACCTCGGTCGAGGAGGTCAGATTCGTCCTGTTCGACGACGAGGCCTACGCGGCGTTCGCCGAACAGGCGGGCTGAGGGCCCGGCCGACGGCCCGGCTCACGGCCCGGCTGACGGTCCGGCTGATGGTCCGGCTGATGGTCCGCACTCTGACGGACGAACGGTCGGGGCCTGTCGAACGGAGTCGTACGGAACGGAGCGCACGGAGAAACACGCTGGTCAGGGTCGTAGGCGCGGCCGGTCGGCGGCACGGGCGCCGGGCTGGTGATCGGTTGCGGCGGGTCGTGGTGGCTTTCACGGTGAGCGCAAGGACTGCTCCTTCGAAAGGAACATGCATGCGCGCCCTCGTCTCCCGTGCCCTTCTGCTGTCGCCCCTGGTCTGCGGGGCACTGGTCCTCGGCCCGGTCGGCTCCGCCACCGCGGCCGTCGACGCGGGCCGCACCGCCTCAAACCACGCCGCCGCGAGGACCGCAGCGGTCCCCGAACCCGATCTGGACGCCTTCTTCGACGCGTTGGACGCGGAGATCGACGCGCTCCTGGAGAAGGAGGAGGCCGAGGCGGACGCCATCGTCGACAAGGAGATCGCCGACATGGAGGCGCTCCTCGCCCAGATCGAACGCGACATGGACGATCTGCTGGCGGACCTCGACGCCGAGACCGACACGGCCACGGAGACCGTCACGGAGACCGTCACAGAGACGGTCACGGAGACGGTGACGGACCCCGCCGCGGACACGGCCACGGAGACCGGCACGACCGGGACCACGCTCCCCGCGACCGACACGGACCTGCTGCTCAACCAGCTGGACCTGCTCGACCGCATGGATCAGAACAACGTACTCGCCCCGCTGCTGGGCGAGTTGAGGGCCATCACCAAGCTGGACGGCGACCGGCTCGACGCGGCCGAGGCGGCCCGGCACGTCAAGGCCCTGCGGGCCGCCAACGCCACCGTGCAGCAGCGGCTCCAGAAGCTGGAGGCGGCGGCCCCGGCCGGCACCGACCGCACGGTCGCCGCGGCCGACCCGGTCGCGGATCTGCTGGCCGCGCTCCAGGCCGCCGTCGACGCCCTGCTCAAGGCGCTGACCTCGCTCGACCTGGGCGCCGTACTCGGCGCGGTGACGGGTCTGCTCGCCCCGGTCCTCGGAGTCGTCACCGGCCTCCTGCAGCCGGTCCTCGGCCTGGTCACCGGGCTGGTAGGCGGTCTGCTCGGCGGTCTGCTCGGCGGCCTGCCGGCGGTGACGCTGCCGGCGGTCCCCACGACCTGATCCCGGGCTCCGCCCGGCGGCGGGCCCTCAGTCCCCGTCCGGCGCGTCGCTGAGGCCCAGCCTCAGGTGCTCCACGTGGTAGACGGCCTGGTCCAGCAGCTCGGCGACATGGTGGTCGTGCAGCGCGTACACCACCGAACGCCCCCGCCGCTCGCCCACGACCAGGCCGAGGTTGCGCAGCAGGCGCAGCTGGTGGGAGCAGGCGGACTGCTCCATCCCGACCTCGGCGGCCAACTCGGTCGCCGGGAGCGGGCCTTCGCGCAACCGGGCCAGGATCAGCAGCCGGGACGGCGTGGAGAGGGCCTGGAGGGTGGTGGCCACCTTGGCGACGTTGGCCGCGTCCAGGCGCACCCGAGCGGCGGCGGCCTGCGTGGCGTCCTGCGCTGAGGTGACGGCTCCATGACCCATGGCGAGTATCTTACTCATCGCACATGAAGGCATGAATGAGTCTTCATGTGTTCCTGTATGGTGTGCCGCGTGTCTGCCACCCTTGCCCCGTCACCGGCCCGCCGTACGTCCGCGCCGACGGCCGCCCGCCGCCGTACCCGCGTCCTCGCCCTGCCCGAGGCCCGCTGGGCGCTGATCTCGACCGTCGCCTTCCTGCTCGCGTTCCCGCTGGACCTGGCCGGAGCCTCCGCCTGGCTCCACGGCCCGCTCTACGTGCTCGCCTACGCGGCCGGCGGCTGGGAACCCGCCCTCGAAGGACTGCGGGCGCTGCGCGAGAAGAGCCTCGACGTCGATCTGCTGATGATCGTCGCGGCGCTGGGCGCGGCCGCGATCGGCCAGGTCCTCGACGGCGCCCTGCTGATCGTCATCTTCGCCACCTCCGGCGCCCTGGAGGCCCTGGCCACCGCCCGCACCGCCGACTCCGTACGCGGCCTCCTCGATCTCGCGCCCACCACGGCCACCCGGCTGCCGGCGGACGGCTCCGCCGAGGAGACCGTGCCGACCGGCGAACTCGCCGTCGGGGACACGGTGCTGGTCCGCCCCGGTGAGCGCATCGGCGCCGACGGACAGGTGCTGGAAGGGGAGAGCGAGGCCGACCAGGCCACCATCACCGGCGAACCGCTGCCCGTCCCCAAGGCACCCGGCGACGAGGTATTCGCGGGCACCCTCAACGGCACGGGTGCGCTGCGCGTCCGCGTCACCCGCGACCCCGCCGACTCCGTGATCGCCCGCATCGTGAGCCTCGTCGAGGAGGCCTCCCGCACCAAGGCACCGACCCAGCTGTTCATCGAGAAGGTCGAACAGCGGTACGCCGTCGGCGTCGTCGTCGCCACCCTCGCCGTCTTCGGCATCCCCCTGGCCCTCGGCGAGGACCTCACGGCCGCGCTGCTCCGCGCGATGACCTTCATGATCGTGGCCTCGCCCTGCGCGGTCGTCCTCGCCACCATGCCGCCGCTGCTCTCCGCCATCGCCAACGCCGGCCGCCACGGTGTCCTCGTGAAGTCCGCCGTCGCGATGGAACGCCTGGGCGAGATCGACATCGCCGCGCTCGACAAGACCGGCACCCTCACGGAGGGCACGCCCGAGGTCACCGCCGTACGACCGCTGCCGGGCGCCGGGCTCGACGAGGACGGGCTGCTCGCGCTGGCCGCGGCCGCCGAGTACCCGAGCGAGCATCCGCTGGCCCGGGCCGTGGTGGCCGCCGCCGGAGCCCGGGGGCTGCGGGTCGGCACCGCCGAGGACTTCGCGGCCCTGCCCGGGCGCGGCGTACGGGCGACCGTCGAGGGGCGCGTGGTGACGGTGGGGCGGCCGGGGGAGTACGGGGACGGCTCTGGCCCGGAGGCCGCCAACGGCACCGTCGTGCTCGTCGAGCGGGACGGGGTCCCCGTCGGGACGCTCGCCCTGGCCGACCGTCCGCGGCACGACGCGCCCGCCGCGGTGGCGGCCCTCGCCGCCGTGACCGGGACGGCACCGGTCCTGCTGACCGGGGACAACGCGTCGGCCGCGGCCCGGGTGGCGGCGGACACCGGGATCGCCGACGTCCGGGCCGGGCTGCTGCCGGAGGGCAAGGTGGAGGCTGTACGGGAGCTTCAGGACGGCGGCCGGAAGGTGCTGTTCGTGGGGGACGGGGTCAACGACGCGCCCGCGCTCGCCGCCGCGCACTCCGGCGTGGCGATGGGGCGCGCCGGGTCCGATCTCGCGCTGGAGACGGCGGACGCGGTGGTGGTGCGGGACGAGTTGGCGGCGATTCCGGCGGTGGTGCGGTTGTCGCGGGCGGCTCGGCGGCTGGTGGTGCAGAACCTGGTGATCGCGGGGGTGTGCATCGCGGTGCTGGTGGTGTGGGACCTGGTCGGGCATCTGCCGTTGCCCCTCGGGGTGGCGGGGCATGAGGGGTCGACGGTGTTGGTGGGGCTCAATGGGCTGCGGTTGTTGCGGGAGGGGGCGTGGGTCCGGGCCGCGCGCGCCTAAGGGGCAGTGGGTGACTGCGGGTGGGCGGCTGCGGGCTCGTCGTGGCTGGTCGCGCAGTTCCCCGCGCCCCTGAGGGGGACGGGGGCTTCCGGCGCTCGCAGGTCGCCCCACGCTGATGTCGGATTCTCGCCAGCCCTCTCCCTCCCCGTCCCCGATGCTTGAGGCATGCGGAACGGGATGTACAGGGACACGGAGCGGTGTGTGCGGGCCGTGCGGTCGAAGGACGCGCGGTTCGACGGGTGGTTCTTCACGGCCGTGGTGACCACCCGGATCTACTGCCGGCCCAGTTGCCCGGTGGTGCCGCCGAAGGTGGAGAACATGACGTTCTACCCGAGCGCGGCGGCCTGTCAGCAGGCCGGGTTCCGGGCCTGCAAGCGGTGCCGGCCGGACACGAGCCCGGGGTCGCCGGAGTGGGACCGGCGGGCGGACCTCGTGGCGCGGGCGATGCGGCTCATGGGCGACGGGGTGGTGGACCGGGAGGGCGTGCCGGGACTCGCGCGGCGGCTCGGCTACAGCACCCGGCAGATCGAACGGCAGCTGCTCGCCGAGCTGGGCGCGGGGCCGCTGGCGCTCGCCCGGGCCGGGCGGGCGCAGACCGCACGGCTGTTGATCGAGACGACCGCGCTGCCGATGGCGGAGATCGCGTTCGCCGCCGGGTTCGGGTCGATCCGTACGTTCAACGACACCGTGCGGGAGGTCTTCGCCCTGGCGCCCGGCGAACTGCGCGAGCGGGCCACCCGGTCGGCCCGGCAGCGCTCCGACTCCCCGGGCACCTCAGGGGTGTTGAGCCTCCGGCTGCCGTTCCGGGCCCCGCTGAACCCCGACAACCTCTTCGGCCACCTCGCCGCGACCGCCGTACCCGGGGTGGAGGAGTGGCGCGCGGGCAGCTACCGGCGCACGCTCCGGCTGCCGTACGGCAGTGGCATCGTGGGCCTCACGCCGCGGCCCGACCACATCGCCTGCCGCCTCACCCTCGGCGATCTGCGGGATCTGCCCGTCGCCATCAGCCGCTGCCGCCGCATGCTCGACCTGGACGCCGACCCGGTCGCCGTCGACGAGCAGCTGCGCACCGACCCCGTGCTCGCGCCGCTGGTGGACAAGGCGCCGGGGCGCCGGGTGCCGCGTACCGTCGACGAGGCCGAGTTCGCCGTACGGGCGGTGCTCGGCCAGCAGGTGTCCACGGCCGCCGCCCGAACGCACGCGGCCCGGCTGGTCGTCGCGCACGGCGAGGCCGTCGACGACCCCGAGGGAGGCCTCACCCACCTCTTCCCGTCCGCCGAGGCGCTGGCGGCCGTCGACCCCGAGACCCTCGCGATGCCCCGCACCCGCCGGACCACCTTCACCACCCTCGTACGGCAACTCGCCGAAGGGGAACTGCACTTGGGAGTCGACAGCGACTGGGCGCAGACGCGGGCCCGGCTGCTCGCCCTCCCCGGGTTCGGCCCATGGACTGTGGACGTCATTGCCATGCGCGCCCTCGGCGACCCCGACGCCTTCCTGCCCAGTGACCTCGGAGTCCGGCGCGCCGCACGGGAGTTGGGCCTGCCGTCCACCCCGGCCGCCCTCACGGCCCGCGCGGGGGCCTGGCGGCCCTGGCGGGCGTACGCGGTCCAGTATCTGTGGGCGACGGACAGTCACCCGATCAACTTCCTCCCCGCATGAACCAGTTGAAGGACACGGCATGAAGCACCACACAGTCGTCGACAGCCCCTACGGCCCGCTCACCCTCGTCGCCGACGAAGGCGTCCTGTGCGGGCTGTACATGACCGAGCAGCGCCACCGCCCGCCGGAGGAGAACTTCGGCGGACGCGACGACACGCTCTTCGCGGAGACGGAGGAACAGCTGAAGGCTTACTTCGCGGGCGAGTTGACGGAGTTCACCGTCGAACTCCGGCTGCACGGCACCCCGTTCCAGCGCACCGTCTGGGAACAGCTTGTCCGGATCCCCTACGGCGAGACCCGCTCGTACGGCGCCCTCGCGGACGCGCTCGGCAACCCCAAGGCGTCCCGCGCGGTCGGTCTGGCCAACGGCAGGAACCCCGTCGGCATCATCGTCCCCTGCCACCGCGTGGTCGGCTCCGACGGCAGCCTCACCGGCTATGGCGGCGGGACGGAGCGCAAGCGGCGCCTGCTGGACTTCGAACGGGGTGAGCAGGGGGCGGCCCTCTTCTGAGACGCACGCCCCCGGCCGTCAGGCGCTCGCGGCGCCGAGCCCCCGCAGCACCTCCGGCAGCGCCGTCCCGATCGGCTCCCGTACGACCTCGTCCGCCCGGTCGTCGTACGGGGTCGGTTCGGCGTTGACGATGATCAGACGGGCGCCGTGGTCGGCGGCGACACCGGCGAGGCCGGCGGCGGGCTGGACCTGGAGGCTGGAGCCGACCGCGATGAAGACCTGGCAGGCCTTGGTGATCGCGACGGCCTCGCCGAGGACCACCGGATCGAGGCGCTCGCCGAACATCACCGTGGCGGACTTCAGCACACCGCCGCACTTCAGACAGGGCGGATCGTCCTCGCCGGCCTCGACCCGGGCGAGGGCGTCCTCCATCGGCCCTCGGGCATGGCACTTCACGCACACCACGGAGCGTGCGCTGCCGTGGAGTTCGAGGACCTTGCGGGCCGGCATCCCGGCGAGCTGGTGCAGCCCGTCCACGTTCTGGGTGATCACCCGCACCGGCACCCCGGACCGCTCCAGCTCGGCCACCGCCCGGTGCGCCACGTTCGGCTCCGCCTTCAGCGTGCGGTTCCGCCGCCGCATCTGCCACGAGCGCCGGCGGATCTCCGGATCGCCCATGTAGTAGTCGTACGTCACCAGCTTCTCGGCCTCCGGATCCCGCCGCCACAGCCCGTTCGGGCCTCGGTAGTCGGGGATGCCGGAGTCGGTGGAGATGCCCGCTCCACTGAGGATGGCGACCAGCGGCTTGTTCATGGGGTGAGCGTAGGTCGGCCGTTCGGCCGGGGCGAGTGGATATCGGTGTCGTGGCGGGCGGCGGTGGGGTCAGGGGGCCGGCAGGCCGTAGGTGCGGTCGTAGTGCTGGGCGACCAGGACGCCGCTGCGGTCGCAGGCGAGCTGCCAGTCGTTGACGCCGGTCTCCACACCGTCGGTGAAGTTCCACAGGAGTCCGCCCTTGGCGGCGTCGATCGCGTAGAAGCCGTTCTTGTTCTGGTAGGCGCAGACATAGACGGCGTCGGGGCCCGCGGTGACGGGCTGGTCGATGTCGAGGCGCGGGGTGGGGCAGAACCAACGGCGGGCGCCGGTCCCGGCGTTGAAGGCGTACACACCGGCGGGGTCCGTGCCGGTGACGTAGACCGTGTTGCCGTAGCCGCCGAGGGAGGCGAACATGCCGCGCTCCGGCTTCACCCGCCAGCGGGGTGCGCCGGTGGTGAGGTCCAGGGCCTCCAGCTCCTCGCCGATGGCGAACACCGTCCGGTTGAGCACGGCGAGACCCGGCCGGAGGTCGTAGCCGACGGGGTGGCGCCACAGGACGCCGGAGCCCTCGGTGTCGCGGACGGTGATGTTGCGCAGGCCGTCGGCGTAGACGAAGTACCCGGGGAGGATGACCGGCGCCAGCCGGACACCGACGTCCTCGGGGCTGATGGGGATGACCTCGGCGCGGCGGGTCGCGAGGTCGACACCGAACACCGTGTCCGTGGACGTCGCGACGCCCTGTTGGTCGGACTCCCGCTCCAGCCGCACACCGATGACGGAGACGCCCCGGTCGTCGTTGACGCCGAGCAGGGTGTTGAACCGGAAGTCCGGCCCGAAGTCGATGGTGAAACGTTCCGTTCCGTCGACCGGGTCGACCCCGATCACCGTCGCCCCCTCGCCGAGCGCGACCGCGGAGCCGAAGGCCAGCACGGGCGGGGTGGGCGACTGGCTGATGCCTTCGTAGACCCACTTCGGCCGGGTGCCGTCCCGCAGGTCGAGGCAGAGCAGGTCACCCGGGCGGGACTTCAGCAGGGCCGTGCCGTCGTGGAACACGGCGGGTGCCTGCAGCAGCGGGCCGCCGCGGTACATCCACAGCGGCTTCGGGGCCGGACCCGCGGGCTCCGTGGACCGTGCGGCCGGATGGCCGCGCCGGCCGAGCACCACGGCGGCGCCGACGGCGGCCGCGGTGACGGCGCCCGCCGACGCGGTGAGGACCGTACGCCGGGACGGCCCCGGCCGCCGTACGGCACGGCGATGGCCGGTGGAGCCGGGGCGGTACGGCTGCGGCTCCTCGGGCGCGGAATAGGGCTCCGCGGGGGCGCCGGACCCGGCTCCCGGCGTCTCGGCGCTGGTCGGGGCAGGCGGCGCCGCCTCGGCCGGACGGGCCCGGTGGTCCGGGCGCCCGGAGCCGTCGTGGGGACGGTCGGACGCGCACGCCGCCGGGGTCGTGGCGGCGTGGGACGCGCGGTCCTGCTCGAAGTCGTACGCGGCCCGGCCCGGCCGCCCGTCCTGCCCCGCCCGGTCCGGCTGCGGGGCACGGTCGGCCGGATCCTGCCCCGGGGTGCTGAAGGCACGTTCCTGCTGGAAGTCGTACGCGGCCCGGCCCTGGTCCCGGGCCGCCCGGCCCTCGTCGCGGCCCTGGGCGGACGGGCCCCGGCCGTACGGGTCCGGCGCGGGACCGGGGCCGGCGGAGGGGAACGCGGCCTCGGTGTACGGCATGGTGTCCAGGGTCTTCACCGCCGCCGCGCGGAGCGCGATCGAAGAGGTCACCGACGGGGGCAGCCAGCCGTCGCCCGTCAGCTGCTCCACACCCCCGGGCGCGCAGGCGGCGGCCAGCTTGTCCGGGGTGATCCGCAGCCGGGGGTCCTTGGTGAGACAGAGGCTGATGATCTTGTCCAGCGGCTCGGGCACACCCGTCAGGTCGGGGGCGCTGTGCACGACCTGGTAGAGGAGCGTGGCCGCCGCGGTGCCGCTGAAGGGCGCGTGCCCGGCGGCGGCGAAGGTGAGCACCGAGCCCAGCGAGAAGACGTCCCCCTCGGGGCCGAGCGGCTCGCCCGTGGCCTGCTCGGGGCACATGTACTCGAAGGAGCCGAACAGGGCGCCGGACCGGGTGAGGTCGTAGCCGTCGCTCGCCCGGACGATGCCGAAGTCGATGACGCGCGGGCCGTCGGCGGCGAGCAGCACGTTGGACGGCTTGAGGTCGCGGTGCACCAGCCCGGCGGCCTGGACCGAGATCAGCGCCTCGGCGATACCGGCGCCCAGCACCAGCACCGACTCCACCGGCAGCGGGCCGTGCGCGGCGACCGCCTCGGCCAGGGTGGGACCGGCGATGTAGTCGGTGGCCAGCCAGGGGATGGGGCCCTCCGGGTCGGCGTCCACCACGGGCGCGGTGTATCTGCCGCCGACGGCGCCGGCGGCCTCCACCTCCCGGCGGAAGCGGATGCGGAAGTTCTTGTCCCCCATCAGCTCGGGACGGATGGCCTTGACCGCGACGGTCCGCCCCTCCGGGGAGCGCGCCAGATAGACCCGTCCCATCCCGCCTGCGCCGAGCCGTGCCACGAGACGGTAGGGACCTAGCTCCTCGGGATCGTCTGAGCCCAGTGGTTCCATGACCTCAGCTGCCTGTTCGGTGATGACGGGCGGAAAACGGCCCGCAGGTGGGGGGAGACCGACTGCTCCGGGCGGCTCCCGGTGACCGTTCCCCCAGGGGCTCCGGATCTCCGCAGCCACGGCCCGCGCACGGGCCGCCGGTCACGGGTGTCCCGAGTGCTGCCCCGGTTCCTGAGCGAGGCAACGGGGCGGGATCGCTCGGTCGGGGTTGAAGTCAGCCTAGATGCTGAAGTGACGAACGGGCAGCGTTTTCAGCCAGCGCTTTAAACTTCTATTAAGTGAAGGGCGCACTCATTTCACGTTCCGTACAAGGTGAGTTGACGTGATGTCAGCTGACTCCTGTCAATGGAGGGCAGCACCCAATGACCCACTCGGTGGCCGATCTTCGACGGTCAGGCCACCCGCTCGCCGTTCTCCAGCTCGACCGTACCCGTGCCGTCCGCGAGCGCGTCGAGGGCGGCGAGCACCCGCAGGCCGAGGGGCCCCAGGAGGTGGTCGGTCAGCTCGGCGCGCGGGACGAGGCGCCACGACAGCAGCTCCTCCTCCTGCAGCCGGATCCGCTTCAGCTCCTCCTCGCCGAGCACCCCGCCGTCGTACACGTACGCCACCAGCGGCGGCCGCCCCGGCCACCGCACCCAGTCCACGGCCAGCAGCGGCCCGAGCGCGACGTCCAGCCCGATCTCCTCCAGGGTCTCGCGCCGCGCGCCCTGCCTCGGGGTCTCGCCGTCGTCCGACTCGATCGTGCCGCCCGGAAGCGCCCATCCCTCACGGTAGTTGGGCTCGACGAGCAGCACGCGCCCCTCGGCGTCCCGGAAGAGCGCGGCGGCACCGGCGAAGACACGGGGCAGGCTCGCGAGATACGCGGCGAAGTCCGAAGTGGTCATCCAGGAAGCGTAGACGGCTCCCGAAGGGCGCGAAATCGGCGCTCGGGGCGGGACCGACCGGCGCTCAGTGGCCTGAGGCCTCCGCCAACCGCACCGTGCGCTCCGCGAGTTCGCTGACGCGCACCCCGTCGAAGCCGAACACGGCGCTGCGCACGGTGTCCTCCAGCGGGTCCTTCCACCGGCCCGGGATCGCGGCGGCCCCGCACAGCACGCCCGCCACCGAACCGGCCGTGGCCCCGTTCGAGTCGGTGTCCAGCCCGCCCCGGACGGTCAGCGCGATCGTCCGGGTGAAGTCGCCCTCGCCGTACAGCAGCCCGGCGGTGAGGACGGCGGCGTTCGGCACCACATGGATCCAGCCCGCGCCCGCCGTCTCCTCACCCACCGTCGTGAGCGTCTCCTCCCAGCCCAGCCCGGCGTCGTACAGCGACACCACCCGCCGCACGGTCCGGGCGAGGCGGCTGCTCGCCGGGATCACCGCCAGCGCCTCCTCCACCGCCGCCCGCGCCCCCGGCGCCGTGAACGCCGCCGCGATCAGCGCCGCCGCCCACTGCGCGCCGTACACCCCGTTGCCGGTGTGCGACAGCACCGCGTCGCGCCGGGCCAGCGAGGCCGCGCGCCGGGGCAGGCCCGGGGAGGTCCAGCCGAAGACATCGGCGCGGATGAGGGCGCCGATCCACTCCTGGTACGGGTTGTCGTACGTGGCGGTCAGCGGCGGCCTCAGCCCCTGGGCGAGGTTGCGGTAGGCCGCCCGCTCCGCCGTGAACGTCTGCAGATACGGCAGCCGCAGCAGCCACAGGTCGCCGACCTGCTCGGTGCTGAAGCCGAAGCCGTGCGTCTCCAGCAGGTGGAGTCCGAGGATCGCGTAGTCGATGTCGTCGTCACGGCAGCTGCCGCGGATCCGGCCGCGTACACAACTGCGCCACTCCGGCCGCAGCGCCCGGCGGTCGACCTCGGTGGCCGGCTCCGGGAGGTAGTCGGTGAGCGGCAGCGCCCCGGCCTGCCGCAGATAGCGGTCGATGCGCTCCCGTGTCCACACCTCCCCCTGTTCGACGGGCTTCCCGAGCATGTTCCCCGCGATCCGGCCGAGCCAGCCCCCGAGGACCCGGTCGGCGAGCACGGCGCCCACAGGGGGCGTGCGGGGCGTGGCGGTGGTGGGCGTCATGGTGGAGGTCTACCCGCTTCGGGGCCCGTCGGCCCGTGCGACACCGCCGCGCACGGTGTTCGGTGGGCGGGACGGGGCATGACGTACGGGGGCCGGGGCGGTTAGGGTCGCAGCGGCGCGACTGCCTTGACGTGCGCAAGGCCCGATGAGCGAGGGGAACGCGAGGTGGCGAACGCCGCAGTGGACGGGATCGACACGGACACGGAAACGGTGGGGGACCCGGCCGTCGACAGGGACGCGGCTGTCGACAGGGACACGGCCGTTCCGCGGGTGCTGATCGCCGCGGACAAGTTCAAGGGCACGCTGACGGCCGTCCAGGTCGCCGAGCGGGTCACGGCGGGCCTGCGCCGGGTCCTGCCCGGCCTGGCGGTCGAGGCGCTGCCGGTCGCCGACGGCGGCGACGGCACGGTGGCCGCGGCGATCGCGGCCGGTTTCGACCGCCGCGAGGTACGGGTCGCCGGGCCCCTCGGTGAGCCCGTCACCGCCGCGTACGCGCTGCGCGGTGACACGGCCGTCGTCGAGATGGCCGAGGCCAGCGGCCTGCAACGGCTGCCCGCCGGGGTCTTCGCCCCGCTCACGGCCTCCACGTACGGCTCCGGGGAGCTGCTGCGGGCCGCGCTCGACGCGGGCGCCCGCACGATCGTGTTCGGCGTCGGCGGCAGCGCCACGACGGACGGCGGCGCGGGCATGCTCGCCGCGCTCGGCGCGCGCTTCCTGGACGCGGCGGGCGAGCCCGTCGGCCCCGGGGGCGGCGGCCTGCGCGACCTGGCGACGGCGGACCTGTCCGGCCTCGACGAACGCCTCGCCTCGCTCGACTTCGTCCTCGCGAGCGACGTGGACAACCCGCTCACCGGGCCGAAGGGCGCCCCCGCCGTGTACGGCCCGCAGAAGGGCGCGAGCGAGGCGGACGTGGCCGCGCTGGACGCCGCCCTGGCGCACTTCGCGGCGGTCCTGGAGAAGACGGTCGGCGCACGGGCCGCCGAGCACGCCCTCGCCCCGGGCGCGGGCGCCGCCGGCGGCATCGGATACGGCGCCCTGATCCTCGGCGCCCGCTTCCGCCCCGGCATCGAGGTCATGCTCGACGTCCTCGGCTTCGCGGCGGCACTGGAGAAGGCGACCCTGGTGATCACCGGCGAGGGCTCCCTCGACGAACAGACCCTCCACGGCAAGGCCCCCGCCGGCGTCGCCGCCGCCGCGCGCGCCGCCGGCAAGGACGTCGTGGCGGTCTGCGGCCGCCTGACCCTGCCGCCGGAGGCCCTGGGCCGGGCCGGCATCCGCCGGGCGTATCCCCTGACGGAGGTCGAGCCGGACGTGGAGCGGTGCATCGCGGATCCGGGGCCGATCCTGGAGCGGGTGGCCGAGGGGATCGCGCGGGACTTTCTCGCCTGAGGATCAGGGCAGGGGGACCAGGTTGCCGTCCAGCTCCCTGAAGTACTTGCCGCTGGTGAGATCCTCCACCTTGCCGTGCTTGAACCACTGCTTCGAGAAGTGATGGATGGCCTTGGCGGTGGTCTCCCACACCAGGGAGTGGCTGGACCCCTCGAAGCAGAACATCAGTGTGTGGTCATGCCCGATGGCCGCGTAGAGGTCCGGAACGGAGAAGTACAGGTCGTCGGGCATCGGCGTCGGGCTGTTGGCCGTCCGGTCCAGTTCCCCGTAGAGGATGAGCACGGGAATCCTGTCGCCGAGCACGTGCTTGTCGTCCTTCTCCAGCGCCGCGGTCTTGTTGTTCCAGCCCCACCAGTAGGTGTTCCGGTACCGCAGGACACCCTCGTAGTCGCCGTTCGTCTGTGGGCCCCACTTGCTGCCGACGGGGTCGTCCTCCATACAGGCGGCCCACGCACGCTCGTCGATGCCTGCCTCCCACAGGGCGGGGGTGCCGGTCAGCGCCCTCTTGAAGCCGGTCTTGCTGGTGACATGCATCGGGAAGCCGAACTGGGTGGCAGGCTTGCCCACAGGCAGCGCCGTGACACCCGGCGGGCGTCCGAAGGGCTCTTCCGGCTTTCCCGACCACCGTCCTCGCGGCGGGAACATCGGGGCGAGCAGGAACAGGCTCTCGACGTCGTCGGGGTGCTGGAGGGCGTAGGGGCCCATGACGAACGAGGCCGCGGACCAGCCGACGAAACGGATGGGCTTCCCCAGGCCCACCTTGCTCTTGATGAACTTGACCACGGTCTCCAGCTCTGCGAGATCACTCTCCGAATTGCCCAGCTCGGACTTGTACCAGGGCGGGCAGGGCGCCGGGATTGTGTGGTCGACGAGAACCGGTTGCTGCTGCGTCGGGTTGGTGTTGCACGGATCGTCCATCACGTTCGGCCGGGGTGACCTACCGGATCCCTGTAGATCCATGATGAAGACGTCGAAGTGGGCTTGTGCCAGCTTCTGTGCCCAGCTGTACCGGTCGGCGTCGCCGCCGGGCACCGGTGCGAGATCGAAGCCCGCCAGCGCCGGCACGCTTCTGCCATGCAGCATCAGCACCGGCTCGCGATCATGCGCGTGCCCGTTACCAGGAGTGCCGTCATACTCCCGGACGGGCAGTTCTATCTCCATGCCGTTGGTCGCCGGGACCGATGACTTGTGCTTGACCTTGTGCTCTCTGTATGTGGTCATACCAGTCTCCTGACGATGGTGTGGAACAAATGAGGTGAAATCCCCCTCTTCCACCGTCCTCCACCTCCCCACCCCCAGCAACTCGGCCCCCGCGCGGACTAGTTGACCCCTCAAGGGCCAACCCCCGACGCCCTTGAACGCGAAACGGGTGTGGCCCGAGCCAGATGGCTCGGGCCACACCCGTCAGTGCTGGAGCGGAGCGTCAGGGCAGCTGGGTCGCCCGCGCCTCGCGCCGGTTGTCGCGGAAGTTGTTCACCCGGCGGGCCGTGGCGAACAGGGGGATCACCGCGCCCATGACGAGCTGCAGGGCGCAGCCGGTCTGGAGGAGGAGCTGGCCGCCGGGCGCGTCGAAGGCCCAGGCCGCCAGGAGACCCATCGCGAGGACGATCCAGGTGAGCACCGCTCCCGCGAGGGGACCCCGCGGCTTCGGGTACTCGACGCGGCTCACCATCAGCCACGCGACACCGACGATGGCCAGGAGCGTCGCCACGAAGGGCAGCTCCAGCAGCACGATCGAGATGACCGTCAGCGCGCCGAACGGCGACGGCATGCCCTGGAAGGTGCCGTCCTTCACCGTCACGCACGAGAATCTCGCGAGCCTCAGCACCACCGCGAGGAGGACCACGATCGCCCCCACCGCCGCCACCCGCTGGTGCGCGTCGTCCGCGACCATGCCGTAGACGAGGACGAAGTACGCCGGCGCGAGGCCGAAGCTGATCAGGTCGGAGAGGTTGTCCAGCTCCGCGCCCATCGGCGAGGAGCGGAGCTTGCGCGCCACCAGCCCGTCGAACAGGTCGAAGATCGCCGCGCAGAGCATCAGGATCACGGCCGTGGCCGCGCTGTGCCGGGCCATGCCCGACTCCTGGCTGCCGGTGAGGTGCGGGATCAGAATGCCCGTGGTGGTGAAGTACACCGCCATGAAGCCACACGTGGCGTTACCGAGCGTGAGGGTGTCCGCTATCGACAGCCGGAGCGACAGCGGCATCTCCTCCGCGTCGTCCTCCACCTCGTCGACTTCGGGCACCCAGCCCGTCGCGGCCGTCTGGCCGGGTTGGGTCTCCGGATCAATCACGGTCAATGCGAGTCACCCCAGCCACGGTCTTCTGGCCCACCTCGACGTCGATCTCCACACCCTCGGGCAGGTAGATGTCGACGCGCGAGCCGAAGCGGATCAGCCCGATCCGGTCGCCCTGCTCCACCTTGGTGCCCTCGGGGATGTACGGAACGATGCGGCGAGCCACGGCGCCGGCGATCTGGATCATCTCGATGTCACCGAGCTCGGTGTCGAAGTGCCAGACGACGCGCTCGTTGTTCTCGCTCTCCTTGTTGAACGCCGGTACGAACCCACCCGGGATGTGCTCCACGGACGTCACCGTGCCGGAGAGCGGCGCGCGGTTGACGTGGACGTTGAGCGGGCTCATGAAGATCGCGACGCGGGTGCGGCCGTCCTTCCACGGCATGATGCTCTGCACCACTCCGTCGGCGGGCGAGATGACCCGGCCCTGGGCGATCTCACGCTCGGGGTCGCGGAAGAACCACAGCATGCCCGCCGCCAGCGCGGTGGCGGGTACGGCCACGGCCCGGGCCGCGCCGGAGCGGCGCGAGCGGGCGAGGCTGAGTGCTGCGGTGGCGACGGTCGGGAGAAGCCACGGCGATGCTCCGCGCGCCAGCCGTACGCCGGCCAGGCTGTCGCGTGGTGCAGAGGTTTGGCTGTGGGGCATGGATGACCTTCGTAGCGGATGATGCCGCGCGGTGACTGGGGACGGCGGCTTTCCGGGGATCGTACCGGTCGCGGACCGCAACTGGGCAAGCCAGGAAGCCGAGTCGACGACCGAAGAGTGCTGACGGGGTGTGATCTTCTTCTCGAAGAAAACACCCCGAAACAGACAACCGACCCGGGACCAGTCCTGTATCAGCCCTGTCCTAGCCCTGGAATCGGTACTCTTCGAGCAGCCGACGACCGATGATCATTTTCTGGATTTCGGCGGTACCTTCACCGATCAGCAGCATCGGCGCCTCACGGTAGAGACGCTCGATCTCGTACTCCTTGGAGAAGCCGTAACCGCCGTGGATCCGGAAAGCGTCCTCGACGACTTCTTTGCAGTATTCGGAGGCGAGGTACTTCGCCATCCCCGCTTCGAGGTCGTTTCGTTGGCCCGAGTCCTTTTTGCGTGCTGCGTTCACCATCATCGCATGGGCGGCCTCGACCTTGGTAGCCATCTCGGCCAGCTTGAACTGGATCGCCTGGTGCTGGGCGATCTGCTTGCCGAAAGTGTGGCGCTGCTGGGCGTACTGGACGCCGAGTTCGAAAGCACGCTGAGCGACACCGCAGCCACGTGCGGCCACATTGACCCGGCCGACCTCGACGCCGTCCATCATTTGGTAAAACCCTCGGCCGGTGGTGCCGCCGAGTACACGATTGGCCGGAATGCGCAGTCCGTCCATGATGAGCTCGGTGGTGTCGACCCCCTTGTAGCCCATCTTGTCGATCTTCCCGGGAATGGTGAGGCCGGGGCGGACCTCTCCGAAGCCGGGCTCCTTCTCGACCAGGAAGGTCGTCATCGACTTGTGGGGGGCCGTGCCCTCCGGGTGTCCTTCGTCACTTCGGACGAGTACGGCGACGAGTGTTGACGTTCCGCCGTTCGTCAGCCACATCTTCTGACCGTTCAGGACGTACTCGTCGCCGTCCTTGACCGCCTTCGATGTGATCGCCGACACATCGGACCCGAGCCCCGGCTCCGACATCGAGAAGGCGCCCCGGACGTCACCGGCCGCCATCCTCGGCAGGAAGTGGTCCTTCTGCTCCTGCGTGCCGTGCTGCTTGAGCATGTACGCCACGATGAAGTGCGTGTTGATGATCCCGGACACGGACATCCAGCCCCGGGCGATCTCCTCCACGCACAGCGCGTACGTGAGCAGGGACTCGCCCAGACCGCCGTACTCCTCGGGGATCATCAGCCCGAACAGGCCCAGTTCCTTGAGCCCGTCGACAATCTGCTGCGGGTACTCGTCCCGGTGCTCCAGCTCGGTCGCGACCGGGATGATCTCCTTGTCCACGAAGTCCCGGACGGTGGACAGGATCTCCTGCTGGACGTCCGTGAGACCGTGGGTCTGGGCGAGTCGTGCCATGGCTACTTCTCCTGCTCCCTGAGCTCGGGGCGGCCCGGCTGCTCGCCGCCGCGCTCCTTGATGTAGGTCTCGGTGGGCACCATGACCTTGCGGCGGAACACACAGACCGGCGTGCCGTCCTGCTTGTAGCCCTTGGTCTCGACGTACACGATGCCGCGGTCGTTCTTCGACTTCGACGGCCACTTGTCGAGCACGGTCGTCTGGCCGTAGATGGTGTCGCCGTGGAAGGTCGGCGCCACGTGCTTCAGCGACTCGATCTCCAGGTTGGCGATCGCCTTGCCGGAGACGTCCGGCACGGACATGCCCAGCAGCAGCGAGTAGATGTAGTTCCCGACCACCACGTTCTTGCCGAAGTCCGTCGTCTTCTCGGCGTAGTTGACGTCCATGTGGAGCGGGTGGTGGTTCATGGTGAGGAGACAGAAGAGATGGTCGTCGTACTCCGTGACCGTCTTCCCGGGCCAGTGCTTGTACACCGCCCCGACCTCGAACTCCTCGTAGGTGCGTCCGAACTGCATGGCGCTCAGCCCTCCGGGATCTCGAACTTGGAGGTGCGCTGCATACCGGCCGCGCGTCCCTTGCCGGAGATGACCAGCGCCATCTTGCGGCTGGCCTCGTCGATCATCTCGTCGCCGAGCATCGCCGAGCCCTTCTTGCCGCCGGCCTCGGAGGTGCAGTAGTCGTACGCGTCCAGGATCAGCTCGGCGTGGTCGAAGTCCTCCTGCGAGGGCGAGAAGATCTCGTTGGACGCCTCGACCTGGCCCGGGTGCAGCACCCACTTGCCGTCGAAGCCGAGCGCGGCGGCGCGCTGCGCGACCTCGCGGTAGCCCTCGACGTTGCGGATCTGGAGGTAGGGGCCGTCGATCGCCTGGAGGTTGTTGGCGCGGGCCGCCATCAGGATCTTCATCAGGATGTAGTGGTAGGCGTCCGCCGGGTAGCCGGGCGGCTGCTCGCCCACGACCAGCGACTTCATGTTGATCGAGGCCATGAAGTCGGCCGGGCCGAAGATGATCGTCTCCACGCGCTGGGAGGCCGTCGCGATCTCGTTGACGTTGTTCAGGCCCTGCGCGTTCTCGATCTGCGCCTCGATGCCGATCTTGCCGACCTCGAAGCCCATCGTCTTCTCGATCTGGGTCAGCAGGAGGTCGAGGGCGACGACCTGCTGGGCCGTCTGCACCTTCGGCAGCATGATGCAGTCGAGGTTCTGGCCCGCGCCCTCGACGACGGTCACGACATCGCGGTACGTCCACTCCGTCGTCCAGTCGTTGACGCGCACGACCCGCGTCTTGCCGGTCCAGTCGCCCTCGTTGAGGAACTTGACGATGGTGTGCCGCGCCTCGGGCTTGGCGAGCGGGGCGCAGGCGTCCTCCAGGTCGAGGAAGACCTGGTCCGCGGGGAGGCCCTGGGCCTTCTCCAGGAAGCGGGGGTTGCTTCCCGGCACCGCGAGGCAGGAGCGCCGCGGGCGCAGGCGGTTCACCTGAGGAACAGGGCTGGTCATGCGGGGACCTCCGTGCTGATGAGGGGGCTGAGCTTGTTGGCCTTGCGGATCTCGTCGACGATACGGCCGATGATCCCGGTGATGTCGAAGTCCTTCGGGGTGAACACGGCGGCCACTCCGGCGGCCCTGAGCTGCGCGGCGTCCGCGTTCGGGATGATCCCGCCGGCGATCACCGGGATGTCGTGGGCGCCCGCCTCCCGCAGCCGGTCCAGCACGTCCGGGACCAGCTGGGCGTGGGAGCCGGAGAGGATGGAGAGCCCGACCGCGTGCACGTCCTCGGCGAGGGCCGCGTCCACGATCTGCTCCGGGGTGAGCCGGATGCCCTGGTAGACCACCTCGAAGCCCGCGTCCCGGGCCCGCACGGCGATCTGCTCGGCCCCGTTGGAGTGCCCGTCCAGGCCCGGCTTGCCGACCAGGAAGCGGAGCTTGCCGACGTCCAGGTCCTTCGCCGTCAGCTCCACCTTGCGGCGGACCTCCGACATGGCCGAACCCTCCTCGGCGGAGACGGCCACCGGCGCCGACGAGACCCCGGTCGGTGCCCGGAACTCGCCGAACACCTCACGGAGAGCCCCGGCCCACTCGCCGGTCGTGGCCCCGGCCCTGGCGCACTCCAGGGTGGCCTCCATGAGGTTGCCCGTGCCCTTCGCGGCCTCCTTCAGCCGCTCCAGCGCCTTGCACGGGCGCGGGTGGTTGAAGGGCGGCTGGTAGCGCGTGTCGCGCCAGTTCCGCAGGGCCTTGACGACCCGGTCCTCGACCGCCGGGTCGACGGTCTGGATCGCCGCGTCGAGGTCGGCGGTCAGCGGGTTGGGCTCCGTCGACTCGTAGATGTTGACGCCGACGATCTTCTCCTGGCCGGACTCGATCCGGGCCCGGCGCTCGGCGTGCGAGGAGACCAGCTGCGACTTGAGGTAGCCGGACTCGACGGCCGCCATCGCGCCGCCCATCTCCTGGATCCGCTCGATCTCGGCGAAGGACTCCTCGACCAGCTCGGTCACCTTCGCCTCGATCACGTGCGAGCCCTCGAAGATGTCCTCGTACTCCAGCAGATCGCTCTCGTGCGCCAGCACCTGCTGGATCCGCAGCGACCACTGCTGGTCCCACGGCCGCGGCAGACCCAGCGCCTCGTTCCAGGCCGGCAGCTGCACCGCCCTGGCCCGTGCGTCCTTGGAGAGCGTCACAGCGAGCATCTCCAGCACGATCCGCTGGACGTTGTTCTCCGGCTGCGCCTCGGTCAGCCCGAGGGAGTTGACCTGGACGCCGTACCGGAAGCGCCGCTGCTTGGGGTTCTCGATGCCGTACCGCTCACGGGTGATGCGGTCCCAGATGCGGCCGAACGCCCGCATCTTGCACATCTCCTCGACGAAGCGGACGCCCGCGTTCACGAAGAACGAGATACGGGCGACGACATCGCCCATGCGCTCCTCGGGCACCTGGCCGGAGTCGCGCACGGCGTCGAGGACCGCGATCGCCGTGGACATCGCGTACGCGATCTCCTGAACCGGTGTGGCCCCGGCCTCCTGCAGGTGGTAGCTGCAGATGTTGATCGGGTTCCACTTCGGGATGTGGGAGACCGTGTACGCGATCATGTCGGTCGTCAGCCGGAGGGAGGGCCCCGGCGGGAACACATGGGTGCCCCGCGACAGGTACTCCTTGACGATGTCGTTCTGGGTCGTCCCCTGAAGCTGGGTGATGTCCGCGCCCTGCTCCTCGGCGACGACCTGGTAGAGCGCCAGCAGCCACATGGCGGTGGCGTTGATGGTCATCGAGGTGTTCATCTGCTCCAGGGGGATGTCCTGGAACAGCCTGCGCATGTCACCGAGATGGGCCACCGGGACGCCGACCCGGCCGACCTCGCCGCGGGCGAGGATGTGGTCGGAGTCGTAGCCGGTCTGGGTCGGCAGGTCGAAGGCGACCGACAGACCCGTCTGCCCCTTGGCGAGGTTGCGCCGGTACAACTCGTTGGACGCCTCGGCCGTGGAGTGACCGGCGTACGTCCGCATGAGCCACGGCCGGTCCTTGGCTTGCCTGCCTTCGGCGGGCTGACGCTCACTCATGTGTGGACCTCAGATGTTCCGGAAGCGGTTGATGGCGTCGATGTGCTGGGCGCGCTTCTCGTGGTCGCGCACGCCGAGACCCTCCTCGGGGGCCAGCGCGAGGACGCCGACCTTGCCCTGGTGGAGGTTGCGGTGCACGTCGTACGCGGCCTGCCCGGTCTCCTCCAGGGAGTAGACCTTCGACAGCGTCGGGTGGATCTTGCCCTTGGCGATCAGGCGGTTGGCCTCCCAGGCCTCGCGGTAGTTCGCGAAGTGGGAGCCGATGATCCGCTTCAGCGACATCCACAGGTAGCGGTTGTCGTACTCGTGCATGTAGCCCGAGGTGGAGGCGCAGGTGGTGATGGTGCCGCCCTTGCGCGTGACGAAGACGCTGGCGCCGAAGGTCTCGCGGCCCGGGTGCTCGAAGACGATGTCGATGTCCTCGCCGCCGGTCAGCTCGCGGATGCGCTTGCCGAAGCGCTTCCACTCCTTCGGGTCCTGGGTCTGCTCGTCCTTCCAGAACTTGTAGCCCTCGGCGTTGCGGTCGATGATCGCCTCGGCGCCCATCGAGCGGCAGATGTCCGCCTTCTGGTCGCTGGAGACGACACAGATCGGGTTGGCGCCACCGGCCAGCGCGAACTGCGTGGCGTACGAGCCCAGTCCGCCGCTGGCGCCCCAGATCAGGACGTTGTCGCCCTGCTTCATCCCGGCGCCGTTGCGGGAGACCAGCTGCCGGTACGCGGTGGAGTTCACCAGCCCCGGGGCGGCGGCCTCCTCCCAGCTGAGGTGGTCCGGCTTCGGCATCAGCTGGTTGGACTTGACGAGCGCGATCTCGGCGAGACCGCCGAAGTTGGTCTCGAAGCCCCAGATCCGCTGCTCGGGGTCGAGCATCGTGTCGTTGTGCCCGTCGGACGACTCCATCTCGACCGACAGACAGTGGGCGACGACCTCGTCACCGGGCCGCCAGACGTTGACACCGGGGCCGGTGCGCAGGACGACGCCCGCGAGGTCGGAGCCGATGATGTGGTACGGCAGGTCGTGGCGCTTGGCCAGCTCGTTGGTGCGGCCGTAGCGCTCCAGGAACCCGAAGGTGGACAGCGGCTCGAAGATCGAGGTCCACACGGAGTTGTAGTTGACCGAGGAGGCCATGACGGCCACCAGGGCCTCGCCCGGCCCGAGTTCCGGGAGCGGCACGTCGTCCAGGTGGATCGACTTGCGGGGGTCCTTGTCGCGGGTGGTGAGCCCCGCGAACATCTCCGTCTCGTCCTTGTGCACGGTGATCGCGCGGTACGACTCGGGGAGCGGCAGTGCGGCGAAGTCGGCGGACACGGAGTCCGGCGACTGGATCGCGTCCAGGATGTCCTTCACGGTGGTGCCTCCGGCGACGAGCGTCCGAGGGAAGACGCTGTTGAGGGTTACGTCGGGTGCTGAGCTGGGTGGTGATGCCGTCGGTTCGGCGGAGGTGGTGCTTCGGCGGCGCTGTGTGTGGCGCGGAAGGGTGCCTGTGACGCAGGCGTCCGGGCGCGTGAACCGTGGTTCTCGGGGACAGCCGGCGTACGGAAGATCTCTGCACACCGGCCGCCCGGACTCCTTCAACGTATGGCACGCCGTGTCACCCCGCAAGGCACCGAGTGCCAGAAAATTCGCTCAGGTGAAATCTTTACGTAACACCTGAGCGATGATCGATCAGGTGGAGGGAGAAAAGGGCCTCTGACGTGCCAAAACGGCCACCCCGGAGGGTGGCCGTCATCACAGTTACCAATGAGTGGAAGAGGGTTTCAAGCGGGTCCCGAGCCGGACTCGACCCGGGTTCGACCGGGAGTTCAGCGGTCCCGGAGTGCCTCTTCGATGGTGCGCATGACCTCGTCGAGGGGGGCGTCGGTGCGGGCCACGGTCACCAGGACCTCGCCGTGGGTGGAGGCCGTCGCGGCGGCCGGTTCGGGCGCCAGGGTGCGGCCCGCGCCGATGCCCGTGCCGAAGGTCCTGCGGACGATGGCGAAGGCGTGGTCGAGCTGGCTCTCGACATCGCCCTGCCCGCCGGACCGGAGCCACCGCCGCAGCACGTGGTTGTGCGCGGTGACGACCGCCGACGCGGCCACCTCGGCGAGCAGCGGGTCGTCGTTGCCGGCGTCGTGGTGGGCGTGCTCGTCGAAGTGGCCCAGCAGGTAACGGGTGAAGAGGCGTTCGTAGCGGGCCACGGAGGCGATCTCCGCCTCCCGGAGGGTGGGGACCTCACGGGTCAGCTTGTAGCGGGCGACCGAGATCTCCGGCCGGGCCGCGTACATCTTCATGACTTCCTTGATGCCGCGGCACACCGTGTCGAGCGGGTGCTCGTGCGGGGGTGCCGCGTTGAGCACCGCCTCGGCGCGGATCAGGGTGTCGTCGTGGTCCGGGAAGATCGCCTCTTCCTTGGAGCGGAAGTGGCGGAAGAAGGTGCGGCGGGCGACCCCGGCCGCCGCCGCGATCTCGTCGACGGTGGTCGCCTCGTACCCCTTGGTCGAGAACAGCTCCATGGCCGCGGCCGCCAGTTCCCGCCGCATCTTGAGGCGTTGGGCGGCGGCACGGCTTCCCGCGGCGCTCTCCGGAGCGTCGGGCGCAGCTGGTGTACGTGAGGACTTGGCGGGCTGGGACATGCCCCGAACGTACTGCATCCGTGCAGGAGAGTGCGCGTGTCCTGCCGTCTCCCCGCCCCGGTCGGACGGGGGAGGGGCCGACCCGGCGGGGACCCTGCCGGGCACGGGCCCGGCGGAACCGGCGGACGAGGCCCGACTCCCCGGACCGAGCAGCCCACCCCAGCGCGCGCCCGCGGTCGGCCGACCGAGGCGGGTGGAGCCGGCCGCGGCCGGGGCCGGCTCCGTGGCAGGCCGACCGGCGCCGGCTGCGGGGTCGTCGGGGCGGCTGGGGTGGGCTGCGGGGTCGTCGGGGCGGCTCGGGTGGGCTGCGGGGTGGTCGAGGCGGCTGGGGTGGGCTGCGGGGCGGGGCGCCGGTCCGGTCCCCGAGGGCGGCCCCGCCACCGGGTCACCGGACACCGATCGGACCGTCAGGCCCGCCTCCGCCGGGCCTGCGGCTCCCGATGGGCCTGCGGCTCCCGCAGGGCCCGCTGCCCCTACCGGGCCCGGAATCTCCGCCGGGCCCGCAGCCCCCGCAGCCCCCGCAGCCCCCGCAGCCCCCGCAGCCCCCGCAGCGCCCGCAGCTCCTGCCGGGCCCGCAGCCCCCGCAGCCCCCGCAGCCCCCGCAGCCCCCGCAGCGCCCGCAGCTCCTGCCGGGCCCGCAGCCCCCGCAGCCCCCGCAGCGCCCGCAGCTCCTGCCGGGCCCGCAGCTCCTGCCGGGCCCGGAATCTCCGCCGGGCCCGCAGCTCCTGCCGGGCCTGCGGCTCCCACCGGGCCCGGAGCCCCCGCCGGGCCCGCACCCCCCACCAGGCCAGGAGTTCCCGCCGGGCCCGCAGCCGCACGGGCCCCGTGCCCGCGGCCTCCCTCAGCGCTTGGCATATTCGCGGAAGCCGCGGCCCGTCTTGCGGCCGAGGCAGCCCGCGGCCACCAGGTGCTCGAGGAGCGGTGCCGGGGCCAGGCCCGGGTCGCGGAACTCGCGGTGCAGGACCTTCTCGATGGCCAGGGAGACGTCGAGACCGACCACGTCCAGCAGTTCGAACGGGCCCATCGGGTAGCCGCCACCCAGCTTCATGGCCGCGTCGATGTCGTCCAGCGTCGCGTAGTGCTCCTGGACCATCTTGATCGCGTTGTTCAGGTACGGGAACAGCAGCGCGTTCACGATGAACCCGGCCCGGTCGCCGCAGTCCACGGGGTGTTTGCGGACCTTGGCGCACAGCTCGCGGACCGTGGCGTGCACGTCGTCGGCGGTCAGCACCGTGCGGACCACCTCGACCAGCTTCATCGCCGGCGCCGGGTTGAAGAAGTGCATCCCGATCACGTCCTGCGGGCGCGAGGTGGCGCGGGCGCAGGCGACCACGGGCAGCGAGGAGGTGGTGGTGGCGAGGATCGCGCCCGGCTTGCAGACCTTGTCGAAGGTCGCGAACAACTGCCGCTTGACGTCCAGGTCCTCGGCCACGGCCTCCAGCGCCAGATCGACGTCCGCGAACGCGTCGTACGACCCCGCCGGGGTGATCCGGTCCAGCGTCTCGGCGGCGGCCTCGACCGTCATCCGCCCCTTGTCGACGGACCGGGCCAGCGACTTGCCGATCCGGGCCTTCGCGGCCTGCGCCTTCTCCTCGCTGCGCGCGGCCAGCACGACCTCGTACCCGGCCTTCGCGAACACCTCGGCGATCCCGGACGCCATGGTCCCCGAGCCCGCGACCCCCACCGAGCGGACGGTACGCCCGGCGACCGTGGCGACCCCGTCCAGCGGCGTCAGCGCGTCCCGCACGACGGTCGCGGAGCCGGGGGCCTCGTAGGAGTAGAAGCCGCGCCCCGACTTGCGGCCCGTCAGACCCGCCTCGCTGAGCTGCCTGAGAATGGGCGCCGGCGCGTGCAGCCGGTCGTGCGAGGCCGCGTACATGGCCTCCAGGACCGTACGCGCGGTGTCGACGCCGATCAGGTCCAGCAGCGCCAGCGGGCCCATCGGCAGCCCGCAGCCGAGCCGCATGGCCGCGTCGATGTCCTCGCGGGAGGCGTACTTGGCCTCGTACATCGCGGCGGCCTGGTTGAGGTAGCCGAACAGCAGCCCGTCGGCGACGAATCCGGGCCGGTCGCCGACCGCGACGGGCTCCTTGCCCAGGTCGAGGGCGAGATCGGTGACGGCCGCGACGGCCTGGGGCGCGGTCAGCACCGAGGAGACCACCTCGACCAGCTTCATCGCGGGCGCCGGGTTGAAGAAGTGCAGCCCGAGCACCCGCTCAGGCCGCGCCGACTCGGCGGCCAGCCGGGTCACCGACAGCGCGTTGGTGCCGGTGGCGAGAACCGCCTCCGGGCGCACGATCGCGTCCAGCCCACGGAAGACCTGCTGCTTGATCTCGTACGACTCCGGGACGACCTCGATCACCAGATCGGCGTCGGCCGCCGCCTGGAGGTCGGTGAAGGTGCGGAAGCGGGCGAGCACATCGCCGCGCTCCCGCTCGGTGATCCGCCCCCGGGTCACGGCACGCTCGGTCGCGGCCTCCAGCGCGGCGACGGCACGGGCGCCGGCGGCCTCGCTGATGTCGATGCCGACGACCTCGCGGCCGGCCCGGGTCAGCACTTCGGCGATACCGGTGCCCATGGTGCCGAGACCGACCACGGCGATCGTCCTGAACGGGGACTGCGGGGACAGGGGTGCGTCGGAAAGGGGAGCGGCCATCGCGGGACTCCAGATGAGGTGACGACTGAGGGAAACGCGGCGGGGTGCGCGAAGAGCGCGCAAGCGGCGCGTGGGGTGCGGGTGTTGGTGCTGCCGGGCTGATGAACGCACACGCCCGGTGCCGTCACCGAGGGGCGTGCACACGCCCGGCGGGAACGGCTGAACCGACCGGCCCTGTCCCGAGGCCGAGCCGTACTGGTGCTCCAGGTACCGAATACTCCGGGTACCGAACCGACTGTGCTCACAACGGCTGCGTCACCAAACCGTCGCGAGCGAACACGAGAGGGTGTCTCGCTCGTCTGAGCTTAACCGGTGGGTAACGAGCGCGCCAGCCCCCGTGTTTGTGACGTAGGTCCCCCAACAGCGCCACGCGCCCGTACGCTCGACGCCATGGACGAGGAGTTGCGATCACTCACGGAGCGTGTGCGGAGCGAGTCGGGGGGCGCGGCGGGATACGAGCGGCTCGTCACCACCGAGTCCACGGACGAGCTGGCGGGCGTGCTGACCGAACCGGGGCAGCCGCTCTGGGCGCGGGAGTTGGCCGCGTTCCGCCTGGGCGTCGCGGGGGACCGGCGGGCCTTCGAGTCCCTCGTCCTCCTGCTCAACCACCGTGATCCACCGCGCTGCGCCTCCGCGGCGTACGCGCTGGCCCGGCTCGGCGACCCGCGCACCGCCCGCGCGGCGGCTGCCCTCGCGACGAACGAACTGCGCGTCGCCTACGCCCTGCATCCCGTACGTCTGCTCGTCGAACTCCGGGCCCCGGAGTCCGTCCCGGCGCTGATCACCACGCTCCAGCGCCGGTTGAGGCCGCACGACCCCTACCGCCGGGTGGCGCTCGCGTGCGTGGAGGGGCTGGGGGCGCTGGAGGACGCCCGCGCCAGGACCGTCCTGAACGAGGCCCTCGCACACCCCAAGCTCGCGGAGGCGGCGGTACGGGCGCTGGCGCGGATCCCCCGGCAGCGCTAGGCGCCGAGTTCCTTTCCGTACCGCACCTCCGGCACCGCGACCCCGTTCACCTCGAACGGTTCCTCGGCGCCGTCCGCCGCGAAGCCGTGGTGTGCGTAGAAGCGGCGGGCCCGTGCGTTCTCCTTGAGGACCCACAGCAGGACGCGGTCGTGGCCGGCGGCCGCGCACTTCTCGGCGCAGGACTGCAGCAGCGCACTGCCGACGCCGCCGCCGAAGTGGCCCGGTCGTACGTAGAGGGCGTACAACTCGGCGTCGTCCGTGCGGAGTTCGCCGTCGCGGTAGGGGCCGTACGCCGCCCAGCCGACGATCTCCCCGGCGCGTTCGGCGATCAGGTTGACCACGGGGCTGTCGGGCCGCGCGAGCATCGCGCGGCGCATCTCGGCGTCCTCCTCCACGTCCATGGCGTCGAGGTGGGCCTGCGGGACGAGCCCGGCGTACGCGGTCCGCCAGCCGCCCACACGGATCTCGGCCACGGGGCGGCAGTCGGCCGGGGTCATCTCACGGATGCGGAGGCGGGGGAGGTCGTCGCTCATGGCGGCACGGTAGACGGGACGGCGGGGCCGGGGCCGCGAATTTCGCGCCCCCGGCCCCGCCGTCAGGTCGAATCCGGTGTGTTCGGTGTGTTCGGTGTATCCGCTGGGTTCGGTGTGCTCAGCCGCGGAAGCCCAGCAGGCCGTGCAGCGTCGAGCCTCGGGACGAGGCGGACGCGGCCTTGGTGCTCAGGGGCTTGGGGTCGGCGAGCTTCTTGCAGGTGGCGTCGGTCTCGCCCTGGCCGCGCGGCACCTTGCCGTCGGTCAGGTACGCCGACAGGTGCTTGTCCAGACAGGCGTTGCCGCTCAGCGAGATGCCGTGGTTCCCGCCGCCCTGCTCGACGACCAGGCTGGAGCCCCGCAGCAGCTGGTGGGCGATGACTCCGCCCTCGTACGGGGTGGCCGCGTCGTCCGTCGCCTGGAAGATCAGGACCGGCGGCAGCGCGGTGTTGGAGACGTCCACGGGCTCCAGCGACTCGGTGGGCCAGAACGCGCAGGGCGCATTGTACCAGGCGTTGTTCCAGGTCATGAAGGGCGCCTTCTCGTACACCGCCCAGTTGTCGTCGCGCCACTCGTTCCAGTCGCGCGGCCAGCGCGCGTCACGGCACTGCACCGAGGTGTAGACGCTGTACCCGTTCTCGCCCGCCGCGTCGACCGCGCCGAAGTTCTCGTACGCCTCGACCAGCGGATCGTCGTTCTTCTTCCTCGTGTACGCGGCGAACGCCTCGGCGAGGTAGGGCCAGTAGCCGTTGTAGTAGCCGCCGGGCATGAAGGTGTCCTCCAGCTCGGAGGGGCCCACCTTGCCGTCCGCGGGCTTCCTGGCGAGAGCGGCCCGCATGGCGTACCACTTGGCCTCGATCTTCTCCGGATCGGTGCCCAGCCTGTACGTCTTGTCGTGCTTGGCGATCCAGGCCATCAGCGCCCGGTGGCGGTCGTTGAACGCCAGGTCCTGCCGGAGGTTGGTGTCGTACCAGACCCCCGTGGGGTCGACCACGGAGTCCAGCACCGCGCGCCGCAGCCGGTTCGGGAAGAGCTTGGCGTACACGGCGCCCAGATAGGTGCCGTACGAGTACCCGAAGTAGTTGATCTTCTTCGCGCCGAGGGCTGCGCGGATGGCGTCCATGTCCTTGACCGTGCTGACCGTGTCGATGAACGGCAGCACGTCCGCGTACTTCTTGGCGCAGCCCGCGGCGAAGGCCTTGGCGCGCTTGACGTTGGCCTGCTCGATCTTCGGGCCGGCCGGCAGGGAGTCGGCCCGCACCGGTGAGAAGTGGCCCGGCCGGCAGTTCAGCGCGGGCTTGCTGGCGCCGACGCCGCGCGGGTCGAAGCCGATCACGTCGTACTGTGCCGCCACCTTCTTCGGCAGCGAGGACGCGACGAACCCGGCCAGTGAGCGGCCCCGGCCGCCGGGGCCGCCCGGGTTGACCAACAGGGGCCCCTGGTACGTCTTCGCGGTGTGCGGGACGCGGGACAGAGCGAGGGTGATCTTCCTGCCGCTCGGTTCGAGGTGGTTCAGCGGCACTTTCAGGGTGGCGCACTGGAGCTTCGGATAGTCGGCGGTGGCGCACTTCTTCCAGGCGGGCTTGGCCACCGGGGCGGTGACCGAGGCGCCGCTCGCGCCGGCCGGGACCGCCGTGACCATTCCGGCCAACACGGCGGCGGCACCGCACAGAGCAGCTGTGCGTCTGTTCATTCGTCAGGCCTCCCAGGACGGAGGATTTCGGGCCGTGCACGCCACGGCCTTCGTCGCATCGTCCCGGAGCGCGGGGGCGGAAGAACGCGTTCTGCCCGGACTTGACCCGATCGGGGCGGGAGAAGCGCCCGGATGACCCCGGTGGTCGGCGGTCGCCGACCGACGGAGGTCAGAGCAGGGTCAGCTGGGTCGGGGCCGCGTCCCGGGCGGGCTCCGGGGCGGCCGGTTCGCGTACCGGTGTCCGTCGCGGGAGGTCCGTTTGAATCCGTCCGGGGGTGTACGGGGTCGACTTCTGCACCAGGTGAACAGGCCGGGGGTGACGTTCGATGATCGCCTCGATCCCGGAGTCGCCGGGCACCCAGACGCCCTCGGCCATCTGGCGCACGGCATCAGCGGCCCGGTCGACGGCAGGCCACTGCCCATGCCCTCCAACCCGCCCAGACCCTCCGCACTGGCGGCGATCTCGTCGAACCGATCGAGGATGGTGGTGGCGAGGGTCTCGTCGCCGCAGAACTGGCCCCGCTCCCTGCAGGCGTCCGCTGCTTGCGACGGAAGGCTGGGATATTGGGAAATGCGGGGAACGCGTGACGACGCAGGGTCGTTCCTTACCGGAGTCGACCAGGCACGCGCGGCCAAGACTGGGACCGCCCTGCTCCAGGCCCTCGACCACGGCCCCACGGACGAGATCACTTTTGGGGAACTGCTCGACGACATCCAAGATCCCGCCCCGCCCCGGGAGTGGCCCAACTGCACGAGACCCGCTCATGAAAGGCGGTCCTGGTCGTCGACGTCCAGGTTCAGCAGGAGAGTACTGGTGCCGAAACCCGCCTACAAGCGTTGCTGGCCGTCGTCACTGGCGACGCCGTCAGTCTCCGGCGCGGGCCAGATCCGCGAACAGGCCGGGCCAGCCGCCCTCCGAGGAGTGCCGCTTGTACTGGTCCAGAATCTGGTGCATGGCGCGCTGGAGACGGGCGCCGAGATCCGGCCGGGCCGCGACGTCTTTGAGCGCGGCGCGCAGCTCGGGCGTACGGTTCACCGGGACGCACTGAAGCAGGTGCCCGGCGAACGCGTCCTCCAGGAGGGGAAGTTCACGGACGATCCGCAGCTGGGTGTCCGTTCCGCTCCCCGGGACGAACGACCACATCGCCGCCCGCCATGCCTGGGCGACGTCCTTGCGGCGCGCCGAGCCGAGCGGGCTCTCCCGCAGCCGACGGCCGACATCGAGCAGGAGGTCGGCACACTCGTCCTCGGTGAGCGGGGTGTCGCGCCGGTCCGGGAAGACGAAGTTGCTCACCTTGATGATGGTGAGCGCGTCGACGGGTTCGTGGAAGGCCAGCCGGAGCGCCTCGGGAACGTCCGAGGCCGCCCCGTGGACGCTGTACCACCACACGCACCACAGGCGGGCCTTCCGGCCGAGTTCGCTCCCACCGTCCAGTGTGCCGTCCGCGCCGCACTGTGCGCGCAGCAGCCGCAGGGCATCCGCAGGAGGATACTCATGCCGTTCGAGCCCTGCTCCGACGAGTTCCATCATCCAGCCCAGAGTTATCGGGTCGGGAACGCGGTCGATCCAGCCCGCCAACTCCATCCAGGGCAAATCCAGCATCGTGCCCCTGTGCCGCAGCACGACGAGTAGTTCGGCCAGCTCCCTCAGCCTCTTCCGGACCTTGTGGCTCATTGCACTGGGGCGGATCGCTGGCACCGTGGCGCCCAGCGCGCCGAGGGCTGAGCGGGCGAGCCGGGTGAGCGAGGCGTCGTCGAGCGTTACCCCGTTCACCAACATCGTCCTCGCCTGCCGGAGTTCACCGATGCGCACCAGCAGATCCATCATCACCCCGGCCTCAACCGCGTTCGCGGGGCGCCTCTTGTACGGCTCCACCCATTCCGCGACATCTGCCCCGGTCACGGCGAACCCGCTCGGAAGCTCCCCGAGTGCCGCAGCCGCCCCAGGGACACCGGCGACCGCGCCCCGCACCAGCAACGCAAGCAGACATCCCGCCGAACGCCAGACCTGGACGGGGTCACCCTCGGGCGACCAGGCAGAGGCCGCACGCCCGGCCACGTCGGCGACCCGGTACGCCGGCAGGTCCAGCTGCTCCAAGGCCGTCCGGGCGACCTTGGCGCGGATATGCACCAGTTCGCGGTCGTAGCGGTCAGCGATTGGCATGCCCTGGACGAGCCAGTCGACGGCCAGGTCGCGCACGGCCCGACCGACGGGGCTGTCGGAGTCCAGGAGACAAACCAGGGATCCGCGGGACAGGTCGGCGACCTGCTCCCCGCCGGTGACCCGGACGAGGAGGTCGACCAGAGGCCCCGGATCTGCTGTGGGCGGACACACGTCCGCGGCGGCAGTGAGGAGGCCACCGAACAGCGACCGGTCGGCCGTCGTCGGGCCTGGGGCGGCCGACAACCGGGGGACCAGCTCGGTGAGTTGGTCGACCAGCTCGGGAAACGTGAGCGTGCGCAGATACGGCAATTGGACGGAGGTATGCGCCTTAATCAGTGCGGAGGAGACCACGCGCGTGTCACCGAGCAGCTCGTCTGCCCAGTCGGCCCACCGGCGCGGCGCTCCGTGCGCGGCGCTCGACGCGGCCATTCTCGACAGGACGTCCGCCGCGTACTGGTGGTTGCCGGCTGCCAGAGCGGCCCGCACCACGGACCTGACGAGCGGGAAGGCATCCGCGGGCCGCGCTGGCAGGAGCCGGACGAGGAAGCGGGCGAACTCGACCCGCGTGGACAGCTCGTGGCCGCCCTCGGTCGCACGCTCCAGGAGCCCTGTCGTCCGGACGGCGCTGACGACCTCCCCGGGATCGCGGGGCAACAACCGGTCGAGCACCTCCAGGACGGCGAGCCAGGCGTTGTCCGCGCGAGCCGCGGCGGCCTTGAGGCAATCGGCGTCCCGGGACTCGAACCCGCGTCCCGGAGTGGGCAGCAGTTCCAGGAACTGCCGCAGGGCCAGCAGTGCCAGCCTCGGAGAGTTAAGGATGTGCAGCAGGTCGGTCAACATCTCCTCGGTCAGCAGGGAACTCTGGGCGCAGACCGACAGCACCGTGCGGCGCAGCCCGTACCGGACCGTGGTGCGCTCCCCGTCGAGGTCGTCGGAGATGGTCTTCAGCAGCTTCCCCACCGTCGCCGCCGCGGCGTCCGCGGCGTCCTGCGTCCGGTCCGCGCACAGCCACGCCTGCTCCAGCACTGCGAGCAAAAAGTAGTCCTCGCCGTCGGCTTCCTGGAGCCGCTCGACGAGTGCACCGAGCCCGGCGGCACCCCGGCCGTGGACCAGAGCGTAGCTTGCTGCATACTCGAAGAAGGTCTGGTGAAAGAACTGAAAGACGCCGTTCGCGAAGTGCCCGACCCCGCGCTTCTCCAGGAGGCCCGCCTCCTCCTTCAGCCGGGCGGGAGTGAGCCCAGCAGGCAGCCGGACCCGTTCGACCCATGCCTCGGGGCGGCCAGTCCGCAGCATCTCCAACGCGAGTGCCACAGCCGTACCACCAAGGTCGCGGCCGTGGTCCGGGCGGTTGCCGCCGGGGTCCCAGGAACGGCGGTCGCGGGTCACCCGATGGTCCCAGTACGTCTCGTACAGGCCGGTGGTGTCGACCACGTCGGGGACCTGACCCGGCGTGTAGACCTCGAACAGCATGCGCAGGGTCAGCGGACGCAGGCACAGCGGGTGCAGGGAGATGTTCCGGGCCACGATCGTCAGCATTCTGCTGATCAGGTCTTCCCGCAGCTGGGGGTCGTTCGTGAAAAACCTGCTGTGAGCCAGTACTGCGCGTTCGAACTCGCTGGTGGTATGCGGGCCGGCCGCAGTGTTGGTGGCGTAGTCGCTCAGCGGCAGCCGACGCCATTCCGGGGGCAGCTCGGCCGCCTCGGCCACCCTGGAGGTCATGACAACGGCGGCGCCCGCGTCTCCCGCCGCGTGCACGACAGTGACCAGCCGTTCCCAGTCGTCCTCATTGTTGACCAGCACGTCGACGGTATCGATCAGGACCGTCACGGTCCGCCCGCCGACGCGGGCCTGCCGGATCGCCTCGACGAGCATGCCCGGGTCGACCCTGGCACCTCCGGACGGGCCGGTGACCAGCCAGGTCGCCTTGAGGAAGAACACCTCCCCGGAGGCTGTTCCGCAGCGGCGCCGGGCCAGGCTCCACAGGATGCTGGTCTTGCCGCACCCAGCCTCCCCGACCACCACGAGGGGGGTGAGAGTGTCGGCGTCCAGCCGTTCCAGCAGTTCCTCTTCCAGGTCGCGGGTGACGTAGAGGCCCGCCGCGAACTGGCTCTCCTCGCCGTCGGCGAACACGGTTCCCGAGACGATGCCCGCCGAGTGCCGCGCACGGTCGCTGAGCAACCGCAGCCGGGGCAACGGGTCGCCGGGCCGGAAGCCGAGGGCGGACTCCCGGGAGGCGGGGGTCGGCGGCCCGGCCGGAGCGGACGGAGAGACGCCGAGGGCGGAGGCGAGCCGCATGGATGCCTCCCGTATGCGGTCACGCCCCTGGTGCCCGGTGCCGGGGGCGTCGGGCATCCCACGCAGGTCCACGGGTGACAACAGGGCGAGGCTTCCCGATGCCTCGCCCTCGACCAGTACGGGAACCAGACGACTGGGGGCGCTCGCGTGGTCGAAGTCGTGGACGATGTGATCGCGCTCCTCCGTCATGCCGGGGTCCGCGAGATAGGCGGGACTGACGAGGGCGAGAACCTTCCCGCCGCCGTCCACGTGCTCCCGTACCGTGCGATGCCCCGGCCGGTCGGCGGACGGGCCCATCAGCACCTGATGTCCCGAGGCGGCCAGGACATCGTGGACGAGGTCGGCCCACGATCGGTCCTGGGGCACCCAACTCAACATGACGGCAGGTGCGGCACCGCTCGGCCGAGAGGGTGCAGGCGAATGCGGATCCAGTATCCGGGCGTGCGGGCCGCCCGCCACGGACCGGGCGATCGCGGATGCCGGAACGCCCTGGTTGACCGCCCCTGCGGCGTAGTGGTGGATGCCGACGAGCCGGCCCCGGAGATCGACGACGGGGCCGCCGGACGACCCGGGCGTGGTGTTCACGTTCTGGTAGCGGATCCGCGTGCCCTCGTCGTTGATCACCGCCGGAGCGGTCGTGTACGAGACACGCGTCGGCTCGCCGAGAGGGTGGTGAACGACGAACAGCAGATTCGCGCGGTGGAAGTCGTAGGTGTCCGGTTCCAGCAGGTAGTGCCCGCGGCGGCCGGGACCGGCGGACAGGGCTGCGGGGAGGTATGGCACCGGTCCACAGCCGACCCGCAGGAGGGCGTAGTCCAAGTGGTCCGGTGGCGCCTCCCAGGACAGCGGGGAGGCGTTCCGTTCGGCGGCGGTGGGAGGACTGCAGGCGAGCAGCTCCGTCAACCGCACCCGTATTCCCCGCTCATGGGGTGCGGCTCGGCCGTCGCCGTATGGCGCGAGGAAGTCGAACCGCGCCTCCAGCCCGTCCGGCAGCGTCCCCGGTTCCAGGGCCGTCCCCAGCACATGACCAGCCGTCAGCAGGATGTCAGGCGCGACCAGCACGCCCGTTCCCACGGGCTGACCGCCGCTCTCCACGCGCGCGACCCGGACCGTCATGTCATGCAGGACCCGGATGAGGTCCGCCGGGTCGACCAGTCCGGCGGTGGCCCGGGTGATGCCTTCCAGCCCGGCCGCGTACGCCGCGTCACCGGCGGCGTCCGGGCCGGGCCCGTTGTCCGGCGGGGTGGCGTGCTCAGCGGCCACGCGCGCGCACGATCCGGGCCACGGCAGCGGCATGCACGGCCACATTGCTGCGCCCCGCCGCGCCTCCGAAGTGGAGGGCGACCGCCTTGCCGGAGTCCAGGTCGATCACGGCGGAGCCGGAGTTGCCGCCCAGCGTGGTGGCGTCGTGGTGGACCACGTCCTGCCCTTCGACCGCGGTGAGCTGTCCCGCGGCCAGCCGCTTGCAGTTGTAGACGCCGTCGAAGATCCGCTGCTGGTCGGCCGGGTCGGCGCGGGAGTCGTGCCCCGGGTAGCCGATCACCGCGATCCAACCGCTCACCCGCGCCCCGGAGGTGTCGAGCGCGATGGGCGGCGGCGGGTTCTCGCCGTCCTCACCACTCGCGTCGATCCGCAGTAGCGCCACGTCATACCTGTGGTCCGGTTCGATCCACACGACCTCGGTGACCCGGAAGCGGGACTCCTCCGGCTGCTGGTACTCCTGGTACCAGTCCAGGCTGGGCCGTACGACCTTGCCCGTCCAGGACTGCTTGAAGGCGAACCCCGAACCCGAGCCCGCCCCGGCCTGCGCATCCCGGGCGAACTCCTCAGCGACATGACGGTTCGTCACGACCAGCCGGGGACCCACCATCCAGCCCGTGCCGACCCATTTCAGGTCGTGGTTGCGCAGGTCGATACGGCCGACGCTGGGGATCGCCTGCTCCAGCGGCCCACGGGCACGCTCGACGCGGGCCGTCACGCTCGCACTGGTGGCGCGGCCGTCCGGCGGCAGCTGGAAGGTGGATTTCTGTACCAGGTGCACGGGCCGGGTGAAACGCTCGATGATCGCCTCCAGGCCGGAGCCGTCCGGCACCCAGAGGCCCTCGGACATACGATTCACGGCCTCGGCAGCCCGGTCGGCCGTGAGCCCGGCGTCCACGCTCTCGAACCCGCCGAGGCCGGTCGCGCCCGCCGCGATCTCGTCGAACCGGTCGAGGAATTCCTGCCTGACCTCGTCGTCGGAGAACAGATGCCGATAGTCCAAGAGATCCCTCCTCGACAGCGGGACAGCGCGATTGGTCCCCGATGCTCCCTGCTGCTGCCTGACAGGGATGGTACGTGAGTGCCAGTGAGAGGCGGCGAGCTATCTGCCCTGCTGCCTTGCCGCTCTCTCGCCCCACCGCTCCCAGCCGAGGACGGCTGGCCAGTACCTCTCGCCGAGTTGACCTACCGCATGTCATGCAACTTCCGTACCCAGCAGTCCCGCGGGGATCAGACGAACGGACAACTCCGCAGTCGCGCCAGTAGGGTGCGGGACGCGCCCTCGTGCGGACCAAGACGCGAGGGCGGTGCGCGGGAGGCGCCGACAGACATGGAAGTCTGGTTCTTCGTCCTGTTCGTTGTCGTCGTCCTCATCGCCCTCCGGCGCGCGCTGCTGCTTCTGCGCAGACTGCGCCCAGGCAAGCGCGGCGTGCTCGTCGGGCCCCAGCGGGCGCAGGCCCTGGACCGGCTCCAGGCGTCCGTGTGGCGGGAGTGGTCCGAGGAGGCCGACAAGCGCGGCCTCACTCCGAACATCCAGCGGCCGCGGCTGCTCCACACGCAGTGGGCCCCCGCGCCCCCGGAGCTGACCGACGGCCGCACGCGTGGGCTCACGGGCACCACGGCGGACATGGCCGGGCTCGTCGAGTCCTTCACCGCGCTCGTTCCCCAGCGGCTGGTGATCATCGGCCCGGCCGGTTCGGGCAAGTCGACCTTGCTCCTGCTGTTCCTGCTCGAACTGTGCCGGACACGCGAACGGGACGTGGCCGAACAGGGGTTGCAGACGCCGGGCGCGGAGTCCCCGTCTCCGGTGCCCGTCCTGTTCTCCCTCAGTTCCTACGACCCGAGGCGTCACGGGCTGCTGGACTGGCTGGCCGGGCGGCTGGCGGCCGAGTATCCCGAGGTGGGGTCGGCGGTTTCCGCGAGGGATCTTCTCCACCGAGGCGATGTGCTGCCCTGTCTCGACGGGCTCGACGAGGTCCCCAAGCAGCGTGTCGGCAGGGTGCTTGACCGTATCCGCAGGGAGTTCGCCACCGCGCGGCCGGTGATCCTTGCCTGCCGCACCGAGGAGTACGGGCAAGCCCTGGTCCGGGAGCCGGTACTGCACGGCGCCTCGGTCACCGAGGCGCGCGAGCTGGCCTTTCCGCACGTGATGGAGTACCTGCGGGCCAGCCTCGGAGAAGGCGGCCCCAGCCACAAGGAATGGGCGGATCTGTTCGGCCGCCTTGAACACGGCTGGGGGGTGCTGGAGGACGAAGTGGCCGCGGCACGCGGGCGCGGTGTGCCGATGCCCCCGCCGAGCTGGTCCCTGCTGGCAGCGCCCGCCGGTCGGTCCGATGTCGCGGAACTGGGCAGGCGATGGACAATCCAGGCGGAAGCGGTGGCGGCTCAGGGCGGCCCGGCACACGAGGTGACTCCCCACCTGCTCGCGGCCCTTGGCACGGCACTGACGTCGCCCCTGACGGCGAGCCTTTTCACCGATCTGTACGGCTACGCGGACGTCAGCGACGAGACACCGTTCCGGCGGCTGGCGCGTGCTGCCCCCGACACGGTCCGGGCGGCGATCCTGGAGAACGCGGTGCGCGTCCTCTTCGACCACCGTCTGAACCCGGACGACTGGCCTGACGCACGGGGGCACCTGTCTTTCCTGGCCCGCCACCTGGAGCGCATCGGCAGGACCGACCTTGCCTGGTGGGAGCTGAGCGGCGCGCTCCACCACGGCGTGTACGGCGGCCTGCTGGGGCTGCTCGCAGCCGCGGCAGGCGGCATCACCACGGCATCCGCGGTCGACGCGGGGGAGGGCGCGTCGGCGGCGTTCCAGCTGGGCGCGGCAGCGCTGGGCACCGGGATGCTCGTGTCGTGGTGGGGGCCGGACCGGGTGGCTTCATGGCTGGACGAGTTCCTGCTCAAGAGGTCCGCCGCGCGGAGGCCGCGTCGGGAGAACCCGGAGACAGGGACACCATCGGGCGGCCACGCGGGGGACCCGAGGCTCGGGCGGACGTCGACCGCTCTCGCAGTCGGGCTGCCGATGGGAGGAATCCTGGGCTTCCTCGGTTCGTTCCCGAACGGGCCTGTCGTCGGGCTGCTCATCGGCATCATCGGCGGTTCGCTGGTCGGAGTTCCCGCCGGACTCCTCGGTGCGGGCGGGCCCGTGCGGGGACCGCGCTGGTTCCGCCGCGGCACCGGCTTCCTGCGCCGCGTCGCGGGCGGAGCGGGCGTAGGGTTCGCCGGTGGGGCGGCCATAGGGCTGCTCTTCTGGTGGACCCTGCGCACCATCCGCGGGTCCGACGCCGGGCAGGAGAACCGACCCACCTACGTGCTGTCCTCCATGCTCCTGTTCGCCCTTGTCGGCATGGTCCTGGGGCTGGTGTCGGGTTTTCTTCGCTGGCTTCAGACACCTGCGCCGGCCGACGACTCCACGTCCCCGCGGATCCTGCTGCGCGGGGACCGGAGGCTGGTAGCCGGATGGGCTCTGATGATCGCCGGGGTGGCCGGGTTCGGCATGGGATGGATCATGGCGAACTCCTCGACCGGCCGCGGGCAGGTCGCCGAGGGCAGCGTGTTCCTCATAGCCCTGGTCCTATGGGTGCCCATCGCCGTCCGTCCCTGGCCCCGGTATGTCGTCGCGCGCTCCTGGCTGTGGCTCCGGGGTGATCTTCCACGCGACCTCATGGCATTCCTGGAACATGCTCACAAGGTGTCGGCGCTGCGGCAGGTGGGCGGTGTCTACCAGTTCCGGCACAAGGACGTGCAGGAGCACCTGAGCAGGGTACCCGCCGACGCGACGCACGGTCCTGGCCGTCAGGGCGTCAGGAGCCGGTGAGGAAGCTGGTCAGGGCGGCTTTCGCCGTGTCGAGCGCGCGCAGCAGAATTTCGGCGGCGTCCTCCGGCTGGTCCGCGAACAGGCCGGTCGACGCCTCACGGTCGAGCGCGCCTAGATCGCCGACGGCGCACCATTGCTCGACATCGTCCGGAGTCAGTCCGGCCGTTGTCGCCAGCGCGCGGAACGGCGCTGCCAGCGCCGCGCGCACCACGTGGGTCCCGGGATTCCCCTTACCGCCCGGGAGGGCGGCTCGGGCGCGCAGCAGCGCGAGACCGCCGCCGGGCACGGTGCCGCACCGCAACGCGGCCTGGGCCGTGTGCACAGCCCGTTCGGCCGACTCGGTGCGGGCGACGATCTCCGCCTTCGTTTCCGCGCCGACAGCCAGACGGACGGCGCGGGAGGTCAGCCAGGCGATCTGTTCCTCCAGCGCCGACCGTTCGTCCTCGGAGGCCGCCCGGTCCAGGAGCACGCGGGCGGATACGGTCCAGCGGTCCAGCATGCGCGGATCATGACCGCCGCCCACCAGCACCGTCTCCGACGCGGAGACCACCGCCAGGTCGACCCGGCCCAGCACGTCCAACCAGGCGGTCCCCGGGAGCAGGCCGGAACCCTCCGACAGCGCCGTGGCGCCGGTCAGCAGGGCCAGGGACCGCAAGCGCTGGTGCCCTCGCCGTGCGGCGGGGAGACGGGCCACCGTCGGCACCGGCCCGTCCGCCGGATCGCACAGGGCCCGCAGCAGATCGCTGCGCGGATCGGAGCCGTCCGCGGTGGTGAGCACCAGGAGCGGTCTTCCCTCCCTGGCGAGACAGTCGCGCAGCCGGCGGAAGGCCTCGCCGTCGCCCGTCACCGAGTCGAGCAGCAGCACGTACGGCTTCACGAGCCGGGTCTGGCGGGTCCATGCGTCGCTTCCGGGGGCGTCGGCGGCGTATGGGAAGGCGTAGCCGGCGGGCACGCGCAGGCCTTGGCATACGGCCGGTTCCTCGACGGCGCGGGTCACGCCGGGTTCGCAGATCACAACGCCGTAGGGGCCCGCGAGCAGTGCCGCAGCCGAGACCGCCTCAGCCACCTGCGGGTCCGCCGTCGTACCGCGAACGACCGCGTCCGGACGGGAACACGGCACCGCCATGTCGGCCAAGGAGGCGCGGGCCAGGTCGAGCGCCTCGGCGGATTCCCGGAGCAGCTCAGGCAATCTGCCACCTCTGGCGCGCTGGTCGGCCGCCTCCCCGATCAGAGCCGCGGCGAGGACCGCCGCCATCAGGGCCCCGTCCCCTGACGCCGCGTCCATCGCGCGGGCGGCCTCGACGACCGGATCGATGCCGGGTACTGCTCGGGGATCGGCGTTATGAAAGCAAGCGGCTACTTGCCGGGCGTCGGTCACCCTGACGGGTCGGCCATCCGGGCCCAGCACCGTGGCGCCAAGGGGGCGGGATCCGAGCAGAGCGCTCATGGCGGCTCCGACGGCCCGGGCGCCGTCGCCCGGTGTCGTGCCGGTCCCGCTTCTCCGTGGCACCGGGGTCTCCGGAGCCCGGACGCGCGGTAGTGGGCGATCGAGAGCCTCGCGCAGCACCTCGCCGTGGGGGCCCGCCAGGATCCGGGAGGAGATACGGGAGGTCGGGATGCCCTGGTTCAGGTTCATGGCGTTGAGATGGCTGTGGTGCATCGCCACCAGGAGGCCGTCGGCGGTGACGAGGGGACCGCCCGACGAGCCCGGCAGGGTGTTCGCGCCTTTGTACCGGACACGATTCGCGCCGGAGCGCAGGATCTCCCCGGTCACGCTGTGGTCCAGCAGGAGCCGCAGGGGGTGGTGGAAGAGATGCAGCGAGCTGCTGCCGAAGGAGTAGTGCTCCTCGGTCAGCTTGTAGTAACCCCTGGGGCGCAGAAGGCCGTTCGGCTCCACCAGATCGGGTGGATGCGCGGCCAGGCGGACGAAGGCGAAGTCCAGACCGTCCTCGCCGGTCTTCATGCCGGGTGGCACCGGGTCGCCCGGGGCGGGCGGGCTGGAGTCGAGGATTTCGGTGAGGGGAATCCGCACAGCGTCCTGCGCGGAGGTGTGCCCCGGGTCGTGGTAGGAGGGGAACACGGCCACCATCCCGGCGACCGGTCCGGCCCCGGACGTGCCGGGCGACCACCGGACCGCGTGCCCCGCGGTGAGCAGCAGCGCGGGCCCGACCAGGAAACCGGTGGCCACCTGGCTGCCGCCGCGCTCCAGACGGGCGACTCGTGCCTCGGCCTCGGCGACTCTCGTCTTGACCTCCTGGGTCGAGTGCGTGCCGGCGCGGGGATTGGTGGCCGCCTGGAGTCCGGAACCGGAGTCCGGAGCCTCCGTCGTCACGAGGTGCGCTGCCGGACGAGACGCGCGACGTCACCGGCGGGTACGGCGTAGTTGCGTTTCCCTGGAAACCCTTGGCAATGAAGGCCGAGCGCTTGTTCGGTGTCCAGGTCCACTACGACGGACAGGGAGTTGCCGCCGAGCGTTGTCGTGTCGTGATGGAACCACCGGTTGCCGTCGAACGAGATGACCTGCCCCGGAGCGAGCCGCTTGCACTCGAAGATGCGCTTGCGGTCCTCCGGGTCGTCGTACTTTCCGATGTAGGGGTAGCCGATCACTCCCGCCCAACAGCCCACGGTGAGCCCGTCCTTGCCCTTGGCCAGCTCGATCGGCGGCGGCAGGGATCCCCCATCCTCACCGGTCGGGGCGAGTATGAGCAACGCGGCGTCGCAGGGGGAGGAGTCCGGCTCGATCCAGACCACATCTGTCACCGTGAACCGTGATTCCTGCGTCCGGCTGTGCTCGTGACGCCAGTCGATGTAGGCATGCACCTGGGCCAGGGGATTCGCACGGAACCGGACGCCGCCGCGGTCCCTCTTCGCGAACTCATTCGCCACGTGGCGGTTGGTGACGGCGAGCCCCTCGGCCACCACCCATGCAGTTCCCACCGACTCCAGGTCGTGGTTGCGCGGATCGACCCGTCCCACACTGTCGCCCCGCCAGGTCCCCTCGGCCATCGCCTTGACGGCATCGGCAGCCCGGTCGACATCCAGGAGACCTTCCGGAGCGCCGACGCTCTTCAGCCCCGACGACGTCGCGACCGCATCCCTGATCTCCTCGAAGCGGTCGAGGAACTCCTCCCGCACCTCGCGGTCGGCGAAGATCTGCGTGTACTCCATGCCTGCCCCCGTCAGTGCGGTGCTACGACGGACACGCTACTGGGTGACAGACCGGACACGCAGCGACATGAGAAGGCGGTCACTGGCACACGACGAAGACGACCAGACCGGAGATCCGCCCGGCAACGCCCCCCGCCCTTTTGCTCCCCGCTCTTGATCCGCGAGCGGACGGGCCTTGGCCGAGTTCTCCATCGCCGCCTGTTTCGCGGTGCCCGCTGTACCCGGTCGCCCGCTACGGGCACAGCGGGCACCCCCGATGATTCGGGTCGATCCCGGTATCCTTCAGGATCTCTCACACGGTGGAGGCGGCCACCTGCACGCCCAGGACGAGCAGCTCACCGTGGACGCGCCGATATCCCCACCCGGGATTCTCCCTCGCCAGGCGCAGGATGAGAGCGCGGATCGAGCGCACCGTGTGTGGCCGTCCCGAACGTTTCGGACGGGAACGGGCCGCATGGCGGCGCGCGAGAAGGTCACGGTGCTGGCGCATCACCGTGTCCGGCCGTACCAGCAGCCGCACCCCGCGCAGCACCTCCGTCGGCAACCGGCGCAGCAATGCTGCCAGGAACGCGCGATCGCCCGGGGCGAACCGCACTCTCCGGCCGTCAAGTTGGCGCTCCAGTACCCTGATCTGATGGCGAAGAGCGAGGATCTCGGCGTCCTTGCCATGGTCGCTCATCGGCAGTAGGCGCAGCAGGGTGAAAGTCGGCCTGGTCGCCAGTCCGGACACAGCGACACTCATCGCACTGGCGCTCGCCGCCCGTGACCTCAAGGACGGCCGTCGTACTTCCCACCCCGAACTCGTTCTCTTCGGCTCCTGGGGTGAGTTGCAGGACTACGCGGAGCACGATCCAGCCGGCCGAGACTCCAGCCCTTCCTGGAACTTGTCGACACCCACGGCCCCGAAGCAGTCATCGCCGCCGTCGACGCGTTGACCGACGAGCACAAGGCCAAGGTGGCGGTCTCCACAGCTCACAAGGCAAAGGGCCGGGAGTGGCCCGAAGTCAGAATCGCCAACGGCTTTCCGGCTCCGCCCGACAGCGACCGGCAGGACGCCAGCAGCCGCCCGATCGCAGAAGCGGTGAGCGATATGGACGCGTGCCTCGGCTACGTCGCTGTCACTCGCGCCCGACGCCGGCTGGCCTCGGAGGGCTCGCATGGACCGAGAATCATCCATCTGCTGTCAACGGCTCGGACAAGCCCAACCGCAGTGCTGTTCCATCGAGCGCGCAGCTTTCCAGTCATCGCCCCGAATCCTCGACACACTGAAGTACCGAGTCACTGTGGAAGCGCGGTGCGAGTGGTCCGCAGGGGTGCCGTAGCTGCCGGGGTGCGGTGTCATCCCGGTCCGCTTTGCGGTCAGTCTGTGATCGTCCGATAGACACACCTGGCCGTTCCCCACCAGAGGGCGTCCGCTTCCGCCGGGCTCAGAGCGCCGGTCAGGGTTCGGCTGACCCCGACGACCTCCGCGTAGTCGGCGGCGAGGGTGCACACCGGCCAGTCGGAGCCGAACATCAGCCGGTCGGGGGTGAAGGCGTCCAGCGCCGTGTCGACGTAGGGGCGAAGTGTGTCGGGAGTCCAGGTGTGCCAATCGGCTTCGGTGACCAGGCCGGAGACCTTGGCAACCGTGTTGGGCAGCGCCGCCAGTTCCCGGATCCCGGTGGCCCAGGGTTCCACGGAGCCTGAGGCGATGGGCGGTTTGCCGAGGTGGTCGAGGACGAAGGTGAGCTCCGGGACGGCCGCGGCGGCCCGTACGGCGGCGGGCAGCTGGTGCGGCAGGATCACCAGGTCGTAGACCAGTCCCGCGGCGGCCACGGCACGCAGACCGCGCAGCACGTCCGGGCGGGTCAGCCAGTCCGGATCCGGCTCGCCCTGCACCTGGTGGCGGATGCCCGCCAGGAACTCGCCGCCTGGCAGCTCCCGCAGCCGGGCCAGCTCGTCGGCGATGCCGGGCGCGGTGAGATCGGTCCAGCCGACGACTGCGCCCACCAGGTCCGAGCTTGCGGCCAGGGACAGGAACTCCGGGGTCTCCTCCGCCACGGTGACGGTCTGCACGAGAACCGTGGCCACGACTCCCGCGGCACGCGCGGCCGGCTCCAGATCGGCCAGGGTGAAGTCGCGGCGCAGCGGGGCCAAGGCGGGCCCGGTGATCCAGTCCTGGTCGCGGACGGTGAGGTCCCACAGATGGTGGTGGGCGTCGACGATGTCCATCCGGTCGGTTCAGAGCTCCCAGACCACGGGCAGCGGGGCGTCGGCGCCCCCGGCGGAGTAGTCGTGGGCCACTTCCACCAGCTCGGACATCCGGGTCTGCCAGGCGGCGTTGACGGGCAACTTCCCCAACTCGGCGATCATCGCGGCGTAGTCCTCGACCTCGATGACATGGAAGAGGTCGGTGCCGCTGCGCCAGATCGTCCATTGAGTGGCTCCGGCGGCCCGGATCGCCGCGGTCAACTCCGAGGGGACCTCGCGGTGGGCGGCCTCGTACTCCTCGACGCGGTCGGCACGGACCTTGGTGTGCAGGGCGACTCTCATGGTCACGGCTCCTCAGGCTTCGATGATCTCAGTCTTCGATGATCAGGATGTCCAGGGTGCGCGGCCCGTGCACGCCCTCGACCCGCTCCAGCTCGATGTCGCTGGTGGCGGACGGGCCGGAGACGAAGGTCAGCGGGCGGCGCGGATCGAGGCGTTCGAGCGCCTCGGGTACGTCGCCGCTGACGTCGGCCGCCCGCACCACGCACAGGTGGTAGTCGGGCAGCAGGGTCAGGGCGCGGCGGCCCTGGCCGGGCCCGGCGTCAAGGACGAGCGTGCCGGTGACAGCGATCGCCAGGGTGGAGGTGGTCAGCACCGCGTCGGCCGCGTCCAGCTCCCGTACGGTCAGCGGCGGGCTGTCGGACAGCCTCTGCCAGGGGCCTTCGGGGAGCAGGTCGGCGGGGAAGCCCGCGGGGACGACGAGGCTGTGGACGCCGCGCAGGGTGAGGGCGGCGGCCACCGCCGACCGGGCCTTGTCCTGGGGGACCCGGGTGACCTCGGCGCGGTAGTCGGCGGCGCGCTCGGCGAAGAGGCCCACGGGGTCGGAGCCCGCATGGCTGCGGCGGTAGGCGCGGGGGACGGATGGTGCGTCCCCCGGTACCACGTCGGTCAGGGCGCCCCGGATACGGGTGAGGACCGTCTCGCGGCTCAACCCCGGCTGCGGCTTGGCATGGTTCGTCATCTGCCGTTCCTTTCCCGCCGCCACCACGTCCGGAAGCTCTCCCGCGGCGGCGTCGGAGTGTCGCGGGTGTCCGACCACCGCGCCAGCGGCCCGGGCAGTCGGCGCAGCACATCGCGCCGTGACAGCCGTCCGAAGAGGGCCGCGCCCCGCTGTGCCACGGCCAGTCGGCGTGGGGTGGCCAGCGTGACCGCGGCCGCCTTCATCACCAGGGCCTCGGGGGTGGGGACGGGGCCGCGCTTGGCGTCCACGGCCTTGGCACGGAGGTGGACGAGCACGGTCGGAATGTCGATCTTCACGGGGCAGGCGTCGTAGCACGCCCCGCACAGTGTGGAGGCGAACGGCAGCGACGCCGCGTTCTCCACCCCGGCGAGCTGCGGCGTGAGCACCGCGCCGATCGGACCGGGGTAGGGCGAGCCGTACGCGTGGCCGCCGGTGCGCTCGTACACCGGGCAGACGTTGAGGCAGGCCGAGCAGCGGATGCAGGCCAGGGTCTGCCGGCCGACGGTGTCGCGCAGGGTGTCGGTGCGGCCGTTGTCCAGCAGCACCAGGTGGAAGTCCTGCGGGCCGTCGCCCGGGGTCACGCCCGTCCACAGGCTCGTGTACGGGTTCATCCGCTCGCCGGTGGAGCTGCGGGGCAGCAGCTGCAGGAAGACCTCAAGGTCGGTGAAGGAGGGAACGACCTTCTCGATGCCCATCACGGTGATCAGCGTCTCGGGGAGAGTGAGGCACATCCGGCCATTGCCCTCGGACTCGACGACGGCGACCGTACCGGTGTCCGCACAGGCGAAGTTGGCGCCGGAGACGGCGACCTTGGTGGTGAGGAACTTCTCCCGCAGATGCAGCCGTGCCGCGTCCGCCAGTGCGGCGGGTTCGTCCGTGAGCCCTTCGGGGGCGGGTGCGCCCCAACGGCCCATCGCGTCCCGGAAGATCTCCCGGATCTCGGAGCGGCCCTTGTGGATGGCGGGCACCAGGATGTGCGAGGGCCGGTCGTCGCCGAGCTGCACGATCAGCTCCGCCAGGTCGGTCTCGTAGGCGCGGATGCCCTCGGCGTCCAGATGCTCGTTGAGTCCGATCTCCTGGGTGGCCATGGACTTGACCTTGACCACCTCGGTCTCACCGGTGGCCTGGACGAGCCGGGTGACGATCCGGTTCGCCTCGGCGGCGTCGGCGGCCCAGTGGACGGTGCCGCCGGCGGCGGTGACCGACTCCTCCAGGCGCAGCAGATGCGTGTCGAGGTCGCGCAGCGTCGCGCTCTTCAGGGCGGCGCCCGCGGTACGCAGGTCCTCCCAGTCGTCGAGTTCGCCGGCCAGGGCGATCCGCTTGCCGCGGATGGTGCCGGTGGCCTTGCGCAGGTTGGCACGCATCCGGGTGTCGGCGACGGCCTCCTTCGCCGCCTTGGGGAAGGCGGGGGTGCCGAGCCACACGAGGTCGCTCATGCCGCGTCTCCTTCCGTGGCCGCGAGGATCTCGGCGAGGTGCAGTGTGCCCACGCCGGTACGCAGCCGGGACAGGCCGCCGCCGATGTGCATCAGGCAGGAGTTGTCGCCGGCGCACACCGTCTCGGCCCGGGTGTCCTGCACGTTGCGCACTTTGTCGGCGAGCATGGCGTTCGAGACGTCCGGGTTCTTCAGGGCGAAGGTGCCGCCGAAGCCGCAGCAGGAGTCGGCGTCGGGCAGCTCGACGAGGTCGATGCCCCGCACCGCGCGCAGCAGGTTGAGCGGCCGGTCGCCGACCCGCAGCATCCGCAGCGAGTGGCAGGTCGGGTGGTAGGTGACCCGGTGCGGGAAGTACGCGCCGACGTCGGTGACGCCGAGGACGTCGACCAGCAGCTCGGACAGCTCGTACACCCTCGGGACGACCTGCGCGACCGCGTCCACGAGCCGCGCGTCGCCGTAGTCCCGGGCCAGCGTCCCGTGGTGCTCGCGCACCATGCCGGCGCATGAGCCGGACGGGGTGACGACCGCGTCGTAGCCGTCGAAGACCTCGGCGAAGCGGCGCACCATGGGAAGGGTTTCCGGCCGGTAGCCGGTGTTGAAGTGCATCTGCCCGCAGCAGGTCTGCTCCTGCGGGAAGTCGACCGTGTGGCCGAGCCGCTCCAACAGCGTGACCACGGCCTTCCCCGTCTGCGGGAACATCGTGTCGTTGAAGCAGGTGAGGAACAGGGCTATGCGCACGGGGTGGGGACCTCCGCGCTCAGCAGGCCGGCGGCCTTGAGCTCCTGCCACAGTGCCGCGGGAACCGGCTGCGTGTGCAACGCGACGGCGTCCTCCACCTGTGCGCCGGTGCGAGCACCGAGCAGGACGCTCGCGACCGCCGGGTGACCGAACGGGAAGGCGAGTGCGGCGGCGCGCAGCGGCACCCCGTACGACTCGGTGATCTCGCGCATGCGCAGGGCGCGGTCCAGCAGATCGGCGGGGGCGGCGGCATAGTCGTACGGGGCGCCGGGCTTCGGATCCGCCAGCAGGCCGGAGTTGAAGACGCCGCCGATGACGACGCTCTTGCCGCGGGCCTCGGCGGCCGGCAGCAGATCGTCCAGAGCGGGCTGTTCGAGCAGGGTGTAGCGGCCCGCGCAGAGCACCGCGTCCACATCGGTGTCGGTGACGAAGCGGGCCAGCATGCCCGACTGGTTCATGCCGGCGCCGATGGCGCCCACGACGCCTTCGGCGCGGAGTTGTTCCAGCGCCGGGTAGCCCTCGCGGAACGCCTGCTCCTCGTGGTCGTCCGGATCGTGGAGCAGGGCCAGATCGATACGGTCCAGGCCCAGCCGGGTCAGGCTCTCCTCGATCGAGCGGCGCACCCCGTCGGCGCTGAAGTCCCAGACCCGGCGGTGGGTGGCGGGGACGGCGAAGCCGTGCGCGAGGTCGTTCGCCGGCGCGTCGTCGCCGTCGTACGGCTCCAGCAGCCGGCCGACCTTCGTGGAGACGGCGTACTCGCTCCGCGGCCTCTCGCGCAGTGCGGCACCCAGGCGGCGCTCGGACAGGCCGAGGCCGTAGTGCGGGGCGGTGTCGAAGTAGCGGATCCCGGCGTCCCAGGCGGCCCGCACGGTCGCCGACGCGGTCTCCTCGTCGACGGGACGGTAGAGCCCGCCGATGACGGCGGCCCCGAAGCCCAGCGTGGTGACCTCTGTCTTGCTGCCGCCCAGACGGGCGGTGGATATCGCGGCGTTCATCACTGTCCTGTCGGGCGAAGGCGCAGGCCCTGCATGCCGCCGTCCACGGCGAGCGCGGTGCCGGTGATGGACGCGGCGGCGGGGCTCGCGAGGTAGACGATGGCGGCGGCGACCTCGTCGGCGGTGACCAGGCGGCCCATGGGCTGGCGGGCGTTGAGCGCGACGCGCTCGGCCGCGGGGTCGTCGGCCTGGTCCAGCAGCCGCCCCACCCAAGGGGTGTCCGCCGTACCGGGGTTGACGCAGTTGACGCGTATGTTCTCGCGTACGTGGTCGGCGGCCATCGCCAGGGTCAGCGCCAGCACCGCACCCTTCGAGGCGGAGTACAGGGCGCGCTGCGGGAGCCCCGCGGTCGCGGCGATGGAGCAGACGTTGACGATCGCCGCACGGTCCGAGCTTCTGAGGTACGGCAGGGCCGCGCTGGTCGCCCGGACCATGCCGAGGACGTTGACGTCCAGGACCCGGTGCCACTGCGCGTCGTCGTTGTCCTCGACGGTGCCGATGGCGCCGATGCCCGCGTTGTTGACGAGGATGTCGAGGCCGCCGAGGGCGTCGGCGGCGGCGTCCGTCGCGGCCCGCACGTCCGCGCGGTCGGTCACGTCCGCCTGGTAGCCGCGCAGCCCCGCGGGCAGGTCGCCCGGGTCGAGGTCCAGCACGGCGACCTTCGCGCCGCCGGCGGCAAGCAGCTTCGCCGCGGCCAGGCCGATCCCCGAGGCTCCTCCGGTGACCAGGGCCCTCAGTCCGGTGAGCTCGCTCATGCGGCGGTGCTCCTCTCCAGGTCGGCGGCCCAGAAGACCCCGTCGGGATAGCGGTAGGCGGCGATCGACTCCTCGTACATCTCGGCGGAGAAGCCGGGGGCGGTCGGGGCGGTGTAGTGGCCGTGCTTCATGACCACGGGGGTGAGGAAGTGCTCGTGGAGATGGTCGACGTACTCGACGACCCGGTCCTCGGTGGTGCCGGACAGCGCCACGTAGTCGAACATCGACAGGTGCTGCACCAGCTCGCACAGCCCCACCCCGCCGGCGTGCGGGCACACCGGTACGCCGAACTTGGCGGCCAGCAGCAGGATCGCGAGGTTCTCGTTCACGCCGCCGACCCGGGCCGAGTCCAGCTGGAGGATGTCGATCGCGGCCGCCTGCAGCAACTGCTTGAAGACGATGCGGTTCTGCACGTGTTCGCCGGTGGCGACCTTGATGGGGGCGACCCCCTGGCGTACAGAAGCGTGTCCGAGGATGTCGTCGGGGCTGGTGGGCTCCTCGATCCAGTACGGGTCGAACTCGGCCAGCGCGTTGGTCCACTCGACCGCCTCGCCCACGTTCCAGCGCTGGTTGGCGTCGATCGCGACCCGGATGTCCGGGCCGACAGCAGCGCGTGCCGCCCGCATACGTCGGATGTCGTCGGCCAGATCGGCGCCGACCTTCAGCTTGATCTGCGTGAAGCCGTCCGCGACCGCCTCCTTGGCCAGCCGGGTCAGCTTCTCGTCGGAGTAGCCGAGCCAGCCGGGGGAGGTGGTGTAACCGGGGTAGCCGCGTTCCAGCAGCGCGGCCTCACGTTCCGCCGCACCCTGCCGCCCGCTCCGCAGCAGGGCGACGGCCTCGTCCTGGGTCAGGGCGTCCGCGATGTAGCGGTAGTCGACCTGTCCGGCCAGCCACTCCGGGTCGGCGTCGGCCAGCAGCTTCCACACCGGCTTCCCGGCACGCTTACCGGCCAGGTCCCACACGGCGTTGACGACCGCGCCGATCGCCATGTGCATCACGCCCTTCTCCGGGCCGAGCCAGCGCAACTGGCTGTCGCCGATCAGGTCGCGGTTCAGTGAGCCGGGGTCGGCGCACAGCTCGGCCACGTCCCGGCCGACGACGTGCTCCCGCAGCGCCTGGATGGCGGCGACCTGGATGTCGTTGCCGCGGCCGATGGTGAAGGTGAAGCCGTGCCCCTCCGACCCGTCACCGGCGTCGGTGCGCAGCACCACATAGGCCGCCGAGTAGTCCGGGTCGGGGTTCATCGCGTCGGAGCCGTCCAGCTCCCGCGAGGTCGGGAAGCGGATGTCGTAGGTGTCGAGGGCGGTGATTCTCGCGGTCACGGTGGTGCCTCTCACGCTTGGGCGAACGTCTGGCGCTGGCTGCCCAGGCCGTCGATGGACAGCTCGACGGTGTCGCCGGGGCGCAGGTAGGGGGTGTCGGGAAGGCCGAGGGCGACGCCGGCCGGGGTGCCCGTGTTGATGACGTCGCCGGGTTCGAGGACCAGGTACTGGCTCAGGTACCAGACGATGTGCGCGACGCCGAAGATCATGTCCTTGGTGTGGCCGTCCTGGCGGGGCACGCCGTTGACGGAGAGGTTCAGCCCCAGCTGCTGGGGGTCGGCGATCTCGTCGGCGGTGACCAGCCAGGGACCGAGCGGGTTGAACGTCTCGCAGGACTTGCCGAGGTCCCACTGCGGTGAGAGTTCGAGCTGGAACGCGCGCTCGGACACGTCGTGGCTGACGGCGTACCCGGCGACGACGCCGAGGGCGTCCTCAAGGCTCTCCAGGTACTTGGCCCGCCGCCCGATCACGACGGCGAGCTCCACCTCCCAGTCGGTCTTCTCCGAGCCGCGCGGGACGAGCACCGTGTCGTACGGGCCGACGACCGTGCCCGGGTCCTTCATGAAGACCACGGGACGCGGCGGGATGGCGGCGCCGGTCTCCTCCGCGTGGTCGCGGTAGTTGAGACCGACGCACACCACCTTGCCGGGCCGCGCGACGGGCGCGCCGACCCGCAGGCCCGCCGTCTCCAGCGGCGGCAGCGTGCCCGCGGCCAGCTCGGCCCGTACCCGCTCCACCCCGCCCTCCGCGAGGAAGCGGCCGTCGATGTCGGCCGTCAGGGCCGAGAGGTCATAAGCGCGTCCTGTGCCGTCGAGGACGGCGGGCCGCTCCTGGCCGTATGTGCCGAGGCGCAGCAGTCTCACGTGGTTCTCCTAGTGGTGCAAAGGACCGGATGGTCCAACGGTCCGATGATTCATCGGACCTATGGCCTGCGTCAAGTCTGATTTTTGGCAGAATCTGCGCAATAAGTCGAGACTCCCTGCCCCAGTCATCGGATCACTCCGATGGCTGGGGCAGGACGACCCGTACTCGGTCCAGCGGTCCGGTCACGGAATGACGGTCACCGAGTCGAGCTGCAGATAGGTGCCACCGGTCTTGGTGACTGTCACCGTGTGCTGCCCCGGCGCGAGGTGGTCGATGGTCCACAACGTCTGCTTCGGTGTGTAGCCGCCGTTGCGGATGGCGCTCAGCATGCCGCCGCCGGCGCCGTCCACGCTGACGGAGGCCCTGCCGTCGGCGCTGGACATCGGGCCGCTGAGCACGAGACCGGTGCCGGTGAAGGTGACGGTGAAGGAGTCGCCGTTCGTCTTCGTCCAGCACACGTCGTCGCCGAAGTCGCCGACGCCGCGGTTCGCGGTGCGGGTCCAGGCGCCGTGGTAGGCGATGAGTGAGGCGTCGTTGTTGTACGTCACCCGGTTCGGCACCGTACGGAAGGCATCGATCTGCCAGTACGTGCCGGAGGTCTTGGCTAGGCGCACGGTGTGCGTCCCGGAGGCCAGATGGCGGGCGGAGTAGACCACCTGCCGCGGACGGTACGCGGTGGCGGACTCGCTGAAGGTGCCGATCGCCTTGCCGTCGACGGTGACCTGGCCCGCGCCGCCGTTGGGTGCGAAGGGCGCGAGGATGTCGACACCCGTACCGGTGAAGGTGAAGTCGACGTAGGAACCGTCGGCCGTGGTGTACGAGACGTCGTCGCCGAAGTCGCCCGCGCCCCGGCCGGTCGAGCGGGCCCACGAACCGCTGTAGGCGGCGGCGCTCGCGTCGTCGTTGACCGTGGTGGTGCCGGTCGGCACGGAGGGAGCGGTGCCCCGGACGGCTTGGCGCAGGTCGTTCAGGACGGCGAGGCTGGACTCCGCCATCGTGCCGTCCTCGTACATCATGAGGTCGAAGGAGAGCGGCACCTTGCGCGGGGCGGCGGCGCCGACCCAGCCGAGGGCCTGGGCACTGGTCACCGAGGTGGTGATCTTCTGATTCTGGAGGTGGACGCCCCAGTCGTTCTCCATGGTGAACATGCCGTGCTGCACCAGGCCCGTGTACGGGCCGGAGGTGAAGACGCCGTCAGGGCCGCTGCCGGTCATCGGCGCGCCGTGGTGATCCTCGCCGAAGTACACGTCCTGGAAGTCGGTGAGCCGCGGTAGGACCCAGCTGTTCCAGGAGACGGTCCGCTGCGGGTTGCCGGTGCGGGCGACGTGCTCGAGTTCCTCGAAGGGGGCCGGGTAGTAGACGATGCCGTCGTCGAAGAAGAAGCCGTCGAGGTCGGTGCCGTACCGGCTGCCGATGTCGGCGACGACGGCCTTCCAGTTGGCCAGGAACGTGCTGCGGTCGCCGGCCCCCGTGGACGGGAAGGTGGCCGGGAAGTTCTGCTTGCTCCACCACGCGGCCTCCTCTTTGCCCTCGTGGTAGTAGAGCGCGAAGCGGATGCCCTTGGCCTGGAGGGCACTGGCCACCTCGCCGATCAGGTCGCGGGTGGCGGTGTAGTCGCCACTGCCCATGATCGTGTCGATGGCCGGGTTGGGTCCGTCGGGGCGGTAGCCCCACCAGCTGTAGGACCAGATGACGTAGGCGGCGCCGGTCTCCTCGACGGTCTTGACGAAGCGGGGGACGTCGAAGTCGGCGGCCTGCTGTTCGAGGGACTTCGCGGGGCCCACGTTGCCGGGGAAGCCCCATGCGCCGTACTGGAACATCAGGCCGTAACCGGCGTTGTGCAGCCAGGAGGTGTCGGCGGCGGCGCGGGCGGCGGCTATCCGCTGCCGGCGCGGGGCGTCGTCGGCGTCGAGGAGCACCTCGAGGGACTTGACCTGGGCGTCGCCGCTGAGCGTGCCGGTTCGGGTGAGCTCGATGGTGGACGTGCCCGCGGGGAGGGCGAGCGTGCCCACGTCGGGGCGCTGCCAGCCGGCGGCGGCCGTGAAGGTGAACGAGGGGCCGCCGCCGCGCACGGCGACCTTGAACTGCTGGCCGGCGGCGGCGTTGAGAAGCGCCGTGACGCGGTAGGTGCCGGCGGTCGGGACGGAGACGGTCCAGGCCAGGAAGTCGCCGGCGGTGCGGAAGTTCTCCACCCAGAAGTTCTTGGTGGGGTCGGTGGCGCGGTTCACGGTCAGGGCGTCGCTGCGCTCGGCGGCGGCGGCCATCAGGACCGTGAGGTCGGCGTCCGTGGCGGTCCCCGTCCGCATGGGGACGGGGACGGGGCCGGCCTGCGGGACGGTGGCGGCGAAGGCGGGTGGAGTCGCGAGGGTCAGCATCGCGCCGGCGGTCGCGGCGGTGCCGATGGCCATGAACTGGCGACGGGAGAGCGCGGACATGTACACGTCCTCTCGGAGAAGGTGATGGTGAGGAGGAGGTCGTCGGAGGTACCTCACAGGGCATGTCGGCGCGGCTCACGTCGGCAGGAATCGACGGCCCAAGGGGCTTGCGCATACCGGAACCTTGAAGTCCGGCAGCGGCGTCAAGCTACGGGCGCGATCGAACGAGGTCAAGACTTATGTCGAAGCAGGAGACATAAATAGCGTTCCGGTGGGCTTCCCCCCGGTCCCCTCGATCGGGCAACCCGGGAGCGCCCGCTCGCCCTCCGTCAGTGACGTGAGCACCGCCAGGGCCGCACCCTCCACCGTGGCCCAGTCCGCCCCCGCCGACACCTCCAAGGAAGGCGCGTCGCCACCCGGGATCAGCTGGGCCTCGGCGAACGCGCGTCGAGCGGGTTCCAACAGCCAGGGCGCGAGGCGGGCGTAGTGTCCGCCCAGAACGATCGCCCGGGGATCGATCACCGCGGCCAGCGCCGCCGCCCCCCGGCCGATCCAGGTGCCCGCGCGGGCCAGGGTGGCGACAACCTGCCCATCCGCTGAACGGGCCCGCACCACCAGCTCGTCTATCGCGGCGGAGAGGTCCGCGCGGCCGCCGCGCCGGGTGCTCGGTTCCAGTGCCTCGGCCGTGATGGCGGACAGCCCGGCCCGCGTCTCGAAGCAGCCGCGCCGCCCGCAGACACAGACGGGTCCGTCGGGGTCCACCGTCAGATGACCCACCTCGCCGGCCATGCCCCGGCCCCCGCGCCACAGTCGGCCGCCGACCAGGACGCCGGCGCTGATGCCGTACGTGCCGGTGAGATAGACGAGGCTGGAGGCCTGCTGGCCGGCCCTCAGCCGGGTGCGCCGCTCGGCCAGCGCGGCGAAGTTGGCGTCGGCGTCCACCAGCACGGGGGCGTGTCCCCCCAATGCCTCCTCCACCCCGGCGCGCAGCGCGACATCCCGCCAGCCCAGGCTCATGACGTACTTGACCGTGCCCGTGGAGGCGTCGACCAGCCCGGGCACGGAGACGCCGACGCCCAGCAGTTCGCGGTCACTGTTCGCGGCCTGGTCCAGCGCCTCGCGGAGTGCGGTCCGGGCGTGCCGCAACAGGCGACGCGGGTTGACGGAGTCGGAGTCCACGACCCGCTCGGTGCGCAGTAGTTCCCGCCCGCGCAGGGTGTACGCGGCCGACAGCACCCGGTCGACGCCGATCTCCAGGCCGGCCACCGCGTAGTGCTCGTCGTCGAGGTCGAGCAAGGTCGTCGGTCGCCCCCGCCGCCCTTCCGGCACCGCGGCGAGCTCCGCCACCAGGCGGCGTCGGATCAGAGCATTGACCGCCGCGGAGGTGCTCGCTCTGGCCAGGCCCACGCCCTCACCCAGCTCGGGGCGGCGCAGTGGGCCGTGATCGACCAGGTGACGCAGCACAGTGAGCTGCGTCGCATCGGTACCGCCGGACACCGGCCACCTCCAGCTGTATTGCCGCCTCAATGGCCTCTCGGACGGCGCTGATCTTGCCCGAGAAGCCCACCCGGGCGCAGTTGTCAGGAAACAGAATGGCAACGGGGGGTTGATTTATGTCGTCGCCGTAGACGTTAATGCATCCACCGCGATGACGCGGTCAGCACCATTCAGGAGGCAAGCATGCGCGGTCCCTCCCGTGCACTCGGCGCGGCGGCAGCCGTTCTGGCCCTCGGATTCACCGCGGCCTGCGGCGACAGCGGCGGCGTAGGCGGCGACAACGAGGCCAAGCAGGAGACGGCGAAGGCCGGCGAGACGGTCACGCTGAACTACTGGACCTGGTTCCCGCCCGAGGCCACGCTCAAGGAGGCCATCGGCGCCTTCGAGAAGGCCAACCCGAGCATCAAGATCAACCTTCGCGAGTTCGAGGCCGCCGACTACCAGAAGCAGCTGCCGCTCGCCCTGAACGGCGGCCAGTCCCTGGACCTGGTCGGCGTGCAGATCTCGGCCATGACCAACACCGTCCGCGAGCAGCTGCGCCCGGTCGCCGACTGGCAGGACGAACTCCCCGCCGACTGGCGCGGCGATCTCAACACGACGATGGTCGCCCAGACCGAGAAGGCCGCCAAGGACGGAAAGCTCTACTCCGTGCCCATGGGCTCCATCGGCAGCGCCGTGATGCTCTCCAACGCGGCCATGCTCAAGGATCTCGGCATCCCCTTCCCGAAGACGGCGGACGAGCTGCAGGCCGCCGTCGAGAAGATCGAGAAGGAGAAGCCGGGCGTGACCCCGGTGGTCTTCACCGGCGAGCCCTACTGGCAGGAGGAGATGCTCTTCACCATCGCCGGCCAGACGTCCCCCACCCTCTCCGACGACATCTTCGCCGGCCGGAAGAAGTGGAACGACCCCGAGCTGGTCGACGCCCTCAAGGAGTACAAGGCCCTCTTCGACAAGGGCATCATCAGCAAGTCCGTGCTGAGTCTGAAGGGGACCCGCCCCACCGAGCAGTTCACCTCCGGCAAGGCGGCGTTCCTGGTCGACGGCTCCTGGCAGAGCTCGATGCTCTCTGCGGCCTACCGCAAGACCAACAAGATCGGACTGACGGATGTCGGCGCCGGCGCCTTCCCGGTGGTCGCGAGCGGCGGCAGCCCGGCGGCGCGCGGCTACGCCGAAGGCGGCCTGGCCATCCCCAAGACGTCGAAGCACGTCGCCGAGGCGGCCAAGTTCATCGAGTTCATGACGCTCGGCGCGGGCGTCGACATCTGGTCGAAGGACCTGGTCCTGGTCCCCGCCAAGGACGGCTTCAAGCCGGACGAGAACGTACTGACCAGCAAGGCGGCCCGTGACGGCTACGCGGCCGTGTCCGAGGTGATCGGAGGCGCCGGCTCGGCCCGCACCTCCAACCAGTCCTTCCTCAACCAGGTCGAGGGCAACGCCATCCTCGACGTGCTGCGCGGCCAGTCCACCCCGAAGGCCGCGGCCGACAAGATGCAGAAGGAGTGGGCGAGCGGACGGTACGACACCCAGTGAGTGCCTCCCCCATCACCGCCCGGCGCGAGGCCACCGCCTCGCGCCCGGCGGCGCGCCCCGGCCCGGCCACCGCCCACCCGACGGGTCGGCGCCGCCGCACCCGCCGGGCCCTGCTCGCCGCGGCCGTCTTCCTGGCCCCCCTCGCCGCCTTCTACGGCGTCTACTACCTCTACGCCTTCGGTTTCCTCGCCGACATGAGCACCAAGCAGACCTCACTGTCCTTCACCGAGGTCACCGACGTCGGCCTGCAGAACTTCCGCCTGGTGCTCACCGACCCCGCCTTCCACACGGCGCTGCTGAACAACCTGATCTTCGCGGCGGTGTCCATCGGAGCGGCCCTCACCATCGGCTTCTTCCTCGCCGTGAGCCTGGCCAGCGGAGTGCGCTTCAGGCGTGTGTTCTACGCCGTCTTCCTGCTGCCCTCCCTGATCCCGCTGTCGCTCTTCGCGACGGTCTTCGGGCGGATGCTGGAGACCGACGACGGCGCGGTCAACACCACGCTGCGCAGTCTCGGCCTCGGCGGCCTGACCCAGGACTGGCTCGGCAGCACCGGGCCCGCGTACACGGCGCTGTTCGTCCTGCTGGTGTATCTGGTGGGCCTGCCGGTCATGTACTACACCTCGGACCTGTCGACCCTGAACACCTCGGTTCTCGAAGCCGCGATGATCGACGGGGCGAAGGCCGGCCAGATGTACCGGCTGATCCTCTTCCCGATGCTGCGCGGCACCCACCGCACCGTGATCCTGTCCGTACTCCTGGGCAGCTTCCGCCACTTCGACGTCGTCTACTTCTCCTCCAACGGCCAGCCCGGCGGCCGCACCCAGATCACCGGCACCTACCTCTACAACACGATGATGGGCAGCGGGCGGGTCGGCTACGCCGCCGCCGCGGCGGTCGTCGTGCTGGTGATCGCGCTCGCCGTCTCCGCCGTTCAGATCCTGCTCGAGCGGAGGTCCCGTTGAGCACCGCAATCGACAACCCGCTCGCCAAACTGCGCCAGCGCCCCCGTGACAACGCGGCCGTCTACACGGTCCTGGTGGTCGGCGGCCTGCTGTGGGCGTTCCCACTCGTCACCGCGGTCCGCCAGTCCGTGGCCCACGGCGGCTTCGGCAACTACGTCACGGTCCTCACCGGCGAGTTCAACGACGTCAGTCTGGTCCGCGCGTTCGGCAACAGCCTCGTCATCGCCGCGCTGCACGCGTTGCTCGTCTGTGCGGTCGGCGCGATGGCGGCGTACGCCTTCGCCAAGATCAGCTTCCCTGGCAGGGAGACGCTCTACCACCTGGTGCTGATCTTCCTGGCGGTCCCGGCGGTGGCCGTCATCGTCCCCGTCTACTACATCACCGGGCAGTTCGGACTGTTCAACTCCCCGCTGGGCGTGGCCCTTCCCGAGGCGGCCCTCACCCTCCCGTTCGCCGTCCTGCTGCTGCGCAACTACGCCGACGGCATTCCGGACTCGATCATCGAGGCCGCGCGGATCGACCGGGCAGGCCATGCCCGGATCTTCTGGCACATCTTCCTGCCGTCCGCCCGCCCCGCCCTGGTCAACCTGGCGGCGCTCTCCGTCATGTGGTCGCTCCAGGACTTCGTCTTCCCGTCCATGGTGCTGAAGAACGCCGACACGACCACCGCGGCCCAGGCCGTCCAGACCATCCAGAGTGCCTTCGGCCCCACGCCGGAGCAGACCTCGCAGTACTTCGCCGCCCTGGTGCTGCTGGCCGTACCGGCGGTCGTGCTGGTCGTCGCCGGCCTGAAGTTCATCACCCAGGGCATCACCGCAGGAGGAAGCAAAGAGTGACCGCCACCCCCGACACCTCGTGGTTCTCCGGGCTCGGCCTCGGCCTGTTCCTGCACTGGGGCCATGCCAGCACCCGAGGCTGGGAGCTGAGCTGGCAGATGACCGGCGGCGTGCATCTGCAGCCCCCGGCCATGGACCCGGTCCCGGTCCGCACGTACTTCGACAACGCGCCGTCCTTCCGTCCCGAGCGCTTCGATCCCGCGGACTGGGCCGAGCAGGCCTGGCAGGCCGGCGCTCGGTACGTGGTCTTCACCACCAAGCACCACGACGGCTTCGCCATGTTCGACACCAAACTGTCGGACTACTCCGTCACCAAGACCTGGGGCCGGGACGTCACCGGCGAGGTCGTCGAGGCCTTCCGCGCCCGCGGCTTCCGCATCGGCCTGTACTTCTCGATCATCGACTGGCACCACGAGGACTACCCCCGCCTGACCGACGACGCCATAGCCAAGCCGTACCGCGTCGGCGTCTACCGCCGCGGCACCCCCGACCAGTGGGCGCACTACCGCCGCTTCATGCTCGGCCAGCTGGAAGAGCTCCTCACCGGCTACGGCGACCTCGACATCGTCTGGCTCGACGGCGAGTTCGAGCACACCCCCGAGGAATGGGACTACGCCGGTATCCGCGAGCTGATACGCACCCACCAGCCCGCCGCGCTGGTCAACGACCGCTGCCTGGGCCACGGTGACTTCACCACGCCCGAGCAGCAGCTTCCCGTGATGGCTCCGGACCGGCCGTGGGAAGCCTGCCTGACGATGAACTCCACCTGGGGACACGTCCCCTCCGACGACACCTGGAAGTCCCCCCGGTCGCTGCTGCACACCCTGGTGGAGGCCGCGTCGATGGGAGGGAACCTCCTGCTGAACGTCGGCCCCACGGCCGACGGCACCTTCCCGCCCCAGGCGGTGGAGCGGCTCCAGGCGCTGGCCGGATGGATGGAACGGCATGGCGAGAGCGTGCACAGCACGCAGGCGGGCCTGAAACTGTGGCAGTTCCAGGGCCCCTCGACGCGTCGCGTGCACCCCGACGGCAGCAGCCGCCTCTACCTGCATCTGACGATGCGTCCGTACGAGGAGATCACCGTCCGCGGTCTCCAGGTGGCCCGGGTCCGCGACGTCACCCTTCTCTCCACGGGTGAGCCGCTGTCCTGGTCGACCCAGGCAAATCTGAAGGACATCCACGCCGCATCTCCGGACCCCGTGGGGGAGCTGCGGGTCACGGTCCCCTCGGCGAAGCTGGACGACCTGTGCACGGTGGTGGCGGTGGACCTGGAGGCGGAGCAGTGAGCCGGTAGGCGGAGGGCGAAAAAGGGCCTAGCGCCGGCTCCGGAGAAGGGCAGTCGGCGCTATCGTCGTCACACGGCTGATTGTGTTCGGCGATAGGGCGTGGCGCGGCCTGGCTGGAATCTCTGCTCTTCCCGCACGCGGCGACGGCTCTCGTCGTCACTCGTCCTTGCTCATGGTGTCTCTCGGATCGGGTTACCAGGCATTAATGTCCAAAGTTGAGACGAAAGCCTGGGCTAATGTCTTCGTCGGAGTTTCCGCGAGAGGCTCCACCGTCCGTGTGGCCGCAGCCGGGCGCACCGTGAAAAGATCAGCCGATCCGTCGACGAGGAGGCTGTGTGACCGGCGAGACCGACCCGGGCGCCCTTGCGGTGATGCGCCAACTGATCGGTCATGGTCCGCTCACACGCCCTGAGTTGGGCGTGGCCCTTGGGCTGTCCCGGGCAACCACCTCTCCGATCGTCAACGACCTCATGCGCCGCGGTCTGGTCGGCGAGATTTCCACGGCGTCCCGCGGCGGCCGTGGGCGGCCCGTGGCGCTGCTTGATCTGGACGACGAGAACTTCGCCGTCGCGGGCCTTGAGATCAGTTCGGACCGCGTGCTCGCCGGCGTGTACACCCTGCGCGGCCGTCGGCTGCTGCGCAACGAACGCTCGGTCGAGGTCGACGCGGCAAACCCCCGGGCGCTGCTGCGTCACGCCGCCACCGCTGTGCACGAAGCACTGGACATGGTCGACCAGGGCGGACGTCGGTTGCTCGGCGTCGGTGTGAGCGTAGGCGGATTGGTCGACGCGAGCAGCGGCACGATCAAGTACGCGCCGATCCTCGGCTGGCGGGACGTCGCACTGCAGGCGGGAGTGACCGAGGCCTTCGGCGGCCGGGCCCCCGTGCTGTTGGACAACGACGCGAACTTCGCCGTGCTGGCCGAGCAGCGCCAACGCCGGCGCGACGGCCTACCCGCCGCCAGCCTCGTCTACCTGACCGGCACGTACGGCATCTCCGCCGGGATCGTCGCAGGTGAGCGGCTGTGGCGCGGTGAGCGAGGGCTGGCAGGTGAGGTGGGCCATCTGATCATCGACCCCGACGGCCGCACATGCGTCTGCGGTCGGCGCGGCTGCCTGGACACGCGAGCAGGTGTGTCCGCCATCATCGCCGCGGGTCTGGAGGGGGCGACGGGAAAGCGCCGGGCCGCAGCGGAGCCGGACGGCGTGGCCGCCGGCGTCGATCGACTGGTCGCGCTCGCCCAGTCCGGGGACGACGGAGTCGTCGGCGCGCTGTGCGAAGCCGGATCCTGGCTCGGCCGGGGTGCTGCCCTGATCGCGGCCCTGCTCGATCCCCGAGTCGTCGTCCTGGGTGGGCACTACGCGCGGCTGGCGCCTTGGATACTGGAGCCGGCGCGCGAGGCCTTCCGTGCCGCGCTGCTCATGCCCGCCCCCGAGTACAACCAACTCGAAGTCTCGAGCCTCGACGCGTGGGCGCCGGTCGAGGGTGCTGCCCTGGCGGCCCTGGTCGCGGTGGCCGATGGGGTGCACGCCCTGCCCTGACCGGAGAAGGCCGTTCCATTACCGAATTATGTCAAGGAAGTAGACGGAAGCCTTGACCGGTGCTTCGGCCACGGCGTAGGTTCGCGCCTCGAACCCCCTACCTGTCACTACGGCTCGCCGACCCATCGAGCCGAGAAGCAGGTGTGTCCATGTCCAAGTCCGGTGCAGCCGCATATCCGGACACGGCGATGGAGCCCCCCGGGTTCGCCGGCGGCTGCGGTCGGTCAGAACGATGCCGCAGCGGTTCGGGGTCTCTCGGCCGCCTACCCTCCGGCGGCCGTACACGTGAAGCAAGGAGGCTTTCGTGTCGCACAGCAAACTTCCACTGGCCGGCTCCGGGCATTCGACGGATGACACCGGGCTGTCCCGCCGCTCCGCCCTGCAGATGGCGGGCGGAGCGGTGACCGGAGCGCTGGTCCTGGACGCCGTGTCGTCCGTGGTGGGGCCTGGTACCGCGTATGCCGCAGACGTTGTGCCGCAGGCGGGTGACAACCCGGTCGTGATCGACCAGACGGCGACGACCGATGTCACCACGGCGCTTCTCGCGGGCTCCGCGGAGCGGACCTCGTCGATGACCGTGCAGGTCAACGACCCCGCGAAGCACCATTACGTCAAGAACTTCCTTACCTCGACCGATTACCTGGCGTGGACGGTGTCGGTCGACACCGCGGCCACATACGCGGTGACGTTCTTGGTGAAGGCGCCCGCCGGTCAGGAGTTCACCGCCTCCCTGCGCGGGACCTCGACCCGGATCACTTTCACCTCGGACGGTACGTGGAACCGCTTCAGCGCGGGCGAACTCCCCCTGGCGGCCGGGACGAACACCATCGTCCTGACCCGGACGGGATCGATCAGCGGTGACGCCTGGGCCAAATCGATCGAGCTGACAGAGGTGTCGAAGCTCGCCGGATATCAGGCCGCCGTAGCCGCCTCCAAGGCCGACACGAGCTGGCTGCGCGAGGCCGGGTACGGCCTGATGTTCCAGTACGGCCCCTGGGGGTTCCCGCAGGGCGGTGGCCCGGCGCTTCCGCTCGACCAGCAGGCGGCGGCCTTCGACGTGCCCGCGTTCGTCAAGCTGGTCCAGCAGACCGGGGCTCGCTACGTCATCTGGTCGATCACATGGTGGACCTACCGCATGAACGCGGCACTCTCTTCGCCCGACGCCATCGTCACCGCCGCGGGCGGCCCGGCGGACCCCGGTCTCACTCCGCAGCGCGACCTGATCGGTGAGATCGCCGCAGCGCTCAAGGCAAAGGGCATCCGCTTCGCGCTCTACTACCACACCGGCAAGGAGGACAATGCCTGGTGGCCCTATCAGAAGTTCCCGAGCACCTTCTCGACCCGGGGTGTCGGGGACCGTTCCACGTTCTTCGAGAACTGGAAGACGGTCGTCGCCGAGATCGGGCGCAAGTACGGCACGAACCTGGACGCGTTCTTCTTCGACGACGGCCTGATCTACTACCCCGCCCCGTTCCAGCAGTTGACGCAGGTCGCCCGCACCGGCAATCCGGACCGTCTGGTCTCATGGAACAACGGCCTGGAGGAGTACCCGCGCTACACCGACTTCGAGGACGTCTACTGGGGTGAGGTCCAGCGCGGCGAGCCCCGGCCGGGCGGGTCCGGCTACGGCGGCGACGGCGTCTTCACCAGTGGCCCCCAGAAGGGTCTCCTCCAGCACGCCATGTACGCGCTGGACAGCGACTGGGGCGTGCACTCGCGGGGCCAGTCCATCCGCAGCAAGGGCCACCCCGGCACCGTGCTCGCCGGCTGGGTCAAGGACGCCAACGCCCACGGAGTGCCGATCGCCTTCGACATGATGATGTACGAGGAAGGTACCGTCTCGAGCACGGACCTGGACGCGCTCACCCAGGCCGGCCAGCTGCTCGAGGGCGCCATCACGGTCAACGACACCGACTCGTCGATCACGTACACCGGCTCGTCCTGGAACCACTACACCAACCGCGGCATCGGCGACCTCGGCGACGACGTGCATGCCGCGTCGGCGAACGGCGACTCCGTCTCCTACACGTTCACCGGAACCGGCGTCGCCCTGATCGGCGAGACCTACAGCGACCAGGGAACCGTCGACATCTACGTCGACGGCACCTTCGTGCGGACCGTCAACACCAGCAGCACCACCCGCAAGGTGCAGCAGACGATCTACTCCCAGACATGGCTGCAGCCAGGCACGCACACGATCAGGGCGGTGAAGACCGGCGGCAAGTACATGACCGTGGACGCGTTCACCACCTTCCACGCCACCACGATCGTCAACGACGACGACCCGCGCATCAGTTATTCCGGTTCGTCGTGGGCCCGGAGCACCAACCGCGGCGTCGGGGACTTCCGCGACGACATCCACTACGCCACCTCGAACGACGACTCGACGTCGTTCACCTTCACCGGCAGCCGCATCGATCTGCTCGGCGAGACCTACAGCGACCAGGGGACCGTCGACATCTACATCGACGGAAGCTTTGTGCAGACGGTCAACACCAACACCGCGACCCGGGCGGCACAGCAGCCGATCTACACCCAGGCCTGGCCCTCCATAGGCCGGCACACGATCAAGGCGGTGAAAACCGGCGGCACGTACATGACCGTGGACGCCTTCAAGGTGTACGACGGCATTACGGTGATCGACGACACCGATTCCTCGATCACGTACACCGGCTCGTCCTGGCAGCACTCCACGAACCGCGGCTACGGCGACCTCGGCGACGACGTGCACGCCGCGTCGGCGAACGGAGCCTCCGTCTCCTACACCTTCACCGGAACCGGCGTCACCCTGATCGGCGAGACGAACTCGGATCAAGGCACTGTCGACATCTACCTCGACGGCAAACTCATGTACGGCGTCAACACCAAGAGTTCGACCCGCCGGGTAAGGCAGGCGGTCTACTCGTGCAGCGGCCTCCCCTACGGCACGCACACGATCAAGGCGGTCAAGACGAGCGGCACGTACATGACCGTGGACGGCTTCGTGGTCATGAGCTGAGACCGGCCGGTTGTTCCAGCGGCGGTCGCCGCTCCCCTGTCTCATGGGGGTGGGAATCGACCGCCGCCGCGCAGGCCACTGATTCTGCGGCAGCGCTCGAAGCTCGAACGAATCGAGCAACCGCACGTCAGCGACGACTGATCTCTGTCGTAGGCTCGCCGTATGCGACTGGTCGGGCGCACGCGGGAGTGCGCGCTCATTGACGCTGTGCTCACCGACGTCCGGGACGGGCGCAGCAGAATGCTGGTCCTCAGGGGAACCGTGGGTGCCGGCAAGACAGCACTGCTCTCGTACGTGGGGGAGGCCGCCGAAGGGCTGCGGATCGAGCGCGTCACGGCTATCGAGTCCGAGATGCGGTTCGCCTACGCGGGACTTCAGCGGCTTCTGGCCAAGCATGTGGACGAGGCCGGTCTGCAGGCACTTCCCGAGCCGCAGCGCGAGGCGCTGGAAGGCGCGTTGGGGCGGCGGGCGTCAGGGGCGGACGGCCTGATGCTGGTCGGGCTTGCCGCGCTGAACCTGTTGTCGCACGTCGCCGCCACGACACCGTTGGTGTGCATCGTCGACGATGCTCAGTGGCTGGACCGGGAGTCCGCGGAGGTTCTTTCCTTCGTCGGCCGACGCACGGAGCTGGACGGGCTTGGGCTGCTGTTCGCTGTCCGACAGAACGAGCAGGGGAAGACCGGATCGCCGTGCCAGGGCGTGGACGAGCTGACAGTTGAGGGACTGGCTCCCGATGCTGCCCGCGAACTGCTGGTCTCGGCGGCCGACGGGCCCGTCGCCCAAGGGGTACGGGATCGGCTGGTGGCCGAGACCGGGGGCAATCCGCTCACCCTGCTGCACGTCAGAGACTCCCTCAGCACCGGTCAGCTCGCCGGGCGGGAACCGCTGCCCGACGCGCTGCCGATCAGTGTCGCTCTGGAGCGGGCCCTGCTGGGGGTGGTGAAGAGCCTTCCCCAGCCCGCCAGGTGTGTCCTGATACTCGCCGCGGCCGATCCCACCGGGGACGAGGCCCTGGTCCGACGGGCCTGTGCCGACGTCGACGTTCCGTTCGAGGCGATCGGCGACGCCGAGGCGCGTGGCCTGGTCGAGCTCACCGACGGCATCGTCTTCCGGCACCCGCTGATGCGTTCGGCCGTGTTGTCCGCCCTCCCGTCACTGCGGCGGCGCCAAGCACATCACACGCTGGCCGAGGCCACCGACCCGGTACTGGCGCCCGACCGCCGGGCCTGGCACCGGTCGCTTGCCGTGGCCGGCCCGGACGAAGCAGTCGCCGCGGAGCTGGCGGCCTCGGCCGAACGCGCGAGCCGTCGCGGAGGCGCGGCCACCGCAGCCGCCTTTCTCCGCAAGGCGGGCGATCTCACCCCCGAGCCCGCCGCTCGTGCGCGCCGTTACCTTGCGGCGGCCTCGGGGGCGCTCCTCGCCGGAGCGGTGGATACGGCCGACGAGTTGCTCACTGTGGCCGAGCGGCAGACCGGCCTGGGCAGCCGGCTCGGTGGTCTGATGCTCCAGAGACGGGCGCAGGTTGCATCCTCCCGTGGCCGACTCGGGGAGGCGGCACCCGTGCTGACCGAGGCGGCCCGTATCTTCCAGCCGACGAGCCGCCGGCGGTCCCAGTGGCTCCATCTGTACGCCCTGTGGGCGTACATGTATCTGGGTCGCAACGCACCCGAGCGTTCCTTCGCCGAAGCGGTACGGGCCGCAAGCGCGTCCCCGCGAGCCCAACAGCCCACGGCCGTCGATCTGCTCCTGGACGGGTTCATCGAGCGCCTCACCGACTCGCACCAGGCCGCCGCACCCCAGTTGCAGAAGGCGCTGGCCGATCTGGAGCGCAGGGACGTCTGGCAGGCGCGCCCCGCCGTCCTGGAGATGGCCCAGTACGCGGCCGTCGAACTGTGGGACGACGTGGCCCTGGACGCGATCTCGGCCCGTCGGGTGCGGGAGGCGCGCGCTCGGCGCCCTCACCCCCTTGCCGCTCGCCCTCAGCGACCGTGCCCGGGCCGAACTGCTGGCGGGTCGGCTCGACGACGCACAGCTTCTGCACGAGGAGGCCCGGCAGATCACCCAGCTCACCGGTAATCCGGGTCTGATCGGTCCGGTGCCGCCCGGTGAGGCCATGGTGGCGGCCCTGCGCGGCGACGAGCCCCGCACAGGGGAGCTGGCCGCCGCGATCATCGGCCACGCGATGCGCAACCGCACTGGCCTGCTCGCGGACATGGCCGCCCACAGCCTCGGCGTCCTGGAGCTCGGACACGGGCGGCACGGAGAAGCGGTACGGCACCTGGAGTTCGCGCTCGCCGCACCACACAGCTGGGTCGCCACCGCCGCACTGCCCGACCTCGTCGAAGCCGCCGTACGAGCCGACGAGCCGGACCTCGCCCACCGCGCCGCCGACAGACTGTCCGACTCGGCACAAGCCGGGGGCACTCCCTACGGCCTGGGCGTCGATGCCGCGGCCCGGGCTCTGCTCGCGGGCGACACCGACGACGCCGACGACAAGGAAGTCGACGATCTGTACAAGAACGCCCTCGGCCAGTTGCGTCAGAGCCGCGCCGTTGTCCACCTGGCCCGCACCCATCTCCTCTACGGGGAGTGGCTGAGGCGTAGGCGACGGCGCCGGGACGCTCGCGAACAACTGCGCACCGCGCACGCGAGCTTCTCCGCACTTGGTGTCTCGGCCTTCGCCGAGCGCGCCCGGGCCGAACTCCAGGCCACCGGCGAGCGCGCCCGCAGCCGCAGCGCCGACGCGGCGACCGATGCGCTCACCCCGCAAGAGGGGCGGATCGCTCGTCTTGCCGCCGAGGGCGCGTCCACCCCCGACATTGCCGAACAGCTGTATGTCAGCCGACGCACGGTCGAGTCCCACCTGACGAAGATCTACGCCAAACTGGGGGTGAGCTCCCGGGCCCAGCTGGCGTACGCGATGCTCCGTCACCCGAGTCCGCGGCCGTAGGCGTCGCTCGCAGCCGTACGGACGATTCGTCCAACGCCTCGGATCGTCAGGGACGGAAGTCGTCGGCGTGCTCCTGCGCCCATTCCGCGAAGGACTGGGCCGGACTGCCAGTGAGCTTCTCGATGATCAGTCCCGACGTGTCCGGGACGTTCTCGACGCCCGCCTCCCACGCGCCCATGTGCGTCACGACCCTCGTCGAGGGAACCCTCCTGGCCAGCTCGGCCCGCCCTTCCTCGGGTGTCACTTCCTCAATCGGGATCTTCCTGCCGATGGCGGCGCCGATGTGATCGATCTGCTCGCGCAGGCTGAGCGCATGCGGCCCGTACAGGGTGTACGCCTGCCGCGAGTGTCCCGGCTCGGTCAGCGCGGTCACCGCGACCGCGGCCATGTCCCGCTCGCCGATGGGAGCCGTCAGCGAATCCGGGTACGGCAGCCGAACGGGCTGCCCTGCCCTGATCGTCTCCCCCCACCACCGCAGGGCGTTTCCCGAAAACATCCCTGGCCGGAGGAACGTCCAGGAAAGCCCGGACTCCATCAGGGCCGATTCCACGATTTTGTGCTCACGTCCCACGGGCTGGTGGTCGGCGCCGGGCAGGACAGCCCCCGCGGACGAGAGCAGCACGACGTGCCGTACTCCGGCCGAGCGCGCGGCATCGACGAACGCGTCGATGCCTGCCGAGTTGCTGTAGAGAAAGACCTGTTCCGCGCCCTCCAGCGCGGTGGGCAACGATTCCGGCGCTTCCAGGTCCGCCGCCACGTGAGAGGCGTCCGGCGTCCGGCTCGTGCGCCGGACCGGTACGTCCAAGGCCGTGAGACCTTCGGCGACATGGCGGCCGACGTTTCCTCGAGCGCCGATGACAACTGTGACCATGGTGTGGGGCTCCTCTGCATCCTCTGTGAGCACGTCCGCAAGTCGGGTGCCTACCTCGTGCCGGACGTGCGACGTCCTCTACGAGGACGGTACGGAGGGCGCGTTGACCTTCGCATCGGGGAAGTCCGCAGTCCGCCGAGCGTGACTCGGCTACTCGTTGCGCAACGCGCTCTGGAGAGAGAGTGCCGGTGGACCTGACGCTGGTGGCCGAGCACCGGCACGGGCGCGGCATGTCGGAGCTGAACTTGCACGATGCTCGCGAGCATAGAATCCGGCGTGGAACGGTGGTGCAATGGAGGCATGTGTCTCGATGAGTTCCGCGCCTTGGTAGCCCGGCATGCCCGCTCCGACTGGACCACGGCCATCGACGGTGTCTTCCTCTCCAAGGTCGACAGGCCAAATCCGCCGGCGCCTTTCATGTCCGGCACGGTGCTCGGGATCATCGCCCAGGGTGCCAAACGCCTCGCGTTGGGGGACCGGGTGTATGAGTACGGCCCCGGTCAGTACATGGTCGCGTCCGTCGATCTGCCCGTAACGGGGCAGCTGCTGCAGGCCGAGCCCGAGCAGCCCGCCCTCGGCTTCCTCCTCACCCTGGAGGCGTCTGCCGTCGCCGAACTTCTCCTGCGGGCCGGTCCTGGGGACATCCCGCGCGCAGGCGTAGGCGTGCCGTCGGCAATAGCCGTCAGCGACGCTCCCACCGCGCTCCTTGACGCAGTGGTCCGGCTGTTGCGTCTGCTCGACGAACCAGGTGACCGGGCGGTGCTGGCGCCGCTGGTGAAACGCGAGATCCTGTGGCGGCTGATCACCGGCGAGCAGGGTGCGACGGTGCGCCAGCTCGGTCTGGCCGACAGCAGTCTCAGCCACATCTCGCGGTCCGTGCGCTGGATTCGCGAGCACTACGACCAGCCCTTCCGCGTCGAGGATGTGGCACGCATGTCCGGCATGGGCGTCTCCGCCTTCTACCGCAACTTTCAGGCGGTTACCGCGATGAGCCCTATCCAGTTCCAGAAGCAGATCCGCCTGCAGGAGGCCCGGCTACTGCTCGCCACTCACCCCGGCGACGTCACCGGGGTCGGCCGGCGGGTCGGCTACGACAACCCCTCACAGTTCAGCAGGGAGTACCGCCGCCAGTTCGGAGCTCCTCCGAGCCGCGACGCGGCCCGCCTGCGGAACACTGTACGAACGCCAGAGGGAGTCCTGCCCTGAACGCACGGTACCGCTGCGGAGGATTGTGCAAGAAGGAGCGAGGATAGTTCTAGTAGGCCCACTGGTCAGAGCGATGCAATGGATCTCATCAGTTCTTCTCAGACAAGGAGAACGCCTGCGGCACCAGGCCGCAGATCCGGCATCGGAGGAATCATGACCGAAAAGTGGACGAGCGGCGACGTGCCGGCCCAGAACGGCCGACTCGCCGTAGTCACCGGCGCGAACACCGGTCTCGGCTTCGAGATCGCCCGCGTCCTGGCGGCACGCGGCGCATCGGTGGTGCTGGCGGTGCGAGACGTGGAAAGGGGCAAGCAGGCCGCCGCCCGGATCGCCGACACAGCGCCGGGCGCGAATCTCATGGTCCAGCGCCTCGACCTGACGTCACTCGAGTCCATCCGCGCCGCCGCGGACGCCCTGCGGGCCAAGCACCAGAGAATCGACCTGCTGATCAACAACGCGGGGGTGATGTACCCGCCCAAGCAGCTCACCCGCGACGGGTTCGAGCTGCAGTTCGGTACCAACCACCTCGGTCACTTCGCACTCACCGGACTGCTGATCGAGCAGATGCTGCCGGTGCCGGGCTCCCGCGTGGTGACGGTCAGCAGCCTCACCCACCGAGGGGCCGGCATCGACTTCGACGACTTGCAGTGGGAACGCTCCTACAGTCGCAGTGCCGCCTACGGCCGGTCCAAGCTGGCGAACCTGATGTTCACCTACGAGTTGCAGCGCCGTCTGGCCAGCGCGGGCACGACCATCGCGGCCGCAGCCCACCCGGGCTTCGCCGACACCGAGCTGACGCGCAACTCACCCGCGCCCCTGCGCGCCATGAACACCCTCCTTGCGCCGGTCATGACACAGAAGCCCGCGATGGGCGCCCTGCCCACGCTGCGCGCGGCGACCGACCCCGACGTGGTTGGCGGTCAGTACTACGGCCCGGGCGGATTCCAGCAGTACAAGGGCTACCCGAAGCCGACCGAATCCAGCAAGGAATCTCACGACACCGCCGTCCAGCGCCGCCTGTGGACCGTCTCGGAGGAGCTGACCGAGGTCTCGTTCCCCGTCTGAGCGGACATCAGCGCTGCAGCGAGGCTCCGATCGGCCTGACGATGGACGCCGTGCCCTCACCACGCGGGGATGCGGGCGGGCGGGACGGCACTCCAGAACCAACGAGCACCACGAAGGGGGCGGTGGCCGGCACGATCATGGCCGTGCGGGCGCCGATCTTCAGGGACTCATGCAAAGGTTTCCTCGGCTTCCAGTGCTGTGACCGGGGCCTGTCGAGAGGCGACCCACCCCTTGCGATTCGCGCGGCGGGTAGCAGGGCCCGCAGGGAGAGGGCATCGCCCAGCCGTGTCACTACGGTGAGGCTGAGTAGTCGGGCGACTTTGCCCCGGCTGATACCGCCAGAAAGTCGCGGTCGGCGGCCATTGAACCGCCCGCCCGGAGAAGGGTTCCACGTGACCGCCGTCGGACAGACAGCAATCAGCACAGATCACGCGGATCTCTCACTGGTGGAGACTGACGAACCACTGCGAGAACTGGAACAGCTCAGTGGATTCATCCGCGACCAGGACGGCACGATGCATCAACCACGCGCAGAAGCCGTGACCGACCAGACAGCCAGCGCAGAGGCCGGCTCATTGTTCTGGGGTCGCCGTGGTGCGTCGGATGAGTGCCCACAGGCGGCTGGCGAGGGCCTCGACCTCTTCCTCCGGCGCCTGCTCCGGAGACTGCATCCAAGGTGTCAGTACTGCGAGCAGACCACCCGCCAGGAAGAGACGACTGTCCGGGTCATTGCTGAGCTGGCTGAAATACCCAGCCGTGTGGTCCACCACTGTTTGGCGTCCCTGACCGAACTGTCCGTCCCCTTTCATGATCCGCCCGTACAGCCAGCGATGACGATTAAGCTCCGTCAGCAGATCCAGCAGAGTTGACGGCACGTCGTCTCTGGGAGACTCGGAGGCCATCCCCAGTTCCAGACGCATCTGCAGCCGACGCCGGACAGCCTCGGCGATCAACTCGTCCGGACCGGCGTAGTGCTGGTAGAAGGTCGGTCGGCTGACACGCGCCGCGGCGGTGATCTCACTGATCGAAAGGGTCCGAGAATCGGTGCCCGTGTTCTGGAGCAGATGAGTCACGGCGTCAACCAGCAGTTCCCGAGTGCGGGTCACTCGTGGATCGACTTTCGACTCCCTGCTGAGATCGCTGATGTCCATCCTCCTTGTGCCTGACCAGCCGTTTGTTGCGGGCAGCATTCTATCTGCGTACGACCTGTTCAGGGGCTTCGCTCGGCGGCAGGGAACGTGGGCGGCCGGGAGTCCCGGCCGCCCACACCAGTCAGGCCAGCGGGCTATTGGACACCGGGTCGCCGCGGAAGGCGCCGTGCTTGGGTTCGGTCTCGCCCCAGGCGAACCATGTCGCGGGTTCACGGGTGTCGCCGACACGGCGGAACCTGCCCTCCTGCTGCGGGGTCGGCGGCTGCCCGTGCTCCACCATGTCGGGCATGCTGCCCTTCGGATGACGGAGGAACTCCCACTGCTGTCCGTCGACAGTCAGAGCGATCTGCTCGGCGAACGGAGTGCCGTTCTGCTGGTAGACGCGGACATCAACGTCCTGTGTCGCCAGGACATGGTTGCCGTCGGTGACCACACCGAATCCCAGCCGGTCGTGGCCCACCATGAAGTGGCCGCCCTCGAAGGAGCCGTCCTTGTAGCGTGTGGCCCAGGTGTACCAGAGCAGGTGGCCCTCGTTCTCCAGGATCAGGTCCTTGTCCCGGTAAAGGGTGCCCTCCTCGTGCATGTAGGCCTGGTCGAAGGCCAGTATCCCGCGCACCGGGCGTCCGAGCACGGTTCCCGTTACCTCCACGAACTGGGAGACGTAGTAGGTGCCGTAGTGACGACCCGGCAGGTACCAGTGCAGGCCAGGGTTGATCGGGGTGCCGGTGAGCTCGAACAGATCCTCCTCGAGCCAGGTGAAGGAAGCGAGTCCGTACCGGAGTTCGAAGGGCTGCCCGGGGACGCCGGCGGCCTGCCGCCAGACTGCCTCATCGCTCTCCCTGACGCCGACGGCGCCCTCGGCGGACGCCGCCGCATGCATGCGCTCCATGTCGTAGCGCAGGGTCTTGCCGTCGATGAGCGTGGACTGGAAGAGCAGGAGCCGCGGGAAGCCTCCCTCGAGGCCGTCGCCCTGGTGGGAGTTGTGGTTGACGCTGCGGCACACCTCGTAGATCTCGCCCTGTTCGTCGTCGAGCCGACCGTAGACGAACGTCGCCGCCGGCGGCAGACCGTAATACGACCGGTCCGACAGGACGTCCTCGATGGTGGGCTGGTGGGCGCCCGAGAGCATCTGGAAAAAGTGCCCGCGGGGGTGGACATGTTTGACGATCGGCACGGTGGCCTCCCTGTCGCTCGATCTATCTTACATGTGTAGCTTACTTTACGAGTGTAAGATAGATGTCAGTGGGCGATGCCTGGGACCTGGCATGGGAAGGGGAATGTGCGGGACCGCACGCCAGAAAGGCGTACACGCTATGACCGTGACGAAGCTCGGTGAGCGCACCGCCCCGGTGGTCGTCGACCTGCGGATCGGCACCATCGGCTACGAGACGGCCCACACGATCTCCGACGTGGTCGCCAACAGTGCGGCCCAGGCGCCCGCGCAGCGAGACCTTCGTTCCCCGCGTCGAGTAGACCCCGGAGGGGTTCCTGGGCATCGAGCCCGCATGGACATCAGCCGGCGCGCGAGGGGAGACCGCCATCGCCCGTGTTCGCCGCTGCACCGCGTTGAGGCGCATCTTCTGCCTTCGGGTGGGTGCTCGAGCTTGGCAATGTTGGCCCGGCGGGACAGGAGCCGTTCACCGTCTGTGTCGATCACTGCCGTGCGGTGGTGTGTCTTGTCGATGCCGTAGCGAGGCCGCGAACCTCGCGCTGGCGATCGCACGTGCCGACCCCGATGTCGAAGTGTCCGAGCAGATCGCCGGAACCGACCCGCAGGCCCAGATCTCGCAGTACCAGTCGATGATCGCCCAGGGTGCGAAGGCCATCATCTCGTTCCCGGTCTCGCCCACGGCGCTCAACCAGACCATTCGCCAAGGCTGCGAGCGCGGCGTGAAGTTCTTCATGTACGACGCCACCGTCACCGAGCCGTGCGCGTGGAACGTCTCGTACATCACCGGCGCTCCGCAGGGGAAGCCCGACCGGCCCTTCTTCGGCGCGAACACCGCACAGGCGCTTGTGGACGAACTGGGTGGCAAGGGCAAGAGACACGGCGCCCGCCACCGCGGCAGTCGCCTCACTTGCGCGCATTGGCTCCACCGTGAAGATCATCGATAGCTCTTCGTCATTCGGACCCCCATGGGCGTTGATATTTCAGGACGCTCTGGGCCTGGGCGGCGGAGTTTTTGTCGGCAGCCCCCCGGATGTCGATGCACCCGAACCGGTCGATCACGCCGGGCGGCACGAACCAAATCCGCGCAGGTCAATAACACGAGGCGAGGGACAGCGGCCGTTCGGGGTAATTGACAGGGTACTGATGTTCTCTTTAACGTACCCATGTCCGGGAGCCATGCCTCCCAGCTCAAAGAGGAGCACCGATGCAGCACCTGTACGACATAGATGTCCGGATTCCGATGCGTGACGGCGTAGCCCTCGCCGCCAACGTGTGGCACCCGGCCGAAGGGGCGGCTCCGACGTTGCTCGTGCGCATGCCGTACGGCAAGGACGCGGTGAGTATCGCCCAGATCACGCCCTCCTTCCCTGCTTTGCTGGAGGCCGGCTACGCGGTAGTGGTGCAGGACTGCCGGGGCACCTTCCGCTCGGAAGGCGAGTTCGTTCCTCACATGGCCGACCGGGCCGACGGCGAGGACACCGTCGGATGGATCGTCGAGCAGCCGTGGTCGGACGGCACGGTGGGCATGTACGGGCCGTCCTACCTCGGCATGGTCCAGTGGGAAACCGCCGTGAGCGGTGCCCCCGGCCTCAAAGCGATCGCTCCGACCTTCACCTCGACCGACAACTACGAGGCGCCCTGGTTCTCCCCGGGTGGCGCGCTCTCATTGAGCCTGGTCACGTGGTGGAACGCCATGATGTACGCGGCTGACGCGCAGCGGTCGCTGGCGGCCGGTGAGGGCTCCGTGTCCCAATTGCAGCAGCTCGGTCAGGCGGTGCTGTTTCCGGAGCCTCTCAACGATGTGCTGCCGACGGCGGAGGTTCCGGTCCTGGCGGCGTACGGGAAGTGGTGGGACGACTGGATGGCCCATCCGTCCCACGACGAGTACTGGGACGCCATGGAGCTCACCCAAGAGCTCAAGAACGTCACCGTGCCGGCGCTGAACATCGGTGGCTGGTACGACCTCTACATCGGGCAGACCGTGCGCACCTACACCGCCGCCCGCCGGCAGGCAGGCAGCGCACAGGCACGCGAGGGCCAGCGGCTGATCATCGGCCCGTGGGATCACGCGTCCACGACGGGCGTCTATCCCGACCGCTCCTTCGGGCCGTTGGCCAATGCTCAGGTGCTGGGTCTGACGGACCTGCATGTGAAGTTCTTCGACCGCTGGCTCCGCGGCGACACCGGTGCTCTGGACGGCGTGGCGCCGGTGAAGATCTTCGTGATGGGTATCGACGAGTGGCGCGATGAGCAGGAGTGGCCGCTCCCCGACACGAGGTGGACAGACTTCCATCTCACGAGCGAGGGCCACGCCAACACGGCGGGCGGCGACGGCGTGCTGACGACCGAGCCGCCGACCGTCGCGCGACAGGACACCTACCTCTACGACCCGCGCCGCCCGGTTCCCACGGCCGGCGGGGCGTCCATGCCGACGACATTCGGATTCTGCGGCCCGGTCGACCAGCGGACCGTCGCCGGCCGCGATGACGTCCTGTGTTTCGCCGGACCCGTCCTGGAGGAGGCTGTCGAGGTCACCGGTCCGGTCAGCCTGAGGCTGTTCGTCTCTTCTTCGGCGGTGGACACCGACTTCACCGCCAAGCTCGTCGACGTCTTCCCCGACGGTAAAGCGATCAACCTGTGCGACGGGATCCTGCGCGCACGCTACCGCAACGGCCTCGCCGCGGAAGAGCTCATGGACCCCGGCACGGTCTACGAGATCACCATCGACATGACCGCCACCTCCAACGTGTTCCTCCCCGGTCACCGCATCCGCGTCGACGTCTCCAGCAGCAACTTCCCCCGCTACGACCGCAACACCAACACCGGCGGCATCATCGCTCAGGAGAGCGAGGAGCAGATGATCCCCGCGGTCAACCACATCCATCACGGCCCGAACCATCCCAGCCGTCTGGTCCTGCCGGTCATCGACCGCAAGGACCAGCCGTGAGCGCCGCCGACCGGGTCGCCGAACTGACCGCGCGATTCAAGGCACCCTCCCTCGACGTGGCCTGGCTGCTGTGCGACCGGCACCCCGCCGACCGCCCGGCGTTCACCGTTGTCGATGCCGCCGGTGACGTCTCCACTCTGTCCTTCGGTGAGCTCGCGGCGGACTCGCACCGCTGTGCGCGGGCGCTTCAGGGGCTTGGCGTCGGTCCGGGCGACCGGGTCGCGACCCTGATGGGCAAGAGCACCGACCTGGTCACCCTCGTCCTGGCGATCTGGCGGCTCGGCGCGGTCTACGTCCCGCTGTTCACCGCGTTCGCGCCCCAGGCCATCGCTCTGCGTCTGGAGGGCGCGGGTGCGCACGTCGTGGTCGTCGACCCGGACCAGCGCCACAAACTCGACCCGGGCTCCGACATGCCGGACGACCCTCGGCGCCGCATCGTGGTCACCCAAGCCGGCACTTCGAACGGTGACATGGTGCTGGCAGACCTCGTCGCGGCCGCGTCGCCCGAGCCGGTGCCCGCCGTCACCACCAGCGGGGACGGACCGCTGGTGCACATGTTCACCTCCGGCACCACCGGCAAGCCCAAAGGGGTCATCCACCCCGTCTCCTACATCGCCGGATGGCAGGTCTACCTGGAGTACGGTCTCGGCGTCACCCGGGACAGCAGCTACTGGTGCGCCGCCGACCCCGGCTGGGCCTACGGGCTGTACTCCGCCATCGTCGCCCCGATGGCCGCCGGCATCCCCAGCCTGCTGCTGTCCGGCGGCTTCTCTCCGGAGACGACCTGGCAGACCCTGGTCGACCACCAGGTCACCGACTTCACCGCCGCTCCCACCGTGTACCGGGGACTGCGCTCCTCACCGGTGCCCGTGCCCCAAGGGCTGCGCCTGCAACGGGCGTCCAGCGCGGGAGAGCCCCTGACCCCCGAGGTCAACGAATGGGCCGGTATCACGCTCCGGCTGGCCGTGCACGACCACTTCGGCCAGACCGAGGTCGGCATGCCCCTGGCCAACCACCACCACCCCGAACTCGCACGCCCCCTCAAGACGGGATCGATGGGCCGGCCGGTGCCCGGCTGGAGCCTCACGGTCCTGGCCGACCAAGAAGACGAGCCCGCAGGACCAGGCGTGCTCGGCCGGGTCGCGATCGACGTCGCGGCGAGCCCGCTGATGACCTTCCGGGAGTACCAGATCCCAGGGCAGAGCGACGCCAAGTTCACCGCCGACGGCCGCTGGTACCTCACGGGCGACGCCGGCCGGGTCGACGCCGACGGCGACTTCTTCTTCTCCTCCCGCGACGACGACGTCATCATCATGGCCGGTTACCGGATCGGGCCGTTCGAGATCGAGAGCGTCCTCGCTCAGCACCCCGCGGTCGCCGAGTGCAGCGTCATCGGCGCACCCGACGAGGTACGCGGCGAGGTCATCGAGGCGTACGTCGTCCTCCGCGACGGTGGCGAAGCCTCCCCAGAACTGGCCACCGAGCTCCAGCAGTTGGTCAAGACCCGCTACGCCGCCCACGCCTATCCGCGCACGATCCACTTCATCGACGCCCTGCCCAAGACACCCAGCGGCAAGATCCAGCGCTACCTGCTGCGCAGCCGCCGACACACCGAACTCGCTACCCCGGAGCCACGTTGACCGACACCGAACCTCTACTCGTCGAGCAACGCGGCACCGTCCGCTGGCTGCTGCTCAACCGCCCGGAGCGGCGCAACGCCCTCGACATCTCCCTCATCGAAGCCCTGGACAAGCAGATCACCAGCGCCGAGGCCGACCCCGGCACAGCGGTCATCGCCGTGGCCGGCCGGGGACCGAGCTTCTGCGCCGGCGGGGACTTCCACCAGTTCCTGGAACTTCACGAGCGGGGTGACAACCCGGTCGCCTTCCTGGCCGACGTGTCAGCTTGCTTCAGTCGCATCGCGGCCAGCCCGAAACCCTGGGTCGCCGTCCTGCATGGTCACGCCGTCGCCGGGGGCCTCGAACTCGCCCTGGCCTGCGATGTCGTCGTCGCCGCCGACACCACGCTCATCGGCGACGGACACCTCAACCGGCGCCTGGTACCGGCCGGCGGATCCAGCGTCCGGCTCCCCGACGCGGTCGGACGCGGGTTGTCGCGCTGGCTCCTGCTCACCGGCGAACTGCTGCCCGCCACCGCTTTCGAGAACACCGGCTGGATCCGGGCGATCGTGCCCGAGGCCGAACTCGACGCCACCGCCACCCGCATCTGCCGGCAACTGGCCGACCGCCACAGCCCCGCCCAGCAACGGCTCAAGACGCTGCTGCACCGGATCGACGGCATCGCCCCCGAGCACGCCCTGCGCGAGGAACTGGCCACCTTCGCCGACAACTGGCAGGCCAGCTCGGTGGCCGACGCCTTGCGCGCCTTCCTCACTCCCCGGACCACGAAAGCAGACACCCCGTGAACCGCTACCCCGGGCGCGTCGTCGCCATCACCGGAGCCGCGCAGGGTCTCGGCCTCGCGATGGCGACCCGGTTCGCCGCCGAGGGTGCTGCTGTCGCCCTGGCCGACGTCAACGAACAGGCCCTCACCGACGCCGCCGGGGCCATTGCCGACGCCCACGACGCGAAACTCCGCACCGACACGGTGGACGTGACCGACTCCGCCCGGGTCGACGACTGGATCACCGGTGTCACCGCCGATCTCGGCCGCCTCGACGTGCTGGTCAACAACGCCGGCATCATCCGCGACAACCGCGTAGAGGACATCACCGACGACGACTGGCACGCGGTCATCGACGTCAGCCTCACCGGCGGCTTCCACTGCGCCCGCGCCGCGTTCGCCCCCATGAAACGCCAGGGCTACGGACGCATCATCAGCTTCTCCTCCATGTCATGGCGCGGGAACTTCGGCCAGACCAACTACGTGGCCGCCAAGGCCGGCATCGTCGGCATGACCCGCACCCTCGCACTCGAAGGCGCCCGCCACGGCATCACCGCCAACGCCATCGCCCCCGGCCTCATCGAGACACCCATGCTCGCCTCCATGAACGGCCCCGCACGCGACAAACTCACCAACAAGGTCCCGATGCGCCACACCGGCAGGCCCGAGGACATCGCCGAAGCCGCAGCCTTCCTCGCAAGCGAAGCCGCCGGCTACATCACCGGCATCGTCCTCGACGTCGACGGCGGCATCTCCATCGGATCCTCGATCCGATAACGCTGCTCCGACGATCACGCGGTGACTGCGGGCTCGCCGTCGGGGACTGTCACGGCCCGGCTCACCCCTCTCGGCGGAGGAAAGCGCGAGGTCCTCGACGCCAGGGCGAGAACCCTCGGGACGACTCGGCCGAGAGCGCCGTCTCGGTGCTTGCCGCCGAACTGGCGGACAGCAATGTCTCCCACGCCGTGATCGAGCCCCGGTTCTACCTGCAGAACCCGCCTCTGCCGCCTCATCGCAGGCGTCCGCGAAGACGGCGTGTTGCGCCACCGCCGCCCAGCGACTTCCGCGCCTCGTGGGCCTCGCACCTGGACATCGCCGCCACGGCGTCGTTCGCGCGCACCGACGTCACCGGTGTCGTCTCCCTTCCCGCTCGCACTTACATCGATCTCCGGCCTGGATCGCCGACGCTGATTCTCGGACCCCGGTGATCAGTGCGACGGCGCCTGCAAGTCCCTGGCCCGTCGCCTGAACGCCACTCACCGTGTGGGTACGTTATGCGGTACGCTGGTACCCACTTGGCGAGGGGTCGGTCTTCCGGTTCGGACGATCACCCGTCGCTTCAGGTGGAGATCCTCATGGGAGACTGCTGCGGTGACGGCTAAAACTGACTCGCGTGACCGCCGCCCGCGCCGCACGGCACGCAGGCGGGTCGTCGACACTCGCCGACGGGACGAACTGCTGATCCAGGCCGAGGCGATCATCCTGGCCGAAGGCTTCACCGCGGTGACCATGGACGACCTCGCCCAGCGGCTGGAGTGCTCCAAGGCGACGCTGTACAGCCTCGCCTCCACCAAGGAACAGCTGGTGCTGGCCGTCACCCGCGCCTTTTTTCGGGATGCGACAGTCGAGATCGAGCAGGCTGTCCAGGCCGAGCCCGACCCTAGGCAGCGGATCCGCGTGTACCTCACCGGCGTCGGCACGGCCATGCGCCGGCATTCCCATGCCTTCTACGACGACATGGTCGGTTACGAACCGACCGCACAGATCTACCGCAAGAACTCCGCCGCCGCGGCGCACCGGGTCCACGAACTGATCGAAGAGGGCGTTCGGACCGGCGTCTTCCGCGCGCTCAACGGCCACTTCGCCGCCCAGGTCGTGGCAGTCACCATCGACGCGGTCCAGTCGGGGGTCCTCCTTGAGAGGACCGGCCTGACCGCCGGCGACGCCTTCTCCGAACTCGGTGACCTCCTGCTGGGTGGGCTCAGCTCGGGGCAGGGCACCACTTACGAGTTGGTGCGTGACAGCGGGTGAGGCGTCGTGCTCCGACCGGTGGCATGATCCGGCTGTGGCGATCATGGTCAATCGGGCAGTGCTGGCGCATCGGCTGTTCACGGGGATCTCCCGGCGTCATCTCGCCCGTCTGGTCGCGGAGTTGGCGGTGCCGTGACAGGCCGGAGTCGAGGGCCGCCGTCATGCTGCGCGAGGCGGGATCCGTAAGCGGGCTGCAGGAGCGGGTGCCCGCCACCAGTTGGTGTTCGTCGACCGACTGGTGGCCACGCTGATCCATCTGCGGCACAACCTGCCGCACGCGGTGCTGGGGCTCCTGTTCGGTGTCGACCGCTCCACTGTCACCCGCGCGATCGGAGAAGTGCGCACGCTCCTGGCCGAGCGGGGGTGCGCGGTCCCCGACCGCCCTGGCCTGCGTCTTCGGACGCTGCCGGATGTGTTCGCCTACGCACAGGCCGAGGGCGTCGAGCTGCGCCTGGACGCCACGGAGATTCAGGTCCGCCGACCACCGGCCGGGCGTGGTGGTCGGCGCGCGTTCGTCTCGGGGAAGAAGAAGCAGACACGATGAAGGCCACCGTCATCGCCGACCGGCGAGGCCGCACGTTTTGGGCCGACGCCCTGCGGCCTGGTCGAATGCACGATGCCACGGCCGTCCGCAACGAAGGCATCGCCGTGTGCTTCCAGCACTTCCCCGACGTCGAGGTCCTCCTGGACGACGGCTACCTGGGCCTAAGCCGCGACCACCGCGGGCAAGCGATCACACCGCCCAGAAAGCCGCGCCCGGGAGCACTGCCCGGCGGAGTCGAACAGTGGGAGCGGGACCGCCACGAGCACTCCTCCGACCGCATCACCGTCGAGCACGCTCTCGCCGACCACAAACGCTGGAAGCAACTGACGCGCTTCACCCACCGCCGCGACCGTCTACCCGACACCTACCGCGCCATCGCCGGCCTCGTCCCCGACCGCACCGCTCAAACCTGACCAGCGATCCTCAACCAGACCAGCCCACCTCACCCGCTATCACGCACCAACTCGTTAGAGGGCGGTATGCGAGCGAGGCGATGGACCTGGAGATCGCGCCCAACAACATCAACAACACTCGACTGAAGCGCAAGCGGCTGACCGAGCGCAGAATCCTGGTCGAGACGGAGCAGGGCTTGTTCACCCAGCCGCGGCCGTAGCCGCCCGGCGACACTGCGGCCAGCGCGCTTGCCTCTCCCGAAAGCGCGAAACGGACATCGACTTACGCACCGCCTCTCAGCTCCTGGACTGCGTCGATCACGCTGTCCACCACCACGGTGACCGGCTTGGTCGCATCGATGATCGTCGCGCCATGGCTTTCGTAGATCGCTCGCATCCGAGGATTCCACTTCAGGGCCGCTGCGAGCTCTTCGGGATGTTGACCGAATGGGTTCGTAGTGCGGTTCGCGAGCCGGTGGCGGAGGGTGTCCTCGTCGATCACCAGGCACACGATGGCGTCGCAAAGATCGAGGATGTCTGCCTCGTTCTCCGCCGACCCGCACAAGAACGCGATTCGGGAACGAGACTCCTTGACGAGGGTCTCAACGCGCTCGCGGACGATCTCCCACCCGTATCGATCGAGCCAGCCGCCGGGAACCGGATACGGGGGATCCGTTACGACCTCGCCGTTCGCCCGGTCGATCCAGCGACTGAAGCCGTCCTCGTCGGCGTCGAGCGCGACGTGGCCACGCGCTCGTAACACCCCGCAGACCGTGGACTTGCCAGTCCCTGAATTGCCCGTCACCCACACCAATGTCACGCCGCCAGCGTAGACATGACCACCCTGGGCCAGCGACGCCATCGCCGCGATCAGGCAAGGTGTAGCTTCGACCGAGTGACTGCTCCGGCACAGCCGGCGGACGGCCAAAGCCCCAGCTCAGCTACCCATGCCAGGTGCGTCAAGCACGCCATCGCGACCGGTCGCTCAGCCTGAGCTGTACCCAAGCCGAAACAGGCATTGGCCTACATACCGCCCTCTTACGTCATCGACCGTCAGGGGACGGTCCGGGATGCCTTCAACTCGCTGACCAATACGGACCAGCACGTCAGCGACGCGCTCGACGTAGTCCGCAACATCCAGACCGAGAACCCGGTCTGACACTTCAGACAGGCGCATGACCATGCCGAACGGCAAGATGAGGGCGGCCCAGCTCGACCGGTCCGGTGGGTCGGAGGTGCTGCAGATCAGTGAAGGGCCTCCCGTTCGCCCTGCTCTCCGTGCTGCTCCCCGGCCCCCGGATGCGTTTCATGTCCGAGAAGATGCGGCGCGACGACATGGAAAGCCTGGTCGGCTACGTGGACCGCGGCGAACCACGCACGATCGTCGAGCAGGTCTACCCGCTGTCCGCCATCCAGGACGCCCACCGCGCGGTCGAGACCGGCCACGCCCGCCACCGGCAGGACGGTGGGTGACGGCTGGTCGACGCGCGCCCGCTGTGCGCGCAGGTCGTGCTCGACGGGGGCACTCTTGCCGATGCCCGCGGCCCCCTCGACCAGCACCACCCCGGGCCGCCCGGCACAGACGGCGTCGATCGCACGGGTCAGTGCGGCGATCTCATCGGCCCACCCGACGAGGCTTCGCTGCTGCTCAGGACGGTCGTCCATGCCTGGCACGCTACATCGCTCGCCGCCGTCAGCCGCGGTCGCCGCCGGCGACCGGCAGGCTTGCCGTGAAGGGGAGACCGAATCCATCTTGGGCGGCCTGGAATTTGCCGCTCGCCGGCCGTAGCGCCGGTCTCCCGTGCCGTCAGCTGCCGTCAGCTGCCGTCAGCCATCGTCGGCGAGCTCGTCCTCGCTGTGCGCGATGCGCCAGAAAGCCACGGCGACGCCGGCGCGTTGACGCCCGCCCGGCTTCGTCACTGCGTATCCGAGCTGGGCTGCGAGCCAGACCAGGCGTTCCTGGAGGGTCGAGTGATGGACGTGCAGCCCGGCTGCCGCCTGCCGCAGGCTGGCATGGTCCAGCACTACCTGGAGGGTGTCGATAACCCAGGGACGTGTGACCAGTGTCTGGTCCAGGCGGCGTACGTCGGCGATGGCGGCCGCCTCCCGCGCCGTGGCCCGCTCGGCCAGGACGGCGAGAGCGCCGAGATCTTCGTACGCCACCAAGGACGGGCCGGGTCCGCCCGCCCGGTCGGTCAGCCGCAGCGCCAGACGGGCTTGCTCCAGGGCGGTAGGCAGGTGTGCCGACTGCTGGGCGATCGCAGTCCCGGCCCGGAGGTCCTGGGAGAGGGCCGGTGTGCCGGCGGCCAGGGTGACCGCGTGTCGGCCGACTCGTGTGTGGTGAGGCGACGCCGGCCCGGGGGAGACGATGACAGTCACCTTGTCGGTGAGCCCCAGCCGCTTGGCGGCGTCGTACCGGTCGCTCGCGGAAGCGTCGGCGTCGCAGGCGATCCGCACCGCGGCGTCGGTGGAGCGATCGGCTGAATGTTCCGTGAGCGTCTGGACCGCCTTGGCCGAGCGTTCGAGAATCAAGGCGTCCAGTGGTCTCGGCTCGCCGGTCCGCTCCAGCCAGACCCGGGAACCGGGTCGGCCCGCAACCGCCACCTGCGCCCAGGAACGGCTCTCCGTCTCGGGCAGAGAGTGCCCTGCGGCGTCATACCGTCGGGTGAACCCTCGGCCGGCGTCGTGCAGCCCGGCCGGGCAGCCCGCCAGGGCGGCCACAGCCCGGACCACGGCCCCGACCGGGGCCCGGTCGTCGACCAGGTGGTCGAAGTGGTCGATCACACGCAGCGCACTGGCTGCCGCGTCGTCGGCCACTTCCAGTCTGCCGATGAGATCACGCAACGGAGCCTCCCAAGAGCCGATCTCGAACCGCTCACTCCTCAAGTGCCCGCCGGATGAACTCGTCACGGGTCGCGAGGGAGGCCCGCGAGATCGCCGCGTGAGGCGCTATCCCGTCGAACCCGTGGAAGCCGCCGCCCCACATGTGGAAGTCGACGCTCACGCCTGCCTCGGACAGGCGGCGAGCGTAGATCAGGGCTTCGTCACGGAACAACTCCGCCGAGCCGGTGTCGATGTAGGTGCGCGGCAGACCGGCGAGGTCTTCGGCACGGGCCGGCGCGGCGTACTGCGACACGTCCGGACCGCCGCGCCGCTCGCCGAGCAGGGAGGTCCACCCGTACACGTTGCTGTCGCGGTCCCAGCCGGCCCCGTCCACCATGCGGCTGCTGTGCGTCTCGAAGCGGTCGTCGAGCATCGGGCAGATCAGCACCTGGTGGCTGATCCGGGGAAAGGCACGGTCGCGGGCGAGCAATACGGTCCCCGCCGAGAGGCCACCACCGGCGCTGCCTCCGGTGACCAGCAGCCGCTCGGGGTTGATGCCCAGTTCAACCGCGTTCTTCGCCGTCCACACCAACCCGGCGTAGCAGTCCTCGACCGGCGCGGGGTCGGGATGCTCCGGCGCCAGGCGGTACTCGACCGACACCACGACCGCGCTCCCCTCAACCACGTAGGGGAGGAACCCGCTTACGCCTGTGCGGCGGTCCCCGGCGATCATCCCGCCACCGTGGATGTGAAAGATGCCTGCTTTGGGGCCTCGGTCCTCGACGGGGCTGAGGATCAGCAGCGTGATGTCCGGCGCCCCCTCCGGCCCGGGTACCTGGCGCTCCTCCACCCGCACCCTGCCGCCCGCCGTCAGATCCTCCGGATCCATTCCGGGTATCCCCCCGACTATCTGCTGCCGGGACGTCTCAAGGTGCTCGGGTGACGTGGCCGGAAAAAGCGGGCGAAAAGCCGCCTCGGCGGGCGCGAGCTCCGCGTCCACGGGGGGCCGGGTGGTCAAGGGGCCCAGAATGTCTGCTGCCGTCTGGTTGGCCATCGTTCTCTCCTTCGGGAACGGCGGGAGGCGGGTGCCCTCCACTCTCGGACACCGGTGCCCGCCGGGACACCCGCAGATGGCGGGAATCCCCGAAGCCGACCCCGCCATATGGCGGGGCCGTCGGCCTGACGAGGGTGACATGGCCGTCCGCGCGGATACCTCGGGTATTTCCTCAGTGTTGACCAGGAGCCTATTGATATCTCGCTCGTTTCAATACCGTCGCATCAGGTATTTGTGGGGTATCGGGTCGGCTCCATAGGCTTAGGAACATTCGAGGCCCCGAACTAAGAAAGGGGCAGCCCGATGGAACTCAGGCATCTTCGGTATTTCCTGGCCGTCGCAGAGACCCGCCATTTCGGAAAGGCCGCGTAGGCCCTCCACATGGCGCAGCCGCCGCTGTCCCAGGCGATCCGTCGCCTGGAGGGCGAACTGGGCGTGGAGCTGTTCACGCGCCCCCCGGCGGGTCGCGCTGACGGCGCGGGTGAGGTGTTCCGCGCCGATGTGGAGCGCATCCTCAAGGCCGTCGACGAGGCGGCGGCCCGGGCGGGGCGCTTCGCCGCCGGGGTGGAGGGCGTGCTGCGCGTGAGCCTGACGGGCCCGGCCTCGTACCGCCAACTGCCAACCCTGGCACGCCTGCTCAACACACGCTCTCGACCTGTCGAGTTCGCCGGCCGCGTTTCAGTTCGGCGAGTAACACGCGGTGCAGTTGGTCGAAGACAGCGGCCTGCTGCCAACGCTCCAGACGCCACCAGCACGTCTGTCCGGAGTCGAACCCCAGTTCCCGCGGCAGCAGTTGCCAGGCTGTGTCGCCGTAGAGGACGTACAGGATTCCCTGCAGACACAGCCGGTCCGCCACCGGCCTCGGCCCGGGCGACCGCTCCGGCCACGGCGGCAGCAGCGGCTCGATCAGCACCCATAAGTCCTCATCCACGATCCACGGCCGAGTACTCACACCCTCCCGAACGGCCGAATCGTCACATCGGTCACGCCCGACCAGAGCACTTCGTTGGTCATGGTCTGCTCCTCCGCGTACTTCGGCCCCGCCGGAGCCTGGCGGAGGGAACCGACCTCTTGCTGACGAATGGCCCGCCCGTTGGTTCGCCACGCCCGCCACTGCTGAAACGCCTCTCGGCCGCAGGGCTGCTCGGCAACTTGGCCGACGCCGACCCGGCTGGGTACGCGGCGTGCTGCGACACCCTGGCCACGTGCGACGCACGCCGGGACCTGAAGCGTGTCTTCGCCCCGCTCGTGGCGGGCATCCCTCACGCCGCCCTGGGCACCCTCGACATCGCTCATCTCGCGGTCGAGCATCCTCGAACACCTTGGAGCAGGCGCAGCTCCGGGGCGTCAGTCCGGCGCGCATCCTCGCAAGATGTACGCGATCACGTCGTCCAGACCGGGCTCGGTTGTCCCGGTGGGGTGCATTCCGCCGGCTGCCAGCCCGGCATAGCCGCGCAGGGTGGTGAAGACCGGCAGGGCGAGGCGCTCCCACGGCCCTTCCCGCACCTCGCCCCGGCGCTGGCCCTCGCCGATCATGTCGACGACCTGCTGGCCAAAGCGCCGCTCGGCCGCGCGCAGTGCCTCCGAGGCCTCCGGCGTGTGCTTGACGGCGTACATCAGGTCGAGCAGTGCGGCGTTAGCGAGGGCGAAGTCCACGTAGGTGCGGGCCACAGTGCCCAGCCGCTCGGCGAACGACTCGCCAGCTCGCTCCTGAGCCGCCGTGCTGATCTTGAGAAGCCGCTCGAAACCGGTCAGCGCCAGCGCGTCCAGCAGCGTCTGCTTGTCCGGGAAGTGACGGTTCGGCGCCCCATGGCTGACGCCTAGGTCGCGGGCGAGCTCACGCAGTGAGAGCGCGGCCGGCCCCTTGTCCCGCAGCGTCTCCTCGGCTCTGACCAACAGCGCGGCGCGAAGGTCTCCGTGGTGGTAGGGGCGGCGGCGAGTCTGCATGGGGCCATCGTACAAGCGTGTTGTCAGTGACTACATTGTAGACGTTGACGACAATGTAGATGACGTCTACTTTGGCAATCATGATTACTGCATCCAGCGCGTGGAGCATCACTGACATACCCGACCAAACTGGCCGCATCGTCGTCGTGACCGGTGCCAACAGCGGGATCGGCCTGGCCACCGTCGAAGCGTTGGCCGGCGCCGGCGCCCATGTGGTCCTCGCCGTCCGGGACTTGAAGCGCGGCGAGGCCGCAGCCGCCGGCGTGCGGGGGAGCGTGGAGGTGCGCCGACTCGATCTGGCCGACCTCGCCTCTGTACGCGAGTTCGCAGCCGGCTGGCACGGTGATGTGGACGTGCTGATCAACAACGCCGGCGTCATGAACGTCCCGGTGTCGTCCACGAAGGACGGCTTCGAGATGCAGTTCGGCACCAATCACCTGGGCCACTTCGCCTTGACGAACCTGTTGCTGCCCCACATCACCGACCGCGTGGTGACCGTGTCCTCCGGTGCCCACAAGGCGCCGGGCCGCCCGCGTATCCACTTCGACAACCTCAACCTGATCGGCGAGTACGTCCCTCAGAAGGCGTACGGCCAGTCCAAGCTGGCCAACCTGCTGTTCACCCTGGAACTCCAGCGCAGGCTCGCCGAAGCGGGCTCGGCGGTGCGTGCCCTGGCCGCGCATCCCGGCGCGGCCAAGAGCAACCTCAGCAAGCGAGACCGCCGCCTCATCATTCGCGTCCTCGAACCGCTGGTGGTCTTCCTGCTCGCACAGGAGACCGACGCCGGCGCGCTGCCCAGCCTGTATGCCGCCGTCCAGGACTTGCCCGGTGCAAGCTATGTCGGCCCCGACGGCTTCGGCGAGTTGAAAGGAGCTCCAACCCTTGTCGGTCGCTCGCCAGCAGCCAGCGACCCGGCCTCGGCCCGACGCCTGTGGACCATCTCCGAGGATCTGACTGGCACTGTCTTCCCCGAACAGGCCCTGACGCGGCCCTGAATTCCTGCACCGGGATCACTGCTCCGGTGTGGCGCATGCGGGGGTGTCCGGGCCCCAGGATCGCGATTCCCGCTCGGCCCTCTCCATGCGGGGAGAGGGATGACGTTCGACCGTGAGCTTCAGGAGTTTCGTGTGGTGCCCTGGCGGGTTGAGTGGCGGTACCGCCCCGGAGCCTGGCCGCGAGCACGCCGGAAGGCCCGGCTGAACGCGTAGACCGAGGTGTAGCCGACCGTGCGGGCGATGGTGTCCACCGTGTCCTCGGTGTCGCGGAGACGGATGGCGGCAAGGTCCATTCGCCACTGGGTGAGGTAGTCGCCGGGGGTTCGGCCGGTGCTCTCGCGGAAGCGTCGGGTGAGCGTACTGCGGGAGGTCGCCAACTCGCTCGCGAGCAGGTCGGTTGTCCACGGTCTCGCCGGGTCCTGGTGGAGTTTGGTGAGAGCCGCATTGACCAGCGGGTCGCCGAGGACGCCGAGCCAGGTTCCTCGTGCTTCGGCCGGTTTCTCGGTCAGCCACACGCGGAGCAGCTGGACGAGAAAGACGTCCACGAGTCGGTTGAGGACGAACGCGGAGGCGATCTGCGGGCGCGTCAGTTCCCTGGACACCGCCGGGTCGTAGTCGTAGGAGGCGCCCAGGATATTGGTGTGCATCTCTCCCGAGCCGACGCGGAACACGCCTCCGCAGGCCTGGGTTTTCTGTGCTTCTGTGCACTGCTGGAGGACGACCGCGGCGTCCGGGGCGCTGCGCAAGGTGTGCGCCGGGCCGTTCGGCATGAGGACGACATCGCCGGCCATGAGTTGTCGCGGTGAGCGGCCGGGCATCCTTAGGGTCGCTGCCATGGAAGACACGATTGACCTGAATCGGCCGGGGGCCTTCCTCCCGAGCGAGTGGAACCGCGCCGTGATCACCGAGTTCCGGGCGAGCGGCGGGAAGGTCGGCGGCGTGTACGAGGGCCTGTCGTTGGTCCTGGTGCACCACATCGGCGTGAGGTCCGGCACCGAACGTGTAACTCCGCTGGTACCGCTGCGCCTGGGCGACCGGCTCTTCGTCTTCGCCAGCAAACCCGGAGCCGACGAGCACCCGTCCTGGTACCGCAACCTGATGGCCCACCCGGAGACCACCGTCGAGTTCGGTACCGAGACCTACCCGGTGGTCGCGCGGGTGCTCACAGGTGCCGAGCGGGACGAGATCTACGCCAAGCAGTGCGCCCTGCAGCCGGCGTACGCCGAGTTCCAGCGCCAGACCAGCCGGGTCATCCCGGCGATCGAGCTGCAGCGCACCCGATCCGTAAAGTAACACTTGTATATTTAGTAACAGGCGCGCATCATCTGATCTGTGGAATTCGATCTGCCGAGCAGCCCAGAGGTACGGGATCGCCGGGTGCAGCGATCACGGTCGGCGTTGTTGTCGGCGGCGGTTCGCGTGGTCAGCGAGCGGGGCACCACCGCCGTCACGGCGACGGACTTGGCAGAGGCTGCGGACGTGAGCCGTCGAGTGCTGTACCTGCATTTCGGAGACCGTGACGGAGTGCTGCTGGCGGCTGCGGCCGACCTGGTGACACAGGAACTGCTGCCGCAGCTGCCGCAGGATCTCGACGACATGCCCACCTTGCTCACGCTGGCCCGTCATTTCGCCGAGTACAGCGAGTTCTATCGCCCACTGCTGACCGGCTCGTGCGCATACGACGCGATCAGAACAGTGAACAGCCTGTTCCACCCTTACAGCCTCGTCGGCGTCCGGCGGCATTTCGGTGACCTCAGCGAACAGATCGCAGGTGAGGTGGCGTATTTCCTCACCGGCGCCGCGGCGATGGCGCTGACCGAGTGGCTGGTCAACGGGCCCGTCCCGCTGGATCCGGACGACTTCGCCGAGCGCCTCCTGCGTATCCAGTCCGTCCTCACCGACGCGAACCGCGACCGGCCCGCTGCCCCACGCCCCACGGAGGAGCCCCGTGAGAAGACCACCTGTGACCAGCCTGCTCCTCGAGAGGACGATGGGTCTGCCGAAGCCGATGACCCGGGACCTCGTGATCCAGCGTGATCTCGAGGTCCCGGTGCGGGACGGCACCGTGCTGCTGGCCGACCGGTGGGCGCCACGCACCGGAGGCGAGGGCCTGCCCACTGTGCTGATGCGCACTCCCTACGGGCGTGGCGGGTTCGCTGCTCTGCAGCTGGCCCGGCCACTGGCCGAACGTGGGTTCCAGGTGGTACTGCAGAGCAGTCGCGGCACGGCCGGCTCCGGTGGGCACTTCGACCCGCTACGTGACGAACGGCTCGACGGAATCGACGCGGTCGACTGGGTGTGCAAGCAGCCATGGTTCGGCGGATCCATGGTGCTGTGCGGGCCCAGCTACCTCGGATACACCCAGTGGGCGATGGCCGACCAGCTGCCCGCCCAGGTCAAGGCGATGATCCCCGCAGTGGCCGAGTCGGAGTTGGGCCTGGCCTTCCTGCGAAGGGAAGCGTTCGGCCTGGAATCGCTGTTCGGTTGGGGCCTGCTCGTCGAAGGGCAGGAACGACGCTGGGCGATGCCCCGATTCCTGTTGGGTGCTCGCCGACGCCGCCGCGCCGAGGCCGTATTGCCGCTCTCCGGCGCCGATCAGGTCGCGCTCGGTCGCCGGTCCGACATCATCCAGGACTTCCTGGCCCATGAGGCCGACTCCCCGTTCTGGTCTTTCAACGACGCCAGCGACCGAGTTCCGGACGTGACCGTCCCCACCAGCCTGGTGGGCGGCTGGTTCGACGTGTTCCTGATCGGCCAACTCCGTGACTACACGCGTCTGCAGGCTGCCGGCCGTCGTCCCCGTCTCACCGTCGGCCCCTGGTCGCACACTTCGGTCCCCGTCTTGACCACCATGCTGGAGGAGACCCTTGAGTTCGGAATGGCGCACGCCCGAGGCATCGCGCCCGCCGAACGGGCACCGGTGCGCGTGTTCGTCATGGGTGCGGAGGAGTGGCGCGACCTGGCGGCCTGGCCACCGCCCGGATACGCGCCTCAGCGCTTCCACCTGCATCCCGCCGGCCGCCTGGCCCTAGACCCGCCGCCCGCCTCGACACCGGACTCCTACCGTTACGATCCGGCCGACCCCACCCCGGCCGTCGGCGGCGTACGCATGCTGCCCGGCGTCAAGGCCGGCCGCGTCGACAACACCGCACTGGAAGCCCGCCCCGATGTCCTCACTTACACCAGCGACGCCCTTACCGACGACATGGAGATGATCGGCGATGTCGGCGCCGACATCTGGTTCCGCTCCAACCTGCCGCATGCCGACGTGTTCGTCCGCGTCTGCGACGTCGACCCCGCGGGCCGTTCCACCAACGTCTGTGACGGCCTCACCGGCGTCACACAGGCCGACGAACTCTCATGCGTCACCGTCACCCTGTCGCCCACCGCCTATCTGTTCCGGGTCGGCCACCGTATCCGCATCCAGATATCCAGCGGCGCGTTTCCCCAGTACAACCGCAACCCCGGGACCGGCGAACCCCGGCACACGGCCGCCCACTTGAAAGCCGCCCTGCAGACGGTGGTTCACGACCCTGACCATCCCTCCGCCGTCAGCCTGCCGATGCGAGCCCGCTGAGAGATCGACTGCTGACTCGGCCGCGGCATCCGTGCTCGGCAGGCGTACACCAGCGGACGCTAGACCCACCCCCTACGGGACATCGTCGCTGACACGGTCGCCCTCACACGAGCCGCTACCGCGACCCACGCACGCGTGCGTGCAGCCCCGGTACGGGTTCACGGTCCATTCGCACGGCATCCGGGAGGCGCCCGGCACCCGGTTCACGATCGTCTTCGCCCGGACCGTGGCGGAGTTCTCGGTCTGGTTTTCTAACATCGTGTGGAGGTCTCGTCGGGAGGCTGTCGCGGGGCTCTCCTGAGGGCTGTCGCGGGGCTGCCGGGGGTCCTCCGGGCGGGCCGTCGCGGGCCTCAGGGGCACCCCGATTTGGGCCCTCCGGCCGGGGGGTGGTTGGCTTTCCGCACATCCCCGAGTTACCAAGTGCTGGAGGAAGTGCAATGGCGCAGGTCGAGGCCACGACCGAACGGGTCGTCGCGGCGGACGCGGAGACGGTGTTCGACACCCTCGCCGAGTACAACGGCGCGCGCGAGAAGCTGATGCCGCAGCACTTCAGCGAGTACGAGGTGCGCGAGGGCGGCGACGGCGAGGGCACCCTCGTCCACTGGAAGCTGCAGGCCACCAAGAAGCGCGTCCGTGACTGCCTCCTGGAGGTCACCGAGCCCTCCGACGGCGAGCTCGTCGAGAAGGACCGCAACTCCTCCATGGTCACCGTCTGGCGGGTCACCCCGGCCGGCGAGGGTGGCTCCCGTGTCGTCGTCACCAGCACCTGGCAGGGCGCCGGCGGCATCGGCGGCTTCTTCGAGAAGACCTTCGCCCCCAAGGGCCTCGCCCGGATCTACGACGCCCTGCTCGCCAACCTGGCCGCCGAACTGGAGAAGTAGCACCGGGAACACCGAGGATGCCCGGCCCAACCGGCCGTCATCCGGGGTTCGTTGCCCCCCTCACCGGTTCGAGTGGATCTCCGTGACGCTCCCCGGAATGCCGTAACTCGCCGCACTTACCGACAGTTGCCGCTTAACGCGGGAATTGTGCGGTAAGTGCGACGAGGGGAGCGGTACGCATGGGCGCGACCACACTGGTGAAGGACGAACCGGCCACCACACCCGCTCCACCGCCGGCGGCGGACGGACCTCCCGGACTCGGCCCGCACCGCGTCCGGTTGGTCTTCGCCGCCCTGCTGCTCGTCCTGCTCCTCGCCGCGCTGGAGCAGATGGTCGTCGCCACCGCCCTCCCCGAGATCGTCGGCGAGCTGCACGGCGTGGACCGGATGTCCTGGGCGATCACCGCCTATCTGCTCACCGCCACCGTCACCCTGCCCGTCTACGGCCGGCTCGCCGAACTCCGGGGCCGCAAGGGCGCCTTCCAGTGCGCGCTCGTGGTCTTCGTGGCCGGTTCCGCGCTCGCCGGCTTCTCCCGGAGCATGGACCAGCTCATCGCGTTCCGCGCGCTCCAGGGCGTCGGCGCGGGCGGCCTCATGATCGGTGTGCAGACGATCATGGCCGACATCCTGCCCACCCGGCACCGGGGCCGTTATCTGGGCCTGGTGGGCGCGGTGTTCGGCCTCGCCTCCGTCGCCGGACCGCTGCTCGGGGGATGGCTCACCGACCACCTGTCCTGGCGCTGGTGCTTCCACCTCAACGTGCCCCTCGGCCTCGTCGCCCTGGCCGTCGTCACCTTCGCGGCGCGCCTGCCGAGGTCCGCGGCCAAGGGCCGTCTCGACGTCCTGGGGACCCTGCTGCTCGCCGCCGCCTCGACCTGCGTGGTCCTGCTGGCCGGATGGGGCGGCACCACGTACGCCTGGACCTCGCGGCCCGTCCTCGGTCTCGCCGCCGGCGCGGTCGCCGCGACCGCCCTCTTCCTCGTCGCCGAGCGGTTCGCCGTCCACCCCCTGGTCCCGCTGCGGCTGTTCAGGGACCCGGCCTTCGTCGTGACCGGCCTCGTGGGGGCCGCCGTCGGCGTCGCCCTGTTCACCACCGCCGGGTATCTGCCGACCCAGCTGCGGATGGCCGGCGGGATCTCCGCCACCGAGGCCGGACTGCTCATGCTGCCGATGATGACCGGCATCGTCGGCGCGTCCGTCGTCTCCGGCCGGCTCATCGCCCGCACCGGGCACTACCGGACGTACCCCGTCCTCGGCACCGCCCTGACCGCGCTGGGCGTCTGGCTGCTGTCCCGGCTGGAGACGGACACGCCCCGGCTCCAGTTCGGCATCTGGACGGCCGTCCTCGGTGCCGGCATCGGCATGGTCATGCCGGTCCTGATCCTCGCCGTGCAGAACTCCGTACGCCCCGAGGACATCGGGCCCGCCACCGCCGCGGGGAACTACCTCCGGCAGATCGGCGGCAGCGTGGGCGTGGCCGCGTTCGGCGCGCTCCTGACGGCCCGGCTCGCCGACCGCCCCCCGGAGCGCACGGGCGCCGTCCTCCCCGACCCCGGCTCCCTCACCCCCGGCCTCGTCCACACCCTGCCCGCGCCGCTGCGCGGCACCTACGTCGCGGCCTACGCGGAGGCCATGCCGAGGATCTTCCTGTACCTCACACCGGTGCTCGTCCTCGGGCTCCTCATCGCCTGCTTCCTCAAGGAGAAAACACCGGTGGCCTTCGACGAGGTTTCCGCCGAGGCCGAGGCCGAGGTGGAGGTGGAGGTGGAGGCCGAGGCCGAGGCCGAGCCCGGGTTCAGGGCCGAGTTCACGTCCGAGTCCGAGTCCGACTTCGGGTACGGGGCCGGGGCCGGGCCCGCGTCCTCCGTGCAGATCCCGCAGATCCCGCACGCGCGTTCGCCGTACGTCCCCGGGGTGCCCGTCCGCGGGACCGTCCAGCATTCCGACGGCACCGTGGTGCCCCGGGCCGCGCTCACCCTCATCGACGGCACCGGCCGGCAGACCGGGCGGGGCGGCAGCGGCGAGGACGGGCGGTACGCGCTGTCCACCCCCGGGCCGGGCGCGTACGTGCTGATCGCCGCCGCCGGGGGCCATCAGCCGCAGGCCGTGAGCGTCACCGTCGGGGAGCGGCCCGTCGAGGTCGACATCGTGCTCGGCGGCGCCGGGCGCCTGGCCGGGACGGTGCGCACGGCGGACGGCCGGGCGGTCGGCGACGCGACCGTCACGCTCACCGATGTGCACGGCGAGGTCGTCGTCACCACCCGCAGCGGGGAGGAGGGCGAGTACCTCGTCACCGAGCTGGTCGCCGGGGAGTACACCCTCGCGGCGAGCGCCCACGCCTACCGTCCCGCCGCGCTCCCTGTCACCGTCCGGGCCGCCCGCGAGACCCGCCAGGACATCGAACTCGCCGGGGGCGCCGTCCTGCGGGGCACCGTCCGCGCCGGGGGCGGCCGACCGGTGGAGGACGCGCGCGTGACGCTGCTCGACGCCGCCGGGAACGTGGTCGACACCCTCACCACCGGTATCGACGGAACGTTCCGGTTCGTCGACCTCTCCTTCGGCGAGTACACGGTCATCGCCACCGGCTATCCGCCCGTCGCGACGGTCCTCCAGATCGCCGCCGGGGGCAGGGCGGAACGGGATCTCCAGCTGGGGTACGCGGACTGAGCGGACCCGGCGGACCGAGCGGACCGAGCGGACCGGGGGCGTCGGCGGCACCGCGTGCGCCGGTGGTGGGGCGGGGGCGTGCGAGTGGTCGTGCGCCGTCCGTACGACCTGCGCGTGCGCCGGAGCCTCCCGCGGAGCAATTCGCGTATTGCCACACATCGCGACGCTACGCGGTCGTACGGTAGTGAAGGCGGCGCAGATCTTGCGAACCGTGGGGAGAAAGGGCCTTGGCCATGGACCGTGGCACCGACACGGGTGCGACCACCAACCACGGAGCCGGTGCCGGCTCGGCGGAGCACACCGAGGTCGGCCGTATCCCCCTGGCCGTGGTCGTCGTCGACCGCGGCGGCCTCGTGTCGCACTGGAGCACCGGCGCACGCCGGCTCTTCGGCACCACCAAGGACGACGCGGTGGGCCGCCCGGCCCTCGACCTGCTGCCCGTCTCCGGCGCCCTCCCCGACGAGGACGAGACCCCTTTCCGCGGGGCGTACGGTGCGTACGACGCCCTCGGCCACGACCTGGAGACCTCTCTCGACGGCCAGCTGTCCTACCCGGCGGCAGGGCGCGCCCGGCTCACCGTGCCGGGCCGCGACCGGATCGACGTCCTGTGGTGGGCGTACCCCCTGGTCGGCCCCGGCCGGGAGCGGCTCCTCGTGCTGGCCGCCGACGCCGAGACCCTGCGCGGACGGGACGACGAGACGGCCGTGACCGCCGTGGCCGTCGAACGCATCGCGCCCGGCTTCGCCCTGCACACCGACTTCCCCGGCGCCGAGGAACTGGCCCGCAGGCTCCCCGAGATCCTGCCCAGCATGAGCGTCGGCGAGAGCGCCCGCATCGTCGCCCAGGTCCTCGAACTGGGCTATCCGGTCCTGGAGTTCAGCCAGAACGACCGGGTGCCCGTCACCCCCGACTGGGGCGTGCCCCGGCGCGCGGAGCGGCGGGCGCGCCGTGAAAGGGCCGCGCGCGCCGTCGCGGACGGGCTCCCGGTACCGGAGGACGCGCGGGACGAGGGCGAGGACCTCGAATACGCGGCCGTACGCGAACGCCTGGAGTTCCTCAACGAGGTCAGCGGACGTATCGGCACCTCCCTGGACCTGTCCCGGACCATCGTCGAGGTCAGCAGGGCGGTCGTGCCCCGCTTCACCGACGTCGCCGGTACCTATCTGCGTGAACAGGTCGTCGCCGGCGAGGGCTTTCCCGACGGTGTGCCGGACACCACCACCATGTGGCACCGGGTGGCCATCGAGCACACGGACGAGCCGGGCCGCTGGGACGACGTGGTGCCCGTCGGTGAGGCCATGCCCTTCCCGGCGCACACCCCGTTCTTCCAGTGCATGACCAGCGGTGAGCCCGTCCTCGTGCCGCGTATCAGCGAGCAGATGGGGCACGCGATCGCCGCGCAGTTCGAGAAGCGCGACATCCGGCCGCTGATCACGGGCCGCTCCATGCTGGTCGTCCCGCTGAAGGCCCGCAACGTCGTCCTCGGCTTCATGATCCTGCTGCGCCACCCGGAGCGCGAGGTCTTCGACGACATGGACCGCGTCACCGGCGCCGAACTCGCCGCCCGCGCGGGCCTCGTCCTCGACAACGCCCGCATGTACACCTACCAGGAGAACGTCGCCGAGACGCTCCAGGACAGCATGCTCCCGCAGATCGAGGCCCACATGGCGGGCTGCGACATCGCCACCCGCTATCTCCCGGGCACCCTGCTCGGGCGCGTCGGCGGCGACTGGTTCGACTCGGTGAAACTGCCCGGCGCCCGCACCGCCCTGGTCGTCGGCGACGTCATGGGGCACGGCCTCAACTCCGCCGCGATGATGGGCCAGTTGCGCACCGCCGTACAGACCATGGCCGCCCTGGACCTGCCGCCCGCGCAGCTGCTGCGCAACCTCGACGACCTCGCCCAGCGCCTCGGCGAGCACTATCTCGCCACCTGTCTCTACGCCGTCTACGACCCCATCGCGGGCGAACTGCACCTCGCCAACGCCGGGCACATCCCGCCCGTCCTGGTCCGCGCGGTGGACGGCCGCAGCGAACTCCTCGACCTGCCCACGGGCGCGCCCATCGGTGTCGGTGGGGTGCCGTTCGAGGCGGTACGCGTGCGCGTGGAGCCCGGTGACCGGCTGGTGATGTGCACCGACGGACTGGTCGAGGTACGCGGCGAGGACATCGGCGTGGGCCTCGCCACGCTCTGCGAGTCCGCCGCCCACCCGGCCGCCTCCATGGACGACGCCTGCGACACCATCATCCGGGCCCTCAACACACGCGGCGGCCGCAAGGACGACGTGGCCCTGCTGATGGCCCGGCTCAACGGCATCGAACCCGAGGACGTCGCCGAGTGGCGCCTCGCCCCCGACCCGGCCGAGGTCGCACGCGCGCGTGCCGTCGTCCGCGAACAGCTCCACGTCTGGGGCCTCGACACCCTCGTGGACACCACCGTCCTCCTCGTCGGCGAACTCGTCACCAACGCTGTACGGCACGCGCGCGGACGCCGTGTCGAACTCCGCCTGGTCCGCGGCGACACCCTGCAGTGCGAGGTCTACGACGACGACCCCACCCTGCCGACCCTGCTCAGCGCGGCGCCCACCGACGAGCACGGCCGCGGGCTGCGCGTCCTGACCACCCTGGCCCGCGAGTGGGGGACCAGCCGGACGGGCGCGGGCAAGACCGTGTGGTTCGAACTGACGCGGCCGAGGCGGCGCTGAACCCACGCGGTCGTGCACGGTGGGACCAGGGGGCGTGCGGGGCGTGCGGGGGCGCACGGGTTCTGGACGAGAGGTGAAGGTACGCGCACGGTGCTTGTCTGCGCTTTCCCGGCGCGGTACACCGATCTGGGCCGCCGGCGCGGCGGGCCGGCATCGCGATTCCGGGGGGTTGGGCATGAGCGTGACGAGTCGGTACCGGGAGGCCTGGGAGGCGTTCTGGCGGGAGGCCCCCGACGAACCGGGCGCGGTCTTCTGGGACGCCGGACCCGAACGGACCGCAGCCGTCCACCTCGCCCTGTTCGAGCCGTATCTGACCGCCTCCGACCTGCCCCTCGTCGACCTCGGCTGCGGCAACGGCACCCAGACCCGTTTCCTGGCCGACCGCTTCCGCCGGGTGATCGGCGCCGACCTCTCCGCCGCCGCCCTCGACCTGGCCCGCCGCGCCGACCCCGGCGGCCGGGCCGAGTACCGCCCGCTCGACGCGGCCGACAAGGCCGACGCCGAGACCCTCCACGCCGACCTCGGCGACGCCAACGTCTATGTGCGCGGCGTCCTCCACCAGTGCGAGCCCGACGACCGGCAGCGACTGATCGACACCGTCGCCACGCTGGTGGGCGAGCGCGGCCGGGCCTGTCTCGTCGAACTCTCCGAGGCCGCCAAACCCGTCCTCATGGGCCTCGCGGCCGGTCCGGGCGGGCCTCCCGCGAAGCTCGCCCCGATCTTCCGCCACGGCATCGCCCCCGGCGAGGTCTCCGACGCCGCGATCCCCCGCTACCTGAGCGCCTCCGGCCTCACCCTCGTAGCCGACGGCGAACTCCCCCTGATCACCACCGAACACACGACCGACGGCACCCGCATCGAACTGCCGTCGCGGTGGTACGTGGTGGGGCGTACGGCGTAGGGGGCCGCGTCGGTGGGCCGCGGTGGTGAGAGTTATCCACAGGCCTGCCACGGATCGGGCGGAAACGCGTACGGTTCGAGCCATGAAGATCCTCATCAGCGCCGACATGGAGGGCGCCACCGGTGTCACCTGGCCGGCCGACGTGCTGCCGGGGACACCGCAGTGGGAGCGGTGCCGCTCGATGTTCACCTCGGACGTGAACGCCGCCGTGCTCGGCTTCCTCGACGGTGGCGCCGACGAGGTGCTGATCAACGAGGCGCACTGGACGATGCGCAATCTGCTGCTGGAGGAGCTGGACGAGCGCGCCCAGATGCTCACCGGACGGCACAAGGCGCTCTCCATGGTGGAGGGCGTGCAGCACGGCGACGTGGACGGCATCGCGTTCGTCGGCTACCACGCGGGCGCCGGCATGGAGGGCGTCCTCGCCCACACCTACCTGGCGAACTCGATCACCGGGGTGTGGGTGAACGACGAGCGGGCCAGCGAGGGACTGCTCAACTCGCATGTGGTGGCCGAGTACGGGGTACCGGTGGTGCTGGTGACCGGTGACGACGTGGCGTGCGAGGACGCCCTCGGGTATGCGCCCGAGGCGCTCAAAGTGGCGGTCAAGGACCATGTCTCGCGGTACGCGGCGGTGTGCCGCACCCCGGCGAGAACGGCCGCCGACATCCGCGCGGCGGCGAAGGAGGCCGCCTCGCTCGCCGTCCGCCGTCAGCCGGTCAGGGGCGGTCCGTTCACCGTGGCGCTGGAGTTCGACGCCGAACACCTGGCGATGGCCGCGACCGTCGTCCCGGGCGTGATCCGTACCGGTGAACGCAAAGTGGCGTACACCAGCCCGACCATGTACGAGGGAATCCGCACCTTCAAGGCGGTCACCACGATCGTCTCGGCCGCGGTGGAGGAGACATATGGCTGAGCAGCCGGCCGGGGAGGCGGCACCCGTGGACCAGCGGGCGCTGGACGAGGTCGTCCGGTTCACCTCCGACCTCATCCGTATCGACACCACCAACCGCGGCGGCGGGGACTGCCGGGAGCGGCCCGCCGCCGAGTACGCCGCCGCGCTGCTGGCCGAGGCCGGCATCGAGCCCACCCTGCTGGAGCGCGTCGAGGGCCGGACGAACGTGGTCGCGCGGATCGAGGGCACCGACCCGTCCGCGGACGCGCTGCTCGTCCACGGTCATCTGGACGTCGTGCCCGCCCAGGCGGCCGACTGGACCGTGCACCCGTTCTCCGGGGAGATCCGCGACGGTGTGGTCTGGGGCCGGGGCGCGGTCGACATGAAGAACATGGACGCGATGATCCTGGCCGTCGTACGGCAGTGGGCGCGCACCGGTGTACGCCCCCGCCGGGACCTCGTGATCGCGTTCACCGCCGACGAGGAGGCGAGCGCCGAGGACGGCTCCGGGTTCCTCGCCGACCGGCACGCCGGGCTCTTCGAGGGCTGTACCGAGGGGATCAGCGAGTCGGGGGCGTTCACCTTCCACGACGGCTCCGGACGGCAGATCTACCCGATCGCGGCGGGGGAGCGCGGCACCGGCTGGCTGAAGCTCACCGCACGCGGCCGGGCCGGCCACGGCTCCAAGGTCAACCGGGCCAACGCGGTGACCCGGCTGGCCGGGGCGATCGCCCGGATCGGCGCGCACGAGTGGCCGCTGCGGCTCACCCCGACCGTCCGCGCGGCCCTGACCGAACTCGCCGCGCTGTACGGCGTCGAGGCCGATCTCGACCGCCCCGACGGCGTCGACCGGCTGCTCGACAAACTCGGCCCGGCCGCCGCCCTGGTCGAGGCGACCGTGCGCAACAGCGCCAACCCGACCATGCTGGACGCCGGTTACAAGATCAATGTCATCCCTGGGGAGGCCGTCGCCCGCGTGGACGGCCGGTATCTGCCCGGCGGCGAGGACGAGTTCCGGGAGACCCTCGACCTGCTCACCGGACCCGATGTGGACTGGGAGTTCGAGCACCGGGAGGTGGCCCTCCAGGCCCCCGTGGACTCGGTGACCTACGCGCGGATGCGGGCCGCCGTCGAGGAGTTCGCGCCCGAGGGCCATGTGGTGCCGTACTGCATGCCGGGCGGCACGGACGCCAAGCAGTTCTCGCGGCTCGGCATCACCGGCTACGGCTTCTCGCCGCTGAGGCTCCCCGAGGGCTTCGACTACGCGGCGATGTTCCACGGGGTCGACGAACGCGTCCCCGTGGAGGCGCTCCACTTCGGCGTCCACGTCCTCGACCGCTTCCTGCGGACGGCCTGAGTGACCGCATACGGGGGACCACACGGGGGACCAAGGAAAATGGGGGACAAGGTGCAGACCCTGGCGTACGGTTCGTGGCCCTCGCCGATCGACGCGGCGCTCGCCGCCGCGCACGACGGGCATCCCGAGTCCGTCGGCTTCGTCGGCGAGGAGGCGTGGTGGACCGAACCACGGCCCACCGAGGGCGGCCGGCGCACCCTGGTGCGGCGCACGGCCGACGGCACGGAGGAGTCGGTCCTGCCGGCCCCGTGGAACGTGCGCAGCCGGGTCATGGAGTACGGCGGCCAGGCCTGGGCCGGCCTCATGCGGGACACCGGCCCCCTCGTCGTCTTCGTGAACTTCGCCGACCAGCGCCTCTACCGGTACGAACCCGGCGGCGAGCCCCGCCCGCTCACCCCCGTGTCACCGGTGGGCGGCGGACTGCGCTGGGTGGACCCGAGGCCGCACCCGGAGCGGGACGAGGTGTGGTGCGTCCTGGAGGAGTTCACCGGGGAGGGACCCACCGACGTCCGCCGGGTCGTCGCCGCCGTGCCGCTGGACGGCTCGGCAGCCGAGGACCGGGGCGCCGTCCGGGAACTCACCGACGACGGCCGGCGCTTCGTCACCGGCCCCCGGCTCTCACCGGACGGCCGCCGCGCCGCCTGGCTGGCCTGGGACCATCCGCGGATGCCCTGGGACGGCACGGAGCTGCTGGTCGCCGAGGTGACCGGGGACGGTCTGCTGGGCGAGCCCCGGACCGTCGCGGGCGGCCCGGAGGAGTCCGTCGCCCAGGTCGAGTGGGCCGCCGACGGCACCCTCGTCCACTCCAGCGACACCACCGGCTACTGGAACCTCTACCGCCTCGATCCCGACAGCGGCGAGCGCACGGCGCTGTGCGCCCGGGAGGAGGAGTTCGGCGGGCCGCTGTGGAAGGTCGGCTCCCGCTGGTTCGCGCTGCTCGACGACGGGCTCGCCGCCGTGGTGCACGGGCGAGGCGCCACCGCGCTCGGCATCCTCGACCTGGACACCGGCCAGGTCGTCGACGCGGCCGGACCCTGGACCGAGTTCGCCCCCACGCTCGCCGCGCGGGGCAGCCGGGTCATCGGTATCGGGGCCAGCCCCCGCAGCGCGTACGAGGTGGTCGAGCTGGACGCCGCCACCGGCGAGGCCCGGGTGATCGGCGCCGCGCACGACGACCCGGTGGACCCCTCCTACTACCCCGAACCCCAGATCCGCAGCTTCCTCGGCCCCGCCGGACGCGAGATCCACGCCCACGTCTACCCGCCGCACCACCCCGGCTGCGTCGCCTTCAGCACCGAGCTGCCGCCGTACGTCGTCTGGGCGCACGGCGGACCCACCGGCCGCGCGCCCCTCGTCCTCGACCTGGCGATCGCCTACTTCACCTCCCGCGGCATCGGGGTCGCCGAGGTCAACTACGGGGGGTCCACCGGATACGGGCGGGAGTACCGCAACCGGCTGCGCGAGCAGTGGGGCGTGGTCGACGTCGAGGACTGCGCGGCGGTCGCGCACGCCCTCGCCGACGAGGGCACCGCCGACCGGACCAGGCTCGCCATCAGGGGCGGCAGCGCGGGCGGCTGGACCGCCGCCGTGTCCCTCACGACGACCGACGTCTACGCCTGCGGAACGATCCTGTACCCCATCCTCGACCTCACGAACTGGGGGTCGGGGGACACCCACGACTTCGAGTCCCAGTACCTGGAGAGCCTGGTCGGGCCTCTGGCCGAGGAACCGATGCGGTACGTGGAGCGGTCGCCCACCGAGCACGCCGACCGGATCACCGCGCCGTTCCTGCTGCTCCAGGGCCTCGACGACGTGATCTGCCCGCCCGCGCAGTGCGAGCGGTTCCTGGCCCGGCTGGAGGAGCGGCGGGTGCCGCACGCGTACATCGCCTTCGAGGGGGAGGGGCACGGCTTCCGGCGGGCGGAGACGATGGTGCGGGTCCTGGAGGCGGAGCTGTCGCTGTACGCGCAGGTCTTCGGGTTGAATCCTCCGGGAACCCCGACATTGGAGCTCGCCAAGTGACACCCGTGACACCCGTGCCATCAGTGCCGCATGTGCCGCCAACGCCGCCAGTGGCGTCGGTGACGCCGTTGACCAGACCGTCCCGGCTCGCTCCCGGTGACCGGGTGGCCGTCGTCGCGCCCAGCGGGCCCGTGGTCGAGGAGCGGCTCAGCGCCGGGCTGGACATCCTGCGCGGCTGGGACCTGGACCCCGTCGTCGCACCGCACACACTGGACCGGCACCCGGAGTTCCCCTACCTCGCGGGGACGGACGCCGACCGGGCCGCCGACTTCCAGGCCGCCTGGTGCGACCCGGCCGTGTCCGCCGTGCTGTGCGCCCGCGGCGGGTACGGCGTCCAGCGCATGGTCGACCTGCTCGACTGGGACGCCATCCGGGCGGCGGGCCCCAAGGCGCTCGTCGGGTTCAGCGACATCACGGCGCTGCACGAGGCGTTCGCCACCCGGGCCGGACTGGTCACGCTGCACGGCCCCATGGCCGCGGGCCTCGACTTCATCAAGAACGCCAGGGCCCAGGACCAGCTGCGGGCCACCCTGTTCGCGCCCGAGACGGTCCGTACGATCCGGGCCGTGGAGGGAAGCAGGACCCTGATACCCGGCCGCGCCCGGGGAGTCCTCCTCGGCGGCTGTCTCTGTCTGCTCGCCGCCGAGCTGGGCAACCCCCATGCCCGGCCTTCCGCCCGGGGCGCCCTGCTGTGCCTGGAGGACGTGGGCGAGGAGACGTACCGCCTCGACCGCTATCTGACCCAGTTGCTGCGCGCGGGCTGGTTCGACGGCGTCGCCGGTGTCGTCCTCGGCTCCTGGGCGGAGTGCGACCCGTACGAGAAGGTGCGGGCGCTGCTGGTGGACCGGATCGGCGGGGCCGGGGTGCCGGTGGTGGAGGAGTTCGGGTTCGGGCACGGGGAGGGGGCGCTGACGATCCCGTTCGGGGTGACGGCGGAGCTGGACACCGACGCGGGCACGCTGACGCTGGACGAACCGGCCCTGGTCTGACGGCTCCGCCGGGCGGGTCCGGGTGGCTCGCGTCATCCTGGAGGTATGAGCCCGAAGACACAGGAACGGGTGGGGACGCACGGACGGAAGCGATGGGGCGACCTGCTGACCCCCGGCAGGGTCGTCGTGGGGCTGCTCGCGATCCTCGCGCTCGTCTTCGTCTTCCAGAACACCCAGAGCACCGATATCCAGCTGCTGGTCTCCGAGGTCACCATGCCCCTGTGGCTGGCCCTGCTGGGGACGGGCCTGGTCGGAGCGGTGTGCGGGGCGTACGTGATGAGACGCCGCAGGTGACGTCCGCGCCGATGTGAGGTCCGCGCCGCAGGTGACGCCTGCCGCGAGGTGAACGTCCGCGCCGACCCGGGTCGGCGACGTACCGTGGCGGGGTGTCCGAGAACGTGCGTCATCTCGTCGAAGGCCCCCGCGTCGGTATCCGGCACTTCACCGCCGCCGACGCGGCCGAGTTCACCGCGCGGGCGCGGGAGAGCAAGGCCCTGCACCAGCCGTGGCTGTTTCCGCCGACCACCGCCACCGCGTACAGCGCCTACGCGGGGCGGCTGATCGAGGATCCGACGAAGGCCGGGTTCCTGGTGTGCGAGAGGGACGGCGGAGGGATCGCCGGGTTCATCAACATCAACAACATCGTGGAGGGCGGCTTCCAGAGCGCGGCCCTCGGCTACGGGGCCTTCGCGCACGCCGCCGGGCGCGGGCTGATGGCGGAGGGGCTCGGGCTGGTCGTCGAGTACGCGTTCACCTTCATGGGACTGCACCGGCTGGAGATCAACGTGCAGCCCGGGAACGCCGCGTCCATCGCCCTCGCCCAGCGCTGCGGGTTCCGGCTGGAGGGGTTCTCGCCGGACTTCCTGTTCATCGACGGGGCGTGGCGGGACCACCAGCGGTGGGCGATCACCACGGAGATGGAACGCCCCGACCCGGGCACGGGCCGCGACCCGGGCGCGGGCCGTGCCCCGGGGCCGGCCGCACGGCCGGAATGATCCGTTCCCGTCCCGGTGGCGGGCGGGGTCCCGCAGGATGGGGCCATGCGCAGCATCGTCGTCGTGGACGCCCCCTCCAACCTCGGCCTCCGGCCGCCCGCCCCCGGTACCGTGCCCGGCTGCCACAAGCTCGCCGGTGCCCTGCGGGAACAGGGCATCGTGCGGCGGCTTCGCGCGCTGGAGGGCGGGGTGGTGGTGCCGCCGCGCTACGACCGAGGGGACTGGCAGGAGGGCGACGGCGTCTTCAACGCCGCCGCGATCGCCTCGTACACGCGCCGGCTCGCCGACCGGATCGAGCGGCATGTCCGGGCCGGTGAGCTGCCCGTCGTCCTCGGCGGGGACTGCTCGATCCAGCTCGGCGCGTCGCTCGCGCTGCGGCGGACCGGGCGCTACGGGCTGGTCGCGATCGACGCCTCGGCCGACTTCCGGCACCCGGGGAACTCCGACGCGGTCGGCGCGGCCGGCGGCGAGGAACTGGCGCTCGCCACCGGACGCGGACAGCCGGACCTCACCGATCTGGAGGGCCTGCGCCCCTACCTGCGCGACGAGGACGTACGGCTCTTCGGCATCCGGGACGCGTTCGAGGAGGACCGCGGTGAGCTGGCCGCGCTGAAGATCCCGGTCGTGACGGTCGGCGACCTGCGCACCTGGGGCGCGGACGATCTCGCCCGGGTCACCGCGCAGAGCTTCGAGACGCCCGAACTCGGCGGTTTCTGGGTGCACCTGGACGCCGACGTCCTCGATCCGTCCGTCATGCCCGCCGTCGACAGCCCCGACCCGGACGGGCTCCTGCCCGACGAACTGGCCGCGCTGCTCGGCCCGTTGGTCCGCTCACCGCACTGCGTCGGACTCAACATCACGATCTACGACCCCGATCTGGACCCGGACGGCACGGCGGGCGCGCTGCTCACGGACCTCGTCGTGGCGGCCTTCGGCCGGTGACGCTCACCCCGCCGACCGGCGGTCCGCGTACTCGTAGACCGAGCCGTCGGGGTGCACCGCGATGAGATTGCGGCCCACGGGGGTGGGGATCGGACCGGCCAGGACCCGGGCGCCGGAGGCGGTGAGGACCTGGCCCGCCTCGTCGACGTCCTCGACCGCGAGGGTGGCGGCGACCTTCCGCAGGACCTCCAGCTCCGACTCCGGGCCGCTCATCAGCAGGAAACAGCCGACGGCGGCGACCTGGACGCCACCGCGTTCGAAACGCATCGCCGGTCCGCCCGAGAGTCTCTCGTAGAACGGGACCGCGGCTTCCAGGTCGTCGACGCAGATGCGGAGCGTGGTACCGAGAATCTCCATGGGGGAAAGCCTAGTTGGGACCGGCCGGTCAGGGAGATCGTTCCGCGGCGGTTTCCCGCACCTCTCGCGGCGAGCGAGCGGACGGGCGAGCGAGAGGGCAGGCGGGCGCCGCGTCACGCCGCGTTACGCGGAAACCGGCACGGGTACTCGGCCGCCATGGACCGCTTGGATCATCTGGAACATCTGGACAAGCACCTGGCCGACGAACTGGCGCAGGTGGCGCGCGAGACCATCCGCGACGAACTGCGGCAGCAGACCCGTAAGCAGCGCCGCAAGGCCGCGCTGTACGCCGCGTCCGGGGCGCTCGCCCTGTACGCGGGCGCCGCGCTGGCGCTCGCCCTCGGTCTGGCGCTCGCGTTGGGTCTGCCCGACTGGGCCGCAGCGCTGATCACGGCCGTCGTGCTCGGCGCGGCGGCGTACCTGCTGAGGGGCGCGGCGCGGCCCTCGGCGTCCCGGCCCACGGCCGAGCGCGCGGGAGATCACGCGGCGGCCGGTCACCGGGCCCCCGGCGGCACGGCACCGGGAACGCCCCCGGGCGGGACGGGACCGGCCGGCTATCCGCCGGTGCCGCCCGTGGCCCCCGGCGGCGCGGCCGGCGCGCCCCCGCCGGCCGGCGTCGACCCCCACCAGCCGCCCCCGGCCCGGTGAGCGGCGGGCGGCCGGTTTGGGCGCCCCGACCAGGGGGACGCGGAAGGCCCGTACGTCACAGGACTCCTATGCCTGAGGACGCTCAGGACCTCGCACCCGAGGACGCTGAGGTACCCCATGCGTGACCCCGCCGGAGGCGAACCGTGAGTCGACCCCGCATCGTGATCGTCGGTGCCGGCTTCGCCGGCTACCGGACGGCCCGCATCCTCGCGCGGCTGACCCGGAACAAGGCCGACATCACCCTGCTCAACCCGACCGACTACTTTCTGTATCTGCCCCTGCTGCCCCAGGTCGCCGCCGGCATCCTGGAGCCACGCCGGGTCACCGTCTCCCTCACCGGCACCCTGCGCCATGTACGGCTGGTGCTCGGCGAGGCCGACGACATCGACCTGGACGCGCGGACCGTGCGCTACGTCGACCCCGAGGGCGATGTCGGCACACTGACCTACGACCGGCTGGTGCTCGCCGCCGGGAGCGTCAACAAACTGCTGCCCATCCCGGGGGTCGCCGAGCACGCCCACGGCTTCCGGGGGCTGCCGGAGGCGCTGTACCTCAGGGACCATGTGACGCGGCAGGTGGAGCTGGCCGCCGCCGCCGACGATCCCAAGAGCGCAGACGCGCGCCGCACCTTCGTGGTGGTGGGCGCCGGGTACACCGGCACCGAGGTCGCCGCCCAGGGCCAGATGCTCACCGACGCGCTGGTCCGGAAGCAGCCGCTGCGGCAGGGGGTACGGCCCCGCTGGATGCTGCTCGACATCGCGGACCGGGTGCTGCCCGAGATGGACGAGAAACTGTCGCGGACCGCGGACAAGGTGCTGCGGCAGCGCGGCGTCGACGTACGGATGGGGACCTCCGTGAAGGAGGCGACCCCGGGCGGAGTGCTGCTGAGCGACGGGGAGTTCGTCGACACGCGCACGCTGGTGTGGTGCGTGGGCGTACGGCCCGATCCGCTCGCCGAGTCGCTGGGACTGCCCCTGGAACGCGGCCGGTTGCTCGTCGAGCCCACGCTGCAGGTGCCGGGGCGGCCCGAGGTGTTCGCCTGCGGGGACGCGGCGGCCGTACCCGATCTGACCAAGCCCGGCCAGTACACCCCGATGACCGCGCAGCACGCCTGGCGGCAGGGCAGGGTGGCCGCGCTCAACGTCGCCGCCTCCCTCGGCCGCGGTGAGGCCAGGCCCTACCGGCACAGCGACCTCGGTTTCGTCGTGGACCTCGGCGGGGTCAAGGCCGCCGCCAACCCCCTCGGCATCCCGCTGTCCGGCCTCGCCGCCGGCGCGGTCACCTGCGGCTACCACCTGGCCGCCATGCCGGGCAACCGCGTCCGCGTCGCCGCCGACTGGCTCCTCGACGCCGTACTGCCCCGCCAGGGCGTCCAGCTGGGCCTGGTCCGCTCCTGGGCCGTCCCCCTGGACACGGCCTCCCCCGAACTGGCCAAGCGGCCGGGCTCGCCGGAGACGGCGGGGAGGACGAAGTCGGCGGACGCCCACCCCCACAAGCCCGCCAAGGGTTCGGAAGGAGAGTCATGAACAGCCGTCAACTCACCGAGCTGGCACAGCAGTTGCGGGTGGACAGTGTGCGCGCGTCGGACGCCGCGGGTTCGGGGCATCCGACGTCGTCCATGTCGGCCGCCGAGCTGATGGCGGTCCTGCTCGCGGGACATCTGCGGTACGACTTCGAGCGCCCCCAGCACCCCGGCAACGACCGTTTCGTCCTGTCGAAGGGCCATGCCTCGCCCCTGCTGTACTCCGCGTACAAGGCGGCCGGCGCGATCAGCGAGACCGAGCTGATGACGTTCCGGAAGCTGGGCAGCAGGCTCGAAGGGCACCCCACGCCCCGCAGGCTGCCGTGGGTGGAGACGGCCACCGGCTCGCTCGGTCAGGGGCTGCCCGTCGGCGTCGGCATCGCGCTGGCCGGGAAGCGGCTGGACCGCACCGGCTACCGGGTGTGGGTGCTGTGCGGCGACAGCGAACTCGCCGAGGGCTCGGTGTGGGAGGCCGCCGAACACGCCGCGTACGAGCATCTGGACAATCTGACGGCGATCGTGGACGTCAACCGGCTCGGACAGCGCGGCCCCACCCGGCACGGGCACGACCTGGACGCCTACGCCCGCCGCTTCGCCGCCTTCGGCTGGCACACCATCGAGATCGACGGCCATGACGTGGACGCCGTCGACCGCGCGTACGGCGAGGCCGAGTCCACCAAGGGCCAGCCGACCGTGATCCTCGCCCGCACCCTCAAGGGCAAGGGCGTCGAGGCCGTCCAGGACCGCGAGGGGATGCACGGCAAGCCGCTCAAGGACGCCGACGAGGCGATCGCGGAACTCGGCGGCGTACGCGACCTCCGCATCGAGGTCCACGAGCCGCCCGCCGCCCGGATGCTGCACGCCGTACGCACCGGGCACCTGGAGCTGCCGCGCTACGAGACCGGTGACGAGGTCGCCACCCGGAACGCCTTCGGACAGGCCCTCGCCGCGCTCGGCACCGCGCGCGGCGACGTGGTCGCCCTGGACGGCGAGGTCGGCGACTCCACCCGCGCCGAGTTCTTCGCCAAGGAACACCCCGACCGGTACTTCGAGTGCTACATCGCCGAACAGCAGCTGGTGGCCGCCGCCGTGGGCCTCGCGGCGCGCGGTTGGGTGCCGTACCTCTCCACGTTCGCGGCGTTCCTCACCCGCGCCCACGACTTCATCCGCATGGCGTCGGTCAGCGGGGCCGGCATCAATCTCGTCGGCTCGCACGCGGGCTGCGCCATCGGCGAGGACGGGCCCTCGCAGATGGGGCTGGAGGACCTGGCGATGATGCGCTCGGTGCACGACTCGACCGTGCTGTACCCGTGCGACGCCAACCAGACCGCCAAGCTGGTCGCCGCGATGGCCGGCCTCGAAGGCGTCCGCTATCTGCGCACGTCCCGGGGCGAGTCGCCCGTCCTCTACAGCCCGACCGAGGAGTTCCCGGTCGGCGGCAGCAAGGTGCTGCGCGCCTCCGACACCGACCGGCTGACCGTCGTCGCGGCCGGGGTCACCGTGCACGAGGCCCTCAAGGCCGCCGAGGCACTGGACGCCGAGGGCATCCAGGTCCGGGTGATCGACCTCTACTCGGTCAAGCCCGTCGACCGCCGCACCCTGCGCGAGGCCGCCGAACGCACCGGCTGCATCCTCACCGTCGAGGACCACCACGAGGAGGGCGGACTCGGTGACGCGGTCCTCGACGCCTTCCTCGACGGCCGCCCGGTGCCCCGCCTGGTCCGCCTCGCCGTCCGGACGATGCCGGGCTCGGCCTCCCCCGAGGAGCAGCTGCGCGCGGCGGGCATCGACGCGGAGGCGATCGCGGTGGCCGGACGGCTGCTGGTGGAGCACGCGATCACACCCTGAACGGCCCGCGCACGGAAGGGAGTTCGGCCATGGGGAACGACACCGGGTCACTGCGGGTCGGCCGCCGCGCGATCGAGATCCACCGCCCGGACAAAGTGCTGTTCCCCAGCGGCGGCGGCAAGGAGTACACCAAGGGTGATCTCGTCGCCTACTACCGGGCCGTCGCCCCCTACATGCTGCCCCAGCTGCGCGGGCGCCCGCTGATGCTGGAGCGGCACCCCGACGGGCTCGACGGGCCCATGTTCATGCAGAAGAACACCCCCGAGCACTATCCGGAGTGGATCGAACGCGTCGAGGTGCCCAAGGAGGGCGGCACGGTCCTCCACCCGGTCTGTGCCGACACCGCCACCCTCGTCTACCTCGCCGACCAGGCCTGTCTCACCCTGCACCGCTGGCTCTCCCGGACCGGCGGCATCGACCGCCCCGACCGGCTGGTCATCGACCTCGACCCGGCGGTGGACGACTTCGACCGGGTCCGGGAAGCGGCCCGGGACGTACGGGAGTTGCTCGACGAGCTGCGGCTGCCGTCCGTCCCGATGACCACCGGATCCCGGGGCGTCCACGTCGTCGTACCGCTCGACGGGCGCGCCGACTTCGACGCGGTGCGCGACTTCGCCGGGCAGCTCGCCGGGGAACTCGTCCGCGCCCGCCCCGAGCGGCTCACCACCGAGCCCCGCAAGAAGGACCGGGGCGACCGGCTCTACCTCGACATCCAGCGCAACGCCTACGCCCAGACCGCCGTAGCCCCCTGGTCCGTGCGCGCCCGCCCCGGCGCGCCCGTCGCCACGCCCCTGACCTGGGAACAGCTCGACGACCCGGCCGTCGACGCCCGCCGCTGGACCCTGGCGGACGCCGTCGAACAGGCCCGTACCGACCCCTGGGGAGGGGCGCTGAGCAGGGGCCGGGCGCTGGGCCCGGCCCGGCGGCGGCTCGCGGCGCTGCGCGGCTGAGACGAAAAGGTTTGGCCAACGGACGCGGGGCCACTCGGTGTTCGAGGTGGCCATGTCGAACACATCCAACACATCAAAAGCCCAGAATTCACGTAAAGCACAAGAATCCGATGAAACGGACGAGGCCCGGGAGTCCACGGACGACCGGCCCAGCCCCATGGAGGTGCTGCGCCATGCGCGGGGACAGCTCGCGGAGCTGACCGGTATGGCGCCCGAGTCCGTGTCGTCGTTCGAACAGACCGAGAGCGGCTGGACGTTGGAGGTCGAGGTCCTGGAGATCGCCAGGGTCCCCGACACCATGAGCCTGCTCGCGAGCTATCGGGTGGAACTCGACTCCGCGGGCGAGCTGACCGGCTATCGGCGCGTCCGCCGCTACGAGCGCGGCAGGGCGGACCCGCATCGCCGTTAGACCGCCGTCCCGTTCCAGCATCCCCGGTCAACACCCGACAACAACAAGGAGGACCGGCCGGCATGACCGTAGTACCTGCACAGCAGTCCGGTGGCGGAGGCGGCAGCAGCGGCCTGTACGACGTCCTGGAACTCATTCTCGACAGGGGGCTCGTCATCGACGCCTTCGTACGGGTCTCCCTGGTCGGCATCGAGATCCTGAAGATCGACGTCCGCGTCGTCGTGGCCAGTGTCGACACCTATCTGCGCTTCGCCGAGGCGTGCAACCGCCTCGACCTGGAGGCCGGGCCGCGCAAGAGCCCCGGCCTGCCGGACCTCGTCGGTGAGATCACCGAGTCCGGCGCCCGCGGCAAGTCCAAGGGGGCGCTGTCCGGCGCCGCCGAGACGATCTCCGACGCCTTCAAGCAGGCCCGCGACGAGGAGCAGACCGAGTCGCGGCCCCGCGCCCGTAGGAGCACGAGCTCGCGCAAGAGGGAGGAACAGGAGTGAGCACGTACGTCTACGGCATCACCGCCGGCTCGCACCCCGCCCTCCCCGAGGGCATGGGCGGGGTGGGCGATCCCGCGCGCCCGGTGCGGATCCTCAGGGAGGGCGAGCTGGCGGCCCTCGTCAGTGAGGCCCCCGAGGGGCTGCGCCCGAAGCGCAAGGATCTGCTCGCCCACCAGAACGTGCTCAGCGAGGCGGGCGCGGGCGGTCCGCTGCTGCCCATGCGGTTCGGCAGCGTCGCCCCCGACGACGCCTCGGTCACCGGGGTGCTCGCCGAGCGCGCGGAGCACTACCGGGAGCGGCTCGGCGCCCTCGACGGCAAGGTCGAGTACAACGTCAAGGCCAGCCATGACGAAGAGGCCGTGCTGCATCGCGTGATGGGGGAGAACCCCGAGCTGCGCGCCATGACCGAGGCCAACCGGCAGGCGGGCGGCGGCACCTACGAGGACCGGCTGCGGCTCGGCGAGATGGTCGTCGCCGCGGTGCAGGCCCGTGAGGCCGACGACGCGACGGAGCTGCGGCGGGTCCTGGAGCCGGCCGCCGACGCGGTCAGCGCGGGCCCCGACTCCACCGGCTGGCTGGCCAATCTGTCGTTCCTCGTGGAGCGGGAGTCGGCCGCGGTGTTCCTCGACGCCGTGGAGGAGGTCCGCAAGAGCCATCCGCACATCGAGATACGGGTCAACGGACCGCTGCCGCCGTACAGCTTCGTCGAACCGGGGCCCGCGCAGCCCGCGGAGACGCCCCACTGACGACGCGCCGAGGCCGAGGAGGAGAGCACATGGGACTGATCACAGAGGTACTGCTGCTGCCGTTCGCACCGGTCCGCGGCAGCCTCTGGACGGTGAGACAGGTGCTCACCGAGGCCGAGCGCCAGTACTACGACCCGGCGGCCGTCCGCGCCGATCTCGCCCGCCTCGAGCAGCGGCTCGAAGCGGGCGAGATCGATGAGGAGGAGTTCGACCGCCTGGAGGACGAGCTTCTCGACCGGCTGGAGATCAGCGCGCGCAGGAGCACAGGAACCGGCAACGGGACGACACAATGAATCGAATCGGACTGGGCCTCGCCGTAGGGGCCGGATACGTCCTCGGACGTACCAAGAAGATGAAACTCGCGTTCGCCGTCGGCACCATGGTGGCCGGCAAGCGGATGCACCTCGGCCCCCGGGCCCTCGCGGAGCTGGTCTCCCAGCAGCTGCAGAACAACCCGCAGTTCAAGGAGCTGGGGGACCAGCTCCGCGGGGACCTGCGCGGTGTCGGCAAGGCGGCCACCGGCGCGCTGGTCGAGCGGCAGATCGAAGGGCTCGCCGACCGGCTGCACGGCCGTACCTCCCAGGTCCGCGACCAGCTCGACGGAGTGACGCCGGACCTGTCCGACGAGTCCGAGCGGGACGAGGAGGAGCCTGACGAGTCAGGCCCTCCGGCGAAGAAGGCCGCCGCGCGCAGGACCGGCCGGGACAAGCCGCCGGCGAAGAAGACGGCCGCGAACAAGCCCCCCGCGAAGAAGACGGCAGCCAAGAAGACCGCGGCCAAGAAGCCGGCCGCCAAGAAGACCGCCTCCGGCCGGGCACCGGCCAAGAAGGCGGCGCGCCCGGCCACCGGATCGCGGGCCACGAAGGGAGGCGGCGGCGATGACTGAGACCCTCGGCGCGGCGGCCGGCCGCGCGACCGGCGGAGCGTCCGGAGCGACGGACCGGGCGAAGGACGCGACAAAGGATGCGACGAAGAGCAATCCGCTCACCGACCTCGCCCACAGCGAGGCCGTCGACCATCTCAAGGAGGAGGCCCAGGCGTATCTGGCCGCCCAGGCCCAGCGGCTCCTGGTCGGCGCCGGCCGCAAGCTCGGCGAGACGACCGGAAAGCTCAACGACATCGCCGAGGGCAACAGCCCCGGCTTCGCCAAGCTCGCCCTCGACGGCGGCCGCAAGCTCGCCGAGGGCAAGGGCCCGCTGCGCACCGCGCTGGAGGTGGGCGCCGGCCGGGCCAAGGACAACGTGCTCGGCGCGCTCAAGAACCTCGGCGGCGGCAAGGGCAAACGCAAGGGCGGCTCGGGCAACAAGCCCACGGTGATCATCGAGTCCGTCGACGTCGGCGTGCCGGTGCGCACCGCGTACGACCAGTGGACCCAGTTCCAGACCTTCAGCACCTTCGCCAAGGGCGTGAAGAGCGCCAACCAGGCCGACGACACCCACTCGGACTGGCAGATGAAGGTCTTCTGGTCCAACCGCAGCTGGAAGGCGCACACCACCGAACAGGTGCCCGACCAGCGGATCACCTGGACGTCCGAGGGCGCCAAGGGCACCACGAAGGGCGCCGTCACCTTCCACTCCCTCGCGGACGACCTCACCCGGGTCCTGCTCGTCATCGAGTACTACCCGAAGGGCCTCTTCGAGAAGACCGGCAACCTCTGGCGCGCCCAGGGCCGCCGGGCCCGGCTCGACCTCAAGAACTTCGTCCGCTTCATCACCCTCAGGGGCGAGGCCGAGGACGGCTGGCGCGGCGAGATCCGCGACGGCGAGGTCGTCGTCAGCCACGAGGACGCCCTCGCCGAAGAGGAGCAGGAAGAGCAGCAGGAGCGGGACGACGAGGCCCCGGAGGACGAGGGGGCCGAGGAGGCCGAGGCCGGGTACGAGGACGAGCCGGAGCCCGACGACGAGGCCGAAGAGTACGCCGACGAGGACGAGGACGGCGAGCTGGAGGACCCGGAAGAGGTACCGGAGGACGAGTACGACGACGTTCCCGAGGCCGAGGACGACGCCGGGGAGGACATCGACGAGGAACCGTACGAGGATGAGGACGAGGAACGGGCGGCCGGCGTCGGCGGGAGCCGACGATGACCTTCCCGAGCCGAGTCCCCGAGCCGTACGGGCAGAACGGGAGTGCCAATCTGGCCGACATTCTGGAGCGGGTGCTCGACAAGGGGCTGGTGATCGCGGGCGACATCCGCATCAACCTGCTCGACATCGAACTGCTCACCATCAAGCTGCGCCTGATCGTCGCCTCCGTCGACAAGGCCAAGGAGATGGGGATCGACTGGTGGGAGACCGACCCGGCACTGTCCTCGCACGCCCGCCGCGACGAACTCTCCCGTGAGAACGCCGAGTTGCGCGCCCGGCTCGCGGAGCTGGACGACGGCGGGTACCGGCGCGAGCCGGAGCCGGCCATCGAGCGTGGCCGCGCCAGAGAGGAGCCCTCATGACCGGACTGCGTTACGTGTACGCCGTCTGCCGCCCCTTCGACGCGGCGCTCCAGTCCCAGCTGACCGGGGTCGCGGGCGCACCGCCCCGGCAGCTGCGCCACCACGACCTGATCGCCGTGGTCAGCGAGGTGCCGGAGCGCGACTTCGCGGAGGAGCCGCTGCGCGCCCATCTGGAGGACCTGGACTGGCTGACCGAGACCGCCCGCGCCCACCAGAGCGTGATCGACGCCCTCACCGTCGTCACCACGCCCCTGCCGCTCCGGCTCGCCACCGTCTTCCGCGACGACAGCGGTGTGCGGGTGATGCTGGAGGCCCGCGAGGAGGGCTTCCGGCGGACCCTGGAGCGGCTGTCGGGCCGGGTGGAGTGGGGCGTCAAGGTGTACGCCGAGCCCGCGGACTCCGCGGAGCAGGAGCAGCCCCAGGCGCCCGCGAAGGTCTCCAGCGGGCGCGACTATCTGCGCCAGCGGCGGCGGAGCCACCGGGCCCACGAGGAGATGTGGGAGAACGCGGACCGGTTCGCGCGCGAGCTGCACGACACCCTCACGGCGTTCGCCGAGGACACCCGGCTGCACGCCCCGCAGAACTCCGCGCTCTCCGGCGTTCCCGGCCGCAATGTGCTGAACGCGGCCTATCTGGTGCCGCGCGCCCATTCCGAGGAGTTCGTGGAACTGGTGGACCGCACGAAGGGCGATGAGCCGGGTTTGCGGGTGGAACTCACCGGGCCGTGGGCGGCCTATTCCTTCAGCGGCGAGTCCGGAGAGTCCGGAGAGACCGGGGAGGACGGCCTGTGACCGTGATCGAACGGCGGGAGGTGGCCCTCGTCGACCTGCTCGACCGGCTGCTCGCCGGCGGGGTCGTCATCACCGGTGACCTCACGCTGCGCATCGCGGACGTCGACCTCGTCCGCATCGACCTGAACGCGCTGATCAGCTCCGTGAACGAACAGGTCCCGTCACCCTGGGGAGGCATCGAGTGACCGGCCGCAACCGCGTCGAACTGGAGCCCGACACGGTGGAGAGGGACCTGGTCAAGCTGGTCCTCACCGTCGTCGAGCTGCTCCGTCAGCTCATGGAACGGCAGGCGCTGCGCCGCTTCGACACCGGGGAGCTCTCGGAGGACCAGGAGGAGCGCATCGGGCTCACCCTGATGCTGCTGGACGACCGGATGACCGAGCTGCGCGAGCGCTACGGACTGCGGCCCGAGGACCTGAACCTGGACCTCGGGCCGCTCGGACCGCTGCTGCCGCGGGAGTGAACGCGGGGACGGGTGGAGGGGTGGGCGGAGGGGTGGGCGGGGCTTTCAGGCCGCCTTGCGGCAGAGGATCTCGCCGTGCAGTACGGCGAACCAGCCGTCCTCCCGCCGCCCCCACTCCCGCCAGGCCGCCTCGATCGCCCGCAGCCGCTCGACCGTGGCGTGACCGCCCGCCGTCGCCCGTTCGGCGTACGCGGAGGCGACCGTCCGGTCCGCCCACAGCCCGCTCCACCAGGCCCGCTCCTCGGCCGTGGCGTAGGTCCAGGTGGCGGAGGTCGCCGTGATGTCGGTGAGCCCGGCGCGCAGGGCCCAGGACTTCAGCCGGCGCCCCGCGTCGGGCTCACCGCCGTTGGCGCGGGCCACCCGGCGGTACAGGTCCAGCCAGTCGTCCATGCCCTCGGACTCGGGGAACCAGGTCATCGCCGCGTAGTCGGAGTCCCGGACGGCGATGATCCCGCCCGGCCTCGTCACCCGGCGCATCTCGCGCAGCGCCTGCACCGGGTCGCCGACGTGCTGGAGCACCTGGTGCGCGTGGACCACGCAGAAGGTGTCGTCCGGGTACTCCAGCGCGTGGACGTCCGCGACGGCGAAGTCCACGTTCTCCAGGCCGCGTTCGGCGGCCGCGGCGCGGGCCTGGTCCAGGATGCCGGGCGCGTGGTCGACACCGGTGACGTGCCCGTCCGGGACCAGGGCGGCCAGGTCCGCGGTGATGGTCCCCGGACCGCAGCCGATGTCCAGGATCTTCATGTGGGGCTTCAGTGAACTGAGGAGGTAGGCCGCCGAGTTGGCGGCCGTCCGCCAGGTGTGCGAGCGCAGCACCGACTCATGGTGTCCGTGCGTGTAGACGGCGGTCTCCCGCGCCTTCGATGCCTTCGACATGGCCGTTCCCCTTCCACGAGGACCGCGAGGACCGCGAGTTCGTACTCGAACCGTAGGCGACCGCGCCGAATAATGAGACCGCCGTCTTGAATACTGGACCGCCGATGGGGTGCGGCGAGGGGTCGGTGGAAGGGCTCAGTGGAAGGGCACGGGCCGGTAGACCGTCAGCGCCTCCGGGATCTTCCGGAGCGTCAGATCGCCCTGCGCCTCGGTGACTTCACCGTCGTACGCGAGGAGGGTGCCCGGTGCGATCCCGTCCACTCGGAGCCGTCGTACGCGGACCGCGGCGTGGGCCGGGGTGCGGGTCAGCGGGCCGGCGGCGGCCGCGGCCAGCAGTCGCAGGGCCGGGCGGCGGCCGCCGTGCACGACGCGGACGTCCAGCAGTCCGTCGGCCAGGTCGTAGCGCCGGACCGGGGCGAGGCCCAGCCGGTGGTACGTGCCGTTGCCCGCGAAGAGCAGCCAGATCGGGCGCGGCCGGCCCTCGAAGGTGGCCTGCAGCGGATGCCGGTCGGAGCGCAGGACCCGCAGGGCCGCGAGCACGCCCGCCGGCCAGCCGCCGACCATCCGCTCCCAGCGCTCGCGCTCCCGCACCAGCTCGGGGTAGACGCCCAGGCTGAACGTGTTGACGAAATGGCCCTCGGTGTCGCCGGTCGTGAAGTGCCCCAGGTCCACCCGGACGGCCTCGCCCTGGCGCACGGCACGGGCCAGGTCGCGTACGTCCTCCACGCCGAGGTCGTACGCGAAGTGGTTGAGGGTGCCGCCGGGGAGGACGGCGAGGGGGAGGCCATGGCGCAGGGCGACCTCGGCGGCGGCGTTCACCGTGCCGTCGCCGCCGCACACGCCGAGCACCCGGGCGTGGGCGGCGGCCTTCTCCAACTCGGCCCGCACGTCCTCCGGTTCGCACTCCACGGTCTCGGCGGCGGGCAGCACGTCGCGCAGGGCGCGCACCCGGTCCGACGTCCCCGAGCCGCGGTTGGCGACCACCACCAGGCCGTGCCCGTCCGGCAGCGCGGGCGCGTCCACGTACGGGCGGCCGGGCGGCGGGAGCTGGTCCCGGGTCGGCACGATGCCCCGTACGGCGTAGGCGGCGCCGACGCCGAGGGCGGCGCCCACCAGGACGTCGCTCGGGAAGTGCACGCCCGTGTACACGCGGGACAGCGCGACGGCGGTGGCCAGCGGGGCGACCGCGGCGCCCCAGCCGCGTGACTCCAGGGCGACGCCGGCGGCGAAGGCGGCGGCCGAGGCGGAGTGGCCCGAGGGGAAGGAGGTGGTGATCGGCTGCCGCTTCAGCTGCCGGGTCAGCGGCACGTTGTCCAGGATCGGGCGGGGGCGGCGGATCGAGCGCTTGCCCAGGGTGTTGATCGTCGCCGAGGCGAGGGCGAGGGAGGCGACGCCCCGCACGGCCGCCCTGCGGGCCCTCGGGCTCCGGGTCGCGGCGATCGCCGCGGCTGTGGCGAACCACAGGACGCCGTGGTTCGCGGCGCGGCTCAGCTTGGGGAGGAAGGGGTGCGCGCCGGGCCAGTCTCGGGTCGCCACCGCGTTGAAGAGGCGGCTGTCCGCGGCGAGGAATCGGTCGCGGAGGATGTGGTGGCCCGGGGGGCGGACGGTGAGGTCGACGTCTGGGGTCATGAGACCACGGGTACCCCATGGCGAGGGAACCGTGTCGGGCGGGGTGGGGGTGGGTGGGGTTTCGTTGCCGGGTGCGGGTCCGGTGGGGCTTCTCGCGCCCACGCGGCGGAGCCGCATATCGATACAGCCCCGCGCCCCTGAAAAGCGGGCCCGCACCCGAAATGGATTTGCCCGGGTGACGGGGTGGCTCGGAGAATGCGCCGCATGGGACATCTCGAAGCCGCTCATCTGGAGTACTACCTGCCGGACGGGAGGGCGCTGCTCGGGGATGTGTCCTTTCGGGTGGGGGAAGGGGCCGTCGTCGCCCTGGTCGGGCCCAACGGGGCCGGGAAGACGACCTTGCTGCGGCTGATCTCCGGGGAGCTGAAGCCGCACGGCGGGTCCGTGACCGTCAGCGGCGGGCTCGGGGTGATGCGCCAGTTCGTGGGGTCCGTCCGGGACGAGACGACCGTGCGCGACCTGCTGGTGTCCGTGGCCCAGCCGAGGATCAGGGACGCCGCGAAGGCCGTCGACGCCGCCGAGCACGGGATCCTGACCGTGGACGACGAGGCGGCCCAGCTGACCTACGCGCAGGCCCTCTCCGACTGGGCCGAGGTGCGCGGCTACGAGGCCGAGACCCTCTGGGACATCTGCACCATGGCCGCGCTCGGCGTGCCGTACGAGAAGGCCCAGTGGCGGCAGGTGCGGACACTCTCCGGCGGTGAGCAGAAGCGGCTCGTGCTGGAGGCGCTGCTGCGCGGCACCGAGCAGGTCCTCCTCCTCGACGAGCCCGACAACTACCTCGACGTCCCCGGCAAGCGCTGGCTGGAGGAGCGGCTCAAGGAGACCCGCAAGACCGTGCTCTTCGTCTCCCACGACCGGGAACTGCTCTCCCGCGCCGCCGAGAAGATCGTGAGCGTGGAACCGGGCCCGGCGGGCGCGGACGCCTGGGTGCACGGCGGCGGGTTCGTCACCTACCACGAGGCACGGGCGCGACGCTTCGAGCGCTTCGAGGAACTGCGCCGGCGCTGGGACGAGAAGCACGAGCAGCTGAAGAAGCTCGTCCTGAACCTCCGGCAGGCGGCCGAGAACAGCGTCGCGATGGCCTCCCGCTACGCCGCCGCCCAGACCCGGCTGCGCAAGTTCGAGGAGGCCGGACCACCGCCCGAGCCGCCGCGCGAGCAGGACATCACCATGCGGCTCAAGGGCGGCCGTACGGGCGTCAGGGCCGTCACCTGCGAGGCACTTGAGCTGACCGGCCTGATGAAACCCTTCGACCTGGAGGTCTTCTACGGCGAACGGGTCGCCGTCCTCGGCTCCAACGGCTCGGGCAAGTCCCACTTCCTGCGGCTGCTCGCCGGCGACGAGGTGGCCCACACGGGCGAGTGGAAGCTCGGCGCCAGGGTCCTGCCGGGGCACTTCGCGCAGACGCACGCCCACCCGGAGCTGGAGGGGCGCCCGCTGCTCGACATCCTGTGGAAGGAGCACGCCCAGGACCGGGGCGCCGCCATGTCCCGGCTGCGCCGCTACGAGCTGACCAAGCAGGCCGAGCAGCCGTTCGACCGGCTCTCCGGTGGCCAGCAGGCCCGCTTCCAGATCCTGCTGCTGGAGTTGCAGGGCGTCACCGCCCTGCTCCTCGACGAGCCCACCGACAACCTCGACCTGGAGTCGGCGGAGGCCCTGCAGGAGGGCCTGGAGGCCTTCGACGGCACGGTCCTCGCCGTCACCCACGACCGCTGGTTCGCTCGTTCGTTCGATCGCTATCTGGTCTTCGGCTCCGACGGCCGGGTACGGGAGACCCCGGAACCGGTGTGGGACGAGCGCCGCGTGGAGCGTGCCCGCTAGCCCGCCCGCACAGGGGCCCGGGGCCCCGGATGTTCGTACAGTGGATGGAGGACCACGACGATCGGGGTACCACCATGACCGGAGTGCACCCGGACCAGCTGGACGACCAGCAGTTGATGAAGGAACTGGAGTCGATCCACCGCACACGGCACGACACCCTGCTGCACGGATCGACCGAGGCGCTGCGCACCCACAACGAACGGATGGCGCAGCTGGAGGGCGAGTATCTGCGCCGCCATCCGCGCCGGCCGGTCGTTTCCGGCCGGACACGGGAGGGCGCGCGGGAACGAGGGCCGGAATGACAGCCGGTATGACATCGGAGTCGCGGGCGAGCGCGCTGCTCACCCGGCATACCGAGGCCCAGGACGTCTTCGGCACACGGGTCCACGCCGTCCGCGACGACCAGTGGGGGGCGGGTACCCCGTGCGCCGAGTGGTCGGTACGTGACCTCGTCAACCATCTCGTCTCCGAGCAGCTGTGGGTGCCGTCGCTGGTACGGGACGGCTGCATGATCGAGGAGGTCGGCGACACGTTCGAGGGTGATCTGCTGGGGCCGGACCCCGCGGCGTCCTGGGACACCGCCGCGCACTCCGCGCGGGAGGCGTTCGGGGCGGCCGGTGCGCTCGAACGCACGGTTCATCTGTCCTACGGGGACACTCCGGCGACCGCGTACTGCGCGCAGATGGTCGCCGATCTCGTGGTGCACGCGTGGGATCTGTCGCGGGCGATCGGGTACGAGGAGCGGTTGCCGGGGGAGCTGGTGGCGTTCGCGGCGGAGGAGATCGCGCCGTACGCCGCGGAGCTGGAGAAGAGCGGGTTGTTCGGGGCGGCGGTGGAGCCGCCGGTGGGGGCCGACGCCCAGACCAGGTTGTTGTGTCTGCTCGGGCGTCGGCCCTAGACCCGGTGACCCGGTCTGATCTCGGGGCCTGGGGTGCGTTGCGGGGTGCGGGTGCGGGTGCGTCGTGGTCGCTCGCGCAGTTTCCCGCGCCCCTGAAGGGCTGGGCCGACCCCTTCGGGGTGGCCCAGCCCTTCTCCGTCGTCAGCAGCGTGTCGGTGGGCGGTTCCAGTGGCGGTGGGCGGCTATCGCCGCGACGAACTCCCTGGTGAAGTCCTCGCTCGCAGTGCCCTGGGCCGTGTCCGTGACCACGCCGCGGTCGGCGACCACGTGGTGGAACTCCGAGGAGAGGCGGACCCCCTCGGGCTGAAGCGCGGCGAGGATGCCGACGCCGGAGCCCAGGGCGCCGATCGGCTTGCCGTGGCGGTAGGCGTCGCGGACGAAGCGCATGGCGTCGGGGTCGGTCGACGGGGACGGCGTGGCGACGGGACCGCCGGGCAGCAGGACCGCGTCGTACAGGACGGACGCGACCGTCGGCAGGGCCCGGTCCACGGTGTACTCCGCGCCGTCCGCCCCGCGCACGGTGCCGTCCTGGGCCGCCAGCGCCTCCACGATCGCGCCCTCGGCCGCCAGCGCCTCCCGCACGCTCGTCACCTGCTCGGCGTCCACACCGTCGGCGACCAGCACCGCGATCTGCCGGGTGCGGATCGAACCGGGGCCGCGCTGCGACTCCAGACTGAGGGCGGGCGAGGTGAGCTTGTACGCCACCGGCTCGGCGTCCGACGGAACGGGTACGCCGATGCCCTTGGCCACCTCGGCCGCCAACTCCGGGTCCACCTTGGCCAGTTCCCCGACCGTACGGGCGCGGACGGTGAGCGCGCCGACCTTGCCGAGTTCGAAGCGGAAGGCGGCCACGATGTGCTCCCGCTCCCACGGGGCCATGCTGTTCCAGAACAGGGCGGGCTGGCTGTGGTGGTCCTTGAAACTCTCGCTGCGGCGGCGGATCTTGGCTCCGTCGACGCGCTCGGCGAGATGCGTGTAGGCGTGCGGGTCGACGCCCGCGTGGGCCGGGCAGCCGCCGCCGAGGGAGTTCGGGGAGTAGTTCGTGCCGCCGTGGATCGCCGACTGGTGGTAGCCGTCACGCTGGTTGGTGCGCACCGGGGCGACCGGGCGGTTCACCGGCAGTTGACTGAAGTTGGGGCCACCCAGGCGGATCAACTGGGTGTCCAGGTAAGAGAAGTTGCGGGCCTGGAGCAGCGGGTCGTTGGTGAAGTCGATGCCGGGGACGACGTTCGCGGTGTGGAAGGCGACCTGTTCCGTCTCGGCGAAGAAGTTCTCCGGGTTGCGGTCCAGCACCATACGGCCGATCGGCCGTACCGGCACCTGCTCCTCGGGGATGATCTTCGTGGCGTCGAGCAGATCGAAGTCGAAGGCGAACTCGTCCTCCTCCGGCACCAGTTGGACGCCCAGCTCCCATTCCGGGTACTCGCCGGCCTCGATCGCGTCCCACAGGTCCCGCCGGTTGAAGTCCGGGTCCCGGCCCTGGCACTCCTGCGCCTCGTCCCACACCAGCGAGTGCGTGCCCAGCTTCGGCTTCCGGTGGAACTTCACGAACGTGCCCCGCCCGTCGGCGGTCACGAACCGGAAGGTGTGCACGCCGAAGCCCTGCATCATGCGGTAGCTGCGCGGGATCGCCCGGTCCGACATCAGCCACATGATCGCGTGCAGGGTCTCCGGCTGGAGCGACACGAAGTCCCAGAGCGTGTCGTGCGCGGACGCGCCCGTCGGGATGTCGTTGTGCGGCTCCGGCTTCACCGCGTGCACGAAGTCGGGGAACTTGATGCCGTCCTGGATGAAGAAGACGGGGAAGTTGTTCCCGACCAGATCGTAATTGCCGTCCGACGTATAGAACTTGGTGGCGAAGCCGCGTACGTCCCGCACGGTGTCCGCCGAGCCGCGTGGCCCCTGCACGGTGGAGAACCGGACGAAGACCGGGGTGCGGACCGAGGGGTCCTGGAGGAACGCGGCACGGGTGAACTCCGCGCAGGACTCGTACGGTTCGAAGTAGCCGTAGGCGCCCGCGCCCCGCGCGTGGACCACCCGCTCCGGGATCCGCTCGTGGTCGAAGTGGGTGAGCTTCTCCCGGAAATGGAAGTCCTCCATCAGCGTCGGCCCGCGCTCGCCGACGGTCAGGGAGTCGTCGGTGTGGTCGACGGCCACGCCCTGGTCGGTGGTGAGGGGACCCGACGCCGGGTCGGCGGGACGGGCGGCCTCCCGCTGCTCCCGCTTGCGGTCCATGGGGTCCAGGGGGCCCATGGGGTTCGAGCTGTTCGAGGGGGAACTCATCGGACGGCCTCCCGCTCCTGGGCGACTTCGGCGAACACGTCGAGGAACGCCTCGCAGAACGCCTTGAGGTCGTCCGGTTTGCGGCTGGTGACCAGCTTGGCCGGGCCGTGGTCGCAGATCCGGACCTGCTCGTCGACCCAGGTGCCGCCCGCGTTGCGGATGTCCGTGCGCAGACTCGGCCACGAGGTCAGGACCCGGCCGCGGACCACGTCCGCCTCGACCAGCGTCCACGGCGCGTGACAGATCGCGGCGACCGGACGGCCCCGCTCGAAGAACTCCCGGACGAACGCCACGGCCCGCTCGTCCATGCGCAGGAAGTCCGGGTTGGCCACCCCGCCGGGCAGCACCAGCGCGTCGAACGACTCGGCCGGGGCCTCGCCCACCACGGCGTCCACGGGGAACGTGTCCGCCTTGTCGAGATGGTCGAAGGCCTGGATCCGGCCTGCTTCCGTCGACACCAGCACGGGTTCGTGGCCGGCGTTCTCCGCCGCCCGCCAGGGTTCGGTCAGCTCGATCTGTTCGACACCCTCGGGTGCGGTCAGGAATGCGATACGCATCGTGTTCGGTCCCTTCGTCGCTGATGTCAGGTGTCCGGAGCCGCCCGGCTGATGTGGGCGAGTGCCGAACCCGGGTCCTGCGAGACGGCCAGGTCGCCGAGGCTGACCACGCCCACCGGCCGCCCGTCCTCCAGGACGGGCAGCCGGCGTATCGCGTGGTCGCGCATCAGTCCGACCGCGGCGGACACCGCGTCGTCCGGGCCGACCACGACCGGGTTCGGGGTGCAGACGGCCTCGGCGCTCACGGTCAGCGGGTCCGCGCCCTGGGCGACCGCCCGCAACGTGATGTCACGGTCGGTCAGGACGCCGATGAGCCGCCCGTCCGTCGCGACGAGGACATCACCGATGTCCTGGGCCCGCATCAGCTGCGCCGCCTCGACGAGCGAGGCGTCCGGCCGGACCGTCACCACACCCGCCGTCATGACGTCCCTCACGAACTCGGCCATGGCTCTCCGGGTCCTTCCCTCGCTCCGCCCCGGCTGCGGGGTCACGCCCACCTCGGCGTGACCTTGCCCGCAGTACCCGGGAGGAGGCCTATGTGTCCCCGTCGCGTGTGGATTCCGTACCGTCCGCCGAGTGCCGCGCCGCATCGCCCCCACTGTCGTCCTGGGCGTCGACCACGGCCTCCGCGAGCAGGTGCACCGAGTCGTAGCGGGCCTTGCGCGGCAGCCGCTCCAGGGGCTCCACCAGCGCGTCCGGGGCGTGCCGCCCCCGCAGGACCCGGATCAGTTCCGCCGGGCCCGCGGGGAAGGACGTACGGCCCAGGACCCGGGCCAGCTCCAGCCGCAGGGCCTCCACCCGGGCGGGCGCCCGGCTGGGTGTCACCGGCCCGTACGCGACCTCCGGGTCGTCCTCGGCGTACGGCTCCGGGTCGTGCCACTCCTCCGTCCGGGTGGGATGCCCCGAACGGAGCAGTCCCTGCAGTTCGTGCTTCATCTCGTCGTCGCGGTGGGCGCTCAGCCGGTCACTGCCTCGCTGCATGACTCCCCTCCAGATGGGTTTTCGTGGCCCCCGCGTACCCGAACACCCGACGCCGACACGGAGCGGTTCCGCTTCGCTGCCCCCGGGTTTGCCCGTCCGCGCGGGGGAGACCCGGCGGGACACCCCCCACCGCGTATTCCCTGGGGAAGGACCGGGCTCATGGCGGCTGTCGCTGTGATCATTCCGCTGCTGATGCTCGGCGTCGTACTGGCGCTGGGCCGCTACGAGGAGATGGTGCTGCCACCCGTCGACCAGGCCGACCTGCAGGACCAGGCCGTGTCGATCCGCTGAACGGGTGACGACGAGAGCGACGGGAGCGGCGCCCGGTGTCCAGGGCCACCGAGCGCCGCTCCGTCTGCCGCGCGCCCCTACTTCCCGCCCTTCTCCTTCTCCCGGTTGCCCGGCAGGAACTCCTGCAGCTTCGCCTTGAACCCCTGCTTGACCATCGAGCCCCGGTCGGCGTCGCCCTTGAGGATCGAGGCGGCCGTGGACTCCATCTGCTCCCAGGTGGCGTGCGGCGGGATCGGCGGCACGGCCGGATCGGTGAGGAACTCCACGACCGCCGGACCGTCCGCCGCGAGGGCCGCCCGCCAGCCCGCCTCCACGTCCTCCGGCTTCTCCACCCGGATACCGGTCAGCCCCAGCGAGCGCGCGAAGGCGGCGTACTGCACGTCCGGCAGCTCCTGCGAGGGCAGGAAGGACGGCTCCCCGCCCATGGCCCGCAGCTCCCAGGTCACCTGGTTCAGGTCGTGGTTGTTCCACACGGCCACCACCAGCCGCGGATCCTCCCAGCGGTCCTGGTACTTGGCCGCCGTGATCAGCTCCGCCATGCCGTTCATCTGCATCGCCCCGTCCCCGACCAGGGCGATCGCCGGACGGTCCGGATGCGCGAACTTCGCGCCGATCGCGTACGGCACCCCGCAGCCCATCGTCGCCAGCGTGCCCGACAGCGAGCCGCGCATGGTGCCCCGCATGGTGAGGTGCCGGGCGTACCAGTTCGCCGCCGAACCGGAGTCCGAGGAGATGATCGCGTCGTCCGGGACCAGCCCGTCCAGGACGTGGGTCACGTACTCCGGATTGATCGGGTCGGCCGACAGCTCCGCCCGGCGCGCCGTCACCTCGCGCCAGCGCGCCACGCCCGCGCACACCTCGTCGAACCACTCACGGCCCCGCTCCGGATCGATCAGCGGGATCAGCCGCTCCAGCGTCGCCTTCGCGTCCCCGATCAGATTCACCTCGTACGGGTAGCGCATCCCGACCATGTGCGGGTCGATGTCGATTTGCACGGCCCGCGCCTTGCCGAAGTCCGGCAGGAACTGCGAGTACGGGAAGGACGAGCCGATGGTCAGCAGCGTGTCGCAGTCGCGCATCAGCTCGTACGAGGGGCGGGTGCCCAGCAGCCCGATCGAGCCGGTGACATACGGCAGTTCGTCGCTCAGCGCGTCCTTGCCGAGGAGCGCCTTGGCGACGCCCGCGCCCAGCAGTTCGGCGAGGTGGGCCACCTCGGTGCGGGCCCCGGCGGCGCCCTGTCCGACGAGGATCGCGACCTTGTCCCCGGCGTTCAGGATCTCGGCCGCCCGCTCGACCGACTCGGTGGAGGGGACGGTCGTCCAGTCACCGCGGTCGAGGCTGGAGGGGACCATCTTGAACTCGTGGGTCGGCGCCGCGTACTCCAGTTCCTGTACGTCACCGGGGATGATCACGGCGGTCGGCGCCCGGCGGGCGTAGGCGGTGCGGATCGCCCGGTCGAGGACGTTCGGCAGCTGCTCGGGCACGGTCACCGTCTCGACGAAGTCCGAGGCCACGTCCTTGAACAGGGTGTGCAGGTCGACCTCCTGCTGGTACGAGCCGCCCATCGCGCTGCGGTGCGTCTGGCCGACGATCGCGAGCACCGGCACATGGTCCAGCTTGGCGTCGTACAGGCCGTTGAGCAGATGGATCGCGCCGGGGCCCGAGGTCGCCGCGCACACGCCGAGCCGGCCGGAGAACTTGGCGTAGCCGACCGCCTGGAACGCGGACATCTCCTCGTGCCGCGACTGGATGAACCGCGGCCGGTCCTCGGCCCGGCCCCAGGCCGCGAGCAGCCCGTTGATGCCGTCCCCTGGGTAGCCGAATACCTGTTCGACTCCCCAGTCGCGCAGCCTCCGCAAGATGTGATCGGCGACGGTGGTGCTCATACTGGACCTCCCGGGGTGTGATCTCCCGAGCGAGTCACCCGCGGGCGGAACGAGAAACTTCGAATGTGTTTGCCGTGCATGATCCGGGGCAGGCGCATAACAGTGCTTCGGACAGGAGGCACGTCCGTGGAAGTGGCGATTTCTCCCTCACGGGTGTGTCCGTTCCTGTTCGCGCCCGCGCCCCCACGGTGACCGTCCATCCCAGAGGCACCATCCAGGGAGTTGCGACGCATCATGCGTACCCAGGCGAAGCACCACCCGCACGACGACGCCCCCGACACGGCGGAGGCCTTCCGCAAGCTGGCCGCGCTTCCCCCGGGCCAGCAGCGGGACACTCTGCGTGACCAGATCATCGAAGCGTGGCTCCCCATGGCCGAGCGGCTCGCGGGCCGGTTCCGCAACCGCGGCGAGAGCTACGACGACCTCCGTCAGGTGGCCTCGCTCGGCCTCGTCAAGGCCGTCGACCGCTACGACCCCGAGCTGGGCAACGCCTTCGAGAGCTATGCCGTGCCCACCGTCACCGGTGAGATCAAGCGGCACTTCCGGGACCACATGTGGACCCTGCACGTGCCCCGCCGGGTCCAGGACCTGCGCAATCGTGTGCGGTTCGCCAGTCAGGACCTGTCCCAGACGATCTCCGGGCGACGGCCGACCGTCGCGGAGATCGCCCAGCACGCGAACATGAGCGAGGAGGACGTCCAGGTCGGGCTGGAGGCCCTGGAGAGCTTCACGGCGCTGTCGCTGGACGCGGAGCTGCCGGGGAGCGAGGACGGGTACTCGCTGAGCGACGCGCTGGGGGCCGCGGATCCGGCGCTGGACACGGTGGTGGACCGGGAGGCCGTGAAGCCGCGGCTGGCGGCGTTGCCGGAGCGGGAGCGGGCGATCCTGTACATGCGGTTCTTCGGGGACATGACGCAGAGCCGGATCGCGGAGCAGCTGGGGATCTCGCAGATGCATGTGTCGCGGTTGATCAGCCGGTGCTGTGACCGGTTGCGGGATCAGGTCATGAAGGACGCGGTGTAGCTCCGCTGGTTGGCCTGGGGCGCCGTGGGTTGGCTGGTGCGTCGTCGGGTGCGGGTGCGTGGGGCTTCTCGCGCCCACGCGGCGGAGCCGCATATGGACACAGCCCCGCGCCCCTTACGGGGCCCGGGGACCGATTACGTGCGCCGGGATTCCATGGCCAGGGCGATGTGGCGGGACATGGTGTCCATCGCCTGGGCCTCGGCCATGGAGAAGGCCAGGCGGGGGCCCGCGCGGAAGAGGGTCAGGACGGCTGTGACGGGGCCGGTGGGGGAGGGGAGGGGGACGGTCAGCAGGGAGGTGACGTTCGCTCTGACCAGGACCGGGGCGCCGGTGCGGTCGTGGCCGAAGGCGGCGGGGTCGGGCGGGCGGATCTGGAGGGTGGGGGAGCCGGTGCGGGCGGCGGCCGTGACGAGGGGGCAGGTGGCGGGGTCCTGGGGCATCAGGAGCTTCGCCTCGGCCTCCGAAGGGGCCAGGACCGTGGTCCGGGTCAGACCGGGGCCCGCCGTGTCGGCGATCACCCAGTCCGCGAAACGGCCGTGCAGGACATGGGCCGCCCGGTCGAGGGCCGCGCCGGCCGGAGCCGCCAGCAGGGCCGTGGTCATGGCGTCGACGAGATCCATGAGCGCCGCGTGCCGGGTGGTCTCGGTGAGGTTGGGCAGCGGGCGGAGGGGTTCGACGGCGGGCATCCGGTCCCCCGCGGGCTGCAGGACGACCAGCACGGTGCTGCGCGGCTCCCCGCCGGGGCGCAGCGCGGTCAGCGTGGCGCGTACCGGGAGCGAGGGGCGCTGCTGCAGATGCACGGTGAGGCTGCGGTCGCCCTCGCCACGGGCCACGGCCGCCGCCTGGGAACGGAACGCCCCCCGGTCGGCATGGGCGAGGAACCCGCTCAGCGGACGCCCCGTCGCATAGCCGGACCGTACGCCGGTGAAAGCGGTCGCGGCCTGGTTGAGGCGCCGCACCACGGTCTCGCGGTCCACCAACAGCACGGGCAGCGGCAGGCTTTGGAAGACGGCCTTCAGCACCTGGTGTTCCTGCGCGGCCGACGGGGCACCGCCGACCGGGCCCGACGTGGTCAGCCGCTCGTACCCGGGCCACAACCGGTCGGCGACATGGTCGAGTTCGAAGATCGCCGCGTCCAGGACCGTCGGCAGATCACCGGTCGGCACCGAGCGGGCGGCCTTGAGCTCCGCGACCCGGCGCACGAAATCCGCGAGTTCCTCACCGAACTCGTCCGTCTGAGTCATGCGACGAACGTAATGCCTGAGCGGCGTCGACGGGCCCGGTGGGATCGAAAGCGGGAGATTCGTTTTCCCCGCAGGTGACCGGGAAGGCGACCCGGAGAGGAGGCGTGCATCATGCCGGAAAGCGAACAACTCGGCCGCGTGGGCCGGGAATCGGCGGAATCCGCACATCCGGGAAGAAGGCTCTCCGAACTCGTCGAACAGGCCGCCCGCTGCACCAGCGACTGCTGCGGCGCCAGCTCCATGGTGACCGACAGCGGCACCGAACGGCCCGCCGCCGTCACCCACCCCGACCTCGCCGGACTCGTCTCGGTCCAACTGCGTTCGGGCGACGGACCGATCCCGTCCGCGCTGGAACGCGGTGAGCCCGTCGACTCCGCCGATCTGCTGCGCGAGGAGCGCTGGCCGGCGTACCGGGCCGTGGCCCTCGACGCGGGCGTACGGTCCAGTGTCACGCTCCCCTTCCGGCGGGCCGGTCTCACCGTGACCCTCAGCCTCTACAGCTTCCGACCCCACACCCTGCAGGACGCCCCGCACGGTCCCGCGCGCGCTCTCGGCGACCTCGCCGCGACCTGTATCGTCCGCGACCGCTCCTATCGGGCCGCCCTCACCGAACTGGACCAGCTCGGCGCCGCCCTGCGCACCCGCCCGGTCGTCGACCAGGCCTGCGGCATGGTCATGCACGTCCTCGGCTGCGACGCCGACAGCGCGTTCGCCGTCCTCCGCCGCATCTCCCAGGGCACCAACCGCAAACTGTCGGACGTCGCGTCGGCGGTGGTGGAGAAGAGGGGGAGGGGCTTGGAACGGGAACTGGTGTCCCTTTCCGGCTGAGTCCCGCCTTGCAGGGGTGCGGGGCTGTACGCATGCGCGGCTCCGTCGCGTGGGCAGGGTCACCCACTCGGCGGCCCCGCGTCCCGCGAATGGTGTCCGGCCGCGCGCGTCCCGCCGGGCTCGGGGCTGTGATGGACGCGGGGCACGGCCGTCGTGCCCCGCCCGCCGGAGCCGCCCGAAGGAGCCCCGCCCATGCCCCCGCCCATGCCCCCGCCCACGCGCCCGACCGTGCGCCGCGTCCGTGTCCTGTCCGCAGCCGCCCTGATCGGCGCCGTCCTCGGTGCCGCCTCGCCCGCGTACGCGGACCCCGCGGCCGAGGTGAACCCGCACTCCGTCGCACCGGGCGGCACGCTCACCTTCTCCGTCTCCTGCGACCCGACCGGCGGCCCCGCCCCCGAGACCATCGACGCCAGCTCCCAGGCGTTCGAACAGGGCACCGTCACCCTGCAGCGGCTCCCCGGCAACGACGACTCCGCCGGCGGCCCCTCCTACCAGGGCACGGCGAAGATCGCGCCCGCCGCGGACTTCGAGACCGGCACCGCGGCGGCGGGCTCCCCCTCCGAGTGGGGTGTGGACGGCATCTGCCCGGCGGCACCCGGCGGCGAGGGCAAACAGTGGAGCGCCGCCTTCGACGTGGCCGTCGGCGGCGACGACCCGTACCACTCCACCCACCAGCCGACGCATCAACCGCCCCACCAGCCGACGCACGAGCCCACCCACGAGCCCACCCATCACGCCAGCCATCCCGTCGCCCCGGTCCAGCGCGGCGTCCACGCGGGCGGCGGCGGGGCCTTCACCGACTCCGTCCCGGCCATGGTCGCCGGTGGTCTCCTCATCGCGGGCGCACTCGGCGCGGCCGTCCACCGTCTGCGCCGCCGGGACCGGGGGACGCCGTGACGCCGCCCGCCGGGACCGGGGGCACCGTGCGGCGCCAACACCGTCGACTCCCCGCCGAACTCCCCCCGGACACGGGGGACATGAGGCCGCTGTGACCGGCGCGACTCGCACGGGGGCCCATGGGGCGCGTGAGCCTGGGTACTGACAGGCCGAGGGTGCGGACGACGCCTGTCACGGCGTGAGGCCGCCCCGGACGACGCACACGACAGCGTGCGCACTCGACGAGCGTGGAGGCACACATGGCGCGGACGGATCCGGAAGGGCACGGTCCGGTCCGTTACGGCCCGCCCCTCCCCGCCCAGGGACTGCCCGTCCTGCCCGAACTGGCCGCCGTGCTCTCCGCCGCCGCGGGCCGCCCCCACCCCGTACCGCCCGGTGGCGATCCCGCCCTCCTGGACGCCGCCAGCGGCTACTGGGACCGGCGTGGCCTCGCCACCACGCGGGACAGGGCCGTCGCCGCCCCCGGTGCCCCCGCCCTGCTCCTCGCGCTGACCGCCGCGATCGGCGGCGACGTCCTGCTGCCCCGGCCGTGCGCCGCCTGGTGGGAGCCGCAGGCGCGGGCGTTGGGGCGCTCGGTGTTCCATGTGGCCACGCCCGCCGAGTGCGGGGGAGTGCCGGACCCGTACGCGCTGCTGGAGACCGTGCGCAGGATCAGAGCCGAGGGCGGCGACCCCCGGCTGCTCGTGCTCTGCGTCGCCGACGACCCCACCGCCACCGTGGCCCCGCCCGAACTGGTGCACGAGGCCATGGAGGCGGCCCTGGGGGAGGGCCTGCACCTGGTCAGCGACGAGACCTGGCGCGACACCGTGCACGACCCGCACGACACCGTGCTGCTCAGCCCCGCCGAGATGTTGCCCGACCGGGTCACCGTCGTCACCGACCTGGCCGGCGCCTTCCTGCCGACGGGCTGGCCGGCCGCCGTGGCCCGCTTTCCGGCCGACGCGGACGGCTCGGGACTGCGCGACCGGGTCCTCGATGTGCTCACCGCGCTGGGCGCGCGCGTCGCCACCCCGGTCGCCGCGGCCGCCGCGTACGCCCTCGACGAGCCCGCCCCCGTCACCGAACGCCTCGCCGCCTCCGTACGGCTGCACGCGCGCCTCGCCGCCGCCGCGCACCGGGCCGTGGTGGCCGCCGGGGCGCTCGCCCTGCCCCCGGGCGCCGGACGGCATCTGTACGCCGACCTCGCCCCGCTGCGTTCGGCGCTCGCCGCGCACGGGGTCGGTGACGCGCAGGAGGCGGAGGACTTCCTCACCGGCCGGCTCGGCATGCCGGCGCCCGGCGGCCACCGGTTCGGGGACGACCTCGGCGCGCTGCGCGTCCGGCTGTCCACCGCGCCGTTTCTCGGCACCACCGACGCGGAGCGCGCCCAGGTCCTGGAGGCACCGGATCCGCTGGAACTCCCGCATGTGGAACGCGCGTTGACACTCTTCGGAGCGGCCTTCGAGGGCCTTCGATGACGGCCCCTCGGGAGCGACGCGAAGTGACCACCGACCCCCGGCACCCCGCCCCCCAAAGGGGCGCGGGGAACTGCGCGATCAGCCCCCACGCACCCCCACTCGGCCACGCACCTCACCCGCCAGACGCGAATCCGCCGACGACACCCACGACCACCGGCACCGCCACGACCACCGGCACCGCCACGACCGCCGGCACCGCCACGACCGCCGGCACCGCCACGACCCCCGGCACCGCTACAACCACCGCTGCCCCGGCGGCCACCGGCGCCCAGGCAGCCGGGGCGTTTCTGGTGCCGCCCCTCGCCGAGCCCCGCCCGCTCGGGGAGCGGCGGCGCTGGCCGCGCTCCTTCGCCGACCGGCTCACCACCCCCCTCCCCGGCCTGAAGGCCTTCGCCCGGTTCGCCCGCGAGGGCTCGGTCCGGCCGGGGGCCGAGGGGCTCGTCGACATCCCGCGACTGCCGTACGCGCCCGCCCCGTTGCCCCGCGTGGACACCCGTACCGTCGCCGTCTCCTGGGCGGGGCACGCCAGTTGGGTGGTGCGGATCGGCGGGCTCACCGTCCTCACCGACCCGGTCTGGTCGCGCCGGATCCTCGGCACGCCCGCCCGGATCACCCCCGTCGGCATCGGCTGGGACGCGCTGCCCCACGTGGACGCGGTGGTCATCTCCCACAACCACTACGACCACCTGGACGCCCCCACCCTGGCGAGACTCCCGCGCGACACCCCGGTGTTCGTGCCCGCCGGACTGGGCCGCTGGTTCCGCCGGCGCCGGTTCCACCGGGTCACCGAGCTGGACTGGTGGGAGGGGGCCGAACTCGGCGGTGTCCGCTTCGACTTCGTACCGGCCCACCACTGGTCCAAGCGCACCCTCACCGACACCTGCCGCTCCCTGTGGGGCGGCTGGGTCCTCACGGCACCCGACGGCAGGCGCCTCTACTTCGCCGGCGACACCGGCTACGGCCACTGGTTCTCCCTCATCGGCCGCCGCTACCCCGGCATCGACCTGGCCCTGCTCCCGATCGGCGCCTACGACCCCCGCTGGTGGCTCAGCGACGTCCACTGCGACCCGGAGGACGCGGTCCGCGCCTTCCAGGACCTCGGCGCCCACCGCATGGCCCCCATGCACTGGGCCACCTTCGTCCTCTCGGCGGAACCGGTCCTGGAACCCCTGACACGGGTGAGGACGGCGTGGCAGACGGCGGGCCTGCCACGAGAGCACCTGTGGGACCTGCCGGTGGGCGGCTCCCGGGTGCTGGACTGACGGACAGGGGCGTAGCCCTGTCCGTCAGGGGCGCGGGGAACTGCGCGACAAGCCCCCCGCGCACCCGCGGCCCGCAACGCACACCAGGTCCCGAGCTCTCAGCGGACCACCCGGCGCCAAACGCTCGGCACCACACTGATCAGCAACGTCAACACGACCGCCGCCAACACCCCTTCCCACGGCTCCTTGAACAGCGACCCGCCCAGAATCCCGATCAACTGATACGTCACGGCCCACGCGAGGCACGCCGGCAGATTCCCCCGCGCGAACCGCCGCAACGGCATCTTCGCCATCAGACAGGCCAGCATCACTGGAATCCGCCCGGCCGGCATCAGCCGGGACAGCACCAGCACGGCCACCCCGTGGTCCTCCAGCTTCGCCTGCGCCTGCTCCAGCCGGTCCTCCGGCGCCCGGCGGCGGATCGCCTCCAGCCACCGCGAACCGTTCTTGGAGCCCATCCCGCGACGCCCCAGCCAGTACAGCGCGATGTCCCCGAGGAACGCGGCGACCGACGCCACCACGAACACCAGCAACAGCGCGAGGGGCGCCGCCTGATGGAAGGCCACCACGGCCGCCGAACTGACCAGCGCCCCGGTCGGCACCACCGGCACCAGCGCCCCGACCAGCACCAGCAGGAACAGCGTCGGATAGCCGATCGCCTGCTGGGTGGACGCGTACGGCAGCGGAGCGCTCGCGGCGCTCAGGACGATCACCGGGCCGCCCCCGGCCGGACGCTCTCCCCGTGTCCCAGCCGGTGCACGGTCACCTCGGGGGCACGGGCGGCGGCGAGGCGCACGAACTCCTCACCGGGGGCGTGGAATTCATGGGGGCGCACAGCGTCCATCCCGATCGGCCAGTACGTGCCGTAGTGCACCGGAACCGCGCTCCGGGGCGCAAGCAGCGCAAGCGCCTCCGCCGCGCGCCCCGCGTCCAGATGACCCTCGCCGAGATACGGCCCCCAGCCGCCGACCGGCAGCAGCGCCACATCGACCGGCCCGACCTCCTTGGCCATCTCCGGGAACAGCCCGGTGTCCCCGGCGAAGTAGGTGCGCGCCTCACCCTCGACCACGAAGCCGAGCGCGGGCGAACGGTGCGGCCCGACCGGCAGCCGCCGTCCGTCGTGCCGGGCCGGAACGGCACGAACGGCCAGGTCACCGACGCTGAGTTCGTCCCCGGCCGCCATCTCGGAGAGCCGGAGATGTGCCAGTCTGCGCAGCCCCGGCACCTGGCGTGCCGCGCCCTTCGGCACCACCAGCCGCGTCCCCGGCGCGAGCCGGGCCAGCGAGGGGACGTGCAGATGGTCGGCGTGCAGATGCGACACCAGCGCGACGTCCGCGACCGCCGCCTCCGGCGGGGGAGGCGCACCCCGGCGCCTTCGCAGATGCGCGAGCCGGCGCGCGAACAGGGGGTCGGTGAGCACCCTCGTACCCGAATCCTCCACGGTGCAGGTCGCATGACCCCACCAGGTGATCTCCACCGGCACTCCGTTCGCCTCCTTCGCGCTACTCCCCCGAGCCTACGGGCTGGAGTAGGGTCTGCGGCCTGGGCCTGTCCGGCGGATCATGCCGTGGACAGGCGTGCCGGGCCCGGTGCCCGTGGCCTGCTCAACGGACGGGGCCCGGACCCGGAGGGGGAGGGGGACACCATGGGAGACAAGGGAGACGGGAGCGGCGCCTCCGGCGTGGCGTACCAGGACGCGGCGCGCGGGTGTGGTGGCGCGGCGGGGCGCGGGGCGGTGGTGCGGGTCGCGGCCATAGCGAGCCTGACCCCGCTGGAGGAACTGGAGGCGGACCCTTTCCTGGTCGACTCCCGCAGCCAGCACGCCATGTGCGCCGGCTGGGCCGCCGAGCGCGGCTATGTGATCACCCGCGAGCTGCTCGTACGCGGTCTGCGCTCCGACCACTGCGCGCTGTGGGCCGACGTCGACGCCGGCCTCGTCGACCTCTTCGTCGCCCCCAGCCACCGCGTCCTCGAACGCGCCCTCGCCTCCGTCGACGACTTCACCGCCGAGTGCGCCCGGCGCGGCATCCGCGTCGAGACCGTCGGCCACGCCGAACCCGCCTACGACGCCCAGATGAAGGCCCACGTCCACCGCCGCCTCTCCATGCCGACAGCGGGCTACGACGGCCGCTGAGCGGGGGACGGGGCGCTGAGCGGGGGACGGGCCGCTGAGCAGCTGACGAGGGCGCCCTTTCGAGCGCCGGGCACCTTGAAGGGGCGCGGGGAACTGCGCGAGAAGCCCCACGCACCCGCAGCCCGCGACGCACAGCAACCCCCACCCCCTCCCCGGACCGTGCCCCCATGCCACCCCGAAACGCCACCCCGGCGCCCCCACCCCGTATGACAGTCTGAGCCCAGGAAACGGGACGTAAGGATGGCCGAACGTGGGCGGTGGCCGCTGGCGGAGGGTACTGAGCGGGATCTGGCGGATGCTCGCCGTATGGGCGGTGTCCACCCTGACGATGCTCGTGCTCGCGGGCGCCCTGCCCGACTTCCGGCTGCAGTCCGAGTCCGGTGAGAGCGCCACCCAGATCGCCGTGACCGCGGCCTTCGGCGCCGGCGCCTTCGGTCTGCTCTCCTCACTGGTGTGGCCCCTGCTGGTGCGGGCCCTGCTGCTGGTCCCGGCGCTCGTCCTCGGCCTGCTCGTCTTCTTCCTCAACGGCTCCCTGCTCCTGCTCGCCCTGCGCCTGAACCCCTCCGGCCAGGGCGCGGTGGCGCCCGAGACCGCCGTGGTGGTCGCCGCCGTGATGTCCGCCGTCGCCTCCGCCACCGGCGGCGCCCTCGCCGTACGGGACGACGACGCCTACCGCCGCCGGCTGTACCGGCTGGCCGACCGCCGCCGCAGGCACGCCGAAGGCCGTCCGGGGCCCGCCGGACCCGGCACCGTCTTCCTCCAGCTCGACGGCGTGGGCCACGATGTCCTGGAGGCGGCGACGGAGAAGGGCCTGATGCCCACGGTGGCCGCCTGGCTCGGCCGGTCACCGGACGGCACCCCGCACCCCGGACCCGCCGCCGGACCCGCCCCCGGACCCACGCCCCGGCCCACCCACCGGCTCACCCCCTGGCGCACCGACTGGTCCAGCCAGACCGGCGCCAGCCAGCTCGGCATCCTGCACGGCACCAACCACGACGTGCCCGCCTTCCGCTGGTACGAGAAGGACACCCGGGAGGTGATGGTCTGCAACCGGCCCTCCAGCGCCGCCGAACTCCAGCGCCGGGCCATCGACCGCACCGGCGACGGCGGTCTGCTCACCGTCGACGGCGCCAGCCGCGGCAACCTGTTCAGCGGCGGCGCCGAGCAGCTCGCGCTCGTCCTGTCGATCGCGGCCCGCCGGGGCCGCCGGAACCGTTCCCGCGCCGGGTACTTCGCCTACTTCTCCGACCCGGCCAACGCCGTCCGTACCGCCATGTCCTTCGTCGCCGACGTCATCCGCGAGACCGGCCAGTCCACCCGCGCCCGGTTCGCCCAGCAGCGGCCCCGCGTCAAACGCGGCGGGCTCTACCCGTTCATCCGCGCCTTCGCGACCGTCGTCGAGCGCGATGTGGTGGTCTCCGCGGTGATCGGCGACATGTTCGCGGGCCGCGCGGCGATCTACGCGGACCTGGTGGCGTACGACGAGGTCGCCCACCACTCCGGCCCGCACAGCCGGGACGCCGCGAAGGTCCTCGAACGCCTCGACCGCTCCCTCGCACTGATCGCCCAGGTCGCCGAACACGCCCCGCGCGCCTACCGGATCGTGCTCCTCTCCGACCACGGCCAGAGTCCCGGCGAGACCTTCCTCGGCCGCTACGGCCTCACCCTCGGCAACCTGGTCCGGGCCGGTTGCGGGCTGCCCGTGCCGCGCCGGGCCCGGCGCACCCACAGCGGTGCCGAGGCCCGTGCATCGGTCCGGGCCGCGCTGCGGATCCCCGTCGAGGAGGGCGTCGAGGAGCACCGGCCGACCCGCCGCTCCGAGCCGATCGTCCTCGCCTCCGGCAACCTCGGCCTGGTCTCCTTCCCGGACGTCTCCCACCGGCTGAGCCGCGAGGAGATCGACGCCCGCCACCCGGCCCTGCTCTCCACCCTCGCCAACCACCCCGGCATCGGCTTCGTCCTGGTCCGCAGCGAGGAACACGGCGGCCTCGTCCTCGGCGCGCACGGCGCGGAGATCCCGGTCGACGAGCTGAGCGACGAACACCCAGGCCCCCTCGCCGACTTCGGCCCCGGCGCCGCCGACGCCGTACGCCGTACCCACGGCTTCCCGCACACCGCCGACATCATGGTCAACTCCTGGTACGACCCCACCGACGGCGAAGTCCTCGCCTTCGAGGAACAGATCGGCTCCCACGGCGGCCTCGGCGGCTGCCAGTCCCGCCCCTTCCTCATGTCCCCCCTGGCCCTCTCCGCCCCGGTGGAGCACGACGAGCCCTTGGTGGGCGCGGAACAGATCCACGGGGTCCTGCGGCGCTGGTTGAGAGAATCGAACGGTCCCCAAGTCCCCGTGGCCGAGCCGGAGCGCCCCGAAGGGGCGCGGGGAACTGCGCGACCAGCCACGAACCGACCCGCACCCGCCAAAGAACAGAACCCGGCAGACGCATAGGCACCCGATCCACAAATAATCGGCTGCGCTCCCGCGAACAGCTCGCCCACACTGTTCGCACCGTTCGAAGAACAAACCCCTGGAGCCCACGCCTTGCAGGCAGCCGTCACCGTCACGCCCTCTCGTCTCCCCGAGCTTCTGCTCAACCTCGCCACCGTCCGCCCCGTCTTCGTCTGGGGCGTCCCCGGCATCGGCAAGTCCTCCCTCGTACGGGACTTCGCCGAGTCCCTGGGCCTGGAATGCGTCAGCCTCCTCGGCACCCAGCTCGCGCCGGAGGACCTGATGGGCGTCCCGCAGATCCGTGACGGCCGCTCGGTGTTCTGCCCGCCGGAGGCGATCGCCCGCGACGAGCCGTACTGCCTGTTCCTGGACGAGCTGAACGCGGCCGGCCCGGATGTGCAGAAGGCCTTCTACTCGCTGATCCTGGACCGCCGTATCGGCAACTACGAGCTGCCGAAGGGGTCGATCGTCATAGGCGCCGGCAACCGCGCCACCGACAACGCCCTCGCCCGCCCGATGGCCTCCGCCCTGGTCAACCGGCTCACCCACGTCCATCTGGAGGCCTCGCCGAAGGACTGGCTGGTGTGGGCGCGGGGCGGCGGTATCCACCCCTGGGTCGTGGACCACCTCACCGACCGCCCGGACCATCTGTGGTCGAAGCCGCCGAAGAGCGAGGAGCCGTTCTCGACGCCCCGCTCCTGGCACATGCTCTCCGACGCGCTGCACTCCTTCGGCCGCGACCTCGACGAGGAGACCCTGGCGGTCCTGGCGCACGGGACGCTCACCCCGGCGCACGCGGTCGCGTTCCGCGGCTACGTCAAGATCGTGCGCAGCCGCTTCGGCATCGAGGCGATCCTCAAGGGCGAGGCCGGCTGGCCCCACCGCGTGGAGGACCGCGACCTGCTCTACTACCTCGCCGACTCCTTCCGTGGCCGACTGATCAAGGAACTGCCGGTCAGCAGGCAGCACATGTCGGCGAACGGGCGGCAGACCGCCTACCGCGCCAAGTCGCTGCTGGTGCGGCTCGCCGAGATCTCCGTCGAGGTCGCCCAGACCGTCATCGCCGACGACCCCGACGGCAACCCCGTCCTGCCCGCCTGGTTCCTCGTCGAGGCGGCCCGCGACATGCCCCGGCTGGTCGAGGCCCGCAGGTGAGCGGCGCGGGCGGCAAGGGGAAGGCCCAGCGGAAGACGAAGCGGGACCTCGCCGGTGAGGCGTTCGAGGCGGGACTGGCGACGGTGCGCTGCAACTCCGCGCTGCGCGCGGTCGGGTTCACCGTCTGCCGCAACGAGAAGTGTGCCGTCGCGCCCCGCCAGGGCCTGGTCCGCGTCGACTCCGAGGGGGTGCTGCATGCGGACCCCGACCGGCTCGCCACCCCCGACGCCTGGGCCTGGGCCATCGCCCACGCCGCCCTCCACCTCGGCTTCGGACACGTCCCGTCGGCCCCGGACGTGCGCGACCAGCCCGACCGGTTCGACCTCGCCGCCCGCTGTGTCGCCGTCAACCGGTTCCTGCTCACCTTCCCCGTCGGCCTGACCCCCGAGCATCTGCCCACCCGCTACCCGGACGGCGACGAGGAACGGCTCGCCGCCCACTGGCGCCGCGACGGCCTCCCGGCGGTGTTCGAGAACTGCGGCACGGCCGGCAGCGAGCCCGACCAGCTGCTGCTGCCCCGGCCCAAGTGGCGGGGACAGCCCACGGACTGGCAGCTGGCCTTCGCGCACGCCCTCACCCGCACGATGTCCGCCGCGATGGACATGGCGGGCGGCCGCCGCGCGACCCTGGACGACGAACCGGTCCGCAGACGGCCCTGGGAGAAGGCCCTGAGCTGGTTCATCTCCTCCTACCCGCTGCTCGGCGGGATCGCGGCCGGCATCCGGATCGTCGCCGACGTCGAACTCGCCCACGCCCACGGCATCTCCATCGCCGCCGTCGACGCGGAGGCCGGGGAGATCTACATCAACCCGCTGCGCCGGTTCGACGACGAGGAATGGCGGTTCATCCTCGCCCACGAGATGCTGCACGCCGCCCTGCGCCACGGCGACCGCCGCGGCACCCGCGACCCGTATCTCTTCAACGTCGCCGCCGACTACGTCATCAACGGCTGGCTGCGGGAGATGCGCGTCGGCACCATGCCCGACGGGCTGCTGTACGACGCCGGGCTGGCCGGGCTGTCGGCCGAGGAGGTCTACGACCGGATCGCCGGCGATCTGCGCCGGATGCGCCGGCTCGCCACCCTCCGCGGCAAGGGCGCCGGTGACATCCTCGGCGGCCCGCTCGGCTCACCCCGTGACTACGTGGACCTCGACGAGTTCTACCGCAGGGGCCTCGCCCGGGGCTTCGAGCTGCACGAGCGGCAGGAACGCGGGCTGCTGCCCGCGGGCCTGGTCGAGGAGATCCGCGCCCTCAGCCATCCGCCGCTGCCCTGGGACGCGCAACTCGCCCGCTGGTTCGACGAGTTCGTGCCCCGCCCGCAGCCCGTACGGACCTACGCGCGCCCCTCGCGCCGGCAGTCGGCGACCCCCGACATCCCGCGCGCGGGACGGTACTTCCCGCCCGAGGAGATCGCCCGCTGCACCTTCGGTGTCGTCCTCGACACCTCCGCCTCCATGGACCGCACGCTGCTCGGCAAGGCGCTGGGCGCGATCGCCTCGTACGCCGAGGCCCGTGACGTACCGGCCGCCCGTGTCGTCTTCTGCGACGCCGCCCCGCACGACGCGGGCTTCGTCCCGGTCACCGAGATCGCCGGGCGGGTCCGGGTCCGCGGGCGCGGCGGTACGGAACTGCAGCCGGGCGTCGATCTGCTGCTCCGGGCCGAGGACTTCCCGCGGGGCGCGCCGGTGCTCGTCATCACCGACGGGTGGTGCGATGTGCTGCGGGTGCGCCGTGAGCACGCCTATCTGATTCCACAGGGCGCTCGTCTGCCGTTCACCGCGCGGGGGCCGGTGTTCAGAGTGAGATGAGCGTCGCACGCGCCGGAGTGTGATCGGATGGGGCACGGAACCCGGCAACGGGACCCCGGCAAGGGGGTTCTGGCAGCCGGACCGGCATCGTGACCCACAGAAAGGACTCATCGTGGCCACCACGCGCACCGCACACACCGTCTGGGAAGGCGAGCTGCTCAAGGGCACCGGCACCGTCACCTTCGACTCCTCCGGCATCGGTTCGCAGCCGGTGTCGTGGCCGTCGCGCGCGGAGCAGGCGAACGGCAAGACCAGCCCCGAGGAGCTGATCGCGGCCGCCCACTCCAGCTGCTTCTCCATGGCGCTCTCGCACGGCCTCACCGGCGCGGGCACCCCGCCCACCCGTCTGGAGACCAAGGCCGACGTGACCTTCCAGCCCGGCGAGGGCATCACCGGTATCCACCTCACCGTCCGCGGCGAGGTCCCCGGTCTGGACGCGGCCGGCTTCCAGGAGGCGGCCGAGGGCGCAAAGAAGAACTGCCCGGTCAGCCAGGCCCTGACCGGCACGACGATCACGCTGACCGCCGAACTCGCCTGACGGTCTGCTTCGCGCGCCCCGTCGCCGCCCCGTTGACAAGTGCCCACTCAAGTTTTGTGCTGGTGGTGGGGACACTTGGCGGAACCTCGCGGATCCTTGCGGATCTCCGCTGGAAGGGGACGGCGATGGGGCGTGCGGTCGGGGTCGATCTCGGTACGACGAACTCGGTGGTGGCTGTGCTGGAGGGCGGCGAGCCGACGGTCGTCGTCAACGCGGAGGGGCAGCGGACCACACCCTCGGTGGTGGCGTTCGCCAAGAACGGCGAGGTGCTGGTCGGCGAGGTCGCCAAGCGGCAGGCCGTGACGAACGTGGAGCGCACCGCGCGCTCTGTCAAACGCCATATGGGCGACGGGGGTTGGCGGTTCCCCGAGCAGGGTGCGATGCAGGGTTCGGCGCAGGGCACCGTGGACGGCACCCGCTACCGGGCCCAGGAACTCTCCGCGCGCGTCCTGCAGAAGCTGAAGCGGGACGCCGAGTCGTATCTCGGGGAGGACGTCACCGACGCCGTCATCACCGTGCCCGCGTACTTCGACGACGCGCAGCGGCAGGCGACCAAGGAGGCCGGCGAGATCGCGGGCCTGAACGTCCTGCGGATCATCAACGAGCCGACGGCCGCGGCCCTCGCGTACGGGCTGGACCGGGGCGAGGAGCAGACCGTCCTCGTCTTCGACCTCGGCGGCGGCACCTTCGACGTCTCCCTGCTGGAGATCGGTGACGGGGTCATCGAGGTGAAGGCCACCAACGGGGACACGCGGCTCGGGGGCGACGACTGGGACCAGCGGGTCGTGGAGTACCTGGTCAAGAGCTTCCGGGGGAAGTACGGCGTCGACCTCGGCACCGACAAGATGGCGCTGCAACGGCTGCGTGAGGGCGCGGAGAAGGCCAAGATCGAGCTGTCCAGTTCCTCCGAGACCTCCATCAACCTCCCCTACATCACGGCCTCCTCCGAGGGTCCGCTCCATCTGGAGGAGAAACTGACGCGGGCTCAGTTCCAGGAGCTGACCGCCGACCTGCTCGACCGCTGCCGGGCGCCGTTCCAGCAGGCCGTGAAGGACGCGAAGGTGAAGGTGGCCGCGATCGACCGGGTCGTCCTCGTCGGCGGGTCGACGCGGATGCCCGCCGTCACCGATCTCGTGCGGGAACTCACCGGCAAGGACCCGCACAAGGGGGTGAACCCCGACGAGGTGGTGGCCGTGGGCGCCGCGCTCCAGGCGGGCGTCATCCGCGGCGACGTCAAGGACGTCCTCCTGCTGGACGTCACCCCGCTGTCCCTGGGCATCGAGACCAAGGGCGGCATCATGACCAAGCTCATCGAGCGCAACACCACGATTCCCACCCGCCGTTCGGAGATCTTCACGACGGCAGCCGACAACCAGCCCTCGGTCGGCATCCAGGTCTACCAGGGGGAGCGGGAGATCGCCGCGTACAACAAGAAGCTCGGCGTCTTCGACCTCACGGGTCTGCCGCCGGCCCCGCGCGGGGTGCCGCAGATCGAGGTGGCCTTCGACATCGACGCCAACGGCATCATGCACGTCTCGGCGAAGGACCTCGCCACCGGCCGCGAACAGAAGATGACCGTGACGGGCGGCTCCGCGCTCCCCAAGGACGACATCGACCGGATGATGCGGGAGGCCGAGCAGTACGCCGACGACGACCGCCGGCGCCGGGAGGCCGCCGAGACCCGCAACCACGCCGAGCAACTCGTGTACCAGACGGAGAAGTTCCTCCGCGAGAACGAGGAACGGGTCCCGGCCGACAGCCGCGCCGAGGTCGAGACCGCGGTGGCCGAGGTCAAACGCCTCCTGGACCACCCCGAGGACACGGCCCCCCTCCGCACCGCCACCGACCACCTCTCCACCACCAGCCAACGCATGGGCCAGGCCATGTACGCCGCCGCGGCCACGCCCACCGCCCCACCACCACCGGGCCCGTCCGAGGACGACACAGTGGTGGACGCGGAGATCGTGGACGAGGAGAAGGGGCCGAAGGGGGGAGCGGCGTAGACCGTCGGACACGGTGACGGCGGGTTCGGCACCACCGGGCCGCTCATGGGCGGGTACTGGTCGCCGTCGCGGCGGAGGGAGCGTGGCGTGCGGCGCCGGAGGAAGGCGTGCGGCCCTGGCCCCGCAGTTGTACCGGCCGCGAAGCTTCCCGGATCGTTCATGCTTCTATGCGCAGCCAGGTATCACCCGCGCGGAGCCAAAGGGAACCGTCGCGGCCTTGGCCGCAGCGCATGACGACTCGACCGGGCACCCGTAGCCGGCGGCGGCTGGTCACTGTCCAGGTGGTGCCGTCGAGCTGAGCACGTATGAGGTCAACGGACCGCTTGTTGTGGTGACGGCGGGTAAGTACTGCCCTGTTGTCGCGGACGGCGAATCCGTCCGGGTGGGGAACGGGGCTGGGGTAGCTGACGACATCGCCGGTCGACGGAGTGATCCGTGTCAGGAAGGTGTCGCCACTGCTGCTGCCGGAGTACCAGACGAGCCATACCTGTTCGTTCTCGGTCGCGGCGGTGCAGCCCCCCAGCGGGTGGTCGGGCAGTCGGTCCTGGGGAGTCCAGGAGGTCCGGCCCTGGGTGTCCCAGCCTGCGAGGCCCGCTCCTGACTCGGGGTGACCGCCGTAGATGCCCTCGTCCCCATGAGCCGTCCAGATGCCTCCCTGGGCGTCGGTGACCAAGGCCGGAATGTCGTCACCGACGCAGAACTCGACCTCAGGTGTTCCGGACGGGGAGAACACCACCGCGTTGGAAGCCCAGGACCCCTCGGGCTCGTTGCGGAACGTACGCCCGCTCACCAGCAGGAATCGGCAATCCGGGAGCAGGGCCAAGTGACTGGGCCGTATCCGAATGTCCTTCACCGGGACGCGCCGCTCCTCCTGTCCCGTGACGGTGACCAGCTCGCCCGTGAACGGGAGTTCCGGCCCCCATCCGATCCACCCCTTGATGTGGCGGGTGTGACGCAGATGTCGCCGATGGACCAGGAAGACCGCAAGCTCACCGACGGGTCCAACGCTCCACCAAAGGGCTCGGTAGCCCCGCATCGCGTCAAGAGCGGGAAGCCGCCACACGCCGTGTATCGCGTCCTCGGAACCAGCAGTCAGGGGGCGGAGATTCATCTCATCCCGCTCAGTACCTGTCGCGGTACCGCAGCAGGATGTCCCGGGTCTCCTCGGCGGAGGCCCCGTGTGCGGCCATGTGGTCGAGGACTTCGAGGTGGAGGGCGACCTCGGTGCGGGAGTCGAGGTAGAGGGCGCCGGTGAGGTACTCCGTGTAGACCATGTCGGGGAGTTCGGGTTCGGCGAAGCGGAAGAGGGAGAAGGGGGCGTAGGTGCCGGGGTGGGGGCCGCTGGCGAACTCGCAGACCTGGAGGATCACATGGTCCTTCTCGGTGATCTCCAGGAGTCGGTCGATCTGGTCGCGCATGACCTGGGAGTGCATGCTCACCGGCCGCATGAGGGCCGTCTCGTCCATGATCACCCAGAGGTGCGGTGGTCTCTCCTGGGTGAGGAGCTTCTGTCTGGCCATCCGCAGCGAGACATGGCGTTCGATGGTCTCGGGCCCGGTCCGGCCGACCGTCCCGGCCTCCATCACGGCCCGCGCGTACTCCTCGGTCTGCAGCATCCCCGGTACGAAGTGCGGCTCGTACTGCCGGATCAGATGCGCCGCGCCCTCCAGGCTGACGTACACGCTGAACCAGTCGGGCAGCACATCGTGGAACCGCTGCCACCACCCCGGCTTGTTCGCCTCCTCCGCCAGTTTCACGAAGGCGACGACCTCGGGTTCGGTGACGCCGTACGTCGTCAGCAGGACCTGTACGTACGGGATCTTCAGCGCGACGTCGGCGGTCTCCATGCGCCGTACGGTCGCCGGGGCGACCCGGAGGACGCGTGCCGCCTCCTCGCGTCTGAGCCCGGCGGCCTCCCGCAGTTCCTGGAGCCGTCTTCCGAGCACCACCTGACCCACGGTGGGCGCGGCCCGCCGCTCACTCACGCCACGCCTCCCCACGCGCCGAGATACACCAACAGTCTGTCATGCCCCGGTGGACATCTCACAGGGCCGACCGGAACGCGACGCTCCCGGCGAGCCCCCGGTCACAACGACCCCACAGGGTACGGGGCGTCATGACCTCGGAGGTAATCGACCGCCGTACGCCCCGCGAGGCAGGGTGAGGTCACCGATTCCGACAGTCACCTCGACGGAGGGTGAGATTCGCCATGTCCATGAACACCGTGCCCGCTGCCCGGCTCGCCGTACTCGCCCGCACCACCGACCCCCGGACCATGCTGCGCCGCTTCCTGGCCGCCGACGCCGCCGTGACCGGCGCGAACGGGCTCGCCTACCTCCTCGCGGCGGGCCCCCTCGGCCGCCTCCTCGGGGTCGCCTCCGGACTGCTCCTCGCACTCGGCGCGTTCCTCACCGTGTACGCGGCGGCCGTCGCCCTGCTGGCCTCGCGCGAGCGCCCGCCGGTGCCGCCCGTCCGGGCCGTGATCGAGGCCAACCTGGCCTGGTCCGTCCTCAGCCTCCTCGCCCTGGTGCTGTGGCTCACGCCGAGCACGGCGGGCGCGGTGTGGACGCTGCTGCAGGCGGTCACCGTGGCCGGTTTCGCGGCGGCCCAGTACGTCGCCCTCGGTGCGGCCGGTGACCGACAGAAGAGCTGACTCGACGTCAGGACAGCATGCCGTGCAGGTACTTGACCGTCGCCGGGTCGGCCGGGAGGAACGTCTCGATGGCCAGCTCGGCCACGGTCACGTCCATCGGGGTGTTGAACGTGGAGACCGAGGAGATGAAGGACAGCACCCGGCCCTCGTGCTCGATCCGCATCGGCAGCGCGAAGTAGGCGGCCGCCTCCGCCCCCGCCCCCTCATTGCCGTCCTCGGGCGTGCCCGGCGGCAGCGGATACGCCGCCACCTCCTCGTACAGCGCGCGCAACGGCTCCGAGCGGCGCAGCGCGACCTGGCGTTCCATCTGCTCCAGGAGATGCCCACGCCAGGCGCGCAGGTTCCGGATGCGCGGTGCCATGCCCTCGGGGTGCAGGGTCAGCCGCATCGCGTTGAGCGGCGGCGCGAGCAGCGACTCGGGGACACCGCCGAGCAGCATGAGGATGCCCCGGTTGGCGGCCATGACGTCGTACGTCGCGTTCATCACCAGCGCCGGATACGGCTCGTAGCCCTGGATCAGCCGCTCCATGCCCTCCCGCAGCGCGGCCATCGACGGATCGTCGAGCGGGGTCTCCGGGTAGTGCGGGGCGTAACCGGCCGCGAGAAGCAGCGCGTTGCGCTCCCGCACGGGGACGTCCAGGTGCTCGGCGAGCCGGAGCACCATCTCCTCGCTGGGGCGGGAGCGGCCCGTCTCGACGAAGCTGATGTGCCGCGCCGAGGAACCGGCCCGCAGCGCCAACTCCAGCTGGCTGACCCGCCGTTGCTCCCGCCAGGCCCGCAGCAGCGGGCCCACGCCCTGGTCGGCAGGGGCGGTGGGGCGGCCCGGGGAACCGGTCGGGACAATGGTCATGCGGAAAACGTAACCGAGGCGATCGAGGAGTGGCGCGTGTACAACCCGTGGAACCCGTCCTGGGAGGCGACGGCCGTCTACCGGGCACGGGTACGAGGGTGCCTGCTGGGCGGCGCGGTCGGGGACGCCCTCGGCTACCCGGTCGAGTTCGCCTCGCTGGCGCACATCCGCGCCACGTACGGCGACCGGGGTGTCACCGGGCTCGTACCGGACGGCGACGGCGTCGTGGGCCGGGTCAGCGACGACACCCAGATGACCCTCTTCACCGTCGAGGGACTCCACCAGGCCCATGAGCACGAGCGGCTCAAGGGCGCCGACGCCGTCTGGGCCGAGCTGCTCCGGAGCGCCTACGGCCGCTGGCTCGACACCCAGCGGCAGCCCGGCCCCGACCCGCGCGCCGTCTCCGGCCTCGCCTCCCGCCCCTGGCTGTACGCCCGCCGCGCCCCCGGCAACGCCTGCCTCTCCGGCCTCGCCCAGCCGTTCCGGCCCGAACCGGCCGTCCCGCCGGGGCGCCCCGGACCGGTCAACCCGGACTCCAAGGGCTGCGGCACGGTCATGCGCTCGGCCCCCTTCGGACTGGCCCGCGTTCCGGCCGAGACCGCGTTCGAGCGGGCCGTCCAGGGCGCCCGGATGACCCATGGCCACCCCACCGGCTACTACGCCGCCGGTGCCCTCGCCGCGATCGTCGCCCACCTCGTCGCCGACGAGTCCCTGGAGGGCGCCGTGCTGCGCACCCTGCGGCTGCTGGCCCGGCACCCCGGCCACGAGGAGACCACCACGGCCCTGACCCGCGCCCTCGACCTGGCCGCCGAGGGCGCCCCGACCGCCGAGAAGGTCGAGTCCCTCGGCGCCGGCTGGGTCGCCGAGGAGGCCCTCGCCATGGGCCTGTACTGCGCGCTGGCCACCCACAGCGTCACAGAAGCGCTGCTCCTCGCCGTCAACCACTCCGGCGACAGCGACTCCACCGGTTCGATCTGCGGCAACCTCCTCGGCGCCCACTACGGCGACCACGGGCTGCCCCAGGAGTGGGTGGCGGCGACGGAGGGCCGCGCCGAGATCACCGTCCTCGCGGACGACTTCGCGACGGAGTGCGTACGGATCTGACGGATCCGACGCGGATCCGATGGCGGAGAGGTGCCGGAAGTGTCTGACCAGGGACTCGGCGGCCCCGCTGTGGCACGCTGAAAGGGACCGCACGTCACGGAGGGGACGTCTCGGAAGGAGTGGGCCATGCCCGTCGCACCCTTGTCGCAGAAGGAGATCGAGGACCGGCTGACGGAGCTGCCCGGCTGGTCGCTGGACGGGGGCAGGATCGCCCGCTCCTACCGGCTGGGCTCACACTTCGCGGCCACCGCGCTGGTCGTGCACATCGCCCAGACCCAGGAGGAGCTGGGCCACCACTCCGACCTCACCCTCGGCTACGACACGGTGTCGCTCACCATCAGCACGCACAGCGCGGGCGGCGCCGTCACCGAGAAGGACTTCGAGCTGGCCCGCAGGGTGGAGGCGCTCGCGCCCGGCCACGGGGCGAGCTGAGGCGGGTGCTGGACTACGACAAGGAGGCCGGCGACTACGACGCCCTGCGCGGCGGCGAGCCCCGCGCCGAGGCCGCTGCCCGCGCCGTCCTGGGCCTGCTCCCCGAGGGCCCCCGCCGGCTGCTCGACATCGCCTGCGGCACCGGCATCGTGACCCGGCGGCTCGCGGCCGCGCTGCCCGGGACATGGGTCACGGGGGTCGATCTCACGTACGCGATGGCGAGCCGGGCCGCCACCCGGCTGCCCGGCTCCGTCGTGATCGGCGACGGCCGTCGACTCCCGTTCCGGGACGGGGAGTTCGACGCCGTCGCCAGTGTGTGGCTGCTGCATCTGCTGGACGGCCCCGAGGACGTACGGGCCGTGGTCGGCGAGTGCGCCCGGGTGCTCCGGCCCGGCGGTGTCTATGTCACGACCGTCGACAAGGGCGCCTCCCACAACGTGGGCAGCGACATCGACGCCGTGCTCGCCGCCCGCCCCCGCCGCCCGGCGACCGACACGCCGGCCGACATCGAGTCGTACGCCGCCGGACAGGGTCTCGAACCGGCCGGCCGGGCGACGTTCGCGGGCCGGGGGCAGGGCCGCAGCCCCCGGCGCGCGCTCACCGATCTGCGGCGCGGCTGGTTCGTCACGCTCCCGCCGGGCGATCCGCTGGCCGAGCGGTTCGCCGTCCGTCTGGCGGCCCTGCCCGACCAGGACCGGGACCGCCCGGAGCCGACGTTCAGCCTGCGGGCGTTCCGGAAGCCGCCGGGGCCTGCGGCCGGGTGAACTCCATGACCCAGTTGGTCAGCCAGCCCGCCCCGTCGTCCGTCGAGAACGCCTGCTCCCAGCGGGCCGATGTCGCGGTGATGTCCGACCACACGAACTGCACCCTTACGTCCTTGCCGTCGTAGGTGTCGTCACCGTGGAACTCGCCCCGGCCGCCGGTGAATCGGCCCACGACGGGCGGGAACAACGTGCCGCTGCGGCTGGAGGACCAGTTCAGCGACCAGGTCCGGGTCTCCGTGTCGAACAGCCGCAGGGTGAGCCCCTTCGAGCCGAGGTGCGGCATGTCGATCTCGTCGATGTTCGCGGCGCCGTCGAACAGGGACCAGCACCGGCTGGTGGACGGGAACTCCTCCCAGCCGCTGTCCGGGTCGAGGAAGTCGGTGCGGCGGCGGTGGTGGACCTCCCACTCGCCGTGGAAGAAGTCGAAGTCGTGCGGGCTGCTCATCAACGGTCTCCGGTCGTTCCGGCGGGCAGGGAGTCGGCCAAGTAGGCGTCGAGGTCGGGGAGTTCGGGCGCGAGGATGTGCCGTATCCAGGCGTCGCGCTCGTGCTGGATCGGCGGGAGTTCCCACACGCAGCCGATCCACGGCCGGTCGGTGGGGACGAAGTGCGTGGGGTCGGTGTCCGGGCAGCCGAGCACCGGCTGTCCCGCCGCAGCGCCGGCGAAGTGGAGGACGTTGTCCCACACCCAGCTGTAGACGTTGAGGTAGGCGCCGGTGTCGCCGCCCCGGTGCAGGACGACGAAGGTCGCGGGCGGGGTCGTCGCGTCCGGCTCCGGCAGCAGTTTCGGCAGCAGCGCGTAAGCCGCCTCCGCGACCTCGGGCGCGATACCGGCCGGGTCGGCGGTGACGTGATAGCGCTTGACGCGCCGACCGGCCGCCTCGACGGGCGGCGGCACGGTCAGCAGCTTCTCGGTGAAGGGCATGGCGGCACGTTAGAGCCGCTTCACTGACACCATATGTCAGTGAAGTCCAGCCGACTCGTCTCGATCCTCCTGCTACTCCAGACCCGGGGACGGATGACCGCCGCCCAGCTCGCCGAGGAGCTGGAGGTCTCCGTCCGCACGGTCTACCGGGACGTGGAGGCGCTGGGCGCGGCCGGGGTCCCGCTGTACGGCGACGCGGGCCATGCCGGGGGCTACCGCCTCCTCGACGGCTACCGCACCCGCCTCACCGGGCTGACCAGGGACGAGGCCGAGGCCCTGTTCCTCGCGGGCGTCCCCGGCCCGGCCGCCGAGCTGGGCCTCGGCGCGGTCCTGGCCGCCGCCCAGCTGAAGGTCCGCGCGGCCCTCCCCGTCGAGCTGCGGGCGCACGCCGACCGGGTCGCCGGCCGCTTCCACCTGGACGCGCCCGGCTGGTACGCGGAGGCCGACGACACCCCGTTCCTGCCCGCCGTGGCCGACGCGGTCTGGAGCGGCCGGGTTCTGCACGTGCTCTACCGCCGCTGGGCCGAGCCGACGGATGTGCGGCGCCGCCTGGAACCGTACGGGCTGGTCCTGAAGGCCGGCCGCTGGTACGTCGTCGCGGGCCCGGGGCCCCGTACCTTCCGGGTGGACCAGATCCTCGACCTGCTGGAACCGGACGCCCCCGCCGAGGAGTTCACCCGCCCCGACGACTTCGACCTGGCCGCGTACTGGACGGCGTACCAGCGCGACTTCCACGCCCGGCTGCACCGGGACGAGGCACTGGTCCGGCTGGCGCCGGGCACGACCCTGCCCAAGGCGGTGCCGGTCGAGGGGAGCGGCACGGGTGACGACGGCTGGACCACGGTACGGGTGCCCATCGAGTCGGTCGAGCACGCGCACGGGGAGTTCCTGCGGCTGGGCGCGGACATCGAGGTGCTGCAACCGGCCGAGCTGCGGGGCCGGATCGCCCGGACCGTGGCCGAACTGGCCGAAAGATACGGGAACGTGGCCGGGAACAGCGGCAACCGATAGGCGGAAGGCGGCAACCGTCAGTGCGGAACCCGTCCGTCCTTTCTGGAGGTTCGTCCCGTGCAGCACCCGCCCAGGCACCCCAGGCATCACAGACGCCGAGCCCTGCGCTCGGTCGTGACAGCGGCCCTCGTCGCCGCCGGACTCACCACGTTCACCGGCACGCCCGCCGAGGCAGCCACCGCCCGCCAGGTCGAGCGCCTCGATCGGGGCGTGGTCAGCGTGCACGTCGACAGCGGCAATCTGGTCAGCTGGCGCTGGCTGGGCACCGACCCCAACGATGTGTCGTTCAACGTCTACCGGGCCGGTACGAAGGTCAACTCGGCCCCGATCACCGGCTCCACGAACTACTTCCACTCCGGCGCGCCCGCCCAGGCCGACTACACCGTCCGCGCGATCGTGGGCGGCGTGGAGCAGGGCGACTCGGTGCACGCGGTCCAGCTCCGCACCGGCTACAAGGACGTACCGATCAGCGCGCCCGCCGGCGGCACCACCCCGGACGGCGTGGCGTACACCTACGAGGCCAACGACGCCTCCGTGGGCGACCTGGACGGCGACGGCGCCCTGGAGTTCGTCCTGAAGTGGCAGCCGACCAACGCCAAGGACAACTCCCAGTCCGGCTACACCGGCAACACCATCGTCGACGGCATCAAGCTCGACGGCACCCGGCTGTGGCGCATCGACCTGGGCCGCAACATCCGCTCCGGCGCGCACTACACGCAGTTCCAGGTGTACGACTACGACGGCGACGGCAAGGCGGAGATCGCCGCGAAGACGGCGGACGGCACGGTCGACGGGGCGGGGACGGTCATCGGCAGTTCGTCGGCCGACCATCGCAACTCCTCCGGCTACATCCTGTCCGGGCCCGAGTACCTGACCATGTTCAACGGCCAGACCGGGCGCGCGATGCAGACCGTCGACTACGTCCCGGCCCGGGGCACGGTCTCGTCCTGGGGCGACTCGTACGGCAACCGCGTCGACCGCTTCCTCGCCGGGACGGCCTATCTGGACGGCGCCCGGCCCTCGCTGATCATGGCCCGCGGCTACTACACCCGTTCGGTGATCGCCGCCTGGGACTGGCGGAACGGCTCCTTCACCCGCCGCTGGACCTTCGACACCAACTCCTCCACCAACTCCGGCCGGGGCTACGACGGGCAGGGCTCGCACAGTCTCTCCGTCGGGGACGTCGACAACGACGGCCGGGACGAGATCGTGTACGGCGCGATGGCCGTGGACGACAACGGGAACGCCCTCTGGACGACCAGGACGGGCCACGGCGACGCCCAGCACCTGGGCGACCTCGACGCGTCCACCTCGGGCCTGGAGTACTTCAAGGTCTCGGAGTCGACCTCCCAGCCCGCCGAGCTGTACATCAACCCGGCCAACGGGGCGGTCCGCTGGCAGCTCGCCGCCTGCTGCGACAACGGCCGGGGCGTGGCCGGTGACATCTACGCGGGCAACGACGGGCCCGAGATGTGGTCGGCGTCCGACTCCTCCGTCCGGGACGAGGGCGGCGCGACGAAGGGCCGTGAGCCCTCCTCCGTCAACTTCCTCTCCTGGTGGGACGGCGACCCGGTCCGCGAACTCCTCGACGGCACCCGGATCGACAAGTACGGCACCTCCGCCGAGACCCGGCTGCTGACCGGCTCCGGGGTGTCGTCCAACAACGGCACCAAGGCGACGCCCGCCCTGTCCGGCGACATCCTCGGCGACTGGCGCGAGGAGGTCGTCTGGCGCACCAGCGGCAACACGGCCCTGCGGATCTACTCGACGCCGATCGAGACCAGCACGAGAATCACGACCCTGCTGCACGACCCGATGTACCGCACGGGTCTGGCCTGGCAGAACACCGCCTACAACCAGCCCCCGCACACCAGCTTCTTCATCGGGAACAACATGCCGACGGCGCCCCGGCCGACGGTGTACACCCCGTAGCACCGGCCCGTGGGCGGGCCCGGCCCGCCCACGGACTCCGGTTCGAGGTCGTCAGCCCAGCGTCAGCGACGCCTGCACGGGCAGATGGTCGCTGGGGAACTGGCCGTTGGACGCGAAGGTGTTGATGGCCGCCCGGTGCGCGGTGACGCCCGGCGTGGTCAGGATCCAGTCGATGCGGTCGCCGCCCGGGGTCAGCGGGCGGTAGCCGTGGAACGTCGCGTACAGGGCGGTGCGCTCGGCCGCCGTGTCCCAGGTGTCGACGAGCCCGGCGCCCAGCATGGTGTCGTAGACCGTGTTCCGGTGGGCGGCCACGTTGAAGTCGCCGGTGACGACGAGGGGGAGCGACCGGTCGAACCCGGCGATGCGCTGGGCGATCAGGGCGGCGGCGCGGTCGCGGGCGTACTGGCTGAGGTTGTCGAGGTGGGTGTTGAGGAAGTAGAACTCCCGGTCGCCGTCCTGCAGATCGCGGAACCGCACCCAGGTGACCATCCGGATGGAGCCGCCGCCCCAGGTGTTCGAGCCGGGCACCTCCGGGGTGTCGGAGAGCCAGAAGTGCCGGTACTCGACGGGCGCGAGCCGCCGGGTGTCGTAGAAGACCGCCATGAACTCGTCGCGGTTGCCGCCCGCGCGTCCGGTGCCGATCCAGCGGTAGTTCCCGCCGAGGTCGGTCTCGATATCGAGCAGCTGCTGGTAGAGGCCCTCCTGGGTGCCGATGACCTGGGGTGCCTCCTGCCGCAGCAGGGCCCGCATCACGGGTCTGCGTACGGCCCAGCTGTTGGGCTGGACGGTGCTCGCGTAGCGCAGGTTGAAGGACATGGTGGAGAGCGGGGGCACGGCGGCCTCCTCTTCCGCCGTCGCGGCGGCCGGTGCACTGGTCAGTCCGGTGGTGCGGGACAACGGCAACAGTACCGCCGCCGCGAGGGCGGTCTTCAGGCCCAGTCGGCGCGTGACGCGGCTGTGGTTCGGCACAGGGGCTCCTTCTGTGAAGGTCTCCGGGCGAGCCGTGCGTACACACTCTGGGATGCCCCTCTGGGCCCGTCATGAACATGTCGTTAGGGCGGGGTGCACAGGGATCGAAGAGGGCGCGCGCCCGACCCAGACGCGCGCCCTCACCTGGCCCTGCAAGGGTGTCAGGTCACCGTGCAGGACTGGTCACCGAGCTTGAACGCGGTCGGTTTCCCATTGGTCCCCGACCGGCTTCCGGTGAACCCGAAGGCCACCGACGCGCCCGCCGCCACATTGCCGTTCCAGCCGACGTTCTTGGCCGTGACCGCCGCCCCGGACTGGGTGTGGGCCGCGTTCCAGACCTGGGAGACGGTCTGCCCGTTGGGGAAGGTCCAGCCGAGCGACCAGCCGGTCCACGCGCCGGTGCCCGTGTTGGACAGCTGTACGTCCGCCTGGAAGCCGCCCGACCACTCGTTGGTGACCTTGTACGTCACCGCGCAGGGCCCCGCCGGCTCCGGCTCGGGGTCCGGATCCGTACCGCCGCCCCCGCCCCCGCCACCGGAGTCGGAGGAGTCGCCGTAGACGACCCCGCGCCCGTTCGTCGCGATGTAGACCCGCCCGTACACCCTCGGGTCACCCGTGATCGCGGCGCCCGTCCAGCCCCATTGGTGGGCGTCGTCGTTGATCCGGGTCCAGGTCGCGCCCTTGTCCGTCGAGCGGAAGATGCCGCGTACGCCGCCGATCTTGGCGCTGGTGTAGAGGGTCTGGTACGAGGCGCCGGCCGCGGCCTTGCCGAAGCCGATGGTGTCGGCCTGCTCGACACCGGACAGCTTGGTCCAGGTGGCTCCACTGTCCGTCGAGTGCCACAGACCGTACGCCCCGTCCGTCGCACCGCCCGCCAGCCACACATCGCCCTTCACTCCGGGCAGCGCCTTGAAGCGGACGCTGTCGCCGCTCGGCAGCCCGGTCGCGCTCGACGCGGTGAAGGTCGCGCCGCCGTCCGAACTGACATAGAACTTCCCGGACTTGAAGCCGTAGAAGGTGCGCGGGTCCACCCGGTCGGACTCCACGATCGCGCCGGCCGGGATGCCGCTGGACGCCGACCAGGAGTTACCGAAGCCGGTCGCGTACTGCACCCCGGCGCCCGCCGGGCTCCACACGAACCGGTTGCCGTCCGAGGCCGCCGCGACCGTACCGCCGCCGCTCACCCCCGAAGGGTCGGTGCCCGCGAACCAGTTGGCGCCGTTGTCCGTGGAGAACGCGATGTGCGGACCGGAGTCCAGATTGCCCACGCGCACCACGGTGTTGGGGTTGGACTCGGCGTAGTCCAGGCTGGTCGTCGTCGTGAAGTTCGGCTGGGTGAACATCATCGACGGGACCTTCGTCAGATCCGTGTGGCGGAAGCCGCCGATGTCACCGAGGGCGCTGAGCAGCGGGGCACCGGACGGGGGAGAGGCCAGGTCGTTGACGGCCGTCTCCTCCAGCCCCTGCACCATCGGCTTGATGGCGAACTGGTCGCCGCTGTCCCAGTTGCCGAGGTTCTCCGTGCCGTAGATCGTTGCGCCCGTCCCGTACATCATCCGGTTGGAGTTGAACGGGTCGATCTCCAACGCCTCGGTCATCCAGCCGAGTTTGGGTGTCTGCTCCGGCGGCGACGGATTCGCGCCCCAGGTCAGCCAGGGGGAGGACGACACATCCATGGTGAAGCGGTTCGAGCGGTTCGGGTACGACGTGTAGTCCCATGCCTTGGTCCAGGTCGCCCCGCTGTCCGTCGAGCGGAAGATCTGGGTGTCCGGCCACCAGGAGCTGTACGCCGTCGCCATGACCGTCCCCGGGTCCTGCCGGTCGACCGTCAGCCCGCTGAACCCGTAGTAGGTGTCGGCCTCCGCCACCGGGCTGACGTTCGTCCAGGTGCCCGTCCCGGTCGCGTACCGCCACACCTGGCCCTTGCCGCCGTCGTACGGCCCGCCCTTGTCGCTGTACGACAGATACAGATGGCCGTTCGCCGAGTCGAGCACGCCCTTGTGGGCCAGATATCCGGTCGGCTGCCCGGCCACCCGCGACCAGGTCGCCCCGGCGTCGGTCGACCGGTAGACCGCGTTGTCCTTGTCGGCGACCCCGACGTAGATCGTCCGCGTCGTGTTCCCCGCCGTCCCCGTGGTCTCGTCGAAGGTGACCCAGACGATGCCCTGGTTGTCGCTGGAGTAGCCGCTCGTGTCGGACGGATCGGCCACGTAGTTGCCGACGTTCGGGAAGTTCGTCACCTGCGACCAGGTGACCCCCGAGTCGGTCGACCGCCACAGCCCCTTGCCGCTCGGTGCCCCCAGATACAGCACGCTGTTCCTGTTCGGGTCCACGGCCAGCCGCTCGCCCATGCCCCGCCCCGGCATGTTCCCGCCCAGCTTGAACGGCAGGTTGGCCTTCTGCCAGCTCGCGCCCCGGTCCGACGACCGCAGGATCGCCCCGTTCCCCGGGTCCCAGCTGTTGGTGTACGTCCCGGCCGCCACGTACACCTTGTTCGGATCGACGGAGTCGGAGGCGAGGCTCACGACCCCGGTGTGCCCCCAGTTGTCCCACCCGACGGAGTCGAGCAGCGGGGTCCACGTCTTCGACGACTCCACCCAGCGATAGGCCCCGCCGATGTCGGTACGGGCGTACGCGAGGTTCCTCTCCTTGCGGTTGAACACGATGCCCGGGACGAAGCCACCGCCGTCGATCCGGGCGTTCTTCCACGTATAGGTGTCGGCGGCGATGGACACCGGCTTCTCGGTCTTGTCGGCGGCCAGCGCGGGTGGGGATCCGGCGAGAAGGCCGGCCGCGAGGGCCAGGACGGTGGTGAGGATGCGCGTTCTTCGCACAGTGGGGGTCCTCTCCGGACAGGTGGGGGGAAAGATCCCCGCGCCCCGAAGGGGGCGCGGGGAACTGCGCGACCAGCCACGGACCACCCGCGGCCGACAGACGACCCGGAGCTACTCCAACAGCTCCGCGTACGAACCCATGGCCAGGGCGATGTCCGCCTGGGCCCAGAACCGGTGGTACGTGAACGAGGGCGCGGCCCCACCGGCCAGATACGCCTCGATCTTCGACCACGCGGGATCGTCCTCGTAGAAGGACCGAATCGAGTCGAACGTCGACGACGAGTTGATCGCGTCCCCGTTCGGCATCGTCCCGGTCCAGCCGCTCGGCACATACACCCGGTCGTCGAACCGGTTGTAGTCGGCCCGCGTCTCGGGAACGGCGATCCCGAGCCCGTCCTGGTGGTGGTCCCACATCCCGTCGAGCAGCGCCTTGGCCACCCGCGCCGCGTCCGCGTCACCGGAGCGGTCCGCGTAGTACGTCAGCGTCTTGGCGTACGCGGCGGCCACTCCCACGTCGTCGGTGTAGTCGGCGACGGTGACGTGAAGTCCCGCGTTGGCGCCGGGACTCGACGCGTTCCAGGTGTCGGGCGCACCCGACCACTGGAGGGTCGACGGAATCCGGTACGTGCCGTCCGGGTTGATCGTGGTCTTGGACAGCGCCCAGTCGACCCACTTGTCCAGCACGGTCTTCGCCGCGGCGTTGCCCGTCTGCTGGTAGTACTCGGCGACCCGCTCCATGGACCAGGCCTGGAAGCCGAACCACTGGTTGGACGGCGGGTCGTGGTACACCGGCTTCTCGTCGTAGAACATGCCGTAGAAGGTCGGCGTCCCGGACGGCGGCGTCGCGTACCGCCCCGCCCAGCTGTTGGTGGCGCCGCCCGCGATACCGCCCTCGTCGGCCTGGAGCCAGCGGTAGAACTCGATCTGCCGGTCCAGGGACTTGGCCCAGTCCGCCTGCCCGGTCGCCGACTTCGGCTTCAGCGGGGCGTAGTTGGCGAGCGCGTACGCGGCCAGCGGGTTCTGGTAGCCGCCGTGCGTGTGGCTGGAGCCGATGCGCCAGGCCCAGCCGGCGGCCGTGTCGGTGGCGCCGCCCCACGCGTAGTACCAGGACATCAGATAGTGCGAGGCGTCCTTGCCGGTACCGGCCGGGCAGGACGTGGCCCCCACACAGTTCCCGATCTTCTTGAAGTACTTGTCGTACATCGCGTAGCGCAGATAGTCGCCCATCTTCGCGGCCTTGCCGATGGTCGCGGAGACATCGGCGCCCTTGCCCTGCTCCTTGGCCCAGATGTCCGCCCAGTACGCGGCCTGCACGGCCCGCGCGTCGGCGTCCGGGGCGTTGGTGAACTTCCACTGCTTTGCGTAGGAGGCGTCACCGGTGAACAGGTCCAGATAGCCGTTCCTGCCGCCGTACTTGAACTGGTCGCAGGTGGGCTGCGGAACCGTCTCCCACACCGACTCCTGCGGCCCGCGCTGGAAGGTGTTGATGTACGACGGGCCGGTGTCCGTCGGCCCCGCCTCGCACTTGCCGGGCGAGTTGCCGTAGCCGTAGACGTTGTCGACGTCCTGCAGCCAGTGCATGCCGTACACGTCGTCCGTGCCGTACGCGCTCTTCAGCTCGGCGGCGATGGGATCCGGGCCGACCGAGACACCGGTGTTGAGCTGCGCCGGATACTCGTTGGGGGTGTCGTGCTCCGGGGCGTACGTCGCCGGCTTGCTCGCCGTGTAGAAGGAGTTGGTCGGCTGGTCGGCGTGGGTCGGGATCATGAACTTCTCCATGATGTCCCAGGCCCCGTTGAACTTGGACCAGTCGCCCGTCACCTTGCCGTACATGGCCTGGAGCCACAGGAGGTAGCTGTACGCCTCCGAGGTGGTCTCATGGCCGTGGTCCGGCGCCTCGACGATCAGTGTCTCCACCGAGTGGTACGGAATGCCCTCGGGGGAGAAGTAGCCGTTCGCCGGGTTGGTGATCTTGCCGTACAGCTCCAGGAACCGTTCGTCGTACGTGCTCGACGCGGCCAGCTGGGTCACGGTCACCGAGGCTTTGGCGTGGCCGGTGGCCGTCGAGTCGAAGACCGCCGAACCGGTACCGGAGGCGTTCGCGCCGATGGTCACCTTCTGCGCGGTGTTCCAGTTCGACGACGTGAAGGTCAGCGACCCGCCGCCCGTCACGGAGAGCCCGGTGTTCCCGGACGCCCGCGCGGTCGTCACCGTCACACTGCCCGACGGCTGGGTCGAAAGTTTCACGTCGTAGGTGCCCGACTGGCCCTGGCGGACGCCCAGTTGGGTCGGCGAGACCACCACGGCGGGACCCGAGGCGACCGTGATGCCGACCGGCGTGGAGTTCGCCGACGCGCCCAGGCTGTCGTACGCCTTGGCCACCAGCGAATGACTGCCCACGGACAGACCGGTGGCCGAGAACGTGTACGGCGACGTGGTGTCCGTGCCCAGCAGCGTGGTGTCGTCGTAGAACTCGACCTTGGTGACCGTCGCGTTGTCCGCCGCGGCGGCGGTGGCCGCCATCGGCACCGCGGTGCCCTGTGAGTACACCGCGCCCGGTGCCGGGCTGGTCAGCACCGTGATCGGCGGCTGATGCGCGCCCACGCACGGGGTGCCGTTGATCGCGAAGGCGGTCGGCGCGGTGTTCGTGCCGCTGTACGTGAACTGGGCGCCGGTGGTCACCGCGGCCCCGACGGCGATCGCGCCGTTCCAGGACGCGTTGCGTGCCGTGACCGTCTTCCCGGACTGCGACCAGGTGCCGCTCCAGCCGTTGCTGAGCGTCTGGTTGCCCGCGTAGTCGTACGTCAGGGTCCAGCCGCTGATGGCCTCGGTACCGCGGTTGCTGATGGTCAGCTCGGCGGTGAAACCGGAGCCCCAGTCATTGGTCTTGTAGTCGACGTTGCACGCGACCGCCGCCGCGCTGGCGGGAGTCGAGCCCGTGCCGAGCATCGTCAGGGGGAGGGTGAGGGCCGCGACCACGGCGGTCCACAGACGCCGCGAGGCATGACGTCTCCGTCTGGGGTGCATGCTCTGGTTCCTTCCGTGCGGCTCTTGCGAAGGTGGGGGCGGAGCAGCAACAACAAGCCTTGAACCAGTGGGAGCGCTCCCATATTGAGGAGGGGGGCGCAAGCGGTCAAGCCATTTGAAGAGTCGAAAAGATTCGATCAGGGGAAAAGATTCGTGAAGCGCAATAACGCAACACCTCTGTCTTTTACCGTCACTTGGCGCTACCTTCACCAGCACCAGTGGGAGCGGTTCCATCAGTCGACGCGTTCGTCCCGGGCGTGTCCGAGCTGCGAGGGCCGCTCAGCGAACACCCCAGTGTTCAGGTCTTTTACTCGCCTCGGCGACAGCGCGACGACTCCTCCTCGTACACCCCACTACGGAAGAGGAACCCGCACTCATGAGCCGTACCAGAACAGCACTTCTGGCCGCGTTGGCGCTGGTCGCCGGCGCCGCCGGGACCGCGCTGGCCGCCGTCCCGGACGACGTCGGCGTCCAGGCGATCCCCTGCACGGTCGACTACAAGGTGCAGAACCAGTGGTCCACCGGCTTCACCACCGCCGTCACGATCACCAACAACAGCGCCGCGAAGTCCTCCTGGGCCGTGAAGTGGTCGTACGCGGGCAACCAGCAGGTCACCAACGGCTGGAACTCCCGCATCACCCAGAGCGGCAGCACGGTCACCGCCGCCAACGAGACGTACAACGGCACACTGGCGACTGGCGGTTCGGTCAGCTTCGGCTTCCAGGCCTCCTACAGCGGCACCAACGCGCTGCCGACGACCTTCACCCTCGACGGCGTGACCTGCAACGTCGACGACGGCGGCGGTGGCCCCACCGACCCGCCCGGCCCGGGTACACCGGGCACGAAGGTCGACAACCCGTACGCCGGCGCCAAGGTGTACGTGAACCCCGAGTGGTCCGCGAAGGCCGCCGCCGAACCGGGCGGCAGCCGGATCTCCAACCAGCCCACGGGTGTCTGGCTGGACCGGATCGCCGCCATCGAGGGCGTGGGCAGCGGCATGGGCCTGCGCGACCACCTCGACGCGGCGCTGACCCAGAAGGGCTCCGGCGAACTCGCCATCCAGCTGGTGATCTACAACCTGCCCGGCCGTGACTGCGCGGCCCTCGCCTCCAACGGCGAACTGGGCCCGACGGAGCTGGGCCGCTACAAGACCGAGTACATCGACCCGATCGCGGCCATCCTCGCCGACCCGAAGTACGCGGCGCTGCGGATCGTCACCACGGTCGAGATCGACTCGCTGCCGAACCTGGTCACCAACACCGGCAGCCGCCCGACGGCCACCCCCCAGTGCGATGTCATGAAGGCCAACGGCAACTACGTCAAGGGCGTCGGCTACGCGCTCAACAAGCTCGGTGACGTGGGCAACGTCTACAACTACGTCGACGCCGGCCACCACGGCTGGATCGGCTGGGACGACAACTTCGGTGCCTCCGCCACCACCTTCAAGGAGGCGGCGACCGCCGAGGGCGCCACGGTCAACGACGTCCACGGCTTCATCACCAACACGGCGAACTACAGCGCCCTGAAGGAGAACAACTTCACCATCAACTCGACGGTCGGCGGCACCTCCGTCCGTGAGTCCAAGTGGGTCGACTGGAACCGCTATGTCGACGAGCTGTCCTTCGCCCAGGCCTTCCGCAACCAGCTGGTCTCGGTGGGCTTCAACTCCAGCATCGGCATGCTGATCGACACCTCCAGGAACGGCTGGGGCGGCAGCGCCCGTCCCACCGGTCCGGGTGCCACGACCAGTGTGGACACCTATGTCAACGGTGGCCGTTACGACCGCCGGATCCACATCGGCAACTGGTGCAACCAGTCCGGGGCCGGGCTCGGTGAGCGTCCGAAGGCCGCCCCCGAGGCCGGGATCGACGCCTATGTGTGGATGAAGCCGCCGGGTGAGTCCGACGGGTCCAGCTCCGCCATCCCGAACGACGAGGGCAAGGGCTTCGACCGCATGTGCGACCCGACGTACACGGGCAACCCGCGCAACGGCAACAACATGTCCGGCGCCCTGCCGAACTCGCCGCTCTCCGGGCACTGGTTCTCCGCCCAGTTCCAGCAGCTGATGCAGAACGCGTACCCCGCGCTCTGAGTCCGCTCCCATGAACGGTCCGCCAGGGGTCGGTCACCCGTCCCCCACCCCCTGGCGGACCGGTGGCAGTTCCGTGTGAGCCACGTCACGATGGCGGGAGGTGGGTGGGTGCGATGAGTTCCGGGCGGCTCGGCGGTCTTCATCGCCGTAAGCCCGTGCCGGGACGAGGAACAGAACGAGGAAAGAGAACCCCATGCGCATCGTGATCTGCGAGTTCATGAGCCTGGACGGTGTCGTGCAGGCGCCCGGCGGTGCCGACGAGGACACCGACGGCGGGTTCTCCCACGGCGGCTGGACCCACCCGTTCTTCGACCCGGAGGTCGTGGGCGGTGCCTGGGACGCCGCGCTGGCCAAGGCGGACGCGCTGCTGTACGGCCGCCGCACCTGGAAGGGCATGGCGGGCGCGTGGCCGGACCGGGAGGGCGATCCCTTCGCCGACCGGATGAACTCCATCCGTAAGTACGTCGTCTCCGCGACCCTCTCCGACTCCGAGCTGACCTGGGAGAACAGCACGCGCATCCCGGGTGAGGAGGCCGTCGCCGAGATCCGCAAGCTCCGCGAGAGCGAGGGCGGCGACCTGCTGGTCATGGGCAGCACGACCCTCGCCCGCACGCTGATAGGTGAGGGCCTCGCCGACGAGCTGATCCTCATCGTCATGCCGGTCCTCCTCGGCGGCGGAAAGACGATCTTCCCCGGCGACGGTGCGAAGCACACCCTGGAGCTGGTCTCCACGGCCACCAGCGGCACGGGTGTGAACGTGTGCGTCTACCGCCGGGCGGCCGAGAAGGAGTGAGGGGGCGGGGGAGGGGGCTGAATCGGCACAGTGGATTTGCCGATGCGGCAAGAAGGGTGGCCGTTCTCCGGTGGGTCGGAGCAAGCTGACGGCACCCGGAAGAGAGGCTCACCGTCATGGGACAGCACCACCACGGCCAGTGTCGGCACGCGCAAGGCCACGATCACGGTCATGGGCACGACCACGGCCCGCACGACCACACCGACCTCGACTGGGCCGGGCAGGCCGAGCATCTGGAGGGGCAGGCGGAGCTGTTCACGCCGCTGAACCGGCGGGCCGCGGCCTGGGTCGCCGCACGACAGCCCGAACCGGGGCTGGTCGTCGACGTCGGCAGCGGCCCCGGGGTCGTGAGCTGTCTGCTGGCCGATCAGTTCCCCGGCGCCCGGGTCGTCGCCCTGGACGGTTCCGGACCCCTGCTGGAACGGGCCCGCGCCCGTGCCGAACGCCAGGGCCTCGCCGACCGGTTCGACACCCTGGAGGCCGAACTCCCGGACGGCCTGGGTGACTTGGACTACCCGGCCGATCTGCTGTGGGCCAGCCGCACCCTGCACCACCTAGGCGACCAGCGCGCCGCCCTCGCCGCCTTCGCCGAACGCCTCGCCCCCGGCGGCATCCTGGCCCTCGTCGAAGGCGGGCTGCCCAGCCGCTTCCTGCCGCGAGACATCGGCATCGGGCGCCCCGGGCTCCAGTCCCGGCTCGACGCGGCGGAGGACCGGTGGTTCTCCGAGATGCGGGCCGCGCAGCCCGGCAGTGTCCCCGAGGCCGAGGACTGGCCGGGGCTGCTCACCGCCGTGGGCCTGCGCGACGCCACCTCCCGCACGTTTCTGCTGGACCTCCCGGCCCCGGTCCCGGAGGCCGCCCGCGCCTACGCCATCGACCAGTTCCGGCGCGGCCGAGGCATGCTCGCGGACTTCCTCGACCCCGCCGACCTCGCCACCGTCGACCGGCTCCTCGACCCCGACGACAAGGCGAGCCTGCACCACCGCACCGACCTCTTCGTCCTCGCGGCCCACACGGTGACTGTGGCGCGGCGGTGATCCCGGCCCGGCCGGCCCGGACGCACGAGACCGCCCACCGGAACTCGTCCGGCGGGCGGTCTCGCCACGCTCCGCGCGCGGCCGTCGGTCGTCGACGGGCGTCGGCCGTGGAGCTGCGCTCAGGCCTGGTTGAACGTCGCCGGGTCCGGACCGATGCGGCGGTCCTCGTTCAGCGCGCTGATCGCGGCGATGTCCTCGGTGTCCAGGGAGAAGTCGAAGACCTCGATGTTCTCCTTGATGCGGGACGGGGTCACGGACTTGGGGATGACCACGTTGCCCAGCTGGAGGTGCCAGCGCAGGACCACCTGGGCCGGAGTGCGGCCGTGCTTCTGCGCGATCGCGATGATCGCCGGGACCTCCAGGAGCCCCTTGCCCTGGCCGAGCGGCGACCAGGCCTCGGTGGCGATGCCCTGCTCCGCGTGGTACTCACGGGCCGCGAGCTGCTGGAGGTGCGGGTGCAGCTCGATCTGGTTGACGGCCGGGATGACGTTCGTGGCCTCGACCAGCGTCTCCAGGTGCTCCGGAAGGAAGTTGGAGACACCGATCGCCTTGGCGCGGCCGTCGGCGTAGAGCTTCTCGAACGCCTTGAAGGTGTCGACGAACGTGCCCCGCGCGGGCATCGGCCAGTGGATCAGATACAGGTCCACGTACTCCAGGCCGAGCTTGTCCAGGGACTCGTCGAAGGCGCGGAGGGTGGAGTCGTAGCCCTGGTCGCTGTTCCAGAGCTTGGTGGTGACGAAGAGGTCCTTGCGGGCGACGCCCGCCTTGGCGAGGGCCTTGCCGGTGCCCTCCTCGTTGCCGTAGATCGCGGCCGTGTCGATGCTGCGGTAGCCGGCCTCCAGCGCGGTGGTGACCGCCTGCTCGGCCTCGTCGTCCGGCACCTGCCACACGCCGAAGCCCAGCTGGGGCATCTCGACGCCGTTGTTCAGGATGATCGGGGGGACCTTGCTGCTCACGAGCTCTCGATCCTTAAGTCGTCGGTTGGTGCTTTGTTGGTGCTTCCCATCGTCAACGATCACGGCCCGTGATGCATTCCTGAGCGGGCCGCCCGCGACCCGAATCACAGCCCGGACCGCAGATTGGCCGGAATTGGATCCGGTCGCTCAAGAGTATCGGTCTGGACCATTGACCGAACACGGTCACGCGGGGAGTCTGTCCTCTGCCATACCGCACATCGGTGAATTCTGGTCACATACGTGAATGGATGGCTGATGACCCCCACACGAAGGAACGTCCTCGGCGCCGCGCTCGGCGGCGCCGCAGCGGCCGCCGTCGGGCTGCCGACCCCCGCCGCGCACGCCGCCTCCTGGCAGTTGAAGTGGTCCCCGACGCCGGGCGCCGACGGGCTGCGCGCCTTCGAGACCCTGGAGGACGACCGCGCCGACTCGCACACCTCCGCCGCGCCGCACATCAAGGCCACCGGCGACACCTGGCGGTTCGACATGCACACCGTCGACCGCGACACCTCCACCGACCGCCAGCGCCACGAGGTCACCGGCCTGCGCACGAGCGCCGGGTTCCTGCGCTGGACCGCGGGCCAGACTTGGCGCGTCACCTACCAGATGTACATCCCGACCTCGCTCAAGGCGACCACCAGCTTCACGCACATCATGCAGATGAAGCAGCCCGGTGCCGGTACCTCGCCCCTGGTCGTGCAGTCCCTGCGCCGGGTGAACGGCGCGCAGACCATCGAACTGAAGCTGCCGATCGACAACATCCTGATCGGCCGCACGGATCTCGCTCCGCTGCACAACTCCTGGGTCGACGTCGACTTCCAGATCAAGGTCGGCAACGGCTCGGCCGGTTCGGTGCGCTGGATCCTCAAGAAGGGCTCGACCACCCTGATCGACGTCTCCCGCACCGGCGTCGACACCTTCCTCGCCGACCGGCTGCGCCCCAAGTGGGGCATCTACCGCTCGCTGGGCGACACTTCGGGCTCCCTGCAGAACTGCCATCTGCTGCTGCGGAACATGAAGGGCTATCAACTGGTGTGAGGGGGACAGGGGGTTCGGCCTGCCCGAGCGGCTCACGCCCGGTACAGCGCGTCCACCTCGGTTTCGTACGCCTTCTCGATCGCCTTGCGCTTCAGCTTCAGCGAGGGCGTCAGCAGACCGTGCTCCTCGGTGAACTGGTGCGCGAGGATCCGGAACGTACGGATCGACTCGGCCTGTGAGACCAGGGTGTTGGCGGCGACCACCGCCCGCCGCACCTCGGTCTCCAGCTCCGGATCGCGCACCAGCTCCGCCGGGGACAGCTTCGCCTTGTGGTGCATCTGGAGCCAGTGCTCGACGGCCTCCCCGTCCAGGGTGACCAGGGCGGCGATGTACGGGCGGTCGTTGCCGACGACGATGCACTGGGCGACCAGCGGATGGTCGCGCACCCGCTCCTCCAGGATCGCGGGCGAGACGCTCTTGCCGCCCGAGGTCACCAGGATCTCCTTCTTGCGCCCGGTGATGGTGAGATAGCCGTCCTCGTCGAGGGCGCCCAGGTCACCGGTGGCGAGCCAGCCGTCGTGCAGGGTCTCGTCGGTGGCCTTGGGGTTGTTCAGATACCCCTGGAAGACATTGGGGCCGCGCAGCCAGATCTCCCCGTCGTCCGCGATGTGCACGGTCATGCCCGGGATGGCCTGGCCGACCGTGCCGTACCGGGTGCGCTCCGGCGGGTTGGCGGTCGCGGCGGCCGTGCACTCCGTCAGGCCGTACCCCTCGAAGATATGGACGCCCGCGCCCGCGAAGAACAGCCCGAGCCGCCGGTCCATCGCCGAGCCACCGGACATCGCGTACTTGATCCGGCCGCCCATCGCCTCCCGGATCTTGCCGTAGACGACCTTGTCGAAGAACTGGTGCTGCATCCGCAGCGCCGCCGACGGGCCGGGCCCGGTGCCCCAGGCCCGTGCCTCCATCGCGTCCGCGTACTTCACGGCGACCTCGACGGCCTTCTCGAACGGCCCGGACTTGCCCTCGCGCTCGGCCTTGCGCCGGCTCGCGTTGAAGACCTTCTCGAAGATGTAGGGCACCGCGAGGAAGAACGTCGGCTTGAAGGCGGCCAGGTCGGGCAGCAGCACGGCCGCGTTGAGCTGCGGCTGATGACCGAACTTCACCTTCCCCCGGATACCCGCGACCTGCACCATCCGCCCGAAGACATGGGCGAGCGGCAGGAACAGCAGCGTCGCCGCCTCGTCGCCCCGGCGGGACCTGAACAGCGGCGCCCAGCGCTCGATGACCGTGTCCGCCTCGACCATGAAGTTGGCGTGCGAGATCACACAACCCTTGGGGCGGCCCGTGGTGCCGGAGGTGTAGATGATCGTCGCGATCGACTCGGGGGTCACCGCGCGGCGGTGCCGGTGCACCACCTCGTCGTCGAGATGCGCCCCCGACTCGTACAGCTCCTGCACCGCGCCCACGTCCAGCTGCCAGAGCCGGCGCAGCTGCGGCAGCCGGTCGATCACCGTGGCCACGGTCATCGCGTGGTCCTCGTGTTCGACCATGGCGGCCGTGCACTGGGAGTCGTACAGCATCCAGAAGACCTGCTCGGCGGAGGAGGTCGGATAGACGGGGACGACCTGGGCGCCGACGGTCCACAGTGCGTAGTCGAACAGGGTCCACTCGTAGCGCGTACGGCACATGATGGCGACCCGGTCGCCGAACCGGATGCCCTGTGCGAGCAGCCCCTTCGCCAGCGCGAGGACCTCGTCACGGAACTCGGCGGAGGTCACATCACGCCATGCGCCCTGCTCGTCCTTGCGGCCGAGGGCGATATGGGCCGGGTCCTCCTGGGCGTACTCGAAGACGACGTCGGCCAGGCCGCCCACCGGCGGCGCCGACGCCGACGGAGGGTTGGTGAACTCGCGCAATCCCGCTCCTCGTGGCGCTCCCCACAGCGCGTGAAAGCTACCTCACCGCGAGAACGGGCGGGAGGGTTGTGGAGGGGGCGCATTGGGAGGGGTGGCGCGGGTGAGCGCCGGAAAACACCCGCAGATGGGGAGGTCTCCGGCATGATTCCTGACGCCTCAGTGAGTTCCGGCAGGGCAATCTCCACCGAACCCGCACGCCGCGGTCACCGTGCGCGCCCCCGCGGACACGCTCTGGCCTGGGGAAACGCGAGGACCGCTCACGTCTGACGCGGCGGTGCTCCGGGGCGCGCGGTCTCTCATATGCCGGGCGCGCGGTCCGTCCCACGCCGGGCGCGCGGTCCGTCATGCGCGGGGCGCGCGGTCCGTCATGCGCGGGGCGCGCGGTCCGTCATGCGCGGGGCGCGTTGTTCGTCAGACGCCCGGCGCCCGGCCGTGGAGCCGGTCGCCGCCGGAGAGGATGGCCGCCGCGAGGGCGTCCGCCGCGCCCGCCGCGGCTCCCGGGCGGCGGCCGTGGACGAGGACGAAGTCGACCTCGCCGAGTTCCGGCAGCCCCGCCCGCTCCGGGATCCGGACCAGACCGGGGGGCACCAGGCGACGGGAATGCGCCATCACGCCGAGGCCCGCGCGGGCGGCGGCGATCAGACCGTTGAGGCTGCCGCTGGTGCAGGCGATCCGCCAGGAGCGGCCCTCGCGTTCCAGCGCCTCCAGGGCCAGTGCGCGGGTGATGCCCGGCGGCGGATAGACGATCAGCGGCACCGGGCGGTCGGGGTCGAGGCGCAGCCGCTCCCCGCCGATCCAGACGAGTCGGTCCGTCCAGACCGGTTCGCCGCGCGGGTCCTCCGGGCGACGCTTGGCCAGCACCAGGTCGAGCTTGCCCGCCGTGAGCTGCTCGTGCAGCGTGCCCGAGAGCTCCACGGTCAGCTCCAGATCCACCTCGGGATGGTCGTACCGGAACGCCTCCAGGATCTCCGGGAGCCGGGTCAGCACGAAGTCCTCCGACGCGCCGAACCGCAGCCGCCCGCGCAGCCGGGTCCCGGTGAAGAACGCCGTCGCCTGCTCATGCACCTCCAGCAGCCGCCGGGCGAAGCCGAGCATCGCCTCGCCGTCCTCCGTCAGCTCCACCGAGTGCGTGTCCCGGGAGAACAGCTGCCGCCCGGCCGCGTCCTCCAGCCGGCGCACATGCTGGCTGACGGTGGACTGCCGCAGCCCCAGCCGCCGGGCGGCCTGCGTGAAGCTCAGGGTCTGGGCCACGGCGAGGAAGGTACGCAAGTGGGAGGGGTCGTACACGATCGCCACCCTATCCGCTTATCGCGGAACGCGATGACAGTCAGAGCGGTATGACGGATTCCCGATCAAGGGTCCGAGGAGGACGATGGAGCGGGGCCTTCCGGCCTGAAACACACACCCTCATAGCCTTCGTCGAAAGCACGTGGAGCACAGTGAAACGCCTGAAGTGGCCGACTTGGATGCCGATCGACCCGTACATCCTGCTGTTGCTCGGGACGGTGGGCGTCGCGGCGCTCCTCCCGGCGCGGGGTACGGCCGCCGAGGTCGCGTCGGGCGCGTCCACGGCCGCGATCGCCTTCCTCTTCTTCCTCTACGGCGCCCGGCTCTCCACCCGCGAGGCCCTCGACGGCCTCAAACACTGGCGACTCCACGTCACCGTCCTGGCCTGCACGTTCGTCGTCTTCCCGCTGCTGGGCCTCGCGGCCCGCGGCCTCGAACCGGTGTTCCTCAACCACTCCCTCTACACCGGGCTGCTCTTCCTCACCCTCGTCCCGTCGACCATCCAGTCGTCCATCGCCTTCACCTCGATGGCCCGGGGCAACGTCCCCGCCGCGATCTGCGCGGGCTCCTTCTCCTCCCTCGCCGGCATCGTCCTCACCCCGCTGCTCGCCGCCGCCCTGCTCGGCGGCAGCGCCGGCGGGTTCTCGGCCGACTCGCTGCTGAAGATCGTGCTCCAGCTGCTGGTGCCGTTCGTCGCCGGGCAGCTCGCCCGCCGCTGGATCGGCGCCTTCATCACCCGGCACAAGCGGATCCTCGGCCTCGTCGACCGGAGCTCGATCCTCCTCGTCGTCTATGTCGCGTTCAGCGAGGGCATGGTGCGCGGGATCTGGAGCCAGGTCAGCCCGCTCAGGCTCGCCGGACTCCTCGCCGTCGAGGCGGTGCTGCTCGCGGTGATGCTGCTGCTCACCTGGTACGGCGCCAAGGCCCTGCGCTTCGGCCGGGCGGACCGCATCGCCATCCAGTTCGCCGGCTCCAAGAAGTCCCTCGCCTCCGGACTGCCCATGGCGAGCGTCCTCTTCGGCCCCGAGGCCTCCCTCGCCGTCCTGCCGCTGATGCTGTTCCACCAGATGCAGCTGATGGTCTGCGCGGTCATCGCCAAACGCCGCGCCAAGGACCCGGTGGAGGACTCCGCGGACCAGCCGGCGGACCAGGACCAGTCTGCGGATGAATCGGCGGTCACGGAGCAGCGAGACGAAGCGATACGAACCGCGGTCGGTACAGGGACACGTTCCGCGTGATGTTCAGCTGCGCCGCCGCCGCGTCGGCGTCCAGCCAGTTGACGTCGTAGCTGAGGACCAGCCGCCCGTCGTCGTCGACCGCACGGTGCGCCTGCGGGTTGTACGCCGCGACCCCGCTGTGCGGCAGCGGCGGACTGAACCCCTGGGTGGGCCCGTGCCAGGGGCCGGTGGGGGAGCAGGCCCAGTACGCGGTCACGGTCGTCAGCCCGGCCGTCCCGGCGGCCATCGTCAGCAGCACATACGTACGACCTTCGCGTACGACGGTGAAGGCGCTCCCCACCCCCTTCTCCTCCCCGTTCCCGAGCACAGCCGCCGGCCGTCCCCGGACCGCCCAGCGCCCGCCGTCCCAGTACTCCCACGCCCCCGGCTCCCCGAGCCTGCCGCGCGGCACCCGGGCGACATAAGCGTGCGAGGTGGGCCGGGAGGCGGCCTGGGCGTCGGTGCCGCCGAAGACGTACGTCCACTCGCCCGCGTCCACGGCGGTCGTCCCGAACAGCACCCGCCGGGCCGGATCGGCGACCGACGCCTGGTCCAGCACCGTCGTGACCCCCTCCGGCCGCAGATCGGGCAGCGACAGGGTGGCCACCTCGGTCGCGGTCGGCACCCCGTAGATCCACGGCGACCGCCCCGCCGTACGCGTCCACAGCAGCACCCGTACGACCTTTTCGGCCGAGCCGGGGGAGCGGGGCTCGACCCGGGCGGCCACCGGCCAGCGCCATTGCTGCGGGCCCGGATCGGGGAAGACCGGCGCGGGGAGGGTGGCTTCGAGACGGCCCGAGGAGGACATCACCACGGCCGAGTTGCGCACCAGGGGAGTGGAGACGTCCCGCCAGGTGACGGACTCACCGGCCGGGTTGGGCGGGGGGAACACCTGGCCCAGATAGGTGTCCGAGAACAGCCACAGGACGCGGCCGTCCGGGAGCCGCACCGAGTGGGTGCCGTCGCCGCCGGTCCAGTCGTCGGTGCGGGTCGCGTCGTCGCCGTAGCGGGTGAACTCGCCGGTCAGGGAGGCGTCCGGGTCCCAGTCCCGGACGGTACGGGCCGTGCAGGCGGTACCGCCCTCCCGGTCGTCGTCCGGGAGGGCGGTGAGCAGCACGGCCGCCAGGGCCAGGACCAGGGCCAGGATCAGGACCGGTCCGGCCCCCGTCCGCTGTCGTGCTCCCGCGTCGTCGGACACGGAAGGGACGTTAGTTGCCTCCGTCCACCCGGTCCATGGGCAGGCGCAGGATCTCGCCCCGCGTCGTGGCGTCCTGCGTGGCGAGCCCGGACACCTCCGCGTCGCTCAACGCCCGGTCGTACAGCCGTACTTCGTCGATCGAGCCGGTGAAGTGGGCCCGGCTGTCGACCCGTTGCCCGATGTGCACCCCGAACGGCGAGTTCCGGCTGACCGATCCGGGAAGGTCGGGGGTGCCGAACGCCGAGCCGTCGACGAAGAGCGTCAGCGCCCCGCCACCGCGCCGCAGCACCAGCCGGTGCCACTCCCCGTCGTTGAACGCGCCCGAGGACCGCACCGATGCCGTCCGGGGCGGTGAGGCCCCGTCCCGCACGGTGATCAGCCCGGTCAGCCGCCCGGACGCCGGCTCCCCGCGCACCCACACCTGCGGCTGGGTCGTCCCGACCCCGCCCATCCACAGCATCGGCTGCTCCCCGGTCGTCGCCGAGTACCTGAACCAGAGCGAGGCGGTGAAGTCCTTGGTGCCGAGCGGGAGTTGGGACCGGTACGGCAGTCGTACGGCGTCGTCGGCGCCGTCGAAGGCGACCGCGCCGCCGAACACCCCGTCCGTGGGCCGGGCACCGCCGAGCACGGCCGCGGGTCTGCCGCCGGGGGCCCGGTCGGGTGTCGTCGGGTCCGGGCCCCGGCGCGGCGTCAGCCAGTCCTCCGTGAACCGGGCGAAGCGGATCTCGTCCCGGGCGTCGACCGCGCCGCCCTCGTACAGCAGGCCGACGACATCGTTGCCGCCCTCGCCCGTGTCGATCCGGACCAGGTCCGAGTAGCCGGACCAGTCCGTGGTGACGACCGTGCCCCGGTCCACGCTCTCCCAGGTGCGTCCGCCGTCGTACGAGGAGCGGACCGCCATCGTCCGGCGGCGGTCGGGATCGGCCGGGGCGGCCAGCAGCATCCGGTTGCCCAGCCGCAGCAGGGACCCCTGGACCTGGGGCGTGTAGAGGTCGGGGATCGCCCGGAAGGGCTCGGCGAAGGTGGTGCCGCCGTCCCGGCTGATCGTCTGGCTGCGATGCCCCAGGTCGGTGCCGTCCTGCTCACGGCCGCTGACGAGCACCGTGCCGTGTGCGCGTTCGGTGAGGGTCAGCTCCGAGGGCTTCTGGCGGAAGGTGCCGTCGGCCGCGACCGGCCAGCTGTCCGTGGCGCCGACCTTCCAGGTGTCCCCGCCGTCGTCGCTGGTCACGAGCGCCGCGTGGTTGGCGGTGACCCGGCCGTCCGCCCAGCTCTCGGCGTTCACCCCGAGGACGAGCCGGCCCGCGTGCCGGCCCTGGGTGAGCTGGATGCCGTGCACGGGGCCGGTGGCGTACCAGGAGTTCCACCCGGCCGGGCGGATCTGGTCGCTCAGGCTGCGCGGCTCGGACCAGGTCAGCCCGTCGTCGTCGCTGTACTGCAGATGGGGGGCACGGTCACAGGGGACGTCGCAGCTCGCGCTGTCCAGGCGGCCCGTGTTGTACGTCTCCGCCAGCACGATGCGGCCGGTCTCGCGGTCGACGACCGGGGCGGGGTTCCCGTGGGTGTCGCCGCCGCCCTCGTTGACCACCTGCAGCGGGCCCCAGGTGCGGCCGCCGTCCGTGGACCGCTTGACCACGAGGTCTATGTCCGCCGCGTCCCCGCAGTTCAGCACGCGGCCCTCGGCGAAGGCGAGGAGTGTGCCGGTGGTGCTCCGCACGATCGCCGGGATGCGGAAGCAGGCGTAGCCGGGGTCCTGCGAGGCCTTGAAGAGGACCTGCTGCTCGAACTCGGCCGTGGCGGAGGCCTTTCGGGGCTCGGCTTCTGCCGGGTGGGCGAGGGTGAGGAGGGCGGTGGTGGTGAGTACCGCGGTGAGGGGGGCGAGGGGAGTGGTGAGGCGGGATCTGAGACGTGCGCGAAGACTCGACGGCACGGTGCGGCCAGCCCTTCATCCGTCCGGGTGATGGGACATCGGACGTCCCACGTCCGATGTGCGGCCACAGACGGTACGCGGGGGTTCAGGGGCCCCACAAGAACCGTGCGTCGGTCGTGACTGGGCGTGTCGTACGACAAGGTGACGATCGGTCAGTGGGGCGCCTAGTGGGATGGGGGTGCGGGTCCGTCTGGCGAGTGCGCCTCCGGTGGGGCTGCTCGCGCAGTTCCCCGCGCCCCTAAAAGACCAGGCCCCTGCGGGCCTGAAAGACCAGCCCTCCGCGGCCTGAAAGGCGCGCCCTCCGCGGCCTGAAAGGCCAGCCCTCCGCGGCCTGAAAGGTGTCCGGCGGCGGGGCTGAAAAGCACGGGGCGCAGCCCCTGCTTTTCAGGGGCGCGGGGAACTGCGCGAGAAGCCCCACCGGGCCCGCACCCGGCGACACACCGGTGGGCCAACGGCGCGTACCCGGCGGTGCGAAGAGGCGGGGCCCCCAGGGCGCAGGGGGCGCTCCCCGCCACCAGGGGCCCCGCCGCCGTGTCGCGGGCTCAGCCCTGGTCGACCCCGGCCGCGGCCCGCAGGGCCAGTCGGTGCTCGCCCGCGTACACGTTCATGGACGCCCCCCGCAGAAACCCCACCAGCGTCAACCCGCTCTCCGCCGCCAGATCCACCGCCAGCGACGACGGCGCCGACACGGCCGCCAGCACCGGTATCCCCGCCATCACCGCCTTCTGCGCCAGCTCGAACGACGCCCGCCCCGACACCAACAGCACCGCCCTCGACAGCGGCAGCGCACCACTCTGCAGCGCCCGCCCCACCAGCTTGTCGACCGCGTTGTGCCGGCCCACGTCCTCCCGTACGTCGAGCAGCTCGCCGTCCTCGCTGAACAGGGCCGCCGCGTGCAGCCCCCCGGTCCGGTCGAAGACCCGCTGGGCCGCGCGGAGCCGGTCGGGGAGGCCCGCGAGGAGGTCGGGGTCGAGCCGGACCGGGGGAGTCTCGCCGCCCCGTGTGTCGTCGACGGGCCAGCGCGCGGTCGTCCGGACGGCGTCCAGCGACGCCTTCCCGCACAGCCCGCAGGACGAGGTCGTGTAGACGTTGCGTTCGAGGGTGATGTCAGGGACGACGACGCCGGGCGCGGTCCGCACGTCCACCACGTTGTACGTGTTCGAGCCGTCCGCCGTCGCGCCCGCGCAGTAGACGATGTTCTGCAGATCCGACCGCTCGGCGAGCACCCCCTCGCTGACCAGGAACCCCGCCGCCAGCGCGAAGTCGTCGCCCGGGGTGCGCATGGTGATCGCGAGCGGCTTGCCGTTCAGCCGGATCTCCATCGGTTCCTCGGCGACGAGCGTGTCCGGGCGGGTGGAGACCGCGCCGTCCCGGATGCGGATCACCTTGCGTCGTTCCGTGACTCGTCCCATGTCGTGCCTCAGTCCCGGTTCTGTACGTGCTGGTAGCCGAAGCGGCCCTTGATGCAGAGGTTTCCGTGGGTCACCGGGTTGTCGTGCGGCGAGGTGACCTTCACGATCTCATTGTCCTGCACATGGAGGGTGAGGTTGCAGCCCACACCGCAGTACGCGCACACCGTGGTCGTCTCCGTCTGCGCCGACTCGTCCCAGGTGCCCGCCGCCCGCATGTCGAACTCCGACTTGAAGGACAGCGCGCCCGTCGGGCACACCTCGATGCAGTTCCCGCAGTACACACAGGCGGAGTCGGTCAGCGGGGCGCCCTGCTCCACGGAGATCCGGGCGTCGAAACCCCGGCCCGCGACGGAGATCGCGAACGTGTTCTGCCACTGCTCCCCACAGGCGTCCACGCACTTGTAACACAGGATGCACTTGTCGTAGTCCCGGACGTACAGCTCGTTGTCGACCTTGGGTTCCTCGTTCAGCCGGGCCGCGTCCGGGCCGAAGCGGTCCGGTTTCGCCTCGTACTCCTTGAGCCACCCCGCGACCTTCGGGGTGGTGGACAGGTCGACCGAGGAGGCGAGGAGTTCGAGGACGATCTTGCGGCTGTGCCGGGCGCGCTCGGTGTCCGTCCGTACCTCCATCCCGGGCTCGGCCTTGCGGGAGCAGGCCGGGACGAGGGTCCTGGCCCCCTCGACCTCGACGACACAGACCCGGCAGGCGTTCTTCGGGGCGAGCGTGTCGCCCTCGCACAGCGTGGGCACGTCCTTCCCGGCGGCCCGGCAGGCGTCCAGGATCGTCGAGCCCTCCGGCGCCCGCACCGGTTCCCCGTCAAGGGTGAACTCCAGCAGACGACGCGGCACTCCCAGCGGGATCACGGTCATACGGCGGCTCCGGCGGCTCCGGCGGGACGGGTGCGGAGGTTTCGGCGATGCGCGGTCATTCGTACGCCCCCAAGCGGTCGATCGCGGATTCCACGGCGTTCCACGCGGTCTGCCCCAGACCGCAGATCGAGGCGTCCCGCATGGCGCGGCCGACCTCCCTGAGCAGCGCGATGTCACCGGCCGCCGCCGCCCCGGTCCGCTCGGCGATCCGGTGCAGCGCCTCCTCCTGCCGTACGGTCCCGACCCGGCAGGGCACACACTGCCCGCAGGACTCGTCCCGGAAGAACTCCGCGATCCGCAGCAGCAGCCGGGGCAGCGGGACCGTGTCGTCGAAGGCCATCACGACCCCCGAGCCCAGCGTGGTGCCCGCCTCCCGCGTCCCCTCGAAGGTGAGCGGGATGTCCAGCTCGTCCGGGCGGACGAAACCCCCGGCCGCGCCGCCGAGCAGGACGGCGCGCAGACCGTCGCGAACGCCGGAGAGCGTGAGCAGCTCGCCCAGCGTTGCCCCGAAGGGCAGCTCGTAGATGCCGGGCCGGTCCACACTGCCCGACACACAGAACAGCTTGGGTCCGGTGGAGCGGGCGGTGCCGATCGCCGCGTACGCCGGGGCGCCCATGGTGAGGATCGGCAGGACGTTGACCAGCGTCTCGACGTTGTTCTCCACCGTCGGCTTGCCGAACAGGCCCTTCTCCACCGGGAACGGCGGCTTGGAGCGCGGCTCGCCCCGGTAGCCCTCGATGGAGTTGAAGAGGGCCGTCTCCTCGCCGCAGATATAGGCGCCGGCGCCCCGGCGGATCTCGATGTCGAAGGCGTACCCCTGCCCGAGCACGTCGTCGCCGAGCAGTCCCCGGGCCCGGCACTGCGCGATGGCGTGCTCCAGCCGGCGCAGGGCCCGGGGGTACTCGCCGCGCAGATACAGGTACCCCTGGTGCGCGCCGGTCGCATACGCCGCGATCGTCATCGCCTCGACCAGCGAGAAGGGGTCGCCCTCCATGAGCACGCGGTCCTTGAAGGTGCCCGGCTCGGATTCGTCCGCGTTGCAGACGAGGTAGTGGGGGTGGTCGGGCTGGGACGCCGTGGCCTGCCATTTCCGGCCGGTGGGGAAGGCGGCGCCGCCCCGCCCGACCAGGCCCGAGTCGGTGACCTCCCGGATCACTCCGGCGGGGCCGAGCGCGAAGGCCCGGCGCAGGGCCGTGTAGCCGCCGTGGGCGCGGTAGTCGTCGAGGGAGGACGGATCGACGACACCGACCCGGCCCAGCAGGGTCAGCGACGGGTCCCCGGCCTGGGGGACCGCCAGGGCTGCCGGGGGTTCCTCGTCCGCCGAGTCGGGGGCGCTCGCCGCGAGCACGGCCGCCTCGACGGTCGCGGGCGCCGCGACCGCCGTACGCACCGGGTCCCCGGCCTTGATCGCGAGGGCGGCCGGTGCCCGCTCGCACAGCCCGAGGCACGGGCTGCGCTCCACGCCCACCCCGCTGCCGAGGCCGAGGCGGGCCTCGACCCCGGCGCACAGCTCCGTCGCCCCGGCCGCCGCGCACGCCAGGTCCGTGCACACGTGCAGCACGGTCGCGGGACGCGGCTTCACCGAGAACATCGCGTAGAACGTGGCCACGCCGTACGCCTCCGCCGGCGGCACGGTCAGCCGTCGGCAGAGGTAGTCCAGCGCGCCCTCGCTGATCCAGCCGATCCGGTCGTTGACCGCGTGCAGCCCCGGCAACAGCAGGTCACGGCGTTCCCGGGCCTCCCGGCCGCCCCGCGCCCACCGCAGATCGGCGTCGGAGCGGTCCGCGCCCTCCCAGGAGGACTCCGGCGGCCCGAGGAGCGCGTCGACCGCCGCCCGCTCCTCGTCCGTCGGCTTGCTGTCACCGAAGTGCAGGTCCACTTGACGTCACCTCACGATGGTCGCGACGGGCAGCTTCTCGATCCGGATCGCCGACGCCTTGAACTCCGCCGTCCCCGCGATCGGGCAATTGGCCTCGATCGTCAGCTGGTTGGTGTCCACCTCGTCGGGAAAATGCATGGTCATGAAGGCCAGACCCGGCCGCAGCCCGAGGTCGATCCACACCGGCGCCGTCACCGACCCGCGCCGCGAGGACACCTGGACCTCCTCACCCACGGCGACCCCGTACCGCTCGGCGTCCTCCGGGCACAGCTCGATGTACTCCCCGCGCCGCAGCGGCGAGGCGTAACCCCCGCTCTGCACACCGGTGTTGTACGAGTCGAGCCGCCGCCCGGTGGTCAGCCGGATCGGGAACTCCTCGTCCGTCAGGTCGACGGGCGGATCGTGTCGCACGATCCCGAAGGGCGCGAGCCGGCCGCGCCGCGCCGGGTCCGGATCCCACAACCGGCTGTGCAGATAGGTCGGTTCGAGCCGGTCGGTGTCCGGACAGGGCCACTGGATGCCCTGCTCCCGCTCCAGGCGCTCGTACGTCATCCCGTAGTGGTCCGGCGACACCGCCCGCAGCTCGTTCCAGACGGCCTCGGCGTCGGCGTACTTCCACTCGTGCCCGAGCCGGGAGGCCAGGTCGCAGATGATGTCGATGTCCTCGCGGGCCTCCCCGGGCGGGGCGACGGCCTTGCGCACCCGCTGCACCCGGCGCTCGCTGTTGGTCGTCGTGCCGTCGGTCTCCGCCCACCCGGCGGTCGCGGGCAGCACGACATCGGCCAGCTCGGCCGTCTTGGTGAGGAAGATGTCCTGGACGACGAGGAAGTCCAGTTCCCGCAGCCGCCGTACGGCCTGCTCGCTGTCGGCCTCGGACTGCGCCGGGTTCTCCCCGATGCAGTACACGGCCTTCAGCGAGCCCTCCTCCATGGCCTCGAACATCTCCGTGAGGTTCAGCCCGTAGTGCGGCTGGATGACGGTGTCCCACGCCGACTCGAACTTCAGCCGGGAGTCGGGGTCGAGGATGTCCTGGAAGCCGGGCAGCCGGTTGGGGATGGCGCCCATGTCGCCGCCGCCCTGCACGTTGTTCTGGCCGCGCAGGGGCTGCAACCCCGAGGCGTAGCGCCCCACATGGCCGGTGAGCAGGGAGAGGTTGATCAGCGCGCGGACGTTGTCGGTGCCGTTGTGGTGCTCGGTGATGCCGAGGGTCCAGCACAGCTGGGCGCGCTCGGCACGGGCGTACGCGTGCGCCAACTCCCTGATGGCGGCGGCCGGTACGCCCGTCACCTTCTCGGCGAGGGACAGCGTCCAGGGCTCGACGAGGGCCTTGTACTCCTCGAAGCCGGTGGTGGCCCGCCGGATGAACGCCTCGTTGGCGAGGCCCGCGTGGATGATCTCGCGGCCGATCGCGTGCGCCATCGGGATGTCGGTGCCGACGTTCAGCCCCATCCAACTCTCCGCCCACTCGGCGGTGGAGGTGCGGCGCGGATCGACGGCGTACATCCGGGCGCCGTTCCGTATCCCCTTCAGCACGTGCTGGAAGAAGATCGGGTGCGCGAAGCGGGCGTTGGAGCCCCACATCACGATGACGTCGGTGTGCTCGATCTCCTCGTAGGAAGAGGTGCCGCCGCCGGAGCCGAAGGCGGCGGACAGTCCGGCGACGCTGGGCGCGTGGCAGGTCCGGTTGCAGGAGTCGACGTTGTTGGTGCCCATGACCACGCGGGCGAACTTCTGCGCCACGTAGTTCATCTCGTTGGTGGCGCGGGCGCAGGAGAACATGCCGAACGCGCCGCGGTTGCGGGCGATGCCGCGCGCGGCCCGGTCGAGCGCCTCCTCCCAACTCGCCCGCCGGAAGGGCTCGTCGCGGGAGTCGCGGACAAGGGGATGGGTGAGCCGCGTGTAGGTCTTCGGTTGCCGTGTCTGCCGTGTCTGCCGTGTCTGCCGTGTCTGTCGGTTCTTCACGCGGCGCTCCTCAGCGCGAGCAGGTCCGAGATGGCGTGGACGGTGCGGAGGGTGGGCACCTCGACGCCGGTGATGTCCGCCAGTTCGACGACGGCGGCGAGCAGGACGTCGAGTTCCAGCGGTCTGCCGCGCTCCAGGTCCTGGAGCGTGGAGGTGCGGTGGTCGCCGACGCGTTCGGCGCCGGCCATCCGACGTTCGACGGAGACGCCGACCTCGCAGCCCAGGGCCTCGGCGACGGCCAGCGTCTCGGTCATCATCGTCTCGATGACCTTGCGGGTGCCGCCGTGCAGGCACATCTGCCGCATGGTCGCGCGGGCCAGGGCGCTGATCGGGTTGAAGGAGATGTTGCCGAGCAGCTTGATCCAGATGTCGCCCCGGAGGTCGGGCTCCACCGGGCATTTCAGGCCACCGGCGACCATGGCCTCACTGAACGCCCGGCAGCGCGCCGAGACCGTACGGTCCGGTTCGCCGACAGAGAACCGGGTGCCTTCCAAGTGCCGTACGACACCCGGCCCTTCAAGTTCGGTGGCCGCGTACACGACGCATCCGATGGCCCGTTCGGGCGCGAGCACCGCACTGACCGCGCCGGCCGGGTCCACACTCTCCACCCGGTGGCCGTCGTGCGGGCCGCCGTGCCGGTGGAAGTACCACCAGGGGATGCCGTTCTGGGCGGCGATCACCGCCGTGTTGCCGTGCAGCAAGGGCTCGATCAGCGGCCCGCACGCCGCGTACGAGTGGGCCTTGAGGCCGAGGAAGACGAAGTCGACCGGGCCGATCTCGGCCGGGTCGTCGGTGGCGTGGGCGCGCGCGGTGAAGTCCCCGCGCGGGCTGAGCACCCGCACCCCGTCCCGCCTCATGGCCGCGAGATGCGGTCCACGGGCGACGAGATGCGTGTCCGCGCCGGCGCGGTGGAGCGCGGCGCCGACATAGGCGCCGATCGCACCGGCGCCGAGAACTGCGACTTTCATGGTCAGGGAGCTCCGTTCGGTCGAGGGATACCGCGGAGATGGCGCACTGCCGGGCTCGGGTGAACTCCGGCGAACTGTGTCGACGAAATATTGTCTACAGTATGGAAGTTGGGTCGACAAGGGTTCGCGCAACGGCCGGGCAGGGCGAGGTGACCCCGAGCGACAGCCGGTTCCTCAGCGGAACAGGTGGGCGTTCTCCTCGGCCCACTGCCGGAACGGTCGTCCGGGGGAGCCGGTGACCCGTGAGACCGTGTCGCGCACGGCCAGCAGCTCGTCGTTGACATCTCCGCCCGTGACGTCGAGCACCGCGTCGGCGGCCTCCTCCCCGAAGACCGCGGCCATCCGGGCACGGGTCTCCCGCCGGCTGATCTCGGTGAAGGGCACATCCCGTCCGAGCGCCGCCGCGATGGCCTCGGCCTGCTGCCGGGCCGTCACCGGTTCCGGGCCGGTCAGGGCGTACGTCCGGCCCCGGTGGCCGAACTCGGTGAGCGCGACCCTCGCCACGGACGCGATGTCCGCGGGGTGGATCGGCGTCACGGGTGAAACCTCTCAGCGGCCCCGCGCCGCAGAGGCGCAACTCCCTCACCAGTGCGCTGCCGATGTTTCCGGTGGCCCCGGTCACGAGGATCATGAGCGTGTGCTCCCGTCGTCGGATGATCAACTTGAGGACACGCCAGGAACTCAATCGCACTTCAGGTCAAGGCGACCGGCTTGACCCGGAGATGAAGGTGGCCGGTACCCGAACGCGAGGTTGGCCGGGGAACGACCGTTCGGCGCGCGGTGGATACCGCTCATCGCATACGGTCGACGCGCCGCCTTTTCAACTACCCCGCCACTCCCTACCGTCCGGGATCATGAGTCCCCCCGTCGCACCCCCGGGCTGGAGCCGCTGGCTCGTCCCCCCGGCCGCGCTCTCCGTTCATCTCTCCATCGGACAGGCCTACGCCTGGAGCGTCTTCAAGCCGCCGCTCGAATCCGCGCTCGGCCTCAGCGGCACCCAGAGCGCCCTGCCCTTCCAACTGGGCATCGTCATGCTGGGCCTGTCCGCCGCGTTCGGCGGCACCCTCGTCGAGCGCAACGGACCGCGCTGGGCGATGACCGTCGCGCTGATCTGCTTCTCCTCCGGCTTCCTGATCGCCTCGCTCGGCGCGGCCACCGAGCAGTACTGGCTGATCGTCTTCGGCTACGGCTTCGTCGGCGGCATAGGCCTCGGCATCGGCTACATCTCGCCCGTCTCCACCCTGATCAAGTGGTTCCCGGACCGGCCCGGCATGGCCACCGGCATCGCGATCATGGGCTTCGGCGGCGGCGCGCTCATCGCCTCGCCGTGGTCCGCCCAGATGCTGGAGTCCTTCGGCTCCGACTCCTCCGGCATCGCCCTCGCCTTCCTGGTGCACGGACTGTCGTACGCCGTCTTCATGCTGCTCGGCGTGCTGCTGGTCAGGGTGCCGCGCACCGAGAAGCCGGTCGACAGCGGGCCGAGCGTCCTGGAGGGCCCGCAGGTCTCGGCCCGCAACGCCATCCGCACCCCGCAGTTCTGGTGCCTGTGGGTCATCCTCTGTATGAACGTCTCCGCGGGCATCGGCATCCTGGAGAAGGCCGCCCCGATGATCACGGACTTCTTCGCCGACTCCTCCACCCCGGTCACCGTCACCGCCGCGGCGGGCTTCGTGGCGCTGCTCTCCGCGGCCAACATGACCGGCCGTATCGTCTGGTCGTCCACGTCCGACCTGATCGGACGCAAGAACATCTACCGCGTCTACCTCGGCGTCGGCGCGCTGATGTATCTGCTGATCGCGCAGTTCGGCGACTCCTCCAAGCCGCTGTTCATCGTCTGCGCCCTGGTGATCCTGTCCTTCTACGGCGGCGGGTTCGCCACGATCCCCGCCTACCTCAAGGACCTCTTCGGTACCTACCAGGTCGGCGCCATCCACGGCCGGCTGCTCACCGCCTGGTCCACCGCCGGTGTCCTCGGACCGCTGATCGTCAACTGGATCGCGGACCGGCAGGAGGAGGCGGGCAAGTCCGGCGCCGACCTCTACGGCACGTCCTTCTTCATCATGATCGGGCTGCTCGTCGTCGGCTTCGTCGCCAACGAGCTGGTCCGCCCCGTCCACCCCCGCTTCCACATCCCCGCCCCGAGGGAGGCCGCCGATGTCGTCCAGCGACAGCAGTCCGAATCCGCCTGACCGGCGCCCCTTGATCATCTTTGCCTGGATCTGGGTGGGCGTCCCGCTCGCCTACGGACTGTACGAACTCGTACGGAAGGCCACGCAACTCTTCACCGGGTGAGTGCCGGGACCGCGCTGTCCGATGCCGATGCCGATGCCGGGACCCCGGCTTCGGCATCGGCATCCTCGCATCGGCACCCTCACCTCGGGGACTGCTCCTCGGAGGCCGTCGGCCGATGCGCCGCCGTCACCGCGGTGGGGAGGGTGACGGCGGCGCTGTCGTGCCGGACGCCGGAGCCGGCCGTGGTCCGGTCGGGGGTGGCGCGGTCCAGCCAGAGCAGCAGGAGACCGAACGCGCAGGCGAGCGCCGGCCAGTAGACGTAGCGGTAGTTCGTCGCCGGCACGATGGGCAGATAGCCGAGCACATAGGCCAACGAGCTGATGCCCAGCGCCCGGATCGGCAGGGCGAACCTCCCCCTGCCCGGACGGACGGCCAGCACCAGCGCGACGGCGAGCCAGAACCAGCCACGGAAGAGCGGCCGCAGATCGGTGGCCACGCCGTTGACGTACGAGGCGAGGGTGGCCTCCAGCCGGGGGCGGGCCACTTCGACACCGAGGTCGTTGCCGAAGACTCCGTACTGGTACACGTAGCCCGTCTCGAAGAGCAGGGCGGTGAAGACCCGCAGCCGGTACTGGAGATAGCCGGAGACGTGCCCGCGCATCTCGCGCAGCCACAGGGAGGTGAGCTGGTCCGCGTCCCGGGCCAGTCCGTCCGGTGAGCGCTGGTAGCAGGCCCAGTAGGCGTCCGACAGGGCGTCGACACGGTCGCACTTCTCGGCGGCGGCCACCAGACGGTCCCGCAGCTCCGGCCGGACGTCGGCCGACCGCAGTTCCTCCACGGTCAGCACGTGGACGAGGTCGTCGAGCACGATCTGCGCGCCCTGGTCCGTCTGTACGGGCCGCGCGATCAAGGAGATCGCGGCGGCGGGCAGCACGACTCCGGCCACCAGCGCCGCCGTGCACGCGGCCCATGTACGGCGCCCGGGAGACCGCCACAGCGCGAGGACGAGCAGGACGAACATCGGAATCGCGGCGAGGAAGGCGTTCTTGCGCACGAGCACGGCGTAGGCGAGGAAGAGCACGCCCAGCCAGAGCAGAGCCCAGCGCATCCCGCGGGACAGACCGCGGTCCCGCAGCCGCAGCCCGACGAACGCCACCGCGCAGGCCGCCAACAGCGCGTAGGCCGCGTGCACGTCCTTCCACACCACGCCGACGAACGTCAGTACGGGGGGAGTCAGCCCGAGAGCGAGGACGGCGAGCGAACCGGCACGGCTCGCGGTCATCTCCCAGACGCACCGGGCGAGCACCCACAACGCGCCCCAGAGGACGACGGACTGGAGGACGGCCATGGACGCGGGCGTACCGGTGACGGCGATCAGCGCGCGCCACACCAAACTCAGCACGGGCGGATGCCAGTCGGTCAGCGGCGTCCTGCCCATGGCCTGCCGGAGCTGGTCGATGCTGTCGGGACTCATGAACCCGGGAATGAAGACGACGGTCGTGGCCAGGCAACACGCCACGGCGACAGCGGTCAGCCACCAGGTCCAGCGCTTTTCGCCCCGAATGCGCACCTTTTGTCCCATGCGGCGGATGCTAACAGCGTCGGCGGGGACGTCCGGGGCGGGCGCGAAGCGGATCGGGCATGCGGCGGATATGGCATGCGGCGGATCGGGGCGCGACGCGGTTCAGGGTGCGACACGGTTCAGGGTGCGACGAAGACGTAGCGCCGGTAGGTGAAGAAGCGGAACAGGGTGGCGAGGGCCCAGCCGAAGACGCGGGCGGCGTTGTCGCTGCCCATCGATTCCAGCCCGAGCAGATGCCGTGAGGCGAAGACCGTGCCCGCGGTGATGGCGACACCGACCACGTTCACGAACAGGAAGAGGGCCAGTTCCTGCGTCATGTTCTCGCGATGCCGGTGGCGGTAGGTCCAGTACCGGTTCCCCGCCCAGCTGAAGAGCGCCGCGGCGGCCGTCGCGACGACGGACGCCCGTACCGGGGCGGACCGCATCACCCCGCCCTCCGCGCCGCCGGGAAGACCGAACACCAGCAGGTTGTAGCCGCCGTTGTCCACCACGAAGGCCAGCGCCCCGACGGCCCCGAACTTGGCGGCCTCGCGCCAGACGCCCCGGACGGCATCACGCACACGCAGCGCCATGGATACGAGGACCAGCACACGGCGAGAGTAACGACCCGGCGCGTCCCGACCGTCCGGGCGCGCCCATAACGCATTATTTCTCATCATCATCCGAAATTGCGTCGTCATCCGTAGTGCTGTCGCCATCCGACGGCGGGTCAGGTAAGGAGCGGCTGTGCAACCGACGATCGCGTGTGTCGTGCCGTGCCACAACGAGGAGGCCGCCGTCGGCAAGGTGGTGCGCGACCTGAGGATGGCGCTCCCCGAGGCGGAGATCTACGTGTACGACAACGCCTCGACCGACCGCACGGTGGAGGTCGCCCGTGAGGCGGGAGCCATCGTCCGCGAGGAACCGCGCAAGGGGAAGGGCAACGTCATCCGCCGGGCCTTCGCCGATGTCGACGCCGACGCCCTGCTGCTCATCGACGGCGACGACACCTACGACGCGTCCCGGGCGCGCGACCTGGTCGACCTGCTCTTCGACGGGCCGTACGACCAGGTGGTCGGCGCCCGCCGGGAGACCGTCAGCGCCGCCTACCGGGCGGGGCACGCGACCGGCAACAGGCTGCTCACCGGTGCGGTGCGGTCCCTGTTCGGCAACGACGTGACCGACATGCTGAGCGGCTACCGCGTCTTCTCGCGCCGCTTCGTCAAGTCCTTCCCGGCGCTGGCCCGCCAGTTCGAGACCGAGACCGAGATGACCATCCACGCGCTCCACCTCCGGCTGCCCACGGCCGAGGTGGAGGTGGACTACCGGGTCAGGCCCGCGGGGAGCGAGAGCAAACTGCGCACCTTCCGGGACGGCTGGCGCATCCTGCGGGTCATCCTCGACCTCGCCCGGCGCGAGCGGCCTTCGCTCGTCCACACCGTGGTCGCGGGAGTCCTGGCCTTCGTCTCGGTCGTCCTCGGCATCCCCGTCATCGCCGATTTCGTCCGCACGGGCACCGTGCCGCGCATCCCCACGGCGATCCTCGCCGCCGCGATCATGACGATCGCGGTGCTCGTCCTGCTCGTCGGATACATCCTGGAGTCCCTGATGCACATGCGGCAGGAACACTCCCGCCTCGTACACCTCGCCTACGCGGCGCCCGGCCGCCGACCGCGCTACACCGGACACCGGCCCGGCACCGGCCCCGTGCCCGCCAGGAACATCTCGGGCCGTCGTTAGCGCCGGGGCGTGAGCGCGGTCACCGCAACACACGCGCCACGTGGCCGGAACTCGTCGCGGCTCTGACAGAAGCCCACAACTCGGGCCGCCCTTTACTGTCGCCTCACCCGCCCTCGTACCCGTGAGTCACTGATCAGACTGGTGGATCCCGCTGACCACAGGAACGAGGGGAACCACCCATGAACGGCTCGCGGATCGCCGCCGTCGGCCACTACCAGCCCGCCAAAATCCTCACCAACGAGGATCTGGCGAGCATGGTCGACACCAGTGACGAGTGGATCACGAGCCGTGTGGGCATTCACACCCGGCACATCGCGGGACCCGACGAGCCGGTCGACGAACTCGCCGGGCACGCCGCCGCCAAGGCGCTCGCCGCGGCCGGCCTCGGCCCGGAGGCCATCGACCTGGTCGTGGTCGCCACCTCCACCGCCGTCGACCGCTCCCCGAACATGGCGGCCCGGGTCGCCAACCGGCTCTCCATCCCGAACCCGGCCGCCATGGACGTCAACGTCGTCTGCGCCGGGTTCACCCACGCCCTCGCCACCGCCGACCACGCCGTGCGCGCGGGCGCCGCCACCCGGGCGCTCGTCGTCGGCGCCGACAAGATGTCCGAGGTCGCCGACTGGACCGACCGCACCACCTGCGTCCTCGTCGGGGACGGGGCGGGCGCGGCCGTCGTCGAGGCCGCCGAAGAGCCCGGCATCGGGCCCGTGCTGTGGGGATCGGTGCCCGAGATGGGCAACGCCGTACGGATCGAGGGCACCCCCGCGCGCTTCGCGCAGGAGGGGCAGAGCGTCTACCGCTGGGCCACCACCAAGCTGCCGCCCCTCGCCCGCGCGGCCTGCGAGAAGGCCGGGCTCACCCCCGCCGACCTCGCCGCGGTCGTCCTCCACCAGGCCAACCTGCGGATCATCGAGCCCCTCGCCGAGAAGATCGGCGCGGTGAACGCCGTCGTCGCCCGCGATGTCGTCGAGTCCGGCAACACCTCGGCCGCGAGCATCCCCCTCGCCTTCTCCAAGCTCGTCGAACGCGGCGAGATCACCAGCGGCGACCCCGTGCTGCTCTTCGGCTTCGGCGGCAACCTGTCGTACGCGGGTCAGGTCGTCCGCTGCCCGTGAGCAGGGCGTTCGGGGCGCGGTGACGGCGGTGTGACGAGGCATACGCGTCGGTTCCCTGGCCATGGCGGGTCGTAGACTGTAGACGAAAGACAATTCATACTGGCCTTTGCCTTTGACTGGCCTTTACCGACTTTCCGTTTGCAGTGCCCGGTGGCGCTCGAAGGGGGACCGCGATGTTGTCGGCAGGACTTCCGCAAGGAGCCGTGCCCAGGCTCGAACGCCCCGGCCCACTGCGCGACCGTGTCTACGAGGCCCTGCTCGAACTCATCACCACGCGCGCGCTGCGCCCCGGCCAGCACCTCGTCGAGAGCGAACTCGCCGGGCACCTCGGGGTCTCCCGGCAGCCCGTGCGCGAGGCCCTGCAGCGCCTCAACACCGAGGGGTGGGTCGACCTCCGGCCCGCCCAGGGCGCCTTCGTGCACGAGCCGACGGAGGCCGAGGCCGACCAACTCCTCACCGTCCGCACCTTGTTGGAGGCCGAGGCCGCCCGCCTCGCCGCGGCGAACGCCGGCACGGCGGGCATCACGGCCCTGGAGGAGCTCTGCGCGGAGGGCGAACGGGCCGTCGAGGCCGACGACGTCGACGCGGCCGTCGCCCTCAACGCCCGCTTCCACGCCAAGGTGATGGAACTGGCCGGCAACACGGTCCTCGCCGAACTCGCCGCCCAGGTCGACCGCCGTGTCCGCTGGTACTACACCCCCGTCGCCCGCCAACGCGGCCACCAGTCCTGGATCGAACACCGCGACCTGATCGCCGCCATCGCCGCCCGCGACGAGTCCCGCGCGACGGAGGTCATGCGCGCCCACACGGAACACACGCGGAAGACGTATCACGAGCGGGAGAAGTAGCCGGGCCGCACGCGTACGGCTCTCTTTGTCCTCTCAGTGGAGAAAGTCTGCGGTAATTCCTGCGAGACTTCTTCCCGGGTCGGGCATCCGCTGCTACGTTCCCCTCGAAAGGCACGCACGGCGGAGCCAAGAGGCGGGGAGGGGCTTGTGAGACGGATGACGGCTCGGCCCGCGAACGCGCATCAGGCACGGCTGTTGCGGCTGTTGCGGGACGGGGGGCCCAACTCGCGGGCGCAGCTGGGGGATCGGGTGGATCTCTCGCGGTCGAAGCTGGCCGTGGAGGTGGACCGGCTCCTGGAGACGGGACTGGTCGTGGCCGACGGGCTCGCCGCCTCGCGCGGTGGCCGCCGGTCGCACAACATCCGGCTCAACCCCCAACTCCGTTTTCTCGGCGTCGACATCGGCGCCACCTCGATCGATGTGGCCGTCACCAACGCCGAGTTGGAGATCCTCGGGCACATCAACCAGCCGATGGACGTACGGGACGGCCCCGTCGCCGTCTTCGAGCAAGTGCTGGCCATGGCGGCCAAGTTGAGGGCCTCGGGGCTCGCGGAGGGGTTCGACGGCGCCGGTATCGGCGTCCCCGGACCGGTCCGCTTTCCCGAGGGCGTCCCCGTCGCCCCGCCGATCATGCCGGGCTGGGACGGGTTCCCGGTGCGCGAGGCGCTCAGCCAGGAACTCGGCTGTCCCGTCATGGTCGACAACGACGTGAACCTGATGGCCATGGGGGAGCAGCACGCGGGCGTGGCCCGTTCCGTGGGCGACTTCCTCTGCGTCAAGATCGGCACCGGCATAGGCTGCGGCATCGTCGTCGGCGGCGAGGTCCACCGCGGTACGACGGGCAGCGCCGGCGACATCGGGCACATCCTCGCCGTACCGGACGGCCGCCCCTGCGCCTGCGGCAACCGGGGCTGCCTGGAGGCCCACTTCAGCGGGGCCGCGCTCGCCCGGGACGCCAAGGACGCCGCCCAGCAGGGACTTTCGGCGGAACTCGCCACCCGTCTGGAGACGGGCGGCACCCTCACCGCCGTCGACGTGGCCGCCGCGGCCGCCGCCGGTGACGCCACCGCCCTCGACCTGATACGCGAGGGCGGCAACCGCACCGGCCAGGTCATCGCCGGACTCGTCAGCTTCTTCAACCCCGGCCTGGTGGTCATCGGCGGCGGGGTGACCGGCCTCGGCCACACCCTGCTCGCCGCCATCCGCACCCAGGTCTACCGCCAGTCACTGCCCCTCGCGACCGGCAATCTGCCCATCGTGCTGGGGGAGTTGGGGCCCACCGCCGGAGTCATCGGCGCGGCCCGCCTCATCAGCGACCATCTGTTCTCACCCGCGTGAGCCCGTACCACTCCGTGTAGGTCCGCGTCAGCGACAGCATCGACAGCGATCACCAGCACCACACTGCACTCTGCCCTGCTCTGCTCTGCCCGAACACGCCTGCCCAGCAAGCGGATTCGCCCTGCAACCGGCCCGCACGCCCGCCAAGGGGAACTCATGGCACCAGAACCACCGCTGCTCACCATGTCCGGCATCACCAAGTCGTTCCCCGGAGTCCGGGCCCTGGACGGCGTCGACCTCGACGTCCAGGCCGGCGAGGTGCACTGTCTGCTCGGCCAGAACGGCGCCGGGAAGTCCACCCTGATCAAGATCCTGGCCGGCGCCCACCAGCCCGACGACGGCACCATCACCTGGCAGGGCGAACCCGTCACCCTGAAGTCCCCCATCGCCGCCATGCGCCTCGGCATCGCCACCATCTACCAGGAACTCGACCTGGTGGAGGGCCTGTCGGTGGCCGAGAACGTCCACCTCGGGCACGAGCCCACGGCCGCCGGATTCGTCGTACGGGGAAAGGCGGCCCGTACGTCGACCGCCGCGCTCCTCAAGCGACTTGGGCACCCGGAGGTCGATCCGGCGCGGCTGGTCGGGGAGTTGTCAGCCGCCCAGCAGCAGATCGTGTCCATGGCGCGGGCGCTCTCCCACGACGTACGGCTGATCGTGATGGACGAGCCGTCCGCCGCGCTCGACCCGGACGAGGTCGACAACCTGTTCAGGATCGTGGGGGACCTGACCGCGGCCGGGGTGGCCGTCGTCTACATCTCGCACCGCCTGGAGGAGATCCGGCGGATCGGCGACCGGGTGACCGTACTGAAGGACGGGCGGGCCGTGGCGGGCGGGCTGCCCGCGAAGTCCACCCCGACGCGCGAGGTCGTGGCACTGATGACCGGGCGAAACGTCGAATACGTCTTCCCCGACCGGCCACCCGCGCCGCCGGCCGACGCCACGCCCGTGCTGGAGGTACGGGGACTGGCACGCGCCGGTGAGTTCGAGCCGCTCGACCTGGACGTACGGCCCGGCGAGATCGTGGGCCTCGCCGGACTGGTCGGCTCGGGACGGTCGGAGATCCTGGAGACGATCTACGGGGCGCGTAGGCCTACCGCCGGTCAAGTGAGCGTCAACGGGCGGCAGTTGAGGCTGGGCAGCGTACGCGCCGCCGTACGGGCCGGGCTCGGGCTCGCCCCTGAGGAGCGCAAGGCACAGGGGCTGCTGATGCTGGAGTCAGTCACCAGAAACGTTTCCGTGTCCTCGGTGTCCCGCTTCGCCCGCGTCGGCTGGATCGACCGCGGCGCCGAACACCGCGCCGCACGGGCCGCGACCCGCGAGCTGTCGCTGCGCCCCGACAACCCGGACGTCCCCGTACGCACCCTCTCCGGAGGCAACCAGCAGAAGGCCGTGCTCGCCCGCTGGCTGCTGCGCGGCTGCCGGGTGCTGCTGCTCGACGAACCCACCCGGGGCGTCGACGTGGGCGCCCGCGCCGAGCTGTACGCGGTGGTGCGCCGGCTCGCCGACGAAGGGCTCGCCGTGCTGCTGGTCTCCAGCGAGGTGCCCGAAGTCCTCGGCCTCGCCGACCGGGTGCTCGTCCTGCGCGAGGGCCGGGTCGTCCACACCGCGCCCGCCCGTGAACTCGACGAACACCGTGTCCTCGACCTCGTGATGGAAGGAAGCCCGGTGGCCAGTGATGGAAGCCCGGTGGCCGGAGCGGGGAGCCCCGTGCCCGGTGCCGGGAGGCCCGTGACGGACGCGGGCAGCCCCGTGACCGGTGAAGGGAGCCCGGCGTCATGACCCAGCCCGTGTCCCCGCCCCGGGACAGCATCGACAAGGCCCCCGCGGCGAGCGGGCCCCCGGCCTGGCGGACCATGCTGTTCCGGGCCGACGTCCGCACCCTCTCCCTCCTCGGCGTCCTCGCCGCGCTGATCCTCATCGGCGGTATCACCAAGCCCGACGAGTTCCTCGACACCCGCAACCTCCAACTCGTCCTCACCCAGGCCTCGGTGATCGGTGTCGTCACCGTCGGCATGACCTTCGTCATCACCTCCGGCGGCATCGACCTGTCCGTGGGCGCGATCGTCGCCCTGGCCTCCGTATGGGCGACGACCGTGGCCACGCAGGAGTACGGCTTCGCCGGCATCCTCTTCACTGCGGTGATCGTCGGCGTCGGCTGCGGCCTGGTGAACGGGCTGCTCATCGCCTACGGCGGGATGGTCCCCTTCATCGCCACCCTCGCCATGCTCGCCTCGGCCCGCGGTCTCGCCCTGCAGATCACCGACGGCAGCACCCAGGTCGTCAGCGTCGACGCCATCCTGGACCTCGGCGAACGCGACGCGTACATCCTCGGCATCCCGCCGCTCGTCCTGGTCTTCGCGTTCGTGACGATCATCGGGTGGCTCGTGTTGAACCGCACCACCTTCGGCCGCCGCACGGTCGCCGTCGGCGGCAACGCGGAGGCGGCCCGGCTCGCGGGCATCGACGTCCGCCGCCAGCGGCTCTACCTCTATCTGCTCTCCGGACTGTGCTGTGGCATCGCCGCGTTCCTGCTGATCGTGCTCTCCGGCTCGGGCCAGAACACCAACGGCAACCTCTACGAACTCGACGCCATCGCCGCCGCGATCATCGGCGGCACCCTGCTCACCGGCGGCCGGGGCACCATCACCGGCTCCGTCCTCGGCGTCCTGATCTTCACCACGATCACCAACATCTTCGCGCTCAACAACCTGCAGAGCGACGTCCAGCAGATCGCCAAGGGCGCGATCATCGTCGCCGCGGTCCTGGTCCAGCGACGCACGGCCAGCACGACCTGACCCAGCAGATCCGCCACCCGGAAGATCCGCCACCCGAGCGATCCGTCACCCGGGCGATCCGCCACCCCGAAGACCTGCCACCCCGAAGAGCCGACGGGAAGAGCCGCAACCGGAAAGGTCCACCGCCATGTCACAGTTCACCAGCCGTAGAGGACTGCTCTTCGGGACCGCCGCCGTCTCGGCCGGCGCCCTCCTCACCGGTTGCACCAGCAATGAGACCAAGGGCGACCCGGCCGCGAACGAGCAGCCCGCCTCCGACGACAAGCCCGGCAAGGCGGTCACCATCGGCTTCGCCGGACCGCAGGCCGACCACGGCTGGCTCAACGCGATCAACCAGAACGCCAAGAGCCGCGCCGAGCGGTACGAGGACGTCACCCTGGAGATCACCGAGGGCTCCAACGACACCGCCCAGCAGATCGGCCAGATCGAGACCCTCATCAACAAGAAGGTCGACGTCCTGGTGGTGCTGCCGGCCGACGGCAAGGCGCTCACCCAGGTCGGCCTCAAGGCGATGCGGGCCGGCATTCCCGTCGTCAACCTCGACCGGATCTTCAACTCCCCGCAGGCGTACCGCTGCTGGATCGGCGGCGACAACTACGGCATGGGCCTCAACGCCGGGCACTACATCGGCGAACAGCTCAAGGACAAGAGCGACGCCCGGGTCATCGAACTGGCCGGACTCGACAACCTGGAGCTGACCAAGCAGCGCACCCAGGGCTTCGACGACGCGCTGAAGAACTACCCCAACATCAAGAAGGTGGCCCGGCAGGCCGCCGACTTCACGGTGGAGTCGGGGCAGGCCAAGATGGCCCAACTCCTCCAGGCGCAGTCGAACTTCGACGCGCTGTGGAACCACGACGACGACCAGGGCGTGGGCGCCCTGCGCGCCATCGAGCAGGCCGGGCGCGACGACTTCCTGATGGTCGGCGGCGCGGGCGCGCTCTCCGCGTTCCAGGCGATCAAGAAGGACGACGGGGTGCTGAAGGCCACCGTCCTCTACCCGCCGACCATGGCCGCCTCCGCGATCGACCTCGCCCGCGCCCTCGGCCAGGGCAAGGGCGTCGGCGGTCTCGCGGAGTTCGAGATCCCGGCCTCGCTCACGCTCTACTCGGCGGTCGTCGACAAGGACAACGTCGACCAGTACATGCCGACCGGCTTCAAGTGACGAGTCCCGCCGGACGGGCCCGACCGGGACCGGAACCCGGGCAGGACGCTGCCCCGGACCACCGGGCCGCGCCCCACCCCCCACCCCCCACCGCGCGACCACGAGGAGGACACACGCATGGGACAGCCGCAGCAGCCCGACCAGGCCGAGGCGGAAGGGTCGGGAGCCCCGGGGCCGGACGCCGGGGCGGACGGCAGCACCGGAGGCGGGAACACCGCGGGTGGCGGAGGAACGCCGACCGTGGCCGCGGCCCGGCCCGGGGCGGCGGCCGATACCGGCCACCAGGCCGGGACCGCGGCTGCTCCCGGCGCCCTCCGCGAGGCGGCACCTGGTATCGCTCCGGGCCCCGGGGCGGGCGCTGGTGTCGGTCCGGATTCCGGGGAGGCAGCCGGCCTCGGTCCGGGTTCGGGGGCGGCGGCCGGCCTCGGTTCGGGTTCGGGGGCGGTGGCTGGTGACGGTTCGGGTTCGGGGGCGGCGGCCGGCCTCGGTCCGGGTTCGGGGGCGGCGGCTGGCCTCGGTTCGGGTTCGGGGGAGGTACCTGGTATCGGTCCGGGTTCCGGGGCGGCAGTCGGCCTCGGTTCGGGTTCCGGGGCGGTGTCCGAGGTGGGCTCCCCTCCCGAGGCGGCGGTCACTGTCGTCTCCCGCGTCGGCGACGCGGCGGCCGGGTTCGGCCTCCCGAGGCGGCCTCCCGAGGCGGCGGCCACCGCCGGCCCGAGCGTCGGCACCTGGCCCGCCGGGATCGCCGGGGGGCCAGGGAAACCGGCGCTCCGGGTCGGGATGGTCGGCTACGCCTTCATGGGCGCCGCGCACTCCCAGGGGTGGCGCACGGCGGGGCGGGTCTTCGATCTCCCGTTCACCCCCGTGCTCGCCGCCGTGTGCGGCCGGGACGGCGACGCGGTCCGGGCCATGGCGGACCGGCACGGATGGGCGGACACGGAGACCGACTGGCGGGCGCTGGTCGCCCGGGACGACATCGACCTCGTGGACATCTGCACCCCCGGCGACAGCCACGCCGAGATCGCCCTCGCCGCGCTCGCCGCAGGCAAGCACGTGCTCTGCGAGAAGCCCCTCGCCAACACGGTCGCGGAGGCGGAGGCCATGGCGGCGGCTGCCGAAGAGGCGTACGCGCACGGCAAGTTGGCGATGGTCGGCTTCAACTACCGCCGGGTGCCCGCCACCGCACTCGCCCGCCGCATGATCGCCGAGGGGCGGCTGGGCGCCCTGCGGCATGTGCGGGTGACGTACCTCCAGGACTGGCTGGTGGACCCGGAGGCCCCCCTCACCTGGCGGCTGCGCAAGGAGTCGGCGGGGTCCGGTGCCCTCGGTGACCTGGGCGCCCACATCGTCGACCTCGCCCAGTACCTGGCGGGCGAGCCGGTGGTCGGGGTCTCCGCGCTGATGGAGACCTTCGTACGGGAACGGCCCCTGCCCGCCGGGGCGTCCAGCGGTCTCGCGTCCTCCGGCGGCACCGCCGGACGCGGCGCGGTCACCGTCGACGACACGGCCCTGTTCACCGGCCGCCTCGCCTCCGGCGCCGTCGCCTCCTTCGAGGCCACCCGCTTCGCCACCGGCCGCAAGAACGCCCTGCGCATCGAACTCAACGGTGAGCGCGGCTCGTTGGCCTTCGACCTGGAACGCCTCAACGAACTCGCCTACCACGACCACACCGAACCCGCCGCCCACGCCGGCTTCCGCCGCATCCTCGTCACCGAGCCCGACCACCCCTACCTGGACGCCTGGTGGCCGCCGGGCCACGGCCTCGGCTACGAGCACACCTTCGTCCACCAGGCCCGCGACCTGGTCCACGCCGTCGCGGAGGGCCGGCGGCCCGACCCGTCCTTCGCCGACGGGCTCCAGGTGCAGCGCGTACTCGCGGCGGTCGAGGAGAGCGCCGAGAAGAACTCCGTCTACACCCCGACCCACGCGCCCACCCACACCCCGTCCCCCACCCCCACAGCGGTCTGAGGAGGCACCAAGCCATGCCGCGCGACTTCACGCTCTTCACCGGCCAGTGGGCCGACCTCCCCCTCGAAGAGGTCTGCCGCCTCGCTCGCGACTTCGGCTACGACGGCCTCGAACTCGCCTGCTGGGGCGACCATTTCGAGGTCGACAAGGCCCTCGCCGACCCGTCGTACCTCGACTCCCGCCACCAACTCCTGGAGAAGTACGGCCTGAAGTGCTGGGCCGTCTCCAACCACCTGGTGGGCCAGGCCGTCTGCGACGCCATCATCGACGAGCGTCACCGGGCCATCCTGCCCGCCCGCATCTGGGGCGACGGCGAGGCGGAGGGCGTACGACAGCGGGCCGCCGCCGAGATGGCCGACACCGCGCGCGCCGCGGCCGCCTTCGGCGTGGACACCGTCATCGGCTTCACCGGCTCCGCCATCTGGCATCTGGTCGCCATGTTCCCGCCCGCCCCCGAGTCGATGATCGAGCGCGGCTACGACGACTTCGCGATGCGCTGGAACCCGATCCTCGACGTCTTCGACGCGCAGGGCGTGCGGTTCGCCCACGAGGTCCACCCGAGTGAGATCGCGTACGACTACTGGACGACCCAGCGCGCTCTGGAGGCCGTCGACCACCGTCCGGCGTTCGGCCTGAACTTCGACCCCTCGCACTTCGTGTGGCAGGACCTCGACCCGGTCGGCTTCCTCTGGGACTTCCGCGACCGGATCTACCACGTCGACTGCAAGGAGGCCCGCAAGCGCCTCGACGGCCGCAACGGCCGCCTCGGCTCGCATCTGCCGTGGGGGGACCCGCGCCGGGGCTGGGACTTCGTGTCGGCCGGTCACGGCGACGTGCCCTGGGAGGACGTCTTCCGGATGCTCCGCTCGATCGACTACAAGGGCCCGATCTCCGTCGAGTGGGAGGACGCCGGCATGGACCGGCTCCAGGGCGCCCCCGAGGCCCTGACCCACCTCAAGGCGTTCGACTTCGAACCGCCGACGGCCTCGTTCGACGCGGCGTTCGGCGGCAACGAGTAGCCGGCCACGAGTAGCACACGATGAGCCGACCACGAGTAGTCGGCCACGAGTGACGAACCTCTGTCTTCCGGGGTGACGGCGCACCCCGGCGTACCGCACACACCCGTACACCTCCGTACGACCAGCCCCTTACTGGAGGCATTTCGTGCACCCGTACGACGACACCAGACACCCCACCAGCGCCACCAGCCCCTTCAGACGCCGCCGCGTGCGCGGGCCGATCGCCCTGCTGAGCGGACTGCTGCTCGCGGGCGCCTCGCTGTCCCTCACCGCACCGGCGGCGGGCGCGGCCGACGCCGAACCGAAGGTCCCCGCCGCTGCCGCCGAGGACTTCCAGCAGGTCACGCTCGCCAAGGGCGAACCGGAGGTCGGCGAGCCCATGTCGCTCGCCGTCCTCCCCGACCGCTCGGTCCTGCACACCTCGCGCGACGGCGAACTCCGCCTGACCGACGCGGCGGGCAACACCCGGCTCGCGGGCAAGCTCGACGTGTACTCCCATGACGAGGAGGGCCTTCAGGGCATAGGCGTCGACCCGGCTTTCGCCGACAACCGCTTCATCTACCTGTACTACGCGCCCCCGTTGAACACCCCGGCCGGTGACGCCCCCGAGACCGGTACGGCAGCCGACTTCGCGCCCTTCGACGGTGTCAACCGGCTCTCCCGCTTCGTCCTGAAGACCGACGGCACCCTCGACGCCGCCAGCGAGACGAAGATCCTCGACGTCCCGGCCTCCCGGGGCATCTGCTGCCATGTCGGCGGCGACATCGACTTCGACGCGGCGGGCAACCTGTATCTGTCGACGGGCGACGACAGCAACCCGTTCCAGTCGGACGGCTTCACCCCCATCGACGAACGCGCGAACCGCAACCCGGCCTTCGACGCCCAGCGCACCTCCGGCAACACCAACGACCTGCGCGGCAAGATCCTGCGCGTCAAGGTCGCCGCCGACGGTTCGTACTCCGTCCCCGAAGGCAACCTCTTCGCGCCCGGCACGGACAAGACACGCCCCGAGATCTACGCGATGGGCTTCCGCAACCCGTTCCGCTTCAGCGTCGACAAGAAGACCGGCATCCTCTACGTCGGCGAGTACGGCCCCGACGCCGGCGCGGCCAACCCGTCGCGCGGCCCGGCCGGACAGGTCGAGTTCGCCCGGGTGACCAAGCCGGGCAACTTCGGCTGGCCGTACTGCACCGGCAAGAACGACGCCTACGTCGACTACGACTTCGCCACCGGCACCTCGGGCGCCGCCTTCGACTGCGCGGCCCCGAAGAACACCTCGCCCAACAACACCGGCCTCACCGACCTGCCGCCCGCCGAGCCCGCCTGGATCCCGTACAACGGGGCCTCCGTCCCGGAGTTCGGCGACGGCTCCGAGTCCCCCATGGGCGGCCCGGTCTACCACTACGACGCCGCGCTCGACTCCCTGGTGAAGTTCCCCGAGGCGTACGACGGCGACTTCTTCGCCGGTGAGTTCGGCCGCCGCTGGATCAAGCGGATCAGCAGCGACACCGACGGCACCGTCCAGTCGATCGACAACGTGCCCTGGACCGGCACCCAGATCATGGACATGGCCTTCGGCCCGGACGGCGCGCTGTACGTCCTCGACTACGGCATCTCCTGGTTCGGCGGCGACGAGCACTCCGCCCTCTACCGGATCGAGAACGCCACCGACGGCCACTCCCCGGTCGCCGCCGCCACGGCCGACCGCACCTCCGGCCAGGCGAAACTGAAGGTCCGCTTCTCCTCCGAGGGCACCAGCGACCAGGACGGCGACGCCCTCACCTACAGCTGGGACTTCGGCGACGGCTCCACGTCCACGGCCGCGAACCCGAGGCACACCTACAAGAAGAACGGCACCTACACGGCGACCGTGACCGCGAAGGACACCACGGGCCGCACCGGCAGCGCGAGCGTACGGATCGTCGTCGGCAACACCGCGCCCAAGGTAGAGCTGCAACTTCCCGCGGACGGACAGCTGTTCGCCTTCGGGGACGCCGTACCGTTCAAGGTGAAGGTCAGCGACCCGGAGGACGGCCGCCCGATCGACTGCGCCAAGGTCAAGGTCACCTTCATCCTCGGCCACGACAGCCACGGCCACCCGGTGACCTCCGCCAACGGCTGCACCGGCACCATCCAGACCAGCGCCGACGGCGGCCACGACGAGAACGCCAACATCTTCGGGGTCTTCGACGCCGAGTACACCGACGGCGGAGGCGGCGGCCAGGCCCCGCTCACCACCCACGACCAGAACGTGGTCCAGCCCACCCACCGCCAGGCCGAGCACTACGGCGACTCGTCCGGCATCGCGGTGCAGTCCAAGGACACGGCGCACGGCGGCAAGACGGTCGGGGACATCGACAACGGCGACTGGATCTCCTTCGAGCCGTACGTCCTCTCCAACGCCACGAAGGTCACCGCGCGTGTCTCCTCCGGGGGCGCCGGCGGCAAGCTGGAGATCAGGGCGGGCTCCCCGACCGGCCGGGTCCTCGGCAGCACGACCGTGCCGGTGACCGGCGGCTGGGACACCTTCCAGGACGTCACCGCCAACCTCTCCAAGGCCCCGCGCGGCACCACCACGCTCTACCTGGTGTTCAAGGGGACCGGCTCCGGCGGCCTGTTCGACGTGGACGACTTCACCTTCACGAAGCGGTGAGGGGGCGTCATGCCGACGAACCGACGACTGCTGACCGCGCTGGCCGGCGCCGCCCTGCTGATCGGCTGTGTGTCCGGGCCCGCCGTGTCGAATGAGGCGGCCGGCTCCGGGGGCCACGGCGGCCCCGGAGGTCCGGGAGGCTCCGGAGGCCATGAGGACGAACGCCGGGTGCTGGTGTTCTCCAAGACCGCCGGGTTCCGGCACGACTCCATCCCCGAGGGCGTCACGGCCGTGCGCGAACTGGGCGCCGCCCACGGCTTCGCGGTCGACGCCACGGAGGACGGGGGTTCCTTCACCGCCCGCAATCTGCGGCGTTACGACGCGGTCGTGTTTCTCTCGACCACCGGTGACGTCCTGAACGAGGCCCAACAGGGTGCGTTCGAGTGGTACATCAGACGCGGCGGCGCGTACGTCGGCATCCACGCCGCCGCCGACACCGAGTACGACTGGGCCTTCTACGGCGGGCTCGCGGGCGCGTACTTCCAGTCGCACCCCGCGATCCAGCCCGCGACGGTCGACATCGAGGACCACGCCCACCCGGCCACCGCCGGTCTGGGCGCGACCTGGAACCGTACGGACGAGTGGTACAACTACCGCTCCAACCCCCGTGAGCGGGCCCATGTCCTCGCCTCGCTCGACGAGTCGTCGTACAGCGGCGGCACCATGAACGGCGACCATCCGATCGCCTGGTGCCAGAACTACCAGGGCGGCCGCGCCTTCTACACCGGCGGCGGCCACACCAAGGAGTCCTTCGCCGAACCCGCCTTCCGGCAGCATCTGCTGGGCGGCATCCGGTGGGCGATCGGCGAGTCCCAGGCCGACTGCCGGCCGGAGAACGGCTACCGGCCGCTCTTCGACGGCACCGCCGACTCGCTCTCGGCGTGGCGGCAGGCAGGTCCGGGCTCCTTCACCCTGTCCGACGACGGCACGATCACGTCGTCCGGCGGGATGGGCATGCTCTGGTACGCCGGCCGGAGCTTCGGTTCGTACTCGCTGAAGCTCGACTGGCGGATGTCCGGTGCCGCCGGTGACGACAACTCCGGTGTGTTCGTGGGCTTCCCGCCCTCGGACGACCCCTGGTCGGCCGTGAACAACGGCTACGAGGTCCAGATCGACGCCACCGACGTGCCCGAGCGCACCACCGGGTCCGTCTACGGCTTCCGCTCCGCCGATCTCAGAAAGCGCGACCGCGCGCTGAACCCGCCGGGGGAGTGGAACACCTACGAGATCCGGGTGGAGGGCGAGCGTCTCCGCGTCTGGCTCAACGGCGTGAAGATCAACGACTTCACCAACACCGATCCGGTACGGAGCCTGCGCGACGGTCACTTCGGCATCCAGAACCACGGGGCCGACGACCAGGTGTCCTTCCGTGACATCCGGATCAGGGAACTGCCCGCGCGGGCCGCCGACCGGGCGGACTCGCCCCCGGGCGACTGAGCGACGGCGGGCGGGGGACGCCGGACCTCCGCCCGCCGTCTTGTCCCTTTCACCCCATCACTGGCTCGATTCACTGGCTCGGCTCACCGGCTTATCGGCTCACCGGCTCGACGAGGAGGCTGCCCATGTCCGTGTCCATGTCCGTGTCCATGTCCGCGTCCGTGCCCGTGCCCGATTCTCCGCCGGGCGTCGGCGTCTGGCTGATCGGAGCGCGCGGTTCCGTGGCCACCACCGTCGTCGCGGGCTGCGCGGCCGTCGCGGCGGGCCTGCACACCCCGACGGGCATGGTCACCGAGACCCCCCTCTTCACCGGCACCGGCCTCCCGCCGCTGGCCTCCCTCGTCTTCGGCGGCCACGACACGGTCGACTGCCCCCTGCCAAAACGCGCCGAGGCCCTGACCGCCGGGGGCGTCCTGCCGCACGGTCTCCCCGCCGCGATCGCCGCCGAACTGGCCGCCGCCGACCGGGAGATCAGGCCCGGCGGCCCCCTCCCGGGCGACACCCGCACCCCCGACGAACTGATCGCCGCCTTCGCCGCCGACATCGACGACTTCGTACGACGCCGGGGGCTGACCCGAGCCGTGGTGGTGAACGTGGCCTCCACGGAACCCGCCGCCACCGGCGCCGCCCTGCCGCCCAGCTCCCTCTACGCGGCGGCGGCTCTCCGCGCGGGCTGCCCCTACGTGAACTTCACCCCCTCGGCCGGTCTCCACCACCCGGCCCTCGCCTCCCTCGCCGCCGCCTCCGGGCTCCCTCACGCGGGCCGTGACGGCAAGACCGGGCAGACCCTGCTCCGGTCGGTCCTGGGCCCGATGTTCGCCCAGCGGGCGCTCGCCGTCCGGGCCTGGTCCGGCACCAATCTGCTCGGCGGCGGCGACGGTGCCGCCCTCGCCGACCCGGCCGCCGCCGCTGCCAAGAACGCCGGCAAGGAGCGCGTCCTGACCGACAGCCTGGGCGGCACCCCCGAGGGCGAGACCCACATCGACGACGTCCCCGCCCTCGGCGACTGGAAGACCGCCTGGGACCACATCGCCTTCGACGGCTTCCTCGGCACCCGCATGGTCCTCCAGACCACCTGGCAGGGCTGTGACTCGGCGCTCGCCGCGCCCCTGATCCTGGACCTGGCGCGCCTCCTGTCCCGGGCCCACGAGGCAGGCCTCTCCGGCCCCCTGTCCGACCTGGGCTTCTACTTCAAGGACCCGGTGGGGGAGGGCCCGGCGGCACTGGGGGAGCAGTACGCGGCGCTGGCGGGCTTCGCGGAGCGGCTGCGGCGGCAGGACGTCAACGGACCGGAGCAGCGCGAGGAGGCCCGATGAGCCACCCATCCCTCCCCCTCTCCTTCGGCTACGGCACCAACGGCCTCGCCGATCTCCGCCTCGACGACGCCCTCGCCCTCCTCGCCGACCTCGGCTACGACGGCGTCGGCCTGACGCTCGACCACATGCACCTCGACCCGCTCGCCCCGGACCTGGCCGCCCGCACCCGATGCCTCGCGCGGCGGCTCGGCCAGCTCGGGCTGGCCGTCACCGTGGAGACCGGGGCCCGCTATGTCCTGGACCCCCGCCGCAAGCACGGCCCCACGCTGCTGGACCCCGACCCGGACGACCGTGCCCGCCGGGCGGACCTGCTGATCCGTGCCGTACAGGTCGCCGCCGACCTGGGCGCCCACGCCGTGCACTGCTTCAGCGGAGTCACCCCACCCGGCACCGACGAGGACACCGCCTGGAAACGCCTCCCCGACGCGCTCACCCCCGTCCTCGACGCCGCCACCGCCGCCGGCGTCCCCCTCGCGATCGAACCCGAACCCGGTCACCTCCTCGCCACCCTCGCCGACTTCCACCGCCTCCGCGAGGCCCTGGACAGCCCCGCCCTACTCGGCCTCACCCTGGACATCGGCCACTGCCAGTGCCTAGAACCCCTTCCGCCCGCCGACTGCGTCCGCGCCGCCGCGCCCTGGCTGCGGCACGTCCAGATCGAGGACATGCGGCGCGGTGTCCATGAGCATCTGCCGCTGGGCGACGGCGAGATCGACTTCCCGCCCGTGCTGGCGGCCCTGGCCGCCGTCGACTACCGCGCCCTCACCGTCGTCGAACTGCCCCGCCACTCCCACGCCGGCCCCCACTTCGCCGAACGGTCCCTCTCCTTCCTCCACCGATCCCTCCCCAACCCGCCCCCGCCGCACCCCACGGCCAGCCGCACGGTCCCTCCCGGGAGCACCTCGTGATCCACGACCACACCCCGGCCGACCCGACGGCCCGCCCCGCACACCCCGCCCGCACCACCCCCGCCGACCTGCGCCGCCGCCTGAACGCCCATCTCGCGGGCGACGCCCGGGCCTGGCTGGGCCGGGCGCTGGACGAGGCCGCCGACCAGCCGGGCACCCACGGGCCCATCGCCGTCTGGGAGTTGCGTCTCGCCGAGGCGGGCCGCCGCTGCGGTACCGAGCACGCCGACGCCGTCCGCGTCCTGATCCTGCACGCGGCCCGCGCCGACACCGACGCGCTCACCCGGGTCTACCGCCAGGGCACCGCCGACGAACGCCGAGCCGTCCTGCACGCCCTGCCCCACCTCGTGGCCGGCCCCGACGCCGTGCCCCTCGTCGAGGACGCCCTGCGCACCAACGACACCCGCCTGGTCGCCGCGGCCCTCGGCCCGTACGCCGCCCGCCATCTGGCCCCGCACCCCTGGCGGCACGCCGTGCTCAAGTGCCTGTTCACCGGAGTGCGCCTCGACGAGGTCACCGACCTGACCCGACGCGCCCACGGCGACACCGAACTCGCCCGCATGCTCGGCGACTACGCCGAGGAACGCACCGCCGCGGGCCGTCCCGTACCCGAGGACCTGTACCGCGTCCTGGCCCTGACCGCGCCCCCACCGGCCGCCGAGCCCGGCCTCGACGGCAAGGAGTCCAAGGAATCCAAGGAGTCCTGATGCGCATCTTCGATCCCCACATCCACATGACGTCTCGCACCACCGACGACTACGAGGCGATGCGCGGGGCGGGCGTCCGCGCGGTCGTCGAGCCGGCCTTCTGGCTGGGCCAGCCCCGCACCTCGCCCGACTCCTTCGTCGACTACTTCGACTCCCTGCTGGGCTGGGAGCCCTTCCGCGCCGCCCAGCACGGCATCGCCCACCACTGCGCCCTGGCCCTCAACCCCAAGGAGGCCAACGACCCGCGCTGCACACCCGTCCTGGAACGGCTGCCCCGCTATCTGCTCAAGGACCGGGTGGTGGCCGTCGGCGAGATCGGCTACGACTCCATGACCCCGGCCGAGGACCACGCGCTCGAACACCAGCTCCAACTGGCCGCCGACCACGGCCTGCCCGCCCTCGTCCACACCCCGCACCGGGACAAGCTCGCCGGTCTGCGCCGCACCCTCGACGCCGTACGGGCCTCCGCACTGCCCGTCGACCGCGTCCTGCTCGACCACCTCAACGAGACCACCGTCAAGGAGGCCAAGGGCAGCGGCGCCTGGCTCGGCTTCTCCGTCTATCCCGACACCAAGATGGACGAGGAGCGGATGGTCGCCGTCCTCAAGGAGTTCGGCCCGGAGAAGGTGCTGGTCAACTCCGCCGCCGACTGGGGCAGAAGCGACCCCCTGAAGACCCGCCGGGTCGCCGACGCCCTCCTCGCCGCCGGGTTCGACGAGGACGACGTCGACCTGGTGCTGTGGCGCAACCCGGTCGCGTTCTACGGACTCAGCGGCCGGCTCGACCTCGACCCCACCGCCACCGGCCTCACCCACGAGGGCAACAGCATCCTGCGCGGCGGTGAGTGACCCATGCGCTTCCGCCACCCCGACGGCTCCACCGTCCACCTCGCCTACTGCACCAATGTGCACCCGGCCGAGACCCTCGACGGTGTCCTCGCCCAGCTCCGCGACCACTGCGAACCCGTACGCCGCCGCCTCGGCCGCGACCGCCTCGGTATCGGCCTGTGGCTGGCCAGGGACGCCGCCACGGCCCTGGTGACCGACCCGTCCGCGCTGCGCGGTCTGCGCACCGAACTCGACCGGCGCGGCCTGGAGGTCGTCACCCTCAACGGCTTCCCCTATCAGGGCTTCGGCGCCGAAGAGGTCAAGTACCGCGTCTACCGGCCCGACTGGGCCGACCCCAAGCGCCTCGACCACACCACCTCCCTCGCCCGCGTCCTGGCCCGGCTCCTCCCCGACGACGTCACCGAGGGCACCGTCTCCACCCTCCCGCTGGCCTGGCGCACCGCCTACGACGACACCCGCGCCGCCCGGTCCCGCACGGCCCTGCGCACCCTCGCCGAACGCCTCGACGTCGTCGCCGAGCTGACCGGCCGCTCCATCCGGGTCGGCCTGGAACCCGAGCCCGGCTGCACCGTCGAGACCACTGCCGACGCCATCGGCCCGCTGACCGACATCGGCCACGACCGCATCGGGATCTGTGTCGACACCTGCCATCTCGCCACCTCCTTCGAAGACCCGCACACCGCCCTGGACGCGCTCACCCGCGCCGGCGTCCCCGTCGTCAAATCCCAGCTCTCGGCCGCCCTGCACGCCGAACACCCGCACCTCCCCGAGGTCCGCGAAGCCCTCGCCGCCTTCGACGAACCCCGCTTCCTGCACCAGACCCGCACCTCCACCGCCGCCGGTCTGCGCGGCACCGACGACCTCGGCGAGGCCCTCGGCGGCGACGCCCTGCCCGACGCCTCCCCCTGGCGCGCCCACTTCCACGTCCCGCTCCACGCGGCCCCCGCCGAACCCCTCACCTCCACCCTCCCGGTCCTCAAAGCCGCCCTCACCCATCTGGTGGGCGGCGCGCACCCCGTCACCCGCCATCTGGAGGTCGAGACCTACACCTGGCAGGCCCTGCCGACCGAGCTGCGCCCCAGCACCCGCGCCCAGCTCGCCGACGGCATCGCCGCCGAACTCGCCCTCGCCCGCGACCTGTTGACGGACCTCGGCCTCAAGGAGCTGCCATGAACCCCGAGGCCGCCACGACCCCGCCACCCGAAGCCGGGCCCACTCCTCTCCTCGTCCTGGACGTCGTCGGCCTCACCCCGCGTCTCCTCGACCACATGCCCCACCTCAAGGCCCTCGGACAGTCCGGCTCCCGCGCCCCGCTCGGCACCGTCCTGCCCGCCGTCACCTGCGCCGCCCAGTCCACGTTCCTCACCGGCACGCTCCCCGCCGAGCACGGCATCGTCGGCAACGGCTGGTACTTCCGTGAACTCGGCGACGTCCTGCTGTGGCGCCAGCACAACGGTCTCGTCGCCGGGGACAAACTCTGGGACGCCGCCCGCCGCGTCCACCCCGGCTACACGGTCGCCAATATCTGCTGGTGGTACGCCATGGGCGCCGACACCGACATCACCGTCACCCCCCGTCCGATCTACTACTCCGACGGCCGCAAGGAACCCGACTGCTACACCCGGCCCCCGGCCCTGCACCACGAACTCACCGCGAAACTCGGCACGTTCCCCCTGTTCCACTTCTGGGGACCGGGCGCCGACCTGGTCTCCAGCCGCTGGATCATCGACGCGACCCGCCACATCGTCCGCACCCGCCGCCCCGACCTGGCGCTCTGCTACCTCCCCCACCTCGACTACGACCTGCAGCGCTACGGCCCCGACGACCCGCGCTCCCTCAAGGCCGCCGCCGACCTCGACAAGGCCGTGGCGTCCCTGCTCGACGACGCCCGCGCGGAGGGCCGTACCGTCGTCGCGCTCTCCGAGTACGGCATCACCCGCGCCGAACGGCCCGTCGACATCAACCGCGCCCTGCGCCGCGCCGGCCTCCTCGACGTGCACACCCAGGACGGCATGGAGTACCTGGACCCGATGGCCTCACGGGCCTTCGCGGTCGCCGACCACCAGATCGCCCATGTCTATGTACGCCGCCCCGAGGACCTGGACGCCACCAGGGAGGCCCTCGCGGACCTGCCCGGGATCGGTCAACTCCTCGACGACGAGGGCAAGAAGGCCCATCACCTCGACCATCCGCGCTCCGGCGAGTTCGTCGCCGTCGCGGAGCCGGACGCCTGGTTCACGTACTACTACTGGCTCGACGACGACCGCGCGCCCGACTTCGCGCGACTGGTCGAGATCCATCGCAAACCCGGCTACGACCCGGTCGAGCTGTTCATGGACCCGCTCGACCCGCTGGTGAAGCTCAAGGCGGCCACGGCACTGGCCCGCAAGAAACTGGGGCTGCGCTACCGCATGGCGGTCGTGCCGCTGGACCCCTCGCCTATTCGAGGCAGCCACGGCCGCCTTCCCGCGAGCGACGACGACGGTCCGCTCATCATCTGCTCCACCCCCCGAGCCGTCGGTGACCGTGTGGCGGCCACCGATGTGAAAGCACTCCTGCTCCGACTTGCCGGTCTCTCCTGACCGGTGCCCAGGACCCAGAGGTCCTGACTGGTCACAAGTGAAGCACTCACCACTGACAACGCCCGCCCACCCGGAGGAGTTCCAGCATGAGCCGCACGCACCAGCCCGATCCCGAACTCACCCACCGCCTCAGCAGACGAGGCATGCTCGGCGTGGCCGCAGGCGCCACCGTCGCCGCCCTGCTGGGCGCGGCGGCCCCGGCGCAGGCCGCCGCCGGCACCGAGGCCGCGACCGCCACCGGAGCCACGGGCAAGGGCCGGGGCCGGGGCCGCCCCGTCCTGCCGCCCGGCCGGCTCGGCATCCAGCTCTACAGCCTGCGCGACAAGGTCTCCACCCTCGGCTTCGCCCCCGTCTTCGCCGAGCTGGAGAAGTACGGCTACGACGAGGTCGAGTTCGCCGGCTACACCCAGGGCTCGGCGGGCGCCATCACCCTCAAACAACTGAAGCGGCTGGCGCGCGACCACGGCCTGAACCCGATCGGCAGCCACGTCGGCTACTACGCGAGCGACCCGAACGCGTACACCTTCGCCCAGAACCTCACCAAGGTCCTCGACGATGCCCAGGCCCTCGGCCTCAAGCACATCGGCACCGCCGCCGGCCCCTTCCGCTACGGCACGACCGTCGACGCGATGAAGCGGGCCGCGCACGAGTTCAACACCTACGGCGCGGCGGCCCGGGCGCGCGGCATGAAGTTCTACCAGCACAACCACTCCGAGGAGTTCTCCTTCGCCACCGACGACCCCAAGGTGCGCCTCTACGACGTACTGCTCCGTGAGACCGACCCCGACCTCGTCTTCCTGGAGATGGACATCTTCTGGGCGTACGTGGCCCAGTTCCGCTTCTCCAAGCGGCCCGACGGCACCGCCGCGCCGTTCGAGCCGCTCGACTACGTCGTGCGCCGCCCGGACCGCTACCCGCTGTTCCACGTCAAGGACGGCGAGAGCGACCCGTCCAACCCGTTCGGCTACCGCATGACGGACGTCGGCGACGGCGACATCAACTACCAGAAGTTCATCTCGGCCGTCAACGATCTGAAGGGTTCCCGACGCGCCCACCACTGGCAGGCCGAACACGACAACCCCGCCGAGTCCTTCACCTTCGCCCGCCGCTCCAGCGAGCATCTGCACTCGCTGCGGGAGAAGTGCTGACCGGCTCGGACGACGACGGCAGCAGGCGGCCGCCCCGTGGTGCGGGACCACGGGGCGGCCGCCTGCTGCCGTACGCGAAGGCGTCAGGCCACTTCGTCACCGAGCGGACGGGGGTTGGGAGTGATGTGCCGGTCACGGGGCCGCCCCGGCGGGTGCAGGAACACGGCCACACAGCCGGCGAACAGGGAGATCGAACCGGCCAGCACGAAGGCACCGGAGTAGTCCCAGGCGGAGACCACGACCGCGCCCATGCCGGAGCCGAGCAGACCCGACACCAGCTTCGACGAGTACACCAGGCCGTAGTTGGAGGCGTTGTTGTTCTCACCGAAGTAGTCCGCGGTCATCGCGGCGAACATCGGGAAGATCGCGCCGCCGCCGAAGCCGGAGATGGAGGAGAACAGCAGGAAGAGCGGCAGATTGCCGATGTTCCCGGAGAACAGGATGCCGTACTGCGAAAGACCGAGGACGATGCAGACGAAGATCAGGCACTGCTTGCGGCCGTACCGGTCGGACAGCCAGCCGATGACACCGCGGCCGGTGCCGTTGACGATCGCCTTCAGGGACATCGCGGTCGCCACGATGCCGCCCGCGAAGCCCGCCTCGTCACCGAAGGGTACCTGGAAGGCGATACCGAAGATGTTCACACCCGAGGTGCACAGCAGACAGAACCACATGAGGGCCACCCGGCCCGTTTTCCACGCCTCCCTGGGGGTGTACTGGTGCACGGCGGGCGGGTTCTTCTCCATCGCGCGCCGGGCGCGCGCGTCGGTGGGCTTCTTCAGCGGGTCGACCGCGGACGGCCACCAGTTCTTCGGCGGGTCCCGGAAGAAGTAGCCCGCCACCGCCACGACGGAGGCCAGGAAGACACCCACCGCGACGAGCACCCAGCGGAAGTTCGTCAGGTCCATGTAGCCGGTGAAGATGAAGACGAACGGCACCGAACCGTAGGCGAAACCACCGTTCACGAAGCCGGTCTTGCCGCCCTTGCGCTCCGGATACCACTTGGCGACCATGTTCACGCAGGTCGCGTAGACCATGCCAGCGCCCATGCCGCTGAACATGCCGAAGCCGATGTAGGCGACGATCACATGCGGTGCGAACGCCAGGGAGAGATAGCCGAGCAGCGTGCCGACGGCACCGAACATCATGGCCCAGCGGGCCGGGAGTTTGCCGCTCTCCCGCAGCTTTCCGGCGGGAAAGGCGACGGCCGCCTGGAAGAACACCCAGACGCCCAGCATCCAGAAGATGTGCGCGCTGCTCCAGCTGTGCGCCGTGTGCAGCGTGTCCTCGGCGGACGCGAACGCGTACTCCGCCGAACTGATGCCCATCATGCCCACCCACGGCAGGATGACCATCCACTTGCGTTTGCGCCCCATGATGTCCAGGTCGGACTCGCCGATCCGGTACATCCGGCCGTTGGCGTCCGTCACCTCCCGGTAGGGGACGGGTGTGGAGATGTCAGTTGTTGCCATGTCGATCGAACCCTCCGCGTGGAAGAAGTCTGGCCAGCGCCCCCTGTCCGTGCTTCTTTGCGCCGGGGCCCGCGGTGAGCGGTCGCCGCGGGCCCCGTGGTTCGAGCCGTCGCTCAGCTCATCGGCCGCCCCCCAACAACCCGGCCGCCCGCGCCCAGCGATACTTCGCGCCGAGCACCGCCACCGGCTTCTCGGTCGTGTACGGGTACGCCACGACCCCCCGCTCGAAGAGGTACTGGCAGGCATCCTCCACCTCGACGTCGCCCGCGAGCGACGCCACGACGGGCTTCTCGATGCCCCGCTCCCGGAACTCGGCCACCACGCGCGCGGTGAGCTCCGCGAAGACCATCGGGGGAGTGACGATGGTGTGCCAGTAGCCGAGGACCAGCGCGTGGATACGCGGGTCCTCCAGACCCAGCCGGATCGTCGCCTCGTACGTCGACGGCGGCTCGCCGCCGGTGATGTCAACGGGGTTGCCGGCGGCGCCGAACGGCGGGATGAACTCGCGGAAGGACGCGTCCAGGTCCGGCGGGATCTCCATCAGGGTCAGCCCGTTGTCGGTCACCGCGTCGGAGAGCAGCACACCACTGCCACCGGCGCCCGTGATGATCACGACGTTGTCGCCCCGGGGAGCCGGAAGCACCGGCAACGCGCGCGCGTACTCCAGCATGTCGTTCAGCCCGGGCGCCCTGATGACACCCGCCTGCTTCAGGATGTCCTCGTACACGGCGTCGTCGCCGGCCAGCGCGCCCGTGTGGGAGCCCGCCGCCTTCGCCCCGGCCGCCGTACGGCCCGCCTTGAGGACCACGACCGGCTTCTTGGGGACGGTCGCTCGCGCGGCCTCCACGAAGGCCCGCCCGTCCTTGAGGTCCTCCAGGTGCATCGCGATGCACTCGGTGTGCGGGTCCTCGCCGAACCAGGTCAGCAGATCGTCCTCGTCCAGGTCCGACTTGTTGCCGAGCCCCACGATCGCCGACACACCCGTCTTCGTGGTCCGCGCGAAGCCCAGGATGGCCATCCCGATCCCGCCGGACTGCGAGGTCAGCGCCACCCCGCCCTTGACGTCGTACGGCGTGCAGAACGTGGCGCAGAGGTCCTGCCAGGTCGAGTAGTAGCCGTAGATGTTCGGCCCGAGCAGCCGGACGCCGTGCCGCTCGGCGATCGCCACGATCTCGTCCTGGAGTTCGTGCTCGCCGGTCTCCGCGAAGCCCGACGGGATCAGTACGGCGTTGGGGACGCCCTTGCGGCCCACCTCCTCCAGCGCCGCGGCCACGAACTTGGCGGGGATCGCGAAGACCGCCACATCCACCTCACCGGGAACGTCCGTGACACTTTTGTACGCCTTGCGGCCCAGAATGTCATCGGCCTTGGGGTTCACCGGATGGATCTCCCCGGCGAAACCCCCGTCGATGAGGTTGCGCATCACCGAATTGCCGATCTTGCCCTGCTCGTTGGAGGCACCGATCACGGCCACCGACGAGGGCTGCATCAGCCGGCGCATCGACGTCAGGATCTCGTCCCGCGTGTACGTGCGCCTCGGCTTCGGCACGGACTCCGCGAGGATCACCCGGATGTCCGCCGCGACCGCCCCCTCCGGGGTCGCGATCACCGGGTTGAGGTCCACCTCGGCTATCTCCGGGAAGTCCGCGACCAGTTCGGAGACCCGGCGGATCTGTTCGGCGATCGCCCACCGGTCCACCGGGGCCGCGCCGCGCACCCCGCGCAGGATCTCCGCCGCGCGGATCGAGTCCAGCATGGAGAGCGCCTCGTCCGCGTCGACCGGTGCGAGCCGGAACGTCACGTCCTTGAGGACCTCCACCAGCACACCGCCGAGCCCGAACGCGACGACTTTCCCGAACGTCTGGTCGGTGACCGCCCCGACGATGACCTCCTGCCCCTTCGGCAGCAGCTCCTGCACCTGGACACCCTCGATCCGGGCGTCCGGCGCGTACGCGCGCGCGTTGTCGACGATCGTGTGGAACGCGGCCCGTACGTCACCCGCGCCCTCCACTCCGACGATCACACCGCCCGCGTCGGTCTTGTGGAGGATGTCCGGCGACACGATCTTCATGACCACCGGCCCGCCGAAGCGCGCCGCGAACGACACGGCCTCGTCGACGTCCCGCGCCAACTCCTCGCCGGGTACGGCGATCCCGTACGCGTCGGCGATCACCTTGCCCTCGGGGGCGGTCAGCGCGCTCCGGCCCTCGGCCCGTACGGCGTCGAGCAGCGTGCGCACCCTCAGCACCCGGTCTTCGGCCATCAATCAGATCACTCCGTTCGACTTGAGCAGGCGCAGCTCCTCGTCGCCGAGCCCCAGCTCACCGACGTAGACCTCTTCGTTGTGCTCGCCGAGCAGCGGTGAACTGGTCACGTCCACGGGGGAGTCGGACAGCTTCAGCGGGCTGCCGACGGTGACGAAGTCGCCGCGCTCGGGGTGTGGGACGGTGACGACCATCTCGTTGGAGACCAGGGACTCGTCCTCGATGATCTCCTTGGTGGAGAGGATCGGCCCGCACGGGATGTTGTGGGCGTTGAGCCGCTCCAGCACCTCCCACTTGGGCAGGGTGGACGACCACTCCTCGATCAGCTGGAACATCTTGTTGAGCTTGGGCAGCCGGGCCTCGGGGGTCGCCCACTCGGGGTCGTCCGCCAGTTCGGGCCGGCCGATCAGCTCGCTCATCGGCTGCCAGCCCACGGGCTGCACGATCACGTAGACGTAGTCGTTGGGGCCGCCCGGCGCGCACTTCACGGCCCAGCCGGGCTGACCGCCGCCGGACGCGTTTCCGGACCTGGGAACCTCGTCGCCGAAGTCGTCGTTGGGATATTCACGGAGCGGGCCATGTGCCAGTCGCTGCTGATCCCTCAGCTTCACCCGGCAGAGGTTGAGGACGGCATGCTGCATGGCCACATTGACCCGCTGGCCACGCCCGGTGTTCTCCCGCTGGTACAGCGCCGCGAGAATCCCCGCCACGGCGTGGATGCCCGTGCCCGAGTCCCCGATCTGGGCCCCCGTCGCCAGCGGCGGCCCGTCCTCGAAGCCCGTGGTCGCCATGGACCCGCCCATGGCCTGAGCGACGACCTCGTACGCCTTGAAGTTGGTGTACGGACCGTCCCCGAACCCCTTGATGGAGGCATAGACGATACGCGGATTGATCTCCTGGATACGGTCCCAGGTGAAGCCCATCCGGTCGACCGCGCCCGGTCCGAAGTTCTCGACCATGACGTCCGAGCGCCGGATCAGCTCGGTGAGGATCTCCTTGCCGCGCTCGGTCTTGGTGTTGAGGGTGATGCTCCGCTTGTTGCAGTTGAGCATCGTGAAGTAGAGGGAGTCGACGTCCGGGAGGTCGCGCAGCTGATTGCGCGTGATGTCCCCGGTCGGCGCCTCCAGCTTCACCACGTCCGCGCCGAGCCAGGCGAGGAGTTGGGTGGCGGACGGGCCGGACTGGACGTGCGTCATGTCGAGGACGCGGATGCCTTCGAGAGCCTTGGTCATGCCGAGGTCACCTCACTTGTACATCGTCTGGTTCATGGTTCCGGGGGCGTACGCGTCCGGGTCGACCCAGACGTTGATGAGCGACGGCTTGCCCGACTCGCGGGCGCGCCGGAGCGCGGGGCCGATGTCGGCGGGGTCGCGGACCTCCTCGCCGTGACCGCCCAGCATCTGGGCGAACTTGTCGTAGTGCACGTCGCCGAGGGTGTTGCCGATCCGCTCACGCTCCAGGCCGTACTTCTGGGCCTGGCCGTAACGGATCTGGTTCATGGAGGAGTTGTTGCCGATGATCCCGACGAAGGGGAGGTCGTAGCGGACGAGGGTCTCGAAGTCCCAGCCGGTGAGGGAGAAGGCGCCGTCACCGAAGAGGGCCACCACCTCCTTGTCGGGCCGCGCCTTCTTCGCGGCGAGCACGAAGGGGACGCCGACGCCGAGCGTGCCGAGGGGCCCCGGGTCCATCCAGTGCCCGGGTGACTTGGGCTGCACGACCTGACCGGAGAAGGTGACGATGTCGCCGCCGTCGCCGATGTAGATCGAGTCCTCGGTGAGGAAGTCGTTGATCTCGCTGACCAGCCGGTAGGGGTGGATCGGCGAGGCGTCGGACTTCAGGCTGGGCAGCCGCTTCTCGATGGCCACCTGCTCGGCGGCGCGCAGCTCGTCGAGCCACTCCTTGCGCCTCGACGCGCCCCCGTTGACGCGTCCGGAAGCCGCCTCCGTCACCGACTTGAGCACGAGGCCCGCGTCGCCGACGATCCCGAGGTCGATGTCGCGGTTCTTGCCGACGGTCCGGTAGTCGAGGTCGACCTGGACGACGGTCGCGTCCGGCGACAGCCGCTTGCCGTAGCCCATGCGGAAGTCGAAGGGCGTACCGACGATGACGATGACATCGGCGTTCGAGAAGGCGTAGCGGCGGGAGAGCTGGAAGTGGTGCGGGTCGCCGGGCGGGAGGGTGCCGCGTCCCGCGCCGTTCATGTAGGCCGGGATGTTGAGCGTGCGCACCAGCTCGATGGCGGACTCGGTGCCCCGGGTCGTCCACACCTGGCTGCCCAGCAGGATTGCGGGCTTCTCGGCGTGCACGAGCAGATCGGCGAGCTTCTCGATGGCCTCGGGGTCGCCGGCCGAGCGGGTCGAGGCCCGGTAGGCGCCGGCCTTCGGCACGCGTGCCTTCTCCACGGGCACCTTGGCGTCGAGGACGTCACGCGGGATCTCCAGGAAGGAGGGGCCGGGGGCGCCGTGGTAGCACTCACGGAACGCCATCGACACCATGTCGGCGGCGCGGGCCGTGTCCGGCACGGTCGCCGCGAACTTGGTGATCGGCGTCATCATGTCGACGTGCGGCAGGTCCTGGAGGGATCCCATCTTGTGCTGGGTGTGCGCGCCCTGGCCGCCGATCAGCAGCATCGGGGACTCCGCGCGGAAGGCGTTGGCGACACCGGTGACGGCGTCGGTCGTACCGGGGCCGGCGGTGACGACCGCGCAGCCGGGCTTGCCGGTGATCCGGGCGTAGCCGTCGGCGGCGTGGGCGGCGACCTGCTCGTGGCGTACGTCGACGACCTCGATGCCCTCGTCGACGCAGCCGTCGTAGATGTCGATGATGTGGCCGCCGCACAGGGTGTAGATGACCTCCACACCCTCCGCTTTGAGTGCCTTGGCGACGAGGTGACCACCGGAGATGAGTTCCTGGCTGTTGCCGTCGGGCATGGCGAAGTCCTGTCCCTTCGTAGGGTTTTCGAGGGGTTTGCACGGGGTCTTCGTAGGGGTCGGAGCGCTCTCGCGGTTGATTGCATACAGTCGACGAATACTGTATGAAGCTTGTTATCCCGCATCCGGTGGGTGGTGTCCAGGGGGCGTGCGGTACTTTTGAGTCAGGAGCCGGAATGGACCTTTTCGAGCACCAGGCAAGGGAACTCTTCGAGGAACACGGCATCGCGGTGCCACGGGCCGAGGTCACCGACTCGCCCAAGGAGGCCCGCGAGATCGCCCGCAGGCTGGGCGGACGCGTCGTCGTCAAGGCACAGGTGAAGACCGGCGGGCGCGGCAAGGCGGGCGGGGTGAAGCTCGCCGCCGACCCCGCCGCCACCGAACTGACGGCACGGCAGATCCTCGGCATGGACATCAAGGGCCACACCGTCCGCACGGTGATGGTCGCCGAACCCGTCGCGATCGAGAGCGAGTTCTACGTCTCGTACGTCCTCGACCGAGCCGCCGGCCGCTTCCTCGCCATCGCCTCGGCCGAGGGCGGCATGGACATCGAGGAGGTGGCGGCGACCCGGCCGGAGGCGGTGGCCCGTATCCCCGTCGACCCTGTGGAGGGCGTGACCTCGGCGAAGGCGGCCGAGATCGCCGACGCGGCGGGCCTGCCCCCGCAGACCGTCGACGTCCTCGTACGGCTCTGGCAGGTACTGACCCGGGAGGACGCCCTCCTCGTCGAGGTCAACCCCCTCGTCCGCACCGAACAGGGCCGGATCCTCGCCCTGGACGGCAAGGTCACCCTCGACGACAACGCCAGCTTCCGGCAGCGGCGTTGGGGCGACGAGGGCTTCGCGCACGACGACCCGCTGGAGGCGGCTGCGGCGGCCAAGGGCCTCAACTACGTGAAGCTGGACGGCGAGGTCGGTGTCATCGGCAACGGCGCCGGACTCGTCATGTCCACCCTCGACGTCGTGGCGGGCTGCGGTGCGCGCCCGGCCAACTTCCTCGACATCGGCGGCGGCGCCTCCGCCCAGATCATGGCCGATGGCCTCTCCGTCATCCTCTCCGACCCCGACGTCAAGTCCGTCCTCGTCAACGTCTTCGGCGGGATCACCGCCTGCGACGCCGTCGCCGACGGCATCGTACGAGCCCTGGACAGCGTCCAGTTGACCAAACCGCTGGTGGTCCGTCTCGACGGCAACAACGCCGTACGCGGCCGGGCGATCCTCGACGGCCGCGATCATCCGCTCGTCCACCAGGCCACCACCATGGACGGCGCCGCGCGCCGCGCCGCCGACCTCGCCCACGCGAACTGAGGAGCCGGACATGGCCATCTACCTCACCAAGGAGAGCAAGGTCCTCGTCCAGGGCATGACCGGCGGCGAGGGCATGAAGCACACCCGCCGGATGCTCGCGGCCGGCACGAACGTCGTCGGCGGCGTCAACCCCCGCAAGGCGGGCCGGACGATCGACTTCGACGACCGTGCCGTCCCCGTCTTCGGCTCGGTCGCCGAGGGCATCGAGGTCACCGGCGCCGACGTCAGCGTCGTCTTCGTCCCGCCCGCCTTCGCCAAGGCGGCCGTCACCGAGGCCGCCGACGCCGGCATCGGCCTCGCCGTCGTCATCACCGAGGGCATCCCCGTCCACGACTCCGTCGCCTTCACGGCGTACGCGCGGGCCAAGGGCACCCGGATCGTCGGACCCAACTGCCCCGGACTGATCACCCCCGGCCAGTCCAACGCGGGCATCATCCCCGCCGACATCACCAAGCCGGGACGGATCGGCCTGGTCTCCAAGTCCGGCACCCTCACCTACCAACTCATGTACGAACTCCGGGACATCGGGTTCTCCACCTGTGTCGGCATCGGCGGCGACCCCGTCGTCGGCACCACCCACATCGACTGCCTCGCCGCCTTCCAGGACGACCCCGACACCGAACTCATCGTCCTCATCGGCGAGATCGGCGGCGACGCGGAGGAACGGGCCGCCGCGTACGTCCGCGACCACGTCACCAAGCCCGTCGTCGGCTACATCGCCGGGTTCACGGCCCCCGAGGGCAAGACGATGGGCCACGCCGGCGCGATCGTCTCCGGCTCCTCCGGCACCGCGCGGGCCAAGAAGGAGGCGCTGGAAGCGGTCGGGGTGCGGGTCGGCGGTACGCCCACGGAGACGGCCCGGCTGGTGCTGGCCGCGCTGGAGGACGCGGCCTGACCGCACGCGAGGCCGGCGACAGACACACCCCCGCCCCCGACTGTGCACCGAGAGCGGAGAAACCATGGCACCACCCACCCTCACCGCCCCCTTGACCCTCAAATCCGGCACCGCCTGGACCGACGCCTGGCAGCACTGTCTCGCCGTCGCCCCCGAGGCCTTCCGGGACGACCGTGTCCTCAACCTCTGGAACGGCGCCTGGCAGGCCGACGGCCGGGTGCTGCCCGCCACCAGCCCCGTCGACGGCAGTCCCGTCGCCGGCCCGCCCCGCCTGGACGGCACCACCGCGCACCGGGCGGTACGGGCCGCCCTCGACCAGCACCGCGCCTGGCGCCACGTCCCCCTCGACGAACGCCGTGCCCGGGTCGCCGCCACCCTCGACGCCCTCACCCGGCACCGCGAACTGCTCGCCCTGCTCCTCGTCTGGGAGATCGGCAAACCCTGGCGGCTGGCGCAGGCCGACGTGGACCGGGCCATCGACGGCGTCCGCTGGTACGTGGACGGCATCGAACCCATGGTCGAAGGGCGCGTCCCCCTCGACGGCCCGGTCTCCAACATCGCCAGCTGGAACTACCCGATGAGCGTGCTCGTCCACGCGATGCTGGTCCAGGCGCTGGCGGGCAACGCGGTCATCGCCAAGACCCCGACCGACGGCGGCGTCGCCTGCCTCACCCTCGCCAGTGCGCTCGCCGCCCGCGAGGGCATCCCCGTCACCCTCGTCAGCGGCGGCGGACGCGACCTGTCCGAGGCGCTGGTCAGGGCCCCCGAGATCGGCTGCGTCTCCTTCGTCGGCGGCCGCGACACCGGCGCCGCGGTCGCCACCGCAGTCGCCGACCTGGGCAAACGCCATGTCCTGGAACAGGAGGGCCTGAACACCTGGGGCATCTGGAACCACACCGACTGGGACACCCTCACCGCCGTCATCCCCAAACTCTTCGACTACGGCAAGCAGCGCTGCACGGCCTACCCGCGCTTCGTCGTCCAGCGCGAACTGTTCGACGAGTTCCTCGCCGCCTACCTCCCGGCCGTCCGCACCCTCCGCGTCGGCCACCCGCTGGCCGTGGAGCACCCCGACGACCCGTACCCGAAGCTGGACTTCGGTCCCCTCATCAACGCGGCCAAGGCCAAGGAACTGACCGACCAGGTCGCCGAGGCCGTCGACCGGGGCGCCGTCCCCCTCCACCGGGGCGGGCTCTCCGCCGCGCGCTTCCTGCCCGGCCAGGACACCGGCGCGTACGTCCAGCCCGTCACCCTCCTCAACCCGCCCCCGTCCTCCCCGCTGCACCACGCGGAACCCTTCGGCCCGGTCGACACGATCGTCCTCGTCGACACCGAGGCCGAACTGCTCGCCGCGATGAACGCCTCGAACGGCGCGCTCGTCGCCACCCTGTCCACCGACGACCGGGCCACCTACGAGCGGCTGGCACCCCAGATCCGGGCGTTCAAGGTCGGCCACGGCACACCCCGCTCGCGCGGCGACCGCGACGAGCTCTTCGGCGGCTTCGGCGCGTCCTGGCGGGGGGCCTTCGTCGGCGGCGAACTGCTGGTGAAGGCCGTCACCCACGGCCCGCCGGGGGAGCGGCTGCCGGGCAACTTCCCCGAGTACCACCTCATGCCGTCCGCGGCCTGACATGGCCGGATCGTGACCGTCCCCTCACCCCCGGTGAGGGGACGCGAAACCCGCGCGCCGGGCCCCGCGCGACCCCGTCCGGGGCCCGGATATGCAGGTGAAGGGCACCCCGAAAGCTTGGTATTGTTGTCCATGTCGCCGCCGGGAACACTCCCGGCCAGGCGGCAGACACCTGGTCCGGGTGGCGGAATGGCAGACGCGCTAGCTTGAGGTGCTAGTGCCCTTTATCGGGCGTGGGGGTTCAAGTCCCCCCTCGGACACCACACAGATCGACAACGACCCCATCACCGGTTTCCGGTCGATGGGGTTCTTCGTTGTCGCCGGGATGAAAAATACGATGCCTCGGCCCCGATCTTCTCCCTAGACTCGCCCCACCGAACGACGAGAGAGGGGAGCCCGGCCATGCGTGAGCGCACCGCTGTCGTCGTTCCCCGTTCCCTGTACGAGGTGATCCTCGTGTCCTCGTCCGGCCGGTGCCCGCTGCGCGGCCGGTACCGGATGCCCGTGACGTACGCCTGACGACGCTCACGTTCCTGACGTCTCGCACGGGAATCGCGCTGCCCTGAAACAGCTCAGCTGAAAGGCCATGGGCCATGCGCAGCAACGTCACCAACATCGCCAACCCTCTGACCGTCGTCCGGAACCTCGGCATCCTCGCGCACGTCGACGCGGGCAAGACCACCGTCACCGAGCGGTTCCTGTACGCCACCGGTACGACGCACAAGCGGGGTGAGGTGCACGACGGCACGACCGTCACCGACTTCGACCCGCAGGAGCGCGACCGCGGCATCACGATCTTCGCGGCGGCGGTCAGCTGTGCCTGGGACGGGCATCGGATCAATCTGATCGACACCCCGGGCCATGTCGACTTCGCCGACGAGGTGGAGCGTTCGCTGCGGGTGCTCGACGGAGCGATCGCGGTGTTCGACGCGGTCGCGGGCGTCGAGCCGCAGAGCGAGTCGGTGTGGCGGCAGGCCGACCGGCACGGCGTACCGCGGATCGCGTTCGTCAACAAGCTGGACCGCGCGGGCGCCGACCTCGACACCGCCGTCGAGTCCATCCGGCAGCGGCTCCATCCGGCGCCGCTGGTGGTGCAGTTGCCGATCGGCGCGGAAGACGGGTTCGTGGGCGTCGTCGACCTGCTGCGGATGCGGACCCTGGTCTGGGCGGACGGCGACGGCACCGCCGCCGAGGGCCCGGTGCCGGACGCCCTGCGCGACGAGGCGCAGCGGCGCCGACGCCGGCTGGAGGAGGCGGTGGCGGAACTGCACCCGGGGGCGCTGGAGGAGTTCTGCGCCGAGTCCACGCTCTCCGGGGCGACCCTGGCCGCCGCGCTGCGCGACCTGACCCGCACGGGCGAGGGCGTGGTCGTGCTGTGCGGCTCGGCCTACCGCAACCGTGGCATCGAACCGCTGCTCGACGCGGTCCTGGCCTATCTGCCCTCGCCGCTGGACGTACCGCCCGTACGCGGTACGCACGACGGTACGGAGCAGGAGCGGGCCGCCGACGACCAAGTGCCCCTCGCGGCCCTGGCGTTCAAGGTGAGCGCCACGGCCACGGGACGGCTGACGTACGTGAGGTTGTACTCGGGGACGATCCGGAAGGGGGACGCCGTGCTGGACGCCGGTACGCGGCGCACCGAGCGGATCGGGCGGATCCTGCGGGTCCGGGCCGACCGGCACGCCGAACTGGACCGGGCCGTGGCCGGGGACATCGTCGCGGTGGTCGGGCTGAAGTCGGCCCGCGCGGGCACGACGCTGTGCGCGCCGGCGGCGCCGCTGCTGCTCGAACCGCCGTCCGTCGCCGACCCGGTGGTGTCGGTGGCCGTCGAGGCGCGCCGGAGCACCGACACCGACCGGCTCGCGACGGCGCTCGCGCGGCTGGCCGAGGAAGACCCGTCGCTGGTCGTGCGGACCGATCCCGAGACCGGTCAGACCCTGTTGTCCGGCATGGGCGAACTGCATCTGGAGGTGGCGGTGGAGAAGATCCGGCAGAGCCAGGGGCTCGACGTCGCCGTCGGCCGCCCCCGTGTCGCGTTCCGCGAGACGGTCGTGCGCGGGGTGTCCGGGCTGGTCTTCCGGCACGTCAAACAGGACGGCGGGGCAGGCCAGTTCGCCCATGTCGTGCTGGACCTGGCACCGCTGGAGGCGGAGGGCGACGGGGCCGCCACGGGCTTCGTGTTCCGCTCGACCGTCGTCGGCGGGCGGGTGCCGCAGGAGTACGTCCGCGCGGTCGAGGCCGGGTGCCGGGACGCGCTCGCCGAGGGGCCGCTCGGCGGTCATCCGGTGACCGGGCTGAGCGTCACCCTGACCGACGGGGCGACCCACTCCAAGGACTCCTCGGAGATGGCGTTCCGTACGGCCGGGCGGCTGGGGCTGCGGGAGGCCATGCGGGTCGGTGTGATGGGGCTGCTGGAGCCCGTCGCCGATGTCACCGTCACCGTGCCCTCGGATGCCGTGGGTGGGGTGCTCGGGGATCTGGCGGCTCGGCGGGGGCGGGTCACGGACTCCGTGACCCGGGGTGGTTCGGTCGTTGTCACCGCGACTGTGCCGTTGGCTGAGCTGTTCGGGTATGCGACGCGGTTGCGTGGGCGGACGCGGGGGCGGGGGACGTTCACTGCGCGGCCGGCCGGGTATGTGTCGGCGCCGGGGGTTGTGCCGGTGCGTTAGGGGATGGTGGGGGTGGGAATTTTTCTCGCCCCCGCCGCCCCTACCCGTCCCATCCTCAAGGGGCTGTGCCCCTTTGACCCCCTGGGTGTGAATTTCGGCGTGCGGTCTGTGGGGGTTCTCGCGCAGTTCCCCGCGCCCCTTTCGGGGCGCGGGGAACTGCTTCGGGCTCAGGCCCAGGGGGTTACCGCTGTGAAGGAGCTGTCGGCTCGGAAGGTGTCTGTGGCCTGGTGGATGTCGAGCCGTAGCTCGTAGTTGTAGTGGCGGATGTAGCGGCCGGGGTAGTTGTACGACTCCAGGCGGACCGAGCCGGAGGTCGTGCCCGGGCGGGCGCAGTACGTGGCGTCCTTGTCGAAGACGGTTGTGCCGTCGTCCGTGGCGAAGCGGATCCGGTAGTCCCAGTGCCGCAGGTAGCGGCCCGAAGTGTCGCGGAAGGAGTAGCAGTTGGCGTCCGCGAGGCCGGGCACGATCGTGAAGGTCGCGCTCTGCTTGACGGCGGTGGTGCTGGACGAGGTCACCGGGTCGGTGTAGCCGAGGCTGTCGGAGCGGACCACGGCGTAGCGGCCCGTGTAGTTGACGGACTGGAGGGAGCGGGTGGTGTTGGTGGGGAGGGTGACCCCGCCGGAGACCGTCTCCTTGAGCACCGTCAGATGGCGTACGAAACCGGTGAGGCCGGGGAGTTCGGTCGGGGTCGACCAGGTGGCGAAGTTGTCGTAGCTGTCGCTGTACCAGTACTTCCCGGCGCCGTAGGCGTCGTAGTAGATCCGCCAGCCGCCGTTGTCGAGCTGGACGAGCGCCGGGCCCTCCATGCCGGAGCCGAAGCCGGCCCAGTTGCCCGTCTTCGTGATGGTGTACGGGCCGGTGAGGCTGGAGGCGGTGCCGTACTCGATGTACTTCGTCGTCTCGTTCTTGGTGAACGCGTGGTACGTGGAGCCGATCTTGACGATGAAGGTGTCGATGTAGTTCGGGCTGATGCCGGAGAGCACGGTCGGGGCGGACCACGCGGTGAGCGCGGAGTTCGTGGCCGTCAGCTTGTACGGCTTGAAGATGTACTCGCCGTCGGCCGCGATGGACGCGGACAGGATGATGTTGACGCTGCCGTTGGTGTCGACGAACCACTCGGGTGCCCAGGCGCGCTGCAGACCGCTGATCGGGACCGTGTAGTCGTACAGGAAGGTCCAGTTGAGGCGGTCGGTGGAGCGGGCGAAGCCGATCGTGGTGGAGAGCGCCGACCAGGTGCGGGTGGTGTAGGTCAGGTAGTAGTAGCCGTCCGTGTGCTTGAAGATGCTGGGGTCGCGGATCAGGCCGGAGGGCGGCGTGTACGCCGGGCCCTTCCGGAGGGTGAAGCCGGTCGCGTCGGGCGAGTCGTAGACGTACATGTTCGACTCGCTGCTGTTGGTGAACGCGGTCATGGTGTACCGCGTCGCCTGTCCGGCCGCCGGGTGGGCGGCTCCGGCCGGAGCGGCGAGGGCGGTGGTCAGGCCCAGCAGGGCGGCCACCGAGGTGAGGAGGGCGAGGACCGCCCTGAGGGTTCTGTTCAACGCTCGTCCCGTCTACGCGTGAACTGCCCTGAGGCGTCGGATGTTGTTCGAAATGTCGGCTCTTGTGCGGAACTTCGGTCAGAAGATAAGAGGGGGGCATGTTCGCGTCAATGGATTGAGCCAGGATTTCTGCGAGACGAGATTCCGCTTTGGGGTCGCTGTGACTCCGCTGTGCTGTCTCCGCGTCCGTCTCCCTTGCCTTCCCTTGCCTTCCCTTGCCGCTCCGGCGTTGCCTCCGCCGTCGCGTTTCCCCAGCTCATCGCCCGTTTCCCGGTCGCCGTGCAGGAGGGCAACAGGAAACCCGTCGACCACGGTGAGCAACCGGGCAACTCTGGATTCGTCAGCGACGGCGAAACCCGGAGACGGGACGGACAGGCCAGAGGAGGTGGAGACCATGAGGCGGGCGCTCAAGGCTCTGTGCGTGGTCATGGCGGCCACCGCGGCCGTCACCACCGGATGCGCCGGCGGGGAAGCGGGCGACGGGGGCCGGGAGCGGGCGGACCGGAAACCGCGTCCCGAGGCGCTGACCTGGCAGCAGGAACTGCGCACCGGCGACGCCCAGCAGCACCTGACCGCCGAGTGCATGCGCCGCCAGGGCTTCATCTACTGGGAGGACCGCACCCTGACCCTCCAGGAGAGCCGCCCGGTGCGCTTCGTCCAGGACGACGTGGCGTGGGCCCGCACCCACGGATACGGCGGGCGGATCGACGCGAAGAGCCAGCGGGCCCGCGAGGACAATCCTCTCGGCGCCTACCGCCAGCGCCTCTCCACGTCCCGGCGCGCCGCGTTCGACACCGCGCTCGACGGTGGCGGCGACGCCCGCGTCCTCACGGCACCGCTGCCGAGCGGCGGGGAGATCCGCAAGCGCAGCGGCGGCTGCATGGAGGAGGCCGAACGCGAGCTCTACGGCGACCCGGCCGAATGGTTCCGGACCAGCAAGATCGCCACGGGGCTCAACGCCCTCTATGGCGAGGACCTGATGAAGGACCCTCAGCTGACCGACCGGCTGAAGGCGTGGGCCCGCTGTATGAAGAAGGCGGGACAGCCCTACGACGACCCCCAGGCGGCCCGGGACGCCGTCCGGGTCGACACCAGCCGGCTGGGCACCGCCCGCGCCGACGAGGCGTTCGCCGTCGAGCGCCGGACCGCCGTCGCGGACGCGACCTGTGCCCGCGAGACCTCCCTCAAGGCCGTGGCCTCGGCCCGGGAGACGTACTACCAGGACCGCCTGCGCGACCGCTTCGGCGAGGACGTCGACACCTACCGGAACCTCGGTCGGCAGGCCTATGACCGGGCGGTGCGCATCGTCCCGGAGCGCGACTGACCACCACGCGCCTCCGGCGCACACACCGACCACGGGGCGCGTGAGGGCGCACATCGGCCGCAGGGCGCCTCCGGGCGCATACCGGCCGCATGGCGCCTCCGGGCGCACACCGACCGCACGGCGCCTCCGGGCGCACACCGACCACCGGTGACGGAGCGACCGCCGGGCCACCGCCCGGCACACCGCCACCGGCGCACCACCCCACGCACCACCCGACGCACCACCGACCAACCGCACCACCGACCAACCGCACCACCACACCACCGACCAGAGCATCACCAAGGAAACGAGGGGAAACACCATGCGCAAGTTCACCGCCACCGCAGCGCTGCTCGGGCTCACCGCCCTGGGCGTTCTCGTACCCGCCGCCACCTCGCAGGCCGCCGTCGCCGGTCCCGGCTGCGACAGCAAGTGGGGCCCGCGCAACGGCAACATGTACGCCTGGCAGGACCTGGACTGCTCCGGCACGCAGCTGATCGTCGCCGCGGGCAACAGCGCCAACTGGGGCGCCGGCTCCAACGACAAGGCCACGTCCGTCATGAACCGCGGCTTCACCGGCGGCCTCGACCACGTCGCGTTCTACGAGCACGACAACTTCGGCGGCGGCCACGCCTGTCTCGCCCCGGGCGAGCTGTACGCCGACAACCTGACCGACAACCGCCTCACCAGCGGTGTGGGAGCGAACGACAGCATCACCTCGCACCGCTGGGTGGCCCGGAGCGCCTGCGGCGCCTTCCTGACCTGATCCCCCCACCGGCACGGACGGCCCGGAACTGACCACCCCGGGCCGCCCGTTCCAGCCCGCGAGCCTCGTACGAACGTCCGGAACCGCGCCACGGTTCCGGACGTTCGTGTTTTCGCCACTCCGGGTGAAAGCCATGGCTGCCCCGACCGCCCCGACAGTAACCTGGGCACCCGCCGTACCACGGCCAGCACTGCCTTGGGGGACACCTTGGGGGACCCGCAGCTCGGAGACGATCCGGACCACCGGGCCGACCGGGAGCGGACCGCGCCGACCACGCGATCCCTCCCCGCACAGCAGTCCTTCCCCGCCCAGCTGAGACGGCTGCGGCGGGAGCGAGGACTGTCGCTCACCGACCTGGCCCACCGGACGCACTACAGCAAGGGCTATCTCAGCAAGATCGAGACCGGTACGAAACGCGCCACCGTCGACGTCGCCCGGCTCTGCGACCAAGTCCTGTGCGCGGAGGGCGAGTTGCTGCGGCTGGTGCAGCAGGCCCCACCCCGCGACGGCGAGGGAGACGGTGGCCGCGGCGCACCCGAGGCCGACACCGTGCCGCGCCCGTCGGGCGGGACATGCCCCTACCGGGGGCTGTCGGCGTTCACCCCGCAGGACGCGGCATGGTTCTTCGGCCGGGAGCGCGCGACGGCCGCCCTGGTGGAGCGGATCTTCGAACGGCTCGGCAGCGGACCGCTGATGCTGGTCGCCCCCTCGGGCGCCGGCAAGTCGTCCCTGCTCAACGCCGGCCTCGTCCCCGCCCTGCGGCGCGGCGACCTCCCGATGCCGGGCGCCGACCGCTGGCCGGTGGTGCTGCTCACCCCCACCTCACGCCCCCTGGACGAGCTGCTGGAGCGCACCGCCAAAGCCCTCGGCGGCGACCTCGGTCTCACCGCGGAGGAGGTCCGCGAGAACCCGGCCGCGCTGCTCGACGCCGTACACGCGAGAACCGTGGACGCGACGGCCGTGGACGCGAGGGTTGTGGACGCGAGGGCCGAGGACGTGAGAGCCGTGGACGCGACGGCCGTACCGGCGGCGGCCCAGCCCGCGACGGCCGCGACGGCCGTTCCGGCGGCCCAGCCCGCGACGCCCGTGCACGCGAGGTCGGACGACCTGCCGACCGCCGCCGGGGACCGTGAACCCCCGCCTCCCCGGCCCGTCCTGATCGTGGACCAGTTCGAGGAACTGTTCACCCTCTGCTCCGACGACGAGGAACGGCGCGCCTTCGTCCGGGTGTTGCGCGCCCTGGCGACCGCCGGACCGGAACCGGACACACGCCCCCCGGCCGTCGTGGTCCTCGGCGTGCGCGCCGACTTCACCGGCAGCTGTCTGGGCCTGCCCGAGCTGACCCCCGTCCTCACCGACGGCCTGTTCGTCCTCGCTCCGATGTCCGTGACGGAGCTGCGGGAGGCGATCACCCGCCCCGCCGAACTCGCCGGTGTCACCCTCGAACCCGGCCTCCTCCCCCTCCTCCTGCGCGACGCCGGACTGCGCGACGAACCGGCGACACCCGTCCCGGACACCGCCCGGCCCACCGGGGTCGGCGCCCACGAGACACCGTCCGGCGCGCTCCCCCTGGTCTCCCACGCGCTGCTCGCGACCTGGCAGCGCCGCACGGACGCCGCGCTCCTGACGGTCGACGGGTACGAACGGGCCGGCGGCATACAGGGCGCCATCGCCCGCACCGCCGAGACCGTGTTCGCCCGGCTGTACCCGGCCGAGCAGAAGACGATCCGCCGCATCCTGTCCCGGCTGGTGCTCGTCGCGGACGGCGCCGGCGCGACCCGCCGCCGGATGAGCCGGGCCGCCCTGATGGAACAGCTCGGCGACGCGGACGGCACGGCCGCCGCCCTCGACGCCTTCGTCCGGGCCCGGCTCATCACCCTGGACAGCGACACGGTCCAGATCACCCACGAGGCCCTGCTGCACGCCTGGCCGCGGCTGCGCGACTGGATCCACGCCGACCGCGCCGGCCTCCTCCTCCACCAGCAACTCGCCCACGCGGCGGCCGAATGGGGGCGCGAGGACCGCGACCCGTCCGCCCTCTACCGGGGCACCCGCCTGGACACCGTACGTACCTGGGCCGACGAGTCGGACGGCTGGAGCCGCCTCGGGCCCGGCGAGGAGGCCTTCCTGAGAGCGAGTCAGGCCGAGGAGGACGGCCGCCGCAGACAGGCCGGACGCCAGGTCAGGCTGCGGCAGTCCATGCTCGCCACGCTCGCCGTCCTGCTCGGCCTCGCCGTCACCGCCGGCGGCCTCGCCTACCAGCAGCGGGAGGGCGCCCGCGCACAGGAACGGGCCGCCCGCTCCCAGGCCCTCGCCGTGCGCTCCGCGTCCCTCGCCGGGGGCCAGCCGGAGGCGTCGATGCTGCTCGCCGGGGAGGCCTACCGGGCCGACACCACCGCCGAGGCGCGCGGCGCCCTGCTCTCCACCCAGTCCCAGCCCTTCTCCGCCCGGCTCGACGGCTACCGGGGGCCGGTCAACGCGGTGGCCTTCGCACCGGACGACCAAACCCTCGCGACGGCCAGCTCCGACGGCACCGTCACCCTGCGCGCCACGGGCGGCGACCACCGGACACTCGCCACCTTCAGCGTCCCCGGCCGCGTCCGCTCGGTCGCCTTCAGCCCCGACGGCCGTACGCTCGCGGCCACTTCGACGGACGGGCCCGTCACCCTCTGGGACATCACCGCCCGCCGCCGGACGGCCCTCCTGTCCGCCGACACCCAGGGCGCCCGCGCCGTGGCCTTCGACCCGCGCGGCGGAGCGCTCGCCGTGGCCACCCCCGACGGCCCGGTCCAGCTCTGGGACACCGGGCGCACACCCCGGCGCACCGCCTCCCTCACGGGCCACAAGGGCACGCTCCACGCGCTGGCGTACGCACCCGACGGCCGCACCCTCGTCTCCGCCGGCGCCGACCGGACCGTACGGCTCTGGAACACCGACCGCGCCCGGCGGCTCACCGTGCTCAAGGGCCACACCGACGAAGTCCTGGGCGTCGCGTTCTCCCCGGACGGGCGGCAGGTCGTCTCCGGCGGCGTCGACCGGACCGTACGCGTGTGGGACGTGCGCGAGCGGCGGGTGACCGCGACGTTCACCGGCAGCAGCGACGACATCAACGCCGTCGCCTACACCCCCGACGGCGCCACGGTGATAGGGGCGGTCGGTGACGGCACGACCCGGCTCTGGGACGTGCGCGGCGGCCGGCAGACCGCCATACTCGCCGGACACACCGACTACGTCATGGGGGTCGCCGTCACCTCCGACGGCGCCCTGCTGGCCACGGCCGGCTTCGACCAGTCCGTCGTCCTGTGGGAGCTGGGCGGCCCGGTGCTGACGGCACGTCCGTTCACGGAGGTCTGGCAGGCGGTGTACAGCCCCGACGGGTCGCTGCTGGCCACCGCCGACACCGACCACACCGTCCGCCTCTGGGACGCCCGCGACCACCGGCTCCTCAAGCGGCTCACCGGCCACACCGAGACGGTCTTCTCGGTCGCCTTCGCGCCGGACGGCGACACGCTCGCCTCGGCGGGTTCGGACGGCACGATCCGCCTCTGGGACGTGGCCGCGCGCAAGCACCTGGCCACGCTCACCGGCCACACCGGCGAGGTCTTCTCGGTGGCCTTCGCCCCCGACGGCAGGACCCTCGCCTCGGCCGGCGCCGACCGTACGGTCCGCCTCTGGGACCTCGCCTCACGGCACGGCGTCGCCACCTTCGAGGGCCACGAGGACTACGCCAACGCCGTCGCGTTCAGCCCCGACGGCCGCACCCTGGCGAGCGCCGGCGACGACCTGACCGTACGGCTCTGGGACGTCCGTTCGCACCGCGCCCTGGCCGAACTGACCGGCCACACGGGCGCGGTGCGGGGCGTCGCCTTCTCACCCGACGGCCGCACCCTCGCCAGCAGCGGCAACGACGGCACCGTCCGCCTCTGGGACGTCCGCGCGCGGCGCTTCGAGACCGCGCTGACCGGCCACACCGGCTCCACCCGGGGCATCGCCTTCTCCCCGGACGGCCGCATGCTCGCCAGCAGCGGCAACGACCGTACGGTCCGGCTCTGGGACCTCACCACCCGGCGCCCGTGGGCGACCCTGACCGGCCACACCAACGCCGTGTGGGGCGTGGACTTCGCCCCCGACGGCCGGACCGTCGCCAGCAGCAGCACCGACGGCACGGTACGGCTGTGGGACCTCGACCCCGGCGCCAGGCTGGCGGAGATCTGCCGGCTGAGCGCCGGGATAGGCCCCGACGAACGCGACACCCTGCTCCCCGGGGTTCCGGTGTCGGCGGAACCGGCGTGCGCGAGCACGTGACTTCCCTGCTCGGACGGGGTTTCCCAGGGTGTTTCCCGGTTGCCCGTTCGAGTGGGGCGACGCCTGGACCTCGACGCACGGGCCGCGCCACCAGCAGGCTGCGACACGACCGCACCAACGCTCCATCCATCGACCGCTCGATCCACTCAAGACAGGAAACGGGGGTCCCGGCATGGTGAGCCGGACCGCACTCATCCGCACACTGATCACATTCCTCGCTGTCCTCTTCTGGGCGCCGCTGTCTGTGGCGGCCACCGCGCAGGCGGCACCGGCCGCACCGGCCGCACCGGCCGCCGACTGCCGCGCCCTCGCGCCCGGCGCGTCGGCCGCCGCCGAACGGGCCATCGCCGCCGCGTGCGCCGAGGTCGCGGCGGGCACCTGGTACACCTGGGGCGGTGGCCACGGCGCCCAGCCCGGCGCCACGTACGGACAGGTCGACCCCACCGACCCGGCCAGTGAACACGACCCCGAGCGGCGGGGCTTCGACTGCTCCGGCCTGGTCCGCCACGCCTACGCGCAGGCCGTCGGCTCGGACATCCTCGACGGGGTGGCCAGCCAGCAGTACTACACACACCGCGCCGCCGCCCGCTTCACCGCCGCCCAGGGCCTCGCCCCGCTCCTGCCGGGCGACCTCCTGGCCTACGGCACCTCGGACAACCTGCACCACATCGCCATCTACCTCGGCGCGGGCAAGATGGTCGAGGCCAAGCAGTCCGGCACCAAGCTGATGGTGAGCGACGTCCGCCTGGGCGGCAGCTACTTCGGCGCGGTCCGCGTCAACACCGGCCAGGTCACCGGCAACATCCACCAGACCTGGGGCACCGGCGTCTGGACCAAGGCCGAGCCCCGCCTCGCGGCCCGCCGCGTCTACGCCTTCCCGTACTCCACCACCATCCGCGTCCACTGCCAGAAGCACGCGGAGTGGGTCTCCTCCGAGGGCTACGAGAACGACGTCTGGTCCTACCTGCCCGACTACAAGGCCTGGGTCACCAACATCTACATCAAGGGCCCGGCGTGGCTGGCCGGCGTACCCGACTGCAAGGACAACCCGCCCCCGGCGTGACGCCCGCACAGTGACGCTTCCCGCACGGTGAACACATCCGCACCATGAACGCCGCTCGCGCCGGTGACCGCCAGGGGGACGGTCGCCGGCGCGGGTGCCTCTCCTGCTCCCCGAACGCGTTCTCGTAAAACTCCGGTGAGGGCCCATTCACAGTGCGTGTGCGATTGAGCGGCCGTGTCTCGTTGACGCCGTCAACGATACCTTTCATTGATGGCATCTGACTGCACTGTGTACGGTGGCAGGTATGTCAGACACCCCTGCGGCTCCCGTCAACGCACTGGTCACGGGCGCTGAGATCGCCAGGCTCGCAGGCGTCACCCGTGCCGCCGTATCGAATTGGAGGCGGCGGTACGACGACTTCCCCGCGCCTGCGGGTGGTGGAGTCAACAGCCCGCTGTTCGACCTGGCCGAGGTGCAGGCCTGGCTGGACAGCCAGCGCAAGGGGCAGCACGTGTCGGCGGAGGTCCAGCTGTGGCAGGCGCTGCGTGGGGCGTACGGAGACGAGATGGTCGGGGCGCTCGCCGACGTCGCCCAGCTCCTCGCCCACGCCGACGCGGAGGGGCCGACCGGGCTGCCGGATGAGGCCGTCCGGTTGGCGCGGGAACTGGCAGTGCAGGGATCGGCCGCCGAGGTGGTCGACGCTCTTGCCGAACGCTTCACCGACTCGGTGCGCAGGGCCGGATCGGATCAGGTCACGTCACCGCGCGTGGTCCGTGCCGTGCGGCACTGCGCCGGTGAGGTGACGGCGGACGCCACCCTTTTCGACCCGGCCTGCGGTATCGGTACACTGCTGTTGGCCGTCGGACCGGAGCGCGGACCGAGGCGGTACGGCCAGGAGTCCGACGCCCGCAGCGCCTCCTTCGCCCAATTGCGCGTCGACCTGACCGGACGCGGCGGGGTCGACATCGTCACCGGTGACTCCCTCCGTGACGACCGCTGGACGGATCTCAAGGCCGATCTCGTCATCTGTGACCCGCCGGTCGGTGACACGGACTGGGGCCGTGAGGAACTGCTGCTCGACTCGCGCTGGGAGCTCGGCACCCCCTCACGAGCTGAAGGTGAACTCGCCTGGCTGCAGCACGCCTACGCGCACACCGCGCCCGGTGGTCGCGTTCTGATGGTCATGCCGGCCTCGGTGGCCTACCGCAAGGCCGGCCGCCGCATCCGCGCCGAGCTCGTACGGCGCGGCATTCTCACCCGGATCACCGCCCTTGCGCCCGGCAGCGCTTCCTCGCACGCACTGCCGGTTCACCTGTGGCACCTGCGTCGCCCGCGAGCCTTGGGGGACACCGGTGGGACGGTCCGCATGGTCGACCTGACCGCGAACGATCCCGACGGCCTTCTGGAACCAGGGCCCGGCCAGGCTGCGGACGTGCCGCTGATCGACCTGCTGGACGACACGGTGGACCTCACCCCCGGCCGTCATGTCGAGGAGTCGCATCGTAACTACGTGACCGAATACGAGAACCTGCGACGGGAGTTGACGGAACAGCTACGGTTGCTGGCCGAGCTGCTGCCGACGCTGGCAGCGGGGGAGGAGCCCGGCGTCCTGGACGGCCCCTCCGTCAGCGTCGCCGACCTCGCACGCGCCGGACTCGTCGAGTACGGCGGCCCGGAACGTCCCGAGCCGGTCTCCGTCAGTGAGCACCTTGACACCGACTACCTGCAGGGTTTTCTGCGCAGCGCGGTGAACACCCGGCGCTCGACGAGCGCGAGTGGCACCTTCCGACTCGATGGCAAGGGCGCCCGTGTCCCACAGATGGACATCGCCCAACAACGCAGGTTCGGAGCCGCCTTCCGAGCCCTCCAGGAGTTCGAGGAGCGGTCGCGGCGGGTGACCGAGCTGAGCCGGGAGGCGGCGGCGCTGGCACGGGACGGGTTGGGCAACGGCGCTCTCACCCCGCGGGGTTGAGGAACGGACTGCCGACCCCGCTCCAGGAGACAGCCAGTGCTTCCCGCGCTCGCGTACACGCCACGAAGAGCAGGCACCGCTCCCGCAGCAGATCCGAATCGTGCTGCAACGCGTCCACGGAAGCGGGTGTCACCTCGCGGGCGAACGGAACGGCACTTGCGGTCACCCCCAGGACGGCGACACAGCGGAACTCCAATCCCTTCATGGCGTGCATCGTGGCAAGCCGTACACCCTCCACGCCCGGTCCGGGGTCGTCCCGGACCCGGACCACCGGCACCCGGGACGCGGCGAGCTTGTCGTGGACCTTGTCGAGGAGGACGTTGAAACGGGCGCACACGCCGATCTCGGACGGTCGGACGCCCTGCGAGATCCATGCCTGGACACGGTCGACGAGGGCCGCGACCTCCGCCTGCTCGGAGCCGTGCCCGTCGGTGTGCGGTCGGTGGCCGTGCAGCAGTGAGCGGTAGCCGGCGAGGCTGTCGCTGCCGTCGCCGCCCAGGTCGTCGATGGTCACCGGGCTGAGAATGCCGGTCGACCAGGCGAGGATCTCTTCCGTGCTGCGGTAGTTGATGCGGAGGCGATGGGCGCGCCCGGTCACCCGGATGCCCAGCGAACCGAGCGACACCTTCGAGTCGTAGATGCGTTGATGGGGGTCGCCCGTGAGGAACAGATCGTCAGGGCCGGGTGCCACCGCGCCACGCAGCACTCGCCACTGGGCGGGGTGCAGGTCCTGCGCCTCGTCGACCACGACGTGGTCATGGGTGGGAGCCGAGCCGCTCAACAGGTCTGCCGCACGCGAGCACACCCCCAGATATGTCGTGGCGCGCTGCTCGCGCAGCATCGACTCGAACAGTTGGACGGCGGGCCAGAGCAGGGCCCGACGCGCGGACGGCAGCGCGCTGCCGCGACCGCGCCGGGAGGCGGCCCGGTAGGCGTCCAGGGTTCGCAGGTCCTGAGCAAGGACGACGTGCCGGTATTCCTGGGCCAGGAACTGTTCGGTCCACGGAAGGCCGAGTTTCTTGACGACGCGTTCCCACAGCTGCCGTTCCTCCCGGTCGTTGACGGGAGAAGGAGCCCTTCCGTCGTGGCGGGTCACCACACCGTGCGCGTAGGCGTTGACCGTGGTCACGTCCACCCGGTCGAGCAGCGAGACGTCGCCGTCGAGGAGCAGCGACAGGTTCTCGCGCAGGGAGGAGGCCAGCGCGTTGGTGAAGGTGGTGAGCAGGACGCGGGCGTCGGGAGAACGGGCGAGGAGGTGTTTGACCCGGTGCAGTGCCGCGACCGTCTTGCCCGTGCCCGGACCACCGGTCACCTGGACCGGCCCGCCGTACGACACCCGGTACGCGACTCGGCGCTGCGACGGGTGCAGGAACACCCGCCAGGCCGCGAACGGCTTCTCCAGGATGTCGGAGAGTTCCTGCGGGCCGGTGACCAGGGTGATGCGGCTGGTGGTGTTGGCGATGGCGACGGCGAGGCTCTCGTCCGGGTCGGGACCGGCGTCGACCGGTCGCCGCACGGCCACCACGTCCCGGTACACGTCTTCGGCGCTGAACCCCTCCGCGAGATACTGCAGCGCCTCGAACTGGTCCTCGGGCAGCAGCGTGCCGAACGCCTCCAGCTGCGCTTTGTCGACGATGGTTCGTACAGCCCTCATGACCTGGTCGTCGATGCCCAGCTCACGCAGCACGGTGTCGGAGTACTTCGCGAACAGCAGTGAGGGCGCGGCGGCCGCCGCCTTCTCCAGCGCCGGGGTGAGCTGCTCGATGGCGGCCACGTTGCGGACTTCCAGGGCCCGCGTCGCGGAGTTCGTCGTGTACAGGCGCTTGGCCGCCCATGTGTATGCGTCGTCATGCCGGACGACGTTGACCAGCAGGAAGACATCGCTGCCGTCGTCGGGGGCGAGGACCACGCCCCGCCAGAAGTCGTTGACGCGGATCGTCCGCATGCGCCGATCGCGGGCGTTCTCCACGGATTCCAGGTGCAGTCCCTTGTCCGCGTGCAGTTCGGCCACAGTGAGCTGCTGGAACTTCTGCATCGCCTTGCGTACGCCGGCCCTGACGGGCTTTTCCAGAAGGTCGTAGCTCTCCCAGAAACTGTTGGCGAACGCGAGCTGCGGCACGAGGTGAACTCCCCACCCTGGACGGACACTCCGCAGTCGATCATACGCGCGGTGTGTTCACCAGTCGGAGTGCGATCCGCTCGATGTCCGTGAGTACACCGGCAGGCTCCTGGTCCAGGTCGAGCGCGTGTTGATGGATGACGATGCCGGCGTGCCGCACGGTGTGGGCCGCGTGCGCGGCGTTGCCCTTCGCATACACGAGGTGTCCCTCACGCAGTCCCAGCGCGGTGCAGTACGCCAGCATCTGGTAGAGGTCGTCGCCGGGATAACCGGCGCGTTTCTCCGCCTTGTACTTGGCGTCCACGACGGCACACGGGATGCCGTCCGGCCCGTACAGCACGAAGTCGGGTTTCATGCGGATCGCGGCTGCCTCGTCGAGGTGGTGCGGGTCCTGGAGCCGGGCCGTGTGTCCGGTGCCGCGACAGGCGTCCCGCAGCGCGACGGTCACGAAGTCCTCGAAGAGCTTGTTCATGTCGAACAGGAACCCGTCGACGCGCAGCCCCCCGGGCGCGTGCTCGGCGGAGAAGCCGTCCAGGACCGCGCGGGCGAGGTGCAGTGCAGGGTGGTACCGGGTGTTGAGGCGGGTAGGCTGCCAATCGGGGATCGGCTGCCCACGCACGATCGCGGTCACGTCGGCCAACCGGCCGCGCTGGTGCAGCAGTCTGCGGCGTACCTCGTGCGGGACGCCGGGCAGCCGCAGGAGACGCTCTACGGCTGTACGTAGGATGCGGTTCTCCGCGATGTCGGTGGTGAACTCGTCGTACGCCACCTCCACCGGCAGTCTCGCCCCGAAGCGACGCCGTATCTGCTCGGCCTCGCGGAGCCGTCCGCGGATGACGAGAGCGGTCGCTTCCGTCGCCTGGTACCCCTGCAGCAGTCCTCGCCGCAGCGACCGGTCGACCTGCCGCTCCACAGCGTGGGCGAGCGCGGGCACCAGATCGCGGTGCTCGGCGACCTCGACCTCCCCGTCCCGCCAACTGCCCTTGCGATCGAGGCTGTAGCCCAGCAGGAAGAAGAGACGGACGATGGGCACCTTGGGCGTGACGCGCACGGTGAGGGGCGCGCCACCCGGGACGGTGACCGTCACTGCCCCGACCTTGCTGCCCGCCCGCAGCGACCAGTGCGCGGGTGAGTACGGGTCGCGGGTCGCCTCCACGATCTCGGCGTCGGCCAGCGCCCGACCGACGGGGTCGGGGAGGGCACGGCGGACGGCCGGCGCGTGCTCCACCAGCTCGACGGGCGCCACGGAGTTCACGGATTCCGCGATGGAGGTCACCCCAGCGACTCCCGCAGCGCGGCCAGGCCGTACCGCTTCTCGATGTCCAGGCCCTCCCCGTAGTGGTGTTCTTCGAGCAGCGGCAGGATCTTCGTCCGCCAGGTCCGCTCCAGACCACCCTCCCGGTAGACACCCTTCTTCATCAGATAGGACGGCCCTATACGGAAGTCCGCGTCGTCGATACGGGAGTTGAGTACGTCGAGCAGGTCGGCGGGCTCGGTGTCCCTGCCCTCCTTCTCCAGCCAGCGGCGCAGCAGCCCGCTTGTCGGTTCGGTACGCGGTGACAACTCCACGAACGCGAACCGGCGCCGCATCGCCGCATCCACGAGGGCGATCGAGCGGTCGGCGGTGTTCATCGTGCCGATGACGAACAGGTTCGGCGGCAGGGCGAAGTCGTCGCCGGAGTACGTCAGCCGCACCGACTTGTTGCGGTACTCCAGCAGGAAGTACAGCTCACCGAAGACCTTCGCCAGGTTGGCGCGGTTGATCTCGTCGATGATCAGGAAGTGCGGGATGTGCCGGTTGCCCTCGCGGGAGGCGAGGTCGGCGAGTCCGCGCAGTGGCCCGGCGGTGAGACGGAACGCGACCTCCCTCGTCTGCGAGTCCTCCTGCGGCCGGAACCCCTCGAAGAAGTCCTCATAGGCGTACGAGGGATGGAACTGCACGAGCTTGACCTGCTCGGGCCCGCCGCCGAGGAACTCGGCCAGCTTCAGCGCCAGATACGTCTTGCCGGTGCCCGGCGGCCCGTACAGCACCAACTGCCGCTCGTCCCACAGCAGGTCGCGCACCTCGCGCAGCCACTCCGTCTCGTGCACGAGAAGTTCATCGGCCAGCTCGTCCGTCGGCTCGGGCAGCTCCAGCTCACGCCGGGCGGTGAGTGCCGGGATCTCCAGGCTGGGGTCCCGCTCTATGGCCTCCGCCTCCTCGACCAGTTCCTCGTCGGTCAGGCCAAGGCCTTCGATGTGGGCCTGAACCGTGGTGAGGTCGACGACGTCATGCTGGACGGACAGCTTCTGCTGGAGCTCTTCCGGAAGTTCGTCGTAGGAGTGCCCCGTCGGCTGCCACTCCACGGGCCGCCGCAGATTGGACCGCCGGTCGTCCGACTGGGTCTGCTCCGGCTCGCCGGTGATCTCACCGACGTACAGGTGACCGCCGGAGATCGTGCACACCGTGTCGCCCGGCTTCATCCGGGACAGGAAGGCGTGCACGTCCTCGACGAGTTGCTGCTGCTGGCTGTATGTCGCCGTGGACTCGTAGTCCTCCTGGACCAGGGTGCGCAACTCGTCCTTGCCGATGCCCTGCCGGAGGCCCTGGCGCAGACGGGACGCGGCAAGGGTGACGAGGCCCTCCGGGATCCAGAGGCGCTTGACCAGGTCGAGCCCGGTGACGTTCGAGCCGCGCACCAGCCACGGCCGGTTGGGGACGGCCGACGACTGTCCGAGAAACTCGATGAGCGAGCGGCCGTCGGCGGACTTCCACACCCCCCACCCGTTGACACTGCATCCCATGAGGATTTCCGCGGCTGCCGACGGCGAGGTGCACTCGATGTCCGACACGGTCTCCAGACAACCGGCCCAACGGTCGGACCTGCGGATCACCCCTGTGTCGATCAGCTGCTGCCGCGTGTAGTACGACGGTGGTCTCCGCGCGGCGAACGACGGAACGATGTTGGCACGGACCGGGGAACCCGCCAGTACGACGAACTTCCGGCTTCCCTTCGCGCCCTTTTCCGCCAGCAGCCGCCCCCGGGCCACCATCCTGCCGTTCGGCAACCTCAGCCGGAACTCCGGATATTCGTCGCCCATACAAATCCCCCTCGACACCCACCGTTCCGATCTTGCCTGCAGCGTACTGGGAGGGTCTGACAGTGATGCTGATACTCAGGTTCCGGCGACCGTCACCTACGTGGGGTCGGTCGGGGTGTCGTCGTCCTGGTCGGTCACCAGTGCGGCCGGCAGTGGCATGATCCCGTACTTGTCACACAGGAATCGGGTCTGGCAGTACCGCTGGGCTTCGGTGGCCACCCTGCCGAGGACAGCGGCATTCATGCCGGCACCGATGAGGACGCCCACGAACGGCACGACCTTGGCGACGTTCTGAACCGGCACTCTGGAGCCGGCCGGGCCGAGCTGCTGCATCAGTTTCTCAATGCCGGCCAGGAGGCGGTGGTCCTGTCGGAGCTTGCTCGACCACCTCACGCGTCCCTTGATCGCGTGCGCTGCCTGTGCGGTCTCTCGCAGCGGCTTGGCCTTGGCCGCCTGTGCCATGAACGACCGGTGTACCAGGCGTTGGATGAAGAGCTGCTCAGCGGGGTCTTTGGCGTCGTAGCCGTAGGAGTACGCGATGCGCGAGGCGATCGACGTGCTCAGGACCTGGACGACGAGGATGTCCGCTGTCATCGCGACGGGTATACCGGCGACGGGGACCAGGGCCAGCAGACCCATGGCGCCACCTTCGAACCCGCCGGCGATCCGCCACCTGAGGGTGTTGCGGGTCAGCAGCCGGTCGCAGACCTTGAGGTCCTGCTCCCGCAGTTCGGCGAAGCTGTCGAGTTCGAGGCCCTGCTTGCGGGCGAGCTTCACGACGCTCTTGGGGTCGTTGAGGTCCATGGCCAGGTCGTTGACCAGTTCGAGCAACGCTGCCGCGCCCGCGAGCGCCGGGCGCAGGGCCGTGTCCGCGACCGCGTCACCCGCGCGACGGATCGGTTCCGTGACCGCATCCGGCACAGCGTCCGTCACCCGTCTCGCCGCATTTCCCGCGACCTCACCGGCGCGACCGAGCGCGTTGCTCGCCCAACTGGGCAGACCGCGACGGTTGTTGCGGCGCTCCCAGTGCTCGTTGAGCGTGTCCCATACCTGCTCCTCGTACGCGCTCATCGGGGTGGCGTCGTCGTCGACGAGCGGGTCGGTGTAGGTGCTCATTGGAGTTCTCCATCAGCGGTCGGACTTCGTGAAGGGCAGCGGGGGCGTGGTCAGGAGGAGCGCCAGCGGTTGCGGCCGTCCGAGCCGGGGCCGCAGACCATGGGGGTTCCCTTCTTGGTGACGCCGGTCGCGCCTTGCGGAGAGCAGTACGAGCCAGGGTGGACGGTGCCGATGCCACCGCCTCCGGTGGAGCCGCCGGACGAGGACGACGAGGAGCCGTCGTCGGCCGAACTGTCTTCCTCGGCAGTGTTGTTGTCGCTCTCGTAGTCGGGATCGTTGGCAGGGATCTTGTAGGTCGTGTCCTTGGCCGTGGGACAGTCCTGGACGAGGTCGGCGTCGGTCCACCGGCCCAGGTCGAGGCTGACCGTGGTGGTGGAGGTGACCTTGGCTCCCTCGTCCGGGGACTGGAAGCACACCCGCCACTCGTCGCCGTCCTCGGCGGCTTCATCAGCGGTGGGTGTGTCGAGGTCGAGGTAGACGTCGTCGAGCGTGACGCTGTCGAGGTCGATGCCGGCCTGCTGCAGATCCTTGGCGGCTGTGGTGTAGGTGGCACCGACGACATTCGGCATCTTCGGCCAGGGAAGCGGGCCGCCGTCCTTCTCGGGGCACGGTTCGTCGCTCTTGACGGCCGCGAAGTCGATGCTTTTCGCGGTGGTGTCGGCCTCCTGGAAGCACACCGTCCACAGGGACCGCATGATGATGGAGCGGTCGTTCGCGGCAGCGTCGTGGGAGCTGGTGGTGAACCCTGCGGAACGTGCCTCCTTCTCCGCCTCGTCCAGTGGCTTCCCGGTGTGGTCGGCGGCCTTGAGAGGCTTCGCGGGGGTCGGGGACGATGCGGCTTCGGCGCTCATCCCGCCGCCGTCCCGCGCCTTGGCGTCGGGCTGCTTCGTGCCGCTCTCGTCCAGCTGCCCGCCCAGGCCCGCGCCGACCGACAGCAGCACGAAGGCCCCGAACGTCGCGCCCAGCTTGGCGAACCAGCGCCACTTCGGCAGCACCCAGACCGCCACCATGGCGGCGATCATCATGACGAACCCGAGCCCGAAGCTGAACGCGCCGAGCAGCGCGACGAGGGCGAGGATGCCGAGCACGGCGGGGGTGGTCTTCCACCAAGGGCGGGGCGGGGCGGGGGCGTTGTAAGGGTTCACGTGACGCTGTGCTCCTCTGGTACGGATGTGGGGCGGCCCGGGCGTGGACTCGTGTGGTCCGGGGTCCGACGACCAGCCGGGGCGCGGGTCAGTCGTGGTGGGTGGTCGCGTCAGGTCAGGGTGTTGTTCAGATGCGGGCCCATGTAGCCGACGTAGATTCCGTGATCGGTACAGGCTCCGTCGTAGTAGTGCAGACGCGGCGCGATGGTGTTGCCTCCGCCGATCCGCAGATGGGCGCCCATGAACAGCTTGCCGTCGGGATGCACGTGGCGGGGTACGGGGAACGTGCGCGCCCGGCTCCAGTCACCGTTGGCCTTGACGGACTTCGACTCGTCTCTGACGACCTTGCGGGGTGAGATCACGTGCGCTCCCTCGGGCGCGTCCGCACACCACTGCTTGAAGTCGCTGTTCGCCCTGCCGTGCGCGACGGCTTCCGCGAAGTCCTGGAGTGCCAGCAGGGAGTCCCAGGCCATGCGGACCCATGACGAACCGTAGGCCTGGTCGTCGAGTTCCAAGGTGTACTTGCGCCGGCCGCTGAAGTGAACGCGTCGCATGCCCTCGACCCGGTCCAGGATCTCGGCGAAGGATGTGGGCGCCTCCACCGAGGGGTCCACCGTCCTGTACGCCTGCTCGGCGGCGCCCAGCCTCAGGAGTTCTTTCTGCAGTTCCCGTATCTGTGCCTTGGCCCGGTGGAGTTCCTTGTACTGCTCGTCGTAGTCGACGACGACCTGGGCCTCGTTGTTCTCCGCCTGACGCAGTTCCCGCTTGAGGTCACGGATCTCGTCCGCTCTGACCCGCTGTTCGCGTGCCGCCTCTTCCAGGATCTCGTGCAGGGCGTCGTTCTCGTCGCGCAGCCGCTCCTGTTCGGAACCGCCGATCCCGTCCCTGGCCCGTGTGCGCATGAGTGGCACCGAATCCAGGGCGTCGGGCAGCGGCAGACGGGTGGCGAGTCCCTGCGGGAGGTGGTTCAGGAGGCGGGCGGCCAGGCGAGGGTTCTCGGCGATCAGCCGTTTCGACATCACACGATGCCGCTGGCCGTCGGCCGGCCAGGCGGGGTCGACGCCGGGCAGGTAGGTGCGGATCCCCCCGTTGTACACGCGGTGATGTTCCATCGCCCGGTTGAAGACAGACTCGGCCCCTGGGGTGAGTACGTAGAGGATCGCCAACCCCACCAGGGGCCGGACGAGTGGGTCGATCGTCCCCTCCAGCCAGGCGTCGAAGTCGACGTCGTACGGCGTGCTCGCCATGACGACGGGGAGGCGTCGGTCGGCGTCGCACAGTTCGTCTATGACCGCCTCGACATCCTCTGCCTCGACGACCTGGGGCATGGCCGTCACGTCCGCAAGGCCGTCGTGTGTGTCGAGTGCCTCCAGCAGGTGTCTCGCGAGCCGGGGTGTCTTGGCGGGGACGGGGGCCGCGTCGGCGTCGTCGGGAAGGTGCTCGACGTCGAGTTGGACCCAGGTCGGCCCGTCGGCGATCTGCCGCGTCACGACGGTGGTCTGCCAGGTGCCGCCGGGCGCGGTCTCCCGGAGCCGCCATCGTCCGTAGGCGCCGGTGACACCCGTGACGGAGTCGTGGTCGAGTGTGACTCCGTGGGCTATCTCGTTCCGGCCTTCGGCCAATGCGGCGACGTTGTAGCGCTTGGGCGGTTGAGTGAGCCATTGGCGCAGCTGCTCGTCGACCAGAGCACCGGTCCGCACGTAGCCGGTCCGGCTGGTGACCACCATGCGGTAGCGGCGGGCGTCCATCAAGATGCTCCTCACGCGTGCGGTTGCTCGGGGTCGATCACGTCGTGCATGACTTCGCCGGGGGGCACTCCGGCTTCCTCCGCAACGGTGGGGGACCCCGGAAGCCCTTCACCGTGCGGCGGAGGTCTCAAGGTGACGCGCGGGGACGCTGAGTCGTCGGTGATCCGAGCATGACGGAAGTTTGTTAGCGCCGTCAACGGACTTGTGTGAACTCGCGACGGTAGGATCGTGTACGCGTGTTCGAGGGCTGCGTCCGGAACGCGCCTGGACCCGGTGAACGAGTGGCCACTGTTGTGGCGGAGGGTCTGGTGGATCTCGATTGTGATCACGCCGGTGGCGAGGCGTGCGGCGCGGACATGACGGCACGTCGGGACTATGTATGCAGCATGGGCGTGGCATCATCGTGTTAGCAACGTCAACGCACTTATTCCAGCTCGGAACTTGCCGGTACGTGCGCACGGTGATCGGGGCGAGTGCGGATTCGGTGGGTGGGCTCCGAAGGGGCGTTTCGGCTCTGGTGAGGCGTACGACGCCAGCAACTCCGTTCGTGATCGGAACAGTTGCTAACGTGGCCAGGGAGGCGGCGAGCGGAACGGGGGAGACGATGACGTTCGGTGAAGAGTGGGCGCGGCTGGTCTCGGAGGCACAGCAGCGTCAGCCCGTGGGGATGCGGCTCAACCAGCTGGAGCCGGGATCTGCCGGTGCCGGCAAGGATCTGGTGGTCACGCAGGACGATCTCGGGGCGGTGGGTCATGAGGCGTTCCTGCTCCACGGAGAGCTGCACGAGAAAGCGGACATCGTGGGTGCGGGCGCCGACAAGAACGGAGAAGGGTCGACCGCGCGGGCGGCCCGGGAGTTCGCGGAGCGGAACATGACCATGGGCGGCGAGCTGTACACCACGCTGTCGGTGTGGGACTCGCAGGTGAAGACCGTCCTGCAGATGTGCGCGCACATCTCCAACCACCTCGACTACTCGAAGAAGCTGCACCACAACGAGGACGCGGCGATCGCGGCCGCCATCCGCGGCCGGGACGGGACCGCCATGCCGGTTTCCGAGATCTCCAAGTACGTGCGCTGACGGGGAGGTCGCACACGATGGGCGCGCTCGCCTATTCCGATCTCATCGCGCTGGACCTCGGCAGGCTGAACACGGCCGTGACCGACTGGGAGACGATGGTCGGGCACCTGGCCAAACTGCGGACCGATGCCAGGGACGGGCTGCTGAAGAAGTCCGAAGGAGCCCGTTGGCAGGGTGTCAACGCAACGGTCACCAAGGACTTCGTGCGCAGTGCCGCAAAGGAGTTCGACGATCTTTTCAAGGAGGCGCAGAGCGTACGCAACGTGCTCGCCGACGCCCACGCCGAGCTCTCGCAGATCCAGAAGCGCGCCAAGGCCCTGACCGAGGAGGCCCGTAAGGGGGATGCGGGCCCCAACCCCGACGCCGAACACGGCCTGCTCGTGATGGACGGTGGGAACGGGACGGTGAAAGTGATCGAGGCGGTGTGCGACGTGGAGGGAACCTCCCAGCGCACCAAGGACAGGATGCAGTGGTACGCCGACACCCTCACCGGCCTGGTCGCCCACGCCGCCGAGATCGACGCCGCGGTCACCCGAGCCCTGCGAAAGTCCCACGGCGGCGACCCGCACAACGCCGGCCACGCCACGTACACCTCGCTCGACGAGGACCAGCTGCCGCGTGCGATGAGGCTCGCCTCGCTCGGCGAGGACGCGAACGCCCAGCAGCGAGCGGAGCTGCGGCGGCTGTGGCAGTCGTTGAGCCCGGAGGCGCGGGGGCAGATGTGGGCGAGACACAGGGACGACCTTCTCGCCGCCGGGCTCCTCATGCCCGCGTCGAAGCGCATCGCCGCGGACTCGGGGGCGGGTGCGTACGGCGTCGAGTCCCCCACCGCACGCGACCAGTGGATCCAGGCCCAGGCGGTGGCGATGTCCAACGCCGGCGACTTCGTGGGGAACACCGACGCCGCTTCCCACATGGATCACTATCTGCGCGGGCTCGGAACCCCGGTGGACCTGGACGTGGACCGGATGCTCACGGACGACGCGATGTTGCGGCAGACCGCTGAGTACGCCATCGAGGACGAGCAGGAGAGGTGGCGCGAGCAGGCTCTCGCCGAGTTCGAGAAGTCGGGTGGGCAGCCCGTGGCGTTCCCGGTGGAGACTTCGCCGCAGGGCTACACCCACAGCGATCGCAACTGGTACCTGGCCGTCGGCAGCGGTATGACGAACACGTCGGGCACGGTCACGGTCGTGCCGGGCGAGAACGGCGAGCCCAGGATCAGTCTCGACTACCAGGTGAACGTGTGGGATCGGTACAACTGGGACCCCGGCAAGACAACACCCATCGGTCCGACCGAAGTGACCGATGCCGACATGGCCCGGCTGCACACCACAGGTCTGGCCAGAGAGTTCGACATGCGAGGCAGCGGATCGGTGCAACACCACGACCTGAGTTCGAACGGCAGCCTGCCCGCTCCCGAGGCCCCAGGGCGGGACGGGACGCGCAGCGATCCCGGGCGGAACGGGGACGCCCGATGACGCGGCCCCTCCACCGGCCCCGCGGAAAGCGTGTCGTCCTCGCCGCCGGAGCGGTGGCCGCCCTCTGCCTGACCGGCCCGGCCCTCACCGCCTGTTCGGCCACGGCCGAGTCGGGTGCGGCAGAGTCCGGCGCGGCCGACCGGACGGGTGGGGTTCCGGAATGGGACGACAAGGCCACCCCGACGACGGTCAGCCGGCAGCTGAACATCGACCTTCCGCCCAAGGCCACCGACACGCGTGCCGCACGTCAGAACGGCTTCCAGGACGACGGGCTGCTGCTGGTCTTCACCCTCCCCACCTCCGGCGTGGACGCTTTCGTGGAACAGCTCGGTCCCGAGAGGGAGCTGAGGCTGCGCGACGAGCCCCGCGAGAGTGTCGCGAAGCCCATGACTCCCTTCTCCCATCTCGGGCTCCCCGAACCGGAGTCGCTGTCGGACGTGCGCGAAGGGCAGGTCTGTGCCCCGTGTGCCGGTGACGTGAACTCCCTGACCATCGCGGTGCACAGGCTGGGCGGCAGCGAAAGCCGGGTCTACCTCAGGGCAGTCGATTGATGGGCCGTCTTCGGTGACCTTCCGCCCGACTCCTCGTCGTACATCGTCGCGGTGGTCGCGGCGGTGAGGCGGTCGCCCCCGGGAGTCGGAACACTCCTGCACGAAGGCTTCCGGGCCGACAGCCCTGCTTCGCTTGCCCCCGGTCGGCCTTCCTAGGATGTCCTTTCGTATCCGGGAGGGGATCACATGACAGTGAGCGGTACGGACGGGCTGTCGGAGCAGGAGTTCCGGCAGGCGCGAGGGGACTGGTTGGAGATCAGGGCCGGGGACCTCGCCGCCCTGTTGGAGACCGCCGAACCCCGGCTGCACGAGTTACTTCCCACCGATCTCGGCGACCGGAACCTGGTCGCCGCGGTGACGGTCGCGCGGGTCGCCGCGGACGAGGCGCGAGCCCAGCCCGTGGCCGAGACGGTCCGCTGGTTGGAGCGGTTGATCCCCAGGGGGCACCTGTACGACCTGGAGGGAGCCGTACGCGAACTCCGGTCCCAGCTCGCGACCAGCGGTGAGCCCGCTCTCTGGTCGTGGAACGCCGAGGGCTGGGAGGAGATGCTGCGGTGGCGGTGGAGGTGGAACCAGCCCGCCACTGACGACCTGTCACGTGCCCGTGCGGAATGGCGGGTCCGCTGGTCGGCGGACATCCCGGGGATGGGAGACATCGACTGGCCGGAGCGCGCGCCGCGCCGCCATGGACGACGGCTCGTCACGCCCGCGGAGTTCTTCGCCGACGAGCCCGAGCCGGTACGACTGCTGGTGCGGGGGGTGCTGGACGCACCCGACACGGCCGCCGGCGTCCAGGACGCCGTTCTGCTGCGGGAGGAGCATCTCCAAGGCGCCGGGCACTTGATGTGGCTGGCCGAGCAGCAGGCGTGCGTCGAACAGCTCGAAGCGTGGCGCCGCAGGCAGCAGGCCACGGGCTCGGAAGCCACCCGGGCGTTCCTCGCGGAGCTGTCCGAAGCGGTCAAGCGATACATGTCGCTCGTACTCCAGCCGGTCGTGGACGCCCTCTCCGCATGCGAGCGTGCCCTGCTCGGGGACAGCAAGCACGGCGCGCGGCGCTCCGCCGCCGACTACCTGGACGCGTTCCTCGACGCGTTGGAACAGCCGGACGCGGAGGCCTGGCGGGACGACCGGCTGAGCGCGGACGTCGAACAGCAGGCGCGCGTACGCGACCAGTTGGGCGAGAAGACCTGGCACGGCATGCTCGGCACGGTCCCCGTCTGGTACCGGGTCGTCTCCTCCCGGGAGGAGCGGGCGGCGGCGCTGGCCTACTCGGGGAAGCCGGCGAGGTCGGTCCTCCAGGTCAGGACCGGCGCGGCGACCCAGAGCCTGCTGTCCGACCTGTTCGGATTCGAGGGCTCGGGGGACGCGCACGAGGAGTGGTATCCCGCACCCGGCATCGAGATCGAGTACGCCCCGGACAGCGCCTTCGACCTGTGCGCGCTGCTCGCCGTCGCCCAACTCGGCCACGCTCGGCTGGAGTTCCTGACGCCACTCGGTGACGGCCGCTTCCAGCGGCTGCGTTCTGTCCGGGCGCGGGTCCGCGAGGACGACACCGGAGCCTGGCGGCGCTGGGCGCTCGAAGTCCTGTCGGAGCTGGTCCCCGACCCGGAGGATCTGGCCGACCTGATCGCCCGGGAGGACGAGGACGACACGGATGAGAGCGACGCGGCGGACGACCGTACCCGCGCCGACGGCGACCGCGTGTCGCCCGACTCCGGTGCGACCCCGTCCGTCCCGGGGCGTGCCGCCCGCGAGGCGCTGCCGGAGTCACTGCTCATCAAGGTCAGGTCACTGCTGCGGAAGGCGGAGAACAGCGGGGCCACCGAGGAGGAGGCGCGCGCCTACCTGGACAAGGCCACCGAGCTCATGGCCAAGTACGGCATCGAGCAGGCCATGCTCGACGACGCCGTGACCGAGCCCGAGCGGCCCGTGGACCGGATCGTCGATCTGTACCCGCCCTACGTCAAGGAAGGGCGCCGGCTGCTCGCCAGGATCGGCTACGAGATGCGCTGCCGGTCCGTCTACCCCGGCGGCAAGGACAACCGCCACCGCGTCCACCTCTTCGGTTTCGAGGCCGACCTCCAGGCCACCGAGGTGCTGTTCGCGAGCCTCCGCTTGCAGATGCTGGAGGGCGCTGACCGGGCGGACCGCCGACACCGCCCGGCGGGCGAGGACGCCCGCGCCTACAAGCGTTCCTGGATGCTCGGCTTCATCCGCGAGGTGACGGCCCGCATCGGCGCCGCCCAGCGGGCCGCGAGGGCCGCCGCCGAGGAGGGAATCGAAGCGGACGGGGACAGGACGAGCGGCCGCAGTGTCGCGCTGGTCCTCGCCGACCGGACGACGGTGGTCGAGGCGCGCCTCGCCGCCCAGTACCCGAAGCTGAACAAGACCCGTCCGACGAAGTTCAAGGGCACCGGCTACTGGCAAGGGGTCGCCGACGGGCGTGAGGCCGACATCGGGGGTCCGGCCTTCGACTCCGACGAGGAGGACCAGCTCACGCAACTCGCGTACTGAACTCCTGCGTCGAGCGATCCGCAAGGCCCGTGGGCCGGGGGAAGACCTCGGCCCACACACCACTGAGGCCGCTGTCGCCGACCGGGAAGCCTGTGGTGGGTCAGCGCGGTACTGAACCGATCCACGCCGTCGCCTGCTCCGGTGTGGCACGGGTGTCGACGCCGAGGACGTGAATGATGCCCAACAGGTCTTCGGGGCCGCGCACCTGGAGCGTCCTCTGGGCGTGACTGCCTCCTCGCTTCGGGGCTGCCGATTTCGGCCCGGGCGGTCTTGCCGCTTGGCGGGTACGGCTCCAGGCACCGGCGGTCGGTGCTCGGAAGCCCGTTGCCGCGTCGGCGCCGTTAGCCTGTCGGTATGTCGGAGCGTGTCATGCCCGGTCGCACGGACGGCCTGATCACCCTGGGTGCCGCGGACGCTCTGTGGGTCGATCTGACGGCCGACAGTGCTGTGCCGACGGCTTCTGGGGCATTCACCTGCTCTCCTTCCCATGCGCAGGTGGGGTACGTCCTGCTCGGCGGCCATGTGGTGGCGACGGTGAGGGCGAGCGGCGGTCAGTGGAGTGTCCCGGAGGGTGAGGTGCGCCGGGCGGCCGCGGAACTGAACGCGGTGGGGGTGGACCGGCGGGACCTGGTCCGCATCGGTCCGTTTCGTGGGGCGCCGAGGCGGGAGCGCGACGAGGAGACGCCGCTGCGTTGGCGTCGGCGCATCACGGGGGAACTGCGGGAGCCGGGCGGCCCCGAGCGGGCGGCCCGACGTGACCTCGTCGGCCAGCCGTACCTTCTCGCGGGGATCGACTGGCGACAGATGCTCGTGGAGCGGACCCGCGACGGGACGCAGCGGACGTGGTGGCTGCCGCGCGCCGTGGTCAGGCTGCTCGACGCGGCCGAGCACGCCGAAGCGCAGTGGGTGCAAGCGGCACGGCCCCCCCGGGCAGGCGCAGCCGCCACCGAGCCGCCCTCCCACCCCCGGCGGACCCGAGACGCCGACGGTCGGCAAGACGCCGACGGTGGGCAAGACGCCGACGGTCGGCAGACGACGAGCCCCGAGGGCCCCACCGCCTCACCACGCCCGTACAACGCGGAGCTGGAAGGTCAGCTGTACTCGGTGCTCAGCAGGAAGCCCGGTACCTCCGGCAGGGTGGCCGGGTGGGCGTGCGCCGTCTGCCGCGACGCGCCCGCCACCGTGCTCGACCACTGCCACGAACACGGCTACGTCCGCGCCCCTGTCTGCCAGTCCTGCAACACACTGGAACGTCCCGACCACCTGTACAGCAAAGACATCCGGGTGGCGAACCGCTATACACGCCTCTTCCACACCGACACCGACGACTGGCTCCGCCACTGGCACCGCTGCCCCGGCTGCCGCGCCTGCACCACCCTGCCCCTGCCGCACCTCGCCGCATGGACCGCCCACACAGCCTGCCGATCGCTGCGCCCGACCCACCGGGCCCCGCGCGGGCGCACGCCGTGCGGTGTCCTGCGCGTGTCCTGGACGGGCAGTCAGCACACGCCCCGTTCCTGCCTGCTCACGGTCGCCGTCGACTGCTGCCCCTCCGGCGAGCACCGTGTCCTGGCGCGAGTCCCCTACCGCGAAGCCGCCGAGCGGTTTCGCATATGGCTGGCCGAGACGGCCCCTGCCGTGGCCGCCGCAGCCGGTCCTGACCGCGTGGACGGCCTCCCCGCCCAGCGCCGGCCAGTCATCGCGGACACCAGCGGCGAGGGCCTGGCACGGTTCTGACCGGGCACCGGGAGACCTGACACCCCAACGTCACTCCGCAGCCACGGCCAGGGGCATTCCGTGGGCCATGAGGTGGCCCCGGTCGGCTACGTCGGCTACGAAGGACACCGGCCGGGGCCGTGACGCGACTGTCAGGCACGGGCCTGGACGACGAGGGTGCCGATGTGCCCGGCTTTCGGGGCATCCACCACCGTCGCCTCAGCGGACGTGAAACCAGCTCGGAGCAGGTGCCGCTCCCACACTGCGGGCTTGTAGCTGTACCGGTACGTGAACATGGCCTTCCCCGCGAACCCGCCCTTGTACATGCCCTGCGGCCCGTAGGCGCCCGGGATGGCCGGCGGCTGGGAGAACACGAAGACGCCGCCGGGGGTGAGGTGCTGGTGGACGAGGGGGAAGAGGCGGGAGGGGTCGGTGAACCAGACCGCGCCGAAGATGGAGTACACGGCGTCGTACCGCCCCTCGTCGGCGGCGAGCCAATCGAGGATCTCCCCCTGCTCGATTCGCACCCCGAGCGGCGCCCACCTCTCACCCGCGAGCGCCACCATGTGCGGCGACAGGTCGACCCCGGTGGCCTTGACGCCTTGTCGTGCGAGGTGGGCGAGGGCGCGGCCGGTGCCGCATCCGATCTCCAGCACGGTCTTCGGGCCGCCGAGGAGTTCGGGGCCGGGGCCGTGGCCGGCGTACTGGGTCCAGCAGAACGACGGCCCGGCGTCGTCCTTGAACGCGGACTCGGCGTAGGCGTCCCACAGTTCGGTCTCGGCGGCGATGTCGTGCGGTACGGGCACAGCTGTTCCTCTGGTCGTCGGGATGCGGGAGCCCCCGCCCTCGGGGGAGCCGTGAGGGCGGGGGCGACTGTAGCCGGGGTCAGTGGCTGTCGGGGACCTTGTCGTCGCACGGTGAGCAGTCCCTGCCGTCGATGGCCCACAGCTCCTCGTCGACCGTCCAGCCCTGGGAACGGAGGAAGTCGCCCGTGCGCAGGCACAGGCCGTCGCGGCGGCGCTCGATGAACGGCGCGTGGTGCTTGAACCGGCCGCCGTTGTACAGGCGGCAGATGCCCCACCAGACGGGTGTGTCGAGGATGAGCTGGTGGACGCCGATGTCGACGAGCTTGCCGACGCCCAGGTGGACGTCGGGGTTCTCGGTGGAGCTCATGACGTACATGACGGCGTTGCCGAGGATCCGTTCGGCCATGTCGCGGACCATGGTGTGGTCGCGCAGGAGCAGGGAGACCTCGCGGTCCCACAGGCTCATGCCGGAGTCGAACACGTTGACGGTCAACTCGGTGATGTGCGGAGCGACCGCGTTGAGGAGTTCCTTCGGGTCCCGCGTGAGTGTCCTGGCGGGCTGTTCGAGTGTGACGGTCATTGACCTGCCCTTCTGGGGTGTCGTTGCCGTGCGGTGTGGTGCAACCCGCCCCGGCTGCTCGACCTGTCCAGGGTTGGGGAGCCGGGGTGGGAGTTCAGGGGAGTCACGAGGCCGGGAGGGGCGCCGGCCGCCGCTTCACAGTCGGCTGTGCCCGGGGTCTCTCGCGAGGCCCGCCGGATTCCGTCGTCCGGTCCGACCGTAGGGGACCCTCCATCGGCCAGGCCATGGAATTGCACTGAATTTCACGGCAGTTGTAGGGTGCAGGTTATGACCATCATGTGCTCTTGACTGAGCGCCGCATGCCCACGATCGTGGTGTAAATCGCTGCAACCAACCAGCGCCGGAGAGTCAGCCACCATGAACATTGAGTTCGTTGGGATCGACCCCGAGACAGACGAGGACGGATGCCCCACCGTCTGGGTGGACACCAGCACGGACGATCTGCTGATCCAGAGCTACCAGGCCGACGACGAGACGACCGCGGCATGCGACGCGTTGTCCCCGGCGAGGGCGCCGATCCCGTCCGGCGAGACTGTCATCAGGATCCCGGCCCGTATGATCCCGATCATCAGGAAGGCGTGCGATGAGCTCGATCCCGGAGTTCGCTGAACTCCTTGCCGACACCGAGCAGTCGGCCGCCCATCTGGAGATGAGGGACGCCTACTTCACCAACCCCCGCTTCGAAGCCTGGCAGGACGGCCGGCGCGTCGACTGGGACGAGCGGGGTTCCTGGTGGCGTCCCTACCATCAGAACATCGCGGACGCTGTCGCCCGCGGCGTGCACGTGCGGCGCGTCAGGATCGTGTCCGAGCCGGTCACCGACTACATCGCGTGGGAGCACTACCAGACCCGCGCCAACGTGGAAGCCGGCGAGGAGGTGCGCTGGCTCCCCCGGCACCGCGCGTGGGACCTGCTCGTCCCGGGCACGGATCTGTGGATCTTCGACGGGCGGCTGATCCGCGTCCACCACTTCTCCGGCGACGGCGAATGGGTCGGCAAGGAACTCCGTGACGAGCCCAGCACGGTCTCCCGGCACGCGGCCGCATTCGAACGGATCTGGGAACGGGCCACCCCCCACGACCAGTACGAGGTCAAGTAACCGTCCATGTCCACATTCCACACGTCCAGCGTGCAGGAAGCACGCGCGGCTCTCGCGGCCCGGCTGCGGGAGCTGCGCCTGGACGCGGGCATCACCGGCAAGGAACTCGCCCGTCTCGCAGGCTGGTCCGTCGCCAAGTCGTCGAGGATCGAGAACGCTGTCACCGCGCCGGCCGACGCCGACATCCGCGTCTGGTGTGCGGCCTGTGGCGCGCACGACCAGGCGGACGACCTCATCGCGGCCAACCGGCAGGCCGACTCCATGTACCTGCAGTGGAAGCGGCTCCAGCGGACGGGCATGAAGCAGTTGGCGGAGTCCTCGGCCAAGCTGTACGAGCGCACCCGCCACTTCCGCGTGTACGCCTCCCACGTCGTGCCCGGCTATCTGCAGACACCCGGCTACGCGACGGCGCTGATGCGCACGATCGCGGGCTTCCGCGGCACCCCGGACGACGTGGCCGACGCGGTCGAGGTCCGCATGCGCCGCGCCCGCGTCATCCACGAGGGAGAGCACCGCTTCGCGACGCTGGTCGAGGAGAACGTCCTCCATCATCGGGTAGGCGATCAGGACGTGATGGCCGGCCAGCTCGGCAATCTGCTTGCCGCGATGTCTCTGCCGTCCATGTCACTCGGCATCATTCCGGCCGCGGCCGCGCGGGAGGCGGTCATGTGGCCGTTGGAGCAGTTCACGGTGTTCGACGACTCGCGGATCCATGTGGAGTTGCTCGCCGCGAAGGTGACCGTCACGGCGCCGGGCGAACTGGACATGTACTTGCGGGCGTTCGCCCGGCTCACAGAACTGGCCGTGTACGGGGCTGATGCGCGGGCCTTGATTGTGAAGGCCATCGACACCCTGAACTGACCCCGGTTCTGGCCGCAGCACGCGGCCCCCAGAACCACTCTCTGGGGGCCGCGGCCGTGGCCCGTGCCTGCCAATCCCCCCGACCGCGGTATGCCTCGTGGGTGAGCGCCGTCCATGAACCTCCTGCGGAAGCCGCTACCGGTCGCGTGGACCGGTCCGGCAGCGCGGGCAGCGGCACGGGGGCCATGCGAGGGACACCGGTGGGAGGGCTGCCGGGCCAGGGGCGTACGTGGTCGGCTCCGCCACGGCGACCGGGTGCCCCGCGCCGTCGAGGCGGTAGGTGCCGATGGTGATGCGGGACCTGCCCGGTTTGGGAGGCGTTCCGACGTTCAACGCTCATCCCCCGACTCCCGGCAGCAGCACGCGCGGTGCTTCGGGATGTGACCGTGGGTCGTCACCGTGCCGCTGCCGCTGCCGCTGCCGCTGCCGCTGCCGCTGCCGCTCACCGCTCACCGCCCGTCGCCGGGGGACGAGGGCGGCAGCGACAGCACATCCGGCACGCGCGGGAAGTGGGGGGCACAGTCCTGGCACGCGTACACCGTGAAGCCGGGACCGGTTCCGTGGTGCACCACGGAGACGACGACCGGCGTAACGGTGATCGCGCAGCAACGCACACACATACGCACCGGCGTGCGTGTCCCACCTGGGACGGTCTCGGGGCGCTCGCTCTGCTCGTTCACCGGGCCACCGCCTCAGCGCCGACTACATGCCGGTCGAGGTCGATGCCGAAGTCCGCCGCCAGGACCATCGCGACACGACGCTGCCGCTGCCGCGCCCGCTCACACTCCCGCTCGGCGAGAACGACATACGGTCGGACCACAGCCGTTGCCTCACCGGGCAGCGGCTCTTCGCGCCCGTACGGCGAGCGCCGCACCGGCGGCCACGGCGCGGTCGCCTCCGGCGTAGGTGCGGGGGTCTGGCGGGCGGGGCGTGTGTCCGCCCTGCGTCTGCCGGTACCGGGCGCGAACACGCCCAGGATCCACAGCATGAGCGGGTGGATAATGCTCACTGTCATCAGCTCCTCAGCGGCTGGTGGCCATGCCCCCGGACGTTTGCAGCGTCGCGGGGGTCCTTACGTTCAGGGAGGGGTGGAGGCCGTACGGGAGGGGGACCGGCGTGGACCATGAGGGCGACGGGAACGGCCTAATCCAGGTCCAGCCACAGCGAAGCTCTTGGCGATCTGCTCACGCGCGTTCGGTGACAGCCGGTGGTACGGGCCAAGTGCGAAGTTCCTCGACGGCGCGCAACCGGGCGCCGCGGCGGGTGGAGGAGAGCCGCTGCGTGAACGTGCGTACGGTGGCGGCGGTTTGGGGCGTGATCGCGTTCATGGGGCCACGGTGATGGGCGCGAGGGGGTGCGTTCCAGCAGGACGGCCCGTACGCAGCGTCAGCGTACGGGCACATTCGGTGGACGGTACGGCGTCCCATCCGTCACTCTGGGTGCTGTTGATCGCGGGGACACAACACGCACGCACCTGGAGGTGGCCGCGTATGACCATCAGCGCGGACGAGAACGACACTGACCTGACGGTCTGCGAGGTGGAGCGGGAACCCGACCGTTCGGACAGTCTGAGGACATTCGGGGCCGTCCTTCAAGCCCTGCGCGAGCACGCGGGGCTCAGCCGAGCCGAGTTCGCCGAGTTGGTGCGGTACTCCAAACACACCGTCGAATCGGTGGAGTTGGGCAGGCGGATGCCGGACGAGTCCTTCGTCGAGCGCGCGGAGGAGGTCCTCGGCAACACGGGTGCGCTGCGGAAGTCGGCCCGATTCCTGACGCGGGGCGAGGCGGGACTGGCGGCGTGGTTCCGACGGTGGGCTCGGCTGGAGAAGATCGCGGTGAGCCTGTGTACGTACGAGTGCAGGCTGGTGCCGGGGTTGTTGCAGTCGGAGGGGTACGCGCGGGCGGTGTTCGAGAGCCACATTCCCCTGCTGACTGACGAGCAGTTGGAGGCCCAGGTTGTTGCTCGGCTGGAGCGGCAGATGATGCTGCGTGCGCGGCCGGATGTGCCGTTTAGCTTCATCGTGGAGGAGCACGTCTTCCGGCGCGGATTCGGCGAAGTGGAGATGATGCGGGAGCTGCTCGATCACGTACTGGAGCACAGCGCGCCGCGCAACGTGGTGCTCCAAGTCGTACCGCTGGAAGCCAGGTTGCATGCGTGTCTGGACGGCCCGTTGCAGCTCGTCGAAACCCCGGAGCGGAGGCGGCTCGCGTACGCCGAAGGGCAGGAGAACGGGCGGCTGATCGCTGACCCGAAACAGGTGAGCCTCTCTCCGGCAGCGCTATGACACACTGCGCTCGCAGGCCCTCAATCCCACAGACTCACGAGGCCTGTTGGAGCGACTGCGAGGAGAGCTATGAGCACGACGGAACTTGCCTGGTTCAAGTCCAGCTACAGCGGCAGTGCCGGCGACAGCTGTGTTGAGGTCGCCGTCGTCGAACAGGCCATCTGCGTACGGGACTCCAAGGACGTGTCGCGACCTCACTTTGTCGTCGGTCGCGAGCACTGGGCGCGGTTCGTAGCGTTCGCTGCCGAGGTCTGAGTGGGCGGGACTGCGCGCGGTCGGGCCTGACCGGCCTGACCGCGCGAGCGCACCGGGCCGGCGCTACGGGCTTGGGTCCGCTGCCTTGTCGTAGAAGGCGAACGCGTGCTCCTGCTCGGTCTTCCTCACTGTGCCGAGTTCGATCGGCCGCAGGCCGTGCGGTCTGCCGACCTGCTTCAGGATGTTGTCGAAATAGGGCACTGGCGTGTGGCCGGGGCCGATGACAAGCGCGGACAGGAGGACGCCGCCAGGGGCTGCCGTACGGTCCACGGCCACCAGGATCGCCTGACGGTCGCGTTCCTTGAAGTCCCCAGGTGCGTGGCCAGCGGCGGTAGCGAGAAACTGCCATCCGACGCACATCTTACGGTGGGCGGCGTCGATCAGAGCATTCCTCACGGCTGTCACGACTGCGCTGAAATCGAAGTCGCGGCTTCTGACGATTGAGTCGATGCTCGGCCCTCTGGGGGCGCGGCCTTTTGCCTTGGCCGCAGCCCATGCGTAGGCGCGGTCGCGTTCCACTTTCAACGCGTCGGCGGCCGTTGGTGCCGTCGCGGTTGGTCTCCAGCCCAGTTCACGCAAGACCGATTCGAACAGCGCGGTGGTGCGGCCCCCGTCCGCTTGGACAAGCGCCGACAGGACGGGCTTGTCGGAGCTCAGTGGCCAGTCCATGGCGGTGAGCAGGCGCGTGCGCTTCTCGGCCGAGACAGTGTTCGGACGGATACCCTGCCGTTTCAGCAGGTTCTCCCACTTGATCAGTCCATGCCCGATGGCCACGAGGTGGAGGTGCTCGCGGAAGCGCCCCACAAGGAATCTGTCGTCCCTGGCGGTCGTGTCGGCTTCCCCTGCGGGGATGGTGCTTGCCCGGCTTGCTACTGCGTACGCGGTGCGCATCTCGCGCTGATGGATTTCGTGAACCTTCGCGTCACTCAGTCCGGACTTCCAGCCGAGCCCGGCAAGGACCTCCGCGAAGAAAGGCGGCGGTGTGCCGAGCTGGTCGCCATACAGTTTGACGAGCGATGACAGCACAGGCTTCTGATCGGCGCGTGGGTGGTCCACGGAGATGAGGAGGCGCACTCGGTCGGCAGGAGTGAAGTCGCCGGAAGTGGCTCCAGCGTGGCTGACCAGTCTTTCCCAGTTGATGACGCCTCGGGACCGGGCCACTTGGGTCAGTCTGGCCCGGAAGAGGTCGACCATGGATTGTTCGTCGAGGAGTCCGTCGTTGCGGGGCTCCTTGATTTCCACCGGTGCTGAGAGAGGGCCTGCTGGGGCCACGGGCGGCAGAGTGGCAGTCGCCGGGCGAGGCTGGGGGACGGGCTTCGGAGGATGCAAGTCCGGCCAACGCGAATCAACGGTCTCCGCAAGGGGGGAGCATTCATCCGCTTCGATGAGCCAACTCGGCGCGTTTCCATGGTCAATGGGGAGCGGGTACAGGTGGGCGACACCGTCGATGACGTGGAGGCGATGAGGTAGAGGTTGGGCAGTCCGGTGAGGCAACGAGACTCGGGCGCGAATCCGTGCGAAGCCTCGCGGCTGGACATCGGCGTCGTAGAGGCGAGTGTCGTCGTCCGACGGGGAAACCTCGACCGATCCCGTGAACGCGATGGTTCCAGGGAGCAGAGGGAATGCTACGAGGGCCGACGCCAGGGTGGTGTCGGGGCTACCGGCTGTGTGCGCGAGCCTGGGCGTGATGATGCCGTGGTCGCCGAGATGGGCTTCGGTGAGAAGTACCCAGTCGACGGTGTGGTCTGTGAGTTGGGTGCCGACGTACACCTCTCGGGTGTGGCCCACGGTTCGGCACTCGAAGCGGATGGCGAGGCCGTGGTCGGCGACCTCATTGTGGGCAAGCCCGCTCCCCGGCCCGTACGTCCAGTGAACCCGCTTCTGCTTGGCGGAGTTCTGTTCGCGCGCGGTCTGCCACTCACGTAGTGGGAGTCGGTCCATCTGTACGCGGATCACACGGTGGCCGGAGTCGAAGCGGACCTCAACAGCTCCGCCCGGCCCTGACCCCAAGTCGACGTATTTGACCATGACGCGTCGCTGGCCCTGACGCCTCAGCCAGCGCTGAAGAGCCTGGCCGATGTACAGGTGGTCGGCGCTGTCCTCGCCGACCGCGGTTCGACGACAGTGGACAGGGGGTCGGTGGGCGAAGTGGCACTTCTTCACCTCGCTGCGGCGGACCGTGAGGACCTTGCCGCAGCCGCCGAGCAGGGTGCCGCAATAGAAGTCGTCGCGTCCCCGGCCATGCATGAACCGGTCGAAGTCTGTGTGGTCGTAGGGCAGGAACACCGGCCGGCCGGAGTCCGCGCCGCCCAGCACGGCGGTCTGTACCTTGCGGGTGTCGTACTCGTCGGGGAGAGGTATGGGGGCCATGGGCGGACTCCATGCGACGGGGAGTGGCGGGGATGCGGCGGAGCGCGGACGCGGCCGACTGGCGCTGTCCGCCCGCTTCTCCAGCGGCGGGGAGGCGGGCGGGATAGAGGCTGGGTGCCCTCAGGACTCAGGGTGGCGGGGGCCGTGGCCCGGGGGTGGGGTGAGCGTGGACGTGTAGATCTCGCCGTCCACGAGGGGGTTCTCCATGCTCAGCCCGGCTTTCGCCATGCGGTCGTATTCGGCCAGGACCAGGCGCTTGGTGCGGTACTCGCCGTACTTGGCGATCTCGTTGTGCTTGAGGCCGCCCTGCTTGTCAGTCTGGAAGGACTCCAGGATGTAGTCGGCGTCCTCGGCGGAGGCCCCGTAGAGGTGGAGGAAGTAGGCGTCCAGCTCGGCGCGGAGCTGGGCACGGCGGTCCTCGTTCCAGGTGAAGGGGGCGCCGGTGTCGCCAAGGTCTTCGGCGAGGGGCTCCATTTCCCAGGAGGTGTAGACGAGTTCCAGGGTTCGCGGGGTGAGGAAGCGCGTGTGGCGGGCCAAGTCGTCGGGGTGAGGGACGGGGAGCTGCTTCCAGGTCATCAGGGCCATGTGGATGCCGCCGACCTTCTGGCGGGCCACGAAGTCGAAGACCAGGGAACTCTGCGCGGCGACCATGGCAGCGGTCAGCGCGACGGGGCCGCTGGGAAGCATCAGCGGATAGGTGTGCCCGACGGCTACCTTCGGTAGGAACGCAGGGATGGCTGTCCGTTCATCCGTTGTGCGGGCGACGTCACGCCAACCGAGTAGCCAGTCCCGATCCCACCTCAACTCTTTGAGACGAACATCGACACCAGCGATGTGGACCTCCTTGCCCTTGCGTACGGTCGGGATAAGGCCACTCTGCTGGACCCAATTGCGAGGCAGAGTGACGCCGTGAGCGTCTTCCTTTTCCTCCAGTGGAACGCGTTCGTAGTCGTCGTTTCCCAGGCCGTAGAAGCGGTTCCAGCGGTGGTCGAAGAGGTGGGCCATCTTGCCCTCGTAGAGCGGCAGCATTCGCTCGCCATCCCGCATGAAGGCGTTCCCCTTCAGCTCCCAGCCGTCTGCCTCAAGCGTGACACGCTTGCCGAAGAGGTCGGAGTCGTCGGTGATGTTGAAGAAGTTCTTGAAGGTGATGTTCCACGGGTTGCCACTCTTCTGGCCCTCCTCCACCAGGACCGGAACCCGGCGCTGGATGGCAGCAGTCAGATCCGCGTCCTTCCGAGTGCGAAACACCGGCAGCGTCCCCGTGTTCGGGTTGATGAGCGCGATCTCCTCGGGCGACAGCGCGAACACGACCTTGCCATCGGCGAGTTCGTCAGGATGGCCGAGGAAGAAAGCGAAACGCGCAGCGGGCTCGGTAAGGCCGCGTCCCGTGAGTGAGATCAGTGCGAACTGGTAGCTGGGGTGCACTGCGGGAAACAGCCTTTCCCGCCTGCCGTTCTCAAAGTCGTACAGATGCTTAACCGCACCCCGCTGCGTCAGATCCTGGAAAAGGAACTGAGCGCCCGCCCCAGTGGCAATCTGCGTCGGCACAACCGTCCCGCAGCGCCCCTCAGGGGCCGTGACGGAAACGAACCGCTCGGTGAACAACTGGTCGGTCTGAAGCGAGTTGACGCCCTTGACCGACAGCCCCTTCCGCAGTTGCGGATACGCCCCCGAAGACCCCAGGAACAGGAACGACGACTTCACCCGCCGCCGCGCCGCGTGGTATCGCTCCCCCTCCTCGGGATGCTCAGCCGCCCACTCTGCGATGGCCGTCCGCCGGGCCGTCCCCGAGATCTCCGCGAGCGACGGCTCGACCACGCTGAAGTACTTCTTGTCCTCGAAGTCCACCTTGTCCCACGGCGGATTCCCCAACACACAGTCAAAGCCCCCCGCCCACCCGGTCACCGGGTCAACCCCCGCCGCCCCCGGATCATTTGGCACCCTGAAGACCTCGGGAAACTCCAGATACCAGTGGAAGAACCGGTACTCCTGGCTCAGCCGCACGATCTCCTTGTGCGTCTCCGGCAACGCACCCCCGTCCTCCTCCGTCGACTGGAGTGAGAGAAACACCCGCTGGGTCACCGGCGACGGCGCGTCCCCCGTCTTCTCCCACATGAACGCGGCGCACCACGCATCCGCGATGTGCAGGGCGTTGAGATAGGCAGGGGACTCGGCCCATTCCTTGTAGCGGTCCGCGAGCTTGCGGACCTGGCCGAGCTTCTCCGTCGGGGACGTGTCCAGAAGGTCCCGCAGCTCCGACGCGAAGGCCACGTTCGTCACGCTCACCGACTCGTCCAGCGCGGCGTCCAGCGTGACGATCCCCTGGTGTTCCTCCTTGTTGCGCTTCAGCCACTCGGTGGCGACCGGCTTCTCGTCGCCCTCGACCACCTTGAACGCCTGCTCCGGAATACCGCCCCGAAGGAGGGCCGGCGTCGCACCGATGAGCCCGTTGCCCCACTTGATGTGGGCGTCCAGGAAGCCCAGCGCCTTGCCCGGCTCCAACGCCTCCATCCACAACGACACCTTGGCCAGCTCCACAGCCATCGGGTTCAGGTCGACCCCGAACACGCACCGCGCGATGACCTCGTGCAGAGCCTCCCGCACACGCTCCGCCGTAGGCTCCGGCGTACGCTCCCGCACAGCCGCCACCCGCTTGGCGATACGGCGGGCCGCCGCGACCAGGAAGTGCCCGGAGCCACACGCCGGGTCACACACGGTCAGCGACAGCAGCTCGGCGACCACGGTCTCCCGGCCGTCGGCCTCCTTCGCCTCGGCGGCCTTCCGCTCGCCCCGCTGCTGTGCCGCGTCGATCACGGGGTCGAGCGTGGAGTCGAGGAGCACGTCGACCAGCGAACTCGGCGTGTAGTACGAGCCCGTCTTCTTGCGCTCGTTGCCCGCGCGGGGCACCAGCTTGAAGGCGCGGTCCTCGCGTTCGGGGACGAGGTCGAGGAGCGACTCGTAGATCGCGCCGAGTTCCTCGGCGTCGAGGGTGCGGTAGTCGACCGACCGCCAGCGCTGCGCCTGCGTGTCGCGGACGACGGCGAGGTGCCGTATGGCGGCCATCAGGTGTGAGTTGGCGAGTGACAGGCCGCGCAGCGGCGCGTCGGCCGGGGTGTCGTCGAAGAGGCCGCCGAGGCCGGGAAGGCCGAGTTCGGGGAGGCCTTCCTCCTTGCTGAGGGCGTCCAGGACCAGGCACAGAGCCTCGTACCGGTCGGAGTGAGACGTGCCCTGTCGACGGCGGGACTGCTCGCGCAGCCGGGCCGTGGAGAAGTAGTCGGCGTACCGCTTGCGGGCGTCGGCCGGCGTCTCCGGGGGGTGCAGGGCGTCGCGGTCCTCGGCGACGAAGACGAAGAGCAGGCGATAGGCCAGGCGCAGCAGTGCCTTGTGGTACTCGTCGCGGTCGAGGTTCTCGCGCAGGGCGCCGTTGTCCTTGTGGGCGAGGAAGCCCGTGCCCAGCTCCTCGATGGCGAGCTGCACGCCCACGCTGATGTCGTCGAGGAAGCGCGCGCCGAGCCGGATCGCGGCGTCCCGCCACACCTCCAGCCAGCAGGTCCACTGTGTGCGGCCCTCGCGGCCCTCGAAGCGGGAGGCGTGGAGAAGCCGGTACAGGACCACGAACTCGCTGAACAGCTCGCCGTCGAAGATCGCCTCCAGGTCGAACTCGACGTACGCGGCGGTGGCCAGCGCGTTCGAGTCGCGGAGGAGTCGGAGTTGACGGCCGTTGGTGAGCAGGGCCCACAGATGGGGCTCGGTGCGGTTGAGGGCTTCCTGGAGAAGCGACTGGGGAGCCGGGGAGCCCGCGCCCTGGTGCTTGTCCGGCTTCACGTTCCAGGCGGTCACGTGCACGAGGGTGTCGTCGCGGCGGTGGCTGACCGGGAACTTCTTGGTCTCGTCGTCAGCGGCCTTGATTCCCTCCGCGCCCACGGGCGTGAGGTGGCCGAAGCCGAGCGCCTCGAAGAGCGGCTCCACCCAGTTGGCGCGGGCGTACCCGGTGCTGTCGAGAGGGACCTCCTGCTCAGGTGCTGCTGGCAGCTTCACGCGCAGCTCGCGCCAGAGTGACTTGAGGTTGTCCCAGTGGCGCTCCGCCTCGTCGCGCACCGAACGGGAGCCGGGGATACGGTAGTCGGCGGAGGCGAGGCCCTTGAGGTCCTTGGTCGACTTGCCCTCGGAGATCCGTACCAGCATGTCGGCCGGGATCAGACCCCCGACCGTGTGGACGGCGGTGAACACCTGGTGGCGGGTGGTGGCGGACATCAGGCGGACGCTCCAGTGGCGGTGCCGGGGGCGGCGGGGGTGAGGGGCAGGTAGACGTACGCGCCGAGGACGTCGGCGTGCTCCTGGGCGGTGACGGACAGGCCTCGGACGATCTCGCCGGAGGCCTGGCGGACCCGGCGGTGGGAGGCGTCGAGCTCGGCCGCCAGTTCCTTGCCGTAGGCGTCCACATGGCCCTGGACGGCGGAGAGCCCGGTGATGAGGCGGGACATGGTGTTCTCGCTGTACTGCCGGTCCGTGCTGATGGCCGCCTTCGCGTCGAGCAGCGCCCGTGCCCGCTTCTGAGAGAGCCACTGCGCCTTCCTCGTGGAGCCCTCGAAGGCCAGCAGGCGGGCGTCCTCGGCGACCAGCTGCCGCTCCCCGTTGCGGGACGGCAGGGTGAGGTGGAAGCGGTAGCGGACCAGGAGCAGCGTCGTCATCGTGGTGACCGCGTCCGTCGTCACCACGCCGCAGCGGCGGGCCGGGCGCGCCCCCTCGACCCGGGTGTCCAGGGCGGCGTTGAGGACGTGGGAGGCGAGGGCGCCCACGACCGGGTCCGTGCGGACCAGGGCCGCCTCGCCGCGTGCCACCGCCGGGTCCGCACGGAACGGGATCGGGTGGTCCTTCTCGATGACGTCCGCGCCGACGGTCGGCGCGAGGGCGTCCTGGAGACCGATGGGAGTGCCGCCGACCTGGGCCGTGAAGTCCTCGCCGGCCTCGCGGAGCACCGCGCCGAGGGCGCCCAGGGACTGCCGTGCGAACGTGTCGATCTCGCCGGTGCCGCCCAGTGCCTCGCGGACCGAGGCGACCTCGCGGGCCACCTCCTGCGGACGTACGGACCGCTGGGCGAACCGCGAGCGCGACGCCTTCTCGCGTTCGGCCGCGGAGTTCCAGTCGTTCTCCACCTTGGCCGCCACGTCCTCGAAGGCGTCGGAGCCGAAGAGGGTGTCCTGCTGCCCCTCACGGCCGCGCAGCAGCAGCCACTCGACGATCGCGTCCGTGACTCCTGTCGACGTCTCGTCGGGCACGGAGACGGAGATGCCCAGGTCCTTCTTGATCTGGCGGTGTTTCCTGATGAGGACTTCGAGGACCTTGCCGTCGATGCCGTTGTCGTCGCCGTAGACCGTGATGACACGGACCTGGTCCTTGCGCTGGCCGTAGCGGTCGACACGGCCCTCGCGCTGGTCGTGCCGGGTCGGGTTCCAGGCGAGGTCGTAATGGACGACGGCGTCGAAGTGATGCTGGAGGTTGACGCCCTCGGAGAGACAGTCGGTGGCGATCAGGACGCGGCGGGCGGCGGCGTCCTCACCGGCCTCCTCGGCGAGCTGCTCGATGCGCTCGATACGTTGCTGCGGGGAGAGCGTGCCGGTGACCGCCTTCACGACGGTCCGCGCGCCGAGCGGGCCGCGCTTGCCGGACTCCTTGTCGTTCTCCAGATGGTCGGCGAGGTACTCGGCCGTCGGGATGTAGCGGCAGAACACGATCGGGTTGTGACCGTCCGCGAGCAGTGCCCTGAGATGTTTGATGAGCGCCTTGAGCTTCAGGTCTTGGGCCGGGCCCTCCAGGGCCTTCGCCCTGACGGCCAGCCGGCCCAGCGGGGAGTCGTCGTCCTCCGTCTCCGTGGTCTCCGCGCCCGGCGCGACGTCCATGCCCTCCATCGCGTCACTGTCGGCCGCGTCGCTGTTCAGCGGCGCGCCGAGCTTGTCCGCCTCCTCGGCGGACGCGGCGATGGCCGCCGCCGAGCGGGTACGCAGGGTCTGCGCGGCGGCGCGCGGGGACGACACGAGGGAGCGGAACAGCGCGATCGCCGACCACCAGGCGATGCGCGCCTCGCGCTTGCCCTGGGCACCGGCCTCCTCGACGCGCTCACTCGCGTACGCGATCGCGTCGTCGAGCAGGGCCCGATACTCGGGGGAGAGCTTGTACTTCTCGTCCTTGAAGTAGCGGTCCGAGGGGAACGCGGTCCGCTCGGCGAGCGAGTCGTCCTCCAGCCCGTCCTCCGTGGTGAGGTACTGACGGACATCCGCCCGCTTGCGCGCCACGAAGTGCTGCGCGAGCTGCTTCCGGCCCGCCTCCGACTCCAGGCTCACGCGGGCGAGTTCCGGCTTCACCAGACCGAGGAGGTTGCGGAACGCGGACTCCTTGCCGCTGTGCGGCGTCGCCGTCACCAGCACCAGATGCCGGGTCTCGTCCTCCGAGACCCGGCGCAGCAGCTCGTAGCGCAGCTGGTTCTGCGCGGTCGACGACGTGTCGTCGGCGGCCACGCACGTGTGCGCCTCGTCGACGATCACCAGGTCGGGGCAGTGCCGGACGAAGTCGTCGCGGTGGCGTGGGGACTTGATGAAGTCCGTCGAGATGATCACGTGCGGGTACTTGTCGAAGAGGGACTGGCCCAGGTCCAGGCCCCGTTCGAGACGGGTGACCGTGGAGGAGAGGACCAGCTCCGCGTCGATCCCGAACTTGGTGCGCAGCTCCTGCTGCCACTGCTCGGCCAGTGCGGGGGAGCAGAGCACGGCCAGGCCCGTCGCCTCGCCCTGTGCGAGAAGCTCCTTGGCGATCAGCCCGGCCTCGATGGTCTTGCCGATACCGACGTCGTCGGAGATCAGCATCCTCACCGTCTTCTGGCGCAGCGCCATCAGCAGCGGGACCAGCTGGTACGCGCGCGGCTCCACCGCGATACCGGCCAGCGAGCGGAACGGGCCCGCGCCGGAACGGAAGCCGACGCGCAGCGCCGTCCGCAGCAGACCCGCCGCGCGCTGGTCACCGAGGTCGGACGGCTCCGGCGGCGCGAACCGGGCCTCCTTGACCGTCTCGAACGGGAGCACGGCCGCGATGTCGTCGTCCGAGCCGCCCAACGGGCGCAGGACCAGCAGATCGGGCTTGCTCTCGGGGAGGACCACCCATTCGCGGCCACGGGCCTTCACCAGGGCGCCAGCCGAATAGTTGAATGCCATGTCAGTCGTCAATCCTTGCGAGGGGCGGGCGGTCAGGGGGCGGCCGGGGAGCCGAAGTAGCGGGAGTTGCGGGCGGCGATGGCGTCCCAGTCCTCGCCGAGCGGGAAGCGGACGACGTCCCAGCGGGCGCTGAACAGCCGGTCCTCGGCGTCCTCGTCCCGGGACGTGTCCTGCTCCCGGTCCGGGAAGTCCACGAACACGGCCACGTTCACCCCGGGCAGGCGGTAGACGAAGTCCGGTGTCGCCATCGCCTCGGTGAGGAATGAGCCGGTCTCGTCCGGCAGTCGCAGTCCGCGCGCCCTTGCCCAGCCCAGGAAGTCGCCTTGCGCGGCCAACTCGGCGGCGGACACCTCGACCGGCGTCGGGTCGGCGGCGGGGGTCCGGTCGAGCAGTCGCCGGTACTGCTCCGAGCGGGACTCGCCGCGCGACTCCTTCCGGGCGGTCGCGGACGCGAGCCGCACGAGCAGGTCCCGCACGGAGTGCCGGTTGATGAGCGTGTGGTTGAGCTGATTGCCGTACGTCAGCAGACACTCGTAGCAGCCGAGCGCGCAGGCCCGGCCGGGGCGGTGCTTCTCGCCGCCCTCGTCCGTGCCGTCCTCGCCGAAGTGGCAGATCTCCAGGGCGCGTCGCGACGCCTTCGCCAGGGCGTCGCCCTCCGCCTGAAGCCGGCGCAGCACGCCCGCACCGCCCTCGGCCGCCTCCGTGAACAGGATGCGCCGACGAGGGCCTTCGTCCGGCGGCAGCAGCTCGCTGGACAGCTCGGCGTCCTCCAGCTCGAACGCCGCCTCGATACCCCGCTCCAGGGCGTACATCAAGGACAGGGCGACCGGCTCGGGGAGCGCCTCGTCGAGGGTCACGACGAGGATGTTGCGGCGGTCCTCCACGTAGGGGATCACGCGCTTCTTGCGGCGCCGTTCCTGGCCGTCCGGGTCGATCACCGGCAGCTCGCTGGAGTCACCGGACGCCTCCGCCGCGTCCTTGTCGTTCATCCAGCGGCCGTCCGCGAGGTCCAGCCAGTAGCCCGCCGGCTCGTTGCTCTTGGCCCGGACCCGGCCGGTGTTGGTGATGCGCACGGTCGCTGAATCGCCGTACGTGATCTTGGCGAGCGAGGCGCCGGAAGTGTCGGTCACGTCCGCGTTGAGGCGGCCCTTGCGGGTGCCGTGGTCGTGGAAGCGGTACGACGTCTCCAGCTTGAAGCCGGCCCGACGGCGCTCCTCCTCGTCGGAGGAGATCCGCTCCCGGCGCGTCGTGTACACGGTGTGCAGGTGCAGCAGGCCGTACGTGGCCTGGCCCAGCTCCTCCCCGCAGAAACCGCAGACGTCCTCCAGCTCCTCCGGGGCGTGGTGATAGCCGCAGTTCGCGCAGCGCCGCGCCTCACCGGTCGTCAGGTCGCCCGAGGCGTCCGGCGGCAGCTGGATACGGGTCACCTGGTAGCGGGCGCCCTCGTGGTAGATCAGCGCACCCGGGCCGAACTCACGGATCGCGAGGAAGCGGGGCCGCTGGAGGTAGTCGCCGTCGCCGCGCCGCCGACCGATCGTGGGGATGTACGCGGCGAGCGGGAGTCGCGGGAAGCTGTACCCGGGCAGGAAACCCTCGGACGCCAGATAGCGGTACGGGGTGAAGTCGGACAGGACCGACTTGCTGTCGACGCTCTCGTTCATCAACAGGTTCAGCTGCGTCTCCGCCTCGCGGCGCCGGGAGTTGGCGCGGATGCGGTCGCCTTCGGTGAGGCTGTAGTCGAGGCGGCGCCGGTTCTGGATGTACTGGTCGTCGAGCGCGGCACGGAACAGCTGCCGCCAACGGTCGAAGGCCCGGTCGAAGCGCTCCGCCACCGTCCGTACGCGGTCCTGGATCCAGTCGTCGTGCCACCACGTGGTCTCGCTGAAGTCCCTGAACAGCGGGCCGAGGACGCGCAACGCCGCGTCGACCGTGCGACGCCCGGCGCTCTCGTCGAGGGACGCCGCGAGAATGTCCGGCAGCAGCTCCAGCGCGGGATTCGGCCGCTCGCCGGTGTCCGGATACGACACGTCGAGCACCTGCGGGATGGACTGGCCGAGCTTCAGGCCGGCTTCCGCGATCCAGATGCCCTGCAGGTGGGACAGGACCAGGTCCTCGTTGGCGAGGTCGAGGCGCGGCGGGACGACCGCGCCCGCGACCATGCGCTCCGAACGGCGGAAGTAGTACTGGTCATGGCTGTTGCCCGTCGCGCAGTACGTGGTCACCAGCGCGGGCTGGCCGCTACGGCCCGCGCGACCCGAGCGCTGTGCGTAGTTGGCCGGAGTCGGCGGCACATTGCGCATCATCACCGCGTTCAGCGAGGAGATGTCGACGCCCAGTTCCATCGTGGGGGAGCAGTAGAGCAGCTTCAACTCCGCCTTGCGGAACGCCTCCTCGCGCTCCTGCCGGTCCTCCGGCGAGACCTGCGCGGTGTGCTCACGCGCGAACAGGCCGGACAGGGTGCCGGCCGCGTCCCGGTACAGATCACGGAAGAACGTGTTGACGCGCGGGCCGTCGCCGCTCTGGTACGTACGCGTCAGCGGGTCGTGCGTGCCTGTCTCACCCCGGCCCGCGCGCCACACGAGGGACTGCGCGGCCACCCGGTAGCCGGTCGCGGCCGGGGCGGAGGGCCTGCGGTACCGGCCCGCGCGCTGTGGGGCCTCCGTGACCTCCTTCACCAGGCCCGCCTTGGCCAGGACCTTCAGCAACTCCTCGATGACCAGCTGGAGATCGGCCGGGTCGAGCCTCCGATACGTCGCGTCCGCGCGCCGCAGGTACTTGCCGAACTTGCCGCGTGCCGACAGGAACAGGGCCGAGCGGTCCATACCGGGCCTGGACGGATGCGGATAGGCGGTGCCGACCTTGGGCTTGTCGGCGGCCGTCAGCACCCACGGGTCGATCAGCCGCTCCTCGCTCGCCCGCTGCAGCGAGTCGAAGTCGTCACGGAAGTACGACACGTCGATGGCCAGCGAGCGGCGCATCTCGTTGAGCAACGCCTTCGTGACCTCGGCCCGCAGCACCGGGTCGGCGTCCCGCAGCGCCTCGTGCGTGCCGGCCCACCGGTCCTGCTTGGCCGCCACCCAGTCGAGGTCCTCGTAGCCGATCTCCAGCAGACCCGTCTGCTCCAGGTTCGGCATGGTGATGCGCCAGCCGCGCTCCAGGTCCAGATAGAGCCGGAACGCGATCACGTCGCGGAGCGTCCTGGCGGCGTTGCGGGCGAGCGAGGGCGGCAGATCGCTCTCGCCGGTGTAGTCGGCCGGGTCGATCGCGAGGGCGTTCGTCACCGCCGAGGCCAGCTCCTCGTGCTGCAGGCCGTCCTCGCCCGCGTCCAGCGCCGCCCGGTACAGCGCGCCGCGCAACTGGGTGATCTGCACGAAGTCGTTGAAGTGGCCGGCCTGGAGAGAGGCGTCCTGCCGGTTGTCGACGAACGTGAGGAGCTTGCGCGCCTCCTTGTCCAGCACCTCCTCCGGCACCGACTTCAGCGACTTCACCACCGAGGCCGAGATCAGTGAGGTCGCCGAGGAACGGCCCTCCTGGTCCAGCGTCGCCAGCTTCGCGAAGTCCCGGCCGCGCGTCTGCTCGTACGCCACTCCGCAGTGCAGACAGAACAGGAAGGGGGAGGGGATGAACGCGGCCTGGAGTTCGCCGCGACCCTCGTGGCCCAGCGGGTCGACGGTGACGGCGCGCGGCACCCGGTCGCGGTAGGACTTCTTCAGGACCTCCTGGCCCTTGTCGTCCAACTCCAGCCAGGATTCCGGCAGTCGACGGTCGTCCACCGCGTACTGGACGTTGGACGGCCAGACACGCTCGTGGTCGATGTACAGATAGCCGTCGCCCTGCCGTCCGCCCGTCGCGGAGGTGTCCCGGCGCGCCTCGTACCGGAACTCGCCGTCCTTCTCGGTCCGCCACACCGTCAGGTACTCCTGGCCGCACTCGCGGCAGAAGGCCAGCGGCATCAGCAACTTGCCGCCGCTGTCCGGCATTTCGAGCTGGTACGAGCGCGTGAGGTGGCGGGAGAGCTTGTCCTCCAGGGTGACGTACACGGTGTCGCCCTTGGAGAGGAACTGGTGCAGCCGGAAAGCGAACAGCGGTCGTTCGGTCACGGGATGCAGCGCCTGCGAACCGGCTTCGAGGGTGGCGCGGATCGCGGCGTCGCACTGGTCCTCACGGACACCGGACTGCTCGTGCAGTTCCTTCGCCGCGTCCTCGATCCTGGCCGGGGCCCTGCGTACCAGGCTGCCCGTGGCCTCGTCCTCCTTGAGACCGAAGCGGGTCTCGATCCAGCGGGCCAGCGGGTCCCGGACGAGATCGTCGTACGCACGCGGTGCCGCGGGAGAGTTGAGGCGCTCGGTGGGCACCGTGTCCGGGGGCTCAACGGTCGCGCGGACCAGGGTCTCGCCTATGACGTGCTCGGGACTGACCGTCGTGCCGAAGAGGGTGCTCGCCACGTCGGCGACGACCTTCTTCTGGTCCTCCAGGCTGCCTTCCGTCGACATGGTGGCCGATGTACCGATGCACTGCAGATCCTCGGCCTGGCAGGCCTCGCGCACCCGGCGGATCAGAAGGGCCACGTCGGCGCCCTGGCGGCCACGGTAGGTGTGCAGTTCGTCGAAGACCAGGAACTCCAGGCCCCGCGCCATCCTGATGAGGCTCGCCCGGTCGGCGGGGCGGGTCAGCATCAGTTCCAGCATCACGTAGTTGGTGAGCAGGATGTCCGGCGGGTTGTCGCGGATCTCCCTGCGCCTCTCGTCGTCCTCCTGCCCCGTGTACCGGGCGAAGGTCACCGGCTCGCGGCCCGCTCCGTAGCCGTCGCGCAGGTACTTCTCCAGCTCCTTGAGCTGGCTGTTGGCGAGGGCGTTCATCGGATAGACGATGATCGCCCGGACCCGCTTGGGAGCCTTGGGGCCTTCGGCCTCCCGCCGGCGCAGCACCTTGTCGACGACCGGGACGATGTAGGCGAGCGACTTGCCCGAGCCGGTGCCGGTCGTCAGTACGTACGACGCGCCGGACGCGGCCGCGTCGATGGCCTCGCGCTGGTGGCGGTGGAGGGTGAGAGGGCGGCCGTCGGGGACGGTTCCCCCCTCGGTCTTCTTCGCCTGGAAGATACGGGCGCACTCCTCGTGCAGGACCTTCTGCTGGGCGAGCTCGACGACGGTGCCACCGCTCTGGAAGAACGGGTTCAGGGACACCCACGGGTTCGGCCACTGGGACTTCTTGTCGAGGTCCTCCTCCACGAACGCGGCGATGCGGTCGTCACGGACGACGGTGCCACCCTCGGTGAAGGAGCGGTAGTCCTTGATCAGCGCGCGATGGACGCCGAAGACGTCCATTCCGGAGGCGGCGAGGGCGACCGGAGCGGGCTGCGGAACGACTGCCTCGGGGACGGGCACGCCTGTGGTGAGGACGGCGCGCAGTGGGACGGTGGGGTCCAGGGCGCTCCAGTGCGGCAGCCGTACGGAGCCCTCGTCCGCCGTGGCCAGCGGCAGGAGTGCGTCGCGTACCGCGACGGCGTCCGCCGGACGGGCCGCCGGGTCCTTGGCGAGCAGTCGGTGGACGAGACGCGCGAGCGCGCTGGGGACACTGCTGCGGATACCGGCGACGGGCGCGGGGTCCTGCCTGGTGTGCTTGTCCGCCAACTCGAACGGGGACTCGCTCGTGAAGGGGGGAACGCCGACCAGCATCTCGTACAGCACACAACCCAGCGCGTACAGATCGGCGGCCTGGGTGACCTGCTTGGCCTCGAACTGTTCCGGAGCCATGTAGCGGGCGGTCCCGACGCTGACCCCCGTGCTGGTCAGCCGTGTCTCGTCCAGGTCGTCGGCGATGCGGCCCATGCCGAAGTCGAGGACCTTGACCGTGCCGCCCTGGGTCAGCATGAGGTTGGCGGGCTTCAGATCACGGTGGACGACCCCCGCAGTGTGCGCGGCTGCCAGACCCGCGGCCACCTGCGCGCCGATGGCGGCGGCCCAGGAGACCGGGAGCTGCGGCTCCTCCTCGACGAGTTCGCGCAGTGTCTCGCCGTCCAGGAGCTCCATGGCGAGATAGGGAAGGCCGCCGTGGTCCTCGGCGACTCCGCCCGCGACGAGCCGGGTGAGGTTGGGATGGTGCAGGCGGCGCATGATGCGTACCTCGCGCGCGAAGCGCTGTACCGCCTTGGGGTCGGCACTGGTGTCGATCTGCAGGCCGGTACGGCGGCGAAGGATGGTCTTGAGCGCGACCACGCGCTCGGGTGACCCCGCGAGGGCCTCCAGATCCTCGGCCCGGTGGACCTCGCCCATGTTGCCCTTGCCGATGACGCGCCCGATACGGAATCTGCCGTCGACCAGCTCGTGGCTCACGCCCCGCTCCTCTGTCCCTGTTTCCACGGGTTGCCGCTGTTCCGAAACGGAATGCGCCCCCTGACCCGACTGTGCCACCGCCCATCGTGGCAGAGGGGACGCCGCGACAGCCGCCACCGTACACGAACATGGGGATAGTTGATAGGTGTTCAGCGTGTTGACGACGTCAACGCGCTACCTCTACTCTCGTTTGTGAAATCGGTTGGGGGTGGCCGTGATGAGACACCAATCCGTCGCCAGTACGGAAGTGCCTGGCCTGAAGGCCGCGCTGGGGGCGCTGCTCGCGCGGCTCCGAAGCGTCGCGGTGGACGGCGTCGTGCCGGAAGCCGCCTTCGTGGAGCAGGTGCATGCCCTGGGGCTCGGTGGTGCCGAGCGGGAGCGGCTGCGGGACGAACTGGCCCGATTGGGGCTGCCCGTCCGGAACGTGCATGTACACACTGACGCGGACATCCCGGATATGGAAAAGGTTGCACGGTTTCATGGAGAAATCGTGTTCCCCGGGGCTGCTGAGGTCCTGGCGCTCCTCCACCGCTACGCGGACACCGACGGCTCGGTGACGCCCGGGGTCGTGGACGGGGTTGCGCGACTGGCCGGGCTCGGTGAGCGGGATGCGGCGGCGCTGCGGGCGGGGGTGAAGGTTCGGGACGTCGAGGCCAAGTCCGAGGCATCTGCGGGGCCGGAGGTGGACGAGGAGGGCGGCCCGACGCCGGATGAGGAGCCGGACCATGCCCTGGCCGGGGGCGACAGTGACGCGGCCGTGGCTGCGGCGATGACCGTCCTGCGGGAGGACCGCTTCCGCCGACGTCCTGGGGACCACATCCTGAAGGCCGAGGCGGAGGTCGGTCTCGCCGTTCTGCTGCGGGGCGGTGCGGACCGTGTCGGGCAGGAGCCTCAGGACGCGGAGCTGAGCAGGCTGCCGTCCGACGACATCAGAATCCAGGCGCGGGACTGTCTCGTCCTGCACAATCAGCGCCTGGTTCACTCGCTGGTCCGCTCCTACCTGGAGCAGGGGCTGGAGTACGAGGATCTGGTCCAGCACGGAGTGCTGGGTCTGATGCGGGCCGCCCGCAAGTTCGACCCGGCGAAGGGCTACAAGTTCTCGACCTACGCGACCTGGTGGGTCCGGCAGTCGGTGGCCCGCGCCGTCGCCGACGAGGGAGCCCTCATCCGGGTCCCCGTCCACATGCACGAGCAGATGCGCAAGGTGGCGGCTGCCGAACGCGTACTGGCGGCACAGGGGCGGCCGGCGGGGGTCGTCGACGTCGCGGTCCAGTGCGACATGACCGTGGACAAGGTGGCGGAGATCCGGAAGCTGACCCGTCGTACCGACTCGCTCGACCGCGTCATCGGTGACGGGGCCACGCTCGGAGACTTCGTGGGCGAACGCGACGCGCTGCCGCCGGTGGAGAACGACGTGGTGAACGCGCTCCTGATGGACGAGGTCATGGCCGTCGTCGACACCTTCTCCGAACGCAGCGCCCGCATCCTCGTCCGGCGGCTGGGCCTCGACGGGGACGAACCCTCGACGCTCGACGAACTGGGGCGGGAGTTCGGAGTGACCCGCGAGCGCATCAGGCAGCTGGAGAACAAGGCGCGCCCGGAGTTCCTGCTCAGGCTGCGGGCGGCCGGACTGCTCAGCGGTCATGGGGCCCGCGGCGAGGAGGAAGACGTAGACAAGCGGAGCCCGTCGAGGCGCGTCCGAGCCAAGACGAGAGCCGTGGTCGCAGGGGTCGGCGACACGGGCGACGGCCGGGCCGCGCGAAGGGAGCCGCTGCCCGAGGTGGGGCCGAGGCCAGAACCGGAAGCGGCCAAGGAACCGTCGACGCGGACCGGGGAGGAGACGGCAGTGGCAGAGGAGGCCGGGCCGCGCATGGCGAAGGACATGCTCGACGGTGACGCGGGCGCCGCACCTCCCGCTCTGGTCGGCGATGCGCGGGAGGCGCCGCACACGGCGGACTGGGAGAAGGCTCAGCGCATGTCGGCGGAGTTCCATGGCGGAATCGACTGGCTGGCCGAATACGTGCTGCTGGCGCTCGGGCATGCCGAACTGGTGCTTGTCCTCGGGGCCGCAGCCGCTGAGACGGTCGTGCGGGCGGCACGCGAACGCACCATGCCGGAACGCCAGGTGCTCACGGCCCTGGAGGTCCTGCAGCGCGTCCTCGACACGCTGAAACCGGCCGGGCTCCGGCCGGAGGACTTCTTCGAACGGCCGGCCGAGGCGCTGGCCGGCCTGACGCCACGGGAGTACCTGACGAAGAGACCCCTGGTGAAGCCGGAATCGCGCCTTGCCACGCGTGACGCGCTGCGTGAGTTCGTCGCCGCCGCGCCGAGCCGGGAAGCGGGCGCCGAACCACCCACGGTTGAGGCCGCCGCCGCGCACGGGACGACGACTACGACTGCCTCGGATGTCTGCGCTGCCTCAGTTGCCGCGGAAGATTCCACCGGCGACACAGACAGCCGGGTGGAGCAGAGACCAGGGCGAGCGGGAGCAGACGCGGCCGGCGAGAAGGCGGAACCGTCCCCCGACAAGGACGGACGACGCGCGCTGTCGGGCCCCGGCACGCCCGAGCAGCACCACAGCCCTGCCCTCGACGACACCGGGCAGCACCTGAGCCCTACCCTCGACGACGACGCGCAGCAGCTCGCCCGGCTTCAGGCGGACGCGGACGACAGGCTCGCCCGGCAAAGGGCCACTGCCGAGGAGCGACTCGCGCGACTCCGCACAGAATCCGAACGGCGCCTCGACGAGGAGCGCCGCGCACATGAGGCTCGCCTGGCCCACGTACAACGTGAACACGAACTGCGGCTCGCCGAGCAACGGCAGGCCGCGGACGCCCGGTTCGCCGCCGCGGTGGCGGACACCGAGCGGCAGCTCGAAGCTCTCGAAGGTGTGCTTCTGCACCGTGTGGACAAAGCCCTGGCACGGCAGGAGAAATTCCTGAAGGGGCAGGCAGAGGGAAGACTGTCCCGTCTGAGGGAGGAGCACCGCGAGGTACAGCGCACCACGGCCGAGCGGGCGACGCGGGCCGCGGAGACGGCGCGGTCCGACGCCCAGGGCTCTCCCCGCGACGAGCAACAGCTGACCATGGCACGGCTGCGCGCGACCCAGGCGGAACAACGGGCGGTCGAAGCCGAGCGGCGGACAGCGGAAGCGGTCCGGCGTGCGTCACGTGCCGAGCGGCAGGTGTTCGAGGGCGACCAGCGCCTGCGACGGCAGCGCGAGGCAGCCCAAGCGTCCGCCGAGGATCTCGAATCCCGGCTGAAGCGGGTCGAGGCCCAGCTGGTCGAGCGGGACCATGCCCTCATCGCCGCACGGCAGCAGGCACAGGCCCAGGTGGAGGCCGCCGAGCAGCGGGCGGCGCGGGAGACGGCCCGGACGGAACGTGATGCCTGGGCCCGCATCACCGAACTCCAGGAGCAGCTCGCCGCAGCACGCAGAGACGACGAGGGCCACACATCGTTCTGGGACCGCCGGCGCCGGTCCTGACCCGCGCCGTAGGTCCCTCACCCGAAGCACATCGCAAGGAAGACCATGGATCCCAGACACGAACTCGTCGCCTATCTGCACCATCAACTCGTCGGCCCGGCAGGGGGAGAGCACGAGATACTCGACGCTCCGCCCGACCGGCAGTACCTGATGGGCACCCTCTATCCCCAAGAGGCGGACCTGCAACGCCAGTTGCACCTCGCGGCAGAGGACCCGGAAGGGGCCGGCACGGAACGCGCGGCCGAGGACACCGCCCCGGCGGGCGATCCGATCCCGGAATCCAACGCCTGGCTTCCCTCCTCCCTCGGCTTCAGCTTCTACACCGACGCCGCCACCATCGAGGTCGGCTGTGCCGGTGCCCGCTATGTGACCCACTCCGCCACGGGGGAACGCGGCAGGCGCTGGGAACGTGTGGCGCTCCCGGCTGAGCAGCACACGCTCGGCCCCGATCGCGACCACATCGAAGTCCTCGACGGCAGGGCCGAACTGCGCGTCCGGCGCCGTCACTTCGGTGTCGGTCAACTGGTCACCGTCGCTCTCGTCAACACCGCTCGCCATGAGCCGACCCTCGGCAAGGCCGCCCACTGGGACCGTATGCTCTTTCAAGTAGCCCTGGAAGCACGGCCGTTGGACGGCGATGTCCTCCAGTACCCGAGTGTTCGCCTGGCCAGCCGTGATCCGGAGGAGCAGGAACTGCGTCTGCAGTACCGGCACGTCCGGACCCACGCCGTCGGCCATGGCTGCGCGGTCGAGGAGCAGTACGGCGGGGCAGGGGACCGGGTGACAGGGATCAGGGCCGCGGTCATGCCGGAGGCCGAGGTGAGCGGTGTCCGTGCGGCGGGTCCGAGTGGCTCCCCGGTGCTCGCCCTTCGGCACCTGGCCGATCCCGAAGTGTCTCTCGAACAACTGCGGGAGGAGCTGGGCGAGTTCGCGGCCGACTACCGTGCCTGGTACGTAGGTCAGCTGACCGCGGAGATCCCCGCCTGGGGCCGGGATGCCGCCGACCGGATCCTGGGCCGTATCGCTGCCGCGGTCGCCAGGATCGAATCAGGCGTACGCACCTTGTGCGACCCCGGCCGCCCCGAACTGCTCCGTGCCTTTCGCGCCGCGAACCGTGCCATGGCCCTGCAGATGCGACACTCGGCACGCGACCAGGCCGGAGAACGCCGCTCCCGCCGTGACCCCGTACTTCTCGATCCCGAACCGGACCCGCGGGCCACCTGGCGCCCCTTCCAGCTGGCGTTCTTCCTGCTCGCTCTGGACGGTGTGACCGACCCACGGCACCCGGACCGGGACACCACGGACCTGATCTGGTTCCCCACCGGTGGTGGCAAGACGGAGGCGTATCTGCTGCTCGCCGCCTTCGCCATGGTGCTGCGGCGCGGCGACCCCGACGGCCGGGGCACCGCGGTGCTCAGCCGCTACACCCTAAGTCTCCTCACCACCCAGCAGTTCCAGCGGGCGGCCACCACGGTCTGCGCTCTGGAGACCTTCCGCCGTGACGACCCGGACACCTACGGCGAGGAGCCCTTCACGATCGGCCTGTGGGTGGGCGAGGCCACGTCACCGAACACGTACGAAAAGGCGCGAGCGGCCTTCGACGACGTCCGTGCCGCCGCCCGGCCCGACGACGTCTTCATTCTCGACCGCTGCCCCTGGTGCGGCACCCGCATCCTGCCCGCCCACAAGTCGCCCGCCATCGGGGACTACGGGGTGCGGGCATCCGCGGACGCGTTCGCGTTCTTCTGTCCACGTGACGAGTGTGCCTTCCACGACGAACTGCCCGTCGCCGTCGTCGACGAGCATCTCTACGACCAGCCGCCGACCTTCGTGCTCGGTACCGTCGACAAGTTCGCCCGCCTGGCGTGGGAGCCGCGCGCCGGACGCCTGTTCGGCGCGGGAACCGCGAACCAACCGCCGTCACTCGTCATCCAGGACGAGCTCCACCTGCTCACCGGCCCCCTCGGCACCACCGTAGGCCTGTACGAATCGGCCGTACTGGGGCTGTGCACCACGTCCGACGGGACCGGGCCGAAGATCGTGGCGTCGACGGCCACGATCCGACGGTCCGGCGAGCAGATCCAGGCCCTCTACGGCGGTGCCGCCCAGCTTTTCCCGCCGGCCGGGCTCGACGCGCGCCACTCGTACTTCGCCGAACCCGACACCTCCCGAACGGGGCGGCGCTACCTCGGCGTCATGGCCCAGGGACACACGGCCGGTCGCGCCGCGGTGGCCACGGCCGCTGCCATGCTGCAGGGCGCCTGGGAACTGCCCGAAGAGCATCGGGACGCGTACTGGACGCTCGTCGCCTACCACCACAGCCTGCGCGAACTCGGCCGTACGGTCACCGCCGCCGCCGATGACATCCCCGCTCAGATCGCGGGACTCGACACGGGCGCGGGAACGCGCCGGCTGCCGGACCACCAGGTGCAGGAACTCACCAGCAACCTGCAGCGCGCGGAACAGCCCGTCCTCCTCGACCGGCTGGAGAAGCCCTGGGACGACCCGGAGTCGGTCTCCTTCCTGCCCTGCACCAACATGCTGTCCGTCGGCGTCGACGTGAAGCGCCTCGCACTGATGCTGATGCAGGGCCAGCCCAAGACGACCGCCGAGTACATCCAGGCCACCAGTCGCGTAGGCCGGCACACCGTACCGGGACTCGTCGTGACCTTCTTCAACGCCACCCGCCCGAGGGACCGTTCGCACTACGAGACCTTCGACGTCTACCACCGCTCGCTGTACAGGCACGTCGAGCCGACCAGCGTCACCCCCTGGTCGGTACCCTCGCGGCGGCGCGCCCTGCACGCCGCGTTCGTCATCCTCGTTCGGCACGGGCTGGGACTGGCTGCCGAGAACCAGGCGGGGCAGGTGATCGACCGGCTGCCCGAAGTGGAGAGGCTGGTCGTGGACCTGGCCGCCCGCGCCGACGCACGGGAGCCGGGGGTGGGCGACGACGTGCGCAAGGAACTGTCCGCGCTCCTCGCCGACTGGGAGGATGCCGCCCGCCAGGCCCGCAAGGACGGCCGCGAGCTGTACTACCGCAGCCAGGGCAAGGGACAGTCCAACCTGATCAAGAGCTTCGAGCAGATCTACGGCCTGTGGGAGACCCCGAACTCCATGCGCAACGTGGACCGGGAATGCCAGGTGACAGTGAAGGGAGCCGACCTGTGAGTCGCACACTTCGGGTACGTCAGTCGCAGACGGTGGTGCCCTTCGGTGTCGGAGCCGTCTTCGACATCCAGGGCGAGTCGTTCGTCGCCACGGGAATCGGTGACTGGCCGACCCGTGGCAGGCAGCGGATCGACTCTCCCAGGCTGGCCTCCAGGCTGGGGGCGACCGGTTTCTACGCCGCCCCCGCGACCGCCAACGACCGGTTCGACGCTCCGGACGCGCCCGGTGCGCCGTACATCCGCTTTCCTTCCTGGCTGTTCTGCGGAGCCTGTCGGCGCATGAAGCGCTGGCGTATCGCCGACGAGAAGCACGGGCAGGCGCCGCGATGTCCTTCCTGCTCACCGCCCCGGACACTCGCACCCATGCGCTTCGTGCAGATCTGCGCGGCCGGGCATCTCAGCGACATCGACTGGTGGTTCTGGGCCCACTCGCGACGCGAGGCCTCCGAACGGCGGCAGTGCGGAGAGCGGGACAGGCTCAGTTTTCTCGTCTCCGACCGTGCCTCGGGTCTTGAGGCACTCTCCGTGGCATGCACCGCGAAGGGGTGCGGTGCGGCCCGCGACCTGCTCGACATCCTCGGCACCCACGGCATGCGCTGCTCGGGCCGGAACCCCTGGCAGCGGGCGGGAGAGGCCGTCGAGTGCGTGAGGCCGGTGCAGATCGTGCAGCGCACGGCGGGCAACCTGTACTACCCGCTCGTGCACTCGGCGCTCGACATCCCCGAGACGGACCTACCGGCCCACGCGGACGACGCCCTCGCCCAACGGGTACGTGAACACGACCTGTGGGTCTCCCTGTGCCGCACGGCCGGAACCCCGCGTGCCGAGGCGCTGCGGATCATGATCCAGGACGACACCGGCGCCGGTGACGATCTGTTGGACGCTCTCGTCGCCGAGGAGACCGGCGGGGCATCGGAAGCCGTTCCCGCCTCTTCGGATGCTCCGGCGCGACCCGACCTGAGCCGTGAGGAATGGGCCGCCTTCACGGCTCCCGCACCGCCGGTCACCCGCGACTTCGCGCTGCGTGGGACGACGCTCGGTCTGGCCGGCGAGACCGCGGAGCCCTGGTCCGGCCTGCGCCGACGCTTCGGCCGGATCGTCCTCGCCGACCGACTGCGCGAGGTCCGCGCCCTCTCCGGCTTCACCAGGGTCTCCCCGGACGCCTCCGTCGTGCCCGCCGACAGCGCGCGGCGCCTGAAGTGGCTGCCTGCCGTGGAGGTCTACGGTGAGGGCGTCTTCCTCACCCTCGACCGGGACGAACTCGCCTCCTGGGAAGGCGACGCGAGGGTACGGCAACAGGTGTCCGGTATGCGTGCCGACCTAGACCGCTCGTTCCAGAAGGACCGCCTCGAAGCCGTGACGGGGCCGGAACTCTCGCCGAGATTCGTGCTGTTGCACACCCTCGCGCACCTGCTGATCCGTCAGCTCTCCTTCGAGTCCGGCTACACGACGGCGAGTCTGCGGGAAAGGATCTACGCCCGCCCCGAGCAGGACCAGTACGGCATCCTCGTGTACACGGCCGCCGGGGACGCCGAGGGCACACTGGGCGGGCTGGTACGCCAGGGTGAGCCTCCGCACCTGGCCGAGACACTGCTGCGGATGACGGAGGCCGCCGCCTGGTGCTCGGCCGACCCGCTGTGTGCCGAACACACGGGTCAGGGATTCGACAACCTCAACCGGGCAGCCTGCCACGCCTGTGCGCTTCTGCCCGAGACCAGCTGCGAGACCGGCAACACCCTCCTCGACCGTGCCCTCGTCGTCGGCGGCGAGCACGTGCCGGGCTATCTGCAGTCCATCGTTGCCGCCGCCCGCTCCGCAGCAGCCGACGCGTTGGAGGAGATGTGACACTCACCTACCGTGACCTCACCGCGGAGCAGCGCTCCTGCCTCGACGGACTGCCCTTCGACGGCAACCACCTGATCAGTGGGCCGCCCGGCAGCGGGAAGAGTCTCCTGGCGGTCCAGCGCGCCGTCATGCTCGCCCTCACCGGTACCCCGACGACGTTGCTGACGTACTCGAATCTCCTGCGTCAGTCACTGGCCGGGGCCGTACACACGTTGGGCCCGGAGGACCGCAGAGTGCGGGTGAGAACCGCGCACGCATGGCTCGGCGAGTGGTACGGCGGTACGCCCCCGAAGGGGGAGGACGGATGGTTCGACTGGCCGGCTCTCTATGAACGCGCCGCGGAGAGCGGGCCCGTCCCCGGACTCACCCTGGTAGTGGACGAGGGGCAGGACCTGCCGCCCGGGTTCTACCGTCTGTGCCGACTCCTGGGAGCACGGGTGACCGTGTTCGCGGACGAGTGTCAACGGCTGACCGACACGAACTCCACCCTCGCCGAGATCGCCGAGCGCCTCGGCCGGTGCGACCGGCACGAGGTCGAGGGCAACCATCGCAACACCTACCAGATCGCGTCGTTCGCGGCCCACTTCCACACAGGAGCCGGTTCGCCTCCGCTACCGGACCGGCAGGGACCCCCGCCAAGACTCCATCACCTGCCCGAACGCGGCGCCGCCGACCTGCTGGTCCTGCTGGCGGAACGACAACCCGGACGCAGCATCGGTGTCATCGTCCACTCGAAGCACACCCAGTTCTCGTTGCTCGGCACGCTGCAGCACCGAGCACCGCGCCTCAAACCGCAGCTGTACACCTCCGATGCCAGGGGCGGGCGCTATCGCACGCTCGACCTCGGTCGCCCTGGCATCGTGCTGGTCCACCGAAGAAGCGCCAAAGGGCTCGGCTTCGACACCGTGGTCGTCCCCGACACTCACGCGGACGCCGCGGTCGATCCCACCTCGGCCGCGCTGCGCATGGCCTACTACGTCCTGGCCACGCGTGCACGAGGCGAACTCCACCTCGCGTACGAGGGGGAGACGGAGCCGCCGTTGCTGGCGCAAGTGGGGGCGAGCGCGCTGCTTCGCGGGTGACCTGGGCCCAGTGTGCTAGGCATGACGGCATGCCACTGCAGCATGTAGTTCTCAGCGGTTCCCAGTACCGGCTGCTGGCCGAGGTGACCCTCCATGCCCTCGGGGACCCTGCTGGAGGGGAGGGCGCAGAACAGGAGGCACTCGTCCGGGGACTGGAGCCGCAGACGGTCCTGGCAGATCTTCCGGAGCTGGCCTTTCTGGGGCTCGTGAAGCGAGAAGGGGGAAAGGTGACGGTCACCGGTCTCGGGGAGGCCGTGCACTACCGGTCGTTGTACGAAGCCGCGGAAGAGCGGCTGTCCGATGTGGTCAGGCTCGTTGACGAGATCGCCGATTTCCACCCTCGACTTGTTTGTGCCGTGAGGAAGGTGGCGTTGCAGGACGGCTCCCTGGAGGAGGAGTTGTCGAGCCTGCGACAAGTCGACTGACGCGGAGGCCTGGGACCGGGCTCAAGTCGCGATCTCTCCGGCGGAGAACAGCCCGTCCGTGGTCGGATGCCGGGCTTTGCGCGCGGCGGCCGTGATGGGCAGCACTCCGGCCGCTACCAGGTCGTTCTCGGGTATCAGGCGGCCGTTGAGGATCTCACCGAGCAGGACTTCCTGGGTTGCGGCCACGTCGACGAGGCGACGCAGGACGGAGAGCAGTTCCATCAGCTCGATCGTCCACTCGTGGGGCCAGGAATCCACGTGGATGTCGTCCAACGGACTGGTCTTCTTGCTGGTGGGGGATGCCTTTCGATAGCCGAACCACTTGTTGACGACACCCATGCCACCGACGTCGTACCTCCATACCGCTTCAGGTACGGGAGCGAAGGTGCCTTCGCCGACGTACAGGGTCTGAGTCGTGGGGTCATGGCGGATTCGGTCCGGCATCGTGTCACCGATGTGGGTCAGGTACTTCACCTGTCGTTCGTCGCCGCGTGTGAAGAGCACGCCCCTTGCCGGGCGTCCGGCAGCCGCGTTCGTGTAACGCTCGCCGTACGTCGATGCCCAGAGGACTTCTCGGCCCAGAGCCACGCCTCTGTCCCAGAACTCGCGCTCGCGGGTCAAGGGAAGACGCACGCCAGGAGTGAGCAGGTCCTCGGTGAACCGCTCGGTGAACGCTCCGTGGCCGGCCACGGCCATCACGTACGCGGCCAGGTCATGAACGGTGATCCGCTCCGCCCCGAGCAGGCCGGCGAGGTAGGAAAGCAGACCGGAGGCGGTGTTGGGGGAGCCGTCCGGATGCAGCAGCGGCATGATCCGGCCACCGCGGCCGTTGAAGTGGTGGGTGTCGGGGAGCAGATGGGTTGCCACCACTGCGGCACCAGAGCCTATGGCGTGGGAAGACTGTTGGTTGAGGAAGATCTGGAGGGGCTGCAGAGAAGCCCAGAGCTCGGGTCTTGGGCGGTCCAGTACACGGTTGTCGGCAATGAGATGCTGTCGGTCGAAGCTGCGCAAGGCGACGTGAATGAGACGCGGAGCGGTGTTGACCTCCTGACCGACGGGATAGGTCACCGTGTCCTGTCCAGGAAGCTCCCCAACTCTACTGACCAGGTTTCTGTCCTGAGTTTCCTTGAACAGCCCGGCTTTCTCCGCGAGGTCGTGTTCCCGGACCATCCGAGCCCACCGACGTCGCAGGGTTTCGGGTGAGGGCGCACTGACCCACGAACGGTTGGCCTTCGAGCCCGGACTGCCCCAAGGGAACAGGTCGTCGAGCGCAGGGAAATCGTCCCACCCCGACTTTGTGGCCGGTGTGAAAGGACGTACACCCTCGTCGTGCGCGTCCCGCCACCCCTCGTCGTCGAGGTGGATCTCCTTGAGCTGACGGAACTTGTCCGCGCGCCTTCCGGACACGGCTCGGTAGTGGACGCGGGCACGATGGTTCGGCCCCCGCTGTGTGTCCGCTCTGCGGACGAAGATGTGGATGGCCAAGGGCTGGGCGACTCCGGGGAAGACACGGTTGGGGACCGGGGAGCGCTGGCCCTCGGGTGTGAGGTCGATGATCCATCCCTCGTCGCATGTACGACGGAGGTAGTCACGCATACCCCGACCGCCGGGGCCCGTGGCCCAGCCGGACGGGGTGATGAGGCAGACCACCCCGTGCCGGTCCTCGGGATGGGCGTCGAAAACTTTCCAGGTGGCCCAGCGCCAGAAGTACACATGCATATTCTTGAGTACATGCTCGTATCGGCCGTTGCCCTGGTGACGGAACGCGTCGAGCAAGGGCGGCTCCTGGCCCTGGGCGCGCTTCTCCACCCAGCCGCCTCGGCCTTCCGCCTTGTCGTCGTAGGGAGGGTTCATGACGACGGCCGTGACGGGAATGTTCGCCTTGACGGCGTTCGCCCGCCTGCGGAAGGCGGACAGAGTGCCATAGGTGGAGGCGAGGTACTCGTCCTCGACGAAGGGGTTGTCCAGGGTGTCCGTGACGAAGAAGTTGAGCCCGTCACCGGGCAGCGCGGCACGGTAGCGCTTCAGCAGGTCGGAGGCGCGGAGTTCGGCGACGGCGAAGGGGCCCATCTGCAACTCGAAGCCGAACAGGCGTGTTGCCAGACGAGAGATGGCATCCCTAGCCATGGCGGGTCCGTGATGCTCGACGGCCTGCTCCGCCACGCGCTCGATGATGGTGTGGAGGAAGGTCCCGGTGCCCATGGCAGGGTCGATGATCTTCACTTCGTCGCTGCCGAAGCCGGCCTCCTGGTGCAGCCGTACTCTCAGAACGTCCTCGGTGAGGCGGACCATTTCCTCCACGATCTCGTGGGGCGTGTAGTACGAGCCGCTCTGCTGCCGCAGGGCCGGGTCGTAGACCGTGAGGAAATGCTCGTACAGATGGAGGTAGGCATCGCGGTTGCCGGAGCGTATGGCCGGCCAGTCCACCCTTGCGATGGTGCGGGTGAGCAGATCGAGAGTGACGGTGAAGCGCTCATTGACATTGTCCGTGAGTAGCTGGAGCGCTTTGCCTATGAGCGCGTGACCTGCGTCGAGGCGGCGGCCGATCTCGTGGAACGAGTTCGGGGCGAGCGGAATGTCCTCGGTGTGGGCCAGAAGGAGCGCGAAGGTCACCGTCTGGGAGTAGCCGTCGGCGAATGTGGCATCGTCGGCCGACGGGAAGAGCAGCCGACGCCAGTCGTTCTTCAACCCGGTGAAGGGACGGGCTCGTATGTCTTCCTCGGCCGCGGACGACCTTGCCTCGAAGGCCAGTTGTTCCATCACGGCGGAACGCAGTAATCGACACAGGGGGGCCACGTGCTGGACGAGCCGGGGGACCTGTGCGATGTGAGCAGGAGTCCAGCGCAGGAACTGTTTGAGCAGAGCGTCGAAGGCGGCAGCTTCGACCGGCTCCAGTTTCTCCCCGGCGCTCTTGAGGGTCCCTCGGAAGAACACCGCCTCGCCCACTTGCTCGCCGTGGCGGAAGATGCGCCACTCGGTCCCGTTGGAGTAGAGGAGGTTCGGCAGATCCCGGAGCTTCTCCCACTGTTCGCGGTTGGCCTTGCCGAACGTCTCGGGATCAACCGACAAACCGGGCTTCTTCAACTCGATGTACCCGGTTATCTCGCCGTTCGCGCGTATCGCGTAGTCGGGCCGCACACCGAGGTCGGGGAGACGGAACTCGTCGTGCCACGTGACTTCACGGTGCTGATGGTGGTCGCCGACAGCTCGCAGCAGAGCTTCCAGGGGGCCGCGAATGGACGATTCCTGACCGCCCCCGCCCGACAGTTTTTCACGACACTGACGGCCGAACTCCGACACGGCGATCCGTAACCAGCCGTACTCGTCCTCAGGCATTCCCCGCCCCCGGAATGAGAAGTGGCCCCGGTCGCTTTCTCTCCTGGGCATGCCATGGGAAAGACGGTGCGTCACATGCTGTTGTGTCTCAAGGATGGTGACGGCACGTGAGGACACTTGTCCATACCGTGTCATCACGAAATCGGCAGAGTGCTCCCACGCGCCCCCGTCCGGCGAGTGCACAGGGTGCGGACGGGGGCTCCTCCAGGAGGGAGTGCGACCGGCCGGGGCCTAGGAGAGTGTCTTGCGGACCTCGTCCAGGGTCACCGGGCGGTGTTCTGCCACCGACAGGGTCGCGGCCTCGGCGATCCAGCTGGCTTCCAGGGCGTCGGCGACCGTGCAGGGGGAGGTGCGGGTGCCGGCGACGACCTCGGTGAAGGCGGTGAGTTCGGCGCGGTAGGCGGGGGCGAAGCGGTCCATGAAGAAGGTGTGCGGGACGCCGGAGGGGAAGGTGACGCCCGGCTCGGCGGAGCGGAGGGGGAGCTGGGTGTCGAGGCCGGCGGCGATGCTGTCCTTCATGCCGTGGACCTCCAGACGGACGTCGTAACCCCGGGCGTTGTGACGGGTGTTGGAGATGACACCGATGGTGCCGTCGTCGAAGGTGAGGAGCGCGGACGCCGTGTCGACGTCACCCGCCTCCTTGATGTACTCCGCTCCCTTGTTGCCGCCCGTCGCGTACACCTCGACGACCTCGCGGCCCGTCACCCAGCGCACCACGTCGAAGTCGTGCACCGCGCAGTCCCGGAAGATGCCGCCCGACACGGCGACGTAGGCCGCAGGCGGCGGGGCGGGGTCGAGGGTGGTCGACCGTACGGTGTGCAGCGCGCCCAGCTCACCGCTGAGGACGGCCTCGCGGGCGGTCACACAGCCCGCGTCGAAGCGGCGGTTGAAGCCGATCTGGGCCTCGATGCCGCTGTCGCGCACGGCGCGCAGCACGGTGAGGCTCTCCTCGACCGTCTTCGCCACCGGCTTCTCGCAGAACACCGGGATGCCCGCCTCGACGGCGGCCAGGATCAGCCCCGGGTGCGCGTCCGTGGCGGCCGTGATCACGACACCGTCGATCCCCGAGGCGAACACCGCCTCGGGCGAGTCGGCCACCGTCGCGCCGAACTTCTCGGCGGCGGCCTCCGCCGCGGCGGCCAGCGGGTCGGAGACCACCAGCTGCTCGACGACGTCGAGCCCGGCGAGAGTCCCGGCGTGGAAGGCGCCGATGCGGCCCAGCCCCAGGATGCCAATGCGCATGATCGAGTGTCCCTTTCGGATGTGCTGGAAAAGCGAGGTGAGAGCGGGTGCGGGGTGGTCGAGTCGGATCTGGTCAGTCGGAGGCGCCCAGGACGTGCTGGTCCCAGTCGATCACCGAACCGGTCACCACACCGCTGCGGTCGGAGAGGAGAAAGGCCACGAAGTCGGCGATCTCGTCGACCTGGCCGAGCTTGCCCATCGGCAGGGTCTCGGCGGCCCGTTCCAGCCAGTCGTCGCCCGCGCCGTGGAACTCGCGCTGGACCGCGTCCTCGCCCTCGGTCTCCGTCCAGCCGATGTTGAGGTCGTTGATACGGATACGGTCCCAGCGGTGGGCGTGGGCGGCGTTGCGGGTCAGGCCCGCGAGGCCGGCCTTCGCGGCGACGTACGGGGCCAGGTACGGCTGGCCGCCGTGCCCGCTGGTCGAACCGATGTTCACGATCGTGCCCGGCGCCTCGCGGGCGGTGAGGTGCTCGACCACCGCCTGCATCGCGAAGAAGGGGGCGCGCAGATTGATGGCGATGTGCGCGTCGAAGAGTTCGGGCGAGGTGTCGAGGAGTGAGCCGCGGGAGGTCAGTCCGGCGGCGTTGACGAGGCTGTCGACCCGGCCGTGGTCCGCGACCACCCGCTCCACCGCGCCGCGCACCTGTGCCGTGTCCGCCAGGTCGGCCCGGAGGAAGGTGGCCCCGGTCTCCGCCGCGAGGCGCTCGCCGACCTCCGCGCGGCGGCCCGTGAACGCGACGGTCGCGCCCTCGCGCAGGGCCGCCCGGACGATGCCCGCGCCGACGCCCTGGCTGCCGCCGTTGACGAGGACGACCTTGTCCTCCAGTAGTGCCATGGGGGGGTGTTTCCTTTCGATCGGCTCCGGCGGGCCACGCGGTTTGACGGGGCCTGTCGCGGTCCTGGTCGTACGGCCTTCCACGGAGCCGTCGCCTCTGTCAGTCTTGGGGCGCGCGGGCCCTCGTACAACCCGCAGCGGACCATCAAAAACCCATCATCCGGAACCCATCATCCGACCTCAGGACGCATCGCCATGGCGCACCCGTACACGATCCGTGAGATCGCCCGTCAGGCCGGGCTGAGCCAGGCCACGGTCGACCGGGTGCTCAACGGGCGGGGCGGGGTGCGGGAGAGCACCGCCCGTGAGGTGCGGCAGGCCGTGCAGGACCTGGACCGGCAGCGGACGCAGGTGCGCATCGGCGGCCGTACGTTCATGGTCGACATCGTGATGCAGACCCCGGACCGGTTCTCCACGGCGGTCCGGGAGGCGCTGGAGGCCGAGCTGCCGTCGCTGCATCCGGCGGTCGTGCGGTCCCGTTTCCACTTCCGGGAGACGGGGTCCGCCTCGGAGATGGTGCGGGTGCTCGACCGGATCGGGCGGCGCGGCTCGCAGGGCGTGATCCTCAAGGCGCCGGACGTGCCGGAGGTCACCGCCGCCGTCGAGCGGCTGGTCGCGGCCGGGATCCCGGTGGTCACCTTCGTGACGGACCTGCCGAGCAGCCCGCGCGGCGCGTACGTCGGCATAGACAACCGGGCCGCCGGGGCGACCGCCGCGTATCTGCTGCGGCAGTGGCTCGGCGACCGGCCGGGCGCGGTGCTGGTGACGCTCAGCCGCAGCTTCTACCGCAACGAGGAGGAGCGCGAGATGGGGTTCCGGGGTGTGATGCGGGCCGTCGCACCGGCCCGGGCGCTCGTCGAGGTCACCGACAGCGACGGCCTCGACGCGACCCAGCGGGACCTCGTCCTCGACGCGCTGCGGCGGGAGTCGGGCATCGCCGCCGTGTACTCCATCGGCGGCGGCAACACGGCGACGCTCGACGCCTTCGCCGAACTCGGCCGGGAGCCGCATGTCTTCGTCGCCCACGACCTCGACCACGACAACACCCGGCTGCTGCGCGAGCACCGGCTCTCGGCCGTGCTCCACCACGACCTCCGCCAGGACGTGCGCCGCGCCTGCCAGACGATCATGCGCGCCCACCACGCCCTCCCCGACGAGGGCCCGTTCCTCCCGTCGGCGATCCAGGTGGTGACGCCGTACAACATGCCACCGGGGGCCGGGACCGTCACCGGCTAGCCGAGGACGGCACGGCGGCTCCGCCCGGAACATCGGCGCCCGCCCGGCACATCGGCGCCCGCCCGGCACATCGGCGCCCGCCCGGAACGTACGCCGATACGTCAGCGGCGGCACCCCGATCGCCGTGTGCAGCTGCCGGCGCAGGGACGTGCCCGTGGCGAAGCCGACGTGGCCGCGCGCGATGTCCACGTCGACCGGGAGGCCGGTGGATTCGAGGAGATGGCGGGCCCGGGCCACGCGCGCTGGATGAGCTGGCGGCCGGGACTCATGCCGACCTCGTCGTCGAAGCGGCGGGCGAAGGCGCGCAGACCCATCCGGGCGTGCCGGGCGTGCTGGGCGTGCTGGGCGTGCCGGGCGAGGTCGGCCAGCGTCAGCGGAGCGTCCAGGCGTTCGAGCGCCCACTGCCGGGTGGCGGCCGTACCGCTGGCCGGGCCCTGGGGGACGGGCCGCTCGATGTCCTCGGCCTGGCCGCCCTGCCGCCGCGGCGGCACCGCCACACAGCGCCGGGCCACCCGGTCGGCGACGGCGCTGCCGCGGTCCCGGCGCACCAGGTGCAGACAGAGGTCGATACCGGACGCGGCACCGGCACCGGCACCGGCACCGGCCGAAGTCAGGACGCCGCCGTCGTCGACGCGACGTTCCCGCCCGCCGAGCCCGCCGAGGCGCCCGCCCACGGGGAAGATCGTCCTCACGGTCCGCTGATCCAGCCGGCACTCCAGCGCTCGTACGACCCCTCCAGGGGGGTCCGAACGCGCTGGTCATGATTACGCGTCGAGGACCATGGCCTCGTAGCGGGCGGCAACCGCGGCGGCGCGGTGGCGAAGGGCAGCGCGCAATGACGCCGGCGCCAGGGCCTCCGCGTCCGTGCTGAGCTGCCACAGCGCCCACTCGGCGTGTCTCAGATCCTGGAACGTCACCTCCAGCCGCAGCCAGCCGTCCCCGTCGGGTTCTGCGGCGCGGACGGCCACCGCGCTGCTCAGCAGGTCCTCCCGTCGCTCAGATTTCACCCGTACCAGCACGGCGATATGGTCGCCGGACAGAAACTGCGCGCAGCGTTCCCGCCAGACCCGGTCCAGATCAACCGCGTTCGGTCGCTGCGCCGGTTCGGGAAGTTCCTCGGCGGCCAGTACCCGCGACAGCCGGTAGGTGCGGTCCGCGCCGGACCTCGTGGCCAGCAGGTAACCCCGGTCGCGCACCGTGACCAGGCCGATCGGGTCGACCGTGCGCCACCGCGGTGCCTGGTCCGTGGCCGCGTAGTGGATGCGCAGTTTGTGTCCGGCGAGCACCGAGCGCCGGATCTCGATCATTGTCGTGCCGGGCACCTCCTCGGTGACCGGCCGGCGTGAGAGCAGGTCGGTCTCCGGCTCGACGAGAAATCGCCGGGCCGCGTCGCTCGCGGTCGCCTGATGGCTCTCGGGTAACGCGTCGACCACCTTGCGCATGGCCGAAGCGAGCGCCGAGCCGAGGCCGAACGCCTGCTCGCCGCGCCCGGATCCGGCGGTCAGCAGGGCAAGGGCCTCGTCCTGGTTCAGTCCGGTGAGTTCGGTCCGGAAACCGGGCAACAGTGCGAACCCGCCGTGTCGGCCGCGTTCGGCGTAGACGGGGACGCCGGCCGCGGACAGCGCCTCGATGTCGCGCAACACGGTACGGGTGGACACCTCTAGCTCACGGGCCAGTGTGTCCGCGGTCAGCCGACCGCGCTGACGCAGCAGCAGCACCAGCGAGACCAGCCGGTCGGCGCGCATACGCGGACCTTATCGAATACATGACCAAGGGTGTCATGTTTTCTTGGCAGGCTCGTGAGCATCGACGTCATCGACTGCGACCGACGCGCCGATGGACGTCCGTACTCCCAACGAATCGCCTGGAGCTGATGTGGCAGTGGAACGAACGGCAGTCAACCCGGTGCCGTGGTCCTTGGAGCTGGGGTTCAACCAGGGGGAGATCGTCTCCGGGCACACCCGGACCCTGTACTGCTCCGGACAGACCGCGATGAGCGGCGAAGGCAAGCCGCAGCATGACGGTGACATGGCCGCACAGCTGGCGCTGAGCCTCGACAACCTGGAGGCCGTGCTCGGTGAGGCCGGGATGTCCCTCGCGAACCTCGTCCGGCTCAACGTCTACACCACCGACGTCGATCTGCTGTTCCCGCACTACGGCGTGCTGGCGTCGCGGTTGGGCGCCGCCGGGGTGGCACCGACCACCACGATGCTCGGGGTGACACGGCTGGCGATCCCCGGCCAACTGGTCGAGCTTGAAGGGACCGCCGTCGCCTGACGCGACGCCGCCGCCTCCGCCGCGGACACGCGGTGACTGTGACCGGTACACGCGAAACACCACAAGAGCGGTTCGTGGAGGGAGTGCGTGCCGGTCAGCTGGTGACCAGCTCGGGCGCCCGGCGCTCGACGTGGGCGGTCCCGACGGTCACGGTCACGGCCGCCGTCACCCCGCGCTCCCGGTTGCGGAACAGCCAGGCGATGTCCCGGCCGAACGACCAGAGCAGCGAACCCAGCGCCAGCGCGACCAGGCCGAAGCCCGCCGCGTACGGCAGCAGACCGGAGGCGGCGACCAGCAGGAAGACGCCCTGGACCGCGGCGACCGTCTTGCGGGCCATGCTGTGCGGGAGGGAGTTGTTCAGCCACGGGGCGACCTTGGCGGCGGCGACGAACACGTACCGCATCAGGCCGATCAGCAGCACCCACGGGCCCATCGACATCGAGACGTACACGCTCAGCACCAGGATCAGGAACGCGTCGACCTCCATGTCGAAGCGGGCGCCCAGCGCGGTCGACGTCCCCGTCTTGCGGGCCACCTTGCCGTCGACGCCGTCGAGGATCAGCGCCACCGCGGTCAGGCCGACGAAGAGCGAGACGGGCGGCGAGCTCTGGAAGGAGTCGGCGACCAGCGCGGTGACGGCGCCGACGAGTATCGCCCGCCCGAGCGTGACGCGGTTGGCGGGGCCGAAGGTGCGGGTCCGGGTGCGCAGCAGGGCGCGGTTGAGGACGGCCCAGGTGGCGAGCCCGAAGGCCAGCCCGGTCAGCCAGCCCGCCGGGCCCAGTCCGATCGCCGTGCCCAGGAAGGCGAGGAGCAGCACCTGGGCGCCCGCGCCCACCGTCGTCTCCGAGAGCAACAGCCGGCCGTCGTATGTGTTGATCAGGGCCACCGCATACCTTCCGAACGTGTGACAAGTGGATCATCGCCGCGTACCGTGTCCGCGACTCCCACCGCTGCGTACGTGGCGAACCGCTCGACCGTTCACGGAGACGCACATGAAACCGACAGCCAATGCCTTCTGGCTACGCTCCCCCGGGCGGGGTGAGATCCGCCAGGAGACCCTCGCCACACCGGCCGACGACGAGGTCCTGGTCCGCGCGCTGTACTCAGGAGTCAGCAGGGGCACGGAGACACTCGTGTTCCGCGGCGGAGTGCCCGAGAACCAGCACGCGACCATGCGCGCGCCCTTCCAGGAGGGCGAGTTCCCCGCCCCCGTGAAGTACGGCTATCTCAGCGTGGGGCGGGTGGAAGAGGGGCCGGACGCACTGGTCGGCAGGACCGTCTTCTGTCTGTATCCGCACCAGAGCCGCTACGTCGTTCCCGTGAGCGCCGTCACCGTCGTGCCGGAGTCCGTCCCCGCCGCGCGGGCCGTCCTCGCCGGGGCCGTGGAGACCGCCGTCAACGCCCTGTGGGACGCCGCGCCCCTCATCGGCGACCGGATCGCCGTCGTCGGCGGCGGCATGGTCGGCTGCTCGGTCGCCGCGCTCCTCGCCCGCTACCCCGGCGTACGCGTCCAGCTCGTCGACGCGGACCCGGCGCGCGCCGACATCGCCCGCGCACTCGGTGTCGACTTCGCGCTGCCGGAGGAGGCACTGGGCGAGTGCGACCTGGTCGTGCACGCCAGCGCGAACGAGCAGGGCCTCGCGCGCTCCCTCGAACTGCTCGCCTCCGAGGGCACGGTGATCGAACTGAGCTGGTACGGCGACCGCCGGATCGCCCTGCCGCTCGGCGAGGCCTTCCACTCACGCCGGCTCACCATCCGCAGCAGCCAGGTCGGAACCGTCTCCCCGGCCGGACGAGTCGGACGTACGTACGCGGACCGGTTGGCACTCGCCCTCGACCTCCTCGCCGACGCCCGCTTCGACGCGCTCGTCACCGGAGAATGTGCCTTCGAGGAACTCCCGGACGTCCTGCCGAAGCTGGCGAGCGGCGAGCTGCCGGGGATGTGCCACCGAGTGCGCTACGACGCCGAGTGAGCCCACAGGTCGAGCGTTCCCGTTCGCCCCACCCGCCCCTGAACTGCCCGAACGGAACGCTGACCTTCAAAGAAACCGCAAAACTCGGCTGAACAACGGGTAGGGAGCAGCCGTACTACACGGCATGCCCCGGCCCGGGGGCAGACGTACCGCACTGGAGGGTCGTCCGTTGTTCAGCATCACCGTCCGCGATCACATCATGATCGCCCACAGCTTCCGCGGGGAGGTCTTCGGACCCGCGCAGCGCCTGCACGGCGCCACCTTCCTCGTGGACGCCACCTTCCGGCGCGCCGAACTGGACGACGACAACATCGTCGTAGACATCGGGCTGGCCACGCAGGAGCTGGGTGCCGTGGTGAGCGAGTTGAACTATCGCAACCTCGACAACGAGCCCGCCTTCGCCAACACGAACACCTCCACGGAGTTCCTGGCCAAGGTCATCGCCGACCGCCTCGCCGAGCGGATCCACAAGGGCGCCCTGGGGGAGAACGCCAAGGGCATCGCGAACCTCACGGTCACCCTGCACGAGTCGCACATCGCCTGGGCGAGTTACGAGCGTGCCCTGTGACCGACGTGACCATCGACCGGGCGGCCGTCGGCACCACCACCACCGCTCCGGCGAACGGGGGAGAGCAAGTGCGGCTCGCGAACGGGGGAGACCAGATGCGGCTCGCGGACAGGGGAGAGCAAGCGCGGCTCGGCTATGTGCCCGTGCAGAACGCGGCGCTGAAGAACGCGGCGATCGTCCCCATGTCGCTGCGTTCGATGCACTTCGTGATGCCCGGGGGCGTGGACGACCTGGCCCGGCCCAGCGGCGGCAACGCCTACGACCGTCGGATCTGCCTCGACCTGCCCGGCTTCGGCTGGCAGGTGCACAAGCACGCGATCGGCGGCAGTTGGCCGCGCCCGGACGAGACGGCCCGCGCCGAACTCGCCCGTACGCTGCGGGAACTCCCCGACGGCACGGTCGTCCTGCTCGACGGTCTGGTCGCCTGCGGCGTCCCCGAGATCATCCTTCCCGAGGCCGAACGGCTCTGCCTGGCCGTGCTGGTGCATCTGCCGCTCGGCGACGAGACGGGCCTGGAGCCGGAACTCGCCGCCGAACTCGACGCCAAGGAGCGGACCACCCTGCGGGGCGTGTCCGCCGTGATCGCGACCAGCGACTGGGCGGTCCGCAGACTCGTGTCCCACCACGGGCTCGCCCCCGAGCGGGTCCATGTCGCCGCTCCCGGCGCCGACATCGCGCCCCTCGCCTCCGGCACCGACGGCGTCTCCCGGCTGCTGTGCGTGGCCGCGGTCACCCCGCGCAAGGGCCAGCACCGACTGGTGGAGGCCCTCGCGACCGTCACCGAACTGCGCTGGAGCTGTGTGCTGGTCGGCGGCCTCGACCAGGACACCGAGTACGTCGAGCACATCCGCACGCTGATCGCGAAGTTCGGCCTGGAGGACCGTTTCCACCTCGCCGGACCGCAGGCGGGCGCCGAACTCGACGCCAGCTACGCCGCCGCCGACCTCATGGTCCTCACCTCCTACGCCGAGACGTACGGCATGGCGGTCACCGAGGCCCTCGCGCGCGGCATCCCCGTCCTGGCCACGGACGTCGGCGGTCTCCCCGAGGCCGTCGGCCGAGCCCCCGACGGCGGGGTCCCCGGCATCCTCGTCCCGCCGGAGAACCCCGCGGCCATCGCGGCGGAGCTGCGCGGCTGGTTCGGGGAGGCCGACGTACGGCGTCGGCTGAAGGCGGCGGCGCGCGGGCGCCGGGCCGCGCTGGACGGGTGGGCGACCACGGCCCGCAGCCTCGCCCATGTCCTGGGCCGGCTGCGGCACGAACCTCGGAGGGCCGCATGACCACTTCTGCCGATATGACCATGTCCGCGGGCGGGCCCCTGTCCACGGGCCCGAACGCCTCGGCGGGTACGTCCGCGGCGGCCGGGCCGGGCGGTTCCGCGGTCGGCGGGGCCCCTGCCGAGGCGCTCGCCGGGTCCGTCGCCGGTGGGGTGCTCAGCATGGCCGGGCGCGGTGGTGACACGCCGGCGCCCGAGGGGCATCAGTACGCGCCGCGCTGGCTGGAGTTGCGCGAGAGCGCCGACGCCGACGCGCGTGCGGCGGATCTGCTGGACCCGCTGCGCATCCGCCTCGCGAATCTGCCCGGCCGGGCCACCGGGCTGGTCGTCCACGATCTGGGCTGCGGCACCGGTTCGATGGGGCGCTGGCTCGCGCCCCGGCTGGACGGTGCCCAGCGCTGGGTGCTGCACGACCAGGACCCGAACCTGCTGCGGCTGGCCGTCGCGCGCGCGCCCCGTGCCGCCGCCGACGGCAGCCCCGTCACGGTCACCACGCGGCGCGGCGACATCGGGAGGCTGACGGCGGACGACCTGGCCGGGGCCTCCCTGGTCACCGCGTCCGCGCTGCTCGACGTGCTCACCCGCGAGGAGATCGAGGCGCTCGCGGCGGCCTGTGCGGGCGCCGGGGTGCCCGCGCTGCTGACGCTGTCGGTCGTGGGCCGGGTGGATCTCGTCCCCGCCCACCCCATGGACGCCGAGATCGCCGAGGCGTTCAACGCGCACCAGCGCGCGAGCGAACTGCTCGGGCCGGACGCGATCACCACGGCCTGCGAGGCGTTCGCCCAGCAGGGCGCGACGGTCCGGGTCCACCCGAGCCCCTGGCAGCTCGACACCCGGCACACCGCCCTCACCGAGGAGTGGCTGCGCGGCTGGGTCGGTGCGGCCGTCGAGCAGCGCCCCGAGCTCGCCGAGCGCGCCGACGCGTACCTCCGCGACCGGCTGGCCGCCAACGCGGCCGGTGAACTCCGCGTCGTCGTCCACCACAGCGACGTCCTCGCCCTGCCCCGGCCGACGGGCGGAGCCTCATGACAGCGCCGGTGGAGGAGACGGTCGAGGCCCACCCGCCGACGACACCGGACCCCGTACGCGTACGCCCACGCGGCGTCCGCGCCCGCGTGAAGGCGGGCACACCGGGTGCACGGGCAAGGGTCCGCGCCCTCGCCCCCGCCAGGCCCTCGCGCGAACTCCCACCCACCGCGACGGCCCCGGACCCGCGCTCACCCGGCCCGGGTTCCGACCGGGGCCGGGTCTCGACGCCCCCGGCCGCACCGGTCCGGGGCACGGCCGCGGAGGTCGCTTCCGACCCGTCCGCTCAGCACGGCCGTACGGCGTCGTCGGCGACCGCGGTCCCGGCCTTGGACGCGGCGTCGATCGCGTCGGCCCGCACCACGGCCGTGGAGTCGATCGGCACCTCGGACATCGCTCCCGACTCGATCGGGTCGGACGGCAGTGCCGCGTCGGCGATGGAAGCGGGTTTGGGCGGGGCGTCGGCCATGTCGGTCGGCGACCCGGGCTCGGAGGCGGTATCCGGCGACTCGGTGTCCGCCGGGGGGCCTTGGGCGGGCCCGGCGGTCGTGGCGGGCGACCCGGTCGGTGGCCGGAGCCGGGACGGGGCCGGTGCGGTCTCCTCCCAGGCAGCCCCGAGCGGTGTTCTGCCCGCGGCCCCGGCCGGCTCCCCGGCTGTGACCCGTACGGCACCGGACGCGAAGTCCCCTGCGGCCGACGCGAACTCCGTCGAGGCCCACGCCATGTCCTCCGAGGCCCACGCCACGTCTTCCGAAGGCCACGCCACGTCTTCCGAAGCACAGGCGACGTCTTCCGAAGCCCACGCCAACTCTCCGCGCGGCGGCGCCAAGTCACCGCGCGGTGGCGCCGACTCTCCGCGCGGCGGCGTCGAGTCGCGGCGCCCCCGTTCCCGGTTCACCCGCGCCCTGCGTACCCACTTCGGCACCCTCGCCGGGACCGCCATCCTCGTTGTCGTGTTCTGGCGGATGGGGACCGGCGTGTTCGTGGACGGGCTGCGGCGGATCGACGGTGGGACGCTCGCGGCGGCGGTCGGGATCGGCGTGCTGACCACGGTGTTCAGCGCGTGGCGCTGGTGCGCGGTGACCCGGGCGCTCGGCCTCCGGCTGCCGCTCGGCCCGGCCGTCGCCGACTACTACCGCGCGCTCTTTCTCAACGCGGCCCTCCCCGGCGGCGTCCTCGGCGATGTGCACCGCGCGGTGCGCCACGGCCAGAGCTCCGGCGACATGGGCCGGGGTGTGCGCGCGGTGGTGATCGAGCGCACCGCGGGCCAGTTGGTGCTGGCCCTCGTGGGCGTAACGGTCCTGCTGGTCCTGCCGTCCCCGGTGCTGGAGCAGACCCGGCACGTCGCGGGCATCACCACGCTCGCCGCGCTGGGCGCCGTGGCGATCTGGGCGGCGGTCCGCATGGGCCGCAGGCCGAGCGCGGCCAAGGGCAAGGACAGCCAGGTCCGCGCCGCGCTCACCGAGGCGCGCGGCGTCCTGCTGAACCGCGACAGCGGCCCCGCCGTCCTGCTCTCCTCGGTGGCGGTGCTCGCCGGATACGTGGCGACGTTCCTGCTCGCCGCCCGCGTCGCCGGCTCCACCGCGACCGCGCCGCAACTGCTGCCCCTCGCCCTGCTGGCCCTGATCGCCATGAGCCTGCCGCTCAACGTCGGCGGCTGGGGCCCCCGGGAGGGCGTCACCGCCTGGTCGTTCGGCGCCGCGGGCCTGGGCGCATCCCAGGGCCTGACCGTGGCCGTCGTCTACGGTGTGCTCAGCTTCGCGGCGGCCCTGCCCGGAGCACTCGTCCTCGTCGGACGCTGGTACGGCTCCCTGCGGGCCCGCCGTCAGCCGCCCCAGGTGTCCGAGGTGACCAACGAGAAGTACGCCCCGAAGGAATCCACGAACCCTGCCAGCAACTCCTTCCCCTTCGCGGCGGACGCCAGGGACGGACGGCCGATGACACCGGAATCGGTGTAGGCCGACATACCGAGGGAGAGGAGATGACGGCGGTCGTCGGCAAGGAAATCGGTGGTCTCGTGACCGGGCCGGACCAATTCGGGATGGCAATGCAGAAGTATGGAGGTCTCTATTTCTCCCGCATGCATATCACTGAGCAACGAGGTCTGTACGCCCGCACGTTCGCACGCGGCGTTCCAGTCCTCCATCGCCGGGAAGAGCGCCATTCGATGTCCCGCCGCGGTGGATTCCTGGACGACGTTTCCCAGCACATAATTGCCGCCATGTCCGTTCACCACCACGAGCGCCTCGACGCCCGACCGGCGCAGGGACGCGGCGATATCGCTCACCACCGCGTGCAGCGTCGTCGCCGAGATGCTGACGGTGCCCGGCCAGGCCGCGTGCTCGTGCGAGCAGGCGACGGTCACGGGCGGCAGCAGGTGCACCGGGTACGCGGCGGCTATCTCCCCGGCTATCGCGCAGGCGACCAGCGTGTCGGTGGCCAGCGGCAGATACGGGCCGTGCTGCTCGTAGCTGCCGACCGGAAGCACCGCGACCTGCCGGCCGGCCCGTGCCCCTCGCTCGCGGACGTCCGCGGTGGTGTCCGTCGGTACCAGCGTCCGTACAAGACTCGAACTGCTCATCTTTTCACGGCCTTTCGTCTCTGCTGATGCTCCGTCATTTTCGCATGACGTCAGGACTCACCAGATAGGAACCAGATCATGACAGAAAATGTTGGTGTACTCGGCACGAATGCCCAGTCCTCCGGTGCCGTACGCGTCGTGAACGCCCCCCTGCCCACGACCTACGGCGACTTCGAGGCCGTAGGTTATCTCGACCAGGACCGCGGCGAGGAACAAGTGGCGTTGGTGTACGGCGACATCAGCGACGGTGCGGGAATTCTCATCCGGCTGCACTCGGAGTGCCTGACCGGTGACGCGTTCGGCTCCCAGCACTGCGAATGCGGTGAACAGCTCGACAGCGCGCTGCGGGCGATAGTCGCCGAGGGCCGCGGCATTCTCGTCTACCTCCGCGGCCACGAGGGACGCGGTATCGGGCTGCTCGCCAAGCTCCAGGCGATGAAGCTCCAGGCGGAGGGCCTGGACACCGTCGAGGCGAACCTCGCCCTCGGACTGCCGGTCGACGCCCGCGACTACCGGGTGGCGGCCGAGATGCTGCACGACCTCGGCGTCCGCTCGGTCCGGCTGATGTCGAACAACCCGCGCAAGCGGGAGGCGCTGCTGCGCCACGGCATCGACGTCGCCGAGCAGGTACCGCTGCTGATCACGCCCTGCGAGGACAACATCACGTACCTGCGCACCAAGCGTGAGCGGCTCGACCACTACCTGCCGCACCTGGACGCGGTGGTCCACTCGTCCTGAGGCCGGGGTCCGCGCGGCGGCCGACCGGAGACGATCCGGCCCTTGCCGGTGACCACCGGCCGCCGTGCCCGCCCGGGCTTCCTCGACCCCGCTCCTCCTCTTCCCCCGGCCCTTCGGGCTTCGGGCAAGTACGCGGACGCCCCGCATGAACGTTCGCCTGTGGTGGAAGACCTGACTCCGTCGGGCAAGCCGACCACGTCGGACGAAGGGAGCGTTCGTGATCCGCAGCGCACGGGTCGTCGTCATCGGCGGAGGGGTCATCGGGACGAGCATCGCCTACCACCTGGCCGCCGCCGGAGTGGACGACGTCGTCCTCGTCGAACGCGACGAACTGGCCTCCGGATCGACCGCCAAGGCCGCCGGCGGGGTCCGCGCGCAGTTCTCCGACGAACTCAACATCCAGCTCGGCGCCCGCAGCCTGGAGGCGTTCGGCCGCTTCCGGCAGGAGCTGGGCCATGACATCGGACTCCACCGGGTCGGCTATCTCTTCCTCCTGACGACCCCCGACGAGGTCGCCCAGTTCGAGGCCGGCGTGCGGCTCCAGAACGACCTGGGCGTGCCCAGCCGTATGGTCGACCCCGCCGAGGCACAGCGGCTCTCCCCGCTGATCTCCACCGACGGCCTGCTCGCCGCCGCGTTCTCGCCCGACGACGGGCACTGCACCCCGGAGTCGGTCGTCCACGGCTATGCCGCCGGGGCCCGCCGCCACGGGGCCACCGTGCTGCGCAACTGCGAGGTCCTCGGCATCGAGACCTGGCGGGACACGATCACGGCCGTGGTCACCAGCAAGGGCCGGATCGTCACCGACACGGTCGTGTGCGCGGCCGGCGCCTGGTCCCGGTCCGTGGGCGCCATGGTCGGCGTCGACCTCCCGGTGGAGCCCCTGCGCCGCCAGATCGCCGTCACCGAACCGGTCCCCGGCCTGCCGCCCGACCTCCCCATGACGATCGACTTCACCAGCAGCCTCTACTTCCACACCGAAGGCCCCTGCCTGCTCGTCGGCATGTCCGACCCCGACGAACGGCCCGGCTTCGCCACCGACACCCACGACCGCTGGATCCCCCGCCTGTACGAGGCCATGGAGCGCCGCGCGCCCGGCCTGCTCGACCTGCGCCGCACGGGCGGCTGGGCGGGCCTGTACGAGATCACACCGGACCACAACGCCCTGATCGGCGAAGCCGGTTCCTGCTCCCGCTTCCTGTACGCGACCGGGTTCTCCGGCCACGGGTTCCTCCAGGGCCCGGCGGTCGGCGAGGTGGTCCGCGACCTGTATCTGGGCCGCGTACCCTTCGTCGACATCAGCCCCTTGAACGTCGACCGGTTCACGGCCGACGCGCTGCGCCCGGAGGCCAACCTCGTATGACCGATCTCCACTTGTGGCTCCGCCACGAGACCCGCACCACCGAACGCCGCACCCCGATCGTGCCGTCCGACGCCCACCGGCTCGTCGAGAGCGGCGTACGGATCACCGTCGAGGACTCCGCGCAGCGGATCTTCCCCGTGGCGGAGTACGAGGAGGCCGGCTGCCAGGTCGCCGACCCCGGGTCCTGGGTCTCGGCGTCGGCACGGGCGGTGATCGTAGGCCTGAAGGAACTCCCGGACGCCCCTGCTGAATTGACGCACCGTCATGTCTTCTTCGGGCACGCCTACAAGGGGCAGCCCGGCGCCGAGGCCCTGTTGCGGCGGTTCGCCGCCGGGGGCGGGGCGCTGCTCGACCTGGAGTACCTGGTGGACGACCAGGGCCGCAGGCTCGCCGCGTTCGGGTTCTGGGCGGGCTATCTGGGCGCGGCCCTCGCCGTCCTCCACCACCGGGGCGTCCTGCGGGCCCCGCTCGTCCCCACCACCAAGGAGGAGATGGAGGCCGAACTCCGCGCCTCCACCGGTGACTTGACCGCACTGGTCGTCGGCGCCCTGGGCCGCAGCGGCCGGGGTGCGCGCACGGCGCTCGGCGAGGCGGGTGTCGAACCGACCTGCTGGGACCTGCCCGAGACCCGTGACCTCGACCGACCCGCCCTGCTGGCCCATGACTTGATGGTCAACACGGTCCTCACGACCAGCCCGGTCCCGCCGTTCCTGACCGACAAGGACCTCGACGGCCCGGACCGCCGGCTCAGGACGCTCTCCGACGTCACGGTCGACGTCGGCTCACCCATGAACGTCCTCCCCGTCTACGACACGACGACCGAGTGGGACCACCCCGTACGGCGGCTGCGCGAACACCCCCCGCTCGACCTCATCGCCATCGACAACCTGCCCTCCCTGCTGCCCCGCGAGGCGAGCACCGACTTCTCGGCCGCCCTGCTGCCGCAGCTGCTGGACTTCGAGACGGGCGGGGCCTGGGGCCGCTGCCTGGACCGGTTCCGTCAGGTCAGCGGCGAACTGGGCCTCACAGAAAGGTAGTTGCCCGATGACCGAGGTGGTCCCCGCGAGCGGCACCGTCCACTGGGTCGGCGCCGGCCTCTCCACGGGCAGCGGCCTGGCGGCACTGTGCGACACCGCCGCCCGGGTACGGCTGTGGCACCGCACCGAGGAGCGCGCCGAACAGGCCCTGGCCGCGCTGGGGCTGGCGGGCCGCGCCGAGCCCCGCGCGTACACGCCGGCGGCGCTGGTGGCCGAGCTGGCCCCCGGAGACATCGTGGTCTCGATGCTTCCGGCCCCGGAACACGGCCCGCTGCTCGCCGCCTGTGTCGGGGCACGGGCCCACTTCGCCTGCTCCAGCTATGTCTCCGACGCGATCCTGGAGCAGGTACCGGCGGCCACGGCGGCGGGGCTCACCGTCCTCACCGAGGCGGGCCTCGACCCGGGCATCGACCACCTCTTCGCCCACAGCCTGATCGCGAGGGCGACCGAGGCGGTCGGCCCGGAGACCCCCGCCTCGTACAACCTCACCTCGTACTGCGGCGGTGTCCCGGCCGTCCCCAACGACTTCCGGTACCGCTTCAGCTGGGCCCCGGCGGGTGTGCTCAACGCCCTGCGCTCACCGGCCCGTTACATCGAGGACGGCGCGGAAACGACGGCCGACCGCCCCTGGACCGCGACCCGCCCCCATGTCATCGACGGCGAGACCTTCGAGGCCTACCCCAACCGCGACAGCGTCCCCTTCGTCACCCAGTACGGTCTCCCACCGGCCTGGAAACCGCTGACGTTCGTCCGCGGCACCCTCCGCCTGGACGGCTGGCTCACCGCCTGGGCCCCGGTCTTCGCGGAGCTGGACCAGGGCGACGACCGGCGCATCGCCGAACTGGCGGGCGAACTGGCGGCCCGCCACCCGACGACCGACTCCGACCTGGACCGCGTCGTCCTCGCCGTCTCCCTCGACGTCCACACCGACGCGGGCGACCACTGGTCCGGCCGCTACCTCCTCGACACCACCGGCACGAAGGAGGAGAGCGCCATGGCCCGCCTGGTCTCCCGCCCCCTCGCCCTGGCGATCGGACACATCCTGGACGGTTCCCTGCCGACGGGCCTGATCAGGGCGGCGGAGACGGGGGAGCGGTCGGAGACGTGGCTGACCGAACTGGCGGAGGCCGGTGTGGAGTTCACGGCGCGCATCGACTAGGTCATGGCTCTCGGATCATCTGATCGTCGGTTCGAGTGTGGGCTTGACCGACGTGCAGTGGGCGCGGATCGAGCCGTTGCGCACCTGGCAGCGGGTGTTCACAGGTCATGGCGGCACTGCGAGTGCCGCGGCAACGCGGTCGGCCGAGGGTTCGCCCGGCGGTTGTGACGCGGCACCGCCACCCGCTTTGACAAGACCGCCACCATCCACCAGGCCGGACTCCTGATCGCAGGCATCTTCCTCTGGGCCGCACGGTGATCCAGGAGAACGCCCTAGTCCTCCTCGCCACACCATCCGTCCACGTCGCGTACGCCCGCTGCGGCGAGTGCGGCCAGGTGGGCCGGGCAGCCGAACGCCTCCGCGTCGGGGCGCGGCGCCGGGACGGTCTCCGGGGCGTGGAGGTGTCGTAGGACCGCGCCGCCGAGCCGTTCGAGGGCGGGGTGGTCGTCATGGGCGCAGGTGTGGGAGTGCGGGGTCTCGGCGACGGTGCGCAGCAGAGTCCGGATGTCGCGGGCCAGGGCGATGGCCGGGCCGGGATGCGTGATGCGCAGGGCCGTGGCGGCGGTCAGGACGAGTACGGTCCGCTCGCGGGCGTCCGCGGCGTGCGCGTGCCGCCGGGCGGCCCAGATGCCCTGGAGCTCGCGGGCCGACTCGTCGCGCCCGTCGAACAGCGCGGTGAAAGGCTCGATGGCGAGGGTCCCGTCGGCGCGCAGGAACTCCGTGTCGAGGTGCCCGGTCTCCCGGTGTCCGAACAACTCCTCGCGGCCCTCGCGCAGTTCGCCGAGGGTTTTGCGGGCCGTGGCGGCGGTGGACCGGGGGCACAGCCAGAGTGAGAGGTCGATCCCGGCCTGTTCCAGGAGGGCGCGGCCGCCGTCGTCGCCCAGGTGCACGCCGAGGGTGAGGGTGTCGTCGGCGATGGCGGGGCGGTCCGGTTCGTCGTCGAGGAAGCCGGGCAGCCCGGGGTGCCCGTCGTCGCCGTGCGCGCAGGGGTGGTCGAGGGCATCGAGGGGGACCTCCTCCAAGGTCTCGATCAGGTAGTCGAGGACCCATCGCTCGCGCACGATCCCGGACAGCGCGTACCGGGACGCCGCCGTCGCGACCAGCACGCCGCCCGCCCGGTCCCCGTCACTTGTCACGAAGCGGAGTTCCGAACCGGCGTCGGCGATCTCGTTGTAGGCGTCGAACCCGTATCCCTCCAGGACGGAGTTGAGGCTGTCGAGGGTGTCCTGGGCGTCCTCGGAGAGGCGCGCCGGCACGTCGGCGGCGGAGCCGGGCTGCAGCCGGTCCATGCCCACGCGTGCGAGCCCTGCGATGTTGCGCGGGCAGGCCCACTGCTGGCCGGTCCAGCCGATCGCGGAGAAGTCCGTGTCACCGTGCGCCAGGGGGCGGGCGACGTCCTCCAGATAGTGCGGCGGGTCGTCGAGGCCGTCCTCGTACGGGTGCTCGGCGTGTGTGCACGGGCGACTCTTGAGCGCGCGGTCCGCCCGGTCGAGCGCGTCGTGCACGGCGCCGGACACCCGCTCCGGCCCGTGGTCGGCGTACGAGAGCGTCATCGCGAGGCCGAGCACCCACAGCGGGGCGCGGTCCCCTCCGGGGTCGGCGACCAGTCGCCGTACGCAGTCGAGGACGGTCTCGTCGTACTCCGGGTTCCCGTGCGCCCGGACGTCGTCCTGTACGTCCTGCCAGGCGCCGATCAGCGTTTGCAGGTCGGGGGTGGTCTCGGATGGGTCGGCGACGCCCTCGCCGTCCGTGGATTCGATCATGCCCGGTACGACGCGGGGCCCGGGGCGGAAGTTCCCGCGGGCGCACGCGCACCGGCGAGCCGGGGTCCGATGCGACGGGATGCGCGAACCGGGAGGTTCAGGAGAAATGCCGCGACTGTGTCTCTTTCACGGCATTTGCCCAGACCGGGCGGGAGCCATGCGGCTCCGCCGCGTGGGCGTGACAAGCCCCCACCGGGCCCGCGGTTAGATCACGGCCTCATGAACCAACCGCTTCAACTCCGGATACACCGAGAACGACGACCGCCGCCGCACCTGCGTCATGAACTGAACGGTCAGGTCCCGCGCCGGATCCACCCAGAAGATCGTCGTCGCGGCCCCGGTCCACCCGAACGTCCCCAGCGAGGACGGGCATTCGGTCGCGGCCGGGTCGATCACCACGGACACCCCGAGCCCGAACCCGACGCCCACATTGCCCGGCTGCCGGTGGACCGGACTGCCGTACGTAGCGATGTCCGCACCCCCCGGCAGCTGGCTCGTGGCCATCAGGGCGACGGACTCGGGCGACAGCAGCCGCACCCCGTCGAGTTCACCGCGCCGCCGCAGGAACTCGGCGAACCGGTGGTAGTCCCGGGCCGTGGCGACCATGCCTCCACTGCCGGACAGGAAACGCGGCCGGCCGCGGACGGGGAGGCCGGGGACGGGCGCGATCGACCCGTCCTCCTGCTCGCCGTACAACTCGGCCAGCCGTCCCGCCTGTTCGGGGGTGACCTGGAAACCTGCGTCGGTCATCCCCAGCGGCCCGAGGATCCGCTCGGCGAAGAACACGTCGAGGTCCTGCCCCGACACCACCTCGATGATCCGGCCGAGGATGACCGTGGAGACGGAGTAGTTCCACTGTGAGCCAGGCTCGAACTGCAGCGGCAGGCTCGCGTACTCCGCGCACGTCTGCGCCAGGGTGGCGCCCGGCCGGACGGAGGTCTCCAGACCCGCGTCGCGGTAGAGCGCGTCCACGGGGTGGTCGTAGTAGAAACCGAAGGTCAGTCCCGAGGTGTGGGTCATCAGATGACGGACGAGGATCGGCTGCTCGGCCGGACGGGTCCGGACGTCGGTGCCCTTGCCCGACTCGTACACACGGGGCTCGGCGAACTCCGGGAGGTAGCGGGAGACCGGGTCCGTGAGCGACAGCCGCCCCTCCTCGACCAGTATCAGCGCGGCGACCGACGTGACGGGCTTGGTCATGGAGTAGACGCGCCACAACGTGTCCGTCTCGACGGGGAGTTGTGCCTTGCGGTCGCGCTGTCCGTACGTCGTGAGGTGGGCGACGCGACCGCCGCGGGCCAGGGACAGCAGATAGCCGGGCAGCCGGCCCTCGTCGACCTGGAGTTTCAGGTACGCGTCCAGCCGGGCCAGGGTCTTGGGGTCGAGGCCGGCCTCACGCGGCTCTGCCTCTCGGCGCAGTCGTTCCATGGTGGTTCTCCTCCGGTGGCCCGGGTCACGGCTCGCGTTCACGCTCGTCGCCCGCACGCTTCTTTCCTTCATCGTTCCGTACTGATCGCGTTCCATCCCTCACGGGGCGGGCGGGTCGGGGCATTCGCAGGGCAAGAGGCGCACCGAGCGCGGCCACACCGGCCAGGAGCAGCAGCGCGGGGCCGGTGCCGAACGGCATCAGCGTGGTCGCGGCCGCCACCCCGAGCGTCGGGCCGACGTTCATCGCGGTCTGCTGCAGCCCGCCCGCCACCCCGGTCGCCTCCGGCGGAGCGTGCCGTACGGCGACGGCGGTCGCGGTGACCATCAGCGCGCCGAAACCGGCCCCCAGCAGCAGGAATCCGCCGCCGATCAGCACGGTCGACGACCCAGGGCCGAGCCCGGACAGTGCCAGCACACCGGCGGTGAGCAGCACCGTTCCGGTGAGGGCCGTGGGCCGGGCGCCCCACCGGCGCAGCAGTACGGCCGACAGTGGCGCCCCGAGCACCATCATCACGCCGCCGGGCAGCGCGACGAGGCTGGTGCGCAGGGGGTTCATGCCGAGGACGTCCTGGAGGACGAAGCTGCACACGAACAGCGCGCCGAGCATGGCCGCCGACGCGGTCACCAGCACCCCGAGCGCCGCACCGACCGTGGCCGAGCCCAGCACGGCGGACGGCAACAGCGGGTCGGGCGTACGGCGTTCATGGCGGACGAGGGCGACGGCGGAGGCGGCGGCGACCAGCAGACCGAGTGCCCCCGTGGCCGTCCAGCCGTGCTCGGGCACCCCGACCAGCGTGTGGACGAGACCCGCGAGGGCCACGGCGAGCAGTGCGGCGCCGGGCAGATCGAGGCGGGTGCCGCGGACCCGCTGGGGGCGCCCCGCCCCCGGAGTCCGTACCGCCAGCGCCAGGACGCCCATGACCAGCGCCGGTACGACGTTGAGGAAGAACACCGCCCGCCAGCCGAGCTGGGCGACGAGGACGCCGCCGACCAGGGGACCGGCGGCGACCGCGACACCGATGGCGCTGGTCCGCAGTGCGATGGGCATCCCCAGCCGGTCGGGCGGGAACGCGGCCCGCAGCATCCCGAGCGTGGCGGGCTGCAGCAGCGCCCCGAAGACGCCCTGGACGACCCGCAACCCGATCACCCAGCCGACGCCGGGTGCGAACCCGATCCCGGCGGATGCCGCCCCGAACCCCAACACACCCCAGGCGAACACACGTTGATGTCCGAACCGGTCACCCAGCCGCCCCGCGAACACCAACAGCCCCGCCACCGCGATGAGATACCCGGTGCTGGTCCACTGCACCTCCGTGAGGGAAGCGTCGAGGTCGCGCCGCAGGGACGGCTGAGCGATCATCAGGACCGTTCCGTCGAGGGCGACGATCACGGCGCCGAGCACACTGTTGGCGAGGGTGAGCCGGCGGTGTGCGGCGGACACCGGGCTGCCTCGGTCCACCCCGGTCTCTGCCGTCGTGGACGCCGTCATCGGCCCTCGCTCCCCAGGTGCGCGTCCAGTGCGGTGTGCAGCAGGGGCGTGAAGTCGGCGGCTCCCGTGGTGAGTTGGAGGCTGCCCCAGGTCCACAGCTGGGCGATGCCGTAGAGGTTGGCCAGCAACGCGCCCGCGACGAGCGGGGCGTCGGCGTCGGGCCGGGCCCGTCCCACGAGGTCCACCAGCAGCGAGAACATCGGCAGACTGGCGTCGCGCAGCCCCAACTCGTTGCTCTCCAACAGATCATGACGGAACATCAGCTCGTGCATGCCCCGGTTGGTGAGCGCGAAGTCCAGATACACGCGCCCGAGCGTCGCGATCTGCTCCCGCGGACTCGCCGTACCGTCCCCGAGGGCCGCCATCCCTCTGCCGGCCAGCTCCTCGAAGCCCCGGCGGGCGATCGCCGACAGCAACTCCAGATGCGTGGGGAAGTACCGCCGTGGCGCCCCGTGCGACACCCCCGCCCGCCGCGCGATCTCCCGCAACGACAGCGCCTGCACCCCTTCCGCCGTCACCAACTCGACCCCGACTTCGACGAGGCGGGACCGCAGCCCCGTGTTCGGCTCACCCATAGACACTGTCTACCAAACGGCGGTAGACAGTGTCTACTGGTGGTCGGCTCGCCGGTCTGCTCCTTGGCGGGGCCGTCCGGAGCCGTCCGGGGCCGTCCAGGGCCCGCCCGGACGACCGCCACGCCCGAGTCCCCGGCCACCTCGCCGGTGGCCGGGGACTCGGGCGGGACTCGACAATCGCGACTCAGGCCGAGACGCGCTCCCGGTCGTTCTTCTCGTGCGGGGTGCGGGTGCCGAGGAGTTCGGTGGGGATCTTATGGGTCTCGCGGGCGGTGAGCGCCGCGAGGACCGGCGGGATGCACAGGGCCGAGGTGAAGAGGGCCACGGCGAACCAGTCGTCGCCGTCCGGGCCGGCGATCTGCGCGGCGAAGGTCACGGCGAAACCGGCGATGGCGAAGCCGATCTGGGTGCCGATGGCCATACCGGACAGCCGGACCCGGGTGGAGAACATCTCACCGTAGAAGGAGGGCCAGATGCCGTTCGCGGCGCTGTAGACGACACCGAAGGTGACGATGCCGAGGATCAGGACCAGCGGGTAGGCGCCGGTGGAGATCGCCCACAGGTAGACGAACATCATCACCGCGCTGCCGGCCGCGCCGATCAGGAACACCGGGCGGCGGCCGATGCGGTCGGAGAGCGTGGCCCACAGCGGGATCGCGCCGAGCGCGACCAGGTTGGCGAGCGCGCCCACCCACAGCATCGAGGAACGGGACAGGCCCACCGACTCGCTCGTGCCGTACGCCAGCGCCCACACCGTGAAGATCGTGGAGACCGAGGCGACCAGCGCGCCCGCGATCACCCGGAGCACGTCCGCCCAGTGCTCGCGCAGCAGGATGGCCAGCGGCAGCTTGGCGACGCCCTCGGACTCGGTCTGCTGGGTGAAGGCCGGGGTCTCGTCCAGCGTGCGGCGGATGACGTAGCCGACGACGGCGACCGCGATGCTCATCCAGAACGGGACCCGCCAGCCCCAGGACAGCAGCTGGTCCTCGGGGAGCGCGGCGATCGGGATGAAGACCAGGGTGGCGAGCAGCTGCCCGCCCTGGGTGCCGCTGAGGGTGAAGCTGGTGAAGAAGCCGCGCCGCTCCGACGGTGCGTGTTCCAGCGTCATGGAGTTGGCGCTCGCCTGCTCCCCGGCCGCCGATATGCCCTGCAGGACACGGCAGAGCACCAGGAGGACCGGGGCGAGGGTGCCGACCTGGTCACGGGTGGGCAGGCAGCCGATCAGGAACGTCGACAGGCCCATCAGGATCAGCGTGAAGACCATGATCTTCTTGCGGCCCACGCGGTCGCCGTAGTGCCCGAGGAACAGCGCGCCGATCGGTCGCGCCGCGTACGCGACACCGAACGTGGCCAGCGACAGCAGGGTCGCGGTGGCCGGGTCGGACTCGTCGAAGAAGACCGTCGGGAAGATCAGGGCGGCGGCGCTGCCGTAGATGAAGAAGTCGTAGTACTCCAGGGCGCTGCCGATCCAGGCGGCCGTGGCGGCCTTTTTGGGCTGGCCGGGAGGTGCGGCGGGGACGGACACGGCGTGTGCTCCTTCGGGGGATCTCCACCATGAGAGGGGAGTGAAGCGGAGGAAGGCAAGGCGGGGCGGGACAGGGCGGGGCAGGTCACAGTGGGGGAGGAGCCGATCCCTGGGGGTGGTGGGACGGCCGCGCCGGGCGCTACCCGGCTTATTTAACGCACTGGATAGTTAATAGCGGTTGGCTACGGATGTTGCGCCGACGTTTCCCAGGTGTCAAGAGGTCCCGCCGATCCCGCTGATCCCGCCGAAGGATTTCGTCGCGGAGCGTGCGTCTGTGCGGTGGAGGGCTCAGTCCGCCGCGCGGTCCGCCGTCAGATAGGCGATCACCATGTCGCCGAGCATCTGGCGGTAGTGCTCGCGCCGGCCGGCCTCGATCAGGTCGCGGCCGAAGAGAACGCCGAAGGTGTGCCGGTTGGCGACCCGGAAGAAGCAGAAGGCGCTGATCATCGCGTGCAGGTCGACGGCGTCGACGTCGGCCGTGAACAGCCCCGACTTCTGGCCCGACTCCAGGATCCGGCGGATCACGTCCAGCGCGGGCGAACCGATCGTGGCGAGCATCTCGGAGGAGGCGATGTGCTCGGCCTCGTGGATGTTCTCGATGCTCACCAGGCGGATGAAGTCGGGGTGCGCCTCATGGTGGTCGAACGTCACCTCGGCCAGCCGGCGGATGGCCGCGACCGGGTCCAGATGCTCGACGTCCAGGTCCTGCTCCTGCTGCCGGATCACGGAGTACGCCCGCTCCAGCACGGCGGTGAACAGCTGCTCCTTGCCGCCGAAGTAGTAGTAGATCATCCGCTTCGTGGTCCGGGTCCGGGCGGCGATCTCGTCGACCCGGGCCCCGGCGAACCCGCTGCGGGCGAACTCCTTGGTCGCGACATCGAGGATCTCGGCCTTGGTGCGGGCCGCGTCACGGATGCGCCCGTTCGGTCGTGCCGGTTCTTCGACGCTGGTCATCGGGTTCCTTCGGGCGAGTGCGGCCGGTGCCCGTGATTCTAGGAGCTGCGGCGGCGGTCTTCCCTTGGGAGGGGCGCGGCTGCTATTACTAACGTACTAGTTCGTACATTAAATCTCCCGGGAGGGACCCCGTGGCCAAGGACGCGTATCTCGTCGGTCTCATCGGCTCCGGAATCGGACCCTCGCTCAGCCCCGCCCTGCACGAGCGGGAGGCCGATCGGCAGGGCCTGCGCTATCTGTACCGCCTGATCGACATCGACGAGCTGGGCGTCGGCCCCGAGGCGGTCGGCGATCTCGTGCGCGCCGCCCGTGACCTGGGCTTCGACGGGCTGAACATCACCCACCCGTGCAAGCAGCTCGTCATCGAGCACCTCGACGGGCTCGCCCCGCAGGCCGCCGCGCTCGGCGCGGTCAACACGGTCGTCTTCGAGGACGGCCGAGCCATCGGCCACAACACGGACGTCACCGGGTTCGCCGCGTCCTTCGCCCGCGGCCTGCCCGACGCCCCGCTGGAGCGGGTGGTGCAGCTGGGGGCCGGGGGCGCGGGCGCGGCCGTCGCCCATGCCACGCTCACCCTCGGCGCGGAGCATGTCACCGTCGTCGACGCGATGCCCGACCGGGCGACCGACCTCGCGACCTCCCTCAACCGCCACTTCGGTCCGGGCCGGGCCACCGCGGCGACACCGGACGCGCTGCCGGCGCTGCTGGGGGCGGCGGACGGGGTCGTCCACGCGACGCCGACCGGGATGGCGGCGCATCCGGGGCTGCCGTTCGCCGCGGAGCTGCTGCATGCCGGGCTGTGGGTGGCGGAGGTGGTGTACCGGCCGTTGGAGACGGAGTTGTTGCGGGTCGCGCGGGATCTTGGCTGCGCCACGCTGGACGGGGGAGGGATGGCTGTGTTCCAGGCCGTGGACGCGTTTCGGTTGTTCACCGGGCGTGAGCCGGACGCTTCGCGGATGTTGGCGGACATCGGTGAGTTGGCCGGGGTCGCGGGGGCCCGTAACTAGGCGCCGCGATGGCCGGTCAGGTGGGTCGGCTGCGGGTTCGTCGTGGCTGGTCGCGCAGTTCCCCGCGCCCCTTACGGGGCGCGACCCCTACGGGGCGGGCGCGCCCCTCGATCCAAGGAGTTCCCCCATGCGTACGTCCATCGCCACCGTCTCCCTCAGTGGGTCCCTCACCGAGAAGCTGACCGCTGCCGCGCGGGCCGGGTTCGACGGGGTGGAGATCTTCGAGAACGATCTGCTGGCGAGTCCGCTCACGCCGGAGGAGATCAGAGCTCGTTGTGCGGATCTCGGGCTGAGGATCGATCTCTATCAGCCGATGCGGGACATCGAGGCCGTGCCGGCGGAGGTGTTCGAGGGGAATCTGCGGCGGGCGCGGCACAAGTTCGAGCTGATGGGGCGGCTCGGCTGCGACACCGTGCTCGTCTGCTCCAGCGTGCATCCGCTGGCCGAGGACGACGACGCGCTCGCCGCGTACCATCTGCGGCAACTGGCTGATCTGGCCCGCGAGTTCGGGATCCGGGTGGCTTACGAGGCACTCGCGTGGGGGCGGCACGTCAGTACGTACGACCACGCCTGGCGGATCGTGGAGGCGGCCGACCATCCGGCGCTCGGGACCTGTCTGGACAGCTTCCACATCCTGGCCCGGGGCTCCGACCCCAAGGGCATCGAGGACATTCCCGGCGAGAAGATCTTCTTCCTGCAGCTCGCGGACGCCCCGCTGATGGCGATGGACGTGCTTCAGTGGAGCCGGCACTACCGGTGCTTCCCCGGACAGGGCGGCTTCGACGTCGCCGGGCTGGTCCAGCACGTCATGGCGGCCGGATACGACGGACCGCTGTCGCTGGAGGTCTTCAACGACGTCTTCCGGCAGTCCGAGGCCGGCCCCACCGCCGTGGACGCCCACCGCTCGCTGCTGATGCTCCAGGAGGCGGCGGGCATCGCCGCGCTGCCGGAGCGGGTGGTGCCCACCGGGGTCGCCTTCGCCGAACTGGTCACCCCCGACGCCGAACCGGTCGGCGCGCTGCTCGGCGCGCTCGGCTTCGCCCGCACCGCCCGGCACCGGAGCAAGCCGGTGGACCTGTGGGCGCAGGGCGAGGCGCGGGTGCTGGTCAACACCGGCCCGGCCGCCCGCCGCGACGGCACCCAGCTCGCCGCGATCGGCCTTGAGTCACCGGACCCGGTCGGTGCCGCCCGCCGCGCCGAGGCCCTGCTCGCGCCGGTGCTGCCGCGCCGCCGCGCCGCCGAGGACGCGCCCCTGGACGCGGTCGCCGCGCCCGACGGCACCGAACTCTTCTTCTGCGCGACCGACCGCCCCGAACTCCCCAGCTGGACCGGGGACTTCACGCCCGTGGCGCACGCCGACGCCGCGGGCCACGTGCGGCGCGTCGACCACCTCGCGCTGACCCAGCCCTGGCACCAGTTCGACGAGGCGGCCCTCTTCCACCGCACGGTGCTCGGGCTGCACGCCTGCGACAGCGTCGATGTCGCCGACCCCTACGGCCTGTTCCGCAGCCGCCCGGTGACCAGCGAGGACGGCGGCGTCCGGATCGCCCTCAGCGTCGGCCCCGCCCCGACCGACACCGCCGCGCGCGCCCAGCACATCGCCCTCGCCACGGACGACGTCGTCGCCGCGGCCCGCGCCTTCCGCGCGGCCGGGGGCCGGCTGCTGGCCGTCCCGGCGAACTACTACGACGACCTGGCCGCCCGGTTCGAGTTCACCGACGGCGAGCTGGAGACGTACCGCGCCCTCGGCATCCTCTACGACCGTGACCCGGACGGCGAGTTCCGGCACTGCTACACCGAGACCGTCGGCCGGGTCTTCTTCGAACTCGTCCAGCGCGACGGCGGGTACAAGGGCTACGGGGCACAGAACGCCCCCGTGCGCCTCGCCGCCCAGCACGCCCAACGCCCGCTCAGGTGAGGCGAGTCGGCAGCGCGGTTCACTGGCGGCTGACGGTTCGCGTCACACCGGTGACGACCGTCGTCGCCAGGATCCAGCCCGTGACGACGAGGACGTACGACAGCCACTGGGTCGGGCCCTCCGGCGCGTACGCCCGCTCCTGACCGAAGTCGATGATCGGCAGGAGCAGGTCGAGGGTGTAGACGACCGCGTTGAAGTGCGGTGCCTCGTCCGCCTTGAGCGCGCTCGGCGGGTGCACCGCGTACGCCACCGAGCCCACCGCCATCAGCGACAGCAGCCACACGGCCGCGCGCAGCGGGCGGAAGCCGTAGCCCACCGTGGCGTCCTGGGCGTACCCCCACAACTGCCCGTACCAGCGGAGCGTGGCGCGATGGCGGCGCTGCTTGGCGAGCTGGACGCGCCGGGCCGCGTCCTCGTCGCCGATCCTGCGGTAGGCGGCGGTCAACTGCTCGTAGGAGTACGGCAGATACGCCTCCCCGTCCCGCTCCAGCATCGGCAGCCGCCGCTCGGCGGGCTCGTGCGGGATGAGGGAGGTGTAGGTCAGGCTGTTCAGGAGGACCCGCTCGGGCAGCATGTCCGGCTCCACGAACAGGACCTCTATCTGGGCCCGGCGCAGGTTGAGGACACCCTCCATCGGGGGGCCCTTGCGCAGCCACAGTTCACTGATGACGCTGCTGCTCACCCGCAGCGCCGTACCGCCGGGGTTCGACAGCCGGGCGTACGACAGCTCCAGCCAGCCGCCCACCCGGGCGCCGCGCAGTTCGACCCGGCCGCGTACGTCCGCGTGGCGCAGGACGACATCGGACTCGGTGGCGAGGCCCGACGCTCTGAGCGCGGTGCCGCCGGGCCGGTGCAGCCGGGCCCGCTTCAGATCGACCGCGCCCGTGACATGGGCCCCGCCGAGCTGGATCTCGCCGTTCGCCCGCAGCCCGGGAGCGCACAACTCCTCCCCGATCTCGGCCTGGTTGAGCCGGAGCGCGGGCTCGTCGTCCGGTGAGGTGAACTCGGCCCGCTCCATGAACAGGGTCCCGGAGATCTGCGCCCCGGTGAGCCGCACCGGCCCCCGGAACCGGCACTCGGACAGCCGCAGCCCGCCGTCGACCCGTACCCGCGCCGAACGCAGGCCGGGCAGCACGGACTTGGTGAGATTGAGGTAGGTGAACTGCGCGCCCGAGAAGTCGGGGATCTCGTCGAAGTGGCAGTCCCTCAGCCGTACGACACTGTCGACCGTCGCGTACTTCAGCTCCAGCGCGCCGGTGATCCGGGCGCCCTCGATCCTGAGGGCCGCGACCTCGCCCTCTTCCCGGGGAGCGGTGAGCAGCAACGCCCGCAGCACCCGGGCCCGTACAGTCCGCTCCGGGCCCCGGTCGGCGCCGTCCGTCGCGGTCGTGTCCCCGCCGGTCCCGGAGTCCTCGGCCGTGAAGTCCACCGCCGCGCCGAGCGGAAAGGCGTCCCACACCCGCCGCTCGGCCGCCGTCAGATCGTTGATCATCATCACCGGGAATCTCACCCGCGATGCCTGTACCTGTCAACCACGCCTCCAGGACCGTCCCTAGTGGGCCCAGGCCTCGGCGTGCGACCGGTGGGCGTCCGTGAGGCCGTTCGCGAAGAACTGCTCGTAGTACTCGTTCTCCACGTGGTGGACCTGGAGCCACACGCCCGGGACATGGATGGCGTCCGTGTGCGCCGGGAAGCGGCCGTGCGTACGCAGGATGTACTCGCAGATGTCCCGGGCGCAGTCGATCACCCGTTCTTCGTACTCGCCGGCCTCGGTGAGATAGCGCTGCCCGTAGTCCTCCCGGTAGATCCGGGCGAAGACGTCCCGGTCGGTGTAGACGCCGTTCCGGCCGAACTTCTCCTGGATGATGGTCTCCACCGCCTCCGACATGCTCCCGAACACCGGCGGGCACGCGGCGGCGATCAACGGGGCGCCGCCGTCGGGGGAGGGCAGCCGGACCGGGTGCGAGCGCACGTTCGCGTACTTCGGCAGCGGGATGTGCCAGCGCCAGATGTCGGCCGGACGCCAGCGCGGGGTGACGAAGTCGAAGCCGAGCATCCTGCCGTACGCCCGGGAGAACTTCGGGTCGCCCAGGGCGATCTGCGGGTTGATCGTGGCGTGGATCCAGGCGCCCAGACCCATCGCCTCGGCGGTGAGCATCAGATTCTGGAGGAGCAGGTCCGCCTCGATCTGGGTGCGCATCGGACCCAGCGCGCCGAGGGGCAGCTTCAGGTCCCCGTTGAGGAAGCCGTTCTTCACCCACTTCCGCACCCCGGCGGCCCGGTAGAAGTTGCGGTCGTCCACCAGTGTCGGGCGGGAGCCGTCCGGCTGGGTGAGCAGATACATCAGCGCGTTCACATACTGGTGGGAGAGGTCGACCACCGGGAACAGCAGGGTCGTCCCGGGCAGGTTGGACAGGAAGCGGTTGGAGTCCAGGTACGCCGGGAAGTCCCGCTTGTCCGGGGCGACATCGAGGCGGTGGTCGAGGACCTTCACCTTCGCCCGGCGTGCCCGCGCCACCAGCGTCGCGGCGTCGAAGGGCTCGTCCGGCGCCGGTTCCAGCCTGCGCAGGAAGTAGGTGCCCGAGTCGTTGATCAGGAAGAAGTGGGTGCCCTGCGCGTTGTCCGGGCTCCCGGCGGTACGGCCCGCCATCGTCAGGTTGGGCTTGGACATGATCGGTGTGCCGTTGTCCGGGTCCTCGAAGGGCCGGTCGGGCATGGTGAGTCCGGTGGTGCCGGTGATCGCGATCAGCACCGCCTCCTCCAGCTCGGTCAGCGGCTGCACCGCGTTGCGCGAGGTGTAGGTCATGGTTCCGGCGGACACCTTGGCGCCCCGGCTCACCCGGTGCGTACGGCGGCGCCACACGGTCCGCAGCAGCGGACGCGCGAAGAGGTCGGCGAGCCCCGGGTGGGTGGTGCCCACGGTGGTTTCGGGCAGCTCGGAGTGGCTGTCGGTGAAGGTCATGCGCTTTCCCCCGTTGTGGTTCGGACCCGGGGCGTGCCACACCCCGGGTCGTGTCACGGCGTTATGGTGAACCGCCGTCGCTCGTACCGGTGTTGCTCGTAGCGGTGTCGCTCGTACCGCCGTCGCTCGTCCCGTTCCCGTCCGCCCCGCCGTTCCCCGTGGTGCCCACCGTCCGCCACGGCGCGAACGCGCTCGCGTCGCGTGGCAGGAGGGGCGCCAACTCCGGGCAGTGGCGCAGGAGTACGGAGTTCATGCCGCCCTTCTCGACCCAGTCGATGCCGAGCGGGGTGTAGACCTCCGGCCGGTAGTCCACGGTCAGGAACCGGTCGCTCTGCAGCCGCCGGCTGGCCATCAGGATGAAGACACGGAACGCGGTGTCGCTGAACCCGAAGCCCTCCGGCGGGTTCTCCGCGAACAGCCCGACCACGGTGTCGATCTCGTCGACGTCCCGGTAGACGTCCTTCAGCCGCGCCAGCGTCTCCGGGTTCTCCGTCAGCTCCTCGAAGGAACGGATCCGCCCCCGGTGCAGCCCGGCCCGGAAGTCGTTGTAGCGTGGCACGCCGCGCCGACGCGTGCGGACCAGGTCGACCACCGACAGATCGATGATCTCCCCGTCCCGCTCGAAGTGCTGGAGCGCACGCGGGAAGTTGTGCAGGGTGATCGCACCCGGGTGGGCGATGCCGAACGAGTACAGCGCGTTGGCCAGCCCCGTCTTGCGGATCTGCGCCTCGCCCGCCCCGCCCTGGATGTCCATGAAGCCCACGGTCTCCAGCCGCCGCCCGAACTGGTGCTCCCGCAGCTCGTAGTCGTCCGGGATCAGCGGATGCAGCCGGTAGACGGTCGTGAAGTCCTCGGTCAGCGAGTACGGCGCCGCGTGGTGGTCCGGCAGCGTCTTCGGGATACCGGTCAGCGAGTGCGCCTCGAACAGCCACAGGCCCAGCTGGTTGAGCCAACTCTTCGGCGGCCCCGACCAGTTGGTGTGGAGCGCGAGATCGATCGCCTCGGTGGCGAGGATCGCCGGAGTCCACTCCACGGTATGGATCTTCGCGATCAGCGCGGACACCACGAGCCGGGCCGTGTGGTAGATCTTCTCCTCGCTCATCGACGGGTACGCGGCACGCAGCGCGTCGCACACCGCGTTGTGCTCCCGCGCGAACAGCGTGTGCAGTGCGCTGAGCCCCATCCACCAGCTCTCGTTGAACCCGGTGAGCGGAACGCCGTTCGTCCCGCCCGGCAGATGGCCGTCCTCCAGGCGGAGTTTCGCGCCCCCGCCCGGCTCGCGCAGGAACCGCGCGGTCCGCTCGTTCTCCCCGTACACCTCGGAGCCGTCCCACCAGTGCGAGGCGGAGTTGGCGAACAGGATCGGCGGGGCGCCGGGCACCTCGACGCCCTCGTTCTCCGCGAACCGCATCACCCGCTCGGTCGGCCCGCCCGGCACGTTCCGCCACTGCCCGTCGAAGCCGGGCGGCAGCGGCACCTCCACACTGCGGCCACCGGTCTTGTACCGCCGGTGGTTCACCCAGTCGTGCACCTGGAACTGGATCCACGCCGCCGCCAGCACATTGAGCGAGGTCGCCGGCACGAAGCTCTCCCGGTACAGCAGCTGCCTGCTGACCGTGACCGGGTTCGGGGTGTCGAAGGTCTCCGGCCGATAGTCCGGCTTGAGATTCCGGCCGAACGCGGCCCCCACCGCGCCCATCCCCGGGTCCGACAGATCGTTGTACGTCCCGTCGTACGACCGTTCCGTGCGCAGCCGCTCCGGGATCGGCTCCGGTACGGGCTGGGCCTGAGGCGGGGCCTCGCGGACCTCGGTGTCGATCAGATTGAGCCTGCGCAGCACCTTCCGCAGGAACACCAGGTTCAGCAGGCTCAGGGACAGCGGCAGCCGGTGCCAGGGCACGGCACGGTTCAGCAGCCCGAAGACGGGGCCCACGAGACGGCCGAGCAGCCTGTTGCGCAAGGGCTCCGCGGTGACGAAGCGCTGCCCGAGACGGTGGGCGCCACTTGCCCGGTATCCGGCCTTCCGGGCCCGGTTGATGTTCCCCAATGGCCGGAACTCGTCGGTGGTGTACCAGGGGTTGAAGGTCAGCTCCTCGATCCGCCGCGCCGCCGCCCGCGCCTCGGCGCCGTCCAGCTCCTGCGCGGGGATGGTGAGCCGGGCGATCGGCACCGCCGGGGCCACCGCGTCCTTCCACTCCACCGCCGCGTCCTCGACCGGGGTGACCCGCTCGTCCACGTACCGCTGCACACACAGGTCGAACGCCACGTCCGCCCGCCCCAGCCGCCGTGCCAGCTCCCGGTGGAGGAAGTCCGGGTCCCGGCGGTCGGGTTCGGCCGCCGCCGGCGTACCGGGCGCGGGCCGCAGCAGATACCGTACGGGCCCCGCCTCGCCCCACAGGATCGCCCCGCGGCTCCAATAGGTCTCGGTGGCAAGGGAGTTGACGGACCGTCGGGTCGCGGCCTGTACATTGCGCCGCATCCGCGTGGCCGTCCGGAGCCCCACCGCGAGCGGCAGCTTCACGAACAGCCCGAACGCCTTGCCCAGCGAACCGCGCGCCCCCGCCATGGCCTTGGCGAACGCCACGAACTCCCGCGCGTCGCTCGCGTGCGACACCGGGAAGCTGGTGGCCAGCAGGTCATGGCTCACGCCGTCCGCCACCCGCACCCGTACCGCCGCGCCCCGCAGATCCGGGGACCCGTCGCCCTGCCGGATGCCGCTGGCGTTGGAGAGCCGGACCAGCGCCGGATAGTCGGCGCCGGGCTGCGCGAAGCCGGTCCGCAGCACCGCGGGAAGGTCGTCGTGGAACCGCAGCCGCGCGTTCTCGACCCCGAGCGGCGCCTTCGCGTGGAACGCCCGCGCGATCCCGCCACCGCCGGCCCGCCGGTTCCTGACCTGGACTTCCATCAGCTCCCGCGCCAGCCGCTCGAACACGAGCCGCTCGGCCTCGGGGCCGCCCCCGTCGTACCGTTCGTACCGCTGGTCGTGCCGCCCTGTCTCGGCCATCGCCGTTTCCCCCTACGGACGCGCTGCGTACGCACACGCACTCATGCGCACGCGATGCATACGGGACAGGGGCCGCACGCTACCGGCGGCGGGGTTCCGGCCACAGCGACAGTTCACGCCATGTACACATCTGCCGACAATGCTCCGGAAGGTCCGGTTCCCGGCGCGCGGAACAGACGGTTCCCCGCACCCGAGGGGCGCGGGGAACCGGGTGATCAGCGCCTACTCCCCCTTCGTCGACTCGACCGCGTGCCCGCCGAACTGGTTGCGCAGGGCGGCGATCATCTTCATCTGCGGGGAGTCGTCCTGCCGCGAGGCGAAGCGGGTGAACAGGGACGCGGTGATCGCGGGGAGCGGCACCGCGTGGTCGATCGCGGCCTCCACGGTCCAGCGGCCCTCGCCGGAGTCCTCGGCGTAGCCGCGCAGCTTCTCCAGGTGCTCGTCCTCGTCGAGCGCGTTGACGGCGAGGTCGAGCAGCCAGGAGCGGATCACGGTGCCGTCCTGCCAGGACCGGAACACCTCGCGGACGCTGTCGACCGACTCGACCTTCTCCAGCAGCTCCCAGCCCTCGGCGTACGCCTGCATCATGGCGTACTCGATGCCGTTGTGGACCATCTTGGAGAAGTGCCCGGCACCGACCTTGCCGGCGTGGACATAGCCGTACGGGCCCTCCGGCTTGAGCGCCTCGAAGATCGGCTGGAGCCGCTCGACGTGCTCCTTGTCGCCGCCGACCATCAGGGCGTAGCCGTTCTGCAGCCCCCACACACCGCCGGAGACACCCGCGTCGACGAAGCCGATGCCCTTCTCGCCCAGCTCGGCCGCGTGCTTCTCGTCGTCCGTCCAGCGGGAGTTGCCGCCGTCGACGACGGTGTCGCCGGGCGAGAGCAGCCCGCCGAGTTCGTCGACCACGGACTGGGTGGCGGCCCCGGCGGGGACCATCACCCAGACCGTACGCGGCGCGTCGAGGCCCTCGACCAGTTCGGCCAGGCTGCCCACGTCGGAGACGTCGGGGTTGCGGTCGTAGCCGACGACGGTGTGGCCGGCGCGGCGGATCCGCTCGCGCATGTTGCCGCCCATCTTGCCGAGACCGATCAGACCGAGCTGCATGTCAGTTCGCTTCCTTCTGTGCGTCAGGGGCAGAGGCAGGCCGGTCGCCGCCGCGCAGGGCGACCGCGTACATCTCGTCCGCGTCCAGCCGCCGCAGTTCCTCCGCGATCAGCTCGGACGTGGCGCGCACCTTCAGGGCGAGGGTGCGCGACGGCTGGCCCGGCAGGGTGAGCGTGGCGAGCGGGCCCTCGGGGCGGTCGATGACGACCTCGCCCTTCGCGGTGCCGAGCCGCACCCCGGTCACGACCGGACCGGCGGTCAGCACGCGCTCGACGGAGACACCGAGCCGGGCCTCCAGCCAGCGGGCCAGCAGTTCGGCGCTCGGGTTGTCGGCCTCGCTCTCCACGGCGGCCGAGGTGATGGTCTCCTTGGCCTGGTCGAGGGCGGCGGCCAGCATCGAACGCCACGGCGTCAGCCGGGTCCACGCCAGGTCGGTGTCGCCGGGGGTGTAGGAGGCGCTGCGCTGTTCGAGCGCGGCGAGCGGGGTCTCCACGGCGTACATGTCGGTGATCCGGCGCTGGGCGAGCGCGCCCAGCGGGTCCTTCGCCGGGTTCTCCGGCGCGTCCACCGGCCACCAGACGACGACCGGCGCGTCCGGCAGCAGCAGCGGCAGGACCACCGAGTCGGCGTGGTCGGACACCTCGCCGTACGTCCGCAGTACGACCGTCTCGCCGGTGCCCGCGTCGGCGCCGACCCGCACCTCGGCGTCCAGATGGGACTTGGTGCGGTCCTTCGGGGTGCGGGCGTGCCGCTTGATGACGACCAGGGTGCGCGAGGGGTGCTCGTGCGAGGCTTCCTCGGCCGCCTTGATCGAGTCGTACGCGTTCTCCTCGTCCGTCACGATCACCATCGTGAGGACCATGCCCACGGCGGGTGTGCCGATGGCCCGCCGGCCCTGCACCAGGGCCTTGTTGATCTTGCTTGCCGTGGTGTCCGTCAGGTCGATCTTCATGGCCTGCGCCAGCTCCGTCCGTCTCGTGCGAGCATCTCGTCCGCTTCCTCGGGGCCCCAACTGCCCGAGGCGTACTGCGCGGGCCTGCCGTGCCGCGCCCAGTACTCCTCGATCGGGTCGAGGATCTTCCAGGACTCCTCCACCTCCTGATGGCGGGGGAAGAGGTTGGCGTCGCCGAGCAGCACATCCAGGATCAGCCGTTCGTACGCCTCCGGGCTGGACTCCGTGAACGACTCGCCGTACGCGAAGTCCATGGTGACGTCCCGGATCTCCATCGAGGTACCCGGCACCTTCGAACCGAAGCGCACGGTCATCCCCTCGTCGGGTTGCACCCGGATGACGATCGCGTTCTGCCCCAGTTCCTCGGTGGCCGTGGAGTCGAACGGGGAGTGCGGGGCGCGCTGGAAGACGACCGCGATCTCCGTGACCCGGCGGCCGAGCCGCTTGCCGGTGCGCAGATAGAACGGGACCCCGGCCCAACGGCGGTTGTCGATGCCGAGCTTGACCGCCGCGTAGGTGTCCGTGGTCGAGGACCGGTCGATGCCGTCCTCCTGCAGATAGCCGACCACCTGCTCGCCGCCCTGCCACCCGGCCGCGTACTGGCCGCGCACACTGTGCCGGCCCAGATCCTCCGGCAGCCGCACCGCCTTGAGCGCCTTCAACTTCTCGGTCAGCAACGACTCGGCGTCGAAGGCCGCCGGTTCCTCCATCGCGGTCAGGGCCAGCAGTTGGAGGAGGTGGTTCTGGATGACGTCACGGGCCGAGCCGATGCCGTCGTAGTACCCGGCACGGCCGCCGATGCCGATGTCCTCGGCCATCGTGATCTGGACGTGGTCGACGTAACTCCGGTTCCAGATGGGCTCGTACATCTGGTTGGCGAAGCGGAGCGCCAGGATGTTCTGGACGGTCTCCTTGCCGAGATAGTGGTCGATGCGGAAGACCTGCTCGGGGTCGAACACGTCGTGCAGGACCGTGTTCAGCTCGCGGGCGCTGGTCAGGTCGTGGCCGAACGGCTTCTCGATGACCGCGCGCCGCCAGGACCCTTCGGGCGGACTGGCGAGCCCGTGCTTCTTGAGCTGCTTGACGACCTTCGGGAACATGCTCGGCGGCACGGAGAGATAGAACGCGAAGTTGCCGCCCGTGCCCCGGGATCCGTCCAGTTCCTCGACGGCCTTGCGGAGCCGCTCGAACGCCTCGTCGTCGCCGAAGTCGCCCGGGATGAACCGCATCCCCTCGGCGAGCTGCTGCCAGACCTCCTCACGGAACTCGGTGCGGGCGTGCTCACGGACCGCGTCGTGCACGATCTGCGCGAAGTCCTCGTCCTCCCAGTCCCGGCGGGCGAAACCGACGAGGGAGAAACCCGGCGGCAGCAGACCCCGGTTGGCCAGGTCGTACACGGCCGGCATCAGCTTCTTGCGGGACAGGTCACCGGTCACGCCGAAGATGACGAGCCCGGACGGGCCCGCGATCCTCGGGAGCCGGCGATCGCCCGCGTCCCGGAGCGGGTTGAGCCACTCGGCGGTCATTCCCCATCAACTCCCTTGCTGTTCGCCTCGTCCAGGAGGCGCTTCAGGGGTTCCTCCGTGACGGTGGTCGCCACGGCTGCTTCGGTGGTCACGTGATCATCTTCCTTCAGGCGCTCGCGTCAACCGAGGAGCGAGCGCAGTGATTCCTGCGCGGCGGCGACGACGTTCTCGGGGGTGAAGCCGTACGCGGCGAACAAGGTCTGCGCGTCGGCGGAGGCGCCGAAGTGTTCGAGGGAGACGATGCGGCCGTGGTCACCGACGTAGCGGTACCAGGTCAGACCGATCCCCGCCTCGACCGCCACGCGGGCCTTCACGGACGGCGGCAGCACACGCTCCCGGTATTCGCGCGGCTGTTCCTCGAACCACTCCACGGACGGCATCGACACCACCCGCGTCCCGACCCCCTCGGCCTCCAGCCGCTCCCGCGCGGCGACGGCCAACTGCACCTCGGACCCGGTGGCGATCAGGATCACCTCCGGGGTCGCGGTGGAGGACTCCCGGAGGACGTAACCACCCTTCGCCGCCTCGGAGTTGAGCGGATACGTCGGCACGCCCTGCCGGGTGAGCGCCAGCCCGTGCGGGGCCGGGTGCGTGGCGTGCCGCTTCAGGATCTCGGCCCAGGCCACGGCCGTCTCGTTGGCGTCGGCGGGGCGGACCAGATTCAGCCCCGGTATGGCCCGCAGGGAGGCCAGGTGTTCGACCGGCTGATGGGTGGGGCCGTCCTCGCCGAGCCCGATGGAGTCGTGCGTCCACACGTACGTCACCGGCAGCTGCATCAGCGCGGAGAGCCGCACGGCGTTGCGCATGTAGTCGGAGAAGACGAGGAACGTGCCGCCGTAGATCCGGGTGTTGCCGTGCAGCGCGATGCCGTTCATCTCGGCGGCCATCGCGTGCTCGCGGATGCCGAAGTGGATCGTACGGCCGTACGGGTCGGCCTCCGGGAGCGGATTGCCGACCGGGAGGAACGACGACGTCTTGTCGATCGTGGTGTTGTTCGAACCGGCGAGGTCGGCGGAGCCGCCCCACAGCTCGGGGATCACCGCGCCCAGCGCCTGGAGCACCTTGCCGGACGCGGCCCGGGTCGCCACCGACGCGCCCTCCTCGAACAAGGGCAGCGCGTCCTCCCAGCCCTCCGGCAGCCGGCCCGCGACCACCCGGTCGAAGAGCCGGGCCCGTTCGGGGGAAGCCGCCCGCCACTCGGCGATCCGCTTGTCCCAGGCGGCGTGCGCCTCCGCGCCCCGGTCGAGGGCCCGCCGGGTGTGGGCGAGGACGTCGTCGGCGACGTCGAAGCTCTTGTCCGCGTCGAAGCCGAGGACCCGCTTGGTGGCCGCGACCTCGCCCGCGCCCAGCGCCGAGCCGTGCGAGGCCTCCGTGTTCTGGGCGTTGGGGGCGGGCCAGGCGATGATCGTGCGCATCGCGATGATCGAGGGCCGCGAGGTCTCCTCCCGCGCGGCCAGCAGCGCGTCGTACAGGGCGTGCACATCGACGTTGCCGTTGAATGCCGGCTCGATCCGCTGGACGTGCCAGCCGTACGCCTCGTACCGCTTCAGTACGTCCTCGGAGAACGCGGTGGCCGTGTCGCCCTCGATGGAGATGTGGTTGTCGTCGTACAGGAAGACGAGGTTGCCCAGCTTCTGATGGCCCGCCAGCGACGACGCCTCGGCGGAGATGCCCTCCTCCAGGTCGCCGTCGGAGACGATCGCCCAGACGGTGTGGTCGAACGGGGAGGTCCCCTCGGGCGCGTCCGGGTCGAACAGGCCGCGCTCGTAACGGGCGGCCATCGCCATGCCGACGGCGTTGGCGACCCCCTGGCCCAGCGGCCCGGTGGTGGTCTCCACCCCGGCCGTGTGGCCGTACTCGGGGTGCCCCGGTGTCTTCGAACCGTGGGTGCGGAACGCCTTGAGATCGTCCAGCTCCAGCTCGTACCCGGCGAGGTACAGCTGTGTGTAGAGGGTGAGTGAGGTGTGGCCGGGGGAGAGGACGAAGCGGTCGCGGCCGGTCCACTCGGGGTCGGCCGGATCGTGACGCATCACCTTCTGAAAGAGCGTGTACGCGGCGGGCGCGAGGCTCATCGCCGTACCCGGGTGCCCGTTCCCGGCCTTCTGCACGGCGTCGGCGGCCAGCAGACGGGCGGTGTCGACGGCGCGCCGGTCGAGTTCTGTCCAGTTCATCTTCAAGAAGTCCTCGATGGAGACGGCGGAACTGCTCTGACGTCTTCAAAAGTAAAAGTCTGACTTTTCTTGGGACAGGTCGCGGTGTGCCAGCCTTCGGTGAAACTGGGACACCCACGACGCGGCGGCGAGGACATGACGCACAGAGACTTCCCGGACGGCGACCGGATCAAGACCTTCCCGTTCCCCGCCGACCGCGACGGCCTCTCCGGCGTCGGCATGCGGGTCGGCCCGATGGGCCACCACGAGCCCTGGCACGCGGACATACCCCTCGACGGGGTCCACCGCATCGACTTCCACGTGGTGATGCTCTTCGACGGCGGCCCGGTCCACCACATGATCGACTTCACCGGGTACGAGGTGGGTGCGGGCGAACTGCTGTGGATCCGCCCCGGACAGGTGCATCGCTTCTCACGCGCCACCGAGTACCGCGGGACCGTCCTCACCATGCAACCGGGCTTCCTGCCCCGCGCCACCGTCGAGGCGACCGGCCTCTACCGCTACGACCTGCCGCCGCTGCTCCGCCCCGACCAGGCCCAACTCGCCGGTCTGCGGCACTCGTTGGCCCAGCTGGAACGCGAGTACGCCGACACCGTCACGCTGCCGCCCAGCCTGCACACCGCCGTCCTGCGGCACTCCCTGACGGCCTTCCTGCTGCGCCTCGCCCATCTCGCCGCGGTCGCCGGCCCGGCCGAGGGGGAGGAGCAGCGGCCCGGCGACACCACGTTCAATCGCTTCCGGGACGCCGTCGAGCGGGACTTCGCCGTCAACCACAGCGTCAGCGCCTACGCGGACGCCCTCGGTTACTCCCGCCGCACCCTCGTCCGCGCGGTGCGCGCCGCCACCGGGGAGACCCCCAAGGGGTTCATCGACAAGCGGGTCGTCCTGGAGGCGAAGCGGCTGCTGGCCCACACGGACCTGCCGATCGGCCGGGTCGGCGTGGCCGTCGGCTTCCCCGACGCGGCGAACTTCTCCAAGTTCTTCCAGCTGCACGCGGGGACGACACCGGTGGCGTTCCGGGCGGAGCTGCGCTGACACGCGACGAGGGGCGGATCCGCGAAGAGAGGCGGACCCCACCGCCTGTGCCGAAGCTCAGCAGTTGTCACCAGCAGAGCCGGATGACGTGGTGAATGAGACCGGACGAAGCAGCCCGGTTGTCACCACCAAGGCGTTCGACTTGTCACATGGGCTCATGCAGCACTCTTTCTGTCACCAGAGGCGAAGACCGGGAGCCGGCGGCTCAGGAGCCGGTGCTCACGAGCGCCCCGATGCGGCACTTCACCTGGCGCCGGGAACAGCGGCACCGTCCTGGCCTGCAGCACCGGCCGTCACCACGCGTGGAGACATCTCGCAGCCGCTGAAGATCTCCTTCACAACCTGCGGGAAACGCCGCACCCACACCCTGACTGTCTCGCGGTGACCCGCCGCGGCGTCTGGCTGATCGACGTACGCCCGAGCCCCTGATCAAGGAGGCGGACCGGGAGTCGTTCGCCTCGGCGATTGACGCCGACATCCCCGTCCATCTCGCGCGTCGGCTCCCCATGCAAAGGCGTCAGAGCGCGCTGAAGCCGCTCTCCCCCGGTCGGCGGCAGCCGGTGATGGCCGCCAGCGGGATTCCCCCGATGAAATCCATTTCCTGGGTGGGGCCGACGGGACCGATGACGGCCGCGGTCGCGGTCTCCAGGGACGTGCTGTTGGCGTAGACCGTCGGCTTGGTCAGGATCTTGCTCCGCGCGGGCGGCGCGGCGAATTTGTGCCAGCCGCTGACCTGGATCTGGTACAGGTGCCGGTCGTTGCTGGCGTACCCACCGCAGTCCTCGTCCAGCGCCGTGGAAACCAAGGTCGGCTTGGGGCTGCTGACATGGGCCCGGGCGTAGGCGATCGGGTCCTCAAAGAACATGGCGAGTTCGGTCGCGACCGACGTGTTGTTGCGGGACCTCATCCCGTTCGCCTGCCGGATGACCTCGGGGGAGCGCCCATCGGCTCGGAAGAAGACCAGGCTGGCCGATCCGGCGAGCGTGTACCCGTGCGCGGGGGTGTCGGACTGCGCCTGCGCGGGCTCCGCGGCGGCCGACGTCTGCCCGGCCGAGTTGGTCTGGTCGGCGCTGGAGGTCTGCGCGGCCCCGCCGACCCTCAGATTGTCGGGCTTGTTCGGTACGGGCGGCGGCTTCTTTTTCCCGTCGGTGGGCGCGGTCTGCACGGCGACCGGGCCGCCGCGACCCTCGTGGGTGGCACCGGTGGCGGGGGCGGTCCGTGGGCCCACGACGCGTTGCACATCGAGCGGTGCCCGCATGACGCGCTGCGCGTTGGCCTCCGCGGCGCGTTCGAACGTGTCGGAAGCGTCGGAGACGCGGAGTCCGTTGCCCATGTCCGTACCGGCCACGGGGCCCCGACGCTGCTGGATGACATGGGTCAGTTCATGGGCGAGGGTGTGCTTGTCCCCACCGTCGGCACCGATGACGACATGGCTGCCGGACGTGTAGGCGCGGGCGCCGACCTCGGTGGCCGACGCACGGGCGGCCTTGTCGTCGTGGACGCGCACGTCGGAGAAGTCCGCGCCGAGCCGCACCTCCATTTCCTGGCGCACTGGCTCGCTGAGGGGCTTTCCGGCGCTGCGGAGCACGTCGTGGACGGCGGAACGCTGCACCGGTGCGGGCGAGGTCGCGATCTCCCGGTGGTTCTCCTGGTGGCCGCAGCCGGCGCCGTGCTCGTGCTGTTCCCGGGCCCAGGAGTGGCCGGCGCCGCGGAGCATCTGGACGACCGCGGCGTTGCCCACAGCGGCCTGTAGGCCGAGCAGACCATGCTGCGCGGGCGGGGCGGATGCGGGCCGACGGGCAGGGATACGGCTGTTGCCCGCCCCAGTGTGGGAGTCGGCTTTCTCCTGATCGTGCACGGGAGCCCCTCTTCTGGCGTGAGATCGTCAACTTCCCTGGATATGTGGCGGGGAGCCACTGGCGCAAGGTGTGGGCGGGCAGCATGCGGTGACCGGACGGGCACACCAGCTCCGGCGCTCCACCAGTCGCCGGAGCTCCCCGCACTCCCGGCGGCCAGCCCAGCGCGTCCTGTCCGGCGTTCCCGGTGACAACCGGCATGCCTTGGTGACAGCTATCGTGCTTCGGCTCACCGCCGTGGAGTCCGCCCCTCGTCCAATTCGCCTGTCAGCGGCCGAAGTTGAACCAGTTCACGTTCACGAAGTCCTGCGCCTGACCGCTGGTGAAGGTCAGATAGACGTCATGGGTGCCGGTGATCCGGCTCATGTTCGCGGGCACCGTCCGCCAGGACTGCCAGCCGCCGGTGTTGGCGATCGAGAAACTGCCGACCGGGGCGCTCGTCCGGCTGTCGATCCTGACCTCGACCAGCCCGCTCACCCCGGTGTTGGCGCCGGAGGCCACCCGGGCGACGAACTGGGTCGCCGCCGTGGAACCGAAGTTGACGTTCTGGAACAGCGCCCAGTCACCGTTGGCCAGCGAACCGATGTTCTGGCCGCCGCCTGTGTCGGTCGTGGTCTCGGTGAGCGTGCCGCTCTGGCCGTTGTACGACTCGGCCTGGATCGCGCTGTACGCGTCCCGGGTGCCGGTCGGCGGCGGGGTGGTGGTGCCCCCGGCCGCCGACAGCACCTGTACGTAGTCGACGACCATCGGGACACCGGACCGCGTGTCACCGTCCAGGCCACCGCCGAACGCGTCCGGGAACGCGCCGCCCATCGCCACGTTCAGGATGATGAAGAAGCCGTGGTTGGTGGCGTTGGTCCAGGTGGTCGCGTCGACCTGGTTCGCGTTCACCGAGTGGAACTGGGTGCCGTCGACGGAGAACCGGATCGTCTCGGGGGTCACCGAGCGGTCCCACTCCATGGTGTAGGTGTGGAAGCCGGACTGGCAGGTCGTGTTGGGGCACGCGGTGGAGTTGCCGATGCCGGTCGTCTCGTTGCACGGGCCGCCCGGGTTGGTGCCGCAGTGCATCGTCGCCCAGACCTGGTTGCGGCCCTGGACGTTCTCCATGATGTCCAGCTCACCGACGCTCGGCCAGTTCTGGTAGTTGCCCCGGTAGGGCGCGCCCAGCATCCAGAACGCCGGCCAGTAGCCCTCGGCGGCCGTCCCGGTGACGTTCGGCATCTGGATACGGGACTCGACCCGCAGCTTGCCGCCCGCCGGGGGCTGGAAGTCGGTGCGGTTGGTCTCGATCCGGCCCGAGGTCCAGCGGCCCGCCGAGTCCCGGACCGGGGTGATACGGAGATTGCCGCTGCCGTCGAGCGAGACGTTGGTGGTGCTGTTCGTCATCGTCTCGACCTCGCCGGTGCCCCAGTTTGCGGGGCCGCCGGGGTACGAAGTCCCGGTCGCGTACTGCCAGTTGGAGGTGTTGACGCCGGTGCCCGCGGTGCCGTTGAAGTCGTCGACGAAGACCTGCGTCCAGCCGGTGGGCGGGGTGGGGGCGGCGCCCTGCGCGGTCGTCGCCCACGCAGTGGCCAGCGCCAGCGCGGCGGCCATGGCGAGGAACGCGCGCCGGAGCGGGCGGCGACGTCTGCGGGGTATGCCGGAGGTTTCACTCATAGCGGCCTCTTCGGGTGTACGGAGTGAAATGAGCGGATGTGGGGTGCGGGGTTGCGGGGTGCGGGGTTCTGCGTGGGGGAGCGCTCTGTGGAGTCCCGTCCTGAGAGCGCTCTCAGAGAAGAGCGTGCGGTCAATGTGCGCTCCGGCGCTGCGGTCGTCAAGAGTTAAAGCGGAGAAAGTCCGTACGGGGGCGGCGAGTTCACCATGTGAAGATCGGAACTTCTCGGGCGGTTTCCCGCCAAGACGGTGTGTTGGTGGGGCGGTGGGGCGGTGAGGTGATGGGCCGGGCTCAGTCCCCGGCGCCCGTGGCCGCGGTCGGGACGTCCATCGGCTCGTCCGGGTTCACGGAGAACGCCATCGTGCCGGCGGTCGCCACGACCGCGTCGTCCACGAGCAGGGCCCGGGGAGAGGTCTCGGTCGCGGTGTCCCCGGGGTCGTCGAGCGCGTCCGTACGCCACAACTCGGCGCCCGTGCCGCTGTCCAGGGCCAGCAGCCGCCCGAACCGGTTGGCGAAGTAGATCTCGTGACGGGCCGCCGACACGACCGGGACGGACAGGTTCTCCATCTCGGTGGTCAGCTCCCACCGCACCTTGCCGCTCGTCGCGGACACGGCGGTGACCGAGCCGTTGGTCCGCGCGAAGTACACCACCCCGTCCACCAGCGTCGCCGCGCCGCGCAGCGCCCGCTCCAGCGGGATCCGGGTGACCTTCCCGGTGTCCGGGTCCACCCGCAGGAACGCGTTGTACGGCCGCTCGTAGCCCGACTGGTACACCTCCTCGGTGGTCTCCGCCTTCAGGAACAGCGGCCGTCCGTCCACGGCGCCCAGCGCGAGCGCCTTCTCGGGCAGCGGGGCGAGTTCCCGCGAGGCGCCGTCCTCCGGATCGAGCCGGACGAGCGAGGACGGGCGGGCGTCGAGGAAGTCGTCCCCCGTCCAGCACCGGGCGTACGGGTCGTCGCCGAGCACCGTGGAAACGCAGTTGTCCCCGGCGGGCTCCGGCACCCGCCACAGCTCGTCGCCGGCCGTGTTGTAGGCGACCAGCTCCGAGTGGTCGGGCGTGAGGGTGAGGATGCCGCCGTCGTAGAGGAGCGCGGGCTCGCTCGCGCTGATGGGCCGGGCCCAGCGCTGCTTCCCGGTCGCCGTGTCCAGGGCCACCAGGTTCCGCCGGGCGCTGTCGGGCTCCGTGTAGACGTAGACCAGGCCGTCGCGCACGCCGATGGGCCGGGCGGTCTGGGGCTGGGTCCCGTACCGCCAGCCCGTCTTTCCGGTGGCGGCGTCCACCTTCGTCACGACGAAGCCGGCACCGGCGCAGTAGAGGTCCTTGCCGTCCGTCCGGCAGCCCGATTCGTCGTAGTTGACGGGGATGTAGTCGGTGGGGAGGCCGCTGTCGGCCCGCAGCGGGGTGCGCCACGGCCGCCAGCCCTCGGGGAGCGACACCGAACGGTAGCCGACGTCGGTGCCGGCGCCGGACGAGGCCGCGGTGTCCTCGAACCCGGCGTAGCCGAGCAGCGCGGCGCTCAGCGCGGTGACGGTGAGGGCGGCGCCGAGACCGACGAGGATCAGCCGCCGCTTGGTCGTACGGCGCTTCGGGCGGGGGTGGTCCGCGAGGGGGTCCGTGAGGGGTTCGTCCGCCGGGCGGTTGTGCGCGGGCCGGTCGTTGTCCGGGCGGTCGTTCGCCGTCGGGTCGTTCGCGGCCGCGCCGTCCGGCGTCGTGTCGTTCGCGGCTTCGCCGTGGGACCGCCCGGCGGCCATCGGTCCGGGGCCTGTCGGCCCGGCGTCTGTCGTCCCGCCGTCCGCTCGATCGATGCCCGTCGGCCGGTGGTGGGTCGGCCGGTGGTGGACCGGCCGGTCGGATGCTTCGGGTGTCGGGTCCGCGGTGGGGCGGGCGGTGTCGGGTGAGGTGTCCAACTCCAGGAACAGGCGGTGGAGTTCGGCGAGGCCGGGGCGGGACGCAGGGTCCTTCTCCAGGCAGCGTTCGGCGATACGGCGCAGCGGCTCGGGCACGGCGTGCAGCTTCGGCGCCTCGAACATGACCTGGTAGCCCGCCAGATAGGGGCTCTCCGCCTTGAAGGGGCTGTACCCGCTGGCCGCGTACACGAGCAGTGAGCCCAGGGAGAACACGTCCGACGCGGCGGTGACGTCCCGCGGCGAGCGCAGCTGCTCCGGCGACATGAACGGGGGCGTGCCGATCACCCGGCCGGTCACGGTGAGGGGCAGATTGTCACCGGCGCGCGAGATACCGAAGTCGATGACCCGCGGGCCGTCCTCGGCCATGAGCACGTTCGCCGGTTTGAGATCGCGGTGCACGACCCCCGCCCGGTGGATGTCTCGCAGCGCCTCGATGAGCCCGAGCGCGAGGCCCCGGATGCGGGCCGTGCTCAACGGCCCCTCCGCGCCCACCAGATCGAAGAGGGTCGGCCCCGGCACGTACAGCGTCGCCATCCACGGCCGCTTCGCCTCCGGGTCGGCGTCGACCACGGGGGTGGTGAAGGCCCCGCTCACCCGGCGCGCCGCCGAGATCTCCTGGCGGAACCGGGACCGGAACTCGTCGTCGTCGCAGTACTGGGCGTGCACCAGCTTGAGCGCGACCAGTCGCCCCGACGCCGACCGGGCGCGATAGACGATGCCCATCCCGCCCGAGCCGAGCCGGTCCTCCAGGACGTACTCGCCGATGGAGGTGGGATCGTCGTCCCTCAGCGGCATTTCCCACCACGCTCTTGTCCGTAGCCCTGATCCGTACGACAGCTGCGGCGGATCAGCCTAGGCGATGCGGGTGGCGGCACCCGACCTGGGGCGTCAGAGAGCGCTCCCGGCCTTCCAGTCCGACCAGGAGAGATTCCAGCCGTTGAGGCCGTTGGACGCGTCGACGGTCCGTTCGCCCGAGTTCTTCACGATCACGACGTCGCCGAGCATCGAGCTGTCGTAGAACCGGTACCCGGGCACCGAGTTGTCGTCCGCGCCCTGGGTGTCGTGCAGACCGACGCAGCCGTGGCTGATGTTGGCACTGCCGAAGACGGACTCGGCGGCCCAGTAGTTGCCGTGGACGAACGTGCCGGAGGTGGTGAGCCGTTGGGCGTGCGGGACGTCCTTGATGTCGTACTCGTCGCCGAGGCCGACCGTGGAGGACTCCATCCGGGTCTCCTTGAACCGCTCGCTGATCACCATGATCCCGGACCAGGTGGTGTGGTCGGCGTCGCCGCCGGTCACGGGGTAGGTGGCGAGGGTCGTACCGTCCCGGACGACGGTCATCTCCTTGGTGGCCAGATCGACCGTGCTGATCTGCTCGCGGCCGATGCGGAAGGTGACGTCCTTGGACTGGGTGCCGTACACGCCGTCCGCGCCCGCCACGTCCTTCAGCCGCAGCCCCAGCGTGATCGTCGTGCCCGCCGCCCAGTAGGTCTCCGGCCGGAAGTCCAGCCGGGTGTCACTGAACCAGTGCCCCACGACCTCGACGGCCGGCTCGGCGGTCACGGTGATCGCCTTCTCCACGGCGGCCTTGTCGGTCACGGCCTCGGTGAAGTTGATCGACACGGGCATGCCGACGCCGGAGGTGGAGTCCGCCTCGGGGGTGAAGTAGCCGACGAAGGTGCCGGCGGGGGAGGCGGTGGTGAAGGTCGCCGTCTCGGTGTCACCGCCGTCCGGCTCGGCGGTCACGGTGTAGACGGTGTCCGAGTACGGGTTCCGGGACGACGTCCACGTCGTACGGGCCTCGTCGAGCGCCCCCGCCAGCTCGGTGCCGTCGGCGGCGGTGACCTTCACGTTCGCCAGTGTGCCCTCGGAGACCGTGACCTTGACGGGGTCGGTGAAGGAGGCGCCCTTCGTGCCGTCGGCGGGCGTGACCGTGACCGCCGCCTTGAGGGTCCCTGCCGACGTGCCGGCCCCCGCCGAGCCGCCGCCGCTCCGCGCGGCCGCGTCCGCGGCGGCGCCGCTGCACCCCGTCAGCACGACGGCCGCCGGCACCGCCCCCAGCGCCGCGAGCAGCCCCCGCCGCGACCACCCCTTCGCCCCTTCCCGCTCGCCGGACCGCTTCGCTATGTACGGGACACCCACGACATGCCTTTCCTCGCCGACCACCACTTGCTTCGCATCCTGCGCCGCCTTCATGGGCGTGCCCTTTGAACCGGGGGTGCGGCGGCTGAGATTCCGGTGAGGACGGCGGGGGACCGCTCCGCTCCTCAGCTAATCCGCTTGATCCGGATTCCACCGGCCGGGCAGGCTTGCGGGGTGTTCGTCGAGCTGGCACCCCATTCGCTGACCTGGGACGAGGTGGACCCCGCCCGTCACCCCTTCGACAGCGCGTCGGTGGCGCGGGTGGTGCGGTCGCTCGGGCCCGCCCGGAAGGTGCCCGTCGATCCTCATGCGCTCGGCGGCCCCGATGCGCCCGTCGACCCCGATGTGCCCGACGGCCGTGCGGCCGAGGACGACGGCTACGGGAACCGGCCGGGGCACTGGGCCGACGCCATGTCGCAGGCCCTCGCCGAGCACTACGGCCGCTGGGCCGTGGGCTGGCGCTGGGCGCACGACGAGGGCGACTTCGGCGGCGGGCCCGTCGGGCACTGGTACACCCCGCGTGCCTCGATCACCACACGGGAGGAGACGCTCGACCGTGTCGTGGCGGCGCTGTGCGAGTGGCGTGCGTGGCTGGAGAACCTCGCCGCCCGCTTCCGGGCGTATCCGCTGACCCTGGTCGGCGTGGCGGACCAGCGGATCCTGTGGGATCGCGCCGCCCGCCACCTGATCCTCCAGGTGGTCGACCGCACCGGCTGCGGAGGCGGCTGGCACAAGCACTGCCGGCAGGTGCTCACCTGGTTCCTCAGCTGCTGGGGCGTCGCACCCGACCGCGCGCGGGAGTTGGTCGAGCAGACGGTCGGCGGGCGGTTCGAGAGCTGGATCGACCCGGACCCGGTGCTGGTCGACGACGTCGCGGAGAGCTTCGCGCGGGCCCTCCGGCCGGCCGACGCCGCACGGTCCACCCGGTCCACCCGCTCCGGCCGGCCCACCGGACCGCCGCCGGACCACCTGGAGCGCTGGCTCGCGGTGCGCGCGGGCGTGGCGTGGCGGGACGTACCCGACAGTGCCGGGGACGGGCCGGTGACACCGTCGAGCGACGGCGCGGCGGAGGACGTCCGCGCCTTCGACGGCGCCCTGGACCCCCGCCGGGCCGAGGGCCTGCTCGCCGCCCTGGACCTGGCGCGGGCCGACGCGGCGCGCGGAGCCGCCCTCGACTTCGCCCTGCTCCAGCGCTGGCAGCGCCCCATCCTGGGCACACCGGAGCCACCGCCCTTCCGCCAACTGCCGGCCTTCGCCAAGGGAGGCCGGGAACGCTACGGGATCGGCCCGGACACCCTCGCCCGCCTCGACGCCTGCCTGGCCGAGAGCGCGCGGCACGCGGAGCGGCCCCTCCCGCTCACCGCCCGCGCGGCCCGCGCCTGCCTCGACGTCTGCTTCTTCCATCCGTTCGGCGACGGCAACGCCCGGTCCGCGTTCCTGGCCCTCGTCTTCGTCCTCGCCCGCGAGGGCGTCGCGCTCGACAGCGTCGGTCTGCTGCGCCGCGTCACCTTCCAGGCCGACGAACCCGCGGACGCGCTGACCCTCGCCCGGTACATCGACATCCACCTCACGGAGACCCGGCGCAGCGCGGCGAGCCCGACCCCCGGCCGGTGAGCGGTCACGCCGGTCACGACCGAGGAGCGCCGCTGTTCCTACGATTCGATTTATTCGATGGATCCGCCCCGGGCGAGCCGTTACCTTCCCCCCATGGCGTTGACTCATGGCACGTGCACGGACCGGTTCGCCGCGGTGCGCGAGGCGCTCGCGGCCTCGCTGGACGACAAGGACGTGGGGGCGTCGGTCGCCGTGTACGTGGACGGCGAGCCGGTGGTCGACCTCTGGGGCGGGTACGCCGACGCGGCACGCACCACACCGTGGGAGCGGGACACGCTCACCCATGTGTGGTCCACCACCAAGACGATGACGGCACTGTGCGTGCTGATGCTCGCCGACCGGGGCGAACTGGACCTGGACGCGCCGGTGGCGACGTACTGGCCCGAGTTCGCGGCGGCGGGCAAGGAGGACGTCCGGGTGCGGCATGTGCTGTCGCACACGGCCGGGCTGCCCCGCTTCGAGGCCCCCACGACGCTGGAGGACCTGTACGACTGGCCGACCGTCACCGCGCGGCTCGCCGCACAGGCACCGGCCTGGAAGCCGGGCACCGAGGCGGGCTACCACGCGGTCACCCAGGGGTATCTGCTCGGCGAGATCGTCCGCCGCGTCACCGGCCGCAGCCTGGGCACCTTCCTCGCCGAGGAGATCACCGGGCCGCTGGGCGCGGACTTCCACATCGGGCTGGCCGCCGAGCACGACCACCGGGTGGCGCCGATCATCGCGCCGCCCTCGTCCCTGCCCCGGAGCGGCCCGCCGCCCAACCCGGACATCCCCGACGGCGTCGCCAACACCACCGCGTGGCGCCGTGCCGAGATCCCGGCCGCGAACGGTCACGGCAACGCCCGCTCGGTCGCCGCCGTCCAGTCCCTGCTGGCCTGCGGGGGCGCGGCGCGTGGCGTACGGCTGCTGTCGGAGCAGGGGTGCGAGCGGGTCTTCGAGGAGCAGTTCGACGGCACGGACAGCGTGCTGGGCGTCCCGATGCGCTACGGCATGGGCTACGGGCTGAACAACGGCCAACTGCCCAACCCCCGCACCTGTTTCTGGGCCGGCTGGGGCGGCTCGATCGTCCTCGTCGACCTCGACGCCCGGATGACCGTGGCGTATGTGATGAACCAGATGATCGACGAAGGCCTCGGCGACGCCCGCGGCTTCTCGATCCTCGCGGCCACCTACGAGGGCCTGTCGGCCTGAACGAACCCGGCCTGAACGGACCTGCCTGAACAGACCTGCCTGAACGCACCGGCCCCAGGGAAGCTCCTGGGGCCGGTGCGTTGGCGTGCGCGGACGTCTGGCAAGATCGTCCGTACCCGGTGGAACCAGAACCCCGCATTCCCCCTCTCTAGGGGCGGGGGACGCACAGGTGATCACCGCGGCCTCCGCTGACCAGCCGCGACAAGGGCCGAGACAAGGGCCGCAACAAGCTGTTCATGCCCTGTGCATGGAGTTGCTCCGCGCGTCCCGTCCACCATCGGATCACGACCACCCGCCGATCATCACCCAGGAGTCCGCATGCCCAGCCGCCGCCGTTTCCTCGCCGGGACCGCCGCCGTCGGCGCGACCGGGGCGGCGGCCGGCTGTGTCGCGCACGAGGGACGCAAGGCCGGGCCCCGCGAGGTCGCCGCCCCGCAGGTCGACCGGCCGTCCGCGCCGGTCGTACCCGCCGCCCGCACCCCGTCGAAGCGGCTCAACTTCGTGGTCGTCCTCGCCGACGACCTCGGCTACGGCGAACTCGGCTCCTACGGCCAGCAGCTCATCGACACCCCCCGCCTGGACGCCCTGGCCGCCGAGGGGCTGCGCTTCACCGACGCCTACGCCGCCGCCCCGGTCTGCGCGCCCTCCCGCTGCTCCCTGCTCACCGGTCTGCACAGCGGCCACGCCACGGTCCGCGAGAACCCCTGGGGGCCCGGCGGCCAAGGCGCGCTCACCGAACAGGACTTCACCTTCGCCGAGGCCCTGCGCGCCCTCGGCTACCGCACCGGACTCATCGGCAAGTGGGGCTTCGGACCCGAGCGGCCGAACCAGCCGAGCCACCCCAACTCCCGTGGTTTCGAGCAGTTCTACGGCTATCTCACCCACAAGCACGCGCACGACTACTACCCGACGTACCTCTGGGACAACGGCGAGAGGCAGGACATCCCCGACAACCGGGACGGCGCCCGCGGGGTCTACGCCCCCGACCTCATCGAGGAGCGGGCGCTCGGCTTCGTCGACGCCCACAAGGACGAGCCGTTCCTGCTGTTCCTCGCCCCGACCGTGCCGCACGCCCCGAGCCTCGCCCCGGACCTCGGCGCGTACGCCGATGAGCCCTGGACCCGGCCGGACAAGGCGCACGCCGCCCAGGTCACCGGCCTGGACACGCTCGTCGGCAACCTCGTGGACCGGCTCCGGGCGCACGGCATCGACCGGCGCACCGTCGTCCTCGTCACCAGCGACAACGGCCCGCACGAGGAGGGCGGCACCGACCCCGACCTCTTTGACGGCAACGGCCCGCTGCGCGGCTACAAACGCAACCTGTACGAGGGCGGCATCCGCGTCCCCCTCATCGCCTGGTCCCCGCAGCGCGTCCCGGTCGGCACCACCGACCGGCCGACCCCGCTGATCGATCTGCTGCCGACCCTCGCCGACCTCGCGGGCGCGCCCGCCCCGACGGACATCGACGGGCTCTCCGCCGCCCCGCTGCTGCGCCCCGGCGGCGCCGAGGCCGCCCGCCACGACCAGCTGTACTTCTACCGCAACCACAGCGGGGTCACCCCGCGCGCCGACCGGGTCGACGGCGGCCGGGCGCGACGCCTGGCCGAGGCGGTGCGGCGCGGCGACCTCAAGGCGGTGCGGTTCGCCCCCGGCCAGGACCGGAAGGCGCCCGACGAGCGGTGGCAGGTCGAGCTGTACGACCTGGCCCGGGACCCCGGTGAGCGGGACGACCTGGCGTCGGCCCGGCCCGCCCAGGCCGACGCGCTGGTCGGGCTGATGCGGTCCTCCTGGGTGGACGACTACCGGCGCGTGCCCTACGGCGTCACCCTCCAAGTGACGCGCCAGGACGGCAAGTTCCTCGTCACCGCGAGCCTCGCCAACGGCTCCGCCCGCCCCTGGACCGCCGCCCGCCTCGCCCTCACCGCGCCCAACAGCTGGCAGGTCCGGGGCCTCGGCACGGCCACGACGGACCGTATCCGCTCCGCCGGCCGGTTCGTCGCCCGCTGGGAGGTCACCCCGTCCGTTGACACCGACCAGGGCCGCCTCACCGCCCGCGCCACCGCCACCCACGCGGGCGCCCCGGTGACGTACACGGCACAGGCGTCAGCCAGGGTGTAGACGGTCAGGACGCGGTCGGGCCGCGGCCCGGGATCAGCGAGCCTCGGCGGGGCTCGTCCGGCTGCCAGCCCAGGGCCCGGGAGATGCCGCGTGCCGCCACCCGTACCGCGGGCGTCAACACCGGTACCTGGGCGCCCACTTGGGGCACCACGACCGACACGGCGGCCACCACGGCCCCGCCCGGCCCGCGCACCGGCGCGGCCACCGACAGCGCGTCCTCGGTGACCTGACGGCTGCTCACCGCCACACCCGTGCGCCGGACTTCGGCCAGCACGCGCCGCAACCGGGTCGCGTCGGCGATGGTGTACGGCGTGAAGGAGGCCAACGGCCCCTGGCAGTAGACCTCTTGGGACGATGAGTCGCCGTACGCGAGGAGCGCCAGGCCGACGCCCGTGGCGTGCAGGGGCCAGCGCCCGCCGACCCGGATGTGGACACCGACGGCCGAGCGCCCGGAGAGCCACTCGATGTAGACCACCTCGTCGCCGTCGCGGACCGCGAGCTGCACGTTCTCGTGCGTCGCTTCGTACAGGTCCTCCAGGTACGGCAGCGCGATCTGCCGCAGCGCCAGGCCGCGCGGGGCGAGCGCCGCCAGTTCCCAGAGCCGCAGCCCGACGTGGTAGATCCCGGCCGCGTCCCGCTCCAGGGCACCCCACTCGGTGAGCGCGCCCACCAGCCGGTGGGCGGTGGTGAGGGTGAGCCCCGCCCGGCGGCTGATGTCGGTCAGGGAGAGCGCCGGATGGTCGTGGTCGAACGCGGCCAGCACGGCGAGCAGCCGGTCGGGCGCGGAGCGGCCGGCGCCCGGTGGCACCGGCGGCCGGGGCGCCCCGGGCGACGGCAGCGCGTCGGTGGTCATCGGCATGGCGGCGTCACCCCAGTCCGGCCTCGGCGATCTTCTGCAGCAGCGCGTGGAGGGTCTCGCGCTCGGCGGCGTCGAGGGGCTCCACGAGTTCGTTGGTGACGCGCTGCCCGGCCGAGTCGGTGTCCCGGAGGAAGGACCGGCCGTCCTCGGTGAGCACGACGATCCGGCTGCGGCGGTCGTCGGGGGAGGGGCGCCGCTCGGCGAAGCCCAGCTTCTCCAGATCGTCCACCAGCCCGACGATCGCACTCGGGTCGTAACCGAGCGAGGCGCTCAGCTCGCGCTGGAGCGCGCCCGGGGACGTGGCGAGGAAGCGCAGCAGCGCGTAGTGCCGCAGCCGCAGGCCCGACTCCTGGAGGGAGGAGTTGAACAGCTGCCCGGAGCGCAGCCCCAGGCGGTACAGCAGATAGCCCGTGTCCGCGTGCAGCCCGCGCATCCACGGCTCGTGCGCGTCGATCGAGGCGGCGTCCTGCGTCTGCTGGCGGGCGATGGCGGGCTCCCTGGTCGAGGCCCCGAGCAGGGGCGGCGCGTACGTACTGCTCCCAGCATGACGCAACGCCCGGGGAACAACAACTATTGACGTCAACAACTATTGCTCTTAACTTCGATTTCGAGGCCGCACGTCGACCTCGAAGCCGCACCGCCACTCGAAGGGACCCCCTCGTGCCCAGCATCGATCTCACCGGCAAGGTCGCCGTCGTCACGGGCAGTGGCCGTGGCCTCGGCCTGGCCTACGCACAGGCCCTCGCCGCCGCCGGCGCCTCCGTCGTCGTCAACGACATCGACGAGGCCGTGGCCGAGGCGGCCGTGAAGTCCATCACCGAGGCGGGCGGCAAGGCCGTGGCCGAGGTCGTCGCGGTCGGCACGACCGAGGCGGCCGACCGCCTGGTGGGCCGCGCGGTGGAGGAGTTCGGGCGCCTCGACATCCTGGTCACCAACGCGGGCATCCTCCGCGACAAGGTGCTGTGGAAGATGTCCGACGACGACTTCGACGCGGTGATCACCACCCACCTCAAGGGCACCTTCACCTGCGCCCGCGCCGCCGCGATCCGTATGCGCGAGCAGGGCGAGGGCGGCTCCCTGATCCTGGTCGGCTCCCCGGCGGGCCAGCGCGGCAACTTCGGCCAGACCAACTACGCCGCCGCCAAGGCCGGCATCGCCGCCTTCGCCCGCACCTGGGCGATGGAGCTGGGCCGCGCGAACATCACCGTCAACGCGATCGTCCCGGTCGCCGCCACCGCCATGACCGAGACCATCCCGGTCTTCGCCCCGTACGTGGAGGCCCTGCGCGAGGGCAAGCCGTTCCCGGACTTCCTGCGCAAGGGCGAGGGCTTCGGCACCCCCGAGGACTGCGCGGCCCTGGTCCCGTTCCTCGCCTCCGAGGCGGCGCGCGGGGTCACCGGCCAGGCCATCGGCATCGGCGGCGACAAGGTGGCACTCTGGTCGCACCCGCAGGAGATCAAGACGGCGTACGCGAACGGCGGCTGGACCCCCGAGGCCCTCGCCGACGTCTGGCCGACCTCGCTGGGCGCCGAGCCGCAGACCGTGGGCATCCCCGCCCCGAAGATCCCGGAGGCGTGATGAGCCAGGCCATGAACGTGGACGACCTCGTCGCGATCGACGTCCACACCCACGCCGAGGTGTCCTCGAAGAAGGGCACGTCGTCGCTGGACGACGAACTGCACGACGCCTCCTCCGCCTACTTCAAGGTCGAGGGCAAGCGGAAGCCCACCCTGGAGGAGACGGCCGCCTACTACCGCGAGCGGAAGATGGCCGCCGTGATCTTCACGGTGGACGCCGAGTCCGCGACCGGCACCGAGCCCGTCCCCAACGAGGAGGTCGCCGAGGCCGCCGCCGCCAACGCGGACGTCCTGATCCCCTTCGCCTCCATCGACCCCTTCCGCGGCAAGGCCGGCGTCAAGCAGGCCCGCCGTCTGGTCGAGGAGTACGGGGTGAAGGGCTTCAAGTTCCACCCCAGCGTCCAGGGCTTCTTCCCCAACGACCGCGCGGTCGCGTACGCCCTGTACGAGGTCATCGAGGAGACGGGCACGATCGCCCTGTTCCACACCGGGCAGACCGGCATCGGCGCCGGCGTCCCCGGCGGCGGTGGCATCCGCCTGAAGTACTCCAACCCGCTGCACGTGGACGACGTGGCCGCCGACTTCCCGCACCTCAAGATCATCTTGGCGCACCCGTCCTTCCCCTGGCAGGACGAGGCCCTGGCGGTCGCCACGCACAAGCCGGGCGTCCACATCGACCTCTCCGGCTGGTCCCCGAAGTACTTCCCGCCGCAGCTGGTGCAGTACGCGAACACCCTGCTCAAGGACAAGGTGCTCTTCGGCTCCGACTACCCCGTCCTCACCCCCGACCGCTGGCTCGCCGACTTCGAGAAGCTGCCGATCAAGGACGAGGTCAGGCCGAGGATCCTCAAGGAGAACGCCGCCCGTTTGCTCGGCCTGACGAAACCGTAGAGGACGCAGATGGACCTCCCCATGTGCAAGGACGGACAGGGGCACAGACATGCGCAATGAGGGACTGGGGTCGTGGCCCGCCCGCCGGGCCCGCAAGACCCCGCAGCGCACCGCGCTGATCCACGGCGACACCAGCCTCACCTACGGGCAGCTGTACGAGCGCACCACCCGCCTCGCGCACGCCCTGCGCGCCGCCGGCGTACGCCGGGGTGACCGCATCGCCTACCTGGGGCCCAACCACCCCTCGTACCTGGAGACGCTGTTCGCCGCCGGCACCCTCGGCGCGGTCTTCGTCCCCCTCAACACCCGCCTCGCGGGCCCCGAGATCGCCTACCAGCTGGCGGACTCCGGGGCCAGGGCGCTGGTGTACGGGCCCGCCTTCACCGGGCTCGTCGCCGGACTGCCGGGCGGCGAGACCGACGTACGGACGTATCTGGAGACCGGCGCGGAGTACGAGGCGCTGCTCGCGGGGGCCGAGGCCGAACCGATCGACCAGCCCGTCGGCGCCGACGACACCTGCATCATCATGTACACCTCGGGGACGACCGGCCGCCCCAAGGGCGCGATGCTCACGCACGGCAACATCATCTGGAACGCCGTCAACGTCCTCGTCGACCAGGACATCATCACCGACGAACGGGCCCTGGTCTCCGCCCCGTTGTTCCACACGGCCGGGCTGAACATGCTCACCCTGCCCGTGCTGCTCAAGGGCGGCACCTGCGTCCTGGTCGAGGCCTTCGTCCCGGAGGCCACCTTCGATCTGATCGAACGGCACCGGATCACCTTCATGTTCGGCGTGCCGACCATGTTCGACCAGATCGCCCGGCATCCTCGCTGGGCCGACGCCGACCTGTCGTCGCTGCGCATGCTCTCCTGCGGCGGCTCCCCGGTGCCGACCCCGCTCATCGCCCGGTTCCAGGAGCGCGGCCTCACCTTCCTCCAGGGCTACGGCATGACCGAGGCCGCCCCCGGCACGCTCTTCCTGGACGCCGCGCACGCCGTGAGCAAGGCCGGCTCGGCGGGCGTACCGCACTTCTTCAGCGATGTACGGGTCGTACGGCCCGACATGACCCCGGTCGACATCGACGAGCCCGGCGAGGTCGTGGTCCGCGGCCCCCACGTCATGCCCGGCTACTGGGGGCTGCCCGAGGAGACGGCCGCGGTCTTCGCCGACGGCTGGTTCCGCAGCGGGGACGCCGCCCGGATCGACGAGGACGGCTATGTCTTCATCGTCGACCGCATCAAGGACATGATCATCTCCGGGGGCGAGAACATCTACCCCGCCGAGATCGAGGACCAGCTCCTCGCCCACCCCGACATCGTCGAGTGCGCGGTCATCGGCGTCCCCGACGACAAGTGGGGCGAGGTGCCGCGCGCGGTCGTCGTCCCCCGGGAGGGCGTCTCGCTGGACGCCGACGAGGTGTTGGCCTCGCTCGCCGGACGACTGGCCAAGTACAAGATCCCCAAGTCGGTCGTGGTCGCCGAGGAGTTGCCCCGCACGGCCTCCGGAAAGCTCCTCAAGGCCCGGGTGCGCAAGCGCTACGGCACCAGCTGACTCGTCATCACCTCCCTTTGAAAGCAGGCAACATGAGCATCACCGTCAACGGCATCGACGAGCTGAAGAAGCTCGCCGGCAGCGACCTCGGGGCCAGCGAGTGGATCGAGGTCACCCAGGAGCGCATCGACACGTTCGCCGACGCGACCGGGGACCACCAGTGGATCCACACCGACCCGGGGAAGGCGGCCCAGGGCCCCTTCGGCGCGCCGATCGCCCACGGCTATCTGACCCTGTCGCTGTTCATCCCGCTCTTCACCGAGCTGCTGGACGTCGAGGGCGTGTCGACGAAGGTCAACTACGGCCTGAACAAGGTCCGTTTCCCCTCCCCGGTGAAGGTCGGCTCCAAGATCCGCCTGGTCGGCACGCTGGCCTCGGTCGAGGACGTGCCGGGCGGGGTGCAGATCACCGTCGACGGCACCATCGAGATCGAGGGCGCGCCCAAGCCGGCCGCCGTGCTGCAGAGCCTGTCCCGGTTCTACGCCTGAGAGCGCGGCAGTGGGGCGGAACACCCTCCAAGGGTGTTCCGCCCCACTGCTGTTCGGTCTAGCCGCAGCGGCCCGTGGTCCACTTGTGCGAGCGGAGCTTGTACGTGCCGGCCAGGTTGCCGCCGTGCTGCTGGCGGGTGCAGCCGGCGCGGTCGTCCTCGTCCTGGTTGGCGCCCTTGTAGTAGACGACGCCGGTGAAGCTGGAGGACGTACCCGCGTTCCAGACGGACTTGACGTTGGTCGTGGCCGACCAGGAGCAACGGATGCTGCCGGACTGCCAGTCGGGGTCGGCGTCGCTCCAACTGCACTTCTGGCCGGTGAAGTTGGCCCCGGTCCAGAAGCAGACGTTGCCGGACGCGCAGTCGACCGCGGTGGGTGCCGCGTGGGCGGTGGAGGCCGGCAGGGCGAAGGACGCGACGGCCGCGACACTCATCGCGAACACGGCGGCCGTCGGACGGTTGCGCAGGATCTGGGGCATGAATCGGGCCACGGCGAAGTCTCCTCGATGGGGGGTGGTGCGTGCTCGGTCGGCCCGAGGCTGGCAAGCGGCGGCGGGGCGGTACAAGCGTTTCCCCGCTGGTGGGACGCTGGGACGCCCGTCCCACGACCGGCCTGCGGCCTTCCCCGCCCGCTGGGACGGCGCTGGGACGCCACGGCGACGGTCGTCAGCAATCCGTTATGGAAGTGGCTGGAGTTGGCGAGGTTCCGGCGGTCTGTTTCTGGCACAGTGTGCTCGGGCCTGTCGTCACATTCCCGTCTGCCCCGCGACGCCTGCCACGCACTCTCGCCGCACCGGGCGAAAGCCCAAGTACGTCCAGTACGAGGCCTTTCGCCCGGCACGCCGAGAGCACGCACCAGACGCCGCGGGGCCCGCCCTTCGGGCGGACGACGGGAATGTGACGACAGGCCCGAGGGCGCGGGGATCGGGGGATCCAGGGGGGCGCTCTCTCATCCACGTACACCACACCGCCGTCTGACCCACGTGCGGCGCCGCCCTTCAGCGCGGCAGCAAGTGAAAAAAGGGGGGACGCCCGTGTCTGCGTGCACGGAGTCCGAGCGGTTCGCCGCCTGTTTGCGCTCGCTCAAGGAGCGATCGGGACTCAGTTACGCGGCCCTCGCCGCGAAGGCCGGAACCAGCGGGTCCAGCGTGCACCGCTACTGCCTGGGCAGTTCGGTACCGCAGGACTACGGCACCGTCCACCGCCTCGCGGTGGCCTGCGGAGCCACCCCGGAGGAGCTACGGACGCTGCACCGCCTGTGGGCCGTCGCGGACGCCGCCCGGGAACAGGAGGCCGCGGACGCCGAGTCCGGGGCCGGGGCCGGGGCCGCGTCCACGGAAGCCGAGCCGGAGCCCGCGGACGCCGGGCCGCGGTCCACGGACGCCGGGCCCCCGGAACCGGCGACGGCGCCGGAACCGGAGGCCGACCGAACCGAGCCGGTGACCGGGACGCGGGCGCCCGCGTCCGGACCGTCGGAGCCCCCGCACGGCTCCGGGGCCGCCGGGTGGAGCCGTCGGCACAAGCGCGTCGCCGTGGCCGTCGGTCTGGCCGTGCTGTTCCTCGGTGGGATGGCCTGGACGCTGCCGTCGTTCGGGTCCGCCGAGGGCAGCGAGGCCGGCACCGGCAAGAAGGCCGACTCGTCGCGGCCGAAGGACACCCGGCCGCTCTTCACCTCCACCTGCCGGGAGGTGGTGGCCATGGGCCAGCACGACACCTGTGTACGCGAGGTGCAGCGCCTGCTGCACGCCAAGGGCGCGGAGATCGGCGTGGACGGCGACTTCGGACCGCAGACACTGCGCCGCGTCACCGCCTTCCAGGTGATCGCGGGCATCGAACCGCCCAACGGCGTCGTCGGCGACACCACCAAGAAGGCCCTCTACGAGTCCGGGGCCCGGCTGGACACCTGGACGCCTGACGAGGTGCGCCGGCGGATCCGTGCGGTGTTCACCGAGGCCCCGGACCGCGCGGTGGCGATCGCCGACTGTCAGTCCTTCCTCGACCCGCTGCACATCCTCCCGAACACCAACGGCACCCGGAACTGGGGCCTGTTCCAGATCTCCGACGCCCGGCTGCGCGAGCTGGACGGCACACCGCGCAAGGCGCTCGACCCGGAGTGGAACATCCGCGCGGCGAAGCGGCTGTGGAGCGAGGACCGGGACTTCGGCGACTGGCCGCACTGCGACCGCGCGTTCAGCCCCAGCCCCAGCCCCAGTCCTCGCCCCTGAGCGGACCTGATGCTCAACTCACGTCCACGAACACCGGGTTGGAGTAGAACCAGGTGTCCTCCCACGGGTCCCCGTCGCCCGGCGTGTGCGGGATCGGACCGTGCGGGTCGACGGACGCGCCCAGATACCCGGCCCCGTTCCGCTTGCCGTCGCTGCCGCGCAGCCGGAGGTAGAAGGACTCGTCGCCGGCCGTGACCGGGATACGCAGGGTGTAGGTGCCCTTGCGGCCACTGACGTCCTTGGTGTGGACGACCTTGGTCGCGGGGGCCCGCCAGGCGTCCCGGTCGCTCACCGGGCCGCGCACCGCGCCCCGGATGACGTCGACATGGGCCAACTCCGGCAGGATTCCCTGGGCGTTGGCACGGGAGGCGGTCGTCACCGTCACGTTCAGGGTGAGCCGCTCGCCCTTGCGGACCCGCAGCCGGCCGCCTAGGGTGACGCCGCGCCCGTGGTCGCGGTCGCGCTTCACCCGGACGTCGAGGCCGTCCAGCAGATGGCCGTGGTCCACCCAGACCCGGCCCGCGCGCAGCCCGGCCATCACCGAGCGGTAGCCGTACCGGGTGACGCCGACATGGGTGCGGCTGAACTGGCCGGGCCAGAAGTCGCTGCCGGGCTGCGGGGTGTCGGTGTTCACCGGGTCGGGCAGCTTGCCGGTGTTGTCGAAGTTCTGCCCGGCCGGCCAGTCGCCGTTCTTCCAGGTGTCGAAGACGATGCGGTGCGCGTCCGAGTTGGTGGTGATCGAGAACAGCTTCCCCTCGGCCAGCATCGCGTCCCACAGGCCGCCCACGGTCGCCGTCGACCAGTCGAAACCGCCGTACGTGAGGAACGCCTCCGCCGGGTAGCCGGGCCAGGACTGGGCCGACGGCTTGTTCTCGTACTCGCCGCGCATCGAGGTCGCGCCCCGCCAGCCGGGTATCGCCGCGCCCTGGGCGCCGGGCGCGCCCTCCATACCGATCATGATCTCGGGGGCCGCGTCCCGCCAGTTGCGCATCTCGTGCGGGGAGTCGATACCGAGGCGCAGCGGGTGGTTGGCGAGGACCAGGACGTCATCGACGTATCCCGAACGCCGCTGCTGGGCCAGCCACTTGATGGCCTTGACGGCGTGCGCCTCGTTGCGGGCGGTGTCCGCGCCGCCCACGGAACCGTCCGTGTAGTTGAGCAGCTTGCCGTCGTAGGCGCGCTCGAAGCGGGTGAGGAGGTCGACCTCGTGGCGGCCGGGGGTGGTGAAGACCGTGCAGTGCTCGGCGGCCGGGATGTACCACTCCAGGCCCTGGAAGATCAGCTGCCGGGGGTTCTCGGCGCGGGCCTTCAGGATCTCCTTGTGCTCCAGCGAGGCACCGAAGTCGGCGTGCCCGAAGTTGGAGTGCTCGGTGAACACCATCCAGTCGAGGCCGTACTTGGCGCCCGCCGCGGCCAGTTGGGAGAACGAGTACTTGGCGTCGTGGCTGTAGACGGTGTGGATGTGGTGGTCACCGACGAGGTAGGCGAGCCGAGGGTCCTCACCGCCGTAGTGGCGGGAGGCGGCGGAGGCCGGTGCCGTGAGGGCGCCCGTGGCACCCAGGGCGAAGGCGGTGCCGAACAGGCCCGCGCCGCGCAGGAGACCGCGGCGGGACACGCCCTGCGGGTCGAGGTCGGCGGGGGAGACGGACGGGTCGGCCCAGGCGGGCAGCTGCTGCTCCTGCGAATCGGACATGATCTGTGGTTCCTTCGCGTCTCAGGGATTCGGCTCAGTGGTTCATGAACGACTTGACGGGCAGCGCCCGTTCGACGACGCGGACGTCACCGAGCCGCCCGTGCAGGATCTGGTCGATCTTCCCGGCGTACTCGTAGCCGCCGAGGATCCAGGGAAGGCCCACGGAGGTCAGCCCGACGGCCGTCGCCTTCGGATTGCGCACGACCGGGCAGCCCTGGACGTACAGCGTGGTGTGCCTGCCGTCGTTGACGACCGCGAGGTGCCACCAGGTCTCCAGCGGCGTCTCCTGACCCCAGTTGGTCGCGATGCCCTGCTGGTTGAGCGGGCGCACCGCCCACTGCGGCTCCCGGTCGTTCGACAGCGACAGCGTGGCCAGCGGCTCGTCCGGGTCGTCGGCGGTCTTGCCCGCCGCGCCACCCGTACCGGTCCGGCCGAGGATGCCGGCCCAGGCGTGGTTCGAGGGGTTCCAGTCGGCGGGCAGCCGGTAGAACGCCTCGATGGTGTAACCGTTCTTGAACGTGGCCGAGTTGAGCGGCGCCCCGTCGACCGTCCGCAGATACGCGCCCTTCAGCGGGGGCTTGCCGCCGTGGAACTCCAGGCTGCCGTGGCCGGGCTGGTCCGGGTGGTGGTCGGCGGACCAGGTGAGCGTGCCCCCGCCGACCGTGACCAGGTCGAGGTCGTTGCCGCGCCCCGAGCGGTCCCGGACCGTCCCGCTGACGGCCGCTCCGTCCTCCTGGCCGTCGAACCGCCAGTAGGCGACCGTGCCGGGTATCAGCATCTTCGACACCGGGCGGGCCGCCCGCGCGGGCACCGGCGCGAAACCGGCGAACCGCTTCTCGAAGTCGATGTCGACCGTGAACCGGTCGGCGTCGCCGGAGAGTTCGCTCTCCTGCCGCTCCAGCTCGTTGAGGCCCTTGGCCGCCCGGCCCAGGATCCACGGGGAGACCGTCTCCACGTCGATGGTGTTCCGGTCGAGGTCGAAGCGGTAGAGCCGGATCATCGCCGCGCCGCCGAAGTACCGGTTCTGGTAGTTCGTGAGGTGCAGGTGGACATCGTTGTCGGCGCTGTTCTTCCGCGTCGCGCGCCCCGCCGGCCAGTAGTGCCCGTTGAGGGTGAGGAAGATCTGGTCGTGGTTCTTGACCAGCTGGTCCCAGAGCGTCTGCCCGTACGACGAGAGGGAGTCGTCCCCGTCGACCAGCTCGTGCGTGGTGAGGACGACCGGTGTGCGCGGGTGCTCGGCCAGGACGTCCTTCGCCCAGGCGAAGCCCTTCGCGGAGAGCCGCCAGTCCAGGGCGAGCACCATCCACTCCCGGCCACCCGCCTCGAACAGATGGAAGGAGTTGTAGCCGTCCGGGGAGGCGCCCCCGAAGGTCGGCTTCCCCTTGAAGCGGGAGGGCCCGAAGACATCCAGGTAGGGTGTCGAGCCGCGCTGGTCGTCGGTGGACGAACGCACGTCGTGGTTGCCCGCGAGGACGCTGTAGCCGACGCCCTTGCGGTCGAGGAGCCGGAACGCCTCGCCGATCGCCGCGGTCTCCTGCGCGGTGCCGTTCTGGGTGAGGTCTCCGAGGTGGGACAGGAACACGATGTTGTCGTCCGCGCCATGCTCCAGCAGATAGCGCAACGACGCCTCGACGGGCTCCCTGTCGATGCTGGGCCCGTCGAAGAGGTACTGGGTGTCGGGCATGACGGCGAGAGTGAAGCGGCGGCTCATGGTGTCGGGCCTCCAGCGCTCGGGGGCCGCCTGAGCCACGGCGGGCAGCGAGACGGTCGCCGCCGCGCCGAGCAGCGCCGTGGCGCGGAGGAAGTTGCGTCTGCCCGACTGGGCCTGGGCAGACTCCTGCCCGGGTTCGTGCGAGGTGCACACAGTGACTCCGTAAGGGGTTCGTGGTTCAGAGGGCCCGCAGCGTCCACGACCAGCGGTGGACGCCCGGGGCGACGAGATACTCGGGCGAGGTGTCGGGTCCGCACGAGGCGGTGCCCAGCCCCCGGTGCGCCGCGTCGATGTGGACCACGCAGCCCGGCCGGGGCACCAGTTCGTCGTGGTGTCCGGCGGCCGTCAGGTCCTCCGCGCGGTGCCGGGTGACCGAGACCTGGCGGGGTCCGTCCAGCCGTACCGACAGGACATGGTCGTCCCCGGAGAGCGTGAAGTGCCGTACACCGTGCCGGCCTCCGCTCTCCTGGGGCCGCAGATAAGGGGTGAACAGCGCGTCCACGGGCGCCGAGTGGTGTCCTACGGGCGCTCCTGCCGCGCGGTCCGGGTAGCTCTCCCAGGGGCCCTGCCCGTACCAGGCGAGACGGTCGAAGCCGGCGCCGGTCTCGAACACCGTGCCGACCCGGGCCACGTCCGTCAGCTCCTCGGGCAGGATCGCGGTCTCCTCGACGAGCACCCGGCCGTCCACCAGCGCCGTGAACGCCTGCTCGTGCTCGACGGCCCCCGCACCGGTCGCCCACCGGGACCGGACCCGCACGGTCGACCCCTTGCGCTCCACGGCCACCGGCTCACGCACCGCGCGGTCCAGGCCCAGGTCGCGCCAGCGTCCGGCCATGCCGCCGAGGACGTCGTTGTCGGTCGGGGCCCGCCACAGGCTCAGCATCGGCGGGGAGGCGAGCAGCGGGTGCAGCAGCAGCCCGGTCTCGTCCGTCTCCGGCGGCGGGATGTGCCCGAGGTCCTCCTCGGCGCCCACCAGCGGCTCACCCTCCTCCGCCGGATACCACTGGACCTGCGGGCAGCAGACCTCGGTGCCGCGCGGCGCCCAGGGCTCGTCGCCGGCCGTCGTCACCCGCAGCGTCAGCCACACCTCGCCCGCCCCGCCCGCCACCTCGGGCCGGTCGATCACCGCCGAGCCGCCGGGCGGTACGGCGGGCAGCTGGGCCGGAACCGTCCAACTGCCCCCGTCGGCCGCCGCGAACTCCCACTCGGCGGCCAGCCACGACAGGTCCCGGAAGTGCTGCCGGTTGTGCACCCGCAGCACCCGCCAGGCACCCTCGCCCTCCACGGACAGCCGCACCGGGGCGGCGATCTCCCGGTGCTCGAACATCACCGGCTTGGGCGTCCGGTCGGGGAAGACCACCCCGTCGGCGATGAAGGCGCCGTCGTGGATCGTCTCGCCGAAGTCGCCGCCGTAGGCCCAGCGCATCCCGGGTCCGGCGACTCCGTTCTCGTACAGCCCGGCGCCCCCACGCCCGGCCGGTCGTCCGTCGTTCACACGCTGGAGGATGCCGTGGTCCCAGAACTCCCAGATGAACCCGCCCTGAAGACCTGGGGTTGCCTCGATGGCGGCCCACATGTCGGCCAGCGTGCCGTTGCTGTTGCCCATGGCGTGCGAGTACTCGCACTGGATCAGCGGCCTGGTCTGCTCGCCCGACAGCGCGTGCGCCACACAGTCCTCGATCGGCGCGTACATCGGGCAGGCGATGTCGGAGGCGTCGCTCGTCGCCGCCCAGTCCAGCTTCGCCGCGCCCTCGTACTGCACCGGCCGCGTCGGGTCGTGGCGGCGCAGCCAGCCCGCCGCCGCGTCGTGGTTGGCGCCGTAGTCGGACTCGTTGCCCAGCGACCAGACGATCACCGACGGATGGTTCTTGTCCCGCAGGACCATCCGCGAGACCCGGTCCACGAACGCGTTCAGATAGCGCGGGTCGTCGGCGATCTCGTGCGCGTGGTCGTGCGACTCGATGTCCGCCTCGTCCACGACGTAGAAGCCCAGCTCGTCCGTGAGGTCGTACAGGGCCGGGTCGCCCGGATAGTGGGAGGTGCGGACCGCGTTGAACCCGAACCGCTTCAGCGTCAGCAGATCCGCGCGCATGTCCTCGTACGACACCGTCCGCCCCGTCAGCGGATGGAAGTCGTGCCGGTTCACGCCCCGGATGTAGACCCGCTCCCCGTTCACCAGCAGGTCCCGGCCCCGGATCTCGACGTCGCGGAAGCCGACCCGGTGGTGCGAGGTGTCGGCCACCGTGCCGTCCGCGCGGTGCAGCCGGACGGTGAGGTCGTACAGCTCGGGGGTCTCGGCGTTCCAGGTCCGTACGTCCGGGACGACCGTCCCCAGCCGGGCCTCGCCGAGGAAGTCGGAGACCCGCTCGTCCTCCGCGTTGAACCGGTCGAACTCCCGGTCCTGGGCCAGCTCCAGCCCGTCCAGTTCCGGACCGGCCAGCTTCCCGCCGACGTACCACCCGGCGGGCAGCGCTCCCGTCGCCGTCCCCGCCGCCGCGCGCACCCGGCAGTCCACCCGCAGCTCCCCGTCGCGGCTCGCCCGCACGGTCACGTCCGCGAGATACAGCGGATCGGTGGCGTACAGCAGCACGGGGCGGGTGATGCCGCCCAGCCACCACTGGTCCTGGTCCTCGATGTGCGAGGCGTCGGACCACTTCACCACCGTGAGCCGTACGGTCGCCCGGTGGCCGGGCCGGACCAGACCGGTGAGGTCGAACTCGGCGGCCAGATGGGAGTCCTTGGAGACCCCGGCCGGCCGCCCGTCCACCTGGACCAGCAGCACGCTCTCGGCGGCGCCGACGTGCAGGACGATCCGGCGCCCGGCCCACTCGGTGGGGATGTCGACCTCCCGCTCGTACACCCCGGTCGGGTTCTCGGGCGGGGAGTCCGGCGGGAACTGCGCCCACGGCATCCGCACATTGGTGTACTGCGGCGGGTCCTCCGCCACGTCGAGCGCCCAGGAGCCGGGCAGCTCGGCCCAGGACCAGCCGGGCCCGGGCTCCAACTCGGGCGACGACAGCAGCTGGAACCGCCACCGCCCGTCGAGCGACACGGCCCCCTCACGCCGGTCCACGGCGTTCATGGGCAGCCGACCCCAGGAGGTCACCTCGGGCGAGTTCCAGGGGCGCAGGGCGAAGAGTGCGTCGGTCATGACCGTTCCGAAGTCGGGGGTGACAGGGGTGAGGTGACGGGCCGGGGCAGGACGCGCCCCGGCAGGCCCCAGGCGGGATCGACGGGGATGCCGAGCCGGTCCAGGACGGTGGGCGCGATGTCGACGAGCGCGGGGGAGTCCAGCGGGGTTCCGGGGACCGTGGGGGCACCGTCCGTGCCGTCGGCGCCGGGCTCGCCGCTTGCGCTGCCCGCGCCGACCACAGCAACGGTCCCCGGCTCTACGGCCGTCCCCGGCTCTCCGGCCGTTCCGAGTTCGGCGAGGACGACGAAGACCTCCCGCTCGGCGTGGGTGTCGCCGCCGTGGCCGCCCTCGTCGACGTGGCCGTGGTCCGTGGTGACCACGACCGTCCAGCGCTCGTCCGCGCGCGCGGGGTCCGAGCGGCGGGCGGCGATCGTGTCCAGCAGGTGCCCGAGGTGGGCGTCCTGGGCGAGGAGGGCACGGTCGTAGGCGGGGCTGAGCGGGCCCGTGGCGTGGCCGGCCTCGTCGGTGGCGCCGAAGTAGACGAACAGCACGTCAGGGTCGCCCTCGGTGAGCCGGCGCACGGCGGTACGGGCAACCAGGAGGTCCGCGCTCTCGTAACCGTCGGACTCGCCGTCGAACCACACCCGCGTGCCGACGGCCGGGCCGAGCGTGCCGCGCAGCACCAGCTCCGGCCAGGACACCACCGCCGCCGTACGCAGCCCCGGCCGCGCGGTGGCCGCCCGGCTGAGGAAGTCGGGGTGGCGGGCGTAGTCGGCGCCGGCGAAGTCGTTGCCCGTCACCCCGTGCCGGTCGGGCCACACCCCGGTCAGCACGCTCGACCAGCCGGGCCCGGAGTCGGTGTAGGCCATGCTGGTGGACGGCCCGCCCTCGGCCTGGCCGTCCGCCTCGCCGTAGGGCAGCAGGCTGCTCCCGTACGCGCCCGCCGCCATCAGCCCGTGCAGCACGGGCGCCGGGGACGGCGAGGCGAGTGCCCCACCGGCCGGCGGCCAGGACCGGGTCAGCAGGTCGAAGCGCACCCCGTCCATGCCCACCACCAGTACCCTGCCGCGCTCCGGCCGCCCGCCGCTCTCGGTGTCCACCACCGCGCCCCTCTGTCTCGGCACCGGCCCGCTAGCCGGCGTACCGCGGTTCAACTGCCCTGGACCGCGCCCTCGGTGGCGCCCGCGATGAAGCCGCGCGCGAAGACCGCGAAGACGATCACCAGTGGGAGGGAGGCCATGAGCACACCGGCCATGACCATGCTGTAGTCGGTGTTGTGGCCGACGTTGAGCTGCGCCAGCTCCACCTGGAGCGTGACGTGCTCGGGGTTGGTGAGCACGATCAGCGGCCAGACGTAGTCGTTCCAGGCACCGACGAAGGCGTAGATGGCGAGGAAGGACATCGCGGGCCTGATCATCGGCAGCGCGACGTTCCAGTACTGCCGGAAGAACCCGGCGCCGTCGATGCGGGCCGCGTCCAGCAGTTCGTCGGGCACCCCGTTCTCGATGTACTGGCGCAGCCAGAAGATGCCGAAGGCGTTGGACAGCGCGGGCCAGACCAGGGCCTTGAGCATGCCGACCCAGCCGAGCTCGGACATCAGGATGAACTGCGGCAGCACGGCCAGCTGCAGCGGCAGCATCATGAACACCAGCAGCGTGCCGAAGAGGAACCTGCGCCCGGGGAACTCGAACTTGGCGAAGGCGAAGGCCGCCAGGGAGTCGACGAACAGGACCAGGACCGTGGTCACGGACGCGATGACGACCGTGTTGAGCATCGAACCGAAGAAGTCGACGGTGTCGAGCACACCCCGGATGTTCTCCAGCAGATGGGAGCCGAAGGTCAGCTTGGGCGGGCTCTTGTAGATGTCCCGGGTGGTGTTGGTCGCCATCACGATCGTCCACACGAACGGGAAGATCGAGATCACGACCGCGAGGATCAGGAAGACGTGCGCGGACAGGCCCTTGGGCCGGCGCGACCCCTTCGCGCCCGGGGTCGGCTTCGCTTCCGTGGCCGGCCGCGGCGTGGTGGCGGTCGTCATGACTTCCTCCCTCGTTGCACGATGCGCCAGTTGATGACGACGAGCACGATGATCAGTACGAAGAAGGCCCAGACGATGGCCGCGCCGTAGCCGTAGTCGTTGTCGAGGAAGGCCGACTGGTAGAAGTACAGCAGCGTGGTCAGGCCCGCCTGTCCCGGGCCGCCGAGGTTCTGGTTGGCGGCGTTGCTGGCGAAGAGGACCTGGGGTTCGCTGAAGCTCTGCAGACCGTTGATGGTCGAGATGACGACGGTGAACAGGATGATCGGCCGCATGATCGGGATGGTGATCTGGAAGAACGTGCGGATCGGTCCGGCCCCGTCCATCTTGGCCGCCTCGTAGACCGACTGCGGAATGGCCTGGAGGCCGGCCAGATAGATGATCATGTTGTAGCCGGTCCACATCCAGGTCATCAGCAGCGCGATGACCACCTTGATCAGCCACGGGTTGCTCAGCCACGGCACGGGGGAGATGCCGACCGTGCCCAGGATCGCGTTGACCAGACCGAAGTCGTTGCTGAACACCGCGCCGAAGAAGATCGCCACGGCGACGATCGACGTCACGTTCGGGACGTAGAGGGCGATGCGGTAGAAGCCCTTGAAGCGGCGCACGGAGTGCAGCAGCGTGGCCAGCACCAGGGCGCCGAAGAGCGTGGGGACGGTGGACAGGACCCAGATCAGCAGGGTGTTGCGGATCGACAGCCAGAAGACCGGGTCGCTCCACAGGAACTCGAACTGCTGGAGACCCACGAACTCCTTGGTGCCCAGGCCGTCGTAGCGCTGGAAGGACAGATACAGCGAGTAGAAGACGGGGACGAACGAGAAGACGAGGAAGACCAGATAGAAGGGCGAGATCGCCAGGTACTGCCGCCAGTACGACAGCACCCCGCGCCGTGTGGGCCGCGCGACGCCCGCGGGCGGGGTGCGCCGCGGGCGGAAGCGGGCCGGGCCCGGCCCGCCACGGCGCTCGGGCACCGTGGCGGGGCCGGTCACCGGAGGTGACGACACCTCACTTCACCCCCTGTCGCCTGGCGATCTGCTTGGCCTGGGAGACCGCGTCCTTCCAGGCGTCGTCGGGCTTCTTGCCCTTGGCCTCGATGCTGGTCAGCTCGGCCATGAAGGGAGCCATCACCGCGGAGTCGGCGGGCGCCTCGTAGCTGACGGGGATCGCCTCGGCGGCCGGGCCGAACACCTCGATGATCTTCTGTCCGCCGAAGAAGGCGTCGGGGCCCGTCATGGCCGGCATCGCGTACGTCTCCGGGGAGGCGGGGAAGATGGCGGCGTCGGTGAAGCTCTTGGCGTTGTTGTCCGGGCTGAGGATCCAGCTGATGATCTTGAACGCCTCTTCGGGGTTCCGGCACTGCTTGGGCAGGGTCAGATAGGAGCCGCCCTGGTTGGCCGGCCCGCCCGGGGTCGCGGTGACCCGCCACTTGCCCTTGGTGTTCGGCGCCGCCGACTCGATGTCCAACGCGTGCCAGGCGGCGCCGACCTCGGTGGTCAGGGTCTTGCCGACGGCCGCGTTCCAGCTCTGGTCGTTGATCTTGGCGTCGATGCCGAGCGTGTAGGCGCGGATCGCGTGGTCCCACGCGGCGCGGATGTGGTCCTGGTCGCCGATGAAGTGGTTGTCCTTGTCGATGAACCGCTCGGTGCCCTGGCCGACCGCGATGCTGAACACCGAGCCCATGTTGTTGATGAGGAAGGTGCCGGGCAGCGCCTTCTTCAACTCGGTGCCGAGCGCGAAGTAGTCGTCCCAGGTCTTGGCCTCGGCGGCGACCTTGGCCGGGTCGCTGGGCAGGCCCGCCTTCTCGAACTGGTCGGCGCGGTAGAAGAGCGCGGTGGGGCCGATGTCGATCGGGAAGCCGATCTGCTTGCCGTCCTCGGTCTGGGCGAGCTTGGTCTTCCACTCCAGGTACTGCGAGGAGATCTTCTTGAAGCCCAGGTCGTTCAGGTCGAGGAAGCGGTCGGCGTTGGGCAGGAAGGAGGCGATGTCCTCGCCCTTGATACCGGTGATGTCCGGCACCGAGGAGCCGCCGGCCGCGAGGGTGGTGGTGAGCTTCTGCTTGAAGTCGCCGCCGATGGAGGAACTGGTCAGCTTGATCTGGCTCTTGAACTGCGTCTTGGCCTCGGCGACCACCTTGTCGCTGAGGGCGCCGCCCCAGTACCACAGGGTGAGGTTCTTGCCGTTCTTGGTGCCGCCGGAATCCGAGCCGCCGCCACAGGCGACGGTCAGTCCGGAGGCCGCCGCGGTGAACACGGCAGCCTGGAGGAAGCCTCTACGAGAAAGGTCCACGGGTCACTCCTGTTTGTTCCTGTTCGTGGTACTTCGGGGCTTTGGTGCAGGGGGGCGAAGGGCAGGGGGATGCGGGGGGTCAGTGGGGCCGCGCGGGCGGGGTGACCGGGGCGTGGCGCACCGGTGGGCCGACGTCGGCGGGGATGCGGTCCGCGAGGAAGCCGTAGGCCTTCCGCAGGCCGGGGTCGGTCAGTGAGCGCCACCAGCGGTCGACGCCGTACCAGCCGGGCGCGGCCAGGCCTCCGCCGTGGTGGCCCACGGACAGTCCGGCGGACAGTACGGCGAACCGCAGCCGCTCCGCCAGGGGCCAGCCGCCGAGGGAGGCGGCGACGAAGCTCGCGCCGAAGACGTCGCCGGCGCCCGTCGCGTCGAGCACGTCGACGTCCAGGGCCGGGACCTCCGCGTACTCGCCGGTCGTCTGGTCCACCGCGACCGCGCCCTCGCCGCCGCGGGTGACCACGGCCACCGGTACCAGCTCGCTCAGCGTGCCGAGCGCGGCGACCGCGCTGTCCGTCCGGGTGTACGCCATCGCCTCGGTCTCGTTGGGCAGGAAGGCGTGGCACAGGGCGAGTTGGTCGAGCAGGTCGCGGGACCACCGCTGGGTGGGGTCCCAGCCGACGTCGGCGTAGATGTGCGTGCCGTTCGCGGCGGCCTTGGCGAGCCACTCGCGCGGCTCGGCCTCGATGTGCACGAGCGCCGTGCGCGACTCGGGCGGGTCGCCCATCAGGACGTCCTGCGAGTACGGGGGTTCCTGACCGTGGGTGACGAGGGCGCGGTCGTGGCCGTGTGCCAGGGAGACGGTGACGGGGGTGTGCCAGCCGTCGGCGGTGCGGGAGAGGGAGAGGTCGACGCCCTCCTGGCCGGCGAGGACCTCACGGCAGTACCCGCCGTAGTAGTCGTCGCCGAAGACCGTGGCCAGCGAGGTCCGCAGGCCGAAACGGGCCGCGGCCACCGCCAGGTTGGCGATACCGCCCGGGCCGCAGCCCATGCCGTCGGTCCAGATCTCCTCGCCGGGTGTGGGCGGCTTTCCCAGCCCCGTCAGCACGAGGTCGTAGAAGAGCAGCCCGGTCAGCAGCACATCGGGCCGGTCGTCGTCCACGTGTGCACCTCTCGTCAGAACTCTTCAAATTCGATGCCGGGAATCGTGCGCCGATCCGAGAGATTGGTCAATACCCGAGCAGAAGTGAGCATGGATTTGATTGGGAATGACGAGTACTGTTCAGCGCGTGCTGGCAGAGCGACGACACCAACTCATCCTGCGGGCCCTGAGATCAGGGGGCCCGGCGGCAGTCACCGACCTGTCCGAACAGCTCGGTGTGAGCCCCGCCACCATCCGGCGCGACCTCGTCCGGCTGGAGGAGGAGGGGCTGCTCACCCGCGTGCACGGCGGCGCCGTCGTGGACGAGGGCGATCAGCCCTTCGCCGAGGTCGCCGAGGTACGGGTGGCCGAGAAGGACGCGATAGCGGCGAAGGCCGCCTCGATGGTCCACGACGGCCAGTCCGTGCTCCTCGACATCGGGACCACCGCCTACCGACTGGCCCGGCAGCTGCACGGCCGCCGCCTCACCGTGATCACCAGCAATCTGGTGGTCTACGAGGAGCTGGCCGACGACGAGGGCATCGAACTGGTGCTGCTCGGCGGCATGGTCCGCCGCGAGTACCGTTCGCTCGTCGGCTTCCTCACCGAGGACAACCTCCGTCAACTCCACGCCGACTGGCTCTTCCTCGGTACGAGTGGAGTGCGCCCCGGCGGACAGGTGATGGACACGACCGTCGTCGAGGTCCCCGTGAAACGCGCGATGATCAGGGCGAGCGACAAGGTCGTCCTGCTCGCCGACTCCGCGAAGTTCCCCGGCACGGGCATGGCCAAGGTCTGCGGACCCGGGGAACTCGACGTGGTCGTGACCAACGGGTCGGTGGACCCGGGGACCCTGTCGTCGTTCGAGGACGCGGGGGTCGAAGTGGTCACCGTATGACCGCCCCCGGAAGGGGAGGGCCGGCCCACGTGTCGACCGTCCCCGGGCGGGGAGGGCTGACACGTGTCGGACGGCCCGCAGAACTTGCACGATCGGCAAAGGTGGTAGTTGCGTGAAGCTGACGATTCTGGGCGGCGGAGGATTCCGGGTGCCCCTCGTGTACGGGGCGCTCCTCGGGGACCGCGCCGAGGGCCGGGTCACCCATGTCGTCCTGCACGACCTGGACGCCGAGCGGCTCTCCGCCGTCACCCGTGTCCTCGCCGAGCAGGCCGCCGATGTCCCCGACGCCCCCGAGGTGACCGCCACCACCGACCTCGACGAGGCCCTCACCGGCGCCGACTTCATCTTCTCCGCGATCCGCGTCGGCGGCCTGGAGGGCCGCGCGAACGACGAGCGCGTGGCCCTCGACGAGGGCGTCCTCGGCCAGGAGACCGTCGGCGCCGGCGGTATCGCCTACGGCCTGCGCACGGTCCCGGTCGCCGTGGACATCGCCCGGCGCGTGGCCCGGCTCGCCCCCGACGCCTGGCTCATCAACTTCACCAACCCCGCCGGCCTGGTCACCGAGGCCATGTCCCGCCACCTCGGCGACCGCGTCATCGGCATCTGCGACTCACCCGTCGGCCTCGGCCGCCGCATCGCCCGCGTCCTCGGGGCGGCCAAGCCGGCCGAGGCCTGGATCGACTACGTCGGCCTCAACCACCTCGGCTGGGTCCGCGGCCTGCACATCGCCGGCCGCGACGAACTCCCGCGCCTGCTGGCCGACCGCGACCTCCTCGGCTCCTTCGAGGAGGGCAAGCTCTTCGGCGTCGACTGGCTCCAGTCCCTCGGCGCCATCCCCAACGAGTACCTGCACTACTACTACTTCAACCGCGAGGCCGTCCGCGCCTACCAGGCGGTCGAGAAGACCCGCGGCGCCTTCCTCAAGGACCAGCAGGCCCACTTCTACGAGGAGATGCGCCGCCCCGACGCCCACGCCCTCAAGGCCTGGGACCGCACCCGCGCCGAGCGCGAGGCCACCTACATGTCGGAGAACCGGGAGACGGCCGGCGCCGGCGAACGCGACGCCGACGACCTCTCCGGCGGCTACGAGAAGGTCGCCCTCGCCCTGATGCGGGCCATCGCCCGCGACGAGCGCACCACCCTCATCCTCAACGTCCGCAACAAGGGCACCCTCGCCGCCCTCGACACCGAGGCCGTCATCGAGGTGCCCTGCCTGGTCGACGCCAACGGCGCCCACCCGGTCTCCGTCGCCCCCCTGCCCGACCACGCCACCGGCCTGGTCTGCGCGGTCAAGGCCGTCGAACGCGAGGTCCTGGCCGCCGCCGAGGCGGGCTCCCGGACGACCGCGGTGAAGGCCTTCGCCCTGCACCCGCTGGTCGACTCGGTGAACGTGGCCCGGCGTCTGGTCGAGGGCTACACGGCCGTGCACCCCGGCCTGGGATACCTGAAGTAGGCTCCCGCCCAGAAAGCGCTTTCCCGACCTGCCTCCTCCCTCTCCACCCCCTCCCTCTCCACCCGCTCCAGCTCCGCCCTCTCTCTGGAGACCACTCATGCATGACGAACGCCGCCGCATCGAGGAACGCGTCGAGCGCGTCCACACCCAGCGCATCAAGCCCGCCATCTACGCGGCCTCCGTGCCCTTCGAGGTCGAGGCCTGGCAGGCGCCGGGCGAGCCGGTCCCCTTCGAGGAGGCCGCGGCCGCCTCGTACACCCCGTTCGCGATGGACACCCCCTGGGGCCCGCCGTGGGGCACCACCTGGTTCCGGATGCGCGGACAGGTCCCGGCCGAGTGGGCGGGCCGCCGTGTCGAGGCGGTCATCGACCTCGGCTTCGTCGGCGACTGGCCCGGCAACCAGGCCGAGGCCCTGGTCCACCTCGCCGACGGCACCCCGCTGAAGGCGGTCAACCCGCTCAACCAGTACGTGCCGATCGGCAACCCCGTACGCGGCGGCGAGACCATCGACTACCTGGTCGAGGCGGCCTCCAACCCCGACATCCTCGCCGACAACTTCTCCAAGATCACGCCGATGGGCGACATCCTGACCGCCGGCGACAAGCCCCTCTACACCTTCCAGCGCGCCGACATCGCCGTCCTCGACGAGGAGGTCTTCCACCTCGACCTGGACCTCCAGGTGCTGCGTGAGCTGATGGTCCACCTCGCCGAGCACGAGCCCCGCCGCCACGAGATCCTGCACGCCCTGGACCGGGCCATGGACGCCGTCGACCTCGACGACGTCTCCGGCAGCGCCACGGCCGTCCGCGAGATCCTCGCCCCGGTCCTCGCCAAGCCCGCCCACGCCAGCGCCCACACCATCTCCGGCGTCGGCCACGCCCACATCGACTCCGCCTGGCTCTGGCCCATCCGCGAGACCAAGCGCAAGACCTCCCGCACCTTCTCCAACGTCACCGCGCTGGCCGACGAGTACGAGGACTTCATCTTCGCCTGCTCCCAGGCCGTGCAGTACGAATGGGTGCGCGACAACTACCCGCAGGTGTGGGAGCGGATCAAGAAGGCCGTCGACAAGGGCCAGTGGGTACCGGTCGGCGGTATGTGGGTCGAGTCCGACGGCAACCTGCCCGGCGGCGAGGCCATCGCCCGCCAGCTCGTCCACGGCAAGCGGTTCTTCATCGAGCACTTCGGCATCGAGACCAAGGGCGTCTGGCTGCCGGACTCCTTCGGCTACAACGCCTCCTACCCGCAGCTCGCCAAGCTCGCCGGCAACGACTGGTTCCTCACCCAGAAAATCTCCTGGAACCAGACCAACCGCTTCCCCCACCACACCTTCTGGTGGGAGGGCATCGACGGCACCCGCATCTTCACCCACTTCCCGCCGGTCGACACCTACAACGCCCGCTTCAGCGGCGAGGAGATGGACCGCGCGGTCCGCAACTACCAGGAGAAGGGCGCCGGTACGCGCTCCCTGGCCCCCTTCGGCTGGGGCGACGGCGGCGGCGGCCCCACCCGCGAGATCATGGAGCGGGCCCGGCGCCTCGCCGACCTCGAAGGCTCCCCGAAGGTCGTCGTCGAACACCCCGACGAGTTCTTCGCCAAGGCCCGCGCCGAGTACGAGGACGCCCCCGTCTGGAACGGCGAGCTGTACCTCGAACTCCACCGTGCCACCTACACCTCCCAGGCCCGCACCAAGCAGGGCAACCGCCGCAGCGAGCACAAGCTGCGCGAGGCCGAGCTGTGGGCGACGACGGCCGCGCTCCACGCGCCGGAGTACACGTACCCCCACGAGAAGCTCGACCGCCTCTGGAAGACGGTCCTCCTCCACCAGTTCCACGACATCCTGCCGGGCTCCTCGATCGCCTGGGTGCACCGCGAGGCGGAGGCGGAGTACGCGCGGGTGGCGAAGGAGTTGGAAGAGCTGACGACGGAGGCCGTCGCGGCGCTCGGCGGCGGCGACGCGCGTGTCTTCAACACCAGCCCGCGCGACCGGGCCGAGGTCGTCCGCACGGCCGAGGGCGCACCCGTGTACGTCACGGTTCCCGCGAACGGCAGCGCGCCCCTCACCCCCGCCGCACCCCCGCACCCCGTCACGGTTTCCGGCCGCGTCCTCGACAACGGTCTGGTCCGGGTCGAGATCGCCGAGGACGGCACCCTCGCCTCGGTCCGCGACCTGGTCGCCGACCGCGAGGTCCTCGGCGACAAGGGCAACCTGCTGCGCCTGCACACCGACCTCCCGAACTACTGGGACGCCTGGGACGTCGACAAGCACTACAGGAACCGCTACACGGACCTGCTGGACGCCGATTCGATCACCGTGGTCGAGGAGGACCCCCTCCTCGGGGCCATCCGCGTCGAGCGCGCGTTCGGCAAGGGCTCCCGCATCACCCAGACGATCACCCTGCGCGCCGGCAGCCCCCGGATCGACTTCGAGACGGACATCGACTGGCACGAGGCGGAGAAGTTCCTCAAGGCCGGCTTCCCGATCGATGTCCGCGCCGCCCACTCCTCCGCCGAGATCCAGTTCGGTCACATCCAGCGCCCCACCCACACCAACACCAGCTGGGAGGCGGCCCGCTTCGAGGTCTCCGGCCACCGCTGGGTGCACGTCGGCGAACCCGGCTACGGCGTCGCGGTCATCAACGACTCGACGTACGGCCACGACGTCTCCCGCACGGTCCGCGAGGACGGCGGTACGACCACCACGGTCCGCCTCAGCCTGGTCCGCGCCCCGCGCATCCCGGACCCCGAGGCCGACCAGGGCAAGCACCGCCTCACCTACTCCCTGCTCCCCGGCGCGACCGTCGAGGACGCGGTCGCCGAGGGCTACGCCCTCAACCTGCCGCTGCGCGTCGCGGACGCGGCGGGCGCGCCCGAGCCGGTCGTCTCCGTGGACGGCGACGGCGTGACCGTCGAGGCGGTCAAGCTCGCCGACGACGCCTCCGGCGACGTCGTGGTCCGGATCTACGAGTCGAGCGGCGGCCGGGCCCGGGGCGTCCTGCGCACCGGATTCCCGCTGGCCGGGGCGCAGATCACCGACCTGCTGGAGCGCCCGCTGTCGGAGACGGCCACGGAGGGCAACGGCGTCCCGGTGACGCTGCGCCCCTTCGAGGTGCAGACGCTGCGGCTGAAGGTAATGAAAAATTAAGGGAACGTAAAACGGCTGGTCGCGGCGGTGCACTGCCCGCCGCGACCCTTGTCCGTTCCCTCCACGACACCTGAAATTCGCTCACTGCCCCTGTGATACGGGGCAACGCGACAGTGCGAAGAAAAGTTGTGAGGTGTCATCGTGCGAGATCCGCGCATGAACGCGATCGGTAAGGGGCTGCGGCGCCGGGGCAGGCTGATCGCCGAGGCGGTGAGCCCGCCGCGCAATCCGCTGAACGCCGTGCCCGCGCCCAGGGCCGACACCGCGCCCGTGGAACCGCCGTACGTGGCACCGCGCGCGTCCCGGCTGGTGGACGCGCCCGTGTTCGTCCTCTCCTCGGTGCGGTCGGGCTCGACGCTGCTGCGGGTGATCCTCAACAGCCACAGCCAGATCCGCGCCCCGCACGAGATGCATCTGCGGACGGTCCACGTCCATCTCTCCCGGGATTTCACCGCGGACGCGATGATGGCGCTGGAACTCGACAAGTCCGAGCTGGAGCATGTCCTGTGGGACCGTATCCTCCACCATGAACTCACCCGCAGCGGCAAGCGGATCATCGTCGACAAGACACCGCCGAACACGCTCATCTGGCCGCGGCTGCACCGATGTTGGCCGAACGCCCGCTACATTCTGCTGCTGCGTCACCCCGGTGCGGTCGTGCAGTCCCTGACGAGCCGCCGTACCGATCCGGACCACGAGGCGATCCGGGCCGAGGTCCTCTCCTACAGCGAGAAGCTGGAGGAGGCACGGCAGAGCCTGCCCGTCCATGTGATCCGTTACGAGGAGCTCACCGCCGAGCCGGAGAAGGTCACGCGGGGGATCTGCGACCACCTGGGTGTCGCCTGGGAACCGGGGATGCTCGACTACGGCACGAAGGACCACGGCACCTTCCGCCCCCAACTCGGCGACTGGTCCACCACGATCAAGTCCGGCAAGATCCAACCGGCCCGCCCGGCCGACCCGACCTCGGACCTCCCGCCGCGCCTACGGGAACTGGCCGAAGCGTGGGGGTACGCCGGCTGAGTTGACGGGTGCGGGTCCGGTGGGGCTTCTCGCGCAGTTCCCCGCGCCCCTTGACGGCATGGGTCGCGCCCGGCGCTTTTAAGGGGCGCGGGGAACTGCGCGACCAGCCCCCACTCACCCGCACCCGACAACGCACCCAAGGGGGCCGAAGGGGCGCAGCCCCTGAGGAAAATCAGACCACGAGAGGCCGGTCCGCGGCGGGCTTGCACACCGGGACCGCCGGGACGGCCAGCGCCCGCGTCTCCGCCGCGACCACCACCTCGGCCACCTGATGCGGCAGGTTCACCGCCCGCACCGGCCGAGGCCCCGACACCACCGTGTAGTCCTGCCCCAGCCGAGCCGGCATCACATCCCCCGGCTCCTCGCCGAGCGCCAACCGCACAGCCGCCCACGGCGCGTTGATCCCGCACAGGGCCAGCTGATGCAGCCCACCCGCCGGCCGCGTGTTGACATCCATCAGCACCGGCTCGTCCCCGTACATCCGGAACTGGATGTTCGTCAGATAGTGCAACTGGAACCGCTCCGCGATCCGCCGCGCCGGCTCGATCCACGCCGGGTTCAGCGAGAAACCGCGCCGCCGCCCGTTCTTGGTACGGCCCACGGCCATCCGGACCCGCCCGTCGGGACCGGTGAGACAGTCGACGGACACCTCCGGCTGTTCCAGCCGCGGCATCACCATCCAGTCGACGGGCTCCTCGGCCGCCCGCACCGCCTCCACCACCATGTCGAGCTGCACATACGGAGTCGGGAACCCGCTGAGGTGCGAGAGCGAGAACGGGGCGCGTGTCACGACACGGAAGCCCACCCCACCCGCCCCGGACGCCGGCTTGAAGCACGCCTTGTGTCCGGCGTCCTCCAACTCCTCGACCGCGGCGATCAGTTCGTCGGCGTTGGTGACCCGGAACCACGGCGGCACCGGAATTCCGTGCTCCCGGACCGCCTCGTACGCGGTCACCTTGTCCTCGAAGACCTCGATCCCGGCGACGGGCGGCGCCAGCAGCGCCGTGCCCACGGCCGCGAACTCCTCGCGGTGCGCGGCCAGCGCGGCCTGGTGCAGCCGGGGCACGAACACGTCGATGGAGCGCTTGGCGCACTGGTCGAGCGCGTACTCGACGTACGCGGCGGGGGAGAGGCCCTCGGGTTCGAGGTCGGCGGTGTCGGCGGCGGCCAGGACCGGGGAGTCGGCGTCACCGTGCGTCGCGTGGATGTCCACCGGACGAGCGTGCGGATTATGCCGCAGCTGATCCATGAAGAAGACGTTCTCCGCGTACGTGCGGTTGAGCCAGACGCGTACGCGAGAGACCATGCAGGCCGCCTTTCCAGGGTTCGCGGGCACGGCGGAGCAGGCCGTGCCCGGCCAGGGGGGATGGAGGTACGCCGAACCGCCGTACGCGAAAGAGGGGCGTGGCGGTGGTGTAGGACGGATCATACGGCCACTGGGGCCCATGTTTCTGTCACGCGCGTGTTAATCCTTGCGCGGCGGGATCACCGGGGGGCTCACGGGGGCACGGGTGCGAGGGTCCGGCAGACCGGTCTTGTCCACCGGTGTGCCCGTGTGTTCTCGTGTTGATGTTCGGTGTTCCGAAGGGAGTACGGGTGGAGTCGAGGGTCGGCCGGCACGGAAATCTGCTGGCCATCAGTGATCTGCACATCGGCTATCCCGAGAATCGAGCCCTCGTCGAACAGATGCGTCCGGAGACCGACGACGACTGGCTCCTCGTGGCCGGTGACGTCTCCGAGACCGTCGCCGACATCCGCTGGGCCCTCACGACTCTCGCCGGCCGCTTCGCCAAGGTCGTCTGGGCGCCGGGCAACCACGAACTGTGGACCCACCCCAGCGAGACCGTCCCGTACAAGGGCGTCGAGCGGTACGAGCATCTCGTCGCGCTCTGCCGGGAGTTGGGCGTCGTCACCCCCGAGGACCCGTACCCCCTCTGGGAGGGACCCGGTGGCCCGGTGGTGATCGCGCCGCTCTTCCTGCTGTACGACTACTCGTTCCTGCCCAAGGGCTGCGCCACGAAGGAGGAGGGTCTGGAGTACGCGCACGGCACCGGTGTGGTCTGCACCGACGAGCATGTGCTGTACCCCGACCCGTACCCGAGCCGCGACGACTGGTGCCGCGCCCGGGTCGCCGAGACCGAACGCAGGCTCGCCGAACTCCCCGCCGAACTGCCGAAGGTGCTGGTCAACCACTACCCCCTGGACCGGCACCCGACGGACGTCCTGCGCTACCCCGAGTTCGCCATGTGGTGCGGCACGGCCCTGACCGCCGACTGGCACCGACGCTTCAACGTCGAGGTCATGGTCTACGGCCATCTGCACATCCCGCGGACCACCTGGCTGGACGGGGTCCGCTTCGAAGAGGTGTCCGTGGGTTACCCCCGTGAGTGGCGCCCCCGCCCGGAACCGCCGGGCAGGCTGCGTCGCGTTCTGCCGATGGAGGACCAAGCCGGTGATCGAGGAACTGCTTCCGGGAGCGGTCGTGGTCGTGGAGGCGCACGGCCCTGACGCGGCCGTCGTCGAGGGGATCGAGCTGTACCCCGAGGAGGAGGCGGTCGTGGCGCGGGCGGTGGCGAAGCGGCGCCAGGAGTTCACCGTCGTCCGCGCCTGCGCCCGGCGGGCCATGGAGAAGCTCGGCGTGGCGCCGCGGGCGATCGTGCCCGGCGAGCGCGGAGCCCCGGGCTGGCCGGACGGGCTGACGGGCAGCATGACCCACTGCGACGGGTTCGCCGCCGCCGCCCTGGTCCGCGTCGGCGACCTCGCCTCCCTCGGCGTCGACGCCGAACCCCACGACGCCCTGCCCGAGGGCGTCCTGACGGCGATCGCCCTCCCCGCGGAGGAGATCCGACTGCGCCGTCTGACCGCCGACCACCCCTCGGTCCACTGGGACCGGCTGCTCTTCAGTGCCAAGGAGTCCGTCTACAAAGCGTGGTTCCCGCTCACCGGGCGGTGGCTGGACTTCTCGGAGGCCGACATCGAGGTGACCGTCGACCCCGACGGCCGCTCCGGCGCCCTGCGCGCCGAACTCCTCGTACCCGGACCGGTGGTGGACGGTCGTCGTATCGACGCCTTCGACGGACGCTGGACCGTCCGGCAGGGGCTGGTGGCGACGGCGGTTTCGGTTCCCCTCCCGACGTAGGACGAGGACGAGGACGCCAGATGAACGCACTGACCTATGTGGAGTTGCACAGACGGATATCGCCGGACATCGACGCGGAGATCGCGGCCGCCCTGGAGGGGCTCGGGCCGTCGGCGGAGGCGGTCCGGACCTCCATGGCCGGGCTGCTCGGCCATCAGCGGATGAAGTACCCGCTGTCCGTGCTCCCGCTGCTCGTGCACGCGGCCGAGACGGGCACCCCCGGGCCGGCCGTGCCCCTGTCGGCCGTGCACGTCCTGTGGTGGACCTCCGCCTGCTACCTCGACGACCTGGCCGACGGCCAGCGGGCGCACACCCCCGCCGGACTCGGCCCGGACGAGGCGCTGCTCGCGTCCGTCCTCGGTGGACAGGCCCTCCCCATCAGGGTCGTCCAGTCCCAGCCGGTGCCGGACGCCGTCCGCAACGCGCTCACCGGTGAGATCGTCACCTGCTGGATCGACGCCGTGGAAGGGCAGTTGAGGGATCTGCGCGGCGACATCGCGGGCACCTCACCGGACACGGTCCTCGCCGCCTATCGCGGGAAGTCCGGTGCCCCCTTCGCGATGATCACGGCGATGGCCGCGATCCTCTGCGGCTCCGGGGCCGAACGGATCGCACGGTGGCGGGAGTTCGGCGAGGTCTTCGGCATCCTCTGGCAGCTCTTCAACGACCAGGAGGACCTGCTCTCGGGCCGGGACGAGGACCTGCTCAACGGCACGGCCACGTATCTCCTCGCCTGCGCCCTGGCGGAGACCCCGCCCGGATCGAGGGCAGACGTCGTCGAACTCGCCGTCACCGCGCGGACCTCCGAACCCGCCCGCGCCCGACTCCGCGAGACACTCCTCGCCCCCGTCGTGCTCCGGCGCTACGAGAAGGACCTCACCGCCCACCGCGACGACGCCCACCGCCTCCTCGACGAACTGGGCGGCGACGAGACCTACTTGCCGGCCCTGCGACAACTGGTGGACCAGGCCGCCCGGATGCAGCTGACCTAGGGCCGGTCCGGGCTGGGGGCCGCGTAGCGCCGACGGTTCGCGGGGAGTTCCGGCGGACCGTCGGCGCGAGCGGTCACCTCTCCGGGCACCAGCTCCGGAGCAGCCGGAAGAACTCCTCCTCGTTCCCCGACAGGCCCGCCGCCGCCAGTGCCTGCTCCGCCTCGGCGAGCGCGGCGGGCGGCACCACGGGTGGTCGGCGGGACTCGGGCGGCCCGTCGAAGGCCGCTCGTACGGTCCCCAGCAGCCGCAGATAGGCCTGTACGGCGGCGCGCTCGCGGTCGGTCAGTACGGCGGTCGGCATCGAACGGCTCTCCCCTGGTCGGATCGGCGGAACTCCATGCCGCCCCGGCACACGGGGGGCACCCTCCCAGCTTGCCGTCCACCACTGACAATCCCCCCGCCCCGACGCGCGGATGTCGCCGCGGGGGCTACCGCGGCGCCGGGCCCAGCACCGTCTCCCGCTCATGGTCCGTCAGGGGTGGTGCCGTCAACGGGGGTTTGACGGGGCCGCGGAGTACCGCGAGGACCACCTCCGGCCGGACCAGGGCAGCGATGGGCTCGGTGAGGGTGATCACGCCGAGGTATGCCTTGAAGGCCAGGGGGCGGCCCAGCGCGGTACGCATCAGCCGCTCCACATAGCGGCCGAAGAGCCTGCGCGCGGCGTTCGGGCGCTTGCCGATGGCCTCCGGGTAACGGATGTCCGCGCCCGTGGCCAGCTCCCAGGCGAGCGTCACCGGCACCGCCACGGCCTTCTGCACCCGTCGCGCCAGCCCGGGCGCCGACAGCCCGTGGGCGGCGACCCGTTCACGCAGCAGTACGGCGCTCTGCGCGGCGACGGACATGCCGTGGCCGTATATCGGGTTGTACGTGGCGACCGAGTCGCCGATCGCGACCAAGCCGTCGGGCCAGCCGGACACCTTCTCGAAGAAGCGCCGCCGGTTGATCGTGCTACGGGTGATCACGACGTCCGTCAGGGGCTCGGCGCGGGCGATCAGCTCGCCCACGACCGGGTCCCTGACGTCACGCGCGAACGGCTCGAACTCCTCGGCGAGGGAGGTCGGCTGGCCTCCCCGGGTGCCCGACAGCGTCACCAGCCAGCGCCCGCCCTCGACGGGCACCAGGGTCGCGCTGCGCCCCGGCACCGGCTGCGAGCCGTCCGGCTGCACATTGACCACCGGGTACTCCTCGGTGCCCGCGGGCGCCCGGAAGAGCCGGGTGGCGTACACGAGCCCGGAGTCGACCTCCTCCATCGGCGCGGGCGCCACGCCGAGCGCGTCGAGCCACGCGGTGCCCCGCGAACCGCGCCCGGCGGCGTCCACCACCAGGTCGGCGCCGAGCACCCGCTCCTCGCCGTCGACGGAACGGACCCGCAGCCCCGTCACCCGGGAGGCGTCGCCCTCCAGCCCCAGGATCTCGGTGCGGTCGAGCACGGTGACCCGGGGCCCGGCGAGCAACTGGGCGCGGACGACCGACTCCAGCAGATCGCGGCTGCACGCGATCATGAACTCCATCTCGGGCCAGCGCCGGACCCAGCCCTGCGGTGACAGGGAGACCAGACCGGTCGGCAGCGGGATGCGCCGGGCTCCGGCCGCCAGCCAGGCGTCCGTGACCCCCGGCAGCAGGTCCTCCATGGCGCGCGCCCCGCCGGACCACAGCAGATGGGCGTGCCGGGCCTGGGGGACACCCTTGCGGGGCTCCGGCCCCTCGGGCAGCGCGTCGCGTTCGACGACGACGACCTCGGCGTGGTCGCGCAGCGCGGCGGCGGCCAGCAGACCGGCCAGGCCCGCGCCGACGACGACGGCGCGGGCGCGGGCGGCGGTCGTGACCGCCGCGTCGCGCGGACCGCTAACGGGTTCTCTCATGGAAGTCGCTCTCTGACCTGGTCGCGGCGGCCCATTCGCGGGCGGCCGCTACAACGGGTGACTGACGCAGGGCGATGGACATCCTGACGAGGTCACGGGGGTTCTCGGCGGGCGGGGCGGGCGTGTCGGCGCCGGCCGAGCTGATGACCCGGCCCTCCGGATCATCCTCCCTGGCCCGGACCGCCGCCGTCACCATCGCCGCGTCGGCCTCCGCCCGCGCCTGGACGGGCTCGGAACCCGACGCGACGGCCGCGTCGTACGCCCTGGCCCGTACCCCGGAGTCGAAGTACGGGTACAGGCTGAGCATGCCGTCGTGGATGTCGGACTCCCGCTGGGTCATCCGGAGCCTCGCCGGGGCCCACCAGGAGATCCGTACCTCGTGGCTCGCCTGGCCCCAGACGGGGCGCAACTCCCGCCACAGCGGGCCGAGCCGGCGGTACATGGACCAGATGGTCCAGGAGTCGTCCAGGCGCTCCCCGGCCAGCGGCAGACAGAAGCCGACCGCGCCGACCTGGGCGCCGACGGACGCCAGCAGCGGGGCGACGTCCGTGCTCAGAAAGTCCAGGTCGCCGCCCTGCCAGCGGGCGACCACGGCGATCAGTTTGACCGCCGCGAACGGGATGTTGAGCAGGAAACCGGAGGCGATGATCAGCAGCCCGGCGCGCAGCCAGCCGCGTACCTGGAGCGCCCAGCGCCAGCACATGACGTTCATCGCGACACCCGCGACGGTGAACCCGACCAGATAGAGCACGATCATCTCGCGCAGGAACGGGGCGTCGGCGTAGTACGTGTCGAAGTCCCGCACCCGCTCCACGGACGCGTCGCCGAGCACGAACAGCACCACGATCGCCGCGCACACCGCGCCGTACCCGGCGATCCAGCGGCGGGAGAGCCTGCGGGTCGACTCGGGCGGGCCGCCCCGCCAGTTGGTGATCAGCACCAGACAGGAGCCGCTGAAGGCGCTCAGCAGGAAGTAGACGACGGGCGCCGAGACGTTGGTGACGCCGGTGACGTGGTTCAGCTCGGTGATCGTCGGCGGCGCGGCGAAGCAGAAGACCAGCGCGGCCAGCGTCATCAGCGCGCACACGGATCTGATCAGCGGGTCGCCCCAGTTCCGCAGCAGCGCGGGCGTCTTCGAGGCCAGCGCGATCGTCATCGCGACAGCCGGAATGTAGTAGCTGGGCCCGTCCATGTCCGCTGCGTCTTCGCGTCTCGTGGGTCTCGGCGTTCCGGCCGCTCAGCCCTGCGGCCCGCGGTAGCCCAGCGAGGCCCCGATACGGCCCGCCAGGTGGTCGCGGCGCACCGGCCCGCGCAGCGCCGAACCGGCCAGCCACGTACGGCACTTGCTGGCCAGCAGCAGTCCGAAGCTCTCGGCGTCCTGCTCGTCGGCGAGATCGAAACGGGTCCGGGCGGCGACCTTCAGCACCGTGTCCCGCAGATCGGTGTCGCGCAGTTCCGTGTCCCGGCTCAATAAGCGCGCGGCGACCGCGGCACCCTCGACCTGCCGGCCGCAGTGCCCGGCCTGCATGTGCCACAGCTCATGGCCGAGGATCACCAACTGGTGGTCGGGCGCGGTGCGTTCCTCGATGACGACCAGGTCCTGTTCGGCCATGTCCAGCCACAGCCCACTGGCCGTGCCCGGCGGGAAGGCGGCCGTACGGTAGTGGACGGGGCGGCCGCGGCGTCTGCTCATGGCGTCGCACAGGGCGCCGTAGAGGTCGGCGGGGTCCGCCGGTGCCGGCAGGTCGATCTCGCCGACCAACTCGCCGCACAGACGGCGCATTTCCTTTCCGATGCCCACAGATCTCCCCCGGTCAGGACTCGGGCCGCTTGACGCTCTCCAGCAGCATGTCCAGCCACTCCGCGACCTTGTCGCGGTGCTGGTCGGTGGGCAGCTGTGCCGCCCGCCAGGCGATGGAGCGCACCCCGTGGTTCTGCAGCAGCCGCTGCAGCGGGTCGTCCGCGGCCTCGGCCGCCGCGCGCTCACGGTCGGCGAGCTGCTGGAGAAGCTCCTGCTCGGTCCGCATCAGGGCGCTCGCCAGCGCCTCGGGGTCCTCGGCGGTGAGGAAGCCGGCGTGCACTCTGAAGAAGCGCTGGATGGCGTCGCAGTGCTCCATCGTGGGACGCCGGTCCCCGTTGATCAGGGCACCCGCCTGCTGGCGCGACATCCCGGCGCCGTCGGCGATCTCCTGCTGGGTGTACTTCCGGCCGCCCGGCTTGAGCCGGGTGCGGCGCAGCAGGCCCAGCCGCTGCAGAAAGCGGGCCTGGACGTCCGGTTCACCGGCGCGCTGCCCGCTCAGCAGGGCCTTCACCACCGCCTCCGGCACGCCCGAGGCGACCGAGAGCCGTCGGGTGTCGAAGACCTCCGTGTGCCGAACGCGCAGCTTGTCGGCCAGCGCGGTGACACGGGCCACGACGGCCGGCAGCAGAACCGTCGCCGCGGCGTCCGGAACCTCGAAGCCATCCGTCACCGACAGATCTCCTACGTCTCTCTCAGGCCAATTTCGCGGTACTGCGGAATCCGTGGATCCAAGCCTGGCGCGAGACCCTGGTCCCGGCAAGTACACCGTGAACTGCGGGGAGACTAGCGGTTGGGTCGAACTCACATCCAGGTCTCGCCACAACTGTGGCGAGATTCAGCCGTCAACCGGCGCCAAATGCCACGATAGTTGACACGCCTCCGGCCGGGGCACCAGGATCAAGGCGCCGCGAGAAGGCCGCATAGGCAAGAGGGGTGACCTCCCGATGGCATATCAGGCAGGAGGGCGGCGGTCGGTACCGCGGCCCGTCCCCGACAGTCTCGAAACCCGGGACGCGCAGGCGTATCTGCAGGACTACGCCGTGCTGCTGGACTCCGTGCTGTTCCCGTCCGCCGTCCTCGACCACCGCTGGGACGTCGTCGTCGCCAACGCCGCTTTCCGGTCGCTCTTCGGCAATGTGGGACCGCATCCGACGGCCATGCCCGACGACAACTTCCTGCGTTTCGTGCTCTTCCACCCGGACGCCGCCACGGTCCTCGGGGACCACGAGTCCAGCTGGTGTCTGCCGATGCTCGCCCATGTCGCCGCCGCGGTGGAGCACCACCCCCAGGACCGGGGCCTGCAGTCCATCCGCCGGGACATCGCCCAGGACCCGATCATGGACGCCGCCTACCGCCACGGCCTCCCGCACTGGCTCCGCACGGTCGGCCCCGCCGCCGGCCGGCACGACGGCGCCGTACGCCCCGTGGTGCACCCCGACCCGCGCTGGGGCGCCACCGACTGCCGGATCGTCGGCGAGACCCCCGACACCCTCCGCGACCTGGGCTACCACCGGATGACCCTCGTGCTGCGCGAGGTGGACCGTCCGGCCAACCCCGTCCGCAGGCCCCGCCGCCCCCGGCGGGCCGCCCTCGGCCATCTGAGCGTGGTGCCCTCCCCCGAGCGGTGAGCCGCACCCCCTCCGGTGCCGCCGGCGTTCAGGTCGCCGACGGCGCCGGAGGTCAATCCTTGTCCAGGGGCACGCCCCCGGGAACCCCTCGTTTGGCCGCCTGGATCTGCTCGTACACATGCGTCCGCAGCTCCGCGAACCGCGGGGCCACCCGGGTGTGCAACTGATCCCGTCCGGCGGGCAGATCGACCTTCAGCTGCTCCCGTACGACGGTGGGGGAGGCGGAGAGGATCAGGACCCGCTCGCCCAGATAGACGGCCTCGTCGATGTCATGGGTGACGAACAGGACCGTCATGCCCCGCTCCCGCCACAGGCCCCGCACCAGATCCTCCAGATCGGCACGGGTCTGCGCGTCCACCGCCGCGAACGGCTCGTCCATCAGCAGCACCTGAGGCTCGTACGCCAGCGCGCGGGCGATCGCGACCCGCTGCTGCATCCCGCCGGACAGCTGCCAGGGGTACGCGCCCGCCGCGTCGGCCAGCCCGACCGAGGCCAGCGCGTCGTCCACCAGCCCGCGCCGCCGCTCCCTGCTCAACTTCTTCTGCTTCAGCGGGAGTTCGACGTTGTCGCGGACCCGCATCCAGGGGAACAGGCTGCGCCCGTACTCCTGGAAGACGACCGCCATCCCCGGTGGCGGGCCCGCCACCGGCCGTCCCCCGAGCAGGATCTGACCGGCCGTCGGCTCCAGCAGCCCGGCCACACACTTCAGCAGGGTCGTCTTGCCGCAGCCCGACGGGCCGACCAGACAGACCAGTTCACCCGGGTCGACGGTGAAGGTGAGGTCCCGCACCGCCTCCACCCGACGCCCGGCACCCTCGTAGACCTTCTTCAGACCGCGTACGTCCAGCATGGTCCGCCGCTCCTTCTCCGGTTTCACCCCGACCGCCGGGAGGACGCGCGCAGACCGTGGTACCAGCCGAGGACGCGCCGCTCGACCAGCCGGAAGACGACGGACAGCAGGAACCCGAGCAGACCGAGGACGAGGATGCCGGTCCACATGTCGGGGACCGCGAAACCGCGCTGGAACTGCACGATGGTGTACCCCAGCCCGTTGCTGGACGCGGTCATCTCGCTGATGACCATGAGGATGATGCCGATGGACAGCGCCTGCCGCAGCCCCGCGAAGATCTGCGGGCTCGCCGAGCGCAGCACCACGTTCCGCAGCCGGGCGGCGCCCGTGATGCCGTACGACCGGGCCGTCTCGGACAGCACCGAGTCCACCGCGCGCACGCCCTCGACGGTGTTGAGCAGGATCGGCCAGACACAGCCGCTCGCGATGACCGCGATCTTCATCGTGTCGCCGATGCCCGCGAACAGCATGATGACCGGGACGAGGACCGGCGGCGGGACCGCCCGCAGGAACTCAAGGACCGGTTCGCAGACCGCCCGCACCCGCCGGGAGGAGCCGATGACCGTGCCGAGCGCCACCCCGACGACGGCCGCCAGGGCGTAACCGGCGGACAGCCGCAACAGGCTGGGCAGTACGTCGGCGCGCAGTCGCTCGGCGGTCCAGACGTCCGGGAAGGTGGTCAGGATCGTGCGCAGCGGCGGCCAGAACACATCGGTGCTGCCCGCCGACGCGAACCACCAGACCGTGACCAGCACGAGGGGCAGCGCGACGACGAACACCACCCGGAGCAGCACACGGCGCACGCTCACACCGCCACCTCCCCGCGCACCGACTGGTGCCAGGCCAGCGCCCGCCGCTCCACCGTCCGCGCGCCCACGTTGATCAGCAGCCCCAGCAGACCGGTGACCACCACCAGCGCGTACATCTCCGGCACCGCCTGCGAGGTCTGCGCCACCGCGATGCGCTGGCCCAACCCCGGTGCCCCGATGACCAGTTCGGCGGTCACCGCCAGGATGAGGGCCACCGCGGCGGCCAGCCGCACCCCCGTCATGACGTACGGCAGGGCCGTGGGCCACAGCACGTACCGGACCCGGGCCCAGGTGCCGAGGCCGTAGGAGCGGGCCGTCTCCTCGGCGACCGGGTCGACGTCCTGGACGCCGTACAGGGTCTGGATCAGGATCTGCCAGAAGGACGCGTAGACCACCAGCAGCAGCACCGACCGCAGTTCGCTGCCGTAGAGGAGGACCGCGAGGGGGATCAGGGCGACCGAGGGGATCGGGCGCAGGAACTCGATCGTGGACGTCGTCGCCTCCCGCAGATACGGGACGACGGCGATGACGACTCCCGTCACGATCCCGGCCGTCACGGCGATCAGCAGGCCCACCGCCCAGCCGGTGAGGGTGTCGCCGAGCGCCGTCCAGAAGGTCTCGTCGGCGAGTTCGGCGGCCAGCGCGTCGGCGACCCGGCTCACCGGCGGGAGATAGGCGTCCTCGACGAGACCGAGCCGCGGGGCCGCCTCCCACACGGCGAGGAACCCCGCGAGCCCGGCCGCGCCGAGGACGGCGTCTCCACCCCTCACGGCAGCAGCTTGTCCAGGTCCGGGGCCTTCTCGAACAGGCCGTCCTGCTGCCCCAGTTCGGCCAGCCGCTCGATGGAGGCCCGGTCCGGCTCGGCCGGCCAGCGGGGCAGCACGACCGAATCCAGCAGACTCTGCGGGATCTTCGTGTACGTGGTGATGATCTCCCGTACCTCGTCCGGGTGTTCGTCGGCGTACGCCAGCGACTCGGCCGTGGCCTCCTGGAACTTCTTCACCAACTCCGGGTTCTTCGCGGCGTACTGCTCCGAGGTGAAGTACATGGCCACGGTGAGGTCCGGGGAGACGTCCACGAAGTTCGACGCCAGGACCGTGCCGCCCTGCGACTTGATGGTGGCGAGCGCGGGCTCCACCACACAGGCCGCGTCGACCTGCCCCTTGGACAGCGCGGCCGGCATCTGGTCGAACGGCATCTCCACGTACTCCACCTTCGACGGATCGCCGCCGTCCTTGCGGACCGACTCGTTGACCGAGGTGTCGCAGATGTTGCCGAGGGTGTTGGCCGCGACCTTCTTGCCCTCCAGCTCCTTGGCGGACTTCAGCTCACTGCCCTTCGGCACGGCGATCTCCGCGAAGTCGGCGCCCGGCTTCCCGGTGGAGGCCACCCCGTTCACCACGGCCTTGACCGGCACGCTCTTGGACTGGGCGACCAGCAGCGAGGTCATGTTGCTGAAACCGAAGTCGAACTGCCCGGAGACGACACCGGGCACGATCGCCGCCCCGCCCTGCGCGAGCGTCGGCTCCAGCTTCAGCCCGCGTTCGCTGTAGAAGCCCTTCTTCTCGCCCAGGTACATCGGGGCGACATCGATGATGGGAATGACGCCCAGCTTGAGCGTGGTGGTGCCGCCGGAGGCCGAACCCCCGCCGCCCGAACCGGAGTCGGACGAACCGCAGGCGGTCGCGGCGGTGAACAAGGTGCCGGCCGCGAGGCCGATGAGCAGACGACGCATGACTCCCCCAGACGGGAACGCGCTTCGACGGATGTCCTCGACAGGCTGTGCGCACACCGCACAGAAGTGCTCAGCGGGAAGGTAGAACGCCGTCGGTCGCGGGTCAATGCCCTTGCTGTGCAGATGCGTTGACAGTTGCGGAAGTGTGCTCCTAGCGTGCGCAGAGCGCACCGGCGTACGACCAGCGTCACAGGCCCTGGCGGCTTCCTGGAGGCGACGATGCCCGATCGAGACCGGTTCGGCGCGGACCGCGCGCCCCACGCGGACCCCGCACCCCAGGTGGACCGTGCACCGCACGCGGACCGTGCACCGCACTTCGTCCGGTCCTTCGAGCGGGGCCTCGCGGTCATCCGCGCCTTCGACGCCGAGCACCCCGCGCTGACCCTGAGCGAGGTCGCCCGGACGTGCGAGCTGACCCGGGCCGCCGCCCGCCGCTTCCTGCTCACCCTCGTCGACCTCGGGTACGTCCACACCGACGGCCGGCTGTTCCGGCTGACCCCGCGCGTGCTGGAACTCGGCTACGCCTATCTGGCCGCCTTCACCCTCCCCGACCTCGCCGTACCGCATCTGGAGCGGCTGGTCGCGCAGGTGGGGGAGTCGTCCTCGCTGTGCGTCCTCGACGGCGACGACATCGTGTACGTGGCGCGGGTCCCCACCAGCCGCATCATGACGGCGACGATCACCGTGGGCACCCGTTTCCCGGCCCAGGTCACCTCGGTCGGCCGGGTGATCCTCGCGCATCTGCCGGACGAGGAGATCGACGCCCGGCTGGCCCGCGTCGTCCCCGAGGCCTTCACCCGGCGCACCCTCACCTCCGCCGACCGGCTCAGGGCCGAGCTGCGGCGCGTACGACGCCAGGGGTACGCCGTCGTCGACCAGGAGCTGGAGGAGGGGCTCCGCTCGGTCGCCGCCCCGGTCCGGGACCGCGACGGCGAGGTGGTGGCCGCCGTGAACATCCCCGTCCACGCCGGCCGCACCTCGGTCGAGTCGGTACGCCGCGACCTGCTGCCCCCGCTGCTGGCCACGGTCGCCCGGATCGAGGCCGACCTGTGCGTGCCGGGGAGGGCCGCGGGCCACGGCACCGCCGTGCGCCCGTCGCTACAGGTCGAGCACCAGCCGTGAACCCCGGCACCGGGAGACACAGATGAGCATGGTCTCCCCGGCCTCGCGCTCCTCCTCGCTGAGCACCGAGTCGCGGTGGTCGGGGGTGCCCTCCAGGACGTCCGTCTCACAGGTCCCGCAGGTGCCCTCCGCGCAGGAGTACAGCACCTCGACCCCGGCGGCCCGCACGGAGTCGAGCACGGAGACCCCGACGGGAACCGTGACGGTCTTCCCCGACCGCTCCAGGACGACCTCGAACTCGCTGTCCGGGCCCGTCTCCTGCTCCTTCGGCCGGAACCGCTCGACCCGGAGCGCCTTGCCGGGACACCGCTCCTCCACCGCGTCGAGCAGCGCGCCGGGCCCACAGCAGTAGACGAGGGTGTCCTCGGGCAGCCCGTCCAGCACGGACCCGAGGTCGAGCAGCCCCGTCTCGTCCTGCGGGGCGACGGTCACCCGGTCCCCGTACGCCTCCAACTCCGCCCGGAACGCCATGGATTCACGACTGCGCCCGCCGTACAGCAGGGACCACTGGGCGCCCGCCGCCTCGGCCGCGGCCAGCATCGGCAGGATGGGGGTGATGCCGATGCCGCCGGCCACGAACCGGTAGCGGGCCACCGGCTCCAGGGCGAAGTTGTTGCGCGGCCCGCGCACCCGGACCTTGTCGCCCGCCGCCAACTCCGTGTGCACATACGCCGATCCGCCGCGCCCGTCGGGCTCCCGCAGGACCCCGATCCGCCACGTCGTACGGTCCGCCGGATCACCGCACAGCGAGTACTGGCGCTCCAGCTCCGGGCCCAGCAGTACGTCGATGTGCGCGCCCGGCTCCCAGGCGGGGAGTTCCTCGCCCAGCGGATGCCGCAGGGTGAGGGCGAGCACGCCGTCGGCGGCGAACTCGCGCCCCTCGACGACGAGTTCGGCCTCGTAGACGGGTGACGTGGAGGTCGAGGTCATGAGCTGTTTCCTTGCGGCTCCAAGCCTTGCGGCTCGTGTCCTTGGGGGTGGGCGAGCATCCACTCCCACATCTCGATCGGGTCCTGCGCGGTGTGCTCCCGCCCGCAGTGGCAGGTGCCGTGCAGGATGTCCGTGCCCGGCAGCCAGTCGATGCGGTAGACCTCGCCGGTCCCTCCGGTCCGGAGCGTGGGCGGTGTGCTCACTGGACCTTCTCCACGGGCTTCTCACCCTGCTCGACCAGCCGGGCGAGGATCCGCCGGGCGGCCAGACCACCGGTGTCGATGTTGATGCTCAGCTCCTGGTAGCCGGTGCGCTCGGTGCCCAGCGTCTCCTGGAGCAGGTTCAGCGCGACGACGTCCTGCATGACGACCGTGTGGTTGTTGCCCTTGAGGAACTCGGTGACCTCGTCGCTCTCGGTCGCCCAGTCCCGCGAGACCATCCAGAAGTCGTACACCTTGCCGTCCGCCGACGGGGTGATCGCATAGGTGATCTCGGTGTGGAAGCCGTTCGGGTCGCTGCCGTCCGCCTCGGGGAGCACGCCCACGGGGGCGATCCGGCTGTGCAGCAGGTACAGGCACGGGGCGAAGTACTCGATGTCCTGCCAGCGGGTGATCCGGCCCTCGATGCCGGTCGACTTCGCGTAGAACGGCGGGCACTCGGCGTCGTCCATGTGCCGGCTCACCCGTACGACACCGGCGCCCTCGTCGACCTCGGTGGTGATCGGCGTCTCGGCGACCTCGGGGGTGCCGATGTAGCCGCCGTGCAGATACGTCTCGTGGGAGAGGTCGAGCAGGTTGTCGACGAGGAGCCCGTAGTCGGCGTCGATCGGCTCCATACCGCGCACGGTCGTCCAGCCGGGGGCGGCCAGGTGCTTGGCCCGGGGGATGGTCTGCGGGTCGGCGAGCGCCGGGTCGCCTATCCAGACCCAGATCAGCGAGTCCTGCTCGACCACCGGGTACGAGGCCACCCGCGCCGTCCGCGGTATCCGCTTCTGCCCCGGCACGTACACACAGGCGCCGGTCGTGTCGTACGTGAAGCCGTGGTACCCGCAGACGATCCGGTCGCCGTCCAGCCCGCTCTCCGACAGCGGGTACCGGCGGTGCACACACCGGTCGTGCAGCGCGACCGGCGTCCCCTCCTCCTCCGTCCGGTAGAACACCAGCGGCTCCCCGAGGATCGTCCGGCCGAGGAGCTCCCGCCCGACCTCTTCGGCGTAGGCGGCGACGTACCACTGATTCCTGGCGAAGGCGGTCATGTGAGGCATGGCGATCCCGTCCCTGAGAACCCTGAGAACCCGGTGAGCGGAGCCGTGTCGCCCCGCGTGCCACCACATTCCTGAGCGGGCGCGGGGCCGGGCAAGACCCCTTCCGTCAGACGGAAGCCCGCTGCGCACGGCTTTGCCAGGAGGAGGGCGGCCCGCCCGCCGCTGTTCGCACGGCGGACCTCCCCGCGTCACACCCGCGCCACGGACCCTTCCCCGGCGTTCGTTCCTCTTGGACCATTCCTTGCGCGTAGGCCACACCCGATCACATCCGACGCACCACGTCAGGACAAGAGGTCAGTCACCCATGCCTGAAGTCAACCGGCGGCGATTCCTCCAAGTCGCGGGCGCCACAACGGCGTTCAGCGCACTGTCGGCCAGCATCCAGCGGGCCGCGGCGCTGCCCGCGCACCACCGTTCCGGGACGATCGAGGATGTCGAGCACATCGTCGTCCTGATGCAGGAGAACCGGTCCTTCGACCACTACTTCGGCGCGCTGAGAGGGGTACGCGGCTTCGGCGACCCGCACCCGGTGACGCTGGACCACGGCAGGAGCGTGTGGCACCAGTCGGACGGCACGGCCGGCGCCAAGGACGTGCTGCCGTTCCACCCGGAGGCCGACGATCTCGGGATGCAGTTCCTGGAGGGCCTGCCGCACAGCTGGCCGGACGGGCACGCCGCCTACAACGCCGGCAAGTACGACAAGTGGGTGCCGGCCAAGGGCACCACGACGATGGCGTACCTGACCCGCGAGGACATCCCGTTCCACTACGCCCTCGCCGACACCTTCACCGTCTGCGACGCCTACCACTGCTCGTTCATCGGCTCGACCGACCCCAACCGCTACTACATGTGGACCGGGCACACGGGCAACGACGGCAAGGGCGGCGGCCCCGTCCTCGGCAACGACGAACTCGGCTACGACTGGACTACCTACCCCGAGCGCCTCGAAGCGGCCGGGATCTCCTGGAAGATCTACCAGGACATCGGCGACGGCCTGGACGCGGCCGGCTCCTGGGGCTGGATAGCGGACGCCTACCGGGGCAACTACGGCGACAACTCGCTGCTCTACTTCAACAAGTACCGCAACGCCAAGCCGGGCGACCCCTGGTACGACAAGGCCCGCACCGGGACCAACGCCAAGGCCGGCGACGGCTACTTCGACCTGCTGAAGGCCGACGTCAAGGCGGGGAAGCTGCCGCAGATCTCCTGGATCGCCGCCCCCGAGGCGTTCTCCGAGCACTCCAACTGGCCCTCGAACTACGGCGCCTGGTACATCTCCCAGGTCCTCGACGCGCTGACCTCCAACCCGGCGGTCTGGGCGAAGACGGCGCTCTTCATCACCTACGACGAGAACGACGGCTTCTTCGACCACCTCGTCCCGCCGCTGCCGCCGCGCGACGCGTCCCACGGAAAGTCCACGGTCGATGTCTCCCTCGACCTCTACAAGGGCGACGCCAACCGGGTCGCCGGACCCTACGGGCTCGGCCCGCGCGTCCCGATGCTGGTCGTCTCGCCCTGGAGCAAGGGCGGTTACGTCTGCTCGGAGACCCTCGACCACACCTCGATCCTGCGGTTCATGGAGCGCCGGTTCGGGGTGAAGGAGCCGAACATCTCGCCGTGGCGGCGGGCCGTCTGTGGCGACCTGACCGCCGCGTTCGACTTCTCCCGCAAGGACAGCCGGCCCGCCGCGCTGCCCGGCACCGACGAGTACGAGCCGCAGGACCGGGAACGGCACCCCGACTACAAGCCGGCCGTGCCGGCGGACCCGAGCATGCCCCGGCAGGAGCGGGGGCTGCGTCCCGCCCGGCCGCTCAAGTACGCGCCCCGGGTGGACGGTTCCGTCGACCCGAAGGCCGGGACCCTCACCCTCACGTTCGCCTCCGGCGGCAGGGCGGGGGCGGCGTTCCTGGTCACGTCCGGCAACCGTACGGACGGGCCGTGGACGTACACGACCGAGGCGGGCAAGGCCGTCTCGGACACGTGGAGCTCCGCGGCCGCCGGGGGGTCGTACGACCTCACGGTGCACGGGCCGAACGGCTTCCTGCGGGTCTTCGAGGGGCCGGGGGCGGTGCGTGGGGCCGAGGTCACCGCGCGGCACGTCGGCGACGATGTGGAGCTGACCTTCACCAACAGGGGCTCCGCCGCGGTGAGTCTGAAGGTCGTCAGCGCGTACGGGGGGCGGGCCCGGACGGTTCGGGTGCGGGCCGGGGGGATCGTCCGCGAGGTCTTCGAGCTGCGCTCCAGCCGACGGTGGTACGACCTGACGGTCACCGCCACCGGGGGGTTCCTCCGGAGGTTCGCCGGACACGTGGAGAACGGGCGGGTCGGGGTGAGTGATCCGGCGTTGGGGCGGCGGTAGGCGCCGGGCGACTTGGGGCCCGGGCGCCTAGTAGCTCGGCGGGACCTGTGATCGGGCGGGTAGCGGCCGTACGTGGCTGATCGCGCAGTTCCCCGCGCCCCTGGGGGGCCTGCGGCCCCAGGGGCGCGTCCGCCTGTTGCAACTGCGGGCAGTCGTGCCGCTGGGGCGGCACGGGTGGGCGCAGGCGGCGCGCTGTCAGCGCCGGTAAGCGCCTCCCGCCCCCCGTCTGCTCAGAGGGGGGTGAGGTGTCCAGGGGAGGGGGTGCTCGGGCGACGCGGTCGCAACGACGGTTCCGTGGGGGCGTGGTGGGGCTCCAGGGCCAGGACGGCCGCCACCGGGTGGTCCTCGTCCACCGGGGTGGGAGCCGTCGCCCGGGTCAGCAGGACCACGCCGCGCGCCGCGATCACGGCCCCCGCCACCGCGAGCAGCACCCCCGCGGCCCCACCCCGCAGGCCCTCGCCGAGCAGGGAGAGGCCGATCACCGCGGCGGCCAGCGGGTTGGCGAGGGTGACGACCGCGAGGGGCGCCCCCAGACCCCCTCGGTACGCCGTCTGGGAGAGCAGCAGCCCGCCCACCGCGAACGCGGCGACCAGCAGGGCCACCACGACGACCTCCACGTCGAGGAGGGACCCGGAGCGGTCCGTCGCGGCGACGGTGACGGTCTGGGTGAGCGCGGAGGCGACACCCGAGGCCATCCCGGAGGCCCCGGCGTGGCGCAGCCCCGGCTTGGCGCCGGGCCGGGAGAGCAGTCCGACCAGGACGACGGTCGCCCCGGCCACCGCGACGGCCTCCGGAAGACTCAGCACGTCGTCCGGGGCGGGCCCCGACGCGACGACCAGGATCGCGGCCAGCCCGGCCAGCGTGAGCGCGGTGCCCCGCCACTCCGTCGCCGTGACCCGCCGCCCCGCCACCCGCGCCCCGAGCGGCACCGCCGCCACCAGCGTGAGCGCGCCGAGCGGCTGCACGACCGTGAGGGGGCCGTACTTGAGCGCCACGACGTGCAGCAGCGCGGCGCCCGCGTTCAGCGCGACCGAACTCCACCAGGCAGCGCTGGCGAGCATCCGCCGTACACCGGTGCCGGCGCTGCGCGCGGCCAGCCGCTCCTGGGCCACGGCGGCGGCCGCGTAGCCGACGGCGGAGAGCAGGGAGAGGACGACGGCGACGAGGGTGGCGTTCATCGGCCCGCTCCGACCAGGACGGGCTCCTCGGCCGGTGCGAGGGCCGGGGCGTGCCGCCCGGCGGTGGTGACCGTCCGGTGCGGGAGCTGGATCACGGCGAGGGCGACGGCCAGCAGGGTGCCCGCCACGATCGCGTCCAGCCAGTAGTGGTTCGCGGTGCCGACGATCACGACCAGGGTCACCAGCGGATGCAGCAGCCAGAGCCAGCGCCATCGCGAACGGGTCGCGGCGATCAGCCCGATCGCGACCATCAGGGCCCAGCCGAAGTGCAGCGAGGGCATCGCCGCGAACTGGTTCGCCAGCGTGTCGGTGGTCGGCGCCGACGAGTAGACCGTCGGCCCGTACACCTGTCCGGTGTCGACGAGACCCGCGGCCTCCAGCAACCGCGGCGGCGCCAGCGGGAACGCGAGGTGCAGCAGCAGGGCGGCGGCGGTGAGGGCGGCCAGGACCCGGCGCGCCCAGACGTAGTGCTCCGGGCGCCGCAGATACAGCCAGACCAGGAAGGCCGCGGTGGCCGGGAAGTGGACGGTCGCGTAGTAGACGTTCGCGACGTGGACCAGCGTGTCGCCGTGCAGCAGCGCGGACTGCACGGACCCCTCGCCCGGCAGGTGCAGGGCCCGCTCCCAGTCCCAGACGTCCTGGGCGTTGCGGAAGGCCTCGGCGGTGTGGCCGTTGGCCAGCAACCGGCCGAACTTGTAGACGAGGAAGAGCCCTGCGACGAGCAGGAACTCACGGACGAGCGGCGGCCGCGCTATCGCGGCGGCCGGCTCTTTCGCAGGCTCGGTGCGGCATTCCATCCCCCGGCCCTTTCACTGACGGCGCTGGTGGCGCTGGTTCCCTTGGCGGCACAGACGATCGACACGGCGTCGTACCGATACGTGCTGGTACCGATACGAGAGTGTACCGATACGCTACTGTACCGAAACGGCGGGGTATCGATACGGCACTGTACCGATACGACAGCGTTCCGGTACAGTGGCGTTTCGACAGGCCTTTCGGCATGGGGACGACCGAAGGAGACACGAGTCATGACGTCGCAGGCAGCGGAGGGGCCGGAGACGGCCGTCGCCTCGCGCCGCTCCAAACTCACGCCCGAGCGTGAGCAGGAGTTCTTCGACGCTGTGCTCGAACAGATCCGTGAGTGCGGGTACGACGCGGTGACCATGGAGGGCGTCGCCGCGACCACGCGGTGCAGCAAGTCGACGCTCTACCGGCAGTGGCGGACCAAACCGCAGTTCGTGGCGGCCGCGCTGCGCGCCCGCCGCAGTGTCCGCTTCGCGGGGATCGACACCGGCACCCTCGCCGGTGATCTGCGCGAGGTGGCCCGGCACGCAGGGGCGGGCTACGTTCTGGAGGGCCGGCTGCTCCAGGCCCTCGGCCAGGCGTTCGTCCAGGACGAGGAGTTGCAGGCCGCCCTGCGGGACGCGCTGGTGGAGCCGGAGATCGAGGCGCTCAGGGCGATGATCGCCCGGGGAGTGGACCGGGGCGAGGTCGCCGCGGACCATCCGGCGCTGGAGTTCATCCCGGCGCAGATCTTCGGTGTGCTGCGGGCCCGGCCGGTTCTGGAGGGCCGGGACGCGGACGAGACGTACATCATCAAGTTCATCGAGGCGGCCGTGCTCCCGACGCTCGGCCTCGCGTGAGACTCAGGCCGCCGTCCGTGGCATGAACCGGACGACGACCTGATCGCGCCGCACCGTGGGGACGGGGGCGGCGCGTACCCCCGGCCGGGTGGGATTCCTCTGGAGCGGAGAGGATTCCCACCCGGCCGACTTGCTCTCACACGTCCTGGCCGCTGCCGCCCCCGCTGATCGACGCCTTCTTGATGCCCTTGGTGATCTCGTCGATCACCGACTGCTCGGGGGCCTTGTCGCTCACGTCGATGCCGAAGCGGACCACGACGAGCTGCGAGGAGTCGGCGGGGGAGGGGAAGGCCAGCGACTCGACATAGCCGTCGTCGCCCTCGCCCGTGACCACCTTCCAGCGGACGTAGTACCCCTTCTGACCGGCCACGGTCACCGCCTTGGAGGCCAGCTCCTCGTGCGAGGTGATCTTCCCGTAGCCCTCGGAGCCGTAGGCGTCCTCGGCGGCCTGGGAGATGTCCTCCTTGGCGGCGTCCTCGGCGGTGGTGGCCTTCAGCTTCAGCAGCTCGGCGGGCGACGAGTAGGCGCCCCCGCGGGTGCAGGTCTTCGTGGCGTCCGCCGGGCACTCGTACGAGGCCTCCGTCGTCACCTGCGCACCGGCCTGCAGCGGCGAGCCCAGCCAGCCGTCCGGCACCGGGATGCTGATACCGCTGGTCGTGTCGGTGGCGTACCCCTCCTCCAGCTGCGGCGGCTGCCCGGACCCGTCCGGCGCCGGGGTCTGCCCACCGGAGCCACCGGAGCCACCGGAGCCGCCCGGATCGCCGGGGCCGCCCTGGCCGCCGGAGTTGCCGCCCGGCCCGCCCTGTCCGCCGTCGGTACCGCCCGTGCCGTTCTGTCCGCCGGGGCCCTGGGACGTCGCGCTGCCCCCGCCGCCCCCGTCGTCGCCGGCCAGGGCGTACACGCCCACCCCGATGCTGGCCAGCACCGCCGCCGCCACGGCCACGGCTATCCCGGTGCGCAGACCGCGCTTCGGAGCCGCGGCCAGGTACCCGGGATAGCCCGGATACCCGGGGTGGCCCCCGGGCGCCGGCGGATAGGGAGCGGCGCCCGCCGGGTAGGCCGGGGGACCGAATCCCGCGGCCGAACCCACGGGCCGGACCTGGTCCGTCCACGCCTTGCCGTCCCACCAGCGCTCGGTGGCGGGCGCGTCATTTGTCTGCCCGGGGTCGGGGTACCAGCCGGGAGGAGTCACCTGCGTCATGGACCAACCGTATGAGGCCGGAGTGAAAACCGGATGAGAGGGCACGGATATTGCCCCACCCACCGCCGCTCGCGGTGCCATCCACCGCAGTCTTCCGTTCCCCGTTCCCCGTTCTCCGTTCTCCGTTCCCCGTTCCCCGTGCGGGGTGCGGGGTGCGGGGTGCGGGGTGGCGGGCGCCGCGTGCCGTCTGCCGTCCGGGCCGCCGGAGTTGCCGGTCGGTCCGGGCGGCTGCCCTCGGGACCGGACGGTGTTATCGCTGCCGCATGCGGTCGGCCGTCCGGTGCTGCCGTCAGGCGCCTGCCGTCCGGACCGCCGGAGTTGCCGCGTGGCCCGCGCAGTGGTCCGCCGGCCCGGAGTGCGGATTCCCCGCCGACTGCCCGAGTCCGCTGACGACTGGCGACTGGCGCCGAAGTGGACGCAGGTGGATGGGTGTGCCTGCCCGGCGGAGCCTCAGCCGCACGGCTCTCGCCCCGGCTGCTCACCGTACGGTCAGCCGTACCGGTGGCCGCACGGTGAGCGCCGCTGCCGGCAGGGGTGGCAGCCCCCGGCGCCCCGGGGTCACCGCGCCCAGCACGCTCGGGTGGCGGGCGCCCGTGCTCGCCGGGTCGGTGCCAAGCAAGGCGGACACCCCCGCCCCGCCCAGCAGCCCCAGCGCCACCGTGAACGACTGCCACGACCCGTACAGCCCCCGTCTGCCCGGCGGCGCGAACTCCGTCATCACCGACACCGCGCCCCCGAACTCCCCGCCCGCTGACAGCCCTTGGAGCACCCGGAGGAAGGTCAGCAGCCACGGTGCGAGGGCGCCGACCGTGTCGTACGTCGGGAGCGCGCCGAACAGGGCGGCGCCGACCGGCCGGAAGAAGAACGCCAGCGCGAACGAGGCGTACGTCCGCACCAGCCCCTCGGCCTCACCGCCGCCCTCCGGCGTGAAGAACCGGGCCGCGACGACCGTCGCGAAGTAGCCGTAGACACCGAACTCGTACCACTCGATGAGGTTCCCCACCGACCCCGCGAACAGTGCCCCGCGGGACCGTGCGGGCCCCTCGGGCCGGGCGGGGCACGGGGTACGGCCGGGGTCGGGTGGGCGCATGGACTCTCCTGGCGGGGACGGGACGCCGCCGATACCGCAGAACGGCAAAAACGGTGGCGGATCACGGGCAGTTGACTGTCCATCACCTTCAACGCGGCAGGTGGGCGGCCGGATGCGTCGCCCCGGGGCCCTCCGATGTCACCCGACACGGCAATAGGTGCCCGGACCAGCCTCCACTTCGGCAGCCGGAGGGCTACGCTCAATCACCTGTACGTCGTTCGGGCGACGCTGGGGAGGTAGCGGGATGACGGAGGGACGGCCCGGTGAGGCCGCCTCGGCTTCCCTGTGGGAGCGCGACGCGGAGATCGCCGCCCTCACACAGGCGATCGACGAACTCCGCGTCGACACGGCATCTCCGGGCAGTGTCCTGGTGTTCAGCGGTGAGGCGGGCATCGGCAAGACCGCCCTCCTGACCGAGGCCCGCCGGATCGCCGAGGAACGCGGCTGCAAGGCCTGGTACGCACGCGGCGGCGAGACCCCGTCGCGTCCGTCCCCTTCAACGTCGTACGGCAGCTGCTGAAACCCGCGCTGACCGGGCTGCTGGAGGAGGAGGTCCGCGAGTACCTGGGCGACTGGTACGACATCGCCGGACCCGCCCTGGGACTCACGGAGCCGGGCGAGGGCCCTGCCGACCCGCAGGTCGTGTGCGACGGGCTGGTCGCCGTCATGAACCGGCTCTCCCGGGTGAGCTGGCCGCTCGTGCTGCTGATCGACGACGCCCACTGGGCCGACCAGGAGACCCTGCACTGGCTGTCCGGCGTCGTCGACCGCCTCACCGAGATGTGCGTCCTCGTCGTGGTGGCGCACCGGCCCGGTGAGGCCACCCGCGAGGGCAGCCGCCATCTCGCCCGGGTCGCCGCCGAGTCCCGCCCGGTCCCCACCCTCAGACTCCTCACGCCCGGGGCCACCGCCGGGCTCACCCGCGCCACGGTCGGCGAGCACGCCGACGACCCGTTCTGCCGCGAGGTGTGGGCGGTGACCGGCGGCAACCCGTACGAGACCGTCGAACTCCTCGCCAAGGTGCAGGACAGCGAACTGGAACCGGTCGAGGACTCCGCCGCCGAACTGCGCGCCCTGAACCGCACGGCACGCGGCCGCGGCCTCGTCGCCCGGCTGGAGACGCTCGGCGTCGACGCCACCCGCTTCGCCTGGGCGGCGGCCATCCTGCACACCGGCATCTCCGTGGAGATCGTGGCCCGGCTCGCCTCCCTGAGCCGGGAGACGGCGGCGCAGTGCGCCGACCTGCTGACCGCGGCCCGTATCCTCACCGAGCCCAGTCCCGTCAACCGGCGGGCGGAGGCCGGGGACCTGGAGTTCGTGCACCCGCTGATCGCCACCGCGGTCTACAAGTCGATTCCGCCGGGCATCCGCACCGCGTTCCACGGCGTGGCCGCGACGGTCGTCAGCGAGTCCGGGCGGGGTGCCGCGGCGGCCTCACGCCATCTCGTCGAGGTGCACGCCGACGGTGACCCCGAACTGGTCGAGCAGTTGCGGGCCGCCGCGCGCGAACACCTCGCCGTGGGCGCCCCGGACGCCGCCCGCCGCTGTCTGGAGCGGGCCCTCAAGGAACCACCGCCCCAGGAAATCCGCGTCCGAGTCCTCTACGAACTCGGCTGCGCCACCCTCCTCACCTCCCCCGCCACCACGGTCGAACACCTCCGCGCGGCCCTCGCGGAACCGGGGCTGGACAGCACGGAACGGGTGGACGCGGTGTTCCGGTTGTCGCAGGTGCTGCTGCACAACAACCAGTTGGACGAAGCCGTCGATACGATCGACACGGAGATCGCCCGGCTCGATCCCGGCCCCGCCCGCATGCGACTGCAGGCGGTGCGCTACATGTGGGAGGGCGTCCACGCGGGCGAGGAACTCCCGCAGACACACTCCCAGGACCTCGCCACACTGGCCGCGACCTGCACGGGTCACGACAACTCGGAACGCGCGCTGCTCATCCTGCGTGGCTTCGACGCGATGACACGGGGCGAGAACGCCGAAGAGGTCGTCGAGTTCTGCGACCGTGCTCTCGTCAACGGCCGTCTCGCGCCCGGACTCGGCTGGACCGACACGGAGTGGGGCATCGAACTGCTGCTGATGCTGGCCAGCGCGTATGCCTACGCGGACCGGCTCGACCGGGCGGAGAGCCTGTACACGGAGGCGCTGCGCACCTACGAGTCCGCCGGCTGGGGCGGCGGTCACCTGGCTCTGGCCCACGCCTATGTCGGGCTCGGACACCGCTTGCGCGGCCGCCTCAGGGAGGCCGAGTCCCATCTGCGCCAGTCTCTGGTGCTCGCCGAGCGGGTCGGTCGCGGTCTGCCTCTGTACTGGACCACGACCTGCAACCTCGTCGACACGCTCCTGGTCCGCGGGCACGTCGAGGAGGCCTGGGAGGTCGCCGAGCAGTACAACTTCGCCCCGCCGTACCCGTCGACCATCGTGCTGCCGGAGCCCCGTTCCGTACGGGGACGCCTGCTTCTCGCCGTGGGCCGGACCAAGGAAGCCATCAACGAACTGGAGGCCGCCGAGAAGGCGACGGCCGCCCGGGGCCACTACAACCCGGTCTCCGCCACGTGGGGCGGAGCCCTCGCCCGGGCCCTGGCCACCGAGGACCCGCGCCGCGCGGCCGAACTCGCGGCGACCGTCCGTCGCCGTGCCGAGCGCTTCGGGACGGACACGGCCATCGGCGAGGCCCTCCGTGTCGAGGCGGCACTGGCCACGGGCCGTAACGCGGTCTCTCTGTACAGCCAGGCGGTCACCTACCTGGCGGCCTCGCCCTCCGCGTACGAACACGCCGCGGCCCGCGTCGAATACGGCACCGCCCTCCGCTCGGTCTCCGAACTCAATCGGGGCCTGACGTTGGCCGAGTCCTGCGGTGCGGACGGCCTGGTCCGACAGGCACGGGAGGCGCTCGCCCGGATCGGCTAGCGGCGGACGCCGGGGCGATGGATCCCCGGCCCCCGATTCCAGGAAATCCGGTCAGCCCTCGCCCCCGCCCCCGCTTGCGTCCTCGTCCTCCTCCGCCAGCACCCGTTGCGCCGTCGCGAAGGCGGAGTTCGCTGCCGGGACTCCGCAGTACACGGCGGTTTGGAGGAGGACGGCGGCGATGTCGTCGGGGGTGAGGCCGTTGCGGCGGGCGGCTCGGATGTGCATGGCGAGTTCGTCGTACTGGCCGTGGGCGATGAGCGCGGTCAGGGTGATCATGCTGCGTTCACGGCGGGAGAGGGTGGGGTCGGTCCAGATCTCGCCCCAGGCGTAGCGGGAGATGAAGTCCTGGAAGCGGGAGGTGAAGGGCACCTGCCGGGACTGGGCGCGGTCCACGTGGACGTCGCCCAGGACCTGGCGGCGGACCTCCATCCCCCGCTTCGCGTGTCCGTCGAAGTGCCCGCGTAGCGCGGCCAGTACGGCCTCCGGCCGCTCGGCGGGGGCCAGATGCGACGCGCCGGGGATCTCGGTCAGCGACGCCCCGGGCACCGCGTCCGCGATCTCCCGCAGATGCGCGGGCGGCGTCGCCGGATCCTGCCGGCCGGCCACGAGCAGCGTGGGCGCGGAGATCCGGGACAGCTCCTCGCGGATGTCGAACGCGGCGAGCGCGTCGCAGCACGCCGCGTACGCCCCCGGATCGGCGCGCCGATGGTCCTCGACCAGCTCCGGTACGGTGAAACCGGGCGTGAACCAGCGCGAGTCGGCGCTCTCCGCCAGCCCGGCCAGCCCCTCCCCGCGCACCAGCTCCGCCCGCTCCCGCCACGGCCGCTCCCCGTTGAAGTGGGCGGAGGAGCAGAGCACGGCGAGGGAGGAGACCCGGTCCGGATGGTGTGCCGCCAGCTGAAGACCGACCGCGCCGCCCAGGGACACCCCCGCGTACGCGAACCGGTCGATGCCCAGCGCGTCCGCCAGGTCCAGCACCAGCGCGGCCAGATCGGCGACGGTCGCTCCCGGGGCGATCAGGCCGACGGGGGAGTCGCCGTGTCCCGGCAGATCCCAGCGGATCACCCGGTGCGTGACCGAGAGTTCGGGCGCCACCTTGTCCCACAGCTTGGTGGAGGTGCCGAGGGAGGGGCCGAGCAGCAGCGGGGGAGCGGAAGTCGGGCCTTCGGCGCGGTGGTTGAGCAGCTTGTTCGTCAACGTCGCTCCAAGGCGCGGTCGGTGAGGGCTCCGGCGGAGCCGGTGTAGTGGGTGGGGTCGGTGAGGTCCGCGAGGTCGACGTCCTTCAACTCCGGCTCCTCCGCGAGGAGTTCGCCCAGGGGGCGGCCCTCGGCGTAGACGCGCCCGGCCGCCCTGGTGAGCAGTTCCTTGGCGCGGGCCCGCCCCAGCACCGGGGCCAGCTCGGCGGCCAGCCGCTCCGAGACGATCAACCCGTGGGTGAGGTCCAGGTGGTGACGCATCACCTCGGCGTGCACCCGCAGACCCCGAACGAGTTCCTCCGCGTCCCGCGCCGCGCCCCCGACCAGCCGCAGCAGATCGCGCAACGGCTCCCACTCCGCGTGCCACGCCCCGGCCGGCCGTTCGTCCTCGGCGGCCAGCGCGCCGTACAGCGTCGCCGCCAGCTGGGGCGCCCGCCGGGCCGCCGCCGCGATCAGCGTGGACCGTACGGGGTTCGCCTTGTGCGGCATCGCCGACGAACCGCCCCCGCTGCCCTCGGCGACCTCCGCGATCTCCGTACGGGCCAGGGTGAGGACGTCCACCGCGATCTTCCCCAGGCCACCCGCCGTGAAGGCCAGCGCCCCGGCCAGGTCCGCGATCGGGGTGCGCAGGGTGTGCCACGGCAACTCGGGTGCGCGTAGGCCGAGTTCACGTGCGTACGCGGCGCTCAGCGCGGCGGTGTCGGTCGCCCCGAAGACGGTGAACGCCGCCAAGGTGCCCGCCGCGCCCCCGAGTTGGGCGGGCAGGCCCGCCCGGACGACCGCGAGTCGGTCCCGGGCGTCCAGGAGCAGTGAGCGCCAGCCCGCCGCCTTCAGCCCGAAGGTCGTGGGCACGGCGTGCTGGGTGAGGGTGCGGCCGGGCATCGCGGTGTCCCGGTGCGCGGCGGCGAGCGCGGCGAGTGCGGACTCCGTACGGCCGAGGTCGGCCAGGATCAGGTCCAGGGTGCGGGCGGCGACCAGCATCGTCGCCGTGTCCATGATGTCCTGGCTGGTCGCGCCCCGGTGGACGTACGGCCCGTACTCCGGGCCGACCGCCTTCGTGAGGTCCGCGACCAGCGGGATCACCGGGTTGCCGCCGGCGCGGGCGCGCTCCGCCAGGGACCGTACGTCGAGGGCGGCCGAGTCCGCCGCCGAGGTCACCGCCGGCCCGGCCTCGGCGGGGACCAGCCCCAGCGCGGCCTGGGCGCGGGTCAGCGCGGCCTCGGCGTCGAGCAGCGCCCGCAGCCAGGCGGCGTCGCCCGTCGCAGCCGCGGCCGGGGAACCGGTCCACCCGGGGGCGAGCAGACCGGTGTCGGCGTCGGTGTCGGGGTCGGGGTCGGGGTCGGGGTCGGCAGACGTCACTGGAACTCCAGGAAGACCGTTTCGCCTTCGCCCTGAAGGCGGATGTCGAAACGGTAGGCGCCGGGCCCCTGCTCCTCGGCGATCAGCGTGCCCCGGCGCGCCTCGTCCACCCGGGAGAGCAGCGGGTCGGCGGCGAGCGCGGCCTCGTCGCCCGGCAGATAGATCCGGGTGAACAGGTGCACGAGCAGACCTCGCGCGAAGACGCACACGCTCAGATACGGCGCGTTGTGCCCGCGTGCGCCGGGCCGCAGCGTACGCGCCGTCCAGTGCCCGTTCGCGTCGGTCTGGATACGTCCCCAGCCGGTGAACTCCACGCCGTTGCGGCCGAGGAAGCCGCCGCTCGCCGGGTCGCGCCGCATCGAGCCGTCGACCCGGGAGAGGTTGCCGTCCGGGTCCGGGCCCCACAGCTCCAGGAAGGCGTCCGGCAGCGGGTTGCCCTCGCCGTCGAGGATGTGGCCCTGGAGGGAGATGGTGTCCGGGTGGCCGACGGGGGCGATGTCGCCGCCGCCGGGGAAGGGCAGGGCGTGGCCGTAGAAGGGGCCGACCGTGTGCGACGGGGTCGGGAGGACCGTCTCGGGACGGCTGGTGTCGATCTTCGTCATGGCAGGTCAGCGCCCTTCTTCGATCCAGGTGGCCTGCGGGCCGTCGAGCACGATGTCCCAGACGTAGCCCATCGAGAACTCCGGCACGGACAGGCTGTGGTCGTACGTCGCGACCAGCCGCTGCCGGGCCGCGTCGTCCGTCACCGACTGGATGATCGGGTCGTACGGGAACAGCGGGTCGCTCGGGAAGTACATCTGGGTCACGAGCCGCTGCGTGAAGGCCGTGCCGAAGAGCGAGAAGTGGATGTGGGCCGGGCGCCAGGCGTTGACGTGCTGCCGCCACGGGTACGGGCCCGGCTGGATCGTCGTGAAGTGGTAGTGCCCGTCGGCGTCGGTGAGGGTGCGGCCGACACCGGTGAAGTTCGGGTCCAGCGGCGCGTCGTGCTGCTCGCGCTGGTGGGCGTAGCGGCCGGCGGAGTTGGACTGCCAGATCTCCACCAGCTGGCCGCGCAGCGGGCGCCCGTCGCGGTCGAGGAGCCGGCCGGAGACGGTGATGCGCTCACCGATCGGCTCACCGTTGTGCTGCCGGGTCAGATCGTTGTCGATCTCGGTGATGTCCCGCTCCCCGAACGCGGGCGCGGACAGCTCCACCAGCTCCGGGTCCTTGGTCACGTCGATCGGGATCGGCGGCTGCTTCGGGTGCCGCAGTACCGAGGACCGGTACGGCGCGTAGTCCCGGCGCGGCTGATGTTCCACCGGCGCCCCGTCGGCGACCCGCTTCTCGTAGGCGGCGTGCTCGGCGGCGATCTCTTGGTCGATGTCGTGCTGGGTGAGGGTCATGGGGTGTCCTGGGGTGTCCTGGGGTTCCTGACGGGTCGAGTGGTGATGCTCAGCGTTCGAGGACGAGGGCGAGTCCCTGCCCCACTCCGATGCACAGCGTGGCGACGCCGACGCCCGAGCCCTTGCGCGCCAGCTGGTGCGCGACCGTCCCGGCCAGTCGCGCACCGGACGCCCCCAGCGGATGGCCGAGCGCGATCGCCCCGCCCTGCGGATTGAGGATCGCGGGGTCGAACTCGGGCCACTCGGCGACACAGCCGAGCACCTGCGCGGCGAACGCCTCGTTCAGCTCCAGGACGTCCAGATCGTCGAACCCCTTGCCCGCCTTGGCCAGCGCCCGCGTCACCGCCGCGACGGGCGCGAGCCCGAAGTAGTCGGGGTCGACGGCGTGCACACCGGTCGCCGAGACCCGCGCGAGCGGCTCCCGTCCGGTGGCCGCGAGCCCCTCCTCGTCCACCAGCAGCAGCGCGGCGGCCCCGTCGTTGAGCGGCGAGGCGTTGCCCGCGGTGACCGTCCCCCCGTCGGGGCGGAACGACGGCTTCAGCTTGGCCATGGCGGCCAGGGACGCGTCGGCCCGTACGCATTCGTCGGCGCCGAGGACGACCGGGTCGCCCTTGCGCTGTGGGATGGAGACGGGGGCGATCTCACCGTCGAAGGCCCCGGCCGCCCGCGCCTGGGCCGCCTTCCGGTGGGACGCGAGGGCGAACTCGTCCTGCTGTTCCCGGGTGATCTTGTGCTTGTCGGCGATGAGTTCGGCGGACTCGCCCAGCGGGATGGTCCACTGCGGGTCCATCCTCGGGTTGACCATACGCCAGCCCAGCGTCGTCGAGTACAGCTCGGTGTGCCCGGCGGGGAAGGCCCGCTCGCTCTTGGGCAGGACGTACGGGGCGCGGGTCATGGACTCGACCCCGCCGGCGACGGCGATCGAGGCGTCGCCGACCGCGATGGCGCGGGCCGCCTGGATCACGGCTTCGAGGCCGGAGGCGCAGAGCCGGTTGACGGTCACGCCGGGGACGGAGGTGGGCAGTCCGGCCAGCAGCGCGGCCATGCGGCCGACGTTGCGGTTCTCCTCGCCGGCGCCGTTGGCGTTGCCGAAGTAGACGTCCTCGATCCGCGCCGGGTCCAGGTCCGGGGTGCGGGCGAGCAGTTCACGGATGGCGTGCGCGGCGAGGTCGTCGGGGCGCAGGCCCGCCAGGCCGCCGTTGTAGCGGCCGATGGGGGTACGGACCGCGTCGACGATGTAGACGTCCTTCAGGCCGTTGCCCGAGGCGTTGCTCGAAGTCTTGCCGGGGCCGTTGCTCATGACTGGCTCTCCTCGGGGACGCGCACCTTCGCGGCGGTCTTGGCGACGATCTCCTCGACGGTCACCCCGGGGGCGGTCTCCACCAGCACCAGGCCCTCGTCGGTCACGTCGAGCACGCCCAGGTCGGTGATGATCCGGTTCACGCACCCCTTGCCGGTCAGCGGCAGCGCGCACTCCTCCAGGATCTTCGCCGAGCCGTCCTTGGCGGTGTGGGTCATGACCACGATGACCGTACGCGCGCCGTGGACCAGGTCCATGGCGCCGCCGATCCCGGTGATCATCTTGCCCGGGATGGCCCAGTTGGCGAGGTCGCCGCCGGCGGAGACCTGCATGGCGCCGAGGACGGCGACGTCGATGTGGCCGCCGCGGATCATCGAGAAGGACAGCGCCGAGTCGAAGTAGGAGGCGCCCGGCAGGACCGTGACCGTCTCCTTGCCCGCGTTGATCAGATCGGGGTCGACCTGCTCCTCGGTCGGGTAGGGGCCGGTGCCCAGGATGCCGTTCTCCGACTCCAGGATCACCTCGACGTCGTGCGGGAGGTAGTTCGGGATGAGGGTCGGCAGACCGATGCCGAGGTTGACGTACTGGCCGTCCTGCAGCTCGCGCGCGGCGCGGGCGGCCATCTGTTCGCGGGTCCAGGCCATCACTCGCTCACCGTTCCCTCTGCCGCGGCGGAGACCGTCCGCTTCTCGATCTTCTTGTCGGCCGCCTGCTCGGGGGTGAGGGCGATGACCCGCTGCACGAAGATGCCGGGTAGGTGGACGGCGTCCGGGTCGATCTCGCCGGGTTCGACCAGTTCCTCGACCTCGGCGATGGTGATCTTGCCGGCCATCGCGGAGAGGGGGTTGAAGTTGCGGGAGGACTTGTTGAAGACGAGGTTCCCGTGCCGGTCGCCCTTGGCGGCCCGGACGAGGGCGTAGTCGGTGCGGATGCCGCGCTCCAGGACGTATTCGACGCCGTCGAACTCGCGGACCTCCTTGGGCGGCGAGGCCAGCGCGACGCCGCCGTCGCCGTCGTAGCGCCAGGGGAGGCCGCCCTCGGCGACCTGGGTGCCCACGCCGGCCGGGGTGAAGAACGCCGGGATACCGGCGCCGCCCGCGCGCAGACGCTCGGCCAGCGTGCCCTGCGGGATCATCTCGACCTCCAGCTCACCGCCGAGGTACTGTCGCGCGAACTCCTTGTTCGCTCCGATGTACGAACCGGTCACCCGGGCGATCCGGCCCGCCGCGAGGAGGACCGCGAGGCCGGACTCCATGGCGCCGCAGTTGTTCGACACCACTCCGAGACCCGAGACCCCGCGCTCGTAGAGCGCCTGGATCAGTACGTTCGGCACACCGCTCAGCCCGAAGCCGCCGACGGCGAGTGTCGCGCCGTCCGGCACATCGGCCACTGCCTCCAGGGCTGTGGCGACCACCTTGTCCATCCGTGAGGCCCCATCTCGTGCGCACCCGGTGACCAGTTAATCAGGGCACTGAGCATTTCGGTGAAGTTTCCTTCACGCTGCCACTCGTCGGCTTCTCCGTCAAGGGTCAGGAGAATGGCGAGGTCATGTGTGGACGCCGTTCTGGACACGCCGTGGCCGAGGGCGGATAGTGTTGAGCCATTGTTCAGTGCACGAACGAACTGTCCGAGTCGAGGGAGCGCACATGGCCGCGGTGGACCTCTCCACCCACCCCGGGCACCTGGCCCGACGGCTGCAGCAGGCCCACTATCTGCTGTGGAACGTGATGGTCTCCGAGGAGATCACCTCCCCGCAGTTCGCCGTCCTCAACACGCTCGTCGCCGAGCCGGGGCTCGACCAGCGCACGGTGGGGGAGCGGGTGGGGCTCGACCGGTCCACGATGTCCGAGGTGATCAGCCGCCTCGGCCGCCGTGGACTCCTGGACAAGGTGCGCGATCCGCAGGACGGGCGGCGGTTCCTGCTGCGGCTCACGGAGGACGGGGTGCGGACGCATCGCAGGCTCACGGTGCGGACGGCCCGGATGAACCAGGTCTTCCTGGCACCGCTGTCGGCGGACGAGCAGAACGTGTTCTTCGACCTGATCCGCCGGGTCGCGGACGCGGCGGAGGAACTGCGCAGCCCCGCCGAGTCCCTGGGAGCGCGGTAGCCCGCACGGCGCGGCGCGGCAGCCCTCATCGAGCGGCAGCCCTCATTGAGCGGCGGCGTACACCACCCATACCTGGCCCTCCGCGAAGTTCATCGCCTTGCCGTCGGGCGTGGTGAAGTCCGTGCCGTCCGCCGGGTTCGCCCGCCGCCACTCCGCGTCGTACGCCCTGCCGTCCCGCAGGACCTCCGCGCGGCCCGAGCCGACCGTCTCCGTGTACGGGGTGTTGTTGCCCAGGTAGTCCTGGAAGCGGGACGCGCGGATCGTCACGTACTGGACGACGACCGTGGCCGGGGCGACCCGGACGTCGTCGGTGGTGATCGTCGGGGTGCCGTCCATGGAGACCTGCCAGCGGCGGCTGTCCTCGGACCAGGTGAAGGTGAAGCGGGCCGCCGGGTAGCGGACGGTGCGGGAGTCCTCGGGGGTGCCGCCGGCGGGGGCGGGGCCGTAGCGGAACCCGGTGGTGAGGGCGTCGGCGCCGGGCGGTGAGGCGATCAGCTTCTCGGGGCGCACATACAAGTTGTGCGGGGCGGGTTTGTCGTCGCCCCGGAAGTACGCGCTCTCGGCGTCCCCGGGGGTCTCCGCGCGCAGCGGCGCCCGGTCGATCAGCGGCAGGAGCCTGCCCTGGGCGCCCGAGAAGGCGAGGGTCGGCTCGTCGAACTGGCGCAGCAGTTCCAGATCGGATTCCCGGGCGCTGCGCACCGGCCCGACCTCCTCCGGGAACTTCGTCGCGTACACCGCCATCAGCCTGCTGAGACCGCCTTCGACCTGCTCGGCGTAGACGATGTCCGCCGCGTCGATGCCGGTCTGCGGGCGGGCGGCGGAGACGTTGTCGATCTTCACGGCGAGGACCGGGCCGGTCGGCGACGCGCTGACCCGGTCGTCCCGGCGGCCGTCGTCCCCGCCGCGGTCGTCGTCGCCCGAGCCGGTCACCGTGCAGCCCGCCAGCAGGGCGGCCGCCGTGAGCGCGGCGAGCAGCGGTCCCCGCGACGGCCGGTGCCCCGCCCGCCGCGCCCGGAGCCCCTTGCTCACTCTGCTCACCCTGCTCACCCTGCTCAGCCCGTCCATGGTGTCTTCGATTGTGCGCTTGTCGGTTCATGGATGGCTATACCGGTTCTTTTCCGACCGATTCGCGCGCGGGGTGCCGGGTACCCGTGGCGGACCGCCGGCCGACCCGAGAGAACGGAGTGTGGGCGCGATGAAGGCAGTGACATGGCAGGGCAAGCGGGACGTGCGCGTGGAGACCGTGCCCGACCCGGTGATCCAGGAGCCGACGGACGCGGTCATCCGGATCACCTCCACTGGCCTCTGCGGTTCCGACCTGCACCTGTACGAGGTGCTCACCCCGTTCATGACGCCGGGCGACATCCTCGGCCACGAACCCATGGGCATCGTCGAGGAGGTCGGCGCCGGAGTGCCGGACCTCGCGGCCGGGGACCGGGTCGTCGTGCCGTTCCAGATCGCCTGCGGCGACTGCTGGATGTGTCTCACCGGGCTCCCCACCCAGTGCGAGACCACCCAGTGCACCGGCGAGGGCATGGGCGCCGCGCTCTTCGGCTACACCCGGCTGTACGGCGCGGTCCCGGGCGCCCAGGCCGAGTATCTGCGCGTCCCCCAGGCCCAGTTCGGGCCGATCAAGGTGCCCGAGGGGCCGCCCGACGACCGGTTCCTCTACCTCTCCGACGTGCTCCCCACCGCCTGGCAGGCCGTCGAGTACGCGCACGTCCCGCCCGGCGGCAGCGTCGCCGTGCTCGGCCTCGGCCCCATCGGGGACATGGCCTGCCGGGTCGCCATGCAACGCGGCGCCGAGCAGGTCTTCGGCGTCGACCTGGTGCCCGAGCGGCTGCGCCGGGCGCGCGACCGGGGCGTCGAGACGTTCGACCTGCGGGACTTCGACAGTGAGAAGGAGCTGGTCGGCGCGATCCAGGACCGGACCGCCGGACGCGGCCCCGACTCCGTCATCGACGCCGTCGGCACCGAGGCCCACGGCAGCGCGGCGGCCCGGCTCGCCCAGAACGCGACCGGACTGCTGCCCCGGGCCATCGGCTCCCGGCTCACCGAACGCTTCGGCGTGGACCGGCTGGCCGCCGTCTACACCGCCATCGACCTCGTACGGCGCGGCGGCACGATCTCCCTCTCCGGCGTCTACGGCGGCATGGTCGACCCGCTGCCCCTGCTCACCCTGTTCGACAAGCAGATCCGGCTGCGCATGGGCCAGGCCAACGTCCGCACCTGGAGCGACGACATCCTGCCCCTCCTCACGGAGGACGACCCCCTCGGTGTCGACTCCTTCGCCACCCACCGGGTGCCGCTCACCGAGGCACCGCACGCCTACGAGATGTTCCAGCGCAAGCAGGACGGCGCGGTCAAGGTCGTGATGGAGCCCTGAGGCCCTGATTCACTGCTGATTCACTGCCCGGTGCCGGGACCGAGGACCTCCGCCAGGTCGTAGCTCACCGGCTCGTCCAGCTGCGCGTAGGTGCAGCTGGACGCCGTGCGGTCCGGGCGCCAGCGGCGGAAGCGGGCCGTGTGACGGAAACGGACGCCGTTCTCCATGTGGTCGTAGGCGACCTCGGCGACCTGCTCGGGCCGCAGCGGCACCCAGGAGAAGTCCTTCTTCGCCGACCACCGGCTCGGCGCGCCCGGCAGCCGGGCCGTCTCGTGCGCCGCCTCGTCGGACCAGGCCGCCCATGGGTGCTCCCGGGCATCAGCGAGCCGCAGCGGCTCCAGCTCCGCCACCAGCTCCGCGCGCCGCTTCATCGGGAACGCCGCGCACACACCGATGTGCTGGAGGGTGCCTCCGTCGTCGTACAGCCCCAGCAGGAGCGAGCCCACCACCGGCCCGCTCTTGTGGAAGCGGTACCCAGCGACCACCACGTCCGCCGTCCGCTCGTGCTTGATCTTGAACATGGCCCGCTCGTCCTGCCGGTACAGCAGCGTGAGCGGCTTGGCGATCACCCCGTCCAGGCCCGCCCCCTCGTACTGCTCGAACCACTGCTCGGCCAGCTCACGGTCCGTGGTCGCCGGCGCGAGATGCACGGGGGCCGTCACCTCCGACAGGGCCAGCTCCAGCAGCGCGCGGCGGTCGGTGAGCGGGACGTCGAGCAGCGACTCGTCGCTCAGCGCGAGCAGGTCGAAGGCGACGAAGGACGCCGGGGTGGTCCCCGCCAGCATCCGGACCCGGGAGTCCGCGGGGTGGATGCGTTCGGTGAGGGCGTCGAAGTCCAGCCGCCGCCCGTCCCGGACGATCACGATCTCGCCGTCCATCACACAGCGCCGCGGCAAGCGCTCCCGCAGCGCCGCCACCAGCTCGGGAAAGTACCTGGTCAGCGTCTTTCCCGTACGGCTGCCGATCTCCACCTCGTCGCCGTCGCGGAACACGATCGCCCGGAACCCGTCCCACTTCGCCTCGTAGTGCATGTCCGGCGGGATCTTCGCCACGGACTTGGCGAGCATCGGTTTCACGGGCGGCATCACCGGTAGATCCATGCCTTCGATTCTGCGACCGTGATCCCACCCCCGCGCGGTGAGATCCGCCCGGTATGCGGCGTTCTGTCGTTCCGCCTACCGTGGCTCGCATGGGTGAAGCGGTGGAGCTGGAGGCGGCGGGACGGACGGTACGACTGTCCAGCCCGGACAAGATCTTCTTCCCGGAGCGCGGTTTCACCAAGCTGGACCTCGCCCGCTACTACATCGCCGTCGGCCCTGGCATCCTGCGGGCCCTGCGCGACCGGCCCACCACCCTGGAGCGCTACCCGGAGGGGGTGACCGGCGAGAACTTCTTCCAGAAGCGGGCCCCCAAGAACATGCCCGACTGGATCCCCACCGCCCACATCACCTTCCCCAGCGGGCGCAGCGCCGACGAGATGTGCCCCACCGAGGTCGCCGCCGTCGTGTGGGCCGCGCAGTTCGGCACGCTCACCTTCCATCCGTGGCCGGTCCGCCGCGCCGACGTCGACCGCCCCGACGAACTCCGCATCGACCTCGACCCCCAGCCCGGCACCGACTACGCCGACGCGGTCCGTGCCGCACACGAACTCCGCGAGGTCCTGCACGAGTACGGCGGACTGCGCGGCTGGCCCAAGACCTCCGGCGGCCGGGGCCTGCATGTGTTCGTGCCGATCCGGCCCGACTGGACCTTCACCCAGGTACGCCGCTCGGCCATCGCCGTGGCCCGCGAACTGGAACGCCGGATGCCGGAGCAGGTGACCACGGCCTGGTGGAAGGAGGAGCGCGGCGCGAAGATCTTCGTCGACTACAACCAGACCGCCCGCGACCGCACCATCGCCTCCGCCTACTCCGTGCGACCCCGCCCGCACGCGCCCGTCTCCGCGCCCCTCACCTGGGACGAGGTCGGCGACGCCGTGCCGCGCGACTTCGACCTCGCGACCATGCCGGTGCGGTTCGCGGAGGTCGGCGACGTCCACGCCGACATGGACGATCACGCGTTCTCCCTGGAGGCGCTGCTGGAGCTGGCGGCGCGCGACGAGCACGACCATGGGCTGGGGGACCTGCCGTATCCGCCGGAGTATCCGAAGATGCCGGGGGAGCCGAAGCGGGTCCAGCCGAGTCGGGCGAAGAAGGGGTGAGAGAAGGGGCGAGAGCCGGGGAGAGGGCGTTGTCGGTCGGCTGCGGGTGAGCGGGGGTTGGTCGCGCCCGCGCGGCGGAGCCGCACGTCGACTCAGTCCCGCGCCCCTTACGGGCGCGCTCGGTCCGGGTCGGCCTCCAGGTCGGCCGCTATGCGGCGGCAGGCGGTCAGCAGTTCCTCGTCCGCGGTGACGTCTCCGCGCATGTTCACGCTCGCGCCCGCGGTCATGGACGAGTTGTCGGTGCGGTGGCGGCGAGGAGATGCCAGCTCCGCACGTATCAAGGGGAGGGCGGGGGCTGCCGCCGGGCCCATGTCGGCGAGACAGGCGGCGATCTCCGGGCGGGTCATGGGGGTGGTGGTCCAGTGGTGGAGGAGGGTCGGCAGGGCCTCGGTGGGGTCTCCGGTCACCTTCCACAGGGCGATGGCCTCCTCGGCGCCTCTGTCCCGGGCGCGGAGCTCGTCGGCCAGGGGTGAGGCCGCCGGGCCGAGGGAGGCGATGAGGCGGAGGGCGAGATGGCGGTCGTACCAGGTGTCGGAGTCCAGCCCGGAGCGCAGTGCGGGAAGAACCGCCTCGGCGTCGCCGGTCACCGACCAGAGGGCCGCCGCGGTCTCCAGCCGGTCGAGGTCCGAGGTGGTCGCGGACGAGAGCAACTCCCTGAGCAGCGGCTCGGCTTCGGCAGCCGCCCTGCCGTACCGGGCCACTGTCCTCAGCGCATGCCTTCGGGTCGCCGCGTCGTCGTGGCTGTCGCGGAGCAGGGCGAGGACGAGGGGCAGGGACTCGGGAGGGGTGAGGACGCCGAGGCCGGCGAGCAGCCGGTCCAGGGTGACGCTCCGGTCATCGGGGCCGAGGCCGAGCAGACGCTCGTGGAGCACCGGGCCCAGCTCGGGGCCCGCCTCCGGTCCGAGGGCTTCCAGCCAGCGCACGATCTGCTCCGGGGGGTCGAGCCGGCCGAGGATCGACTTCAGGGCGTTCACGATCCGCCCGTCGCCCTGGAGCGTGAGCACCTCGGCGGCCTTGCCGAGGGCCGTGGCGCTCCAGCCCAGGTCGGCGTCGGTCTCGGTGCGCCCGCTGTCCGCCCATCCCTCGATGTAGGCGACCACCTCGTCCGCCACCACGTGCGCGATCGGGGCGAGATGGCGCAGCTCGTCCAACGCCGCCTTGTTCAGGCGTAGTTCGGGGTCGCTCAGCTGTTCGGCGAGCGCGATCAACGGCTCGTCGTCCGGCACCCGCCACCCCGTCATCAGGGCCCCGGCCATGCGGACGGCGGCCATGCGCTGCCCCCGGTCGGGACTGCGCAGCCGGCCGAGGAGGAGGGCGTACCGCACGTCCGTCCGGTCGCCGAGGGCGTGGTGCAGTTCGGTGAGGAGGTCGTCGACCATGTCGGCGTCGACGGTCGCCGCGTGGCTCGCCTCCAGCTCGCGGAGGTACGACACCATCGTGTCCGTGCGCGGACGCTCCGGTTCTCGTTCCGGGTCGGTCGTACGGCGGTCGGACCCCTTCTCCGCACAGGTCAGGCGTAGAACGGCGAGGGCGATCTCGGCCGTGTCCTCGGGCAGTGACTCCGGGGCGCAGAGGGCGAGTTGGGTGAGGCCGGTCAGGCGGACCTCGGGGCCGGAGCGGTCGGAGAGCACCGACGCGCGCAGCAGGGCGCCGGCCTCGGCGCCCAGCGATTCCGGGTGGCGGCCGCCCAGTCGGCCGATGGCCTCCGCCAGGGCGCACTGTGCCGCCGAGTCGTGCTCCCGTGGCAGCCGTTCGCGCAGTGCCCCGAAGGCCCGTGCCGGATCCGGGTGCGTCCGGGCCAGGGCGTGGGCCGCCGCCGCGCGTACCTCCGCGTCCGGGTCGGTGAGCAGGCCGAGGAAGACGTCCGCGCGGTCCTGGACCGCCGCCCAGGCGTCCAGGAAGGGCCGGACGAACGCCGCGTCCTCCTCCTCGTCCTCGAAGAGGCCGCCGATCTCCGCCGGATCGGGCCGCTCCTCGCCTCCGATGCTGCACAGCAGTCCCACGATCGCAGCACGGTCGGCGAGGCCCTCCAGCGCCGCCAGCTCGAAGAGGAACGGCACGCACGCCACCGTGCTGTCGTACACGTCCCCCTGGTGGTGCACCGCCCCGTACATACCGTCGAGCGCGATGTCCCGCTCGGACGGGTCGTCCGACGCGAGCCCCCGCAGCAGGCCGGGCACATCGGTCGCCGACTCGGTGTACGCATGCCCCATCGACGCCCAGTCGACGTCGTCGATCCCCGTGAGCACACAGCCTCCCCGTCGCACAGCGGTGGCGTACGGCAGCCACCGATCACAGCATGCCGTACGCCACTGACAACGGGCCGGGCCGCAGCGGAACCCGTGACTCCGCCGTGCTTCCCTACAGTTCCTTGATCCGGATGTCGCGGTAGGAGACGACATCCGTCGTGCCGTGCACCTGGAGTCCGAGGTAGCCGGAGGCGAACCGCCGCCCGTCCGTGCCCGGGTCGTCCGAGCGGGGCGGGGTGAAGTCCTGGCCGCCGGTGTTGTCGAACTCGTTGATCAGGACGCCGTTGCGGTAGACCGAGTAGTGCTGGTCGACCACCCGGATCTCGTAGTCGTTCCAGGTGCCCTTCTGGGTGACGCCCGCACCGGCGAGCCCCACCCGGTCGAAGCCGTACACCGACCCCGTCTTGTACATGTCGCCGTCGGGCCGGTCCAGGACCTGCACCTCATGGCCGTACTTGATGGCCACCCACTCCGGCCGCGACTCCTCCGGGTGGTCGTGGACCCCGGGGAAGCGCACGAACACACCGGAGTTGGCGTTGCCCGTGCCGGGCGCGTCGTCCCGCCACTGGAGGCGCAGCGAGAAGTCGCCATACTTCCGCTCGGGGAACCACAGCATGCCGAGCCCGGCCTTCGTCGTACCGGAGGTGATCGAGCCGTCGCCGTTCAGGCCGAACGAACCGCCGCCCACCTGCTGCCACTTGGCGAACGACTCGGCCGTCCCGTCGAGGATCGTGCGATAGCCCTCCGTCTGGCCGGGCTTGCCGATGCCGGACTCCTCCGCCGCCTCCTTCACGGCGGTGTACTCGCGCAGGTCGACGACCCCTTCCGTGAACAGCTTGTCGAGGACGGTGTCCACGTGCTTGAGGAACAGCGCGTGGGACGTCCACTCCTTCTCGTCCTCGATCAACTCGTTGATCCGGCACCGGTTGTTGGTGACCCGGTTCGGCACACCCGAGTCGACCGTGCCGACGAAGACCGTCAACCGCTCGTCGTACTCGGCACAGTTGGGCGCCGGAACCCCGCCGCCCGCGACCACCGTGAAGCTCACCGAACGCGCGGCGGCCGTGTTGCCCGCCTTGTCGCTCGCCCGGTACGCCACCGTGTGTGTGCCCGCACGGTCCACCGACACCGGTGCGGTGTAGGCGAGATAGGGGCCGCCGTCCAAGGAGTACTCGACCGCGGCGACACCGGAGCCGCCGTGATCGGTGGCGCTGACGGTGACCTTCGCGCTCTTCAGGTACGCCCCGGCCGAGTTCCGGTCGCCCTCGACGGTCACCCCCGTCACCGGGGGAGTGGTGTCGTTCGCCGGCGGGGCGACGACGGTGAACCCGACACTCTTCTCGGCCGCCACGTTCCCCGCCTTGTCCGTGGCCCGGTAGCGCACCTTGTGCGTGCCGACCTCGTGCACCATGACGGGCGCGGTGTACGGCTGCCAGGCCCCCGAGTCGCCGAGCGCGTACTCGATGGTGTTGACGCCCGACCCGGTGTCCGACGCGGTGACGGTGACCGTCGCCATGGAGACGTAGTCGCCCTGCGGGTTCTTCTCACCGGCCACCGTCGCCGAGGTCTCCGGCGCGGTCGTGTCGTCCGTCGGCGGGGCGACGACGGTGAACCCGACACTCTTCTCGGCCGCCGTGTTGCCCGCCTTGTCGACCGCCCGATAGCGGACCTTGTGCGTGCCGACCTGGTCGATCACCACCGGGGTGGTGTACGGCAGCCAGGCGCCGGTGTCGCCGATCGCGTACTCGATCCGCTCGACCCCCGACCCGCCGGTGTCGGTCGCGCTCACCGCCACGGACGCCGAACCGACGTACGCGCCCGAGGAGTTCTGCGTCCCGCTCACCGATGCCGCCGTCTCCGGCGCGGTGGTGTCCTCGCCGGTGCCCTCGGTCACCACGAGGATGCCCTGCATCTGACCGTGCCCGGGGATCGTGCAGTAGTAGCGGTAGCGGCCCGGGGTGAGCGTTACCTCGGCGGTGTGGCGGCCGCCCTGGTCGTCGCCGGGGTTGGCCAGGATGTTGAGCGGGACGTCGTTGTTGTACTCCGGGTCGGAGACGTCGAACGTCAACGTGTGCGGCATTCCCATGGTGTTGCCGGTCGCCTTGCTGTTCTCGAAGACGATCGTCGTCACGCCCGCCACCGCGGTCTGCGGGGCGGACACGTACTTGGTGATGTCGTCACCGGCGGTCCAGGTGAGCACCTGGGCGGCGGCGTTCTCCCGCGCCGCGTCCGTGCGACCGGACGCGGGCGTCGACGTGAGCCCGAGGACCATCAGCAGGGCCGCCAACAGGGCCGCCCACAAGCGTCTTTCCCGCATCACTCCGCCTTCCTCGCCAGCTCGTCGGCCGCCGGCGTCGGACCGCCGCCCGTGTAAGTGACCCGCCACAGCGCCGACTTGGCGTCCGAGGTGAAGAAGCCGCGCCCGTAGTCCAGGACGTACAGCGCGCCGTCCGGACCGAACTTCCAGTCCATGAGGTTCCGGATGCCGTTGGTCCCGACCGGCACGATCTTCTTCAGCGACTCCGCGTGGACCGGGAGTCCGCCACTGCCCTGGTTCTTCGGGTCCATGACCACCGCGTGGCGAGGCTGGTCCGCGTCGTAGAAGTCGCCGACGAACCACTTGCCGTCCCAATAGGCAGGCCACCGCACGGAGTTGTCGCCCGACGCGGAGTGGCGGTAGACAGGGCCGTTCATCGTGGCCTGACCGCCGCCCTTCAGCCACGGCAGCAGGTACTTGGCGTCCTCGTTCTTGTAGGAGGGGATGCCGTTCGCGTCCCGGGGGAAGTCCGGGGCGCCGCCCTGCGGCGAGTACCAGATGTTGTTTCCGGTCACCGGCGGCAGGTTCACGAGTCCGTCGTTGTTCGGGGACTCGTTCTTCGGGTGGTCGCAGTCGTACCAGCCGAGCGGCTTCGACGGGTCCGGCAGATTGCGGTCCCGGTAGGGCTGCTTGTTGCCCATGCAGAACGGCCAACCCCGGTTGCCCGCCTCGGTGATGGCGGCGAACGTGTCGTACTTCGCCGGGCCCCACGTCGTCGACGGCGCGCTCGCGTCCGGGCCGACCCAGCCGGCGTACAGGACGTCCGTCCGCTGGTCGACGAAGATCCGGGCGGGGTTGCGGACACCCATCACATAGATCTCGCCCCGCGTCTTGTCACCGCCCTCGGCGGTCTCCTTGCCCGTGAAGAGATTGCCCGTGGGCAGCGTGTAGGTGCCGTCGGGCTCCGGGTGGATACGGAGGATCTTGCCGTTGAGGTTGTTGGTGTTGCCGGCGGTGCGGCGGGCGTCGGCGAACGAGACGCCCTTGTAGTTCGGTTGGGGGTTGTTGCCGGAGTAACCGCCGCTGAAGCCACTGGAGTTGTTGTCGCCGGTCGCGATGTACAGGTTGCCCCGGGAGTCCCAGGTCATCCCGCCACCCGCGTGGCAGCAACTGTGGATCTGCACCGGCCACTTGAGCAGTGTCTTCTCACTGCCGAGGTCCAGTTTGTTCGTCGCGAGGTCGAGGGTGAAGCGGGAGACCCGGCGCTCGGCCGTCCGGGTGTCGCGGTCGATCTCGGAGTGGGGTGTGTAGTGCAGATACACCCAGCCGTTCCGCTGGAAGCCCGGGTCCAGCTCGATACCGAGCAGACCCTCCTCGACCTTGATCAGTTCGTCGCCGCCGCCCTTGTTGCCGAAGACGGTGAGCGCGCCCGCGAGGGTCACCTTCTTCGTCCTCGGGTCGTAGACGTGGACCTCGCCCTTGCCCTTGCCGATGTCGGGGTTGTTCCAGTCGGTGACCACGGGCTGGGACGAGTCGGCGCCGCCCCGGCCGATGTAGAGGACGCGCCCGTCGGGGGCGGTGACCAGGCCGTGCGGCTCGCCGATCTGGTCGTTCTGCCCCGGCTGGTTGGGCTGGGTCAGCCGCTCCGCCTTGTAGTGGGCGTCGATCGTCGCCTTGCAGTCGGTCTGCGCCAGCCGGGACGTCCACAGCAGGGCGCCCCGCAGATGCGCACGGAAGTCGGTCTCGTCGTAGGCCGAGACGGTCCCGCCCATGCCCGTGTAGAAGGAACGGCCACCGTCGTAGTCACGGCACCAACTCACCGGATGATCAGCGCCGTTGGCGCTCGCACCCGGCTGGTACGTCGACTCGCGCACCCGGGCCACCGTGTGCACCGTGCCGGACGGGTTCTTCGTCCAGTTGAGCCACTTGTCGGGCCGCTTCCACTGCACCGGCAGATCCTTGGTGGCCGGATTGAGCCGGTCACCGATCTCGACGGTCGCGCGCTGCACGGCCGTCGGGCTCGACGCGGCCGGGCGGGCGCCGATCAGGCCCGTGAACCAGTCCGAGTACGGCTCGGCGCGGGCCGCGTCATGGACGCCGACGAAACCGCCGCCCGCCTCCATGTACGTCTCAAGTCCCGCTTCCTGTTCGGGATCCAGGATGTCGCCGCCGCCGGTCAGGAAGACGACGGCGTTGAAACCGCTCAGCCGGGTCTCGTCGGTGAACACGGAGGCGTCGTCGGTGGCGACGACCCCGAACCGTTCGGCGGCGGGCCCGGACAGACCGATCCGCTCGATCGCCTCGATCCCGGCGTTCACCACGGGCGACTCGTCCCCGGCCGCCGCCGAACCGTGGAAGAGCAGCACCTGCGGGCCGGAACCGCCTGGCGGCGACTTGATCGACATCGTTGTCAGCGGCGGCTCGGGCGCCGGGCGCGCCTGGGCCGCGGGGCCCGACAGGAGCCCCGCGGTGACGACCGAGGCGGTCACCGTGGCCGCCCAGGCCCGTCTCTTCGCGTCGCTCAACCCTCGTAAGTACATGGGCACCTCCTCGGTCACAGCAACAGCGCCAAGGAAGCTAGCGGCCTTTGACGGGACTCGCCAATACCTATGACCGGAATGGTCTGAACTTTGTCCTGGGTGTGGAAAAACGGTCGGGCGGCCGCTACCGTCTCACAGGTTGATCACAGACCGATCGTAGGTGCGTCTCCGCAAGATCCGTATCAGGGTGGGGAGTTCCGCATGGACGGGATGGACAGACGAGGGTTCAACCGGCGGGTGCTGCTGGGTGGCGCGGCCGCCGCGACATCGTTGTCGGTGGCCATCGAGACCGTCGGCACGTCCGAGACCGCGAGCGCCGCCGCGCAGGCGAGAACGGCCCCGGCGGGCGGCGTCGTCAGGCATCTCAAGATGTACGCCGAGAAGCTGCCCGACGGGCAGATGGGCTACGGCTTCGAGAAGGGCAAGGCCTCGATACCCGGCCCGCTGATCGAGCTGAACGAGGGCGACACCGTCCACATCGAGTTCGAGAACACGATGGACGTGGCCGCGAGCCTGCACGTCCACGGCCTGGACTACGAGATCTCCAGCGACGGCACCAAGCTCAACAAGAGCGACGTCGAACCCGGCGGCACCCGCACCTACACCTGGCGCACCCACGCCCCCGGCGCCCGCAAGGACGGCACCTGGCGTGCGGGCAGCGCCGGTTACTGGCACTACCACGACCATGTCGTCGGCACCGAGCACGGCACGGGCGGCCTGCGCAAAGGCCTCTACGGTCCGGTCATCGTCCGCCGCAAGGGCGACGTCCTCCCCGACAAGACCGTCACCGTCGTCTTCAACGACCTGCTCATCAACAACAAGCCCGCGCACTCCGGCCCCGACTTCGACGCGACCGTGGGCGACCGGGTCGAGTTCGTCGTCATCACGCACGGCGAGTACTACCACACCTTCCATATGCACGGTCATCGCTGGGCCGACAACCGCACCGGCATGCTCACCGGGCCCGACGACCCCAGCCAGGTCATCGACAACAAGATCGTCGGCCCCGCCGACTCGTTCGGCTTCCAGGTCATCGCCGGTGAAGGCGTCGGAGCGGGTGCCTGGATGTACCACTGCCACGTCCAGAGCCACTCCGACATGGGCATGGTCGGCCTGTTCCTGGTCCGCAAGACGGACGGCACGATCCCGGGGTACGAGCCCCACGCACCGCACGCGTCCGGCGACTCCGGGGTGTCCGCCGATTCCGGTGAGCCCGGCGACTCGGGTGAGTCCGGCGCGTCCCACGAGCACTGAGGGTCAGCCGGCGGCGGGCTGCCCGGCCGGTGTCCGCTGTGCCGTGTCCCGCCGGGCGACGGCCTCGGCCACCTCCTCGATCGCGGTGCGCAGCAGATCGCCGTACGCGTCCCCGGCCCCGGCGAGATGCGGGGCGTGCCTCCTGGCCGCGTCGATGTGCTCGGTGGCGGCCTCGAAGGACGCGAGCCGGCGGTAGCCGTCCGCGAGGTTGAGGTGCAGGGACGGGTAGAAGCCCGCGAGACGCACCCGGGCGTCGTGCTCCTGGACGCGCCGCTCGGTCGCGGCGTCCGCGGCGTCCAGCGCCCGTACGTCCCAGGTCAACGCCCGGGCGGGGTCGGCGGGGTAGAGGTCCGCCAGGTGGTGGGCGAGGGCGCAGCGGTGCAGCGGATCGCCGGTGCCCCCTATCGTGGACCAGAGGTCCAGGAGCCGCCGGCGGGCGGAGTCGACGTCCCCGGCGTGGCCTTCGGCGACGGCCCGGCCGATGGCTTCCATGGTCGGGTCGGTGGGGGTGTCGACGGGGGTGGGTGTGTCGGGCATGGGGGGTGTGGTCCTTGTTGTCGTGGTCGTCGTGGTCGTCATCGACGCCGCTCGGCCGGAGAGGTCGGAGCGGTCGGAGTGTTCGGACGAACGGGCATGGCCAGGGTGGTGAGATCGCCGCGGTCGGCCGAGCGGATGGTGACGGGCTGGTCGGGGCCCCGTAGATCGAGCATCACGTCCGGGCCGATCGCGGTGCTCACGGCCGGGTAGAGCGTCGTCAGCTCGAACCAGATGTCGATCCCCGCTCCCGTCACGCCGGCCGGAAGGCGCGTCCCGGGCCCCTCGTCACCACCCACCCGGACGTCTCTCCCGTGACCGGTCGCCAGGACGTCTCTCCCGTGACCGGCCCCTAGGGCCTCCGTTCCGTGACCGGTCGCCAGGGCCTCCGTTCCGCCACCGGCCCCCTGGGTCTCCGTCCCGTGACCGGCCCCCAGGGCCTCCGTTCCGTGACCGGTCGCCAGGGCCTCCGTTCCGCCACCGGCCCCCTGGGCCTCCGTCCCGTGACCGGCCCCCAGGACCTCCGTTCCGTCACCGGCCACCCGCAGGGCGATCCGCTCGCCGGCGTGTTCCTCCAGGGCGCGCAGGAACGGCTGCTTGGCGAGCGTCACCCGGGTCGTGACCTCGGGCAGCGCGGCGAGCATCGCCCGGAAGTCGGGGAACTCCTCCGCGAGCGCACGGCAGTACTGGTCCTCCCGGTCCGCCAACCGCAGCCGGATCCCCTGCCCCGTGGCCTCGACACGGACCTGCGCGCTGCGCCGGACCTCGGCGACCGCCGTCCGCAACTCCTCGCCGTCGACCGTGCCCGCCCAGGTCGCCGCCGGCGGCTCGGCCGGCACCAGGGTCCGCGTCGACAGCCGGTACCGGTCGGTGGCGGTCAGGGTGACCGACTCCCGGTCCACCTCGACCCGCAGACCGCCGAGCACCGGCAGATCCGGCTCCCGCGCGGTCGCGGTCAGGACCTGCTCGACCGCGTCGGCCAGCACGGGCCCCGTCAGCGTGGCGACCGGCACCCCCGGCACGTCACCCAGGGCCGACTTGAGGGCGACGGCCGTCCGCCGCGCCGCCGCCGCGTCCCCGAGGACCCGTGCGACGTGCTCGTCGATCAGCCGCGCCGCGTCCTCGGGGTCGGCGTCGAGGACCGCCTCGACACCGGTGAGCGGCATGGCGATCTCGCGCAGCCGGCGCAGCGCGGTGGCCCGGACCACCTGGCCTGCGGTGTAGTAGCGGTAGCCCGAGGCCGGGTCGACCTCGGCGGGCCGCAGCAGCCCGGAGTCGGCGTAGAAGCGCAGCGCGCTGGAGGTCAGCCCGCTGCGGTGGGCGAAGACCCCGATCGGCATCAGTTCGTCATGTGGCACCCGGCCATCATTGGGCTTCGACCAACTCGAAGGTCAACACCGGTGATCCGGGAGCGCTCTCAACGCCGCCCCGCGCGGGTCTATCCTGATCGCATCCGCCCCGAGGAGAGTCCCCCAGTGACCGAGACAGCGTCCCGTCCCACGTTGGAGGCCGTGGCCGCGCGGGCCGGGGTGTCCAGGGCGACGGTGTCGCGGGTCGTGAACGGGGGCGAGGGCGTTCGGGAACCGCTGGTCGAGCGGGTGCGCAGGGCGGTCGAGGAACTCGGGTACGTGCCGAACCAGGCGGCCCGCAGCCTCGTCACCCGGCGGCACGACGCGGTGGCCGTGGTGATCGCCGAGCCGGAGACCAGGGTCTTCGCCGACCCCTTCTTCGCTTTGCAACTCCGGGGAATCAGTAAAGAGTTGACGGCACACGATTCCCAGCTCGTCCTCCTGCTCACCGAAGGCCCGGAGGACTACGCGCGCGTGGGACGGTATCTCGCCGGTGGGCATGTCGACGGGGCGCTCGTCTTCTCCCTGCATCTGGACGACCCGCTGCCCGCGCTGATCCGGGGCGCCGGGGTCCCGACCGTGTTCGGCGGCAGGCCCGGCTGGGCGGACGGCACGCGCGGCGACACGCCCACCGTGTACGTCGACAGCGACAACCGGGGCGGCGCCCGGGACGCCGTACGCCATCTCGTCGGCCTCGGCCGTACCCGGATCGCCCACATCACCGGGCCCCTGGACCAGACCTCCGCCGTGGACCGGCTCGACGGGTTCCGGGACGTCATGGTGGACGGCGACCCCCGGCTGATCGTGGAGGGCGACTTCACCCCGGCGGGCGGGGAGCGCGCCATGCGGGAACTCCTCGACCGCTGCCCGGAGTTGGACGCCGTGTTCGCCGCCAACGACGTGTCCGCCTCCGGTGCGCTGCGCGTCCTGCGGGAGCGGGGGCGGCGGGTCCCCGAGGACGTGGCCGTCGTGGGCTTCGACGACATGCTCCCGGTCGCCGAACAGACCGAACCCCCGCTGACGACGGTCCGTCAGGACATAGAGGAAATGGGCAAGTTGATGGCCCGCCTGCTCCTCCGGGGCCTCGCCGCAGCCCCGTCCAGCGTCGTCCTCCCGACCACCCTGATACACCGAGCCTCCGCGTAGACCCCGCCCCGAAAGGGGCGCGGGGAACTGCGCGACCAGCCACGACGAAGCGGCAGCCGACCGACAACCCATCCCCGCCGTCCCCCAGCGGAGCGACCGCGCCGCTACACCCCCACCGTCACCGTGAACCGCCGCGGATTGCCGTCATGGGCCGCCCCCGACACGTCCGGCTGCCCGTCCGGCCGGACGTCGTCGTACGGAAACGCGTACCCGATGGGCGAGTTGGCGTGCACCACACGCGACCAGTGGTTGGTCACGGTGCCCCGGTAGTAGTCGGCCGCCGTCGCCCCGTTCGGCTGGGCGGGGTGGGTGAGCATGATCGAGCGGTTGAAGCCGGCGGCGAGACGGGCGAGGAGGGCCTTCTTGGCGTCGGGGTCGCCGGGGTTGTTGGCGAACGGGCCGTGGTTGCAGGTGAAGATGTCCTTCGAGGTGGGCCGGGCGAAGGTGTGGCCACCGGCGAAGGTGAGGGTGTCGCCGGAGACCCGGCCGGCCAGGACGCCCCGGCCGCCCTGGAGGTCGACCCTCAGATCCGTCGAACGGTACTTCTCCCACACCTGGTTGATGTAGGAATCCCAGTAGGCGCGGAACGGCATCTGGTCCGGCCGGTCGAAGTACGGTGCCATCAAGTTCTGCGGTGAGATGACCCGCAGCACCCTGCCGTCGCCGCCCCGGATCACGAGCCGGTCCCAGGGCTGGCCGTCCCGCGCCGACTGCGCCACCAGGTCAGCGGCGATCCGGTCCACCGCCCCGTCCGGCAGCGGGGCGACCGTGTGCGTGGCGTCGCCCTCCAGCGTCAGCCCGATCGGCAGGGCGGTCACCAGGTCGACGTAACTGATGTTGGCGAACAGCTGGGTGGGGTTGAACGTGAACTCGCAGAACGACCACGTCTTGCCGTAGTTGGCGTCGGCGGGCGTGGCGAAGGCGGGCTCGACCAGCGCCGGGCCCGGGTTGAGGAAGAACTGCAGGGTGCTGTCCCGTACGAAGTAGACGCGGGCGCCGAACATCTGAGGCAGCGTCAGGACGGTGGGTGCCGAGCCCGCCGGGCCGAGCGGGATCGCGCAGTCGACCGGCAGCGGAGTCTGCGGCGCCGCGGGCGAGGTGGGCCGGTAGACGCTGCCGTCGGCCCGCAGCAGCAGCCAGGCGCCGGTCGCCTGCTCGTGCCCGGTGACGTACGCCCGTACCGTGCCCGGCAACGAGGCGTTCCGCAGGGCGAGTTGGCAGGTCGCGGGCGCAGCCTGGGCGGGGGTGCCGAGAGCACCTCCGACGGTGGTCGCACCGATGGCGGCGGTGGTTCCGGACAGGAACGTACGGCGGGAGATCACGGTGGCCTCCTGGGACGTGGGGGAGTGGAGGCACAGCGGACGGGGCCCCTGCTGTGGTGCCCCCACTGTTCCCAGGGGGAGTTGAGGCGTCAAGACTTATGACTGAGAGCGCTCTCAGAAATGTGTTGGCTTCAGGAGGTGACGACACATCGAACGGCGTTCGACCTCAGTCCTGCGGCTGCTCGCTCCTGATCACCGCGAAGCGTGCGCCGAACGGATCGGCGAGCTTGGCGAACCGCCCGGCGCCGGGGAGGTCGGTGGCGGGCAGCCGGACCTCGCCGCCCAGCTCTCGCGCCCGGTCCGCCACGGCGTCCGGGTCAGGGACCTCGAAGTACGGCAGCCAGTACGGCCGGGACCCCGCCTCGCTCGGGTCCTCGTCGAGCGGGACGATACCGCCGAACATGGCCCTCGGTTCGGTGCCCGCGGGGTTCACGCAGGTGTAACTGCCGCCGGCGATGTCGATCGCGGAGGTCTCCCAGCCGAACACGGAGTTGAAGAACCCGGCCGCGGCGGGCAGATCCGGTGTGTACAGCTCCAGCCAGCACAGCGCGCCGGGGTCCGTGACGACGTCGAGGCCCGTGATGCGGTTCGGCTGCCAGACGCCGAACGGCACGCCCGCCCGGTCGGCGAGGATCGCCATCCGGCCCTCGTCCGCCACGTCCATCGGCCGCAGCAGCACGGAGCCGTGGGCCTGCTCGACCGCCTTGGCCGTGGCGTCGGCGTCCGGTGTCCGGAAGTAGATGTTCCAGGACGGCGGTCCCTGCTCCGGGGGGTTCTGCATACCGGCCGCCGCGGTGCGGCCGTCGAGCTGGAAGAAGCCGTAGCCGCCCATCTCGGGACCGGCCGACCGGAACTCCCAGCCGAAGAGACGGTGGTAGAAGGACGCGGCGCCTTCGATGTCGGGGGTGCCGAGGTCGATCCAGTTCGGTGCGCCGGTGACATAACGGGTGGTGAGCATGGCTGCGCTCCTCCGATGAGGTCCGAGGGGCCCGTTGCCCGTACCTCAGAGTCTGGCACCGCCCACCGACAACCGCCCACGCGTCGGCACGGCCCGCACGCCCCGGGAGGGGTGTGTTGATGTGGCGTTGATCGAACGTTTTTCGGTGCGCGGCACGATGCTGTGCATGCACAACGACACGATCACCCCGATCGACCGTGCCTGGCAGGAGCGGGCGCTGTGTGCGCAGACGGGGGCCGACTTCTTCTTTCCCGAGCCCGGCAGCTCGGTGCGTGAGGCGAAGCGCATCTGCGGGATGTGCGAGATGCGTACCGCGTGTCTCGACTACGCCCTGTCCCACGACGAGCGGTTCGGCGTCTGGGGCGGACTGTCGGAGAAAGAGCGACTGCGACTGCGACACACCGAGAACAGCTGATCCCGCGACCCGGCGGCCCGGCGAAGGCGGCCCGCCGGGCCGCCTTCCCTCGCTACGCTACGCCCCGGCGCGCGCGGCCATCCGTGCCTTGCGGGCCGCCAGCTTCTCGTCGAACTTGCGGGCCTCCGCGTCGAGTCCGCCCATGTAGAGACCCAGTTCCTCCTGGGCCTTCATGCCCTCGGGGCCGAGGCCGTCGATCTCCATGATCTTCAGGAAGCGGATGACGGGCGCGAGGACGTCGTCGTGGTGGATGCGCATGTTGTAGACCTCGCCGATGGCCATCTGCGCGGCGGCGCGCTCGAAGCCGGGCATGCCGTGGCCGGGCATCCGGAAACCGACGACGACATCGCGCACGGCCTGCATGGTGAGGTCGGGGGCGAACTCGAACGCGGCCTTCAGCAGGTTCCGGTAGAAGATCATGTGGAGGTTCTCGTCGGCCGCGATGCGCGCCAGCATGCGGTCGCAGACCGGGTCTCCGGAGTGGTGGCCGGTGTTGCGGTGCGAGACGCGGGTGGCCAGCTCCTGGAAGGCGACGTAAGCGACCGTGTGCAGCATCGAGTGCCGGTTGTCCGACTCGAAGCCCTCGCCCATGTGGGCCATGCGGAACTGTTCGAGCTTGTCCGGGTCCACCGCGCGCGAGGCGAGCAGGTAGTCCCGCATCACGATGCCGTGGCGGCCCTCCTCCGCGGTCCAGCGGTGCACCCAGGTGCCCCAGGCGCCGTCACGGCCGAAGAGGGTGGCGATCTCGTGGTGGTAGCTGGGCAGGTTGTCCTCGGTGAGGAGGTTCACCACGAGGGCGATCCGGCCGACCTCGCTGACCTTCGACTGCCCCTTCTCCCAGGCCTCGCCGTCCTCGAAGAAGCCGGGGAAGTTGCGGCCGTCGCTCCACGGCACGTACTCGTGCGGCATCCAGTCCTTGGTGACCTTGAGATGCCGGTTGAGTTCCTTCTCGACGACTTCCTCCAGCGCGTACAGCAGCCGCGCGTCGGTCCATTCGTCGGACGGGCTGCCGAGGTGGGGAGAAGTGATCGACACAGACGCTCCAGAGGGACGTACAGGGGACGAGGTTTCCGGTGCGGCCACGGGCGGGTGACCTTAACCTACGGCATCGTAGGCTACGAATCCGTAGGTTACGATGCCGTAGGTTAAGGGTGCTGTAAAGAGCGCTGATCAGCGGGGTGGCGCACGGGCTCGGCGGGGACGCCGAAGGCCCCGTGGACGCGCAGGTCCCGGGGCCGGAAGAGTGAGCGGATCACCCGGCGGTCACCCGGTCAGGCGTACAGATCGCGCAGCCGCACCGAGAGGCATGTCACACAGCCCTCCAGCTTCTCGAACTCGCCGATGTTGACCACGACGGGCTCGTACCCGAGGTCGGCGTACAGCTCCGCGGTCTTCGGGGCGCTCGCCGCCATCAGCAGCTTGTCGCCGCCGAGGAGCACCACATGCGCCCCGGACTCCTCCGGCACCGGCAGGAAGCGGCCGAACAGCGACGGGGTGTCCATCTTCGGGATGTGCCCGACGACCGTACCGTCGGGGAGCGCCGTGATCGCCGACTTCAGATGCAGCACCTTGCTCACCGGCGCGGACACCACCCGGGCCCCCAGCGGCTCGAACGCCGCCCGCAGCTGCTGCACCCCGGCCGCGTTGGTGCGCCCGCCCCGGCCCACGAACACCGTGTCGCCGACCTTGAGGACGTCACCGCCCTCCAGCGTGCCCGGCGCCCAGACCCAGTTCACCGAGCAGCCGAGCGCGGCCACGGCCTCCTCGATCCCGTCGGTCTCGCCCCGCCGGGACTCGGCGCCGGGGCGCGCGATCAGCGCCACGTTCTTGTACATGACCACGGTGTCCTCGACGAACACCGAGTCCGGGCAGTCGTCGGCCGGGTCCACCTCGATGGTCTCCCAGCCGTGCTCGCGCAGGGCGTCGCCGTACGCCTCCCACTGCTCGACCGCGAGGTCGATGTCCACCTTCGTGCGTTCGATGTGCGTGACGAGGCCTTCGGCCAGGCGGGGGCTCGGGCGGCGGACGAGGGCTTTCCTGCTGGGCACGTGGGTGACTCCGAATCGAACGACGGTTTTCCGGCGCCCGTGAAGCAGCGCCGGTCCGCCATCATGCAGTCCCGGTGCACGAGGACAAAACCCCCGTGGGCGGGCTGTGGCCCTCCTGAGATACTCGGCGGTAGCCGAGGCCGGGCCGAGCCGGGTGCGCCCGCCCCCGCCGCCGGCCCGCCCCCGTCGGATCGCTCCCGCCGGCCCGGCCCGGTCAGCCGGTGGCCTCGATCTCCGCCGGCGTCGTCGCCCGCAGCTCTCCCTCCTCCATCAGCAGCCACCGGGTGATCCCGATCGACTCCAGGAACGGCAGGTCGTGGCTGGCCACGATCAGCGCCCCTTCGTACGACTCCAGGGCGGTCGTCAGCTGCCGCACGCTCGCCATGTCGAGGTTGTTCGTCGGCTCGTCCAGCAGCAGCAGCTGCGGGGCGGGCTCGGCGAGCATCAGGGCCGCGAGGGCCGCCCGGAAGCGCTCCCCGCCGGACAGGGTCGCCGCGAGCTGATCGGCGCGGGCGCCCCGGAACAGGAAGCGGGCGAGGCGGGCCCGGACCCGGTTGTTGGTGGCGTCCGGCGCGAACCGGGCCACGTTCTCGGCGACCGTCAGCCCGTCGTCGAGGACGTCGAGCCGCTGCGGCAGGAACCGCATCGGCACATGGGCCTTCGTCTCGCCGCTCACCGGCTCCAGCTCGCCCGCGATCGTCCGCAGCAGTGTCGTCTTGCCCGAGCCGTTGCGGCCGATCAACGCGATCCGCTCGGGCCCGCGCAGGTCCAGCCCGCCCTTCACCCGGGCGCCGTACCTCAGCTCCAGGTCCAGCAGGGTGAGGACGGTCCGGCCCGGCGGTACGGCCGTGTACGGCAGCTCGACGCGGATCTCGTCCTCGTCCCGTACGGCCTCCACCGCCTCGTCGAGCCGTTCCTTCGCCCCGGCGAGCCGCTCCTCGTGCAGGATGCGGTGCTTGCCCGCGGACTCCTGGGCCGCGCGCTTGCGCAGACCCGCGACGATCTTCGGCACCCGCTTCTGGTCCTGCATCTTCTGTCCGAACCGTTTGCGCCGGGCCAACTTGACCTGGGCGTCCACGAGTTCACGCTTCTGCTTCTTCAGATCGGACTCGGCGACCCGCACCATCCGCTCGGCCGCCTCCTGTTCGGTGGCGAGCGCCTCCTCGTACGCGGAGAAGTTGCCGCCGTACCACGTGACCTCGCCCGCGTGCAGATCGGCGATCTGGTCGACCAGATCCAGGAGTTCACGGTCGTGGCTGACCACGATCATGACGCCGGACCAGGACTCGACGGCGTCGTACAGCCGGCGCCGCGCGTACAGGTCGAGGTTGTTGGTCGGCTCGTCCAGGAGCAGGACGTCGGGGCGGCGCAGCAGCAGCGCGGCCAGCCGCAGCAGCACCGACTCACCGCCGGAGACCTCGCCGATCGTGCGGTCCAGATCGACGTGACCGAGGCCGAGTTGACCGAGCGTCGCCACGGCGCGCTCCTCGACGTCCCAGTCGTCGCCGACCGCGGCGAAGTGCTCCTCGGCCACGTCGCCCGCCTCGATGGCGTGCAGGGCGGTGCGGGCGGCGGCGATCCCGAGCGCCTCGTCGACCTTCAGGGTGGTGTCGAGCGTGACGTTCTGCGGGAGGTAGCCGACCTCGCCGACCGCGCGGACGGCACCCTCGGCCGGGGTGAGTTCACCGGCGATCAGCTTCAACAGGGTTGATTTCCCTGATCCGTTGACACCGACGAGCCCGGTCCGGCCGGGGCCGAACGCGATCTGGAGATCGTCGAAGACGGGGGTGCCGTCGGGCCAGGCGAAGGACAGGGAGGTGCAGGTGAGGGACAAGGGAGTAGACATGAGGAACCTCGCGGGTGCGATGCGGCCAGGGGGACGCGTACGAAACACCGCGAGGGGCGGCCCGACGAGAGCGAGTGGCGCGGGCGGCCTTCCTCAGGGAGAAGGCCCGCTGCCGGTGGGACGGCTCGTACGCCGAGGTCGCACGCAACGCACACAGCAATGCCCAGAAGAGGCATGGCGCCGGGAAACGGCAAGGTGTGTGACGCGGTGTCTCAGGACCTCAGACGAGCAACGTCCTTCTCCAATCGACGGCAACAGGACCGTGCACCAACGTACGGAGAGGCTCGGAAGACTGTCAACGCATTAAATGCGCATCAAGAAACACGCATCGAGAAATACGCATCGAGCGTGACACGGGCCCGCCCTCAGCAGGCGTCCCGCATCAGCTGTGCGAGGTCGTGGTCCAGGTCGACATGGTGGTGTTCCAGACCGAGCGGCACCAGATCCATCGAACGCTCCAGGAAGCGGCGTATCTCCCCGGCGTGGACATGCACCACGGCCGTGCCCTCGGGGGCGTGGAACTCCAGGACGAGCCGGTCGTAGCCGTACGGGCGGACGCGCACGTCCCCGTGGCCGACGGACTCCTCCATACCCGTCACGAGGAGCTCGCGGGCGAAGGTCCAGCAGACGTCGACACCCTCCAGCGTGGCCGGGGCGGGGAACGTCATACGGACCGCGAAGGGGTCGCGGGGGTCGTAGTGGAGCGTGGCGGGAATGCTCGGCATCCGCGGCGCGGCGGCGACGAGACGGGCCTCTACGGGCTGCTCGATGACGGTGGACAACGCCTTGCTCCCTTGTGACGGGTGGACGGATTCCGGATGGCCGAAGCCTGGCAATGGCAAAGACGCCGGATCGGGCAGATCCGTGCACAGGAGGGTCGAGTGACCTCTGTCACCGAGCCCAATCCCTGTGGTGATCCATTTCTCGTCCCGCGACGCGGGATATGGGAGAGGACACCGGACGCCGTCCGGTGGTTCCCGCCCGAGGCCATCTGGACGGCGCCGGACCGGTGCACTAGCTTCGCCCGCCATGAGGGGCTTGGGGCAGTCGAGACGGATGAGTCGGACGAGTCGGACGCTGACGACGGGCCTGGCCGCGGCGGCGCTCGCCGCCGCCCTGGCGGTGCCCGCGCAGGCACACGGGGAGGGCCGTCCACCGCACTGGGAGCTGAAGGAAACCGGCACTGACGTGCGCTTTCGCGGGCTCGCCGCGGTCAGCCGGAACAGCGCGTGGCTGGCGGGTTCCGCCGGGACCGTGCTGCGCACCGGCGACGGGGGCAGGACCTGGCGCAATGTCTCACCGCCCGGCGCACAGGATCTGCAGTTCCGGGACATCGAGGCATTCGACGCACGCAGGGCGGTCGTCCTGGCCATCGGTGAGGGGGAGGCCTCCCGCGTGTACCGCACGGACGACGGCGGTGCGACCTGGACCGAGTCCTTCCGCAACACCGATCCGCGCGCCTTCTACGACTGCCTCACCTTCTTCGACCCCCGCCACGGACTCGCCATGAGCGACCCGGTGGACGGGAAGTTCCGCATCCTGTCCACGAAGGACGGCGGCCGGTCCTGGGACGTCCTGCCGAACGAGGGCATGCCGGCGGCCCTGGAGGGCGAGGCGGGCTTCGCGGCGAGCGGGCAGTGCCTGGTGACCTCCGGTCCGCGCGATGTGTGGCTGGCCACCGGAGGGGCCGCCCGCGCGCGGGTGCTGCACTCCGCCGACCGGGGGCTGACCTGGACGGCCGCCGACACGACCGTCCCCGCCGGGGACCCGGCCCGGGGCGTGTTCGCGCTCGCCTTCCGCGACCGGGCGCACGGCATCGCCGTCGGCGGCGACTACCGCGCCGACCAGCCGTCCCCGCGGGCCGCGGCCGTCACCGGCGACACCGGCCGCACCTGGACGGCCGCCGCGCAGCCGCCGCCCGCCTACCGCTCCGGCGTCACCTGGCTCCCGTACAGCCGTACGAACGCCTTCGCCGTCGGCCCCACCGGCACCGACCTCACCACCGACGGCGGCCGGACCTGGCGCACGGTCGACACCGGCTCCTACGACACCGTCGACTGCACTCCGGACCGGGGCTGCTGGGCGGCGGGGGAGCAGGGCCGGGTCGCCAGGCTGGAGAACTGACCGGCAGGGGTGGGACCGCCCGAAACGGGTACCCGTGGCGCGTTCCAGTCATGAAGGGCACGAAGGGAGTGACCGGCCATGCCACGCGGTTCGAGCCCCAAGAGGGAACGCCAGTACGAGCACATCAAGGAGAGCGCCGAGGACCGGGGCGAGAGCGAGTCGCGCGCCAAGGAGATCGCCGCCCGGACCGTCAACAAGGAGCGCGCGCGGTCCGGCGAGTCGAAGACCGCGAGCCGCACCTCCACCCAGGACATGTCGTCGAGCAAGCGCGGTGGGCAGCGCTCCCACAAGGGCGCGCAGGGGCCCACCTACGACCAGCTCTACGAAGAGGCCAAGAAGCGGGGCGTGCAAGGCCGTTCGGACATGAACAAGAGCCAGCTCAAGCGGGCCCTCGGCAACAAGTAGACCCGGTCCGCGCCGCCGCCCCGGGATGCGTACGCTCGTCAGCACCATGACGACCGTACGCATCCCCGCGGGCTGGCCCGCCACCGAAGAGCAAGCCCTCGCCGTACAGGACGAGTTGCGGGGGAGGGTGGTCCTCGACGAGGACGGGCCGCCGCCCGGTGCCGGGCATGTCACCGGCGTGGACGTGGCGTACGACGACGAACGGGACGTCGTCGCGGCGGCGGCCGTGGTCCTGGACGCGGCGACGCTCGACGTGGTCGCCGAGGCCACGGCGATCGGGCAGGTCTCCTTCCCGTACGTCCCCGGACTGCTCGCGTTCCGTGAGATCCCGACCGTGCTGGCCGCGCTCGACGCGCTGCCGTGCGACCCCGGGCTGGTCGTCTGCGACGGCTACGGGCTCGCCCATCCGCGCCGCTTCGGCCTCGCCGCCCACCTCGGCGTCCTCACCGGGCTCCCCACGATCGGCGTCGCCAAGAACCCCTTCACCTTCACCTACGACGACCCCGCCGGCCCGCGCGGCAGCGACTCGCCGCTGCTCGCGGGCACCGAGGAGGTCGGCCGCGCCCTGCGCACCCGCGACGGGGTCAAGCCGGTCTTCGTCTCCGTCGGCCACCGCGTCACCCTCCCCACCGCCTGCGCCCACACCCTCGCCCTCACCCCGGCCTACCGCCTCCCGGAAACCACCCGCCTCGCCGACGCACTGTGCCGCCGGGCCCTGCAGGAAACGGCCCGCTGAAGGCGCGGGGCGCGGACAGAGGTTCGCGCAATCTGCGGCTGACGGGCCGCCGGGGCACCTCTCGAAGGGACGCGCGGACCGGGAACCTGAGTACGAACTGAGTACGTGTACGGATGCCGGGGCGTCGTCATGATCGGCAGGCTGTGCCGTATGACGACGCACCGAGCACCGAAGCCCGCCGCCGGACCCACCCAGACCGTCGAGCGTGCCGTGACGACCGGACTGATCATCGCCGTGATCGCCGGACTGGCCTGGATCGCCGGGATGGTCTACACGCTGACCGGCTGGGCCCAGTAGCCCCGGTGGGCCCAGCCGATCAGTCGGGGCCCTACTGGGACGCCGCCACCCGGAACGTGATCCCCGCCGCGCGCAACCGTTCGATCAGGGCGTCGCCCATCGCGACCGCCGTGGTGACCTGGCCCGCGGTGGCCGGGAGATCGTCGAAGGCCAGGCAGAGCGCGGACTCGGCGAACATCTTCGCCGTCTCGCCGTAGCCAGGGTCACCGCCCGCAACCTCCGTGAAGACCCGGCGCCCACCGCCCTCGCCGACGAACCGCACGGAGAACCAGCTCTTCGCCCGCTTCTCCTCGCTCGGCCCCTCACCCGGCTTCAGCCGGTCGCCCAGCCAGCGCCGTACGGGCGGCACCTGGGCCGCCGCGACGACCGCGCCGACGAACGCCACCCCGCCCACCGCGTACGGCAGGGTCTTCACGGCCGCGTAGTGGCGGTAGCGGAAGTCCGGCCCGTAGCGCCGCAGGGCGCGCGCCGAGCGCTGCACCACCTGCGCGTCGATGGTCGGCAGCGGCAGCGCCCACGCCCCGACCTCCTTGGCGAACCGGGGCGCGCTCACCGGCGCGTACGCCCGGCGCCCCACCAGACGCGGCTCGTGCCGCTTGCGGTCCTGCGCGGCGGCCATCGTCTGCCGGCCGCGGGAGAACCCGGTGAGCGCGGAGTTGAACGTGCCGCCCGAGAACATGCCCTCGGCGCGCACATAACCGTCCACGGTGATCGGCACGTCCTCCGGGAGCTGCCGCACGGTGAAGTACGCGCCCAGGTCGTGCGGTATCGAGTCGAAGCCGGCCGCGTGCACGATGCGGGCGCCCGTCTCCCGCGCGCGTGCGTCGTGCCGGACGAACGTCAGGTCGACGAACTCAGGCTCACCCGTGAGGTCCAGATAGTCGGTGCCCTCGTCGGCGCAGGCGGCCACCAGCTCCTCGCCGTGGGTGATGTACGGGCCGACGGTCGTGGCCACCACCCGTGTCTGCCGGGCGAGTTCGCGCACGGCGTCCGGATCGGACCCGTCCGCCTTGAGCACGCCGATCTCCGCGCCGCCGGGCAGCCGTTCACGCAGTGCCGCGAGCTTGTCCGCGTCGCGCCCGGCGATCGCCCAGCGCAGTCCGTCGGGCGCGTGCCCGGCGAGATACTCCGCGGTGAGCTGCCCGACGAACCCCGTGGCCCCGTAGAGCACGATGTCGTACGCCCGCTCCGCCCTGCCCTGCCCGCTGCTCATGTAACCCCTCAAGCCTCGCCCGCGACCCGCCCACGCGCCGTTGTCGGTGGCTGAGGCTAGCGTGAGGAACGAGCAACCGAGCGCGCGGGATCCGGAGGTGGCCGTGACCGTACCGAAGAACGCCCTGAAAAAATGGGAGAAGGTGCGCGAGTTCGCCCTGGCGATGCCCGGTGCGGCCGAGGAGTTCCCGTGGGGCGAGAGCGTCGCGAAGGTCAACAAGAAGGTGTTCGTGTTCCTCGGGACGGATGACGGAGGTTATCCGCTGGGCGTCACCGTCAAGCTCCGGGACGAGGAGACCCATGCCCACGCCCTGACCTGCCCCGGCGCCGAGCCCGCGGGGTACGGCCTGGGCAAGGCCGGCTGGGTCCGCGTCCCTCTGGAGGAGCGGGGCGCCCCGGCCGCGGAGTTGCTGTGCGACTGGGTCGAGGAGAGCTACCGGGTGATCGCCCCGAAGCGGCTCATAGCGGAGCTGGACGCCCGCTGAGCCCGGCGGCACAAGCCCGGTGAGGGCAGGCTGACACCCGCCGTGACTCCGGGCACAATGACTAAGCGTTTGCTCATTCTGGGCTTGTGCGGAGTGGAACACGTTCCTAGCATCACTGGTGTTACATCAGATGTGTCAGACGTGTCGGATGTGCAACAGAGCATGGGGGCTCCATGGCAGTGGCGAAGACGCCCGGGCACGGCCCGCTCGCCGGTGTGCGCGTGGTGGAACTCGCGGGCATCGGCCCGGGACCGTTCGCCGCCATGCTCCTCGCCGACCTCGGCGCCGACGTCGTCCGTGTCGACCGGCCGGGCGGCGCGGGCCTCGCCGTCAACCCGCTGTACGACGTCACCAACCGCAACAAACGCTCGGTGATCGTCGACCTGAAGTCCCCGGACGGCCCGGACACCGTCCTCGACCTGGCCGCACGCGCCGACATCCTGGTCGAGGGCTACCGGCCGGGCGTCGCCGAACGCCTCGGTGTCGGCCCCGAGACCTGCCACGCCCGCAACCCGAGGCTGGTCTACGGCCGGATGACCGGCTGGGGCCAGCAGGGCCCGCTCGCCCCGCGCGCCGGCCACGACATCGCGTACATCGCCCTCACCGGCACCCTCGGCATGATCGGCACCCCCGGCACCCCGCCGCCCGCCCCCGCCAACCTCCTCGGCGACTACGCGGGCGGCTCCCTCTATCTCGTCACCGGCGTCCTCGCCGCCCTCCACCACGCCCGCGCCACCGGCACCGGACAGGTCGTGGACGCGGCCATCGTGGACGGCGCCGCGCACCTCTCCACGATGCTCCACGGCATGCTCGCCGCCGGCGGCTGGCAGGACCGCCGCGCCGCCAACCTCCTCGACGGCGGCTGCCCCTTCTACGGCACCTACGAGACCGCCGACGGCCGGTACATCGCCGTCGGCGCCCTGGAGCAGCAGTTCTACGACGAGTTCGTCGACCTGCTCGGCATCGAGGACCGGGCCCCGGCCCGCAAGGACACGGCCGCCTGGGGCGAGCTGCGCGAGACCGTCGCGGCCCGGTTCAGGACCCGGACGCGGGACGAGTGGACGGCCGTCTTCGAGGGCTCCGACGCCTGTGTGGCCCCCGTCCTGTCGCTGCGCGAGGCCCCGCACCACCCGCATCTCGCGGCCCGGGGCACCTTCACCGACTTCGGCGGCATCACCCAGCCCGCCCCCGCGCCCCGCTTCTCCGCCACCCCCACCTCGGTCCGCACCGGCCCGGCCCAGCCGGGCGCCGACCTGGCGGACGTGGCCCACGACTGGGGCATACCCGGCCTCTCGACGGCCCCCTCCGTCCAGGACACCGACTGACACCGGCCCCCGGGCCGCACCCTCCCGCCACTGGAAAGGCCAGACTCGTGAGCACCGAAGCGTATGTGTACGACGCGATCCGCACCCCGCGCGGTCGCGGCAAGGCGAACGGCTCCCTGCACGGCACCAAGCCCATCGACCTCGTCGTCGGCCTGATCCACGAGGTCCAGGGCCGCTTCCCCGGCCTCGACCCGGCCGCCGTCGACGACATCGTGCTCGGGGTCGTCGGCCCGGTGGGCGACCAGGGCTCCGACATCGCCCGCACCGCCGCGATCGCCGCCGGACTGCCCGACACGGTCGCCGGCGTCCAGGAGAACCGCTTCTGTGCCTCGGGTCTGGAGGCCGTCAACCTGGCGGCCGCGAAGGTCCGTTCGGGCTGGGAGGACCTGGTGCTCGCGGGCGGCGTCGAGTCGATGTCACGGGTGCCGATGGCCTCGGACGGCGGCGCCTGGTTCAACGACCCGATGACCAACCTGGCCGTCAACTTCGTGCCGCAGGGTATCGGCGCCGATCTCATCGCCACGATCGAGGGATTCTCCCGGCGCGATGTGGACGAGTACGCGGCGCTGTCGCAGGAGCGGGCGGCGGCGGCCTGGAAGGACGGCCGCTTCGACCGCTCCGTCGTCCCCGTCACCGACCGCTCCGGCCTCGTCGTCCTCGACCACGACGAGTACATGCGGCCCGGCACGACCGCCGACTCCCTCGCCAAGCTGAAGCCGTCGTTCGCGGACATCGGCGAGCTGGGCGGCTTCGACGCGGTGGCGCTGCAGGAGTACCACTGGGTCGAGGAGATCGACCACGTCCACCACGCGGGCAACTCCTCCGGCATCGTCGACGGCGCCTCCCTCGTCGCCATCGGCAGCAAGGAGATCGGCGAGCGGTACGGCCTGCGCCCGCGCGCCCGGATCGTCTCCGCCGCCGTCTCCGGCTCCGAGCCCACGATCATGCTCACCGGCCCCGCCCCCGCCACCCGCAAGGCCCTCGCCAAGGCCGGGCTGACCATCGACGACATCGACCTCGTCGAGATCAACGAGGCGTTCGCCGCCGTCGTGCTCCGCTTCGTCAAGGACATGGGCCTCTCCCTCGACAAGGTCAACGTCAACGGCGGCTCCATCGCCCTCGGCCACCCGCTCGGCGCGACCGGGGCGATGATCCTCGGCACCCTCGTCGACGAACTGGAGCGGCAGGACAAGCGGTACGGCCTGGCCACGCTCTGCGTGGGCGGCGGCATGGGCGTCGCGACGATCGTCGAACGCGTCTGAGCCGACCGGCGGATCACCCCCACCAAGACTTCTGTGACTTCTGCGGAAAGACGCTACGGAGACCCTGTCATGACACAGAGCACCACCATCCGCTGGGAACAGGACCGCACGGGCCTCGTCACCCTCGTCATCGACGACCCGAACCAGTCCGCGAACACCATGAACCAGGCGTTCCGCGACTCCCTCGCGGTGATCACCGACCGCCTGGAGGCCGAGAAGGACACCATCCGCGGTGTCGTCATCACCTCCGCCAAGAAGACCTTCTTCGCCGGCGGCGACCTCCGCGACCTCATCAAGGTCACCCCCGAGACCGCGCAGGAACTGTTCGACGGCGGTCTGGAGATCAAGCGCAACCTGCGCCGCATCGAGACCCTCGGCAAGCCGGTCGTCGCCGCGATCAACGGCGCGGCCCTGGGCGGCGGTTACGAACTGGCCCTCGCCTGCCACCACCGCGTCGCCCTCGACGCCCCCGGCTCCAAGATCGGCTGCCCCGAGGTCACCCTCGGCCTGCTCCCCGGAGGCGGCGGCGTCGCCCGCACCGTCCGGCTGCTGGGCATCGCCGACGCCCTGCTGAAGGTGCTGCTCCAGGGCACCCAGTACACCCCGCGGCGCGCCCTGGAGAACGGCCTGATCCACGAAGTGGCCGCCACCCAGGACGAGCTGATGGACAAGGCCCGCGCCTTCATCGACGCCAACCCGGAGTCGCGGCAACCCTGGGACAAGCCCGGCCACCGCATCCCCGGCGGCACCCCCGCCAACCCGAAGTTCGCGGCGAACCTGCCCGCCTTCCCCGCCACCCTGCGCAAGCAGACCAACGGCGCGCCCTACCCGGCACCGCGCGCCATCCTGGCCGCCGCCGTCGAGGGCGCCCAGGTCGACTTCGAGACCGCCCAGGTCATCGAGGCGCGCTACTTCGTGGAGCTGGCGGCGGGCCAGACCTCCAAGAACATGATCCAGGCCTTCTTCTTCGACCTCCAGGCCGTCAACTCCGGCGCGAACCGCCCCAAGGGCGTCGAGCCCCGCCAGGTCCGCAAGGCCGCCGTCCTCGGCGCCGGGATGATGGGCGCGGGCATCGCCTACTCCTGCGCCCGCGCCGGCATCGACGTCGTCCTCAAGGACGTGACGCCCGAGGCGGCGGCCCGGGGCAAGGCCTACTCGGAGAAGCTCTGCGCCAAGGCGGTCGCCAAGGGCCGCACCACCCAGGAGAAGGCCGACGCGCTGCTCGCCCGGATCACACCCACCGCCGATCCGGCGGACCTCGCGGGCTGTGACGCCGTCATCGAGGCCGTGTTCGAGAACACCGAGCTCAAGCACAAGGTCTTCCAGGAGATCGAGGGGGTCGTGGCACCGGACGCCCTGCTCTGCTCCAACACCTCCACCCTCCCCATCACCGAACTGGCCGAGGGCGTCGTCCGCCGGTCCGACTTCATCGGGCTGCACTTCTTCTCGCCCGTCGACAAGATGCCGCTCGTCGAGATCATCAAGGGCGCGGAGACGGGCGACGAGGCCCTGGCCCGTGCCTTCGACCTCGTCCGGCAGATCAAGAAGACCCCGATTGTCGTCAACGACTCGCGCGGCTTCTTCACCTCCCGGGTCATCGGGCACTTCATCAACGAGGGTGTCGCGATGGTGGGGGAGGGCATCGAGCCCGCCTCCGTCGAACAGGCGGCGGCCCAGGCGGGCTACCCCGCGAAGGTCCTCTCCCTCATGGACGAACTGACCCTCACCCTCCCGCGCAAGATCCGCGCCGAGTCGCGGCGGGCCGTGGAGGAGGCGGGCGGTACGTGGGCGGAGCACCCCGCCGAGTCGGTCATCGACCGCATGGTCGACGAGTTCGCCCGGCCGGGGCGCAGCGGCGGTGCGGGCTTCTACGACTACGGCCCCGACGGCAGCCGCGGCAAGCTCTGGCCCGGCCTCCGCGAGCACTTCACCCGGCCCGGCCACCGCATCCCCTTCCGCGACATGCAGGAACGCATGCTGTTCTCGGAGGCCCTGGACACGGTCCGCCTCCTGGAGGAAGGCGTCCTCACCTCCGTCGCCGACGCCAACATCGGCTCCCTCCTCGGCATCGGCTTCCCCGGCTGGACCGGCGGCGTCCTCCAGTACATCAACGGCTACGACGGCGGCCTCCCGGGCTTCGTAGCCCGCGCGCGGCAACTGGCCGACCAGTACGGCACCCGTTTCACCCCGCCGCCCCTGCTGGTGGAGATGGCGGAGAAGGGGGAGCGCTTCGCGGACGAGTGAGGGGTGGGTCGTCGGCTGCGGCTCCGGCGGGGGCTGGTCGCGCAGTTCCCCGCGCCCCTGAAGGGCCGCAGGCCCTGACGGACCTGCGGCCCCTTCGGGCCGAAAAGCAGGGGCGCAGCCCCGCTTTTCCAGGGGCGCGGGGAACTGCGCGACCAGCCCCCACCGACCCGCACCTACCCACCCACCCCCGCGCGGAGCGCGAAAAGGGGGTCGAAGGGGCGCAGCCCCTGGATGGGGGCACCTCCCGCTCGAGCGCAGCCGAGAGTGGGGGAGGGACGGGTAGGGGCGGCGGGGGCGAGAAAGACGGGCACGCGGATCGGCGTCACGACTCCGCGAGCCACTCCCGCAGCTCGTCCCTCAGCGACCGCTGGAAGGTCGTCAACAGGGCCTGCACCACCAGCGGTTGCATATGGGCCGACAGAGACTTCACGGCGTGCGGATCACGTTCCGCCACCGCGTCGCGGAACAGCCGCGACAACTCACGCGCCGCCGCCCGCGCATGCGCGACCAGCACAGCCCGCGCGGCGAGGATCGACTCCTCGGACAGGGGCACGTCGAGCAGCTCCACCCCGAGCCGCAGCAGCCCGGGATCCACCCGCAGACCGCCGCCGTCCCGCTCGGCCACCCCCATCGCGACCAGCCGCTCCACCTCCTCCTCGCCCAGGGACCGCCCCGCCCGCCGGTCCAGCTCAGCTCGGGTGACCGTCTCCACCGCGTCCGGCGCCCAGGACGCCACCACGGCGCGCTGGAGCGCGAGGTCGCGCGGGCTGAGGTCCGGCGGCAGCCGCCGCAGATACCGTTCGATGGCCGCCAGGGTCATCCCCTGCCGCTGCAACTCCTCGATCAGCGCGAGCCGCGCCAGATGGTCCCGCCCGTAGTGACCGACCCGGCGCGGCCCGATCACCGGCGGCGGCAGCAACCCCCGGGTGCCGTAGAAGCGGACCGTACGCACGGTGACCCCCGCCCGCGCGGCCAACTCGTCGACGGTGAGCACGATCTCGCCGGTCTCGGTCGTCGTCATGCCCAGCAGTATCGCTGTCACACCAGCGCTGTGACACCTCGGGCACCACCGATTGTCAGTGCCGCCCCGTACGGTGGCGTCATGTCGGGGATCACGTACGTCCGGGGGGACGCCACCGTGCCGCTGGGCAAGGGCGTCAAGGTCATCGCCCATGTCTGCAACGACCTGGGCGGCTGGGGCAAGGGCTTCGTCCTCGCCCTGTCCCGCCGCTGGCCGGAGCCGGAGGCGGCCTACCGAGCCTGGCACCGAGGCCGCGCGCACAACGACTTCGGACTCGGCGCCGCCCAGTTCGTCCAGGTCGGCCCCTACCTCTGGGTCGCCAACCTGATAGGCCAGCGCGGCACCCGCACGGGCAGCAAGGGAGTACCCGTCCGCTACGAGGCCATCGACACCGCCCTCGGCCTGCTCGCCGACAAGGCCCTGGAGCTGGACGCCTCGGTCCACATGCCGCGCATCGGCTGCGGCCTGGCCGGTGGGAAGTGGTCCCGGGTGGAGCCACTGATCACCGGCCGACTGGTACGGCGCGGGATCGCGGTGACGGTGTACGACTACGGGGACTGATCCCGCACCGGAACGCGGTACCGCGCACGGGTGAGCGGGTAGGGCACCGGTATGGATCTTCTCCCGATGGACATCGGCCCGTTGAACCCGGTGGTCGAGGAACTCGCGGTCGCGGCGGTGCTGTTCGCCCTGGTGTTCCTGTTCTTCGTCCGGCTGGTCCCCCGGATCCAGCGCGTCCTGGACGAACGGGAGGCCGCGACCAAGGGAACCGAGGCGCAGGCCGAAGCCCTGCGGGAGCAGATCCAGATCAAGCGGACCGAGGTGGCGCAGGCCCTCGCCGACGCCCGCCACGAGGCCGCCCGCATCCGCCAGCACGCCTTCGAGGAGGGCACCGCCCTGATCACCGAAGCCCGCGCCGACGCCCTCCGCGAGTACACCACCCTCCTCACCGAGGGCCACGCCCACCTGGCCACCGATCGCGCCGCGGCCGAGGCCGAACTCCGCGCCCACGCGGCAGAACTGGCCTCGGCCCTGGCGAGCAAGATCCTCGGAGAACCGATCGAGGCAAGAGCCCACCCACACCGGTGAAAGGGGGCGCAGCCCACCTTTCAGGGGCGCGGGGAACTGCGCGACAAGCCACGACGATCCCGCACCCGACAACCGAACCGATCCCCCCGAGCCCTTAGGGGTCGCCGATTCCCGGCGGCGCGCCGGGCGCGTAGTCGGCCGCCGAGGCCGGGATCGCCAGCAGCAGGGAGGCCAGGAAAGCACCCGGGGCGATGAGTCTGCGGTGCACGAATCACTCCAAGTCGTGGGGGGAGCTCTTGCGTGTGACTGTCCGGACCTTATTCAGTCCCTGTGGGCCCGGCCGTGTCCATGGCCGCCGCTGTCACACGATCGCCATTCGGCCGACATGACCGACCCGGCCCGACGCTCCTTTCCGGCCACACCGTGGCCGAAGCCCCGCGAGCCCCAAAAGGGCCTCTTTTGCACGGGAGTTGACCGCAGTACCGTCCGCGCATGCCGATACCAGTGCGACGCACACGCTTCACGATCTGGAGATCGCTCGCGACGGCGGCCACGGCCGCCGCCCTCACGGCCACGTTCCTCACCCCCGCGGTCGCCGGCACCCCGGCCCCCAGGAAGAGCGAACCGGTCTACTCGTACGACAACGCCATCCGCGAGGCCGTCTGGGTGGACACCGGCCTCGACGGCGACCGCGACGGCCGGTCCGGCCGGGTCGCCGTCGACATCGTCCGCCCGAGTGAACCGGCTCAGCGGGGCCGCAAGATCCCCGTGATCATGGACGCCAGCCCGTACTACTCCTGCTGTGGACGAGGCAACGAGAGTCAGCGCAAGACGTACGACGCGAACGGGAACGTCGTCCAGATGCCGCTGTTCTACGACAACTACTTCGTGCCCCGCGGCTACGCCTTCGTCGCCGTCGACCTCGCCGGGACCAACCGTTCCGACGGCTGTGTGGACGTCGGCGGCCGCTCCGACATCCAGTCCGCCAAGGCGGTCGTCGACTGGCTCAACGGCCGGGGCAGGGCGTACACCACCCGCACGGGCACCACGCGGGCCAAGGCCGGCTGGAGCAACGGCAGGACCGGCATGATCGGCAAGAGCTACGACGGCACGATCGCCAACGGCGTGGCCGCCACCGGTGTCGAGGGCCTGGAGACGATCGTCCCGATCGGCGCGATCTCCTCCTGGTACGACTACTACTTCGCCGAGGGCGCCCCCCTCTACAACTCCGGCCCCGAATGGCTGTCGGACTACGTCGAGAGCCCCGACGCCCGCGCGAAGTGCGGAGCCGTCCAGCGGGAACTCGTCGACGGGGCACCCCGCACCGGCGACTGGACCCCCCTCTGGACCGAACGCGACTACGTCAAGGACGCCCGGAAGATCGACGCCAGCGTCTTCGTGATCCACGGACAGCAGGACCTGAACGTCCGCGCCAAGCACTTCGGCCAGTGGTGGGACGCCCTCGCGAAGCACGGCGTGGAGCGCAAGATCTGGCTCTCCCAGGTCGGCCATGTGGACCCCTTCGACTTCCGCCGCGCCGAGTGGGTCGACACCCTGCACCGCTGGTTCGACCATGAACTCCTCGGCTACGACAACGGCATCGACGACGAGCCGATGGCCGACATCGAACGCCACCCGGACCAGTGGGAGACCGCCAAGGTCTGGCCGCCGCGCACCACGAAGGCCACGACCCTCCGCCCGGCCCGGGGCGGCGAGCCAGGCGTCGGCACCCTCGGCCTGCGCAAGCGGCCCGGCACCGAGACCTTCACCGACAACCCCGCGCTGAACGAGACCGACTGGGCCGCCCACATCGACCGGTCCACCCCCGAGAAGGCGGGCTTCGTCACCCCGCCGCTCACCAGGGACCTGCGGCTGTCCGGCTCCTCCCAGGTGACCGTCACCGCCACGCCCACCACCTCCACCGCCCACCTCTCGGCGGTCCTCGTGGACCTCGGCCCGGACACCATCCGCGACTACTCCGGCGCGGGCGAGGGCATCACCACCCTCACCGAACGCAGCTGCTGGGGCCCGAGCACCACCGGCGACAGCTCCTGCTTCCGGGAAACCACCGCCAGGAACGCCGACGTCGAGTACACGATCTTCAGCCGCGGCTGGGCCGACCTCGGCAACCACTCCTCCACCACCGGAGCCCCGCTCACCCCCGGCACCCCGTACACGATCACCCTCGACCTGCACGCCAGCGACCACGTCGTACCGGCGGGCCACCGGCTCGCGCTGATCGTCGCGGGCACCGACGAGGACCTGATCGACCCGCCGTCGAGCACCCCCACCCTGACCCTCGACCTCGGGCGCACATCCGCCAAGGTCCCGCTGGTCGGCGGCGCCCCGGCCTTCGCGAAGGCCACCTCGGGCAGCACCGCCCGCCCGGAGTCCTCCGTCCTCGACGGCGTACGCGACCCGAACCGCGCCGCCCGCGTCCCGGGCGGTGGCGCATGAGGGCCCGGATCGCGACCCTGATCGCCACCGCGCTCGCCGCGCCCCTCCTCGCGACGCCCGCGCAGGCGACCACGGCCGACAGCACCCCGCCGCGCACCGGCTTCGAACAGTCGGACGGCGCACGGTGGACCAGCCAGCCGGAGGAGCAGGAGTTCCTGGCCGCCGTCGACCGGCGCAGCGACCGGGTGTCGATCACCCGCATCGGCACGACGAAGCAGGACCGGCCGCTGCGACTCGTCCGTATCGGCACCCGCCCCACCTCACGCACGGTCCTCCTCATCTGCAGCCAGCACGGCGACGAGCCCTCCGGCCGCGACGCCTGCCTGACCACGATCCGCGACCTCGCCTTCGCCAGGGACGCGCGGACCGAGCGGCTGCTGCGCTCCACCACCGTCCTCGTCGTGCCCACCGCCAACCCCGACGGCCGGGCCGCGAACACCCGGGGCAACAGCGACGGCGTCGACATCAACCGCGACCACCTCGCGCTCCAGACCGCCGAGGCACGGGCCCTCGCCGCCGTCATCCGCGACCGCAGACCCGACATCGTCTACGACCTGCACGAATACGGCGCCACACCGCAGTACTACGACAAGGACCTCTTCGACCTCTGGCCGCGCAACCTGAACACCGACCCGGCCGTCCACACCGAGGCCCGCACGCTCTCCCTCGGCCACGTCCGCTCGGCCGCCGGGACCGCCGGTTACTCGACCGGCACCTACGGCATCTGGACCGACCCGGTCACCGGTGACCCGATCCGCCAGGTCGCGGGCGACGGCCAGGAACGCATCCTGCGGAACATGTCCGGAATCAAGCACTCTGTCGGCCTGCTGATCGAGAGCCGGGTGGAACCGCCGACGGCCGACACCCCGGAACCCGTCAACAACCGGCGCCGGGTGCACTCCCAACTCGCCGCTCTCAAGGGCCTGTTCGGCTTCGCGGCGGAACGCGGCCGACAGGTCGACCGGGTCACCGGCGCGGCCCGGCTCGTGGGCCTCCGCGACACCGGCCCGGTCTACGTCGGCGGCGCCGACAACGACCCCGCCGAACCCTCCGAGGTGATCCAGGACCCGCCCTGCGGCTACCGGCTCACCGCACAGCAGTACGCGGAGTTCGCGGACGAGCTGGCCCTCCACGGAGTCCGCGTACGCCCAGGTGAGGACGGTGCCGGCGTCCTCGTACCGCTCCGCCAGCAGCTGCGCGCGCTGGTCCCGCTGCTGCTGGACGCGCGGGCGCCGTATCGCCTGACGGAGGGGGCTCCCGACACCACCTGTTGAACAAGTAGGGGTCGGCGTCACATGTGGTAGGGGTTCCTGGGCAGGAGAAGGTCAGTTCCAGCCACTCGCCGAAAGGTTCCACCTGTGACGCACGATCATCGCACCACCCACCACGGGGGAGGCGCGCTTCCGGGTTCGGAGGCGGGCCTCTCCGGCGGCGGGCGGCCCCGGACGGACCGTGTCGTGTTCGGAGTGACGGCGGCACTCACCCTGGCCTTCGTGCTCTGGGGCGCCATCTGGACCGACTCGCTCGAAACCGCCTCCGGCAAGCTGCTGAACGGCCTGATCCACAACGGTGGCTGGGCGTTCATGCTGGCCGCCTCCTGTTTCGTCGTCTTCGCCCTGTGGCTCGCGGTCAGCCGCTACGGCCGCATCCACCTCGGCGTCGAGGGCGAGAAACCCGAGTTCCGCACGGTCTCCTGGGTCGCCATGATGTTCAGCGCCGGCATGGGCATCGGCCTGATGTTCTACGGCGTCAGCGAGCCCCTCGCCCACTACACCTCGCCCCCGCCGGGCACGAACCCCGGCGGTTCCGGCGAACGCATGGAAACGGCGATGGCGACCACGCTGTTCCACTGGACGCTGCACCCCTGGGCGATCTACGCCGTCGTCGGCCTCGCCATCGCCTACAGCACCTTCCGCAAGCAGCGCCGCCAGACCATCAGCGCCGTCTTCACCCCGCTGATCGGCGAGAAGAACGCCAACGGCACCGCCGGCCGGGTCATCGACATCCTCGCGATCGTCGCCACGATCTTCGGCTCGGCGGCCTCCCTGGGCCTCGGCGCCCTCCAGATCGGCTCCGGCTTCACGGAGCTGAACTGGATGAACAAGGTCAGCACCGGCCTGCTCGTCGGCATCATCGCGGTCCTCACCCTGGCCTTCGTCGCCTCCGCCGTGTCCGGTGTGGAGAAGGGCATCCAGTGGCTGTCCAACACCAACATGGTGCTGGCCCTGGTGCTCGCGGTCTTCGTCTTCGTCGCCGGCCCGACCATCCTGATCCTCGACCTGCTGCCCACCTCGGTCTTCGCCTACCTCGGTGACCTGCCCCAGCTCGCCGGCCGCACCGAGGCCTCCGGTGGCGAGGGCGTCGCCGACTGGCTCGGCAGCTGGACCGTCTTCTACTGGGCGTGGTGGATCTCCTGGACGCCCTTCGTCGGCATGTTCATCGCCCGCATCAGCCGGGGCCGCACGATCCGCCAGTTCGTCGGCGGTGTCATCCTCGTCCCCAGCTCCGTCAGCCTCGTCTGGTTCGCGGTCTTCGGCGGTACGGCGATGAAGCTCCAGGAGCAGGGCCGGATCGGTGAGGAGGCCACCCCCGAGGGCCAACTCTTCGCCGTCCTCCACGAGTTCCCCATCGCCACGGTCTCCAGCCTGCTCGTGATGATCCTCGTCGGCATCTTCTTCGTCTCCGGCGCCGACGCCGCCTCCATCGTCATGGGCACGCTCTCCCAGCGCGGTGCGCTCGAACCCGGCCGCTTCGTCGTCGTCTTCTGGGGCGTCGTCACCGGAGCCGTCGCCGCGATCATGCTCCTCGTCGGCAGCGGCCAGGGCGACGCGCTCACGGGCCTCCAGAACCTCACGATCCTCGCCGCCGCGCCGTTCGTCCTGGTGATGATCGGCATGTGCGTGGCCCTCATGCGCGACCTGCGCCGCGACCATGTGATCGTCCGCGAGGAGATGGCCTCCGAAGCGGTCGAACTCGCCGTCATCGAGGGCCACAAGCGTTACGACGGCGACTTCGAGATCAGGGTCGGCCCCGGCCAGGGAACGGAGGTCGAGGGCGACCCGATCGGCACCCGCGAGGAGTGAGGCCGTTGCGGGGAGCGCCGTTGGGGCGCGGGAAGGGGGCGGCTGCGGGTCCGTCGTGGCTGGTCGCGCAGTTCCCCGCGCCCCTGGGGGGTCATCCGGTGGCTATATGAGCCGCCTCCCTTGCACAGCCCCACGCCACCGTCACCCCGGCCCCGCCGTGCCCGTAGTTGTGCACCAACACCCGCCCGCCCGGCAGGAGTTCACGCTCCAGACGCACCGCCGGGCGGGACGGCCGCAATCCCACCCGGTGCTCGATGATCCGCGCCCCCGAGATCTCGGGCCGCAGCACCGCACACCGCGCCACGATCTCCTCCGCGATCACCGGATCCGGCGTCAGCGACCAGGCGTCCTCCTCCGCCGTACCGCCGAGGATCAACCCACCCGGCTGCGGAATGAAGTACGTGCTCTTGGACGCGGAGTGATCCACCGACGTGAGCCAGGTCGTGACCCCCGGGTTCTCCACGACGACCAACTGCCCCCGCACCGGCCGTACGGAGGGATCCGGGACCAGCTCCCGCGCACCGATCCCCGTGCAGTTGACGACGACGGCCGCCTCCACCGCCGCGAGGTCGGTCACCGTCCGCTCCTCCACCACCCCGCCCGCCGCGACGAACCGCGCGCGCAGCCACCGCAGATGGACCGGCATGTCGATCAGCGGCAGCCGCGCCCACAGCCCGACCCCCGGGTACTCCCCGGCCGTCGCCACGCGCAGTCCCGCCACCCGCGAGGCCCACTCGCCGAGCCCGTCCAGCGCGGTCTCGCCGTGTACGCCCTCGACCATACGTACGCCCGTCTCGTCCGGGCGGGCCGCCAACTCCTCGTACACGGACAGGGTGTCGAGTGCCCACGCGCCGACGAGTTCCTCCGGTTCGATCCGGTAGGGCCACCACAGTCCGCCCGCGACGGCGGACGTCGTGCGCTCTTCGGGCTCCCGTGCCCAGATCTGAACCCGTCTGCCGCGCTCCGCCAGCACGACGGCCGTCGTCAGACCGACGACCCCGCCACCGACCACGATCACGTCGCTCATATCGCTGTTCGATTCATTGGCCACGCGGGGACGTTAACGGAATATGTCCTGCCGTGCTCACAAGTCTGCCTTTGTGGGGATACTCACACCATGTCCGCCGAATACGCGACCTTCGGCCTGGCACCGGCGATGCGAGCGGGTGGCGTCCTCGCCAACGGTGACTACCAGGCGCACCGGGACTTCGTGGACTTCATGGTCGACGGACGCCCGCTGCTGTTCCAGCTCTCCGACCTCGACGCCGTCTCCCCCCTCGCCTCCGACATCCCGCCCTCGATCTTCACGGCCCAGGTGCGCAGCCTGCTCCTGGAGGCCGAAGCACCCCTCACCCGCGGCCGTTACGTCATCTACGGCTGCCCCGAATGCGCCGACCTCGCCTGCGGAGCCGTGACCGCGGTGATAGAGCGCGACGGCGACGACTTCGTGTGGCGGGACTTCGCCTGGCAGACGGAGGAGGAGGCCGACCTCAAGCTCAACGGCTACACGGGCATCGGTCCCTTCCGGTTCCACGGCCCCGAGTACCGGAGCGCGCTGCAGTCTCTGTTGCGCGAGTCCGCCGCCGAGCCGTCGGGCCGGCGCCGGGTCCTCCTCATCGGTGCCCGGGTCGCCGTCCTCGCCAAACTCGCCGCGGCCCTGCGCGCGATCGGGATCGGCGCGGACATAGCGCACGACACGACCGGAGTGACCCCCGACGAACTGCGGACCTACGGTGTCGTGGCCTTCGGCGGGGCCGTCGGCGCGGCCGACCGCGACGCGGTACGGCTGGCCTTCGACCGGGCGGGAGTCCGGGTCGCGTACGTCGAGGGGCTCGCCCCGATCATTCCGCTCCTCGTCGCCCAGATCGAACACGCCCTCGACCGCAGCCCCACGGAACAGCGCCGCCTCACCCGCCTCGTCGCCGCCGGCGGCCAGGCCGGCATCGAGATCACCTCCACCTGCCGCGTAGAACTCACCGCCTACCGCCTGGACCGCCTCTACCGCCCCCACACCTACCGCTTCTTCGACGGCATCCTCCCCGCAGGCCAACACCGCATCGGCCTGCACCCCAGGGCAACGAAGGGAGACTCCTTCATCGTGGCCCGCACCTCAGGCACGGTCCTGGTGGAACCGATGACGTCATAAGGGCCCCGGGGTGCGCTGTCGTCCGCGGGCCCGGTGGGGGCTGGTCGCGCAGTTCCCCGCGCCCCTGAAAAGCAGGGGCTGCGCCCCGTGCTTTTCGCCCCTGAGTGGCCGTAGGCCCTCAAGGGGCGCGGGGAACTGCGCGAGAAGCCCCACCGGGCGGACGCTTGGGGGTCGAAGGGGCGCAGCCCCTTGAGGATGGGACGGGCAGGGGCGGCGGGGGCGAGAAAGAAGACGGAGCCCCCACCGCCGCTGGGAGCACCCACCCCCTGTCGTTAAAATCGCCCCTCGTGACCGCCACCCTCGTCGTCAAGAACCTCACCGCCGCCCACGGCGACCGCCCCCTCTTCTCCGCCCTCGACCTCGTCATCGCCCCCGGAGACGTCATCGGCCTGGTCGGCGCCAACGGCGCGGGCAAATCCACCCTCCTCCGCCTCCTCGCCGGCCTCCTCCCCCCGGAGGAGGGCGAGCTACGCCTCTCCCCACCGACGGCGACCATCGGCCACCTCCCGCAGGAGCCGGAGCGCCGCGAGGGCGAGACCGTACGCGAGTTCCTCGCCCGCCGCACCGGCGTGGCCGAGGCCCAGCGGGTGATGGACGAGGCCACCCAGGCGCTGGTGGACGGCGCGCCGGGCGCCGATGACGCGTACTCGGTGAGCCTGGAGCGCTGGCTAGACCTGGGCGGCGCCGACCTCGACGAGCGCGCGGCGGAGGTCGCCGACACCCTCGGCCTCGGCGTCGACCTGGACCAGCCGATGACCGGCCTTTCCGGCGGCGAGGCCGCCCGCGCCGGCCTCGCCTCCCTCCTCCTCTCCCGCTACGACGTCTTCCTCCTCGACGAGCCCACCAACGACCTCGACCTGGACGGCCTGGAACGCCTCGAACGCTTCGTCTCCGGTCTGCGCGCCGGCACGGTCGTCGTCAGCCACGACCGCGAGTTCCTCACCCGCACCGTCACCAAGGTCCTCGAACTCGACCTCGCCCAGAACCAGATCAACCTCTACGGCGGCGGCTACGAGGCCTACCTGGAGGAGCGCGAGACGGCCCGCCGGCACGCCCGGGACGACTTCGAGGAGTACGCCGACAAGAGGGCCGCCCTCCAGGACCGCGCCCAGATGCAGCGCTCCTGGATGGACAAGGGCGTCAAGAACGCGCGGCGCAAGGCGAACAACGACAACGACAAGATCGGCCGCAAGTTCCGCAGCGAGGCCAGCGAGAAGCAGGCCGCGAAGGCTCGGCAGACCCAGCGCATGATCGAACGGTTGGACGTCGTCGAGGAGCCGCGCAAGGAGTGGGAGCTGCGGATGGAGATCGCGTCGGCCCCGCGCTCCGGTGCCGTGGTCGCCACGATGCGCGACGCGGAGGTACGGCGGGGTGACTTCGCCTTCGGACCGGTGTCCCTGCAGATCGACTGGGCCGACCGGATCGCCATCACCGGCGCGAACGGCGCGGGCAAGTCGACGCTCCTGGGCGCGCTGCTCGGCCGCGTCCCCCTGGACTCGGGCCACGCCGCGCTCGGCTCGGGCGTCCTCGTCGGCGAGGTCGACCAGGCCCGGGGGCTCTTCCACGGCCCCGAGTCCCTGCTCGACGCGTTCTGCGCGGCGGTCCCCGACACGGAGCCCGCCGAGGTCCGCACCCTCCTGGCCAAGTTCGGCCTGAAGGCCCACCACGTCCTACGCCCCGCCGTCACCCTCTCCCCGGGCGAGCGCACCCGCGCGGCCCTCGCGCTCCTCCAGGGCCGAGGCGTCAACCTGCTCATCCTCGACGAGCCCACGAACCACCTCGACCTCCCGGCCATCGAGCAACTCGAATCCGCGCTCGACACGTACGAGGGCACGTTGCTTCTGGTGACCCATGACCGCCGGATGCTGGACGCGGTAAGGGTCACTCGGCGCTTCGTGGTGGCGGCGGGGAAGGTGACGGAGAGCTGAGGCCTTCGTCGTCGGCTGCGGGTGAGTGGGGGCTGGCCGCGCAGTTCCCCGCGCCCCTGAAAAGCAGGGGCTGCGCCCCGTGCTTTTCAGACCCGCCCCCGGTCGTCTTTCAGGGCCGCGGGGGCCTGGATCTTCAGGGGCGCGGGGAACTGCGCAAGAAGCCCCACCGGACCCGCACTCACCCACCCACCTAAAACGCTCACCCCCGCTTCTTGTCCACCAACCCCGCCCGCCGCAACGCATCAGCCATCGCACTGTTCGCCGGCGGCGCAGCCGCAGCCGCACCCCCCTGCCGCGACCCCCCACGCCCCTGCTGCCGAGGCGGCTGCCCGCCACGGGCCCCGCGCTGGGGCCGAGACCCACCAGACTGCCCGGCGGCTCCCTTCGGCGCCGCCTCGTCGTCCAACCGCAGCGTCAACGAGATCCGCTTCCGCGGAATGTCGACCTCGAGCACCTTCACCTTCACGATGTCCCCGGGTTTGACCACATCCCGCGGATCCTTCACGAAGGTCTTCGACAACGCCGAGACATGCGCGAGCCCGTCCTGGTGGACACCGACGTCGATGAACGCCCCGAACGCCGCCACGTTCGTCACGACACCCTCCAGCACCATCCCGGACACCAGGTCGGAGATCTTCTCGACGCCCTCCTTGAAGGTGGCCGTCTTGAACGCGGGCCGAGGATCCCGCCCCGGCTTCTCCAGCTCCTTGAGGATGTCCGACACGGTCGGCAGACCGAACGTCTCGTCCACGAAGTCCCCGGCCCTGAGCGACCGCAGCACCCCCGTGTTCCCGATGAGCGCCGCCACCTCCTGCCCGGAGGTCTTCACCATCCGCCGCACGACGGGGTACGCCTCCGGATGCACACTGGACGCGTCCAGCGGGTCGGAACCGCCCCGGATCCGCAGGAAGCCCGCGCACTGCTCGTACGCCTTGGGACCGAGCCTCGCCACACCCTTCAGCTCGGAACGCGAGGTGAAGGGGCCGTTGGCGTCACGGTGGGCCACGATGTTCTCCGCGAGCCCGGAGGAGATACCGGAGACCCGGGCCAGCAGCGGCGCGGAGGCGGTGTTCACGTCCACACCCACGCCGTTCACACAGTCCTCCACCACCGCGTCCAGCGAACGCGACAGCTTCACCTCGGACAGGTCGTGCTGGTACTGCCCGACACCGATCGACTTCGGGTCGATCTTCACCAGCTCGGCCAGCGGGTCCTGGAGGCGGCGCGCGATGGACACCGCGCCCCGCAGCGAGACGTCCATCCCGGGCAGCTCCTGCGAGGCGAACGCCGACGCCGAGTACACGGACGCGCCCGCCTCGGACACCATCACCTTGGTGAGCTTCAACTCCGGGTGCCTGGTGATCAGTTCACCGGCGAGCTTGTCGGTCTCGCGGGAGGCCGTGCCGTTGCCGATCGCGATCAGGTCGACCGCGTGCTCCTTGGCGAGCCGCGCCAGCTTGGCGAGGGCCTCGTCCCACTTGTTGGCCGGGACGTGCGGGTAGACGACGTCGGTGGCGACGACCTTGCCGGTGGCGTCCACCACGGCGACCTTCACGCCCGTACGGAAACCGGGGTCGAGGCCCAGCGTCGCGCGGGTGCCGGCGGGGGCGGCGAGCAGCAGATCGCGCAGGTTCGCCGCGAACACGTTCACCGCCTCGTCCTCGGCGGCCGTCCGCAGCCGCAGCCGCAGATCGATGCCGAGGTGGACGAGGATCCGGGTCCGCCAGGCCCAACGGACCGTGTCCTTCAGCCACTTGTCGGCGGGCCGACCGCGGTCGGTGATGTCGAAGCGATGGGCGACGATGCCCTCGTACGACGAAGGGCCGGGCTGCTCGGAGGGCTCCTCCGGCTCCAGGACGAGATCGAGGACGTCCTCCTTCTCGCCGCGCAGCATCGCCAGGATGCGGTGGGAGGGCAGTTCGGTGAAGGGCTCGGCGAAGTCGAAGTAGTCGGCGAACTTGGCGCCCGCCTCCTCCTTGCCGTCCTTGACCTTGGCGGCCAGCCGGCCCCGTACCCACATGCGCTCGCGCAGCTCGCCGATCAGGTCGGCGTCCTCCGAGAACCGCTCGGTGAGGATGGCCCGCGCGCCGTCCAGCGCGGCCTGCGGATCGGCGACGCCCTTCTCGGCGTCCACGAACGCCGCGGCGGCGGCCAGGGGATCCACGGTCGGGTCGCCGAGCAGGCCCTCGGCCAGCGGTTCGAGACCGGCCTCCCGGGCGATCTGCGCCTTCGTGCGGCGCTTCGGCTTGAACGGGAGGTAGATGTCCTCCAGCCGCGCCTTGGTCTCGGCGCCGCGGATCTGCGCCTCGATCTCGGGCGTCAACTTGCCCTGCTCGCGCACCGACTCCAGGATCGCCGTCCGCCGCTCCTCCAGCTCCCGCAGATAGCGCAGCCGCTCCTCCAGCGTGCGCAGCTGCGCGTCGTCGAGCATCTCGGTCGCTTCCTTGCGGTAGCGGGCGATGAAGGGCACGGTCGAACCGCCGTCGAGCAGCTCCACCGCGGCCCTGACCTGCCGCTCCCGTACGCCGAGCTCCTCGGCGATCCTGCCTTCGATGGACCCTACGAGGGGTGTCGTCACGTTGCCGTACCGCCTTCTCCACTGAGGTTGCGCGGCAATTGTGGCAGGTGGCACCGACAGCGGGGGATCAGGGAGCGAAACGCGCGCGTCCGGGACAGAGGAGGAGCCGGACACGTGGCCGTGTCCGGCTCCTCAGGTCTGCGGCCCTGCCGTCCTCAGGCCCGCCGGGCCCGCCCGCCGCGGCGCGTCGAACTCGACGCGCCCCCGAAGAGCCGGGCCAGCGCCCGGAACGGCAGCGTGACCACCGTGGCGATGGCCCCACCGATCTGCCGCAACACGTCTGCGATCGCACGGAACACGTACTTCCCCTTTCGTCTCCCGGCTGGCTGGGCCAGGAACGATCGGGTACCGCGCCCCGTCCGGTTCATGCCTGGACCGGCCCGCTCCGGTCTGCTCCGGTTTGCTCAGTGCCTGCCGCTCAGCGCTTGCCGATCATTCCCGCCGGGAAGGCCCCCGCGCCGAGCATCGTCGTCACCAGCCCCTGCATCAGCTCGGTGAGCCGCTCCACCCCGGCCGCGCCCAGATGCTCGTACGGCGCCAGGTCGAGGCGGTCCGTCGCGTTCTCGATCTCCCCGCGCAGTGCGACCCCCGCCTCCGTCAGCTCGCCCTCGGAGTCGAGCAGCCCGCGCTCGCGGAGCCGGGCGGTCGCGGCGTCCCACTCGTCCCTGGTCCAGCCACGCGTGCCCAGGACCCACTTCGGGGACATGCCCTTCCCGGTCGCGCTGTGGCTGGCCAGGGCCTCCACCGGGTCGAGCCCCGCGTCGAGGAGCACCGCGAGATGCCCGTCGCCCCGGTGTTCCCGCAGCAGCGTGGTCGCGTGCCAGAGCGCGAGATGCGGGCGCTCGGGTACGGGCAGATCGGCGTGCGCGGCGTACAGAGGGCGCGCGGTCCTCGTGCACGCCTCGGTGGCGCGCAGGGCCAGTTCCGCGGCCTCGGCGACCTCCGCGGAAGCGATCAGTTCCTCGCCGAGGAGCCGCCGCAGCGTCACGTCGGCGGTGCGCTCACGGGCCGCCAGCACCACGGCCGGCGACGCCGTCTCCCATACGGCCGGGACGTGCTCCGCCACCAGCTCGTGCCGGAAGTTGAAGAACGTGGCCGTCACCGCGCCCGCGCCGACGCGGCCCATGGGCGCCGCCCGGACCGCGAAGTACGCCGCCCGCGGGTCCTCCACCCCGACGGCGGCCAGTTCTCGCCCCAGGTCCGGCGAGAAGTAGTGCGCGGAGTGGAACGGGTTGAGGAGGCTGTGGCAGCGCCGCCCGGCGCGCTCCGGCAGAGAGGAAGTCATGACCGGAAGGTTACCGACCGGTTGGTTCGTGGCCCACCCGAGGGGAAGCATGGCAGGAAAGGTGGGGTGCTCGTCATTGCGGACATGGACCGCCCGCCCAAGAATCGAAGGCATGCGAACCGTCCTGGTCGTCCTCTTCGACGACGTGCAGAGCCTCGACGTCACCGGTCCGCTGGAGGTCTTCGCCGGCGCCGAACAGCACACCCCCGGGACCTACCGCATCGCCACGGCCTCGCTGGACGGCGCGCCCGTCCGTACCTCCAGCGGTCTCACCCTCGTCCCGGACCACGCCCTGGCCGACGCGCCCGCCCCGCACACCCTGGTCGTCCCGGGCGGCCGGGGCACCCGGAATCCCGCCCCCGAGGTCGTCGCCTGGCTGCGGGCGCACGGCCCGCGCGCGGAGCGCCTGGTCTCGGTCTGCACCGGCGCGATCCTGCTCGCCGAGGCGGGCTTCCTGGACGGCCGCAGGGCCACCACGCATTGGGCGTACTGCGACACCCTGGCCCGCAGGCACCCGGCGATCGAGGTAGACCCGGACCCCATCTTCATCCGCGACGGACGGATCGCCACCTCCGCCGGTGTCACCTCCGGCATCGACCTCGCCCTCGCCCTCGTCGAGGAGGACATCGGCCGCGAAGCCGCCCTCGCCCTTGCCCGCCATCTGGTCGTCTTCCTCCGCAGACCGGGCAACCAGGCCCAGTTCAGCGCCCAGCTCGCCGCCCAGACCGCCCGGCGGGAACCGCTGCGCGAGGTCCAGCAGTGGATCACCGAGCACCCGGGCGACGATCTGGGCGTCGAGCGGCTGGCCGCCCGCGCCCGGCTCTCGCCCCGCCACTTCGCCCGCGCCTTTCAGGCAGAGACCGGGATGACCCCGGGTCGGTACGTCGACCGCGTCCGCCTCGAACACGCCCGCCGCCTCCTGGAGGACACCTCCGACGGCGTCGAGGAGATCTCCCGCACCTGCGGCTACGGCACCTCCGAGGCCATGCGCCGCGCCTTCGTGAAGACCCTCGCCACACCCCCGGCGGAATACCGCCGCCGCTTCCGCCCGGCCCCGGCCGACTGAGCGATTGCGGCCGACTGAGCCGCCGCGGACCGGCAGCCGCGGACCGGCAGCCCCGGACGGGCAGCCGCAGACCGGCAGAAGCGGACCAGTCAATTCCGGCCGAGCCGCCCCGCACCGAACCACCCTGCACCCAGCCGCCCCGCACCCGGCCGACTCTCACCGACCCGACCCGACCCGACCCGCACCGACCCGCGCCCGGCCGATTCTCACCGACCCGACCCGACCCGACCTGACCTGACCCGACCCGACCCGCGCCGCCCCGCACCCGGCTGAGTCTCACCGACCCGCCCCTCACCGCCCCGCACCGACCCGCCCCTCACCGCCCCGACCGCCACCGAAAGGCCCCCGATGCAGATCGCCATCGTCCTCTTCGACCGCTTCACCGCCCTCGACGCGGTGGGCCCCTACGAGATGCTCGTGCGGCTCCCCGACGCCGACCTCGTCTTCGTCGCCGAGGAGGCCGGCCCCGTCCGCTCCGACACCGGCTCACTCGCGATCACGGCCGACAGGACGCTCGCGGAGGTCCCGGCCCCGGACATCGTCGTCGTCCCGGGCGGTCCCGGCCAGCTCGACCAGATGGAGAACGAGACCCTCCTCGACTGGCTGCGCACGGCCGACCGTACGAGCGCCTGGACGACCTCCGTGTGCACCGGCTCGCTGCTGCTGGCCGCGGCGGGGCTCCTCGAAGGCCGACGGGCCACCACGCACTGGCTCGGACTGGACTACCTCAAGCGGTTCGGCGCCGAGCCGACGGGGGAGCGGGTCGTGATCGACGGCAAGTACGTCACCGCGGCCGGGGTGTCCTCCGGCATCGACATGGGCCTGACCCTGGTCGGCCGGGTCGCGGGCGACGAACACGCCCAGGCCGTACAGCTGTTGACCGAGTACGACCCGCAGCCGCCGTACGACGCGGGCGCCCCGCACAAGGCGCCCGCCCACCTCGTGGAGGAGTTCCGCACCAAGAACCGCTTCGCCCCGAAGTGAGGCGCCGGGGCCGCCTCACACCGTCCAGGTGAACCGGGGCGGCCTGCGCTCCAGGAACGCGGTGACGCCCTCCGCGGTGTCGCCGCTGCCACGCGCCTGCCCGGCCCAGTGGTCGTCGCGGTCGGTCCGGCCGTTCGCGAACTCCTTGGCCGCCGCCTGCGTCAGCTGGGAGCGTGAGACCAGCACCCGGGTGAACTCCGCGACGCGCACGCCCAGTTCACCGGTCGGCAGCACCTCGTCCACCAGCCCCGTGCGCAGCGCCCGCTCCGCGTCGATCAACTCGCCGGAGAACAGCAGGTACTTGGCGGTGCCCGGCCCGACCAGCGACACCAGCCGCCGGGTGGAGGAGGACGCGTAGACGATCCCCAGCTTCGCGGGCGTGATCCCGAACAGCGCCCCCTCCTCCGCGAACCGCAGATCGCAGGCCGCCGCCAACTGGGCGCCGCCGCCCACACAGTGCCCGCGGATCGCCGCCAGGGTCGGCTTGGGGAAGGCGGCGAGCGCCTCCTCGGCGAGGCACGCCAACCCCTGGGCCTCGCCCGGGGACTCCCGTAGCGTGGAGATGTCGGCCCCCGCACAGAACGTCCCGCCCTCCCCGGTGAGCACCAGGACCCGTACGCCGGGGTCGGCGGCCAGCCGGTCGAGCAGCGGCGGCAGCGCCCGCCACATCCCGGCCGTCATGGCGTTGCGCTTGGCCGGGTGGTGGACGACGACGGTCGCGGCCCCGTCGGCGACGGTGTCCAGCAGCTGAGGCTCCATGCACCGGATGCTAGCCACCCCTCCCGCCCATACGATCAAGAAGGGGCCCGGAACCGCGAGGAGGCCCCCCATGCTCGGATCCAGGAAGGCCAAGGCGAAGCCCACCGCGAAGGACCCCACGTCCGCGCCGGCCGGGACGGGTGTGTACACCGCCGAGGACGTGGACGCCGAGACCGCCCGGCTCAGCCGGGGCTTCGGCCGGCTCGCCGTGCTCGGTGTGGTCCTGGTGATCGCGGGGATCGTCGGACTCTGCTACGTGGGCTTCGCCACCCTGACCACGATGATTCTCTTCGGCTGGCTGCTGCTGGTCGGCGGCGCGATCGGACTGCTGCACGCGGTCGAGGCGCGCGGCACCCACTTCTTCTGGCTCGGCGTCGTGGTCGCCGCGCTGAACATCGCGGCCGGTGTGGTCGTCATCAAGAGCCCGGAGGTCGCGGCCGAGGCGCTCACCATGTTCGCCGCGCTGCTCTTCCTGACCGGCGGGGTGTTCCGGCTGGTCGGCAGCCTCGTGGTGCGCGGCCCCCAGTTCGGCTGGACCCTCGTGCAGGGCGCCTTCGGACTCCTCCTGGGCATCCTGGTCCTCGCCTCCTGGCCGAGCAGCAGCAAGTACGTCATCGGTACCTTCTTCTCGCTCGCCCTGCTCTTCGACGGCCTCGGTCTGATCGCCACCGGCTACGGCGGCCGGCGCGTCGTCGGCCTGGTCTCCGAGCGGCTCACGGAGAGTGAGCGGCCGCGGGAGGAGGCGAACGGGTCCGGCGCCAAACCCGTACAACCCGAATAGTTCCGAATGCGGCACACCTCGAACAGGAGCGGTCATGCGCCTGGCTGACTCGCTCGCGAGTGGTCCGAAAGTCGTCGATACGCGCTGACTTCTGTTCAGTTCTCCGTGCGCGGCGCTGGGTTACCAACACTCGACATGTGGTGACAATCGAGCGCAAGGGTGGCGACCGGACAATGGACGACCAAGGGCGCGGGAGCGACCCACGCCCTGACGGCGGCGGGCACGGCCCCGACGCCCCTCGGCCGCCGGAGCCACTGCCCTACGAAGGGGTCTGGCGGTTCACCGCTGCCGCCGTCGACGCCTCGGTGCCGCAGGCGCGGCGCGCCGTCCGGGACCTGCTCGCCCGACAGGGCGTACCGATCTCGGACGACCTCGTCCAAGGACTTCTGCTGATCGTCTCCGAGCTGGTGACGAACGCCGTGAAACACGCGGCGCTCCTGTCGCCCACCCTCGCCGTCGAGGTCGCCGTCGGAGCGGAGTGGGTGCGTGTCTCGGTGGAGGACAACCACCCCTACCGCCCGACCGCCCTGGAGACCGACCACGGCCGGCTCGGCGGCCGTGGTCTGCTCCTGGTGCGTGAGATCACGCTGGAGGCGGGCGGGGTCTGCGACGTCGAGCACACCGCGAGCGGCGGCAAGGTGATCTGGGTCGCCCTGCCGCTCGAACCCGCACGCCTGATCCAGGGGTGACCATCCAGGGGTGGTCGTAGGAGTGGTGGGATCACCGGCCCCGGACCGGGACCGGTGACCCCGGCGCCGTCACCAGCCCGCGGCCGGTCCCGTCAGCTCCCTGATCGCCGGCCGGGCCATGTCCAGGACCGTCATGAACCAGGCCGAGAAGGTGTCCTTGGCATGCCGCTCCGCCAGCTCGGCGGGGGTGACGAACGCGGTGTCCCCGACCTCCTCCGGATCCGGCCGGAGCGGGGTCTGCAGCAGCCCGACGAACAGATGGTTGAACTCCTGCTCCACCAGGCCCGAGGCCGGGTCCGGGTGGTTGTAGCGGACCGTGCCCGCCTCGCCGAGCAGCGCCGGGGAGACCCCCAGCTCCTCGTACGTCCGCCGCGCCGCCGCCGCGAAGGGGGACTCGCCCGGGTAGGGGTGGCCGCAGCAGGTGTTCGACCAGACGCCGGGGGAGTGGTACTTGCCGAGGGCCCGCTGCTGGAGCAGCAGCCGCCCGCGCTCGTCGAAGAGGAAGACGGAGAAGGCCCGGTGCAACTGTCCGGGCGGTTGATGAGCGGACAGCTTCTCCGCGGTGCCGATCGTGGTGCCGTCCTCGTCGACCAGCTCCAGCAGGATCGCTTCCGTGGTGCCGCTCGGGGGACTGTGCATCGCGGTGGCAGGTGTGATCGGCATGCCCATCCTTCGCCTCGTTCTTCGAGCCTCAAGTTTGCCGCACGAAAACCGGCACACCCGGCACTTCGCGCCAACCTGCATGTCCTACCCGCGCACCCCGCCCGAAGACACATGCGGAACGCGCGTCAGACCCCGAAGGCGGCCGGATACCTGATGGTGCCGGGTGCCACGGAAGCGGAACCGTCCAGTACCAGCGCCATCATCGCCGCGTCCGGCACATCGAAATCAGGCCGGATGCCGTACTCGGAAGCACGTACGAATCCAAAGCACGGGTAGTACTCCGGGTGCCCCAGGACGAGGACGAGCCGCTCCCCGCGCGCGCGTGCCGCCTCCAGCGCCGCCCGTACGACGGCCGCTCCCGCCCCCTGCCGCTGACGGTCCGGCAGCACCGCGACGGGGGCCAGCGCCAGCGCGGGCGTCTCGTCCACATGACAGCGCGTGATCAGCGCGTACGCCGCGATCGTGCCGTCCGGCGCCTCGGCCACGAACGACAGCTCCGGCAGCCAGGCCCCCGGGTCCTCGCGCAGCGCGTCGACCAGCCTCGCCTCCGCGTCGGTCTCGAAGGCGGCGGCGTTGACGCCGAACACCTCCTCCCGGTCGGCGGGCGTCTCCGGCCGCGTGGTCCAGACGGTCGTCAGTGGCACAGCTTCGCCTCGTGTTCCGCGTGGCCGCTCGGCTCCAGCTGGAAGGTGCAGTGCTCGACGTCGAAGTGGTCGCCGATGCAGCCCTGGAGCTCGTGCAGCATCTTCTCGTGGCCGATGGAGTCCAGCGTGTCGGAGCCGACCACCACATGGGCGGAGAGCACCGGCATCCCGGAGGTGATCGTCCAGGCGTGCAGATCGTGGACGTCCGCCACACCCGGCAGCGCCAGTATGTGGGCCCGGACCTCGGCCATGTCGACGTTCTTCGGTGCCGCCTCCAGCAGGACGTCGAGGGTCTCGCGCAGCAGCTTCACCGTGCGCGGGACGATCATCAGACCGATGACCAGCGAGGCGATCGGGTCGGCGGCCTGCCAGCCGGTGAGCAGGATGACCGCCGCCGAGATGATCACCGCCAGCGAGCCGAGCGCATCCGCGGCCACCTCCAGGAAGGCGCCCCGGACGTTCAGACTGTCCTTCTGGCCGCGCATCAGCAGCGTCAGCGAGATCATGTTGGCGACCAGACCGATCGCGCCGAACACGACGGTCAGCCCGCCCTGGGTCCCCACCGGTGTGATGAACCGCTGGATCGCCTCGTACAGCACATAGCCGCCGACGCCGAGCAGCAGCAGACAGTTGGCGAGCGCCGCGAGTATCTCGGCGCGGGCGTAGCCGAAGGTGCGGTTGCCGCTGGGCGGGCGGTTCGCGAAGTGGATCGCGAGGAGGGCCATGCCGAGGCCCACCGCGTCCGTCGCCATGTGGGCCGCGTCCGCGATGAGCGCCAGCGAATCGGCGAGCACACCGCCGACGATCTCGACCACCATGACGGTGAGCGTGATCGCCAGCGCGATCCGCAGCCGCCCGCGGTACGCCGCTGCCGCCGTACCGGTGGTCGGCGCGTGATGCGCGTGCCCGTGGTCGTGACCGGCCCCCATGGGAATCCGCCTCTCGAATGCGTCCGTGATACGTCCGTGTGTTCGGCTCCGGATCACAGTGAACTACGGGCGGGGGGTATCCGGCAACGCGGCACTGAACACCGTTGTCATGTGCTCTGACCTGCGGAAACGATATGCAGGTCAGAGGCCGCGGTGCAGTCGCCAGCCTGCCCAGGCCGACTCGACCATCTCGGGTACCCCGCGCCGGGCCGTCCAGCCGAGTTCCCGTGCGGCCAGCGCGGCCGAGGCGACCGCGCGCGGGGCGTCGCCGGGGCGGCGGGGCCCGACCAGCGCGGGACGCCGGTCGCCGGTCACCTCCCCGATGAGATCGACGAGTTCGCGGACCGAAACGCCTTCGCCGCGGCCGATGTTCACGGTCAGATCGCCCGAGGCGTCTCCGCCGGTCAGGCGCCGGGCCGCCGCGAGATGGGCGTCGGCGAGATCGGCGACATGGATGTAGTCCCGGACGCAGGTGCCGTCCGGGGTCGGGTAGTCGTCGCCGAAGATCCGCGGGGCCTCGTCGCGGGTGAGGCGGTCGAAGACCATCGGGATGACGTTGAACACGCCGGTGTCCGCGAGGGCCGGGTCGGCGGCGCCCGCCACGTTGAAGTAGCGCAGGCACACGGTCGCGATGCCGTGCGCCCGCCCGGCGGCCCGGACCAGCCACTCACCGGCGAGCTTGGTCTCGCCGTACGGGCTCATCGGGGCGCACGGGGTGTCCTCCGTGATGAGGTCCGCGTCCGGGTTGCCGTAGACGGCGGCGGAGGAGGAGAAGAGGAAACGCTCGACCCCGGCACCGGCCACGGCCTCCAGGAGGGTGGCGAGACCGCCGACGTTCTCCTGGTAGTAGCGGGTGGGCTGGGCCACGGACTCGCCCACCTGCTTACGGGCGGCGAGGTGGACCACGCCGGTCACGGCGTGCTCGGCGAGGACGCGCTTGAGGAGGTCGCCGTCGAGGGCGGAGCCGTGGATGAGGGGGATGTCCTCGGGGAGGCGACCGCGTACGCCCGCGGAGAGGTCGTCCAGTGCGACGACCCTCTCGCCCGCCCCGGTCATGACCTTCGCCACGTGTGCGCCGATGTAGCCCGCCCCGCCTGTGATCAGCCATGTCATGCGGTCAACCTTATGCGGGGTGGCTGTTGTGCCCATTCGCCGTGGGGGGTGTGGAGGGATGGCGGGTGCGGCCTTCGTCGAGGCTGGCCGCGCAGTTCCCCGCGCCCCTTGGCGGGGGCGAGGCTGGGCCACCGCTTTGAGTTGTTACCAACCGATATCCGCACCGGAGTTTGTGGCGCAACCCCCACATCCCCGATGATGATCGCGGCGGAGGGCCGACGAGCTGAGCAGGCGTAACTGATCGGGCCGTGAACGGGCGGTGAACGTCCGCTTCCCTTCATCCGATAACCTCTGCCGACACGCCGCCGGGCCCCAGGCCCTGTGCGCCTCCACCACGTTCACATGTCCGGCGCGGTCGCGTCGGCACCCAGGGAGTGAGTTCGTCTGTCGACCGCCATCCTCACCGGTCAGCCGGTGCCCGGGTCGTCGCTGGAGGGCGATCTGCGGTCGCTCGGCTTCGACGTGCGGGTCGCCTCCGACGCCGGTGACGCCCGGACGCTCCTGGCGACGGTCCCCGCCGGCCAGCGGGTCGCGATCGTCGACGCCCGCTTCGTGGGCCATGTGCACGCATTGCGCCTGGGACTCACCGACCCCCGCTTCGATGCCGCCGCCCTCCCGGGCGCGGTGACGGCGCGGCCCGCCGCCCGCCAGGCGCTCACCCGGGCCCTGGCCCGCGAGAACTCCGCGGCGAGCGGCGGCACGGCCGTCGCCCTCTCCGACAAGCTCGACAGCGTCGCCGACCGGGTCGTCGCCGCCCTCGACACCGACGGCGTCCCCCTGTACCGGCCCGAACTCGGCACCCTGGTCGCCGCCGTCCCCGCCGACCCGCAGGCCCGCAACGAGGCCCGCCAGGCGGTCGCCGCCGTCGACGACGAGGCCGTACGGCTGCGTACGGCGGTGAAGTCCCGCGACGGCTTCTTCACCACCCACTTCATCAGCCCGTACTCCCGCTACGTCGCCCGCTGGTGCGCCCGCCGGGGCCTGACCCCGAACCAGGTCACCACGGCCTCGCTGATCACCGCGCTGATCGCGGCCGGCTGCGCGGCCACCGGCACCCGCGGCGGCTTCGTCGCCGCCGGCGCGCTGCTGCTCCTCTCCTTCGTCCTCGACTGCGCCGACGGGCAGCTGGCCCGCTACTCGCTGCAGTACTCGACGCTCGGCGCCTGGCTCGACGCCACCTTCGACCGGGCCAAGGAGTACGCCTACTACGCGGGCCTCGCCCTCGGCGCGGCCCGGGGCGGCGACGACGTCTGGGCGCTCGCCCTCGGCGCGATGGTCCTGCAGACCTGCCGCCACGTCGTCGACTTCTCCTTCAACGAGGCGAACCACGACGCCACAGCCAACACCAGCCCCACCGCCGCCCTCTCCGGCAAACTCGACAGCGTCGGCTGGACGGTGTGGCTGCGCCGCATGATCGTCCTGCCGATCGGCGAGCGCTGGGCCATGATCGCCGTCCTCACGGCCGTCACCACGCCCCGCATCACCTTCTACGCGCTGCTCGTCGGCTGCGCCTTCGCCGCGACCTACACCACGGCGGGCCGTGTCCTGCGCTCGCTGACGCGCAAGGCGCGGCGGACCGACCGGGCCGCCCGGGCGCTGGCGGACCTCGCGGACACCGGCCCGCTCGCCGAGGCGCTGGCGCGGTTCCTGCCGGGCCCGCCGCGCAACACGGCACTCCTCGGCGCGGCCTTCGGAGCCGTGGCCGTGGTCACGGCCGCCTGGGTCTGGGGCGCGTCCTGGCAGGCCGTCCTCGCGGCCGGGCTGTACGTCCTGCTGTCGGCGGAAGCCGTCGAGCGCCCCCTCAAGGGCGCCCTCGACTGGCTGGTCCCCCCGCTCTTCCGCGCCGCCGAATACGGCACCGTTCTGCTCCTCGCGGCCAAAGCCGAGGTGAACGGAGCCCTTCCTGCGGCTTTCGGGCTGGTGGCGGCCGTCGCCTACCATCACTACGACACGGTGTACCGCATCCGCGGCGACGCCGGCGCGCCACCGCGGTGGCTGGTGCGGGCGATCGGTGGTCACGACGGCAGGACCCTGCTGGTCACCGTCCTCGCCGCGCTGCTCGCGCCCACAGAGTTCACAGTCGCGCTCACGGCTCTCGCCGTGGCCGTGGCCCTGCTGGTGCTTCTCGAGAGCATCCGCTTCTGGGTGACCGCTCACAAGACCGGCGCACCCGCCGTACACGATGAAGGAGAACCCGCATGATCGGCCTCGTGCTGGCGGCCGGCGCCGGACGGCGTCTTCGCCCCTACACCGACACCCTTCCCAAGGCACTCGTGCCGGTCGGTCCCGAGGGCAACGAGGACAGCCTCACCGTTCTCGACCTCACCCTCGGCAACTTCGCCGAGATCGGCCTGACCGAGGTCGCGATCATCGTCGGGTACCGCAAGGAGGCCGTCTACGAGCGCCGCGAGGCGCTGGAGCAGAAGTACGGCGTCAAGATCACCCTCATCGACAACGACAAGGCCGAGGAGTGGAACAACGCCTACTCCCTGTGGTGCGGCCGTGACGCCATCAAGCACTCGGTGATCCTCGCCAACGGCGACACCGTGCACCCGGTCTCCGTCGAGAAGACGCTGCTCGCCGCCCGCGGTGACGGCAAGAAGATCATCCTCGCCCTCGACACGGTGAAGTCCCTCGCCGACGAGGAGATGAAGGTCGTCGTCGGCCCCGAGGGTGGCATGACGAAGATCACTAAGCTGATGGACCCGGCCGAGGCGACCGGTGAGTACATCGGCGTCACCCTCATCGAGGGCGAGGCCGCCGACGAGCTGGCCGACGCCCTGAAGACGGTCTTCGAGACGGACCCGCAGCAGTTCTACGAGCACGGCTACCAGGAGCTGGTGAACCGCGGCTTCCGTATCGACGTCGCGCCGATCGGTGACGTCAAGTGGGTCGAGATCGACAACCACGACGACCTCGCCAAGGGACGTGAGATCGCGTGCCAGTACTGACGAGGCTCATCCCCTCGCCGGTCGTCGTGGACATCCGTCCCGGCGCGCTCGATGATCTGGCGACGATCCTGTCGGACCAGCGCATCGCGCCGTCGGGCCGGCTGGCCTTCGCGATCAGCTCGCGCTCCGGCGCGGCGCTGCGCGACCGGTTCGCCCCGGCGCTGCCGGAGGCGGACTGGTTCTGCGACGCCGACGGCACCATCGACGGTGCGGTCCGGCTCGCCGACTCGATCAAGAAGGGCGGTCACTACGACGCCGTGGTCGGGCTCGGCGGCGGCAAGGTCATCGACTGCGCCAAGTACGCGGCGGCCCGGGTCGGCCTGCCGCTGGTCGCCGTGGCCACGAACCTCGCCAACGACGGTCTGTGCTCACCGGTCGCCACCCTCGACAACGACGCGGGCCGCGGCTCCTACGGTGTGCCGAACCCGATCGGCATCGTCATCGACCTGGACGTCATCCGTGAGGCCCCGGTGCGCTTCGTGCGGGCCGGTATCGGCGATGTGATCTGCAAGATCTCCGCCGTCGCCGACTGGGAGCTGTCCAGCCGCGAGACCGGCGAGAAGGTCGACGGACTGGCCGCCGCCATGGCCCGCCAGGCCGCCGAGGCCGTGCTGCGCCACCCCGGCGGAGTCGGCGACGACGACTTCCTGACCACGCTCTCCGAGTCCCTCGTACTGTGCGGGATCTCCATGTCCGTGGCCGGCGACAGCCGTCCCGCCTCGGGCGCCTGCCACGAGATCAGCCACGCGTTCGACCTCAGCTTCCCCAAGCGCAACGCCCTGCACGGCGAACAGTGCGGTCTCGGCGGCGCGTTCGCCACGTTCCTGCGCGGCCACCACGAGGTCGCGGGCCAGATGGTCGAGGTGCTGCGCCACCACGGTCTGCCCGTCCTGCCGGACGAGATCGGCTTCACCGTGGACGAGTTCGTCCAGGTCGTGGAGTTCGCCCCGCAGACCCGGCCGGGCCGCTACACCATCCTGGAACACCTCGAACTGAGCACCGACCAGATCAAGGACGCCTACGCCGACTATGCCAAAGCCATCAGTAGCTGAACTCCGTCCGGTCGTTCACCCCCCGGGTGTGAAGGACCGGCGGAGCGGTGAGCACTGGGCCGGCCGGCTCTACATGCGCGAGATCTCGCTGCGGATAGACCGGCACCTGGTGAACACCCGGGTCACGCCCAACCAGCTGACCTACCTGATGACCGTGTTCGGCGTCCTCGCCGCCCCGGCCCTGCTGGTGCCGGGCATCTGGGGCGCCGTCCTCGGTGTGCTGATGGTCCAGCTGTATCTGCTGTTCGACTGCGTCGACGGCGAGATCGCCCGCTGGCGCAAGCAGTACTCGATGGCCGGTATCTACGTGGACCGGGTCGGCGCCTACCTGTGCGACGCCGCCGTGCTCGTCGGCTTCGGGCTGCGCGCCGCCGACCTGTGGGGCACCGGCCGGATCGACTGGCTGTGGGCCTTCCTCGGCACCCTCGCCGCCCTCGGCGCCATCCTGATCAAGGCCGAGACGGACCTCGTCGGCGTCGCCCGGCACCAGCAGGGCAAGCCGCCGGTCCAGGAGTCGGCCGCCGAGCCGCGCACCTCCGGCATGGCCCTGGCCCGCAAGGCCGCCGCCGCCCTGAAGTTCCACCGGCTGATCCTCGGTGTCGAGGCCTCCCTGCTGATCCTGGTCCTCGCGATCGTGGACCAGGCCCGGGGCGACCTCTTCTTCTCCCGGCTCGGCGTCGCCGTACTCGCCGGAATCGCGCTGCTCCAGACACTGCTGCACCTGGTGTCCATCCTCGCCTCCAGCAGGCTGAAGTGAGCGGCGGCATGAAGGTCGGCGCGGTGATCATCACCATGGGCAACCGCCCGGACGAACTCCGCGCCCTCCTCGACTCGGTCGCCAAGCAGGAGGGCGACCGGGTCGAGGCGGTCGTCGTCGGCAACGGCTCGCCCGTCCCGGACGTCCCCGAGGGCGTACGGACGGTCGAGCTGCCCGAGAACCTGGGCATCCCCGGCGGCCGCAACATAGGCATCGAGGCGTTCGGACCCAGCGGCCGGGACGTCGACGTCCTGCTCTTCCTCGACGACGACGGCCTGCTCGCGCACCACGACACCGCCGAACTCTGCCGCCGGGCCTTCGACGCCGACCCGAAGCTCGGCATCGTCAGCTTCCGGATCGCCGACCCGGAGACCGGGGAGACCCAGCGGCGCCATGTGCCCCGGCTGCGGGCCGCCGACCCGATGCGCTCCTCCCGGGTCACCACGTTCCTCGGCGGTGCCAACGCCGTACGCACCCAGGTCTTCGCCGAAGTCGGCGGCCTCCCGGACGAGTTCTTCTACGCGCACGAGGAGACCGACCTGGCCTGGCGGGCCCTCGACGCGGGCTGGATGATCGACTACCGGTCCGACATGGTGCTGTACCACCCGACGACCGCGCCGTCCCGGCACGCGGTCTACCACCGCATGGTCGCCCGCAACCGCGTCTGGCTCGCGCGCCGCAATCTGCCGACCCCGCTGGTCCCGGTCTACCTGGGCGTCTGGCTGCTGCTGACCCTGCTCCGCAAGCCCTCGGGCCCGGCCCTCAGAGCCTGGTTCGGCGGCTTCAAGGAGGGCTGGACCAGCTCCTGCGGCCCCCGCCGGCCCATGAAGTGGCGTACGGTGTGGCGGCTGACCCGACTGGGACGGCCTCCCGTCATCTGACAAGCTCGAAATCTGAGAGCATTCGGCCGTACCCGGTCCAGGTTTCCGCCTCGGCCCGACCAGGCTGCGCACTTTGAGGACGAAAGTTTCCATTTGTGAGTGAGACAACGCATGACGGCAGGGTTGTGGTGAGCGACCGTCCGTCGCCCGACGACGGGCTCTCCGCGACGGAACTGGCCGCCAAGTACGGGCTCGCCGTGAGCGGCGCCCGGCCCGGACTCGCCGAGTACGTCCGCCAGATGTGGGGGCGGCGGCACTTCATCCTCGCCTTCTCCCAGGCGAAGCTCACCGCGCAGTACAGCCAGGCCAAGCTCGGCCAGCTGTGGCAGGTGGCCACCCCGCTGCTCAACGCGCTCGTGTACTTCCTGATCTTCGGTCTGATCCTGGGCGCCGACCGCGGCATGCCCCGCGAGGTGTACATCCCGTTCCTGGTCACGGGTGTGTTCGTGTTCACCTTCACCCAGAGCTCGGTGATGGCGGGCGTCCGCGCGATCTCCGGCAACCTCGGCCTGGTGCGCGCCCTGCACTTCCCCCGCGCCTCGCTGCCGATCTCCTTCGCGCTCCAGCAGCTCCAGCAGCTGCTGTTCTCGATGATCGTGCTGTTCTGCGTGGCGGTCGGCTTCGGCAGCTACCCGAAGCTGTCCTGGCTGCTGATCGTCCCCGTGCTGGTGCTGCAGTTCCTCTTCAACACCGGCCTCGCGCTGATCATGGCCCGGATGGGGTCCAAGACCCCGGACCTCGCGCAGCTGATGCCGTTCGTGATGCGGACCTGGATGTACGCCTCCGGCGTCATGTTCTCCATCCCGGTGATGCTGGAGGACCACCCCAAGTGGATCGCCGACATCCTCCAGTGGAACCCGGCCGCGATCTACATGGACCTGATGCGCTTCGCGCTGATCGACGGCTACGGCTCGGAGAACCTGCCCCCGCACGTGTGGGCGGTCGCCGGCGGCTGGGCCGCGCTGATCGCGCTCGGCGGCTTCGTGTACTTCTGGAAGGCGGAGGAGAGGTACGGCCGTGGCTGAGTCACTCATCCCCACCGTCATCGCGGACGAACTGCACATCGTCTACCGCGTCAACGGCGCCAAGACCGGCAAGGGCAGCGCCACCGCCGCCCTCAGCCGCATCCTCAAGCGCGGCGAGGAGCGCGGGGTGCGCAAGGTGCACGCCGTCAAGGGCGTCTCCTTCACCGCCTACCGCGGCGAGGCCATCGGTCTGATCGGCTCCAACGGCTCCGGCAAGTCGACCCTGCTGCGCGCCATCGCCGGGCTGCTCCCGGCGGAGAAGGGCAAGGTCTTCACCGACGGCCAGCCCTCGCTGCTCGGTGTCAACGCGGCCCTGATGAACGACCTCACGGGCGAGCGGAACGTCATATTGGGCGGTCTCGCGATGGGCATGTCCCGCGAGCAGATCAGGGAGCGCTACCAGGGGATCGTCGACTTCTCCGGCATCAACGAGAAGGGCGACTTCATCACCCTGCCGATGCGCACCTACTCCTCCGGTATGGCGGCCCGCCTGCGGTTCTCCATCGCGGCGGCCAAGGACCACGACGTGCTGATGATCGACGAGGCCCTCGCCACCGGGGACCGCTCCTTCCAGAAGCGCTCCGAGGCCCGCATCCGCGAGCTGCGCAAGGAGGCCGGTACGGTCTTCCTGGTCAGCCACAACAACAAGTCCATCCGCGACACCTGCGACCGCGTCCTGTGGCTCGAACGCGGCGAACTGCGCATGGACGGCCCGACGGACGAGGTCCTCAAGGAATACGAGAAGTTCACGGGGAAGTAGTCCCGAGCGACCCGGGCCCCGTCGGAACTGATCCGGCGGGGCTCGGCGTCTGCAAGGGATACCGGGATCCCGGTGCGTGTACGGGGGCCGGGGGGCGGCGTCCGCAAAGGAAACGCCAACTTCGGCAAGGATGCGTCAACTCCGGCCGCCCATAGGAATCTTGGGGGCAATCGGTGCGTTCTTGTGATGTGCAGGACACCCCTACGGAGCATGGTGCGTTGTACAACGTAAGCTGTACCGGTGCCGAATCGCGGCAAGTGGGTCCATAATGCGCGACACCCGGCATCAGCCGCAGACGCCGCCCACTGGGCGGCGTGTCCGAAATAGTGCGTATTGGGTCGGCAGTGTAGAACGGGAGATGTGACGGCCATGGCTACGGAGACTCCCCTGCTCAAGCACGCTTCTGCCGTTCCCGCGCCGGGTGACGAGCGGTGACCGAAGCCGGGACGGCGCGCACCGGGGACCCGGAGCGCGACACCCTCGACAAGGCCGGGGCCGAGAACTTTCCCGTCGCCCCGTTCTTCCTGCCCAGGGCCTGGCGCGACGATCTCCTCGCGGTCTACGGATTCGCCCGCCTCGTCGACGACATCGGCGACGGCGACCTCGCCCCCGGCGGCGCCGACGCCCGCCTCCTGGGCGTCTCCCCGCAGGACGCCGACGACCGGCTCCTCCTCCTCGACGCCTTCGAGGCCGACCTCGGCAGGGTCTTCGACGGCACCCCGGACCACCCGCTGCTGCGCCGCCTCCAGCGCACCGTCCGCGCCCACTCCCTCACCCCCGGGCCGTTCCTCGCCCTGATCGCCGCCAACCGCCAGGACCAGCTGGTCAAGCGGTACGAGACCTACGACGACCTGCTCGCCTACTGCGCGCTGTCCGCCAACCCGGTCGGTCACCTGGTCCTCGCCGTCACCGGCACCACCACCCCCGAGCGGATCCGGCACTCCGACGCGATCTGCACCGCGCTGCAGATCGTCGAACACCTCCAGGACGTCGCCGAGGACCTGCGCCGCGACCGGATTTATCTGCCCGCCGCCGACATGAAGCGCTTCCACGTCCAGGAGGCCGATCTCGCCGCCCCCACCGCGGGTGCCTCGGTGCGGGCGCTGATCGCGTACGAGGCGGACCGCGCCCGGAATCTCCTGGACGACGGCACCCCGCTCGTGAGCAGCGTCCACGGCAGGCTCCGGCTGCTCCTCGCGGGGTTCGTGGCGGGCGGCCGGGCGGCCGTCCACGCGATCACCGCCGCCGCATTCGACGTACTTCCCGGCCCGCCCAAGCCCGGCAAGCTCCGGCTGCTGCGCGAGGTGGGCGCGACCCTGCGAGGAGAGGGGTGATCCGGACCGTGGAGTCGGAACCACACACGTCCGCGCCGGTACTCGCCGCCTACAGCTACTGCGAGGCCGTCACCGGACAGCAGGCCCGTAACTTCGCCTACGGCATCAGGCTGCTGCCGACGCCCAAGCGCCGCGCCATGTCCGCGCTGTACGCCCTCTCCCGGCGCGTCGACGACATCGGGGACGGCGCGCTCGCGGTCGGCGTCAAGGCGGCCCGGCTGGAGGAGACCAGAGCACTGCTCACCCGGGTCCGGGACCGCTCCGTCGACGAGGACGACACCGACCCCGTCGCCGTCGCCCTCGCCCATGCCGCGACGGTCTTCCCGATCCCGCTCGACGCCCTCGACGAACTCATCGACGGCGTCCTCATGGACGTACGCGGCGAGCACTACGAGACCTGGGACGACCTCAAGGTCTACTGCCGCTGTGTCGCCGGTGCCATCGGCCGGCTCTCGCTCGGCGTCTTCGGCACGGAACCGGGGGCGCGCGGCGCGGAGCGCGCGCCGGAGTACGCCGACACCCTCGGGCTCGCGCTCCAACTGACCAACATCCTCAGGGACGTTCGGGAGGACGCGGAGGGCGGGCGTACCTATCTGCCCGCCGACGACCTCGCCAAGTTCGGCTGCTCCGCGGGGTTCGCCGGACCGCTCCCACCCGCCGACTCCGACTTCGCGGGTCTGGTGCACTTCGAAGTGCGCCGGGCCCGCGCCCTCTTCGCCGAGGGCTATGGTCTGCTGCCCATGCTCGACCGCCGCAGCGGCGCCTGTGTCGCCGCCATGGCCGGCATCTACCGGCGCCTCCTCGACCGTATCGAGCGCGAGCCGGAGGCCGTGCTGCGCGGCCGGGTCTCGCTGCCCGGCCGCGAGAAGGCCTACGTCGCCGTACGCGGACTGTCCGGTCTGGACGCCCGCCATGTGTCGCGCCGTACCGTCAGGAGGCGCGTCTGATGGACAATCCGGTCCAAGGTGAATCCATCGGGGAAAAGTGGTACGCAACCCTCCGCGCCCGGCGGGCGTCCCTGACTTCGACGGTCTGCCGCGAGCCGATCCGGTACCCCGGCGGACCGGCAGGGGAGGGTGCACGATGACCGACGGCGCACAGTCCGAGGGACTGCTCGACACGGACCGTACGGGCCGGCCCCGGAGCACGGCCGTGGTGGTCGGCGGGGGACTGGCCGGCATCACCGCCGCGCTCTCGCTCGCCGACGCGGGCGTGGACGTCACCCTCGTCGAAGGCCGGCCCCGGCTCGGCGGACTCGCCTTCTCCTTCCAGCGCGGCGACCTGACCGTCGACAACGGACAGCACGTCTATATGCGGTGCTGCACCGCCTACCGCTGGTTCCTCGACCGTGTCGACGGGGCCGCGCTCGCGCCGCTGCAGGATCGTCTCGACGTGCCGGTTCTCGACGCCGACGGCCCTACCGGACGACGGCTCGGCAGACTCCGGCGCGACGCGCTGCCCGTCCCCCTGCACCTGGGGCGCAGCCTCGCCACCTACACCCATCTCTCGCTCGCCGAACGCGCCAAGGTCGGCCGGGCCGCACTGGCCCTCAAGGCGCTCGACCTCGCCGATCCCGCGCTGGACGAACGGGACTTCGGCGGCTGGCTCGCCGCGCACGGTCAGTCGGCGCGGGCGATCGAGGCACTGTGGGACCTCGTCGGGGTCGCCACCCTCAACGCGGTGGCCGGCGACGCCTCGCTCGGGCTCGCCGCGATGGTGTTCAAGACGGGTCTGCTGTCCGACCCGGGCGCCGCCGACATCGGCTGGGCCCATGTCCCGCTGGGCGACCTGCACGACCGGCTCGCCCGCAAGGCGCTCGACTCGGCGGGCGTCCGCACCGAACTCCGTACCCGGGTCACCTCCATCGCCCGTAAGGAGAACGGGAGTTGGCGGGTCGAGGTGCCCGGTGAGAGCCTGGACGCCGACGCGGTCGTCCTCGCCGTACCGCAGCGCGAGACCCACGACCTGCTGCCCGAGGGCGCGCTCGACGAGCCCGGACGCCTGCTGGAGATCGGCACCGCGCCGATCCTCAACGTCCATGTGGTGTACGACCGGAAGGTGCTGAGCAAGCCGTTCTTCGCGGCGCTCGGCTCCCCGGTGCAGTGGGTCTTCGACCGGACCGAGGCGTCCGGGCTGCGCGCGGGCCAGTATCTGGCGCTGTCGCAGTCCGCCGCGCAGGACGAGATCGACACGCCCGTCGCCGAGCTGCGGACGCGGTATCTGCCCGAGCTGGAACGGCTGCTGCCCGGCACGCGCGGCGCCGAGGTGAAGGACTTCTTCGTGACCCGGGAGCGCACCGCCACGTTCGCTCCCACCCCCGGCGTCGGACGGCTCAGGCCCGGCGCCCGCACCAAGGCATCCGGCCTGTACCTGGCCGGAGCGTGGACCGCCACCGGGTGGCCCGCGACCATGGAGAGTGCGGTCCGCAGCGGCATCGGCGCGGCGGACGCCGCCCTCGCCGCGCTGGGCCGCCCCCGCGAACACCTCTTCGGCTTTGAGGAGGCGGCGTGACGCTCGAAGCGCACCGGAACGGGTCCCGCACTCTCGGTACCACGAACACATCGACATCTGGAGAGACTGTGCCCACTGTGCCCCCGGCCGTGACGGCCGCTGCGAGGACCGCGGTGGACGTCACCGCGCTCCTGGAGCGCGGGCGGACCCTGGCCACGCCCGTGCTGCGGGCGGCCGTCGAGCGGCTGGCGCCCCCCATGGACACCGTCGCCGCCTACCACTTCGGCTGGATCGACGCCCATGGCAAGCCCGCGGACGGCGACGGCGGCAAGGCCGTCCGTCCCGCGCTCGCCGTCATGTCCGCCGAGGTCACCGGCGCCGCACCCGAGGTCGGCATCCCCGGCGCCGTCGCCGTGGAGCTGGTGCACAACTTCTCGCTGCTGCACGACGACCTGATGGACGGCGACGAACAGCGCCGCCACCGCGACACCGTCTGGAAGGTCCACGGCCCCGCCCAGGCCATCCTCGTCGGCGACGCCCTGATGGTCCTCGCCAACGAGGTCCTCCTCGAACTGGGCACCGCCGAGGCGGCCCGCGCCACCCGCCGCGTCACCACGGCCACCCGCGCGCTCATCGACGGCCAGGCCCAGGACATCTCCTACGAGCACCGCGAGCGGGTCGCCGTCGAGGAGTGCCTGGAGATGGAGGGCAACAAGACCGGCGCCCTGCTCGCCTGCGCCTGCTCCATCGGCGCCGTCCTCGGCGGCGCGGACGACCACACCGCCGACACCCTGGAGAAGTACGGCTACCACCTGGGCCTCGCTTTCCAGGCCGTCGACGACCTGCTGGGCATCTGGGGCGACCCGGTCTCCACCGGCAAGCAGACCTGGAGCGATCTGCGGCAGCGCAAGAAGTCCCTGCCGGTCGTGGCCGCGCTCGCGGCGGGCGGTGCCGCCTCCGAGGAACTCGGTGAGCTGCTCGCCGCCGACGCCAAGAGCAACGACTTCGAGAACTTCTCCGAGGAGGAGTTCGCCGCCCGTGCCGCCCTCATCGAGCGGGCCGGCGGCCGGGAGTGGACCGCCGAGGAGGCCCGCCGCCAGCACACCATCGCCATCGAGGCACTGGACTCGATCCGGATGCCCGAGCGGGTGCGCGAGGAGTTCGCGGCGCTCGCCGACTTCGTCGTCGTACGCAAGAGATGACCGCCATCCCCCAGGAGTCGACCGTCATCGGTCGAATAGCCCTCGCGTAGTCGCCGGCCGGTGCTCGTCACCGGACACGCACCGGCCGACGGCTGACCCACCGCAGAGAGATCCGTCCACTGCACGAAGGGGAAGCCATGACAGCGACGACCGACGGAAGCACCGGGGCCCTGCCGCCCCGCGCCCCCTCGGCCAGCGACACCGACCACGACACCCCGCCGGCGGGCGTCCGGGGCGCCGCCGCGGACGCCGTGCGGCGTGCCACCGACTTCCTCCTCTCCCGGCAGGACGCCCAGGGCTGGTGGAAGGGCGACCTGGAGACCAACGTCACCATGGACGCCGAGGACCTGCTGCTCCGTCAGTTCCTGGGCATCCGCGACGAGAAGACCACCCGGGCCGCCGCCCTGTTCATCAGGGGCGAGCAGCGCCCGGACGGCACCTGGGCCACCTTCTACGGCGGCCCGCCCGACCTCTCCGCCACCGTCGAGGCGTATGTCGCGCTGCGGCTGGCCGGGGACGGACCCGAAGAGCCGCACATGGCGCGGGCGTCGGCGTGGATCCGGGAGCGCGGCGGGATCGCCGCCGCCCGGGTCTTCACCCGGATCTGGCTGGCGCTGTTCGGCTGGTGGAAGTGGGACGACCTGCCGGAGATGCCACCGGAGATCGTCTGGTTCCCCCGGTGGATGCCGCTGAACATCTACGACTTCGGCTGCTGGGCCCGCCAGACGATCGTGCCGCTGACCGTCGTCTCCGCGAAGCGTCCGGTGCGGCCCGCGCCGTTCCCGCTGGACGAGCTGCACACCGACCCCGGGCGGCCCAACCCGCCCAGACCCCTTGATCCACTGGGCAGTTGGGAGGGTGCCTTCCAACGGCTCGACAAGCTGCTGCACGGCTACCACAAGGTGGCGCTGAAGCGGCTGCGCAAAGCCGCCATGAACAGCGCGGCGCGCTGGATCGTCGAGCGGCAGGAGAACGACGGCTGCTGGGGCGGCATCCAGCCTCCCGCCGTGTACTCGATCATCGCGCTGCATCTGCTCGGCTACGACCTCCAGCACCCGGTGATGCGGGCCGGGTTGGAGTCCCTGGACCGGTTCGCCGTGTGGCGCGAGGACGGGGCCCGGATGATCGAGGCCTGCCAGTCCCCGGTGTGGGACACCTGCCTCGCCGTCATCGCGCTCGCCGACGCGGGAGTGCCCGCCGGTCATCCCCAACTCGTCAAGGCCGCCGACTGGATGCTCGGCGAGGAGATCGTGCGCCCCGGCGACTGGTCGGTGAAGCGGCCCCAACTACCGCCCGGTGGCTGGGCGTTCGAGTTCCACAACGACAACTACCCCGACATCGACGACACCGCCGAGGTCGTCCTCGCGCTGCGCCGCGTCGAACACCCCGACCCGCAGCGGGTGGAGAGAGCCGTACGGCGCGGGGTGCGGTGGACCGTGGGCATGCAGTCGAGGAACGGGGCGTGGGCCGCCTTCGACGTCGACAACACCAGCCCGTTCCCCAATCGGCTGCCGTTCTGCGACTTCGGCGAGGTCATCGACCCGCCGTCCGCCGATGTCACCGCGCACGTGGTGGAGATGCTCGCCGTCGAGGGCCTGTCCCACGATCCGCGCACCCGGCGCGGCATCGAGTGGCTGCTCGCCGAACAGGAGCCGAACGGCGCGTGGTTCGGCCGCTGGGGCGTCAACTACGTCTACGGCACCGGCTCGGTGGTGCCCGCGCTGGTGACCGCCGGGCTGCCCGCCGCCCATCCCGCGATCCGCCGGGCCGTGGCCTGGCTGGAGACCGTACAGAACGACGACGGCGGCTGGGGCGAGGATCTGCGCTCCTACCCCGACCCCGCCGAATGGGGCGGCAAGGGCGCCTCCACCGCTTCCCAGACCGCGTGGGCGCTGCTCGCGCTGCTGGCGGCGGGCGAGCGGGACGCCAAGGCCACCGAACGCGGTGTCGAGTGGCTGGCCCGGACCCAGCGGGAGGACGGCTCCTGGGACGAGCCGTACTTCACCGGCACCGGCTTCCCCTGGGACTTCTCGATCAACTACCACCTTTACCGGCAGGTCTTCCCGCTCACCGCTCTCGGCCGGTACGTCCACGGCGAGCCGCCCGTGCTGACGGCACGGGGACGCTGATGAACCCGCCCGCCGCCCCGGCCCCGCTGCTGATCGCCTGCGCGCTCGGCATCGAGCAGCTGGCCCTGCGCAGCGGTGACCGGGGCGGCGCCGGGGGCCCGGTCACCGTCCTGCGCACCGGTATGGGGCCGCGGGCCGCCGAACGGTCCGTCACCCGGCTGCTGGCCGACCCGGAACTGCGGGACGCGGCTGTCCTGGCCACCGGGTTCTGCGCCGGACTCGCCCCCGGGATGCACCCCGGTGACGTGGTGGTCGCCGAGGAGACGCGGGGGCCGGGGGGTGCCGTGACGCCTTGTGCATCCACCAGACGTCTGGTCAAAGAGCTGGAGCGCGTGCTGCCCGGGCGCACGGTCCACACCGGCCCGCTCACCGGATCCGACCACGTCGTCCGTGGCCAGGAACGGTCCGATCTGTTCGCGACCGGCGCGATCGCGGTCGACATGGAGTCCGCCGTCACGCTCCACTGCGCCGTGAGATCCGGCGCACGCCCTGTTGCGGCCGTCCGGGTGGTCGTGGACGCTCCTGAACATGAACTGGTCCGGATCGGCACGGTACGCGGTGGAATATCAGCCTTCCGCGTCCTTCGTGCCGTCCTTCCCGCTTACTACGAATGGCACCGTTCCTTGCTGCTCCCCAGGAGGTGAGCCAGATGGCCATGCCGCTCCGCCAGTCCATCAAGGTGGCGACCTATCTCGCCGAACAGAAGCTCCGCAAGCGGGACAAGTTCCCGCTGATCGTCGAGCTGGAACCGCTCTACGCCTGCAATCTGAAGTGCGAGGGCTGCGGCAAGATCCAGCACCCGGCCGGCGTGCTCAAACAGCGCATGCCGGTGGCGCAGGCCGTGGGCGCCGTCCTGGAGTCCGGTGCGCCGATGGTGTCCATCGCCGGCGGTGAACCCCTGATGCACCCTCAGATCGACGAGATCGTGCGGCAGTTGGTGGCCAGGCGGAAGTACGTCTTCCTGTGCACCAACGCCCTGCTCATGCGCAAGAAGATGGAGAAGTTCAAGCCCTCGCCGTACTTCGCGTTCGCCGTGCACATCGACGGGCTGCGGGAGCGGCACGACGAGTCGGTGGCGAAGGAGGGGGTGTTCGACGAGGCCGTGGCCGCCATCAAGGAGGCCAAGAAGCGCGGCTTCCGAGTCACCACCAACTCGACCTTCTTCAACACCGACACCCCGCAGACCATCATCGAGGTCCTCAACTTCCTCAATGACGACCTCCAGGTCGACGAGATGATGATCTCGCCCGCCTACGCCTACGAGAAGGCACCCGACCAAGAGCACTTCCTCGGCGTCGAGCAGACCCGCGAACTGTTCAAGAAGGCCTTCTCCGGCGGCAACCGGCGGCGCTGGCGCCTCAACCACTCGCCCCTCTTCCTCGACTTCCTCGAAGGCAAGGTCGACTTCCCGTGCACGGCGTGGGCGATCCCCAACTACTCGCTCTTCGGCTGGCAGCGGCCCTGCTACCTGATGAGCGACGGGTACGTCACCACGTACCGCGAACTGATCGAGGACACTGACTGGAACGCCTACGGCCGGGGCAAGGACCCGCGTTGTGCCAATTGCATGGCGCACTGCGGCTATGAGCCGACGGCCGTGCTCGCCACCATGGGATCGTTGAAGGAGTCCCTGCGCGCCCTGCGCGAGACCGTCTCCGGGAACCAGGCGAACCACGGCAGCCAGGCGAACCACGGGAACCAGGGGTGATGTGAATGACCGCCGTGTCGCTGGGCGTCCCCGAGCTGCCCGCCCGACCGATCGCGGAGCGCCGCCTCTCGCGGCGTATCCAGGTCGGCGCGGTGGCCGTGGGGGGCGGGGCCCCGGTGTCGGTGCAGTCGATGACGACGACCCGTACCTCGGACGTCGGCGCCACCCTGCAGCAGATCGCCGAACTCACCGCCTCCGGCTGTCAGATCGTCCGGGTCGCCTGCCCCACGCAGGACGACGCGGACGCGCTGGCCACCATCGCCCGCAAGTCACAGATCCCCGTGATCGCGGACATCCACTTCCAGCCGAAGTACGTGTTCGCGGCGATCGAGGCCGGCTGCGCGGCGGTGCGGGTGAACCCCGGCAACATCAAGCAGTTCGACGACAAGGTCAAGGAGATCGCACGGGCGGCGAAGGACCATGGGACCCCGATCCGGATCGGGGTCAACGCCGGCTCGCTCGACCGGCGGCTGCTCCAGAAGTACGGGAAGGCGACGCCCGAGGCGCTGGTGGAGTCCGCGCTGTGGGAGTCCTCGCTGTTCGAGGAGCACGACTTCCGGGACATCAAGATCTCGGTCAAGCACAACGACCCGGTCGTGATGATCGAGGCGTACCGGCAGCTGGCCGCCCAGTGCGACTACCCGTTGCATCTGGGTGTGACGGAGGCCGGTCCGGCGTTCCAGGGCACGATCAAGTCCGCCGTGGCCTTCGGGGCGCTGCTCGGCGAGGGGATCGGCGACACCATCCGGGTCTCGTTGAGCGCCCCGCCGGTCGAGGAGATCAAGGTCGGCATCCAGATCCTCGAGTCGCTGAACCTGCGGCAGCGACGCCTGGAGATCGTCTCGTGCCCCTCGTGCGGGCGGGCGCAGGTCGATGTGTACCGGCTCGCGGACGAGGTCAGCGCCGGACTCGAAGGCATGGAGGTGCCGTTGCGGGTCGCGGTCATGGGCTGCGTCGTCAACGGGCCCGGGGAGGCGCGGGAGGCGGACCTGGGGGTCGCCTCCGGCAACGGCAAGGGGCAGATCTTCGTGAAGGGCGAGGTCATCAGGACCGTGCCCGAGTCGAAGATCGTGGAGACCCTCATCGACGAGGCGATGAAGATCGCCGAGCGGATGGAGAAGGACGGCGTCGCGTCGGGGGAGCCGGCGGTCACCGTGAGCTGACAACACGGGCTGAGAAGCACGGATCGAGAGGGGGCCCGACGTGACGATTCTGGAGAGCATCCGGCAACCGCGCGACCTGAAGGCGCTGACCGAGGCGGAACTCGGTGAACTGGCCGAAGAAATCCGGGAGTTCCTGGTGCACGCGGTCGCCAGGACCGGTGGTCACCTGGGGCCCAACCTGGGGGTGGTGGAACTCACCGTCGCCCTGCACCGGGTCTTCGAGTCACCCGTCGACCGCATCGTCTGGGACACCGGGCACCAGAGCTATGTGCACAAGCTGCTGACCGGGCGTCAGGACTTCTCCAAGCTGCGTGGCAAGGGCGGCCTGTCCGGCTACCCCTCGCGCGAGGAGTCCGAGCACGACATCGTCGAGAACAGTCACGCCTCCACCGCCCTCGGCTGGGCGGACGGCCTCGCCAAGGCCCGCCAGGTGCGGGGGGAGAAGGGCCATGTCGTCGCGGTCATCGGCGACGGCGCCCTGACCGGCGGCATGGCCTGGGAGGCCCTCAACAACATCGCGGCCGCCAAGGACCGGCCGCTCATCATCGTCGTCAACGACAACGAACGCTCCTACTCACCCACCATAGGCGGCCTCGCCAACCACCTCGCGACCCTGCGCACCACCGACGGCTACGAGCAGTTCCTCGCCTGGGGCAAGGACGTCCTGCTGCGCACCCCGATCGTCGGCAAGGAGGTCTACGAGGCGCTGCACGGGGCGAAGAAGGGCTTCAAGGACGCCTTCGCACCCCAGGGCATGTTCGAAGACCTGGGCCTGAAGTACGTCGGCCCGATCGACGGACACGACACCAAGGCCGTCGAGTCCGCGCTGCGCCGCGCCAAGCGCTTCCACGGGCCCGTCCTGGTGCACTGCCTGACGCAGAAAGGCCGGGGGTACGAGCCGGCGCTCGCCAACGAGGAGGACCACTTCCACACCGTCGGTGTGATGGACCCGCTGACCTGCGAGCCGCTCACCCCGTCCGGTGGCCCGTCCTGGACGTCGGTCTTCGGCGACGAGATCGTACGCATCGGCGACGAGCGCGAGGACGTCGTGGCGATCACGGCGGCCATGCTGCACCCGGTGGGGCTCGGCAGGTTCGCGGAGAAGTTCCCCGACCGGGTGTGGGACGTCGGTATCGCCGAGCAGCACGCGGCCGTCTCTGCGGCGGGGCTCGCCACGGGTGGGCTGCATCCGGTCGTGGCGGTCTACGCGACCTTCCTCAACCGGGCCTTCGACCAGCTGCTGATGGATGTGGCGCTGCACCGGTGCGGGGTCACCTTCGTCCTGGACCGGGCCGGGGTGACCGGCGTCGACGGTGCCTCGCACAACGGCATGTGGGACCTGTCCGTCCTCCAGGTCGTGCCGGGGCTGCGGATCGCCGCGCCGCGCGACGCCGAGCAGTTGCGGACGCAGCTGCGGGAGGCGGTCGCCGTGGACGACGCGCCGACGCTGATCCGGTTCCCGAAGGAGTCGGTCGGACCCGAGATCCCGGCCGTGGACCGGGTGGGCGGTATGGACGTCCTGCACCGTTCCCCGGCCGCGGGGGCCTCGGGCGGCCCGGCGGTGCTGCTGGTCGCCGTCGGGGTGATGGCGTCGGTGTGCCTCCAGGCCGCCGAGCTGCTGGAGAGCCGGGGCATCGGCTGCACCGTCGTCGACCCGCGCTGGGTCAAGCCGGTCGACCCGGCGCTGCCGTGGCTCGCCGCCGACCACCGGCTGGTGGCCGTCGTGGAGGACAACAGCCGTGCGGCCGGGGTCGGTTCGGCCGTCGCCCTCGCCCTGGGGGACGCCGAGGTCGACGTGCCCGTACGGCGGTTCGGGATCCCGGAGCAGTTCCTCGCGCACGCCAAGCGTGGGGAGGTGCTGGCGGACATAGGTCTGACGCCGGTCGAGATCGCCGGGCGGATCAGCGCCTCGCTGGCCGCCCGGGACGACTTCGCGACGGGGGACCCGAAGGGGGATCTGAAGAGGGATCTGAAGGGGGATCTGTCAGAGGCCGAGCCCGCCGAGGAGAAACCGTAGATGACCACCGTGGAACCCGCCGTCGGCACCGGGGGGACCGGGGAGTTCGACCTCGGCAGACTCCTCGCCGAGCGCGGCGCCGAGCGCTACGAACTCCACGCCCGGCACCTCAACCACCAACTCCCGCGCATGCTGCACACCATCGGCTTCGACAAGGTGTACGAGCGGGCCGAGGGCGCGTACTTCTGGGACGCGGACGGCAACGACTACCTGGACATGCTCGCCGGGTTCGGGGTGATGGGGCTCGGCCGCCACCACCCCGTGGTCCGCAAGGCACTGCACGACGTCCTCGACGCGCAGCTCGCCGACCTGACCCGCTTCGACTGCCAGCCGCTGCCCGGACTGCTCGCCGAGAAGCTGCTCGCCCACAGTCCGCACCTGGACCGGGTGTTCTTCGGCAACAGCGGCACCGAGGCCGTCGAGACCGCGCTGAAGTTCGCCCGGTACGCCACCGGCAGACCCCGCGTCCTCTACTGCGACCACGCCTTCCACGGGCTCACCACCGGCTCGCTCTCGGTGAACGGCGAGGACGGCTTCCGGGACGGCTTCGCCCCGCTGCTGCCCGACACGGCCGTACCGCTCGGTGATCTCGACGCCCTGGCGAGGGAGTTGAAGAAGGGAGATGTCGCCGCACTGGTCGTCGAGCCCATCCAGGGCAAGGGGGTGCACGAGGCGCCGCCCGGCTATCTGCGCGCCGCCCAGGAGCTGCTGCACCGACACAAGGCGCTGCTGATCGTCGACGAGGTGCAGACCGGGCTCGGGCGGACCGGGGACTTCTACGCCTACCAGCACGAGGACGGCGTCGAACCCGACCTGGTGTGTGTGGCGAAGGCGCTCTCCGGCGGCTATGTCCCGGTCGGCGCGACCCTCGGCAAGGAGTGGATCTTCAAGAAGGTCTACTCGTCCATGGACCGCGTCCTCGTCCACTCGGCGAGCTTCGGCTCCAACGCCCAGGCCATGGCAGCCGGGCTCGCCGTCCTGTCGGTGATGGAGAACGAGCGGATCGTGGCGGGGGCGCGGGCCACGGGGGAGCTGCTGAAGAGCCGGCTCACGGCGCTGATCGACAAGTACGAGCTGCTCAGTGACGTGCGCGGCCGGGGGCTGATGATCGGCATCGAGTTCGGCCGCCCCACGTCGCTGAAACTGCGCGGCCGTTGGGCGATGCTCCAGGCGGCCCGCAAGGGGCTCTTCGCGCAGATGGTCGTCGTCCCGCTGCTGCAACGGCACCGCATCCTCACCCAGGTCTCCGGCGACCATCTGGAGGTGATCAAGCTGATTCCGCCGCTGGTCGTCGGGGAGCGGGAGGTGGACCGCTTCGTGACGGCCTTCACGGAGGTGATGGACGACGCGCACAGCGGGGGCGGGCTGATGTGGGACTTCGGGAAGACGCTGGTGAAGCAGGCGGTGGCCAACCGGTAGAGGGGCCCACCGGGCCCACGGCTGGGCGGGGGCACGGGCGGTTTTGCCTCTGAGGCAAGGAATTTGCCGCAGAGGCAAAGCTGCGGCTGAATGGAGGGCATGAGCCCCTCCGAGGGTACGCACCCTCCCGAGCCCGCCGAACCCTCCCAGTCCTCTCAGCCCTCCCCGACCTCTCAGTCCTCCCAGTCCGCCGAGCCTTCGGCGGATCAGGCGGCGCTGCCCGCCGTCGCCCCGCAACTGCGGGCCCTGCGCCAGCGGGCCTCCCTCACCCTGGAGGCCGCGGCCCGCGCCGCCTCGCTGTCGCCCGCCCATCTCTCCCGGCTGGAGACCGGGCAGCGGCAGCCCTCGCTGCCGATGCTGCTCGCGCTGGCCCGCGTCTACGGTACGACCGTCTCGGAGCTGCTCGGTGAGACCGTCGCCGAGCGGGACGCCGTGCTGCGCGCGCCCGACATGGAACCCACGCGGGCCGGTGGCTGGACGTACTGGCAGGCGGGCGCGTCCGGGCGCGGGATGCAGGCGCTGCGCGTCCATGTGCCGCACGGTTCGCAGGGCGACATCGTGCGGGTGCACCCCGGTGAGGAGTGGCTCTACGTCCTCAAGGGGCGGCTGCGGCTGCGCCTCGGGGACGCCGCGCATCTGCTGGCGCCCGGGGACAGCGCGCACTTTGACTCGCTGACCCCGCACCGCATCGCGGCCGCCGACCACGACGGCGCCGATCTCCTGTTCGTCCACACCCTGCTGCAGAGCCCGACCGCGGCGCTGTGCCTCGGGCCGATCACCCCCGGAGAGACCCCATGACCGACCTGGAAGAGAAGTTCCCCCGCGCCCTGTGGGTGCGGCTCATCATCTACATCGCGGTCGGCCATGTCTTCGCGGCCTTCATCTATCTGCTGTTCGAGCTGGGAGCCAAGCAGTAGCGGTGGGCCGGTCGTCGGTCGTCGGCCGCGGGCTAGTCGAGGAGGCGCTCGCGCAGGCGCTCCCGGGTTTCCGGGGTGAGCTTCAGGCCCTGCTCCAGGTAGGTGTCCACATCGCCCCAGGTCTCGTCGATGGTGTCGAAGGCCGCCTGGAGGTACTCGGCGCGGGCGTCGAAGAGGGGGCTGAGCAGCTCCATGACCTCCGGGGAGTAGGCGCTCGCGGCGCTGCTGCTGCGGTGCACCTTGTAGCGGCGGTGCTTGGCGTTCGACTCCAGATAGTCGGCGATGATGGCCTCGCGCTCCACGCCCAGGGCGAGGAGGGTGATCGCGACGGAGAGGCCCGCGCGGTCCTTGCCCGCCGCACAGTGCATCAGCGCCGGCACGCTGTCCTCGGCCAGCGCGTGCAGCACCCGGGAGTGCTCGGCCGTGCGGTCCTTGATGATCCGCCGGTAGGAGGCGATCATCCGGCCGGCTCCCTTGCCGTCGTCCAACAGCGCCCGCAGCTGGTCCAGGTCGCCGTCGCGGACCATCTTCCAGAACTCGGCGCCGTCCGCCGGGTCGCTCAGCGGCAGGTTCACATTGAGCACGCCGGGCAGCTCGACGTCCGGGCCCTCCAGCTTCTGGTCGGCCGCGTTGCGGAAGTCGAAGACCGTGTGCAGGCCCAGGGAGTCCAGGAACGCGGCGTCCTCGTCGGTCGCGTGCGCCAGGTGGCCACTGCGGAACAGCACTCCGTGACGCACCCGGCGGCCGTCCACGGTCGGCAGACCGCCCACGTCCCGGAAATTGCGCACTCCGGTCAGCTCCGGCTCGGTCGACGGGATCTGCTGCGTCACGGGGGCTCCCTCCCATCCGGCCGCCGGCGCCGAGCGCAGACGGGCACGCACTCGACATCGAGGCGCGCACTCGACGATACGACATGGGTGCGTACGCCAATGAGTTGTCCACAGGCGGGTGCGAGAGGTCCGCAGAAGTTGTCCACAGGCGCTCGGCCGACGCGGCGGCGGTTGTCCACAGGCGCCGCCGAGCGTCCGTGACGACCTGCGATGATGTCGAAGCCCGATCGCACCTGTTCGAATCTGTGGGGTCTTGATGTTGGAAATCGGCGCAGACGGCCGGACCTGGCTTCTCACCGGGCCCAGGAGCAGTTATGCCCTGCGGCTCACGGAGAACGACGAACTGCTGCACCTGCACTGGGGTCCCCGGATCGCCCTCGCCGACGCCGAGGAGCTGGCCGCCCGGCAGCAGTTGCCGTACTGGCCGTTCGAGGCCCCGGTCGACGGTCACGAGGAGTACCCCGTCGAGGGCGGCCCCCGCTTCACCCGTCCCGCGCTCTCCGTGCGCACGGACGAGCGGCGCGGCACCGAGTGGACCTTCCAGGGGCACGAGGCCGAGGGCGACGAGCTGCGGCTGCGGTTCGGCGACGACGGACTCGGGATCACCCTGCACTACCGGATGCGCGACGACGTGGTCGAGCGCTGGGTGACCCTCGCCAACGAAGGGCCGGCGGTGGAGCTGCTGCGGGCCGACTCGGCGACCTGGACGCTGCCGCCGCTCTCGGAGGAGTCCTGGCGCCTCTCCCAGCTGCACGGGCGGTGGGCGGCGGAGTCCCGGCTCGTGCGCGGCGACCTGACCTACGGCGAGAAGGTCATCGGCAGCCGGCGCGGCCACACCGGGCACCAGCACCTGCCCTGGGTCGCCCTGGACACCGACGCCACCGAGGAGCGCGGCGAGGTGTACGGCTGCGCCCTGGGCTGGTCGGGGTCCTGGCGGATCGCGGTCGCCCAACTCCCGGACGCGCGCGTGCAGATCACCGGCGGCGCCGGATACGACGAGTCCGGACTGCTGCGGCTGGACACGGGGGAGACGTTCACCACGCCCGTCTTCGCCGGCCTGTGGAGCGACGGCGGCTTCGGCGGGGCCAGCCGCGCCTGGCACGCCTACCAGCGGACGTACGTCATCCCGGACGCGGACCAGGACCGGCCGGTGCTCTTCAACTCCTGGGAGGCCACCGAGTTCGACATCTCCGAGGACCAGCAGGGGACGCTGGCGCGGGCGGCGGCGGCCATCGGGGTCGAGCTGTTCGTGGTGGACGACGGCTGGTTCGGGAACCGTACGAGCGACCGCGCCGGGCTCGGCGACTGGGCGCCCAATCCGGACCGCTTCCCCAAGGGGCTCAAGCCGCTCGCCGACTATGTGCACGCCCTCGGGATGCAGTTCGGTATCTGGGTCGAGCCGGAAATGGTCAATCCGGACAGCGAGCTGTACCGGGCGCACCCCGAATGGGCACAGTTCCAACCGGGACGAAAGCGGACGGAGCTGCGCAATCAGCTCGTTCTCAATCTCGCCCGCGAGGACGTCCAGGAATACCTCTGGGAGCGGCTGGACGCACTGCTCTCCAGCGCGCCGATCGACTATGTGAAGTGGGACTTCAACCGCTGCTTCACCGATGCCGGCTGGCCCGGTGAGCCGTATCCGCAGAAGCTGTGGGTCGAGCATGTGCGTGCCTTCTACGCCCTGCTGGACCGGCTGCGGGCCGCGCACCCGGGGGTGGCCTTCGAGTCGTGCTCGGGCGGCGGCGGCCGGATCGACCTCGGGGTGATGGCGCGGACGGACCAGGTGTGGACCTCCGACAACACCGACCCGCTGGACCGGCTCGCCATCCAGCACGGCTTCAGCCAGATCCACCCGGCCCGGGCCATGGCCGCCTGGGTCACCGACAGCCCGAACAACCAGCTCAACGGCCGGGTCAGCTCGCTGCGGTTCCGGTTCGTCAGCGCCATGGCCGGGGTGCTCGGCGTCGGCGGTGACCTCACCGAGTGGACCGAGGAGGAGCTGGCCGAGGCGCGCGGCTGGGTCGAGCTGTACAAGGAGATCCGGCCGGTCGTGCAGCGTGGTGATCTCTACCGGCTGCGGCCCCCGGCGGGCGGGCTGAGCGCCGTGCAGTACGTCCACGGGGACGAGGTCGTGGTCCTCGCCTGGCTCCAGGCCCAGCACTACGGCGAGCCGCTCGGCCCGCTCCGGCTGCGCGGACTCGACCCGGAAGGCAGGTATGAATGCCGCGAAACGGGCGAAGTGTACCGAGGGGCGGTGCTGTTGCATCACGGGGTGCGGACGGGGCTGCGTGGTGACTTTGATGCGGCAGTTATCCGCCTGCGTCGCACTTGAGTGAACTGTCCGAAATGCAGCCGTAATTCCAACAAGCCCTGGAATAAAGCCTACTGGTCCGTAGGGGCGTGAGCAGCGTCATATTCGTGACGTTCCGCTGTCGTCATGTGCACGTAATTCGTGGGCTTTTCCAGGGCGGTTGATAAATGTCCAAGACCGGTCTTTTACGGAGCGTGATCGTGGATTGATGTAAGGATCAGGGAGGAAGACGCACAGGAAGTCCCAATGGTTGTCTCTGTGGGCACAAGTCGCTTACGTTCGGCGTCAATCCGGACGGACGCCCAATCCTGCCGCCGACCGGAGCCGCGTACCGACCCGATCCACGGCAGGAGCGGGGGACCCACAGGAATCACCGCCTGTTCCGGTTCCCGGAACGGCTAGGGGTAAAGCCGTGCGCAAGCACGGCCGGACATCTCCAGTCCGCACCCGACAGCTCACCTCGCAGGCGCCGGAGAGGAATTCGCCATGCCCGCGAAGGGTAAGCACCGCCGTCCGAAGTCCCAGCGTTTCACCCGCTCGATCGCCGCCGCCGGGACCGGTGGCGCGGCGCTCGCGCTGCCCCTGATCGGAGCCGCCGGCGCCCACGCCGCGACCCCGGCTGCCGCCGTGTCCGGGGTGTCCGAGAAGACGGCCACCCTCACCGCCGAGAAGGCCGCGGCTGAGGCGGGCGCGCGGATCGAGCAGGCCGAGAAGGCCGCGCAGGCGGAGAAGAGCACCACCAAGAAGGCGGCGACCAAGACCTACTCGGTCAAGGTCGGCGACTACCTCGCGAAGATCGCGGACGAGCAGGACGTCGAGGGCGGCTGGAAGCAGCTGTACTCGGACAACCGCACCGCGATCGGCTCCGACCCGTCGCTCATCCACCCGGGACTCAAGCTCAGCATCGGCGGCCAGGCCGCCTCGGGCGGTTCGTCGCAGTCGTCGAAGCCGCAGCTGTCGCAGTCCTCGAAGGCCGCCGAGTCCTCCGAGTCCTCGAAGTCGTCCACGTCCTCCGGCTCGGCGAAGCAGGAGTCGAAGGACACCCAGGCGTCGACCTCCACGTCGAGCAACCAGTCCTCGTCGTCCAGCGGCGCCGGCTTCAGCGTGCCGATCCAGGGCGCCACCGTCGGCACCGCGTACAAGACCGCCGGCAGCATGTGGTCCAGCGGCTACCACACGGGCGTCGACTTCGTGGCCCCGACCGGGACCAGCCTCAAGGCCGTCGGCGCGGGCACCGTCGTCTCCGCCGGCTGGGGCGGCGCGTACGGCAACCAGGTCGTCATCAAGCTCGCCGACGGCTACTACGCCCAGTACGCCCACCTGTCCTCGCTCTCGGTCTCCGCGGGCCAGTCCGTGACCGGCGGCCAGCAGATCGGCCTCTCCGGCGCCACCGGCAACGTCACCGGGCCGCACCTCCACTTCGAGATCCGGACCAGCCCGAACTACGGCTCGGACATCGACCCGCTGGCCTACCTCCGCTCGAAGGGCGTCAGCGTCTGACGGCATCTCCGTCCGCCGTACACGCCGCAGGCCGGTTCCCGTAATCGGGGGCCGGCTTTCGGCGTTTTCCGACCGCCGTGGTCCTTGTCGTCGTGTTGCGGTCCCGTGGCACGGCCGAGAGGGGTCTCGACAGTGCCGCCCGACACGGGAAGAGTGATCCTTGTAAGCGCTTTCTGCCCGTGCGAAGGAGCGTCATGACCACCCGTAGAGCTTTCGGAGTCCTCGCGGCCGGTGCCGCTCTCGCGGCGCTCGCCCCGGCGGGCACCGCGTCCGCGCACACGCCCCGGCGGCGCGGCCGGCTGATCGCCGCCGACGACTTCCGGCACGGGCTCGGGCAGTGGGCCGTGGAGTTGGAGCGGGGCGGCGCCGTCACGGCCGCGCGCGGTGTGCTGGAGGTCGATGTGCCGGCCGGGGCCACGGTCTGGTTCAGGCGGAGGCTGGAGGGGCCGTACGCCGTCGAGTACACGGCCACACCCGTCTCGGCGGGCGGGGCCAACGACCGGGTCTCCGACCTCAACAACTTCTGGAACGCCGTCGATGTGCGCTCGCCCGGTGATCTCTTCGCCACTCCGCGCGGCGGCGCACTCGCCGAGTACGACTATCTGAAGACGTATTACGTCGGATACGGGGCCAACACCAATACGACGACGCGGTTGCGCCGGTATGTGGGTGAGGCGGGTGTGCGGCCGTTGATCTACGACTACACCGAGCCGTTGCTCGTCGCGAACGAGCCGAACCGCGTGCGGATCGTCTCCGACGGGTCGACGGTGCGGTGGTGGAACAACGGGCGGCTCGTGTTCGACTACGTCGACCCGGCGCCGTACACGGGTGGGCACTTCGGGTTCCGGACCACGTGGAGCCACTTCCGGATCGAGGACTTCCGGGTGTGGAGGACGGGCGGGCGACACTGATGGCCTGGTGTATTCCGGCTTGACCAACACTTGACGCGTGGTCTATCTCACCGACCGTCAAGCCCTTATTACGGTCGCGTAGGTCACATCGGAAGGTGAATCATGGGCCGATGTGGCAGACGATTCGAATGACAGCAGAGCGATGATCGGGTCGTACGTGGCGCTGGGGGACAGCTTCTCCGAGGGCGTCGGCGACCCCGGGCCCGATGGGCGGTTCGTCGGCTGGGCCGACCGGTTCGCGGTGCTTCTCGCGGACCGGGTGCCCGAGGGCGACTTCGACTACACCAACCTGGCCGTGCGGGGGAAGCTCCTCGACCAGATCGTGGAGGACCAGGTGCCCCGGGCCCTGGAACTCGCGCCGGACCTCGTCTCCTTCTGTGCGGGCGGCAACGACATCATCCGTCCCGGCACCGATCCCGACGAGGTCGCCGAGCGGTTCGAGCGGGCCGTGGTCCGGCTCACCTCGGCCGTCGGCACGGTCATGGTGACCACCGGGTTCGACACCCGTGACGTGCCGGTGCTGAGGCATCTGCGGGGCAAGATCGCCACGTACAACCTGCATGTACGGGCCATCGCCGACCGGTACGGGTGTCCCGTGCTGGACCTGTGGTCGCTCAAGACCGTGCAGGACCGCCGGGCCTGGGATCTGGACCGGCTGCATCTGTCGCCGGAGGGGCACACGCGGGTCGCGCTGCGGGCCGGGCAGGTGCTGGGTGTCGACATTCCGGCGGATCCCGACCAGCCGTGGCCGCCGTTGCCGCCGCGCGGGACGCTGGAGATGCGGCGGGACAACATCCAGTGGGCGCGGGAGTATCTGGTTCCGTGGATCGGGCGGAGGCTGCGCGGGGAGTCGTCCGGGGACCATGTGTCGGCGAAGGGGCATCTGTCGCCGGACGACATCAAGATGCGGATCAGGTCTGTGGCCTGAGGGCGCCTCACTCCGGTGTCGGCGCCTGATCGCCGTGGGGCGGCTGCTTCGTGGGCGGCGTTCTGTGCGTCGTGGTTGACCGCGCAGTTCCCCGCGCCCCGGACGGGGCGCGGCCTCGGCTTCGTTCAGCGTGTCGACGCCGTCAAGGTCTCGCGGGTCAGGCCCAGTTCGTGGGCCAGGGCCTCGTCGGCCCAGTGCTGGGCACGGGTTCGGGAGACGGCTCCGTCGTAGGCGGTCAGCTGGACGGCCAGGCCGTCCAGGAGGGCGGTGAGGCGGAGGGCCGTGGCCGCGGGGTCGGGGCAGTGGAACTCCTCGGCGGCCACACCGGCTTCGATGACCTCGGTGAGGGCGGCCTTCCACTGCCGGTCCAGGTCGCGGGTGACCTCGCGCAGGGCCGGTTCGCGCAGGGAGGCCGCCCAGCCCTCGATCCACAGGCGCCACCCCTTGGCCTGGCCGGTCGGGGCGTACCAGCGGACCGCCGTCCGCAGCCGGCGCAGCGCCGTGGTGCGGCGGCCCAGGAGCTTGCGGAGATGGGCGAGATCGTCCTCGGCGGCGTACCGGAAGGCCTCGGCCACCAGCCTCTCCTTGGTCGAGAAGTGGTAGAGCACCAAGGCGTTGCTCACCCCGAGGACCGCGGCCACGTCGGCGATCCGTACCGCCGCCACGCCCCGCGCCTCGATCTGCTCGATGGCGGCCCGGAGCAGCTCCGTACGCCGCTCGGCCACACTCAACCGCACCCTGCCCACGCGGCAACCCTACCCAGGCCCACGGACGGTCGCCGCCGCGTTCCGGCCACCTCGGGGCGGGGCGATGACCGGAGGTGGCCGTGGCGGACGTGGTCAGCGGTGGCGGCCGAAACGGTCCGTGATCGCCGGGAGGCGGTCCGCGGCGATCGCGTGGGCGGCGGCCCGGGGCGTCGTGCCGTCGTGCGCGGCCCGGGTGAGCATCAGGTCGACGAGGGCGCGCATGGAGCGGCGGGTGTGGGCGAACGCCTCCTCCGCGGTGGGGCCGATGTCGCCGAACAGGGTCCACCACCACCAGGCGTTCGTCCCGGAGTTGACCACCACGTCCGGCAGGACGGTGACCCCGCGCGCGGTGAGCGACTCCTCGGCCGCCGGGAGCACGGGCATGTTGGCCGCCTCGACGATCAGCCGGGCGGTGACCCGGTGGTGGTTGGTGCTGTCGATGGCGTAGGAGACGGCCGCGGGGACCAGGACCTCGGCCTCGGTGGTCAGCCAGGCCTCGGCCGGGGCCTCACGGTCGGCCGGGCGGAGCACGCCGCGGTCGATCGTGCCGTGCGGGTCACGGGCGGCGAGCAGAGTCTCGACGTCCAGACCGGCCGGGTTGGTGATCGTGCCCTTGATGTCGGCGACGGCGACGACCGTGAGGCCGGCCCGGGCGAGGAAACGCGCGGTCGCCCCGCCCATGGTGCCCAGGCCCTGCACGGCGACCCGCGTCCCGGCGTACGGCGTACCGGCCCGGTCCAGGGCCGTGAGGACCGACTCGGCGACGCCGCAGCCGCCGACCAGCTCGTCCAGACCGATGCCGTCCACCTGGACCGCGAAGGCGTCCGCGAGGCGGCGCCGGGCCGTCTCCTCGTCGTCGAGCAGGGGGTACACCGCCTGGATCGTCGACACGAGCCCCGCCTCCGCCGCCGCGCGGTCGATCAGGTCCTGGGTGAGGCCGAGGTCCTCGCCGGTGGTCCAGAAGGCCTCGATGTACGGGCGCACCGCGCGCAGATAGCGGACGAGCACGCCGTACGCCTCCGGGTCCCGGGGGTCGCAGTCGATCCCGCCCTTGGCGCCGCCGAGCGGGACGTACCGGCCCTCGGGGTCGTAGTGCAGCGCCTCCTTCATGGTCATGCCACGGGCGAGCCCGGCGACCTCGTCCAGCGTGCAGCCCGGGCGCATCCGCAGTCCGCCGCTGGCGACCCCGCGCACCAGCCGGTCCACCACGAGGAAGCCCCGCCGGCCCGTGACGTGGTCGGTCCAGGTGAGCGAGAGGAAGGGGGGCGTGGTCATGGGGCTCCTCGGGACGGCGTGGAGGGGCGGTCGACGGTCGGCGGGAATGGGGATGGGGGGAACCGTGGGGCGTGGATCCGGGTGCGGGCGGCGGGAACAAAGGCGGCTACTGAATAGTTGGTCAGTATTGCATCGCGTGGGGACGGGTCGGGCCCGGCGCTGTCACAGGGGCGGCCCATAATGGGATGCCTGAGCGAATTCACCTGGAGGTGCCGTGTCCGGTTCCGGATCCCGTTCTCTCAGCTCGGGGCTGCGCGCCGCGCGGCCGGCCGCGTTCGGCGCGGACCCGAGCGGTGCCCGGCTGGAGCGGATCCGTAGATCCCCGCATTTCGCGAACGGGGTCTTCGTGAATCCCGAGGGGGCCAGTATCCGCCCCTCCGGCAGTGCCGCGATGGAGATGGCGAAGAGCTACTTCCGCAAGGACGAGCGGGTGCGGCGGGCCCCGGCGGGCCTGATCCCCGTCCACTCCACGACCCTTGCCGACCTGGCCAGACCCCCGGCGAGCGGGCTGCGGATCACATGGATGGGCCATTCCAGTGTGCTCGCCGAGATCGACGGGCACCGGGTGCTCTTCGATCCGGTCTGGGGCGAGCGCTGCTCCCCGTTCGCCTTCGCCGGTCCCAAGCGGCTGCACCCCGTGCCGGTGCCGCTGGCCGCGCTCGGCCCGGTCGACGTCGTCGTCATCTCGCACGACCACTACGACCATCTGGACATGCCGTCGATCAAGGAACTGGCCGGTACGGACACGGTCTTCGCCGTGCCGCTCGGCGTGGGCGCGCATCTGGAGCACTGGGGCGTCTCCGCGGACCGGATCCGCGAACTGGACTGGCACGAGGCGACGAAGGTCGGCGGCCTCACCCTGACCGCGACCCCCGCCCGGCACTTCTGCGGCCGGGGCCTGCGCAACACCCAGCACACGCTGTGGGCCTCCTGGGTCGTCGCCGGTGACGAGCACCGGATCTACCACAGCGGCGACACCGGGTACTTCGACGGCTTCAAGGACATCGGCGCCGAGCACGGCCCGTTCGACATCACCATGATCCAGGTCGGCGCCTATTCGGAGTTCTGGCCTGACATCCACATGACGCCCGACGAGGGCTTGCAGACCCATCTCGACCTCCAGGGCGGCGAGCCCGGCGGCGTGATGATGCCGATCCACTGGGCGACGTTCAACCTGGCGATGCACGCCTGGGCCGAGCCCGGCGAGCGCATGATGTGGGCCACGCACGGCGCGGGGGTCACCATGGCCGCACCGCGGCCGGGGGCGCCGTTCGAGCCGAAGAGCACACCGCCGGTCGACCCGTGGTGGCGCGCTGTCGCCCAGCAGCCGGTGGGCGGCTGGGCCGCGTGGCCGCCCGTGGAGGAGCGGCTGGACCTGGTGGCCGAGGGCGGAGAAGCCGGAAGTCAGTCGGGAATTCTCCCGACAGGGTGATTTTTCGATTGACGTCGAGGGCCGGGGAGCAATGCGCTCCCCGGCCCTCGACGTATGTTCTCGACCTTTTCTGACCGTCTCTGATCGGAATTCAGGCATAGAGGGAATCCGGCAGGAACAGGCGTCCGAAGAATTATCGGACTGTCGCACGAGCCCTCATACCAGAGCGGGACGCATTGCGGAGCTATTTGTCAACTGCGCATCGCACATGACGCGTTGGCGACTACTGTGAGTTGCCGTCGGACGACGCTGTGCCGAATTCTTCGACTCTCGCGACCGACACGCGAGGGCGCATGCCCAAGTCGCCCGGACGCGGCACCCCCCCCACGCCCAGACGGACCAGTACGAGGACGCTGATGTCTCACCTTCGCGCACCGGCCGCCCGCGCAGACCGCCGTGAGGGCGGGCGGCACGGGCGATCGGCCCCCCGCGCCGTCCCCTCACTGCCCGAGTCACCGCCCGAGATCCACATACGGCCACAACTGGTGCGCCTCGCGGTCCTGCCCCCCACCGCGGTCGCCCTCAGCGCCTGCGCCGCCGTCCTCTTCACCGTCCGCGCCGGCGGCGCCCGCCCCAGCCTCACCCTGTGGGCGGTCCTCGCCGGAGCCGCCGCGGTCGCCCTCGCCGGCATCGCGATCGCCGCCCTGGCCGCCACCCGCACCGCCAAGTCCGTCCGCGAACGCCTGGGCGCCCTGCGGCAGGTCAGCACCAGGAGCGCGGACGAGCTGCGCGACCTCGTCGACGCGCTCCGGCGCGGTGACCAGCCGCCCGCGCGCGGGCCCCGCCTCAAACCCGCCGCGGGCGCCGACGACTTCGAACTGCTCACCGCCGACCTGACCCGCGCCCACGACAGCGCCGTCACCGCCGTCGTCCAGGCCTCCCAGCTCTCCAGCCAGGCCGGCAGCGAACAGAAGCTCGAAGTGTTCGTGAACCTGGCGCGGCGGCTGCAGTCCCTCGTCCAGCGCGAGATCTCCATCCTCGACGACCTGGAGAACGAGATCGAGGACCCCGATCTCCTCAAGGGCCTCTTCCACGTCGACCACCTCGCCACCCGCATCCGCCGCCACGCCGAGAACCTCGCCGTGCTCGGCGGCGCCGTCTCCCGCCGCCAGTGGAGCAACCCCGTCTCCATGACCGAGGTGCTGCGCTCCGCGATCGCCGAGGTCGAGCAGTACTCCCGGGTCAAGCTGGTGCCCCCGGTCGACGGCACCCTGCGCGGGCACGCCGTCGCCGACGTCATCCATCTCCTCGCCGAACTCGTCGAGAACGCCACGGTGTTCTCCGCCCCGCACACCCAGGTCCTGCTCCGCGCCAACCTCGTCACCTCCGGGCTGGCCGTCGAGGTGGAGGACCGCGGGCTCGGCATGCCCGTCACCGAGCAGAACAAGATGAACGCCCTGCTCGCCGACCCCGACCAGGTCAACGTGGCCAGCCTTCTCCAGGACGGCCGGATCGGTCTCTTCGTGGTCTCCCAGCTGGCCCGCCGCCATGGCATCCAGGTCCGGCTGCAGACCAACATCTACGGCGGGGTCCAGGCCGCGTTCGTCGTCCCGCAGGGTCTGCTCGGGGCCGAGCAGGGCGACCTGCCGCAGCACCAGCCGCACACCGAGCAGAGCACCGGCGTACGGCGCCCGGACGCGCCGCGGCACATGCATCCGGTCACTCCCCAGCGGGTCCCCGGCCCCGGGGACCGTGCGGCGACCGACCGGCCCGGCGGCACCGGCACCGGCCAGCCCCTGCGCTCGGTGTCCGCGCAGCCCTTGCGCTCCGCCCCGGGGCCGACCCGCGCCTCCGTGCCCCGGCAGCAGGGCCCCGGCCGGGGCGGCGACCGGCAGGGACCGGGCCGAGGCGGCTCCGGGCCGACGCCGCTGCCGGTGCGCGGTGCGCGGGACGAGCGGCCCAACCCGGCCGAGGCCGTGCCCGGCGTCCGCCCCGACGACCGGCGGACCGTGGACGACAACGCCGGCACGCCTCCGACCCCCCGGGCCGGCGGCGCCGTCCGCGGCACCATGGGCAAGCCCCAGCTGCCGCGCCGCCGCGCCCAGCAGCACATCGTCCCCCAGCTCCGCGGCGGGCCCGCGCCCACGCCCCGCCAGGACCCCGACCACTACATCGGCCACGACCCCGGCCTCATGGCCGCCTTCCAGCGCGGCATCGGGCTCGCCGAGGCCCGCCAGCTGGAGAACACCGACTGGGACACGTCGTCCCTGGACACGGCGTCCCTGGACACGACCTCCCTCGATACGACCTCCCTGGACACGACCTCGCTCGACACCCCGTCCCACGGCACGGCGCCCGCGGACCTGACACCCCCGGCCCCGGACGCCGCGTCCCGCATTGACACGGGCCAACTCGACACGGGCCGACTGAACATGGGTCGGCTTGACGCGGGCGGCTCCGACACCGGTCGGCTTGACTTGGGCGGCTGCGGCACAGGTCGGCCTGACTTGGGCGGGTCCGGCACGGGTCGGCTTGACGCGGGCGGCTCCGGCACCAGTGGGTCGAACTCCGGTGGTTTGGACGGCGGTTGGTCGGAGGTTGGTGGCCCGGACGGGGGTCGGTTGGACTCGGGCCGCCTGGAGGCCGGGCGCCGGGAGCAGGGCGGATCGGGCACGAGTCGCTCCGCTACGGGCGGCCTTGACGCCGGTGGGTTGAACTCGGGCCGCGCAGAAGCCGGTTGGTTGGACGCTGGTACCTCGGCCGGGGGGCGGATGGACATGGGCCGCCTGGAGGCCGGGCGCCGGGAGCAGGGCGGATCGGGTACGGGCGGCCTCGACACTGGTCGGCTGAACTCGGTCGGCGCGGACGCCGGTTGGCCGGAGGCCGATGGCCCCGACGGGGGCCGGCTGGACATGGGTCGCCTGGAGGCCTTGCGTTCGGGGCCGGGCCCATCGGACACCGGGCTACGGGACATGGGCCAGCCGGGCACTGGCGGCCCAGGCACCGTGGGCCCAGGAACCGTCCGGCCAGGCGCCGGCGGTGCGGACGCTGGGCGTTCAGGTTCGGTGGCGTATCGCGGTGTCATGCACGTGGACGCGTTCCGTAGGGAGTCGGCTCACAGGGACGCCACCCACGGTGACGTGACCCACAGGGAGCCGGCGCACAGAGACGCCACCCACGCGGACGCCGGCCACGACGATGGCGGTCGGGCTCTGGGTGGGCAGGCCAGGGGCGTCGCCCCCATAGCCGTACCGCCGTCGGTGCTCGACGCGGCGCGGGATCTCACGTCCCGGCAGGACGGGAGCACACCGGCCGGATGACCATCTCCAACGGCACAACCCCCCGCAGGACCGCGACCCCACGGACCACCCCCGTCACGGTCCCCACCCCCTCCGCTCCCGCAGACCAACGCACCCCTAGGAGTCGATCCACCATGGCGAGCGATGCGCCGACCGGCCAGGTATCCGATCTCGACTGGCTGATGAGCGGCCTCGTCCAGCGTGTACCGCACACCACCAGTGCCGTGCTGCTCTCCTGCGACGGGCTGGTGAAGTCGGTCCACGGCCTCGATCCGGACAGCGCCGACCACATGGCGGCGCTGGCCTCCGGCCTGTACTCCCTCGGACGCAGCGCGGGCGTCCGGTTCGGCGACGGCGGCGACGTCCGCCAGGTCGTCGTCGAACTCGCCTCGACCCTGCTGTTCGTCTCCACCGCCGGCTCCGGCACCTGCCTCGCCGTGCTCGCCGGCCGCGAGGCCGACGCCGCCGTCCTCGGCTACGAGATGGCCATGCTGGTCAAGAGCGTCCGCCCCTACCTGGTCACCCAGCCCCGGCAAGCCGCCGAACCCTCCGCGATGAGGCCTTGAGCGTGCCCGCGGCCGGCGACGGACCTCTGTACGACGACGCCGCCGGGCGTCTGGTGCGCCCCTACACCGTCATCAACGGCCGGACCCGGCCGACCACCGCGCTCGATCTCCTCTCACAGGTGATGGCCACCGGGGCGACCCCCCTCGGCTATCTGGGCCCTGAACACGCACAGGCACTCGACCTGTGCCGGGCACCCGTCTCGGTCGCCGAGGTCGCCGCTCACCTCAAGCTGCCGGCGGCGGTCACCAAGGTGCTGCTGTCCGACCTCGTCGACTGCGGGGCCCTCACCACCAAGCCCCCGGTTTTCCACCACAACCCGACAGACCGGTCTCTTCTGGAGGCAGTGCTCGATGGACTACGACGACAGCTCTGACCCCTTTCCCACCGCACTCAAAATCCTGGTGGCGGGCGGGTTCGGAGTCGGCAAGACGACCTTCGTCGGCGCGGTGAGCGAGATCGCGCCGCTGAGCACGGAGGAACTGCTCACCACCGTGAGCGAGGCCACCGACAATCTCGACGGCATCGAGAACAAGGTCGAGACGACCGTCGCGATGGACTTCGGCCGCATCACCCTCGACCCCCGCCATGTGCTCTATCTGTTCGGCACCCCCGGACAGCAGCGGTTCTGGTTCATGTGGGACGAACTCTCCGAGGGCGCCCTCGGAGCGGTCATCCTCGCCGACACCCGGCGCCTGGAGGACTGTTTCGCCGCGGTCGACTTCTTCGAGCAGCGCGGCCTCGGTTTCATCGTCGCCATCAACGAGTTCGACGGCTCCTTCCGCTACGACGCCGACGAGGTACGGGCCGCCCTCGACCTCGACCCGGAGATCCCCGTCGTCTGCTGCGACGCCCGGATCTCCAGTTCGGGCGTGCAGACCCTACTCACCCTCGTACGGCACCTCCTCGACCACACCCCGGCCCAGCTGCCGAGCCACGGAGCCCACACGTGACGTACGACCCGCCGCGTCCGGTCGGCCGGCTGCTGCTCACCCCCGAGGACCCCGGCGCCCCCGAACGCGTGGAGCGGCTGCGGCTGCTGGGGCTCGGAGCGTGCGCCGAACCGTCCTTCGACGCCTTCGCGGACCGCCTCGCCGAGGTCGCCGCGGTGCCGTACGCGATGGTCAACTTCATCGACGAGAACCGGCAGTTCTTCGCCGGACTGCATGTGTCGGCGGAGCCCACCGCGGAGACCACCGTGCTCGGCGTGGACCGGCGCCTCGCCCGTGACCACGGCTTCTGCCCCTATGTGGTGGTCCGCCGCAAGGGGCTCGTCCTCGAAGACGTGCGCGAATACCCGAAGTTCGCCGGCAATCCCGTCGTCGACGACCACGGCATCCGCTCCTACCTCGGCGCCCCGCTCCTCGACCGTACCGGTGTCGCCCTCGGCACGGTCTGTGTCATGGACGTCCAGCCGCGCCCCTGGGGCCGGGCGGGCCTGGAGACCATCAAGTCGATGGCCGCGGAACTCACCGCCCGCATCGAGGGACGGGAGGCGTTCCCGTGACGCCGGGCGCCCGGCACTTCATGGCAGATCGGCGGGGTGTGTGAAGGAAAGCTGCGGCGGAGGTTAAGAAAACCTCGATGGACCGGGGCGGCGCCGTACGGCAGATTGATCGGCGATCCCACCCCTCTCCCCGGTACGGGCGTGTTCGCCATGCCCCGCGCCGGGGGCGCACCCCACAGGAGCCGTAGCGTGAAGGCGCTGGTCAAGGAGAAGGCGGAGCCCGGGCTGTGGCTCGTCGACGTCCCGGAGCCCGAGATCGGCCCCGGAGACGTACTGATCAAGGTGGAGCGGACCGGGATCTGCGGCACCGATCTGCACATACGGTCCTGGGACGGCTGGGCCCGGCAGAGCATCCGTACCCCGCTCGTGGCCGGTCACGAGTTCGTCGGCAAGGTCGTGGACACCGGCCGTGCCGTCGCCGACATCCGGGCGGGGGACCTGGTCAGCGGCGAGGGCCATCTGGTGTGCGGCAAGTGCCGCAACTGCCTCGCCGGCCGCCGCCATCTGTGCCGCGCCACCGTCGGCCTCGGCGTGGGACGCGACGGCGCGTTCGCGGAGTACGTCGCCCTGCCCGCGACCAATGTCTGGGTGCACCGGGTCCCCGTCGACCTCGACGTGGCCGCGATCTTCGACCCGTTCGGCAACGCCGTGCACACCGCGCTGTCCTTCCCACTGGTGGGGGAGGACGTGCTGATCACCGGCGCGGGCCCCATCGGTCTGATGGCGGCGGCGGTGGCCCGGCACGCGGGGGCCCGCAATGTCGTGATCACCGATGTCAGCGAGGAGCGGCTGGCACTGGCCCGCAAGATCGGCGTCAGCCTCGCGCTGAACGTGGCGGAGGCTCGGATAGCCGACGGGCAGCGGGAGTTGGGGCTGCGGGAGGGCTTCGACATCGGTCTGGAGATGTCCGGCCGCCCCGACGCCATGCGGGACATGATCGCCAACATGACCCACGGCGGCCGGATCGCCATGCTCGGGCTGCCGTCCGAGGAGTTCGCCGTCGACTGGTCCCGGATCGTCACCTCCATGATCACCGTCAAGGGCATCTACGGCCGTGAGATGTTCGAGACCTGGTACGCCATGACGGTGCTCCTGGAGGGCGGCCTCGACCTCGCCCCCGTGATCACCGGCCGCTACGGCTACCGCGACCACGAGGCCGCGTTCGAGGACGCGGCGAGCGGCCGCGGCGGCAAGGTCATCCTCGACTGGACCGCGTAAGCCACCTGCTTCTTCCTGGACCGCGTAAGCCACCTGCTTCTTCCTGGACCGCGTAAGTAACCTGCCTCTTCTGGGAGTTCACGATGTTCGACTCCGTGCGCGACGACCTGCGCACCACCCTCGACGAGATCCGGGCCGCCGGGCTGCACAAGCCCGAGCGGGTCATCGGCAGCCCGCAGTCCGCGACCGTCGCCGTGACCGCCGGTGGCCGTCCCGGTGAGGTCCTCAACTTCTGTGCCAACAACTACCTGGGCCTCGCCGACCACCCCGAGGTGATCGCCGCAGCGCACGAGGCCCTGGACCGCTGGGGCTACGGCATGGCCTCCGTCCGCTTCATCTGCGGGACGCAGGAGGTCCACAAGGAACTGGAGGCGCGGCTGTCGGCGTTCCTCGGCCAGGAGGACACGATCCTCTACTCCTCCTGCTTCGACGCCAACGGCGGTGTCTTCGAGACCCTGCTCGGCCCCGAGGACGCGGTGATCTCCGACGCCCTCAACCACGCCTCGATCATCGACGGCATCCGGCTGTCCAAGGCCCGCCGCTTCCGCTACGCCAACCGTGATCTCGCCGACCTGGAACGGCAGTTGAAGGAGGCCGCCGAGGGCGGCGCCCGCCGGAAGCTGATCGTCACCGACGGCGTCTTCTCCATGGACGGCTATGTCGCCCCGCTCCGCGAGATCTGCGACCTCGCCGACCGCCACGACGCGATGGTCATGGTCGACGACTCCCACGCGGTCGGCTTCACCGGGCCCGGCGGTCGGGGCACCCCCGAGCTGCACGGCGTCATGGACCGCGTGGACATCATCACCGGCACCCTCGGCAAGGCGCTCGGCGGCGCCTCCGGTGGCTACGTCGCCGCTCGCGCCGAGATCGTCGCCCTGCTGCGTCAGCGCTCCCGCCCGTACCTCTTCTCGAACACGCTCGCCCCGGTGATCGCGGCGGCCTCCCTGAAGGTGCTCGATCTCCTGGAGTCGGCCGACGACCTGCGCGTGCGTCTCGCCGAGAACACCGCGCTGTTCCGCCGCCGGATGACCGAGGAGGGCTTCGACCTCCTCCCCGGCGACCACCCCATCGCCCCCGTCATGATCGGCGACGCGGCGCGGGCGGGCCGCCTGGCCGAGCTTCTGCTGGAGCGAGGCGTGTACGTGATCGGCTTCTCCTACCCGGTCGTCCCCCAGGGACAGGCTCGCATCCGAGTCCAGCTCTCCGCCGCCCACTCGACGGCGGACGTGAACGGGGCGGTGGACGCGTTCGTCGCGGCACGGGCCGAACTGCCGGCCTGAGCGGGACCCGATCCGAGGGAGGGTTGAGCCCCGCCGCGGGCCGCCCCGGCTACCCGCCCACCGGGGCGCCCGCGGGTGCCCCGCCCATGCCGGCCGCGCCACCGCCCGGTGGCGGCCGTCCCGGTGCCGTCCCGTTCGGCCGCCCGCCGCCCGCCGCCCGTCGCCCGTCGCTCCGGCGCGCGGCGGGGCGCATGCGCTATCGGATCGAGATCGACGGCCCCCCACCGGGCATTTGAGAGAATCGATCGCATGATCGAGGCACGGCGGCTCCACATCCTCCGTGCGGTGGCCGACCACCGCACGGTGACGGCGGCGGCCGCCGCGCTCTATCTCACCCCGTCCGCCGTCTCCCAGCAGCTGACCGCCCTCGAACAGGAGACCGGGCACCGCCTGGTCGAGCGCGGAGCCAAGGGCGTACGGCTCACCCCGGCCGGTGAGATCCTGCTCGGCCACACCAACGCGGTCCTCGCCCAGCTGGAGCAGGCGGCGGCGGAACTGGCCGCGTACGGCTCGGGCGAGGCCGGCACCGTCACGGTCGCCTCCTTCGCCACCGGTATCGCCCAGGTCGTGGCGCCCGCGCTGGCCCGCCTCGCCGCCTCCGCGCCCGGCATCCGGATCCGCGTCCAGGACGCCGAGGGCGACGCGAGCCTCCCGATGGTCCTGGACCGGCAGGTCGACATCGCCGTGGCCGTCGAGTACCGGGGCGCCCCGGCCGCCGACGACCCCCGCCTGACCCATGTCTCCCTGTACGCCGAGCCCTTCGACGCGGTCGTACCCGTCGGCCACCGGCTCGCCGGCGCGCCCGAGGTGCCGCTCGCGGAACTCGCCAAGGACCCCTGGATCGGGCCCTACCCCGGCAACCCCTGCCATGACGTCGTGGTCCTGGCCTGCGAGAACGCAGGCTTCCAACCTCGCCTCGAACACTCCTCCGACGACTTCCGTGCCGTCCTCGCCCTCGCCTCCGCCGACGCGGGCGTCGCCCTCGTCCCCCGCTCGGCGCTGCGCGGCACGGACCTCACGGGCGTGGTCGTACGCCCCGTGGACGGAGTGGCCCCCACGCGCCGCGTCTTCGCCGCCGTACGCCGGGGCGCGGAGGGCCACCCACTGATCCGGCCGGTGCTGGAGGCACTGGGGGAGGCGGCGGCGGAGTGAGGTGAAGCACTCCCAGTGTTTCCCATATTAGGGATAGCATCCCGGATATGGGAAACGTCGAAGAAGTGGCTACGGCGGCCGTGCTGGACCCCGTCGACCTCCGCCTGGCCGCCCGGCTCGCCGAGCTACGGGCCGAACACGGTTGGTCCCTGGGGGAGTTGGCGGACCGGAGTGGGGTGAGCCGCTCCACCCTCTCCCGGGCCGAACGCGCGGAGACCAGCCCCACGGCCGCCCTTCTGAACCGCCTCTGCCATGTCTATGGCCGGACGATGTCCCAGCTGCTCAGCGAGGTCGAGTCCGAGCCGGTCTCCGTCGTGCGCGCCGGGGAGCAGACGGTGTGGGAGGACGGCGCCTCCGGATTCGTACGGCGTTCCGTGTCGCCGCCGGCGGCCGGGCTGCGCGGCGAACTCGTCGAGGGGCGGCTCGCGGCGGGCGCGGACCTCGCCTACGACGGGCCGTCCGTGCCCGGTCTCGAACAGCACATCTGGGTCCTGGACGGCACCCTGCATGTGACCGACCGGGAGGTCGAACACCGGTTGACCGCCGGGGACTGTCTGCGGATGCGGGTGTGGGGCGCGACCCGGTTCAGGTGCCCGGGGCCCGGCGGCGTGCGGTACGCACTGGTGGTGGTGAAGCCGTGACGGTGAACTCGGTGATCTCCCGGCTCGACGGTGAGTGCCTGCTGGCCCTGGCCGGGGAGTTGGCGGACCTGATGGTCGACACCGTGGCCGGCGGCGCCTCGATCGGCTTTCTGGCACCCCTCGACCGGGAGGCCGCCGCCGGCTGGTGGCGGGAACGGGCCGACGCGGTCTCGGCGGGCGCGCAGGCCGTGTGGGTGGCGCGCGACGGCGGCGGGCGCGTGGTCGGCACGGTCGGTCTCGTCCTCCCGGACAAGCCCAACAGCCGTCACCGGGCCGAACTCGTCAAGCTGATGGTCCACCGGGACGCCCGTGGCCGGGGCCTCGGCAGGGCCCTCCTCGCGACCGCCGAGCGGGCCGCCGCCGACGCGGGCGTCACCCTGCTCCACCTGGACACCGAGACCGACAGCCCGGCCGAGCGGCTCTACGCCGGGACCGGCTGGACCCGGATCGGGGCCATCCCCGACTACGCGGCGGACCCCCACGGGACCCTGCGACCCACCTCGATCTACTACAAGAGGCCGGGAGCGGGGTCGGAGGCGGCGGAACCCGCTCGGTGATTGTCAGTGGTCACCGCTACCGTGCGTCCCATGCCCGATGCAGAAGACGTACGACGTGTCGCCCTCTCCCTGCCCGACACCACGGAGAAGGAGGCCTGGAGCATGCCCACCTTCCGGGTGGCGGGGAAGATGTTCGTGACCCTGCCGGAGGACGAGTCGTCCATGGCCGTGCGCTGCCCCAAGGTGGAGCGGGACGAGCTGGTCCTCGCCGAGCCCGACAAGTTCAGGATCGCCGAGCACGAGGCGGGGTTCGCCTGGGTGCGGGTGCGGCTGTCCGCCCTGGAGGACGAGCCCGAGCTGCGCGACATCCTCGCCGACTCATGGCGCCAGGCGGCCCCGACCAAACTCCTCGACAGCTACCCGGAGTTGGGACTCCCGGCCGCCGACTGACCGGCCGGGTCGCCGATTGACCGCCCGGCCGCCGACTGACCGGTTGGGTCGCCGACTGACCAGCCCGGCCGCCGGCCGTCCTCCTCCCCGCCTCCCCGGGTCCGTCAGCGCAGGAACCCCGTGATCCGCTCCCGCAAGCCGGCCGCGTCCAGCCCGTGCGCGGCCACATGTTCCTCCAGCTGCCCGTAGCGCCGCAGCTCCCGCCGCCCCACGCCCAGTCCGAGCACCCGGTGCGGGACATCGGCGAGCGCCTCGTTCGCGGCGGCCGTCGAGGTGCCCGCCAGATACGGCTCGACGAGGACGACGTCCGTGCCCGCCGCCCCGGTGGCCCGGCGTAGCGCGGCCGAGTCGAAGGGGCGGACGGTGGTCGCGTAGAGCACGGTCACATCGAGCCCCGTCACGGCCGCGAGGACGGAGTCGAGCAGCGGGCCGACGGCGACGACGACCCCGCGCCGCCCCTCGCGCACGGTGAGAAACCGCTGTCCGTCCACCGGGAGCGCCCGCCCGTTGGACTGCGCGGACAGCCGTACGTACACCTTGTCGTCCTTGCCCTCGCCCGCGCCGACCGCGTGCCGCAGCAGGGTCTCGGCCTCGTCGGGGTGGCCCGGCACCTGCACGGTCCAGCCGTCGAGGGTGTCGAGCAGGGCCACGTCACCGGGTGCCATGTGGGTGAAGCCGCCCGCGGGCCAGTCGTAGGAGGCGGCGGCGCTGACCAGTACCGCGCCCACGTCCTGGTGCCCGAGATCCAGCTTCACCTGTTCGAACGGGCGCTCCACCAGGAAGCTCGCGAAGGTGTGCAGCACGGGCCGCATGCCGGCCAGCGCCAGGCCCGCGCCCGCCCCGATCAGCAGTTGTTCCCGGATACCGACGTTGAGCACCCGGTCCGGATGCCTGCGCGACGCCTCCGTGAATCCGTCCCTGCCGATCTCGGCGAGGACCACCGCGACCCGGGGATCCTCGTCGAGCAGCCGGGAGACGACGGGGGCGAGACGGTCCCGCATGGTGTCCATGAAGTCTCAGTCCTTTCAAGGGAGTTGCCCGTTCTCAGGCGTTCTTCGGCTCCACCCGGGCCACCACGACCCGTGGCCGGCCCGGATGCGGCGCGGTGAAGGCGGCGTACAGCGCCTCGTGGTCGCGGCCGTCCACGGTCTCGGCGGACCAGCCCGCCACCTCGAACCGCGCGGCGATCCCGCCGGGCCGGGCATGGCTGGCGGAGGAGTTGTCGATCACCACGGTGTGCAGCCGGTCGAGCCCGGCGGGTCCGGCGTACGCGATCGCCTCATGGTTGCTGCCCTCGTCCAGCTCCGCGTCCCCGACCAGCACCCACACCGCCGGGTCGACCCGCCCCTGGGCGCGCAGCCCCAGCGCCGTCCCGACCGCGATCGGCAGCCCGTGCCCGAGCGACCCGCTGCCGATCTCCGCGCCCGGCACCAGCACCCGGTCCGGGTGGTGGCCGAGCGGCGAGTCGTACGCCCCGAATCCGGGCAGCCGGTCCACGGCCAGGAACCCCTTCGCCGCGAGCACCGCGTAGTACGCCATCGGCCCGTGCCCCTTGGACAGCAGGAACCGATCCCGCTCCGGGTCGTCCAGCCGCTCCGGCCCCACCCGCAGGACCCGGTCGTAGAGCACCCACAACACATCCAGCGTCGACGTGGCCGCCGGTCCGTGCTTCTCGGCCCCCGTCATCAGCCCCATCAACCCGGGCAGATCCATGAACCCGTACGTACGCTCCGCTGTCGTCGTCATACACGAGAGCCTGCAACCTCAACCGAGCTTCAGGTCAAGCGACGGTCGCCGCGCCCCCTCGCCCCGCATAAACGGGTGCGCGACCACCGGCCCGAGTGCGGTATTGTTTCCGTGCGCGTTCAGCCAGGGGAAACCCCAGGTCAGACGGGCAACGGGACGTGGCGCAGCTTGGTAGCGCACTTGACTGGGGGTCAAGGGGTCGCAGGTTCAAATCCTGTCGTCCCGACCAGCTTTTGGCAGGTCGGAAGCCGTTCTCTCGCACAGAGGGAACGGCTTCTCGTGTGTTCGGGGTGTGATCGCCTTCGGGCGGGACGCTGTACCTTCGGGGGCGTGGAGACGACAGCGCAGGCCGGTTCCGTCGAGCGGCCCCGGGCGCCGTTGAGCAGGCAGCGGGTTCTGGCCGCCGCCGTGGTCCTGGCCGACGAGGGCGGTGTCGACGCGCTGAGCATGCGCAGGATCGCGCAGACGCTCGGCGTCGTGCCCATGGCGCTGTACAAGCACGTGGCCAACAAGAACGAGCTGCTGGACGGCATGATCGACGCCGTCGTGGAGGAGATCGATCCACCGGTCGTCGGCGCCGACTGGAAGACCGCCGTGCGCCGGCGGGTGCTGTCGGCCCGCCGTATGCTCCTGCGCCACCCCTGGGCGCCCCAGGTCATCGAGTCGCGGATCAAGGCGCGGACCAGCCCGACGCCCGCGGTCATGGCATACCTGGACTCGATGATCGGGATCTTCCGGGCCGGGGGGTTCTCGATCGATCTGACCCATCACGCCATGCATGTCATGGGCAGCCGACTGCTGGGCTTCTCCCAGGAGCTGTTCGAGGACTCCGCCGGCCGCGAGCCAGATGCGGACGCGCTGCCGCCCGAGGAGATGGCCGCGCGCTACCCGCACATCACCGCGCTGGCCATGGCGGTCGCGCACGACCGGGATTCCGTCGTCGGCTCCGGCTGCGACGACCAGTTCGAGTTCGAGTTCGCCCTCGATCTGACGCTGGACGGTCTGGAACGGCTCCTGGGCCAGGGCTGACGCCCGGCTGAGCACACCCCCTCTGTTCCACTTCCGCACTCACCTCTTGACCGGTGTACGGCGTACACCTACCGTGCCATCGCAGGGGTGTACGCCGTACACCGGCAACTCGGCGAGCGGATGGGGGAGATCGATGAAGGCGATCGTGCAGGAGCGGTTCGGCCCGCCGGAGGTCCTGCGGGAGGCGGACGTCGAACGGCCCGAACCCGGGGCCGGTCAGGTGCTCGTGCGGGTGCGCGCCGCCGCGCTCAACCCGTACGACTGGCACATGCTGCGCGGTGACCCGTATGTGGCGCGGCTGCTGGGAGGCGTGGGGCTGACGCGGCCGAAGTGCCGGGTGGCCGGGATCGACGCGGCGGGGCACGTGGAGGCGGTCGGCGCCGGCGTGCGCGGGCTCAGGTCCGGCGACGAGGTGCTGGGCTTCTGCCCCGGCTCCTTCGCCGAGTACGCGTGCACCACCCCGGATCTGCTGGTGCCCAAGCCGGTCGGTCTGACGTTCGAGCAGGCCGCGGCCGTACCCGTGGGGGCGGTGACCGCTCTGCGCGGCATCAGGACCGTGGGGCGGGTGCGGGCCGGACAGCGGGTGCTGGTCAACGGGGCGGGCGGGGGCGTGGGCACGTTCGCCGTGCAGATCGCCGTGGCGCTGGGCGCCGAAGTGACCGGGGTGTGCAGTGCGGGCAACGCCGACCTGGTGCGCTCACTGGGCGCCGCGCATGTCGTCGACTACACCCGGGACGACTTCACCGACCGGCTCGGGCACTACGACGTCGTCCTCGACAACGTGGGCAACCACCCGCTGGGCAGACTGCGCCGGGCGCTCACCCCGACGGGGACGCTGGTGGCCAACGGCGGTGGCTCGCCCGGCCATGTGTTCGGGGCGATGGGTGCCATGCTGCGACTCGCCGCTGTCGGCCCGTTCGTCCGACAGCGGCTTCGTCCCATCCTTCCGTCGCCCCCGTCCGGACCCGTCCACGAGGACCTGCTCGCCGTCATCGCCCTCATCGAGGCCGGCGGCCTGACCCCGGTCGTCGACCGGACCTACCCCCTGGCCGACACCGCCGAGGGTGTGCGGCACGTGGAGCGGGGCCACGCCCGCGGCAAGGCCGTGGTCGTCATGCCGTGACCGGTCGGGCGGGCACCGGGCGGCTCGGGTAGTCGGTGAGCGGGGCGCGGGTGAGGGCGCGGCGCATGGTGGTGATTCGGGGTGTGTCGGGGGTGCTCGGTGGACTGGACGGAGAGGTGGTCGGTTGGATGGGGGCGCGGGGTGATCCGTGGTGTCACGGGTCGACGACCGCGGGCCCACGACACACCCGACACGCGCCGGAGATGAGCTGCCATGGTGACCGACCGGTACGGCAACCGCCTGCACGAGTGCACCGCCGAAGGGGCCGGCCATCTGGACCGGGCTGTGGAGGGCTTGCTGTTCTTCCGGCCCGACTTCCCTACCGCCGTCGCGGACGCGGTGGCCGCGTCACCGACCGCACCGATGGCACAGGTCTTCTCCGCCTATCTGGGGCTCCTCGGGACCGAGTCCCGGGACGCCGCCGAGGCGCGCCGCCGGTTCACCGAGTTCGGCGCCGGACTCGACCGCTCGGCGCTGCCCCGGCGCGAGCGGATGCACATGGCGGCGGCGGACGCCTGGCTCGGCGGCGACCTGGGCCGGGCCGGACAGGTCCTGGAGGAACTCGTCGAGGAGTGCCCCCGTGACCCGCTCGCCCTGGCCGTGGGCCATCAGCTCGACTTCTTCACCGGCGACGCGACACGGCTGCGGGACCGGATCGGCGGAGCCCTGCCCGCTTGGGACGCCGACGACCCCCACCGCGGCCCGCTGCTGGGCATGTACGCGTTCGGTCTGGAGGAGTCGGGGCACTACGGCCGGGCCCAGGAGGTGGCACGCGCCGCCGTCGAGCGGAACGCCCATGACATCTGGGCCATCCACGCCGTCGCCCATGTGCACGAGATGCAGGGGCGGTTCGCCGAGGGCATCGACTTCTTCGACGCACACCTCGACGGCTGGGCGAGCGGCAGCCTGCTGACGGTGCACAGTTGGTGGCACTACGCCCTGTACGCGCTGGAGGCGGGCGACACCGGCACGGCCCTGCGGATCTACGACGCCGTCCTGCACCACAAGGACTCGTCCGGGTTCGTCATGGAACTCCTCGACGCCGCCTCGCTGTTGTGGCGGTTCCTCCTGGACGGCTCGGACCAGGACGCCCGTTGGCAGGCCCTGGCCGAGGCGTGGGCCACGCGCGAGGACCCGCCGTTCTACGCCTTCAACGACGTGCACGCCGTCATGGCCTTCGCGGGAGCGGGACGGCTGGACACGGCCGACGCGTTCGTCGCCGACCGGCGGCGCTGGCTGCGGGCGGCCCGGGAGGACGGGCGGCCCTCCGCGCACGACACCAACCGTGTGATGACCGGGGAGATCGGCCTGCCCGTGTGCGAGGCGCTCGTGGCGTACGCCCGCGAGGATTACGCGACGGCGGTGGAGCTGCTCTGGCCGATCCGCCGCCGGCTGCACACCTTCGGCGGCAGTCACGCCCAGCGGGACGTGATCCAGCGGACCCTGCTGGAGGCGGTCCTGCGCGCGGGGCGGCACGACCTGGCACGGCTCCTGCTTGGCGAACGCACCGGACTGAGCCCGCACAGCCCCTACAACTGGCTCGGGCAGGCCCGGCTCGCCGACGCCCTCGGCGAAGCCGGCCGCGCGGCCGTCGCCCGCGATCGGGCGACCGCACTGGCGGCACCCGCGGCGGAGAGGCTGAGCCGCGGCCCGCACGACGCCCGTCTCGCACGGACGCCCTGAGCCCCGGCGCGCGCCGCCGGGTCCCCGGGCCGCGCCGCCGCGATGTCCTCCGGCCGCCACGGCCCGCGTGCGTGACCGGGCCCGCGTGCGTGACCGGGCCCGCGTGCGTGACCGGGCCCGCGTTCGTCGCTAGGACAGACAGCCCACGTGGGCCAGGGCCTGCTTCAGCAGGACTCCCTGGCCGCCCGGCATCTCGTTCTGGACCGACGCCGACGCCGCCTCCTGCGGGCTGAACCACACCAGGTCGAGGGCGTCCTGCCGGGGGCGGCAGTCGCCGGCCACGGGGACGATGTAGGCGAGCGACACCGCGTGCTGACGCGGGTCGTGGAACGGGGTGATGCCCTGCGTCGGGAAGTACTCGGCGACGGTGAAGGGCTGCAGCGCGGACGGGACACGGGGCAGCGCCACCGGACCGAGGTCCTTCTCCAGGTGGCGCAGCAGCGCGTCCCGTACCCGCTCGTGGTGCATCACGCGGCCGGAGACCAGATTGCGGCTGACCGTCCCGTCCGGGCCGATGCGCAGCAGCAGCCCGATGCTGGTCACTTCGCCGCTGTCGTCGACGCGCACGGGCACGGCCTCGACGTACAGGATCGGCATCCGGGCGCGCGCCGACTCGAGCTCGTCGGACGGCAGCCAGCCGGGCGTGGTTTCGGTCATGTCAGACATTGGCCGATCATACTTTCAACGTCAGCCGGAGCGCGCGTCGCTCCGATCACACCTGTCAGAGATGCCCCGGCCGCCGCGCTCGCATGCGCGACGTCGGTGACCGGTCCTGGGTCGGCCGTGGATCAGCCGACGATCGGCCGACGATCAGTCGTGCGCGGCCCACATTCCGCGGACGTGACCGAGGTGGCGGGTCATCACCGTGTGTACGGCGGCCTCGTCGCGGGCGAGCAGCGCGTCCAGGAGTTCCAGGTGTTCCTGGGCCGAGGACAGCAGCAGGCCCGACTCGGCGAGTGCGGTCAGACCGTAGAGGCGGGCCCGTTTGCGCAGGTCGCCGACCACCTCGACGAGATGCGCGTTGCCCGCGAGGGCGAGCAGTCCGAGATGGAAACGGGTGTCGGCCTCGACGTACGCGATGAGGTCCCCGGCGGCCGCGGCGGCGACGATCTCCCGGGCGGCCGGGCGCAGCGCCTCCAGGGAGACCGGGTCGGCGGTCCGGGCCAGGCCCACGGTGGTCGGGATCTCGATGAGCGAGCGGATGTGGGTGTACTCGTCGAGCTGCTTCTCGGTGACGACGGTGACCCGGAACCCCTTGTTGGGCACGGTGTCGACCAGACCCTCCTTGGCCAGATCCAGCATCGCCTCCCGCACCGGTGTCGCCGAGACACCGAAGCGGGTGGCGAGCGCGGGCGCGGAGTACACCTCGCCCGGCCGCAGCTCACCGGCGATCAGCGCGGCCCGCAACGCGTCGGCGACACGCTCGCGGTAGCTGCTCTTCTTGCCGCCGAGCACGGGCAGGGCGGGGCCGGCGGCAGGGGCTGACGGGGCCATCGGGCCACTCCTGGAGAACGGGTCCGGACGGGAGACGACGGGAGACTTCCGGACGGGAAACATCCGGACGAGAGATATCCGGACGAGAGATATCCGGAGAGAGACTGGAGAGACTAGAGAACGAATCCGGACGGGAACGGGTCGGACGGGTCGAGCAGATACTGGGCCGTGCCCGTGATCCAGGCGCGGCCGGTGAAGCTTGGCAGCACGGCGGGCACACCGGCCACCTCGGTCTCGCCGAGCAGTCTGCCGGTGAAGTGGGTGCCGATGAAGGATTCGTTCACGAACTCGGTGTGCAACGGGAGTTCACCCCGGGCGTGCAGCTGTGCCATGCGCGCGCTGGTGCCCGTACCGCAGGGGGAGCGGTCGAACCAGCCGGGGTGGATGGCCATGGCGTGACGGGAGTGCCGGGCGGTGGCGCCGGGCGCGTACAGATGGACGTGGTGGACGCCGTGGATCGACGGGTCCTCCGGATGGACGGGCTCCGCCTCGGCGTTGATGGCCTCCATGAGGTCCAGGCCCGCCCGCAGGATGTCGTCCTTGCGGGCGCGGTCGAAGGGCAGCCCGAACTGCTCCAGCGGCAGGATGGCGTAGAAGTTGCCGCCGTACGCCAGGTCGTACGTCACCGTCCGCCCGTCGGCGAGCGTGGCCTTGCGGTCGAGGCCGACGGAGAACGACGGCACGTTCCGCAGGGTGACCGCCCTGGCCGCGCCGTCCTCCACCGCCACCTCGGCCACGACGACGCCCGCCGGGGTGTCGAGGCGGATGGTGGTGACCGGTTCGACGACCTCGACCATGCCGGTCTCGACGAGCACGGTCGCGACGCCGATGGTGCCGTGGCCGCACATGGGCAGATAGCCGGAGACCTCGATGTAGACCACGCCGTAGTCACAGTCGGGGCGGGTCGGCGGCTGCAGGATCGCACCGCTCATCGCCGCGTGCCCGCGCGGCTCGTTCATCAGCAACTGCTTGACGTCGTCGCGGTGTTCACGGAACCACAGCCGGCGTTCGTTCATGGTCGCGCCGGGGATCGTACCGATCCCGCCGGTGATCACCCGGGTGGGCATGCCCTCGGTGTGCGAGTCGACGGCGTGCAGGACGAGTTTGCTGCGCATGGGCGGTCCTCCCTTTCCGCTGTGTCTGCTGTGTCTGCTGTGTCCGCTGTGGGTTACGCGAGCCCCGCCGCGACGGCCTTCTCGGTGGCCGCGCGGATCACGGCCTCCTGCTCCGGCAGCAGTTCGACGCGGGGCGGGCGGCAGCGTCCGCCGTGCCGGCCCACGATGTCCATCGACAGTTTGATCGCCTGTACGAACTCGACCTTGGAGTCCCAGCGCAGCAGCGGGTGCAGTTGCGCGTAGAGGTCCTTGGCGGTGGCGAGGTCGCCGTCCACCGCCGCGTGGTACAGCTCCACGGTTGCGGCGGGCAGCGCGTTCGGATAGCCCGCGACCCAGCCCTTGGCGCCCGCCAGCGCCAGTTCCAGCAGGACGTCGTCCGCGCCGATCAACAGGTCCAGTTCCGGGGCGAGTTCGGCGAGCTGGTACGCGCGGCGGACATCGCCCGAGAACTCCTTCACCGCCCGGATGTACCCCTCGCCGTGCAGCTTGGCGAGCAGTTCGGGGACCAGGTCGACCTTGGTGTCGATCGGGTTGTTGTACGCCACCACCGGGACGCCCGCCTTCGCGACCTCGGCGTAGTGCGCCAGTACCGACCGCTCGTCGGCGCGGTACGCGTTCGGCGGCAGCAGCATCACCGAGGCGCAGCCCGCGTCCCGCGCCTGCTCGGCCCAGCGCCGGGACTCGGCGGAGCCGTACGCGGCGACGCCCGGCATCACCCGCGTACCGCCGATCGCGGCGACGGCCGTCTCGACGACCTTGGCCCGCTCCTCGGGCGTCAGCACCTGGTACTCGCCAAGCGAGCCGTTCGGTACGACACCGTCACAGCCGTTCTCGACCAGCCAGGCGCAGTGCTCGGCGTACTTGTCGAAGTCGACGGAGAGATCGTCGCGGAGGGGGAGCGCGGTGGCGACGAGGACGCCGCGCCAGGGGTGGTTCGGGGTGCGGGTCATATCGGGGTCCCTCTCGGTCTTGGTGGGGTGTGTCAGGTGGGGTGTGACATGTCACTGATGGTGATCGGGGTCGCGGGCCAGCACGCCCAACGGCACCGGCTGGGCGAACGGCCGCCGGGTCACGCCCTGTTCGCATCCGGCGAGTCCCGCGACCGCGGGCCCGCACATCCGGCCCTGGCACCAGCCCATCCCGGCACGGGTGAGCAGTTTCACCGTGCGGATGTCCCCGGCGCCGAGGTCTCCGACGGCCTCGCGGACGGCCCCGGCGGTGACCTCCTCGCACCGGCAGACGATCGTGTCGTCCGTGACCTGCTCGGTCCAGTGCGCCGGGGGAACGAAGACGGTGTCGACTGCCGCGAAGAACTCCCGCAGTTCCGCACGGGACTTGGCGGCCCCCGCCCACGCGGCCGGGTCCGGCACCCACCCCTGGAGCCGGGCGGCCGCCGAGCGTCCGGCGATGTGCCCCTCGGCGAGGGAGAGCGCGGCGCCGCCGATCCCGGTGGTCTCGCCCGCCGCCCAGACCCCCGGCACGTCGGTGCGCTGCTCCTCGTCGACCCATACGCGCGGCCCGGCGGACTCGATCCGGCAGCCCAACGTCTCGGCGAGGTCCGTGTGCGGCACCATGCCGTGCCCGACGGCGAGCGTGTCGCAGGGGATGCGCCGCTGGCTGCCGGGCCGGACCCGCCCTTCGGCGTCGAGCGCGGCGACGGTGACGGCCGTCAAGCGGTGGGTGGTTGCGGCCGTCAAATGGTGGGCGGTTGCAGCCGTGGTCTGGTCGGCGGTGGCTACCAGTTGGTCGGCGGGCGCGGCCTCGTGCCGGTTGCCGGTCGCGGGCTTCGATCGGTCGGGGGTCGAAGTATTTGGCTGGTCGCCGGGCGCGGCCTTCAGCCGGTCGGCGGTCGCAGCCTTCGGTTGGTCGTCGTGCGGTGCCTCCCGCCGGCCGCCGGTCAGCGCCCCCTGCCGGTTGCCGGGCGGTGCCTCATGCTCGTCGGCGGTCAGTTCCTCGTGCCGGTTGCCGGTCAGTGTCTCCCGACGGTCGCGGGTCAGCGCTTCCCGCAGGTTGCCGGGCAGTGCCTCAGGACGGTCGGCGGGCAGTGCCTCATGCCCGTCGGCGACGTGCGCTTCGATCACGGTGTGGCGGACGAGGGTTCGTACCCGGTGGCGTAGCAGCTCGGTCGCGTATCCGGCCCCTTCGGCGAGTTTGTCCGCTCGGCCGGTCAGCGCTCCGGCGTGGCGTGCCAGGGTCCTGGGGTCGGCGGACTCCACCAGCGCGGTGACCTTGACGCCCGCCGCCGCGAGGCCGGTGGCCACCGGTAGCAGCAGGGGGCCGGTCCCGGCGACGACCGCGGTACGGCCGGACACCACCAGTCCGCCCTTGAGCATGGCCTGCGCGCCCCCGGCGGTGACCACGCCGGGCAGGGTCCAGCCGGGGAAGGGCAGCACCTTCTCGTAACCACCGGTCGCGAGCAGGACGGCGTCCGCGTGCACCTCGACGCCGGTCTCCTGGCCGGGGCCGAGCAGGGCGTGGACGGTGAAGCGCCGGGGGTGGACGGCGGAGCGCGGGGGGCCGTCCTCGGGATGCCGTTCCACGCACCACACATGGTGGTCCGGGAGGTGGGTGACGCGCCCGGCCGCGATCTGCCGACCCAGGGCGTCGCGCAGCCGCCGCCAGGTGCGCCACTGGTGGTGCAGGGCCTGCGGGCGCCGCGCCCCGAGCCCGGCCGCGGGCTGCCGGTAGAACTGCCCGCCGGGTGCCCGCGCCGCGTCGATCACCGTGACCCGTACGCCCTGTCCGGCCGCCGCCAGGGCCGCGGCGAGACCCGCGGGGCCGGCACCGATGACCGCCAGGTGGGGCGCCCCCGGGACGGTGGAGGTGGCGGAGGCGGTGGTGGGGTCAGTGCTCATGGCCTGTGCCCTCCTGTGTGCTGATGGCGTCACCGGGGCGGACCGGGACGAGACAAGCCCGTTGGTTGGGAAGGCCGTTGACCGTGACGAGGCAGTCGAAGCACACGCCGATGCCGCAGAAGATCCCGCGCGGCCGGCCCTCGCCCCGGGTGGTGCGCCAGGACGTGACCCCGGCGGTCCAGAGCGTGGCTGCGACCGTCTGGCCGGGCAGGGCCGCCAGCTCACGGCCGTCCAGGGTGACGGTGAACGCGGGCCCCGGTTCCGCCCGCGCCAGCTCCCGTGGGTTCATGCCGGGTCCCCCTCGTTCTCCGCGAAACGGTCCGGGCGGAACGGCGTGAGGTCCAGCTCGGGTGCCTTGCCCCCGATGGCCTGGGCGATCAACTGCCCGGTGCCGGTGGCGAGTCCGATCCCTGCGCCCTCGTGACCGCAGGCGTGGAACAGACCCGGGACCCGGGGGTCGGGCCCGATCGCGGGCAGATGGTCCGGCATGTACGGCCGGAAACCGATGTACGTCCGCATCGCCCGCACCCGCTCCAGGAACGGGAACAGCCGGGTCGCGCCCGCCGCCAGCGCCCGTACGACGGGCAGGGAGAACGACCGGTCGAAGCCCACCCGTTCGCGGCTCGCGCCGATCAGTACCGGCCCGGCGGCCGTGCCCTCGACGACCGGGGAGGTCTGCAGAGCCGCCGAGTCGCTGGCCACGTCGGCCACATAGTCGGCGGCGTACACCTTGTGCCGCACCAGGGGAGGCAGGGGTTCGGTGACGAGGACGAAACCGCGCCGGGGGAGGACGGGGAGGGCGACTCCGGCGAGCGCGGCCAGTTCGCCGCCCCAGGTCCCGGCGGCGTTCACGACGGCCGGGGTGTGCAGGTCGCCCCGGTCGGTCCGTACGCCCCGTACCGCACCGTCCGGCGTGCGCAGCACCTCGGTCACGGTCCGGCCGGTGAGCAGGCGGGCGCCGGAGGCCCGTAGGAGGTGGGCGGCGGCCAGGGTGGGCATGACCTGGGCGTCCTGGGGGTAGTGGATGCCGCCCGCGAGGGTGGGCGCCAAGTGCGGTTCCAGATCGGGGAGTTGCCGCGCGGTGACGGTGTGCGCCTCGACCCCGGCGGCGCGCTGCCCGGCCGCGAACGTCTCCAGCGCGGCGAGCCCGTCCGGCGTGGAGGCGACGACGAGGCCGCCCTTCGCCTCGTACTCGAACGCCGTGCCCAGGCCCGGCTCGGCGGCCAGCTCCGCCCACAAGTGCTGGGACAACAGGGCGAGTTCGAGCTCGGGGCCGGGCTCCTTGTCGGAGACCAGCAGATTGCCCTCACCGGCGCCGGTCGTGCCGCCGGCCACCGGGCCGCGGTCCACCACGACGACGCTCAGACCCGCTCGGGCCGCGTACAGGGCGCAGGCCGCGCCCACCATTCCCGCTCCGACAACCACGACGTCGCAGGTCAGTCGCTCGGTCACGCCAGTACTATGTCACATGGCGCTGGGGCGGGGAATACCCCGAGCGGGGGTCCGGCGGCGGTGGGTTGGGTGGGGTGAGGGTGGGGTGGGTGGGAGGCGCGGGCTAGTGTGCGGCCGTACCCCCACCCCCATCTGCCTTTCTGAGGACGGCACGCGATGGCACACGACAGGCCCTGCTGCGCGCCCGGCCGCGAGCCGGTGGCTGAGCCGGTGTCCGGGCCGGTGTCCCGGCCTCTCGGCGATCCCGTCGACGTCCCGTCCGACGCCGTGTCGGCACGAGGTGGCGAACGGCTGCTGTCGTTGCCCGGCGGGGCGTTCCTGATGGGTACCGAGGACGAGGTCGGCTACCCGGCGGACGGGGAGGGGCCCGTCCGGGAGGTCGAGGTGAGCCCGTTCCGGATCGCCGCGACGACCGTCACCAACGAGCGGTTCGCGGAGTTCGTGGACGCGACCGGCCATGTGACCGAGTCCGAACTCTTCGACTTCTCCTTCGTCTTCGAGGGGTTCCTGCCGGCCGACGTGCGCGCCGTCTCCCCGCGCGTCCCCGGCACCCCGTGGTGGCGTGGCGTCCGGGGCGCCACCTGGCGGCGGCCGACAGGACCCGGTTCCGCCGTGGACGCGCTCCTCGACCACCCGGTGGTGCACGTCTCCTGGAACGACGCTCAGGCCTACTGCGCCTGGTCCGGCACCCGGCTGCCCACCGAGGCCGAGTGGGAGTACGCGGCCCGCGGCGGCCTCACGGGGAAGCGCTACCCGTGGGGCGACGAACTCGCCCCCGGCGGCCGGCACGCCTGCAACATCTGGCGCGGCACCTTCCCGACCGACAACACCGCCGCCGACGGGTACCGTTCGACGGCCCCGGCCGACGCCTTCGAGCCCAACGGCTTCGGGCTGTACAACACCGTCGGCAATGTGTGGGAGTGGTGCGCCGACCGGTTCAGCCCGGACTTCCATGTCACCGGCCCGCGTACGGATCCGACGGGCCCGCCCGACGGCCCGGCCCGGGTCATGCGGGGCGGCTCCCACCTCTGCCACGCCTCCTACTGCAACCGCTACCGGGTGGCCGCGCGCTCCTCCAACACTCCGGACAGCGCGGCGGGGAACATCGGGTTCCGGGTGGTGGCGGCGGTCTGACACCGCTTGCCGCCGGTGCCGGTGCCGGTGCCGGTGCTGATCCCCGTCCCGGCTTGGCCCCAGCAGGATGCCCGGCAGCGATCAGGCGCCCGGTGGCGACCGCCGGACGACCGGACGCGTCGACCGCTGGACCGCCCTGACCCGGCGGTCGAACTCACGGTTGAGCAGCGGCATCAGGACGCTGCCGAAGCGGGCCGGCGCCCGGGTGCCCGTGTCGGGGCAGATGGTGAAGCGCCGCTGTTCGACGCCCTTCACGATCGCCGCCGCGACCCGCTCCGCCGGGAGGGGCTTGATCGTGCCGCCGACCACACGGGTCTCCGCCGGCTTCCACCGGTTCTCCTCGGCGAGCTGCGGCGTGTCCACGTCCGGCGGGAACACCACCCCGACATGCACACCACGCGGGGCCAGCTCGGCCCGTACCGACTCCATCAGGCCGCGTACGGCGAACTTGGCCGGCCCGTACGCGCTGTAGCCGAACACGCCGAGCAGCCCGGCGGCGGACGACACCGCGACCACACTGCCGTGCCCGCGCTCCACCATGCCGGGGGCGACGGCACGGATCGCGTGGAGCGTGCCGAAGTAGTCGACCTCGATCATCTGCCGGAAGACGTCGTCGGGCAGTTCGAGGAAGTACCCCGGGCGGGCGAGCCCCGCCGAGGTGATCAGAATGTCGCAGGGCCGCGCCTGTTCGTCCTCCAGTTCGGCCATGGCCCGCGTGAGGGCCGACCGATCGGCGACGTCGGCGGCCCGTGCGGCGACCGACCCCGGTTCACCGGTGGCCGCGTGCCGCCAGCAGCCGGGCCGTGGCCAGACCTATGCCGCTCGACCCGCCGGTGACGATGACATGAGCCGAACTGAAGTCCATGGGGCGGGTGTTCCGCAGTGTCATGGCGGGGAGCGTAGCGGCCGTCGGCGCGGGTGGGGCCGTCCCGGCGTCGGCGGAGGAGCAAGCGGTCTTCGGCCTGGTCGATCAGAGCCCGAGCCCTTGCACCATCTCGTCGACCACGACCCGGCATCGGGGCAACGGACGCCGGCCCACTCGTGCGGGTGCCGGTGCCGGTGCCGGTGTCGGTGCGTCGTCTTCGGATAGGTCCGATCGGTCCGATCGGCCCGCCGGCTCCGCTCGGTCGGCCCGGGCCGTCGGCGCGGCTACCGGGATCTCCCGCAGCCACTGCTGGACGACCCGTACCGGGAGGCCGTGGTGGCGGGCGGCCTCCCGTGTCGTGAGCGTGCCGGAGAGGATGTCCGCGAGGATGCGGATCCGCTCGGCCGGGGAGATCTCCGAGGCTTTCGAGGAGGTTTTCAAGAGCCAGTCCCTTCCCTGGACGTTCACCGGTGTCGCGGTTGTGCCGTCGGAACTGCGTACGTGGAACTCGGTACTCGGCAGCTTCGGGCCGCGCGAGAGAGTGACCCTTGCCGGGGCGTTGACTGCGACCGTCCGGAAGATGAAGAGCCGCGACTCGCCCCCCTTCCCGGGACACGTGGAGCACCCGGCCACGCGGTCACCCTCTCGGCCGAGTACCGAGGTGGCCCCTGGGCAGTCCTCCCGCGCACGGGTCCGATGGCCCCATGACCGACTCCGTCGCCGGCCACCCGGACCTGCCGCGAGCCCCCGATTCCCCCGAGCCGTACGGCTACGGGCTGAAGCGGCGGGTGCTGGTCACCGTCGTCGGGGTCGGCGCCCGCGAGTACATCGGCCCGGACCTGGCCCAGGTCGCGGCGGTCGCGCCCCTCGTCGACCATGTCGTGACACCGGACCCGCACCCCCATCCTCACCCGCACCCCCATCCTCACCCGCACCCGACAACGCCCCGACCCCCCATGGCACGAACTCGAACGCCCCACCCCGCATGCTCACAACGGACAACCCCCTGACACTGACCCCATGCCAGGACAGCCCAGCCGTATCGAGGACTACGCGCTCATCGGCGACCTCCTCACCGCCGCCCTCGTGGCCAAGGACGGCAGCATCGACTGGCTCTGCCTGCCCCGCTTCGACTCACCCGCCTGCTTCGCCGCCCTGCTCGGCGACGAGGACAACGGCCGCTGGCGCATCGCCCCGGCCGAGGAGCACGGCCCGTACGCCCGTCGCCGCTACCGGGACGACACGGCGATCCTGGAGACGGAGTGGGAGACGACCCGCGGCCAGGTCCTGGTCACCGACTTCATGCCGTGCCGCAAGACCGGCGCCCCCAGCCTCGTCCGCATCGTCGAAGGCATCTCCGGCACTGTCGACATGCGCATGGACCTGCGGCTCCGCTTCGACTACGGCCGGGTCCTGCCCTGGATGCGGCGGCGCGGCGGTGCGCTGACGGGCACGGCGGGGCCGGAGTCGGTGTGGCTGCGCACCCCCGTGCGGCCGGTCGCCCACGGCACGGCCCACACCGCCGTCTTCCCGGTCACCGCGGGCGAACGCGTCCCCTTCGTGCTGACCTGGCACCCCTCGCACCTGCCCGCGCCGCGCCCCGTGGACGCCTTCGAGGCGCTGCGCAGCACCGAGTCGTACTGGCGGCGCTGGCTGCGCAGACTGACGTACGACGGGCCGTACCGGGACGCCGTCGCGCGTTCCCTGATCACGCTCAAGGCGCTGACGTACCAGCCGACCGGCGGCATCGTCGCCGCGCCGACCACGTCCCTGCCGGAGGAGATCGGCGGGGTGCGGAACTGGGACTACCGGTTCTGCTGGCTGCGGGACGCGGGGATGACGCTGGAGGCGTTGCTGCGCAGCGGTTTCAAGGCGGAGGCGGACGCCTGGCGGGGCTGGCTGGAGCGGGCGGTGGCGGGGCGGCCGGAGGACGTGCAGATCATGTACGGCATCGCGGGGGAGCGGCGGCTCACCGAGTGGGAGGCCGACTGGCTGCAGGGGTACGGGGGGTCGCGGCCGGTGCGGATCGGCAACGCGGCCGCCGCACAACGGCAGTTGGACGTGCCCGGGGAGGTGATGGACGCCATCCATCTGGCCATCGGCTGCGGTCTGCGCCCCCGTAAGCATCTGGCCTCGCTGCAGGCGGTGTTCCTGGAGCATCTGGAACAGGTCTGGGTCGAGCCCGACCAGGGGCTGTGGGAGATGCGCGGCGCCCCCCGCCACTACACCCACTCCAAGGTGATGTGCTGGGTGGCCTTCGACCGGGCGGTCAAGCTGGCCGAGTCGCACGCCCGCCCCGGCCCGGCGGAGCGGTGGCGCGCGGTCCGCGACCGTATCCACCGCGACATCTGCGAGAGGGCCTACGACCCGGAACGGAACACCTTCACCCAGTCGTACGGCTCCCGCGAACTCGACGCCGCCCTGTTGCTGATCCCGCAGACCGGGTTCCTGCCGGCGGACGACCCGCGGGTGATCGGCACCGTCGAGGCCGTACAGCGCGACCTCCTGCGCGACGGGCTCGTGGCCCGCTACTCCGCGGGCACCGCCGACTCGCCGGACGGTCTCACCGGCGGCGAGGGCGCCTTCCTCGCCTGCTCCTTCTGGCTGGCGGACGCCCTGCGACTGATCGGCCGCGAGGACGAGGCCCGCGTTCTGTACGAACGGCTGCTGGGGCTGCGCAACGACGTGGGACTGCTCTCCGAGGAGTACGACCCCCGCGCCGGCCGCCAACTGGGCAACTTCCCCCAGGCGTTCACCCACGTCCCGCTGATCCGCGTCGCCTACGAACTCGACCGGCACGCGCTGCACGCCCGCCGTGAGGACCCCAAGGCGCCACCCGGCGGACCCTCCGGCGCGACGGAGGGGTGAGCCGTGCTCCCCGGGTTCCTCACCAGGGCCGTCGAGCTGCTGCTCGGCCGGGACGGCCGGGGCCGCCCGCTCCATCTGCGGGCGGCGGGCGGTGCCACGCTGGTGCTCGTCGTGGTGATGCTCCTCGGCTCGTGGGCCGTGATCGTCGCCGAGCACGGCGCGCCGCGCGCCAATCTGACCTCGTACCCGAAGGCCCTGTGGTGGTCCGTCGAGACGGCCACGACCGTCGGGTACGGCGACTTCTTCCCGGTGACGCTCTGGGGCCGGGTCGTCGGCGCGGTCGTCATGGTCGTCGGCATCACCACCTACGGCATGGTCACCGCCGCCATCGCCACCTGGTTCGTGGGCCGGGAGCAGCGACGCCACGAACTCGCGCACAGGGCACATGAGTGGGGCGACGAGACCGCGCACGCCCTGCACGAGCGGTTCGACCGGCTGGAGCGGATGCTCGGCGGGAAGAGCGACGGCGACTGACCGGTGGGTGTCCACGCCTCGGACGATGCTCCCATTTCCTGGACAGCCCCTTGACGCACGGCGTGGTCGGATCGACACTCCAGGTGGGGTATTTCCTAGTGAACAGGTAGGGAATGATGGGGCGCCTGGAGCCGGTGGTCACGCGTGTGCCGCGCACACGCCGGCAGTCCCTTCTTCTGACCTCCCGCCGTCACATCGATCTGCTGCGCGTCTGCAGCGCGATAAGCCCCCTGAACTGACCCGAGTCGACCGAGCCGACGAGCCGACGAGTCGACCGAGCCGACCGAGCCGCCGGCGCGACGCGCCACCGCGCCCGCGCCCTGCCGTGTACTCGCGTCACCACGCGACCGCGCACCAGAATCCCCGGGGAGACACATGTCCGCCATGCCCGTCCACGCCCTGAACGCCGTTCCGTCGCCGCGCCCCCTGCCCTCCTTCCGGGGCAGGATCGGCTGCGACGCGCGCAGCGGCCACTACGCCGTGCCGCGCCGCTACCGGCTCCATCTGTCGCTGTCCTGTCCCGGCGCCCTGCGCATCGCCATAGTGCACAGCCTCCTCGGGCTGGCCGACGCCTGTCCCGTGACCCTCCTGCCGGCCGTGCCCGACGGCCCGGACGGCGAGCACTCCGCGCTGCGCCCGCTGTACGAGGCGAGCGCCCACCGCTACCTCGGAGCGGCCGTGGCGCCCGTCCTCAGCGACGACTGGTCCGGACGCATCGTCAGCACCCACGCCCCCGACATCACGCGCGACCTTGCGCGGCGCTTCGGCGGCGGCCGTCCCGAGCTGTATCCGGAGGGCGCGGAGGCCGAGATCGAGGGGGTCGCCCGCCTCTGCGAACAGGGTATGGACGGTGCCGCCCAGCGCGCCGGACGCGCCGACGCCGACGACCTGGAACGCGGCGCCGCGCTCGGCTCCCTGCTGCGCACCCTGCGCTCCCTGGACGCCCGGCTCGGCGAGCAGGAATACGTCCTCGGCGGCGAACTCACCGCCGCCGACGTCGAGTTGTGGGTCTCCCTGGTGCGGCTCGACACCGTGCACCGCTGGCACCTGGACGCCTCCGCCGTGCACCGGATCGCCGACCACCCCCACCTGTGGGCCTACGCCCGCCGGCTGGCCGCCCACCCCGCCTTCGGCCCCCACCTCGACCTCGACGGCATCGCCCGCCGCCATCACGCCCACTGTCAGGGCCTGGAGGCGGCCGGCGCCGCCGTACAGATCCTGGACTGGGCCTCGCACGTCCCGGACCAGGGCGTATCGACAGACGGACAAGCGTCCCATGTACTGGACTGACGTTGACAGCGGCCCGCCGGGCCTGAGTTACTTACGGCCACCCGAAGAGCGCGAGGCCCCACCGGGCCGGAAGACCGCCGGAAGAACGATGGTGACGGACGTGTACGCATCCCCGAGGCCCGCCGCATGGCGCCGCCAGGGCTGCGTGCCGCTCTGCGCCGACCGCGCCGTCGATCTGCTCCGGGTCAACAGCGCACTGTGTAGCGCACGTTAGCGCGCCGTCCGGGCCCGACCCGGCGCCGCGCTCCCGTCGAGGCTGACGGTTCCCTGAACCCCTGAGACACCGCACCAGCGGTTTCGTCTCTCTCCGCCAGCCCCGGTGCCGTGCGCATCCCGTGACTTCCTTCCGTGCCTCCGTGTCCCCGTACGGCGAGCGGCGCCCCGTCGCCCGCCGTACCCGTCACGGCCGAAGTCGCCCGCGTCGCCTGGGGTTTCGACACTCCTCCGGAGCCCTTGATGAGTGAACCCCCAGGCACCGCCGTGTCCTTGACCGAGGCGCCGCCGCCCACCGACACCGCGTCGAAGCAGCTCTCCGCCCAGCGGGTACTGCCGCTGCGCCGCCCCGGCCGCTGGATCGCCACCGCGGTCGTCCTGGTCCTCGCGGCCCAGTTCGTCCACGGACTGATCTCCAACCCGTTCTACCAGTGGGACCGCTTCGCCTACTGGTTCCTGCGGCCGACGATCCTCGACGGACTGCTCATCACCCTCGAAGTCGCCGTCTACAGCGCGGTGTTGGGCCTCCTCGGCGGTATCCTCCTTGCCCTGGCCCGGCTCTCCGACAGCCCCGTCCTGCGCTCGGTCAGCTGGGTCTACATCTGGGCCCTGCGCTCGATCCCGCTGATCGTCGTCCTGCTGTTTCTGTACAACTTCAGCGCCCTGTACCAGACGCTCAGCCTGGGCGTCCCCTTCGGCCCGGCGTTCTTCACCTTCGACGAGTCACGCCTCGCCACCGACATGGCCGTCGCCGTCATCGGCCTCTCCCTCAACGAGGCCGCCTACGCGGCCGAGGTCGTCCGCGGCGGCATCCTCTCCGTCGACCAGGGCCAGCACGAGGCGGCCTCCGCCCTCGGCCTGCCCAAGGGCTACCAGTTCAGGAAGATCGTCTTCCCGCAGGCGCTGCGCTCGATCACCCCGAACTACGTCAACCAGCTGATCGGCCTGATCAAGAGCACCTCCCTGGTCTTCTACGTCTCCCTGCTCGACCTCTTCGGCACCGCCCAGGCCATGGGCTCCACCTACCCCGGCGACATCGTGCCGCTGCTGCTGGTCTCCACCGTCTGGTACCTGATCCTCACCAGCGTCGTCTCCGTCATCCAGTTCTACGTCGAGCGGTACTACGCCCGGGGCGCCACCCGCACCCTGCCGCCGACACCGTTGCAGAAGCTGCGGACCGGGGTCACCGACCTCCGCGCCCGCGTCCGCAAGGAGGCCGCCGTATGACCGCCGGGACACTCGACACGACGCCCGGGGTGCCGGGCAACGCCGCCGCCACCGTCGAGGTGCACGACGTGCACAAGTGGTACGGCGCCCACCGGGTCCTCAACGGCATCGACCTGACGATCCGACCCGGCGAGGTCACCGTGATCCTCGGCCCGTCCGGCTCCGGCAAGTCCACGCTGCTCAGGGTCGTCAACCACCTGGAGAAGCCCGAGATCGGCCACGTCAGCGTCAACGGCGAGCTGATCGGCGTACGCCGCCACGGCGACCGGCTGAAGGAGCTGAGCGAACGGGCGATCCTCACCCAGCGCTCCCGGATCGGCTTCGTCTTCCAGAACTTCAACCTCTTCCCGCACCTCACCGTGCTGGAGAACGTGGCCGCCGCCCCGGTGGCGACCGGCAAGCTCGCCCGCGCCCAGGCCGACGACCTCGCCCGGGAACTCCTGGACCGGGTGGGCCTCGCCGACAAGGCCGCCGCCTACCCACGGCAGTTGTCGGGCGGACAGCAGCAGCGGGTGGCCATCGCCCGCGCCCTCGCCCTGCGGCCCGGCGTCATCCTCTTCGACGAGCCGACCTCCGCCCTCGACCCCGAACTCGTCGGTGAGGTCCTCGCCGTCATCAAGGATCTGGCGCGCGGCGGCACCACGCTGGTGATCGTCACCCACGAGATCGGCTTCGCCCGGGAGATCGCCGACCGGGTCGTCTTCATCGACGGCGGCCGGATCGTCGAACAGGGCCCGCCCGCGGAGGTCCTGGACAAGCCGCGGCACGAGCGGACGAAGGACTTCCTCAGCAAGGTCCTCTGACCGCGCCCACCCCAGCAACAACGAGCCTCACCACCCTCGACACGTCTCGCACGACACCTCTCTCCCGACACCCCTCTCCCGACACGACAAGGACAGCCATGCCCACGCACACCCGGTTCTCCCGGCGCAGCCTGCTGCGCGGCATCACCGCGGCGACCGCCGCCGCCACCCTCGCCACCGGGCTCGCCGCCTGCGGGGGCGACACCGAGGCCGCCACCGGGACCGGCGCCGCCTCCGCCGGCACGGTCACCGTCGGACAACTGTCCAACGGCGCCGCCAAGGAGACCGAGATCAAGGTCTCCGAGGTGAAGTCGATCAGCGCCAAGCTGCCCGCCGCCATCAAGAAGAGCGGCAAGCTGGTGATCGGCTCCGGCACGCTGCCCTCCGGCAGTCCGCCGCTCGGCTTCATCGGCAGCGACCAGAAGACCGTCACCGGCTCCGAGCCCGACCTCGCCAGACTGGTGGCCGCCGTGCTTGGTCTCGAACCCGAGGTGCGCCAGTCGACCTGGGAGAACCTGTTCATCGGGATCGACAGCGGCAAGGTCGACGTCGGCTTCTCCAACATCACCGACACCGAGGAACGCAAGCAGAAGTACGAGTTCGCCGCCTACCGCAAGGACGACCTGGCCTTCGAGACGAAGAAGGACAACGACTGGGACTTCGACGGGAACTACGAGAACCTCGCCGGCCGGACGGTCTCCGTCGGCAACGGCACCAACCAGGAGAAGATCCTCCTGGAGTGGAAGGCCAAGCTCGCGAAGGAGGGCAAGAAGCCCCTCACCGTCAAGTACTTCCAGGAGACCAACAGCCTCTATCTGGCGCTGAGCAGCGGCAAGATCGACGCCTACTTCGGCCCCAGCCCCAACCTCGCCTACCACGCGGCCAAGACCGCCGGTACGCCCCAGGCGACCCGGATCGCGGGCCAGTTCTCCGGCGCCGGTGAGTCCCTCCAGGGCCTGATCGCCGCGACCGCGAAGAAGGGCAGCGGCCTCGCCGAACCGCTCGCCGAGGCGATCAACCACCTGATCGACAAAGGCCAGTACGCCGAGTGGCTGAAAGCCTGGAACCTCTCCAACGAGTCCGTGGAGAAGTCCGAGGTCAACCCGCCGGGCCTGCCGCTCACCAACTCCTGAGTGTCAGTCAACTCGCTTACATCACACGTTAGTTGAATCGAGGAAGAGTGCCGGGAACACCCGCCGGGGCCGCGATGTTGTGACTCGTCAAGAGATCCGCGAGGCGCGCCGCCGTGCGCCCGGACGAGGGAGGTGACGGCCGTGCCCCGTGTGCCGCGCGCCGTCCACCTCCACTCCCGGCCCCATATCGATCTCCTGCGCGTGGCCGGCGCGCTCTGTCGCTCCTGACCCTGCTCCCAGCCGCCGTGCCCCGTGTCGTCCCCGGGGCCGGTGACGGACGTCGTACGCACCTCCAGGAAGGCACCCATCTGTGTCCCCCTCCGCCGCATCCCCCTCGCCCGCTTCCCCGACTCCCTCCTCCTCGACTCCCTCCCCATCGACCCCGCCTGCCGCGCTGCACCTCGCCGTGGCGCTCGACGGCACCGGCTGGCATCCCGCCTCCTGGCGTGAGCCGGTCGCCCGACCGCGTGAGGTGTTCACCGCCGGATACTGGGCCGACCTCGTCGCCGAGGCCGAGCGCGGACTCCTCGACTTCGTGACCATCGAGGACGGCCTCGGCCCGCAGTCCGCGCACTTCCTGGACCCGGACGAGCGCACCGACCAGCTCCGCGGCCGGCTCGACGCCGTCCTCGTCGCGGCCCGGATCGCCCCCCTCACCCGCCACATAGGCATCGTGCCGACCACCGTCGTCACCCACACCGAGCCGTTCCACATCTCCAAGGCGATCGCCACCCTCGACTACGTCAGCTCCGGCCGCGCCGGCCTCCGGGCGCAGATCACCGCCCGGCCGAACGAGGCCGCCCACTTCGGCCGCCGTACCATCCCGCGCATCGAGGCCTACGACAGCCCGGACACCCGGGAGTTGGTGGCCGACCTGTTCGACGAGGCCGCCGACTACGTGGAGGTCGTGCGCCGCCTCTGGGACAGCTGGGAGGACGACGCCGAGATCCGGGACGTGGCCACCGGCCGGTTCGTCGACCGGGACAAGCTGCACTACATCGACTTCCAGGGCCGCCGGTTCAGCGTCAAGGGCCCCTCCATCACTCCCCGCCCGCCGCAGGGCCAGCCGGTCGTGGCCGCCCTCGCCCATGACACCGTCCCGTACCGGCTGGTGGCCCGCCAGGCCGACATCGGCTTCGTCACACCGCACGACACCGACCAGGCGCGCGCGATCGTCGCCGAGATCCGTGCCGAGCAACTGGCCGCCGGGCGCGCCGACACACCGCTGCACATCTTCGGCGACCTCGTGGTCTTCCTCGACGACGACCCGGGCGAGGCGGCGGCCCGCCGGGAGCGCCTGGACGCGCTCGCGGGGGAGCCGTACACGAGCGACGCCCGGATCTTCACCGGTACGCCCGTCCAACTCGCCGATCTGCTACAGGAGTTGGCGCTGGAGGGGCTGAGCGGCTTCCGGCTGCGGCCCGCCGTGGCCGGTCACGACCTCCCGGCGATCACCCGGGGCCTGGTCCCCGAACTCCAGCGCCGTGACGCCTTCCGCGGCGCCTACGAGGCCGACACCCTGCGCGGTCTGCTGGGCCTGGCCCGCCCCGCCAACCGCTACGCCGCCGCCTGAGCGGGCGGGAGAGGACACCCCCATGAGCAAGCCCAGCAAGCCCCTGAACAAGCCCTTCGACCAGCCCTCGGACAAGCCCCTGAAGCAGATCCACCTGGCCGCGCACTTCCCCGGCGTCAACAACACCACGGTGTGGAGCGACCCGAAGGCCGGCAGCCACATCGAGTTCAGCTCCTTCGCGCACTTCGCACGGACCGCCGAACGCGCCAAGTTCGACTTCCTGTTCCTCGCGGAGGGCCTACGGCTGCGCGAACAGGGCGGCCAGATCTACGACTTGGACGTCGTGGGCCGCCCCGACACCTTCACCGTGCTGTCCGCGCTCGCCGCCGTCACCGAGCGCCTCGGCCTCACCGGCACCATCAACTCCACCTTCAACGAGCCCTACGAGGTGGCCCGCCAGTTCGCGAGCCTCGACCACCTCTCCGGCGGGCGCGCCGCGTGGAACGTCGTCACCTCCTGGGACGCCTTCACCGGCGAGAACTTCCGCCGGGGCGGTTTCCTGCCGCAGGAGGAGCGTTACTCCCGCGCGAAGGAGTTCCTGGCCACCGCGAACGAACTCTTCGACTCCTGGGACGGGGACGAGATCGTCGCCGATCAGGAGACGGGCGTCTTCCTGAGGGACGCCAAGGCCGGGGCCTTCGTCCACAGCGGGCAGCACTTCGACATCGAGGGCCGGTTCAACGTCCCGCGCTCACCGCAGGGCCGCCCGGTGATCTTCCAGGCCGGCGACTCCGACGAGGGCCGCGAGTTCGCCGCGTCGAGCGCCGACGCCATCTTCAGCCGGTACGCCGACCTGGACACGGGCCGCGCCTTCTACGCCGACGTCAAGAGCCGCCTCGCCCGCCACGGCCGCCGCCACGACCAGCTGCTCATCCTGCCCGCCGCGACGTTCGTACTCGGCGACACGGACGAGGAGGCACGGGAACTCGCCCGCGACGTCCGCCGCCGGCAGGTCAGCGGGGCCACCGCCCTCAAGCACCTGGAGTTCGTCTGGAACCGGGACCTGTCCTCCTACGACCCGGACGGCCCGCTCCCCGAGCTCGACCCCGACGTCAGCGACACCCACATCTCCAAGGGCCGCGCCCAAGTACGCATGTACCGCGACCCGTTGGCCGTCGCCCGCGAATGGCGAGAGCGCGCCGAGGCCAACAACTGGTCCATCCGCGACCTGGTCATCGAGACCGGCAACCGCCAGAACTTCATCGGCACCCCGGAGACGGTCGCCCGCACCATCGACGACTACGTCCAGTCCGACGCCGCCGACGGCTTCATCCTCGTCCCCCACATCACCCCCACCGGCCTCGACCCCTTCGCCGACAAGGTCGTCCCCCTCCTCCAGGAACGGGGAGTCTTCCGCACGGACTACGAGGGCACGACCCTCCGCGACCACCTGGGCCTGGACGCACTGGGCTAAACCGCGACCGGGCCCACCTGTTGCCGCCCCCTCCCTAACTGCGGGCAATCGTGCCGCTGGGGCGGCACGGGTGGGCGCAGCGGCACCCGGCAAGCGCCGGCGAGCGACAACCCGCCCCCGCCCAGCACCCGCACCGGGTACCTTCTGTTCAACAGAGCTGCACAGCAAGGCCGCCCCGGGAGGGAGCCCGTGTCCCCCGCCGCCACGCCCCCCGTCGGAGCCCGCATCCGACAGGCCCGCCTGGCACACGGCACGACCCTGCGCGCCCTGGCCCGCGAGATCGGCGTCTCGCCCAGCCTGGTCTCCCAGATCGAGACGGGCAAGACCCAGCCCTCCGTCAGCACGCTGTACGCGATCACCACGGCACTGTCGATCTCGGTCGAGTCCCTCTTCAACGGCGACGACGACGCCCCGGCGGCAGCAGCCGAAGCGGCAGCCACCCCCACCCAGGTCACCCCCACCACCGTCCCCCACGCCCTCGCCACCATCGCCGCCGACCACGCCCGCCGCCTCGGCCCCCTGGTCGGCCCCACGGACCGCGAACGCCTGGAGCTGGACTCCGGCGTCGTATGGGAACGCCTCGGCCATGTTCCGGGCGCGGACGTCGACTTCCTGCTCGTCACCTACCGTCCCGGCGGCTCCTCCTCCGGCTCGGGCGGCCTCATGCGCCACACCGGCACCGAGTACGGCTGCCTCACCTCGGGCGAACTCGTCCTGACCCTCGGCTTCGAGGAGTTCACCCTCCACCCCGGCGACGCGGTCTGCTTCGAGTCGGCGACCCCGCACCGTTACCGCAACGACGGCGACGAGCCGGCCGTCGGTGTCTGGTTCGTGTTCAGTACCACTTGACACCCGCCCCGCGCGGTCGTTCACTCCGACAGTGATGGGGGTGGTCGCCGTGGCGATCCGCACATTCGGGCCCAACGCCGTCGACTGGGAAGAGCGCGTAGACCTGGACCGGCTCCGCAGGGAGCGTCTGGCCCGCCTGCACACCGCACTGAACGGCTCCTCCCTCGGCGCCGTCCTCACCTTCGACTTCGCCAACATCCGCTATATGTCCGCGACCCACATCGGCACCTGGGCGATGGACAAACTGATCCGCTTCGCCCTCCTCGTCCGCGGCGGCGAACCGATCGTCTGGGACTTCGGCTCGGCCGCCCGCCACCACCGGCTGTACAACCCGTGGCTGGACCACGGCAACGGCAAGGAAGGACCCGACGCCCCGCCCACCGGTGCCCGCGCCGGTATCTCCACCCTCCGCGGCGCCTTCCACCCGGACGCCGGGATCGCCGCCGACGTGGCCGCGAAGATCGCCGTCGAACTCCGCGAACACGGCCTGGCGGGCGAGCCGTTGGGTGTCGACATCGTCGAGATGCCGATCCTGGCCGCGCTGCGCGCCGAGGGCATCGACGTCGTCGACGGCCAGCAGGTCTTCCTCGCCGCCCGCCGCACCAAGACCCGCGACGAGATCTCCCTGCTCACCCAGGCCTGCTCGATGGTCGACGCCGCCTACGAGGAGCTGTACGGCTTCCTCCGCGCGGGTGTGCGCGAGAACGAGTGCGTGGGGCTGGTCAGCAAGGTCCTCTACGACCTGGGCAGCGAGTACGTCGAGGGCGTCAACGCCATCTCGGGGGAACGCTGTTCACCGCACCCGCATGTCTTCAGCGACCGGCTGATCCGCCCCGGCGACCCCGCCTTCTTCGACATCCTGCACAGCCACCTCGGCTACCGCACCTGCTACTACCGCACCTTCGCCGTGGGCAGCGCCTCGACCGCCCAGCGTGACGCGTACATCCGCTGCCGCGCGTACATGGACGCCGCCATCGCCCTGGTCCGCCCCGGCGCGACCACCGCCGACATCGTCCAAGTGTGGCCGCGCGCCGAGGAGTTCGGCTTCCCCGACGAGACGGCCGCCTTCGCCCTGCAGTACGGCCACGGCGTGGGCCTGTCGATCTGGGAGAAGCCGATCTTCAGCCGGCTCGTCTCCCTCGACCATCCCGAAGTCCTCGAAGAGGGCATGGTGTTCGCCCTGGAGACGTACTGGCCGGCCGCCGACGGCTGGTCCGCCGCGCGGATCGAGGAAGAGCTCGTCGTCACCGCCGAGGGCTGCGAGGTCATCACCAAGTTCCCCGCCGAGGAACTCCTCGTGGCCGGCCGCCGCTACTGGACGGTCGACGGCCCCCTGAACACCCGCCGCGAGGCCCAGTCCCACCTCAACACCCGTACGAACGGGAGCACATGATGCCCGACGACCTGGAGGACCTGGAGGACCCGCGCGTCACGAAGGACACCGGGGCCACCGGGGACGCCGACGACACCGTGGACCCGGGTGAACTCCTCGCGCTCTACGAGCAGATGGCCCTCATCCGCCGCACCGAGAAGGCCGCCCACGACCTGTTCCTCTCCGGCCACGTCAAGGGCACCACCCACCTCGCCGCCGGACACGAGGCCGTCGCCGTCGGCGCGAGCGCCGCCCTGCGCCCCGACGACTACGTCTTCGCCACCTACCGGGGCCACCACCACGCCCTCGCCCGGGGCGCGACCCCCGAGGAGTGCCTCGCCGAACTCATGAGCAGGGCAACGGGGTTGTGCCGGGCCAAGGGCGGCTCGATGCACCTCACGAAGGCCTCGACCGGCATGCTCGGCTCGTACGCCATCGTCGGCGCCCATCTCCCCATGGCCGTGGGCGCCGCCTGGTCCGCCCGGCTGCGCGGCACCGGTCAGGTCGCGGTCGCCTTCTTCGGTGACGGCGCCACCAACATCGGCGCCTTCCACGAGGCGCTCAACCTGGCGGCCGTATGGAAGCTGCCGGTGCTGTTCGTCTGCGAGAACAACCTCTACATGGAGTACACGCCCATCGCCGACGTCACCGCCGTGCCCCGGCCCGCCGCCGACCGGGCACCGGCCTACGGCATCGACGGCGACGTCGTCGACGGCAACGACGTGGTGCTGGTGCGCCGGGCGGTGGCGCGCCTCGCGGACCGGGCCCGGGCGGGAGACGGGCCCGGCCTGCTGGAGGCGCGGACGTACCGGCACTACGGGCACAGCAGGGCCGACCCGGCGACCTACCGCCCGGCCGACGAGGTCGAACACTGGCTGCGGCACGACCCGCTCGACCTGGCCCGCGCTCGGCTCGCCGCCCTCGGCGAGTCCACCCTCGACGCCGACGCGCGCGTGGAGCGGACCGTGAGCGAGGCCGTCGACGCGGCCAAGCGCGCGCCCGGCCCCGACCCCGCCGAGGCGCTCACCGACGTATGGGCCGACGGAGGTGCCGTATGGAGGACGTGATCACCTATCGCGAGGCGGTCGCCGAGGGCCTGGCCCGGGAGATGCGCCGCGACCCGACGGTGGTGTGCCTGGGCGAGGACATCGCCGAGGCCGGGGGAGTGTTCAAGACGACCGTCGGACTGCTGAAGGAGTTCGGGCCGCAGCGGGTGTGGGACACGCCCATCTCCGAACAGGCCATCGTGGGCGCGGCGATGGGCGCCGCGATGACCGGAATCCGCCCGGTCGCCGAGATCATGTTCTCCGACTTCCTGGCCTGTTGCTGGGACTACCTCGCCAACGAGATCCCGAAGGTCCGCTATATGACGGGCGGTCAGGTCACCGTCCCGCTCGTCGTCCGCACCGCCAACGGCGGTGGCCTCGGCTTCGGCGCCCAGCACTCCCAGTCCACCGAGAACTGGGCGCTCACCGTCCCGGGCCTGAAGATCGCGGCACCCTCGACCCCGGCCGACGTGATCGGCATGATGGCCGCCGCCGTCCGCAGCGACGACCCGGTGGTCTTCTTCGAGCACAAGGCGCTCCTCGCCACCAAGGGCCCGCCCCCGCCGCCGGACCACGTCGTCGAACTGGGCCGCGCCCGGGTCGTCCGCGAGGGCGGCGACCTCACCCTCGTCGCGCTCGCCGCCATGGTCCCCGTCGCCCTCGAAGCCGCCCGCCGCCTGGCCGAGGAGGGCGTCGAGGCCGAGGTGATCGACCTGCGCGGACTGATCCCGCTGGACACGGCCACCGTGCTCGGCTCGCTCGCGCGGACCTCGCGGCTGGTGACCGTCGAGGAGAACCCGTACCAGGGCGGCTGGGGCGCGACCCTCGTCTCGGTCGTCGCCGACGAGGGCTTCGGCCTGCTGGACGCACCGGTCCGGCGGGTGGCGGGGGAGTGCGTGCCCCTGCCGTTCGCCGACGCCCTCGAAGAACGGGTCGTGCCCACCGTCGGCCGGGTCATGAGGACGGTCCGCGAGCTCGCCGCATACTGACTGCCCGTCAGCTTTCATACGGACCCACCTCTGGGAGGAACGGCGATGACCAAACGGATGCTCCTGCGCTCGGGCCATGTCGTCACGATGGACCCGGCCATCGGCGACCTGCCCGGGGGCGACATCCTCATCGAGGACGGCACGATCACGGCGGTCGAGCCCTCGATCGACGCGGACGTGGACGCCGAGGTGCTCGACATGACCGGCCGTATCGTCATCCCCGGCTTCGTCGACACCCACCGCCACACCTGGGAGGCGCCGATCCGCGGCTGCGCCCCCGACGCCACCCTCGACGACTACTTCGTCGACGTCCTCGACACCTTCGCGCCCGCCTACACCCCCGAGGACGTGTACGCGGGCAACCTCGCCGGCACCCTGGAGTGTCTCAACGCGGGCATCACCACCCTCGTCGACTGGTCGCACATCAACAACACGCCCGAGCACCCCGACGCCGCGATCCAGGCACTGAGGGAGACCGGCATCCGCGCCCAGTACGCCTACGGCAGCGCCAACACCTCCCTCGCCGACTACTGGTTCGACAGCAAGATCGCGGTCCCAGGCGACGACGTACGCCGTATCCGTGCCGAGCACTTCGCCTCCGACGGCGGTCTGCTGACCATGGGGCTCGCCACCCGGGGCCCCGGCTTCTGCACGAACGACGTGGTCACCCAGGAGTGGGCACTCGCCCGCGAGCTGGACATCCCGATCACCGTCCATGTCGCCATGGGCCGCCTCGCCGGACGCTTCGGCATGGTCAAGCAGCTGCGCGACCTGGGCCTCCTCGGCCCCGACACGACCTACGTCCACTGCTGCCACCTCAGCGAGGACGAGTGGCGGATGGTGGCCGACAGCGGCGGCACGGTCTCCATCGCCGCCCAGGTGGAGACCCAGATGGGCCACGGCTGGCCGCCCGTGATGCAGGCGATCGAACACGGGCTGCGGCCGTCCCTGAGCATCGACGTCGTCACCACCGTCCCCGGCGACATGTTCACCCAGATCCGCGCGGCCTTCGGCGCCGAACGGGGCCGGGTCAACGCCGACTGCTGGCACGCCAACCTGCCCGTTCCCGCCGCCATGTTGACGGCACGTCAGATGCTGGAGATCGCCACGCTCAACGGCGCCCATGTGGCCGGCCTGGAGGGCCGCACCGGCTCCCTCACCCCCGGCAAGCGGGCCGACATCGTCGCCCTCGACGCCACCGCCCTCAACATGGCACCCGTGCACGACCCGGTGGCCGCCGTGACCCTCAGCGCCGACGTCTCCAACGTGGACACCGTCATCGTCGACGGAGTTGTCCACAAGCGCGACGGCCGACTGCTCGCCGACACCGGCCGGGCCCTGCGCCTGGTGGAGGAGTCACGCGACCGCCTGCTGGCCGCCGTGGCGGCGAGGAAGCCCGACGCATGACCCACCATGTGATACGGCGGGCCGCCGAGATCCCCCAACTGCCGTACGACAGCGGGGGGTTCCGGCGGCACGCGCTCATCGGCGAGACGGACGGCGCCGTGCACACCGGCTTCGGCGTCTGCGAACTACGGCCCGACGGCGCGGTCCGCGCCCACGTCCACTCGTACGAGGAGAGCTTCCACCTCCTGTCCGGCGCGGTGATCCTCAACGCCCCGGACGGCTCGTACCTCCTCGAAGAGGGCGACTACGGCCTCCTCCCGGCCGGTGTCCCGCACGCCTGGCGCGGAGCCGGGGACACGCCCGCCCGCTGGGCCGACATGCTCGCCCCGATGCCGCGCGCCCGCTACGGCCACGACACTCAGACCGTGCCCGCGCTGCCGGAGCGCGAGCCGGTCCGCATCGACGTACGCGACCCGCGCACCCGCTCCTTCGGGCACTTCGAGGCCTCCCAGACGGACCCCGGGAAGCAGTCGCAGGATCTCCTCGCGGTGTCGGCGAGCATGCGGACCGCGCTGCTCGTCTACAGCGGGATCACCGTGAAGATGATGGTGGACACCGATCTCGGGGCGGTGGCCTCGACCATGTTCATGGTCCGGTACGCCCCCGACGGGGTCGCCGGCACGCACGACCACCCCTTCGAGGAGACCTATCTGATCCTCGAAGGGCGCGACCTTCGACGGCCGCAGTTACCGGCTGGGCGCGGGCGATGTCGCCTGGGCGGGCGCCGGTTGTGTGCACGGCTTCGCCAACGCCGGTGACACACCGGTGCGTTGGCTGGAGACCCAGGCCCCGCAGCCCCCGTCACGCCATGCGTACCGGTTCACCAGGGACTGGGAGTACCTGGGCCGCATCCTCGGAGACCGGCAGCGGGAGGGGGAGCGGCCATGAGCGCTGTGGTCGTCATCGGCGGGACGTCCGGGATCGGCCGGGAGATCGCCCGGCACCGCGCGGAACGCGGCGACGAGGTGACCCTCACCGGCCGGGACCCGGACCGGGCCGCCGCCGTCGCCAAGGAGGTCGGCGCGGCCCGCGGCCTCGCCCTCGACCTGTCCCGGCCGCGCGAGATAGCCGGAGCCCTGACGGACGTCGGCCGCGTCGACCACCTGGTCCTGGTCGGCGTCTCCCGCGACCACAACCGCGTCGACGACTACGACATCGACGCCGCCCTCCACCTCGTCACCCTCAAACTCGTCGGCTACACCGAGGTCGTCCACGCCCTGCGGACACGGCTCAACGACGACAGCGCCCTCGTCCTCTTCGGCGGCCAGGCCAAGGAACGCCCCTACCCCGGGGCGACCACCGTCGCCACCGTCAACGCGGGCGTCACCGGCCTGGTCCACACCCTCGCCACCGAACTCGCGCCCATCCGCGTCAACGCCGTCCACCCGGGCGTCGTCGGCGACAGCCCCTTCTGGTCGGACAAACCCCTCGGCGCCCTGATCGACAGGACACCGACGGGACGCCTCGCGACCATGGGGGACGTGGTCGACGCCGTGGACTTCCTCCTCGGCAACCGCTCGGTCAACGCCGTCAACCTGAACGTCGACGGGGGCTGGCTGCTCCGCTGACGCAGGGCGCCCCCGCCGGGTCGGCCCGGGCAGGCCCCCGTACGGTCAGTCCTCGCGCGGCCAGTTCTCGGCCTCGAACATCCAACGCTGCTTCTCCAGTTCGTAGGTGATGGAGATCAGCAGGTCCTGCGTGACCTTGTCGGCCTCCTCCGTGGCGTCGATCCGCTCACGCAGCCGCCCGACCGTCGCCTCCAGCGCCTCCACCAGCAGCCGTACGACCTCGGTGTCCCGCAGCCAGCCCTCCTTCGGCCCCTGGAGGTCGAACCGAGCCGCCACGGTCTCCGGCCGGCCGTCCGGGGAGACGCCGATCGCCGCCGCGCGTTCGGCGACCTGGTCGGCGTACGACCGTGCCGTGGACACCACCTCGTCGAGCTGGAGGTGGATCGAACGGAACCTCGGTCCCACAATGTTCCAGTGGGCCTGCTTCCCGATCAGCGAGAGTCCCAGCAGATCCACCAGGCTCTCCTGCAGCGCGTCGCCCGCGATCCGGCGGGCGGGCTCGGGAAGGGTGCTCCTCACTATCGTCATGACGTGCGACTCCTATCGTGTCGTACCGGCGAACGCGGCGTGCCGGGCGGCGTCGGCGCTCCCGGCCCTGCGGAGCAGGTCGGTGCGTTCCACCTCGTCCATGCCACCCCACACGCCGGCCATCTGCCCGTTGCCGAGCGCCCAGTCGAGGCACTCGCGGCGCACCGGGCAGCGGGCGCAGACGCGTTTGGCGGCGGCGACGTCGTCGAGCGCCGGTCCTGTCGTGCCCACAGGGAAGAACAGTTCGGGGTCCTCTCCCACGCAGGCCGCTCTCAGCAACCACTCCATGCGGGGCCGGGTGCCCAGCACGCACGAGGGAAAACGCGGGCTCAGCGCCCCAGCACGCCGTCCACGAACTCCTTGACGTCCGCGAGCACTTCGCCCTTGTTCGTCTCGTTGAACACCTCGTGCCGGGCGCCCGCGTAGATCCGCTCGGTCCAGTCGGTGCCCCGGAACTCCTCGATCCCCGTACGGCTGCCGGGCAGCGGCACGATCCGGTCGTCGTCGCCGTGCAGCCACAGCAGCGGCAGCGCGCCGACAGGCCCGCTCTTGGAGATCGTCTCCAGAGTGCGGTCGATGGCCTCCAACGTCGGCCGCTTGAACGGGCCGTGCCACACCAGCGGATCGTTCGCGTACGTGGCGCCGACCGCCATGTCCCGCGAGAGCAGCTTCGGGTCGAGCGGCACCTCGGGCACCTCCGGCGGCGCGAGCAGGCCTCGCAGCGGCTCCCAGATCCCGATCAGCGGCCCGGACAGCACGACCGCGGCGAGCCCGGTGCCGTACCGCTGGGCGTACCGCGCGCCGATCATCCCGCCCATCGAGTGGCCGATCAGCACCACCGGCAGCCCCGGATACGCGGCCCGCGCCAGCACCTCCACGGCGTGCACATCGGTGACCACGGCCTCGAAGTCCTCGATCAGCACCCGCTCGCCCGCCGATCTGCCGTGCCCCATGTGATCGGGGCCGAACACCGCCGCGCCGTGCCGCACCAGGGCATCGGCCACGTGTTCGTACCGGCCGATGTGCTCCCCGTAGCCGTGCACCAGGAGCACGACGTACCGTGCCCCCTCGCACGGCCATTGCCGTGCGGTGACACCGCCCCGCGTACCGGCGAAGCTGTGCTCACGAGAGTCGGCCATGACTCCTCCAACTACGTCGGTGAAGGTACCCGGGGGATCTTGCCAGCCCGTCGGACGATGGTCCATGGGCCGTCCGAGGCGAAGGCCCGCACCTGTGAGCGAGGGATCGACCCTCCGGGTGGTGGTCGAACCCTCCGGGTGGTGCTCGAACCGTCCGGGTGGTGGTCGAACCGGGCGGGCGGCAGGGTCGACTGGCGAGACGGTCCTGTCGCGCGCCGATAGGTGCGCCTAGCATCGGTCTCCGCATGAACACGATGACTCTCTGGCACCTGTCCACGGCCGAGTTCGCGGCCCTCGCCTTCGCCGCCCTGCTCGTCGGCTTCTCCAAGACCGCCGTGAGCGGTGCCAACACGGTGAGCCTCGCGATCTTCGCGGCCGTTCTCCCGGCCCGCGCCTCGACCGGCGTCCTCCTGCCGATCCTCATCGTCGGAGACGTCCTCGCCGTCCTCACCTACCGCCGGCACGCCCACTGGCCCACCCTGTGGAAGCTCTTCCCGGCGGTCGCCGCCGGTGTCGTCCTCGGCACCCTCTTCCTGGTCTGGGCCGACGACCAGATCGTCCGCACCTCCATCGGCGCGATCCTGCTGCTGATGACGGCCGTCACGATCTGGCGCCGGCGCACGGTCGACAAGGACGACGAACCCGACGCGATCACCACCCGCGCCGGCCGCGCGAAGGCCCGCTCGTACGGCGTCCTCGGCGGCTTCACCACGATGGTCGCCAACGCCGGCGGCCCCGTGATGTCGATGTATCTGCTCTCGGCGGGCTTCCGGAAGCTCGGCTTCCTGGGCACCTCCGCGTTCTTCTTCCTCATCGTCAACGTCTCCAAGGTCCCCTTCAGCGTGGGCCTCGGCCTGATCGACGGACACTCCCTGCTGCTGGACGCCGCACTCGCCCTGTTCGTCGTGCCGGGCGCCTTCCTCGGCAAGTGGGCGGTGAACCGCATCAACCAGAAGGTGTTCGAGCAGTTGGTGATCGCGGCGACGATCGTGGGCGGCCTGCAACTCCTGCTCCGCTGAGCCGCCCGCCCCGGAGGGACGACGACTCCTATTGCCCGGCCGTCCTCGCCCCGGACGGCTCCAACTCCGGGGTCCGCGCGGGCAGCCCGTGGGACAGGTCCTCCCGCAGCAGCCGCTTGGCGATGGTGTCGACCGCGGCCCGCAGATCCGCGTCGGCGGGCCGTCCGTAGTCCTTCTCCAGCCGCTGCCGCAGCCAGTCGCCCCAGGCCGCGCTGATCACGCGGGCCTCACGGGCCCCGGCGTCGGTGTGCGTGAAGAGGGTGTCGTGCCGGGTGAGACAGCCCTCCTCGACCATGCGCTCGAAGACCGGGACCAGGACCTCCGCGGGCACATGGCGACGGGCCGCGATCAGCGTCAGACTGGCGTGCCCGACCATCCGGGTGAACAGCTCCACCTGCATGACCGCCCAGGCGCCCGCGATGTCCAGCCGGGTGTCGGATCCGAGCACGATCCGGCGGGCGGTCTCCAGCTCCTTACCGCCGATGATCTTCCCGACGGCCGCCTCCAGGAGCCGCTGCGAGTCCCCGGCGGGCGGTCGCGCGAACCCCTCGCCCATGTCCGACGAGCCCGCCCGCGCACTGTCCCGCAGCCGCACCTGCTTGAGGAAGAGCCCCACCACGAACCCGACGGCCGCGACCGGCACGGTCCACAGGAACACGGTCTGCAGGGTCTCGGAGTACGCCCGCACGATCGGCTCGGCGGCCCGCGCGGGCAGTTGGTGCAGCCCCTCGGGGCTCTGCACGGCCCTCGCGATCACCGCCGGTTCCGCCGTGCCCGTACGCGCCGCCTCCTCGACGGCGGCGGACAGCTGCGGGGCGAGCGTGTTGGCGTAGATCGTGCCGAACACGGCCGTGCCGAACGAGCTGCCCAGCGTACGGAAGAAGGTGACGCCCGAGGTCGCGGTGCCCAGGTCGGCGTAGTCGACGGTGTTCTGCGCGGCGATCGTCAGCACCTGCATGCACAGCCCGATGCCGGTGCCGAACACGAACATGTACAGCGACTCCAGCCAGGTGTTCGTGCCCGCTGCACGACGTTCCGCTGCCGTCTGCTCAACACGGGTGCCTGTGCGGCGGGCGTGGTGGCGGCGGCTGGGGTGGTCGTGGTCGTCACAGGGTCACGATCACATCCGGCCCTCGACGGTGCATGCGGAGCGGATGCCGGGGTGCGCCTTCCGGGGTGGGGGGTGCGGGTGCGCTTGCGACTGCGGCTCCGGTGGGGCTTCTCACGCAGTTCCCCGCGCCCCTGAAAAGCAGGGGCTGCGCCCCGTGCTTTTCAGCCCCGCCGCCGGTCGCCTTACAGGGCTGCGGGGGCCGGTCTTTCAGGCCCGCGGGGGCCTGTCTTTTAGGGGCGCGGGGAACTGCGCGAGAAGCCCCACCGGGCCCGCACCCGACAACGCACCCGACCACGCACCCCACTAGTCGCCACGCAACCTCGGCGCCCACACCCCCGCGTCCACCGCGTGCCCCTCCCGCTCCACTACCCCCGCCAGACACCGGCCCCAGGCACTCACCCCGGCCAGATCGACCCCGTACGGGCGGGCGCGGCCGCTCCCCGCGCCCCATTCCTCCACGGCACCCGCGCCCCGCCGCAGCAGCAGCGCACCGCCCTTCACATTCCCGCGTGCCGAGTGCGTGAGGCCCACCGCGAGCTGGGCGAGGCCCCGCCACAGCGCGCGCTCCTCGGCCGGCCCGGACTTCCACGCGTCCTCGAACACCTCGTGCGCGTGAAACGGCTTCCCCGCGTCCAACAACGCCTGCGCCTCCACGACCGTGTCCTCGGGCGCCCGCACCACCCCCTCGGGCTGCCGCTGCACACCCGGCGCCCCGTACGGCAGCGGGCGCCCCAGGCCGTCCCGGGGCCGCGCGCTCCGCGCCCGCCCCTCCTCGTCCCGGTCCCGTCCCCGCGCCGTCCCGTCCTCCGCTGTACCGCTCATCCCTCGATTGTCCCCCGCCCTCACCGGCTGCGGGGCAGTGGCCGACGTACGGTAAAGTTCTCACTGCGCGATCACGCGGTTCACCGCGGGCAGCGCACCGGGACGTGGCGCAGCTTGGTAGCGCACTTGACTGGGGGTCAAGGGGTCGCAGGTTCAAATCCTGTCGTCCCGACGGTGCAAGAGGGCTTCGAGCCCAGGTCAGGGCCTTGTTTCACTTCGGTGGGACAGGGCCCTTGATCGTTTTCGGGGACCGTCGTCTCACAATTTCTCACAAGCGCTGTTGATCAAGGTCAGCCGAGCAGTTCGGCCAGCTTCTCCGAACCCGCCTTCAGGGACTGCGGGTCGGGGTGCATGTAGACCCGCTTCGTGAACGACAGGTCCGAGTGTCCGGCCCACGCCGACACCACCGTGTCGGGTACGCCGTTGTTCGCCATTCAGGAGAGGCAGGCGTGCCGCGCGTCGTACAGCCGCACCTTCCGTACGCCCGTCTCCGCCATCAGCTTGTGCGCCTCGCGGCGCAGCTTGTCCGTCTTCCAGGCGCGCCCCAGTTCGTCCACGAGCACGTACCCGCTGTCCTCGTATGCTTTCCCGGCGGCCAGCCTCTCCGCTGCCTGCTGTGCGCGGAACGCCTTCAGCGCCCGCAGGACCGGCTTCGGCAGGGGCAGAGTGCGCTTCCCCGCCTCGGTCTTCGCTCCCTTCTCCACCACCTTGTTCCGCTGGCCGCGCTGGGCGGTGCGGTCGTAGACGATCGTCCGCGTGTTGGTGCCGACCGCGATCGTCCCGGCTATCAAGTCCACGTCCGGGCTCCAGCGGGCACCGCACACCTCCGCCGGACGCTGGGCGATCAGGGCGAGCAGCATGGGGGCGTAGGAGCGGTGGCCCTGGATGCCCTCCAGGAACCGCTTCACCTCCTCCTGGTTCCACGGCTTGTGCTCGATCGCGGCCTTCTTCGCCTTCTCCTTCGCCTGCTTGGAGATGGTCACGTGCTCGGCCACGTTGCGAACCACCACGCCGCGCCGGACCGCGAGGTTCAGGGCCGAGCGCAGGCGCCCGAGGGTGAGCCGCACTGAGCGGATGCCGAGGCCCGTGCCGGGCTTCCCGCAGCGCTGGCGGCCCTCGGTCACCATCCAGTCGATGAACGCTTCCACGTCCTCTTCGCTCAACTCTTGTACTGGCTTGTGTCCCAGGAAGGCGCGCACGGGCCGAAGCGCGTTGTCGTAGTTGCTGGCGGTCGCCTCTTCCACGTCCCTCGTGGCCGACTTCAGCCACACGTCCAGCAGGGCGCCCACGGTCATCTTCGCGGGGGCTACGTATGTGCCCGCGCTGCGCTGGTGGCGGATGCGGGCCAGTTCGTCGCGCGCCTCCCGTTTGGTGTCCTTGGTGACGGTGAGCTGCTTCCGCCGCATCTTCGGCTTGCCGGTGGCCGGGTCGGTCAGCGAACAGCCTGCCCCCCAGGGCCAGGATGAGTGAGCAATTCCGCGCAGCGGCAACGGAATCCGCATTGCATCTCCGAGCCCACATTGCGCGACTCGAAGACCGCGAACTGGCAGCCAGTGTGCTGGAGTGGCTGGAGCCGCACCAGAACGCCGCAGCAGCCCGTACGGCGCTTGACGCGCTTCAGGATCGGCCAAGTCATCAACTCCGGGGGCTCTACGCAGACAGTCCTGCATAGCACTGCTGCGGGCGGCGCCATCGACGCTCTCCCGCAGTCGTGGCGGGCGTAACGTGACAGCGTGGCAAACGAAGACCTGGGGAAGACCCTGCGCCGCTTGCGCCGTCTGGCCTCCCTGACGCAAGAAGAACTGGCTGAGCGCTCCGGCGTGTCCGTCGATGTGATCCGTCAGCTCGAACAGCGGCGGAAGCACTCGGCGCGCCTGCCCACACTGCACGCACTGGCCAACGGTCTCGGCGTGGAACTGACCACGCTGCTGGGCGACCCTCCGGCGGTCGCGGCAGGCGGAGAGAGTGACGGGCCGCGCTTCGTCGCCGTGCGCCGGGTCATCATGCCCGCGCTATGGGGGCCGGAGCCGGATCCAACCGGCCAGGACTTCTCGATGGACCGACTGCGCGAGCACATCGCAGACGGCTGGTCGCAGTACCACGCAGCCGAGTTCGACACCGTGATGAAGAGCCTCCCCGACCTGATCACCGAAGCGCGTTCCGCCTCGGTGTCCGCGAGCGACGACGATCGCAGGGCCGGTTTCGCAGCCCTGGGCAAGGCGCTTCAGCTCGCCGGACACGTCGCCGTGCGCATGGGCAAGACAGACCTTGCCCTCACCAGCCTGGAACGCGCCATAAGTGCGGCGGAGCAGTCCGCAGACCCACTCTTGGTCCCCATGATCGTGAACTCTGTCGCCTGGACCTACCAGCGGCAAGGTCGCCTGGAAGACGCCCTGGGGATCGCCCTTCGCGCGGCGGAGGCCATCGAAAGCGGCGGCCACACAGACACAGCCGACGGGCTGAAGGTGTGGGGCGCCCTCACCATGAGTGCTGCCACGTCCGCCGCACGCAGCGGCGACTACGAACGGGCGGCGGAACTGATGGCAGGAGCGGAGAAGGAAGCGGCCCGCGTCTCCAAGCTGCCTGCGGGCAGTGACAATCGAATGGTCAGCGTTTTCAGTCCGTCGTCGGTGCGCATCGAACGCGTTCGCCTCGCCGTGCAGTACGGGCACCCGCATGACGCCTTGGCTCTGGCCAAGGGAATGCGGCTCAGTAAGGACACTCCGCCGTCCTGGCGGACGTGGCTGCTGCTGGACGTGGCCCGAGCGCACACGGACATCGGCGATGCCGCCGGAGCGGTGAAGGCTCTGGAGTCCTTGCGCCGGGTGGCACCGACGTGGATGCAGCATCACACGTTGGCCGTGGCCATCGTGCGTGACCTGTGGGCGCTCCCCAACCACCCGCCAGGACTCCGGTCGTTGGCGGAGTTCCTGGGGGTCGGCGAATAGCGTGGTGAAAGTGGGACGTTGCGCCCCTGTCACCCTTCTTGGCACGTCGCTTACATGAATGGTCACGCCCCGCGACCTCGTGAACGGCCGGGGCTGCGGCCGACCTGAAAGAGCAACTGACGTGCCGAAACCCACGGACGCGCAGTCACAAAAGCAGCCCCGGCAATGCCTGCCGCTCACCGTAGCCCGCCCCACCGGGCACCCCGGCTACAGCGCGACCATGCCGCGTGAACCGGGGAGCGCGGCCACTGCTCGGCGTCTGGTGCACGTCGCCTTGGCTGCGTGGCGGCTGGACGAACTGGCCGACGTCGCGTCCCTGATCGTCTCCGAGCTGGTGACCAACTCTGTGAAGCACGCCCGGAGCCATTCAATCCGGATCACGGTCACCCGGCCCGAGGCAATACAGGTACGCATCGGTGTTGTGGACAAGTCGAAGAAGCTCCCGGCGCCTCGGGAGTCGAGCGCCGAGGACGAGGGCGGGCGCGGCCTGGCGCTCGTAGAGGCGCTGGCCGAGGACTGGGGCACCGATCCGCTGCCGTGGGGGAAACGGGTGTGGGCAGAACTGCATGGGAAGGGACACGAATGACCGGCAAGAAGGAAGGGCGCGCGTGGGTGGGCGACCTGATCCACGACGAGGACGCCGACCGGCGCGGCATCGTCGCGGACGTACGCGGTGGAGCCACGTGGGAGCTGCGGCCGGAGTGCGGGCCAGGTCAGTGGACCTCGCAACGGCCGGATCGACTACGAGTGATCAAGACCCGTAAGGAGAGGCTGCGGGACCGGGACACCTGAAGCCCGCAACGGCAGAAGCCCCGGCTCGGTGGTGATCACCGGCCGGGCTTCGTCGTCTCACGCTCGTCTCACAGACTCGTTGTGCTGAGCCAGGCTATGTGGGACCTGACCTGGTCTTTTCCGCTCTCTCTGGATCTCACAGACCCCTATGGACGGTATGTCGTTCACTGGGGGTCAGGGGGTCGCAGGTTCAAATCCTGTCGTCCCGACTCGACAGAGTCGCAGTTCAGGGCCGTTTTGGAGTGATCCAGAACGGCCCCTTGAGCATTTTTGGGGACCAGCTAGGCCCTGGACACGGGCAGCGCGGTACTCACCGCGCTGGCGGCGGCAGACCTCGGTATGGATGTGCTGGAGGCAGTCGAGGAGCGGTTTCCCGACGGCCGTCACGTGGACTTGGCACGGGGAATCGCCGCTCTGGCCGAGCGACTCGCCGCCCATCGGCTGCCCCGTACGGCCGATCCGGTGACCCGGGCAGGGGAACTCGACCGGCTCAGCGTGCGGCTCGGCTTCGCCGGACGGCATGCCGAGGCGCTCGTCCGTGCGCGGGAGGCCTTGGAGATCTGGCGGTCGCTCGCGGCGGCGGACCCGGCGCTCATGACGCGGGTCTGGCCGGGGCACTGACCGCTCTGGGGTCCTGCCTGGCCCGGGTGGGCAGGCGGGAGGAAGCGGTGGCTCCGGCGGAGGGAGCCGTACGGATCCGACGCCGATCAGCTGATACGGAAACGGAGACGGAGACCGGGACCGACGTCGACGTCGACGTCGAGGCCCAGGACGGGCTTGCCACGGCGCTCAATGAGCTGGGGATCAGGCTGTCCGAGGTCGGCCGGCGCTGCGGCTCACGGACCGGCTGAGGACGCTCAGGTGACGACGGCGCTGTCGACCAGATCGAGGTCGGGCAGATCGAGGTCGGGCAGTTCGAGCGTGCAGATCCGTGCGGCCTCGTCGGCGGTCATGCCGAAGTGGCGCAGCAGTCCGCGCACGATCACGTCCGAGGACTGCGCGTCGTCACGGTCGGGCTGGGCGTGCAGCAGCGTACCCAGGGCCAGTTGGGCGCTGACCGTCATCGCCAGGGCGAGATCCAGATCCTCCACCTCGAACCGTCCGGCTTCCGCCGCGGTCCGGATGTCCCGGCGCGCGCGGGGAGCCAGGCCGCTGTCGGTGTGTACGACGTCGAGGCCGTGCTGGAGGAGGACTCGGCTGAGCTGCGGATAGCGGCGATGCAGTCGGCCGGTCATGCGGAAGCTCTGGGCGTACGCGACCGCCGGGTCGTCGACGTCGGCGGTGAGCCGGTCCATGAGGCCCCCGAACCACTCCAACGCCTCCTCGACCGCGGCGCGGAAGAGGTCCTCCTTGGTGGCGAAGTGGTTGTAGAACGTGCCGACGCCGACATCGGCGAGCTCGGTGATCTCCAGGATCGCGACGTCGGTGCGCCCCTCGGCCAGCAGGCGCTGCGCCGCGCAGAGCAGCGCGTGCCGCGTCCGCGCCCGCCGCCGGTCGACTCGCCGGGACGTGGTCCGGTCGGCCATCGCATCCTCCCTCGCGACGCACGCAGATTCAGAGTTGAAGATATCATCAACTCCTTTCTGAATATTTCGTCAGCCCCCTTGACTGACATCACTATCGGAAGTGATGATTTATTCAGGATGTGGCGCCGAAGACCGCTCGTCAGTCCGTACAGGAGAAGACATGAGCCGACCTGTGAAGACCACCTCCTTCATGTCTCCGGTCTGGCTGCGCGCAGACCTGTCGAAGGAAGCAGCCCTCGGGTACTGGGCCGGGCCGCACGCGCGGATCGCCGGGCGGCTGCCCAACATCGCCGAGTACGTGCAACGGCACTTCTCGCCCACCGATCACGGTTACTGGCCGTCGTCGCCCACCGTGGGCACGACGGTCCCCCCGGGCTGGCGCTGCGACGGCGTGGCCGAGGTCCGGTTCGGGAGCACGGTCGCCGCGCTGGGCATGCCGATGCGCATGCGAGAGGTCTATCTGGACGAGCAGAACGTCTTCGAACGGGTCCTCGGGCAGGTCACCGGCCCGGGCGGAGGTCGCTGGTGGACCGACGGCCACGACGACGCCCTAGGCCATCGCACGGTGCTGCTGCTGCGCCGACGCAGGGGAGCGAGCGGTCGGACCTTCCGGCGATATGTCCACGACCGTCTCGGTCCCGCGCTCCGGGAGGCCGGCGCTCGGGATCTGCGGACGTACACCTTCCTGCCCTGGTCGCGCTACGCGCACCCCACGTTCGGCGTCAGCCACGACAACCCGGCCCACCGCCGCTACCACGCGAGCGTCGTCGTCGGAGCCGACAGCCGGGCCGCCATGGACGAGCTGCTCAAGTCCGAGCAGGTCGCCGGAATCGTGGCCGATCAGCGGACGGTGCTGACAGCCGTGCACGCCTACACGGTGGAACGAAGCGTGCCGGTCGTCCGTGTCGTTTGATCCCGGCCTTGCCCGGAACGCCTCGCGGCGGCGCCCGCGCAGACGAGGAGATCAGGCGCGCACCCGCTTGAGTCCCGGGTTCTGCCGCCCGGGAGCCGGAAGCAGGAGCCGCCGGGGAGCCGGCCGCAGCAGGCGGCTCACGATCCGCATGGGCAGTCCGGACGACGCCCTGGACAGCGCGGTGGACCAGGCCCGGTCCACCGCTTCCCGGGGGCTGCACCTGCGGTCGGTGACCACCGCCGAGGACGGGATCGGCGCCCGCTTCACAGGCCGCTCGGCCGCCTTCCGGCCGGACCCGTCGTCGAGTGCGTAGGGGGAGGATGGTCAGCCGAGGTCGGGGAGGGGGCGCCGGGCGACCTCGTGGGCCTCGTCCGGCGGGACGCCCAGCATCCGCAGGACCATCTCGGCGAGGTTCCCCGCGGCCTCGTCCCCGTCCACCTCGGGGCGGGCGAAACGCAGCTCGACGAGGGACAGCAGGGTGCCGCCCAGCGCGGACAGGGCGACCACCGGGTCGAGGGCGGTGAAACGGCCGGAGGCGATGCCGGCCTGGAGATCGCGCAGCGCCCGGCGGGCCAGGCCGTTGTCCGCGTGGATGTGCCCGAGGCCACGGCGGCGCAGGACCTGCATCAGCTCCGGGTGGGAATCGGCCATACGGGCGCTGAGCCGGAAGCCGGCCGCGACCAGCTCGGCCGGGTCGTCGATCCCGGTCAGGCGCTCGTCGAAGTTCTGGCCGAACTCCTCCAGAGCGTCCACCACCGCCGTCTCGAACAGCTCCGACTTGGACTCGAAGTGGTTGTAGAACGAGCCGAAGCCCACGTCCGCGCGCTCGGCGATCGCCTGGATGCTGGCGCTCGTGTCACCGGTCTCGGCGAGTATCTGCCGGGCCGCGCGGACGAGGGCCCCACGGGTCTCTGCACGGCGTCGCTCGAAGCGGTTGGCTGACGTAGACATGCGCAGAGTCTAACCGCGGGCACGATGGCGACCACAGTCCTGATGAATTCATCAGTTCCCACCCGTGAACACCTTGACGAGGAAACTGTCACAGTTGATGATTTCCTCATTACGGCAATGTTGCTCGGAGGGCACCCATGTCTGAAACCCACGTCGACGGGGCCGATGTCATCACGGCCCACCAGGACCTCCACAGCGAGCGGGGCGCCCTGCGCGGCGAACACCCCGGCCGCTCCCGGAACCCGGTGATCAAGGTGGCGGACCTGGCCTGGCTGGAGTTCGAGAAGCCCGACCTGGACCGGGCGGAGGTCTTCGCCCGCGACTTCGGTTTCGGGATCGCCGCCCGCACCGAGCGGGAGCTGTGGCTGCGCGGCACCTTCGCCGGCTCGCCCTGCATGGTGATCCGGCGAGGTCGTACGTCCCGCTTCATCGGTCCGGCCTTCAAGGCGGCCGAGCGGGCCGACCTCGACCGGCTGGCCCGCGCCACCGGATCGTCCGTACGGGACGCCGACGTTCCCGGCGGCGGCAACGTGGTCGACCTGCTCGACCCCTCGGGCTTCCCGGTGCGGGTCGTGCACTGCGCCGAACAACTTCCCGCGCTGCCGGAACAGCGGCCGCTGCTCCTCAACTTCGGCACCGACCACCGCCGTACCAACGTCACCCAGCGCCCCCCGCGCGAGCCGTCCCGCATCCAGCGCCTGGGCCATGTGGTGCTGGAGACACGGGTGTTCGGCCGGGCCCTGGACTGGTACCTGGACACCCTCGGCATGATCGTGTCCGACTTCCTGTTCCTGGACGGGCAGCGCGGACGCGGTCCGACGATGGCGTTCATCCGCTGCGACCTCGGCAGTGTCGCGGCCGACCATCACACTCTGGCCATGCACCTGGGCCCGGGCACCGGCTATGTCCACTCGGCCTACCAGGTCACCGACCTGGACTCGATCGCCGCCGGCGGCGAGTACCTGTCCGAGCGCGGCTACCGGCGCAGCTGGGGCATCGGCCGGCACATCCAGGGCAGCCAGCTCTTCGACTACTGGCGCGACCCCGACCACTTCATGCTGGAGCACTTCGCCGACGGCGACCTGTTCTCCCGCGACCTCGAACCCGGCTGGGCGCCCATGTCCACCACCGGCCTCGCGCAGTGGGGCCCGCCCGCCACCCGCGACTTCCTCGGCGCGAGCCCCTCCCCGCAGCGGGTCCGCGACGTCATCGAGGCGTTGCGCGGCGACAACGAGATGGACCCCGCCCGTCTGTTCGGCCTGCTCAAGGCCGCCAATTCCTGAATCCCCCCACCTGAACCCCCCCACCTGAACCCCCCCACCTGAACCCCCGCACCTGAACCCCCGCACCCGAATCCCCTCACGAAGGCACTGACATGAGCACCAATGTCCTGCGTACCGCCGACGGCTGGTGGGTCGTCCGCGACGACCGAGCCGTCCCTGTCGAGACCAAGGCCGTCACCACCGCCGAGCTGCTGGCTGACCGCGCCGCCGTCCAGGAGGCCGCCGCCTCCGCCGAGCCGGGCACGCCGGTCGCCGACCTGGTCGCGCTCTCCCCGGTCACCACGCCCTGCCGGGTCGTCGCCCAGATGGTCAACTACCGCAGCCACGCCCGCGACTCGGGCTTCACCGGCGACATTCCGCCCGCCTTCTTCCGTAAGGCGTCCGGCTCGGTCAGCGGACCCGGCGACGCCGTCGTCCGCCCCGCGCACGTGAAGTTCCTCGACTACGAGATAGAACTCGGCCTCGTCATGGGCGCGCCCCTGCCCCTCGGCACCGTCGTCGAGGAGCGGGACCTGCCCTCGTACGTCGCCGGCCTGGTGATCACCAACGACATCAGCGCCCGTGAGGTGCAGCTGACCAAGACCCAGTTCTACGAGAGCAAGTCGTACCCGACCTTCACCCCCACCGGCCCCCACCTCACGCTGCTGGAACCGGACGACTTCGCCCATCTCCTGGACCTGAGGCTGAAGTTGAGCGTCAACGGCGAGCTGCGGCAGGACCGGACCCTCGCCGACATGATCGTCCGCCCGGCGCAGGCGCTCACTCTGCTGGCCCGGTTCCAGCACCTCGACCCCGGTGACCTGCTGCTCACCGGCACCCCCGGTGGCACGGCCCTGAAGGCGCCGCCGAAGGCCGTCGAGAAGATCGGCGCGCTGCTGCCGCCGGCGATGAAGTGGAAGGCGTTCTTCAAGAGCCAGGCCAAGAACCCGCTCTACCTGCACACGGGTGACGTGATCACGGCGACGATCGCGACCCCCGACGGCCGACTCGACCTCGGCGAGCAGCGCACGCCCGTCAAGCACGCGAACTGACACCCGAGAGGAGAGCCGCACATGACCGTCGATGAAGCCGCACGGGTGCCCGTCGTGATCGTCGGGGGCGGGCCGGTGGGAGTGACCGCCGCACTCCTCCTGGCCCGGCGCGGGGTCCGTGCTGTCGTCCTGGAACGCCATCAGGACCTCTACCCGCTGCCTCGCGCCGTCGCCACCGACGACGAGATCCGCAGGATCCTCCAGGCGGCGGGCGTCGGTGAGGAGTTCACCGCCCTCACTCGTCCGGCCGACGGGCTGCGGCTGCTGGACGCCCGGCACCGGGTGATGGCCGAGTTCCGGCGCTCCCGGCAAGGCCATCACGGCTATCCGCAGTCCAGCATGTTCGACCAGCCCGAGCTGGAGCGCCTCCTGCGCGACGCCCTGGCCCGGCGCCCGGAGTGCGAGCTGCGCGGCGGCGTGGAGGTCACCGGCGTCGGCCCGGACAGCGCGGGCCCCGTCCGGGTGACCTACCGCGACGACACCGGCGAGCACGAACTGTGGGCCGACGCCGTCCTCGGCTGCGACGGCGCCAACAGCCTCACCCGCGAGGCGATCGGCGGCGTGTGGGAGGACCTGCGCTTCGAGGAACGCTGGACCGTCATCGACGTTGAGACGACGGGCCCCGTCCGTTGCTGGGAAGGCGTCGACCAGGTCTGTGACCCGGGACGGCCGGCCACCTTCATGCGGGTGAACGACACCCGCTACCGCTGGGAATTCCGGCTCGGCGAAGGCCAGGAGACCGTGCGCGAGCTGATCGCCCCATGGCTGCCGCCCTCGTACGACGGGGACTTCGAGGTCGTCCGCGAGACGCAGTACACCTTCCGGGCCCGCGTCGCCGACCGCTGGCGCGACGGACGGGTCTTCCTGCTCGGGGACGCCGCCCACCTCACCCCGCCGTTCATCGGGCAGGGTCTGTGCGCAGGCCTGCGGGACGCCTACAACCTCAGCTGGAAGCTCGCCCGAGTGCTCCGACAGGGAGCGCCCGAAGGGCTGTTGGACACCTACGAGAGCGAACGCAGGCCGCACGCCCGGCATATGGTCCGACTCGCGGTCGCCATGGGCTGGGCCATGACCGGCGGCCAGGACGGTGGCGCCGCGTTCCGCCGCCGGGCGCTGGCCGCGGCCTGCCGTGTCCCCGGCCTGGCCGAGCTGGCCGGCCGCGACCTCAGCCCGCCCCTGACCGCCGGACCGCTGGTGCGGCGCGGGGTCCGCCGGAGCCTGCCGGGCAGGCACTGTCCACAGCCGTGGGTGGACGCCGACGGCGGGCGCACCCGTCTCGACGAGGTGCTCGGCGACTCCTTCACCGTCCTGACCGCCGCCGAACCCGGGCCCTCGCTCACCGCGCTGGCCCAGGGACTCGGCATACGGACGGTCCCCGTGACCGAACTCGGCGACGACGGCACACTCGCCGCCTGGCTGCGCGCCGGACGCGCGGACGCGGTCCTGCTGCGGCCCGACCGTGTCGTGATGGACGTCGTCCCGTCCGGCGGCCGTGACTTCACCTCGACCGCCGACTGGGCGCCCCTGCTGCACACCACACGAAGCCCGGTTCCTTCCGAACGAACCGCTCCGACAAGCCTGTTGAGGAGTACGACGCGATGAGCACGCCCTTCTTCACCCCCGATCCGGAGACGGCGGCCGGCAGTCGCATCGCCGAGTTCGCCCGGCGGCAGGGCATCGCCCCGGACGACTACGCCGCCCTGCACCGGTGGTCGGTCACCGACCTGGAGGGGTTCTGGGGCGCGGTGTGGGAGTACTTCGACATCGACGCCGACACCCCCTACGAACGGGTCCTGGCCGAGGAGACCATGCCGGGCGCCCGCTGGTTCGCGGGGGCCACCCTCAACTACGCCCACCACGCCCTGCGCAAGGTCGGGGACGACGACGTGGCGATCCTCGCCCTGGACGAGACCGGCTCCGGGTACGAGGTGACGGGGCAGCGGCTGCGCGCCCAGGTGGCCTCCGTGGCCGCCACCCTGCGCGACCTCGGTGTCGGCCGGGGCGACCGGGTCGTCGGCTACCTGCCCAACACCCCGCACGCGATCGTCTCCTTCCTCGCCGCCGCGAGCCTGGGCGCCGTCTGGTCGGTATGCGGGCAGGACTACGCCCCCAAGGCCGCCGCCGACCGTTTCGGCCAGCTCGAACCCACCGTTCTGATCGCGGCCGACGGCTATCTCTTCAACGGCACCACCCACGACCGCCGCGACGCCGCCCTCGAACTGGCCGGCGCGCTGCCGACGTTGAAGGCGACCCTGCTGGTGGACCACATGGGTCTGCCGTGGCCGTCGCGGCCGTATCCGTCGCTGGTCGTCCCCTGGGAGGACGCCTCGACCCGGACCGAGGAACTCGCCTGTGTGCCGGTGCCGTTCGACCATCCGCTGTGGATCGTGTTCTCCTCCGGCACCACCGGTCTGCCCAAGGGCATCGTCCACGGCCACGGCGGGGTCCTGCTGGAGCACCTGAAGACCCTCGGCCTGCACTCCGACCTGGGCCCGGGAGACCGCCTCCTCTGGTACACCACCACTCACTGGATGATGTGGAACCTGGTCGTCTCCACCCTCCTGACCGGCGCCACGACCTGTACCTACGACGGCAGCCCGGCGCCCTTCGCCACACTCGACGTCCTGTGGGAACTGGCCGCCCGGCACCGCGTCACCGTCTTCGGCACCAGCCCCCAATACCTGCTGGGCATGGCCAAGTTCGGCATCGACCCCTCCGGGCACGACCTGTCGGCGATCCGCGTCGTCGGCTGCACCGGCTCGACCCTGCCCGCCTCCGCCTACCCCTGGGTCCGCGACCACGTGGGGAGGCAGGCGCTGCCGGCGTCCATCAGCGGCGGTACGGACGTCGTGTCCGGCTTCGCGGGCAGCGCGCCCAACACCCCCGTGTGGGCGGGTGAGTTGTCCGCACCCCATTTGGGCGTGGCGCTGGCCGCGTACGACGACGCGGGCGAGCCGGTGGTGGACCAGGTCGGCGAGCTGGTCGTCACCCGGCCCATGCCGTCGATGCCGCTGTACTTCTGGAACGACCCCGACGGCACCCGCTACCGCGACGCCTACTTCACGGCGTACCCGGGCGTGTGGCGGCACGGTGACTGGATCACCCTCACCGGCCATGGCTCGGTGATCGTCCACGGCCGCTCGGACAGCACGCTGAACCGCAACGGCGTACGCCTCGGCAGCGCCGACATCCACGACGTCGTCGAACGCCTCCCGGAGATCGCCGAGGCCCTGGTCATCGGCGCGGAGGAGGCGGACGGCGGCTACTGGATGCCGCTGTTCGTGGTCCCGGCCACCGGAGTGGTCCTGGACGACACCCTCCGCGCGCGGATCAAGGACGCGATCCGCACCGGAGCCTCGCCCCGTCACGTCCCCGACGAGATCCTCGAAGTCCCGGGCATCCCGCACACCCGCACCGGCAAGAAACTGGAGGTGCCGGTCAAGCGCCTGCTCCAGGGTGCCCCGGTCGAGCAGGTCGTCAACCCCGCCACCGTGGACAACCCCGAACTCATCGACCACTACGCCCGCCTGGGCGCCGAGCGCCGTGCGGGAAGGGCCACCGCATGACCGTCGTGCTCACCGTGGCGCTGTCCCTGGTCTTCCTGCCGTTGGGCCTGGCGAAGATCGCCGCGGTGCCGTTCATGCGGCAGGCGGCGGCCCACCTGGGAATGTCGGTCCGCCTCTACCGCGTCGTCGGCGCGCTGGAGGTGGCCGGGGTCGCCGGACTGCTGGGGGGACTGGTCCGGCTGCCGCTCGGGGTGGCCGCCGCGGGCGGGCTGGCGGTGCTGATGACCGCGGCCGCCGTGGCCCACCTGCGCCACGGCGACCCGCCGCCCCGGGCCGCCCCGGCCGTCGCACTGGCTCTCGTCGCCGTGACCTACGTGGCCATGGCAGCGGCAGGCTGACGCGCCTCCTGAACGAGCCGGGCGTGGGCAACCCCGTGAGGGTGGCGGCTGCCCTTTGCCTGGCTCCCCGCGGGTCGCCGTCGCACACCGGCCTCCCCCTCCCCCCGGGCCGGGGTGGCCCGCGTCGACGTCCGGGGCCTGCGAGACGGCTGTGCTCGTCAGGCCCCGGACGTGGTGTCCCTGCTCCCGGCGATGTCAGCCGCACCGGAACAGTGGAGGGTTTCGCTCCGCTGTGCCGCGGGCTTGGGCAGGCCGCGTCCGGCGCCCCGACATCTCCCGCGGGTAGGCTCTGTCCGATCAGGGAGACTCTGCGGGGACGGGGCATGGGCGGGGTGGAGAAGACGCGGGGCGGCGGGGCCGAGCGGGCGACCTCGCGGGATGTCGCCCGGCTCGCCGGGGTGTCGCACACGGCCGTGTCCTTCGTCTTCAACGGCCGCGCCGACGGCAACCTCTCCGCCGAGACACAGGCCAAGATCCGCAAGGCGGCCGCACAGCTCGGCTACCGGCCGAACGCGGTCGCCCGCGGCCTGCGCCGACGCCGTACCGCCGTGATCGGTCTGGTGACGGACGAGATCGCCACCTCGCCGTTCGCCGGGCGGCTGCTGCGCGGGGCCATGGACACGGCGTGGAGCAGTGAGCATCTGGTGCTCACCGTCGACTCCGGGCAGGACCCGGTCACCGAGGACGCGGCCGTCGCCGAACTGCTCGACCGGAGGGTCGACGGGATCATCTACGCCGCGCTGTCGCTGCGCCGCGCCCGCGTCCCGGACGGGCTGCACCGCACGTTCGCCGTGCTCGCCAACTGCCTCCCCGAGGACGGCTCCCTCCCCGCCGTCATCCCCGCCGAGCGGGCCGGCGGCCGCAGCGCCGCGCGCGCCCTCCTCGACGCGGGCCACCGCCGTGTCGCCCTGGTGGGTGGCCTGGACGACATCGCGACCGCCGAGCGGCTGCGCGGCTTCCGTGACGCGCTGCGGGCGGTGGGACTGACCGCCGAGAAGGAGTGGCTCCTGCGGACGGGCGGGGAGATCTCCGCCGGGTACGAGGGGGCGTTGCGGCTGCTGGACGGTGTTCCCGCCGATCGGCGGCCCACCGGGATCGTCTGCTACAACGACCGGGTCGCCGCCGGCGTCCTCCACGCCGCCGCGCGCCTGGGCCTCGACGTGCCCGCCGATCTGTCCGTCGTCGGCTACGACGACCAGGAGCACATGGCCGCCTTCCTCAGCCCGCCCCTCACCACGGTCGCCCTGCCCCACCGCGCGATGGGGGAGACGGCCGCCCGTCTGCTCCTGGACGCCATCGACAGCGGGACCGCGCCGCCCGTCACCACCCGGCGGCTGGAGTGCCAGGTCGTCATGCGGGGTTCGGTGGGACCAGCTCCCAGCCCGTGACCTCGACATCCGTCCCCGACACGGTCAACTCCGCGATGTCGTCGTCCCGTTGGTACACCCGTTCCGTCGCTGCCGCGCGGTCGCCCGCGAACAGTTCCAGCAGGGAGCCGTCCACGAGGATCCTTACGGTGAGGGTCTCGCCCGGCGGGGTCGGCAGGACCGGCAGTATCAGGGGGGCCGTGCCGTCCGGGCGGTCGCGTGGCCAGGCCGTGCGGTCCAGGGTCACCGTGCCGGAGGCCGGGTCGAGCCGCACGGTCAGCTCCGCCCCGGACGCGGCCCGCAGCAGAGTCACGGTCGCCGTCGAACGGGCGGTCACCAGCAGGTCGTAGGCGAGGGGGAGCGGACCATGCGGTCCCGGTGCGGTGGTGAACGGGTCTGCCGCCCGCAGGAGTTCGAGTTCCGGCGCCGGTACGACCCGTAGCGTGCCGTCCTCGTGGGTGTCCACCACACGGGGTGCCGTGAGGACGCCGGACCAGCCCGCGCGGGCCACCACCTCGGGCGGGCGCGACTCCCAGGACCAGCCCCAGAGCAGGGCGCGGCCGGACTCCGTGTCCTGGAGGACGGAGGGGGCGTAGAAGTCACGGCCGAGGTCCAGGGGGCCGCCGCCCTTGCCCTCCGTGAACCTCAACTGCCCTTCCTCCACCTTGATCAGACGCCCCGTCAGATACGCCGTGCTCAGCGGGTCGCCGTCCCACAGCGCCACCGCCAGTACCCAGTCGCCCCCGGGGGTCACCCACAGCTGCGGGCACTCCCAGCCGATCGCCCGCGTACCGAAGGCGCGGGCCGCCGCCGGGTCTTGGCCGTCCAGCAGGACCCCGGCGAACCGCCACGCGTACAGGTCCTCGCAGTCGTACACCAGGACGGACGGGGTGCCGTCGGCGTGGCCGGCGCCCACCAGCGCCCAGCGGCGTCCGGCGAAGCGGAAGACGAACGGGTCCCGGAACATCGTCACGTCCAGGCCGGCCGGCGGGCCGGCGACCACCGGCACCGGGAGCTGCTTCCACTGCCGAAGGCCGTCGTCCTCGGCCACGGCGAGACAGATCGTGCTCAGGCCCTGGTGGTCGTGGTCGATCCCGGAGTACACCGCTGTCGGTGCACCACCGTCGTCCACCACGCAGCCGGACCAGCAGCCCGCCTCGTCCGGGCCGCCGGGCGCCGGGCGCAGGGCGATCCCGTGGTCGTCCCAGTGGGCGAGGTCGGGGCTGGAGGCATGGCCCCAGTGGACGTTCGCGTGGACGGGGGCGTCGGGGTTGTGCTGGTAGAAGAGGTGGTACCGACCGCCCCAGCGGAACGGGCCGTTCGGGTCGTTCATCCAGTTGGCCGGCGGCCGGACCCGGAAACGCGGGCGGTGAGCGTCGGTCGACCGGCTGACGGAACGCGAACTCAACGGTTGACTCCTGCGGATGTGATGCCCTCGCGCAGAGGGCGCTGGCCGACGACGAACACGACGACGGCGGGGATCATGGAGAGGACGACTCCGGCGAGGACGACGGAGATCGAGCCGGTGCCGAGGTTGCCCTGAAGGGAGACCAGGCCCAGGGGCAGCGTGAGGTTCTCGGTGGAGGTCTCAAGGATCAACGGCCGGAAGAACTCGTTCCAGTGGTAGTTGAAGGCCAGTACGCCGACGATGGCGAGGCCGGGGGCCGCCAACGGGGCGTACACCGACCGGAAGACGCGCCACGGGCCCGCTCCGTCGATCATCGCCGCCTCGCCCAGGTCCTTCGGCATGCCCAGGAAGTACTGGCGCATCAGGAAGGTGCCGAAGGCCGTCGGGAAGGCCGGGACGATGAGACCGAGCAGGGTGTCGGTCAGACCCAGCGTCTTCAGTTCCAGGAAGACCGGGACCATCGTGACCTGCAAGGGCACCATCATCGTGGCCAGGACCAGCGCGAACAGCGACTTCTTGAAGCGGAATTCGAGACGGGCGAAGGCATAGCCCGCAAGCCCCGCGGTGATCATCTGACCGACCGCGATCAGCGCGGTCACCAGGGTGGAGTTCAGCGCGTACAGCCACACGTCGATCTGGTCGAAGACCCCGCGGTAGGCGTCGAGGGTGGGGTCCGCCGGGATGATCCTCGGCGGCAGGTCGAAGGACTCCGCCGGCGTGCGCAGGGACGTCGACACCGTCCAGATGACCGGGCCGAGCGTCACCAGGGCGCACAGCGCCAGTCCGGCGATCCGGCTCCAGGGCGCCAGCCCGTGCCGTACGCGTGACGCGACTGGGCTCGTAAGAGAGGTCGTACTCATAGGACTCACCCGGCTCACTGGTAGTGGACGTAACGCCGGCTGAGCCGGAACTGGAGTGCGGTGACCGCCATGATCAGGACGAAGAGCAGGACACCCACGGCGGACGCCTCGCCGAAGCGGAGCTGCTCGAAAGCCGTCTCGTAGATGACCATCACGACCGTGCGCGTCGAGTCGCCGGGACCGCCGGCCGTGAGGACGTACGGCTGCTCGAAGACCTGGAGGGCGTTGATGATGCCGACCACGGACGCCACCAGCAGCGTGGGCGACAGCAGCGGCAGGGTGATCGCGAGGTGCTTGCGGATGCCGCTCGCGCCGTCCAGCGAAGCCGCCTCGTGCACCTCCTTCGGGATGGTGTTCAGGCCGCCGACGAACAGCAGGAACGAGAAGCCGAACTGCTGCCAGACATACGCCAGGACCACGGCCGCCATCGCCCCGTTCTCCGAGGTCAGCCACGGGACCGAGGGGATACCGACGGTGCCGAGAAGCCAGTTCACGGGGCCGAAGTCCTGGTTGAACAGGTACTTCATCACCACCGAGATGGACGCGGCGGACAGCACCAGCGGGAAGAAGAACGCCGAACGGAACACCGACCGCAGCCACTTGGGCATCCGGCCGTTCACCGCGATCGCCAGCACGAGCGCGATCAGCAGCTGCAGCGCGACCGCGAGCACCATGAAGACGAGCGTGTTGCGGAAGGAGACGAGGACCGTCGAATCGGTCAGGATCTCACGGTAGTTGGCCGCTCCGGCCCAGCGCGGATCCTCGATCACGTCCCACTGGAAGAGGCTGAGGACGACCGAGCCGACGATCGGTACGACCGTGAAGACGACGATGCCGACGACGGTGGGCGCGAGGAACAGGACGGCGAGCAGGCGGGCGCCCCGACTGCGGGCGGTGGGGGCGGCGGGCTCGGATGCCCTACGGGTCGCACGACTCCTTCGAGGACCGACGGACTCCGGGCGTACGGCCCTGATATCGGTGTTCGTCATACCTCACGCTCCATGGCCTTCTCCAGGTCCCCCTGCAGCCGGCGCAGCGCGGGGCGCACCGCGCCCGGGCTCGCGAGGGCGGTTCCGGTGTGCTTGATCAGCAACTGCTCGACCTCGTTGACCTGCGGCGGGGCCGGGATCGGGCCGGTGCTGGGGATCTTGTCGAGGGTGTCGTAGAAGACCTGCCAGTGAGCCGGGCCGGTCACCCGGTAGCGGGCCGCGTTCACCATGGAACGGCGGGCCGGAGTGGTCTGGTTGGCGGCGAAGAGCTGGGTCATCACGTCCTTGCGGGCGGTGTACTTGATGAACTCCCAGGCCTCGTCCCGCATCGTCGACGTACGCAGCATCGCGTACCCGGCGGCGCCGAACTGGTGACGCCGGGTACGCCGACGCGGGAAGTACCGGACGTCGTAGTCGGTCGGTTTCAGACCGGCTTCATGCAGGCCGCCCGCCCAGAAGCCGCCCGCGGGCGTGACACCGACGCGGCCCGTGGAGAAGACGCCGACGAGGTTCCGGCCGTCGCCACCCTCCGGGCGGGTGCACAGGTCCTCCTGGACGAGGGAGGCCAGGTAGTCGTAGACCTCCGCGACGCGGTCGGTGTCGGCCAGGGGCGTCGTCCACCGGTAGCCGCCGCCCCGGCCGCGCCGATCCGCCTCGGGGTAGAAGGAGTTCCAGAGCCATTCGCCGCCCGGGGCCTTGGACTCGGCGAGGAGGTTGGTGCCGTTGGCGAAGAGCCAGGGGACCACTCCGCCCCACAGCCGGTTGGTCCAGAAGTACGGGGTGAACTGGGCGCCGTTGCTGCGTTTCATCGCCCGCAGCAGCGCCGTGAAGTCGTCGTGGGTCCAGTCGTCGTCGGGGAGTTCGGCGCCCGCGCGCTCCAGGACCCGGGTGTTGAGGTACATGTCGGCCGCGTTGAACTCGACCGGCAGCTGGTAGAGGCTCCCCTCGTACATCATCGACTCGACCAGCGAGGGGTGGACGTCGGCGAAGTACGCGCGCAGCTCGGCCGCGTCCCGCTTCGCCCACTCGTCCAGCGGTACGCCGAGCCGCTGGGCGAAGAGCTGCACGCCCTCGGTGGCGACGTACACCAGGTCGGGGGCCGTGCCCGCGGCGATCTGGGTGAGGATCTTGGAGAAGAAGTCCGACCAGTCGTAGGCCTGTACGGGGTTGATACGGATCCTGATGTCGGGGTGCACCTCGCGGAATCCGTCGCGCAGGGCGCGCTGCGCGTCGAGGTTGAAGGCGGAGCCCAGGGTGGCGATGACGAGTGAGCCGTCGTCGCGGCCGGGGATGTCGGCGGCGGTGAGGCGGTCCCAGCTTGCTGCGACACCGGCGAGAGCGGCGGCACCGGCGCCGTACGCGCCGTAGCGCATCAGGCCCCGGCGGGAGAGGAGCGAGTCGGTCATCGGCGAGCCTAACTCGTGTTAGCCGAAGGATGATGCCCCGATGATGGGAACCTCTCTGCTGCTCTGTCAAGGCATGTGTGGAGAAGAGCAGTTGGCGCGCGAGGGGTTGACCTTTAACGAGTTAGGTATACGGTTCCGGCCACATGAACCATGAACTTTGAACCATGGACCATGAACCATGTCCCGACGACGATGTCGGGGGAGGGAGCCGCACGATGCATGGGATGAAGAGGCGTTCGCTGCTGACGGCATCGGCCTTCGGCGCCGTCGGCGCGCTGCTGCCGGATCTCGCGCGACCGGCGGTGGCGGCGGTGCCGGCGGTGGCCGGTGAGGCGGCGGTGTCGGCGGCGGTCGGCGAGGCGACGGCCGCGTGCACCGGCAGCTACCGCGCCGCGTACCACTTCACGGTCCCCGACCAGTGGATGAACGACCCGCAGCGCCCGGTCTGGATCGACGGCGAGTACCACTACTACTACCTCTACAACTCCGACTACTCGACCGGCGGCACGACGGCCGGCACCGCCTGGCGCCTGGCCACCAGCACCGACCTCGTCACCTTCACCGACCGGGGCATCGCCGTACCGAAGAACACGACCCCGAACGGCGACGTCTGGTCCGGCTCGGCGGTGATCGACACCGGCAACACGGCGGGCTTCGGCGCGGGCGCGGTGATCGTCCTCGCCACCATGGCACCCGGCGACGTCACCCAGGCGCAGTACCTGTACTACTCGACGGACGGCGGCCGTACCTTCACCAACCACGGCACCGCCCCGGTCCTCCCCAACCCCGGCGTACGGGACTTCCGCGACCCCAAGGTGATCCGCGACGAGGAGCGCGGGCGGTGGGTGATGCTGCTGGCCGAGAACGACAAAGTCGGGTTCTACCACTCGGCCGACCTCAAGGCGTGGACGTACGTCGGCGGCTTCATCAAGGGCGGCATCGGCGTCCTGGAGTGCCCCGACCTGTTCCGTATCAGGGCGGAGGACGGCACCTGGAAGTGGGTCCTGGGCGTCAGCGCCAACGGCAAGGGCTCAGGACTGCCGAGCACGTTCGCGTACTGGACGGGTTCCTTCGACGGGACGACCTTCACCGCCGACGCGTCCGATCCCCAGTGGCTGGACCACGGCTGGGACTGGTACGCGGCGGTCACCTTCGACAAACGTGACGCGAACGGGGCCCTGGACCCGGCCGGGCGGTACGCGATCGGCTGGCTGAACCACTGGGACTACGCGGGCACCACGCCCACGATGGAGTGCGACGGCTTCAACGGCACCGACTCGATCGTCCGTGAGATGCGGCTGCGGCGCGCGTCCTCGGGTACGTACTATCTGGCGTCCCAGCCGGTGGCGGCCCTGGACGACCATGTCTCGCGCACGGTGAACCTCGGCGACATCACGGTCGACGGCTCGCGACTGCTCGACTACACGGGTACCGCGTACGAGTTGACCTGCGACATCACCTGGGCCCAACTGACCGGCGCCGGGCTTCAGTTGCGGCGGTCTTCGGACGGCGGGCGGCACATCGACGCGGGGGTCTACGGCGACTACGCCTTCGTCAACCGCGGTTACACGATCGGCCCGGACGTCTCCGGCCGCTGGCAGGAGAGCCGGACGCCCTTCGACCGCTCCGCCGGCACGGTCCGCCTGCGGATCCTCGTCGACCGCACGTCCGTCGAGATGTTCGTGGACGACGGCCGCTACGTGCACTCCACCGAGGTCTTCCCCGACCCGTCCGACACGGGACTGGCGCTGTTCACGATCGACGGGCAGGCGGTGTTCCGGAACACGGTGATCCGGGAGTTCGCGGTCTGACCCGACGTGAGGCGGTGAAGCAATGGACGGGCGCGGGCGCACGCGCCGGCGCAGGTTCGAATCCTGTCGTCCGGGCTACTACTGTCGCGCGCATGGTCGAACACGATGCCCTCCAGAAAACCCACAGCACCCACAGCACCACCACCGCCACCACCCACACCCGCGACGCGTACGACGCCGTTGCCACCACCTATGCCGACATGTTTCGCGACACCCTGCGGGACCGGCCCCTGGACCGGGCGATCTTAGGTGTCTTCGCCGAGGCCGTTCGGGAGAGCGGGGACGGCCGGGTGGCGGATCTGGGGTGCGGGCCCGGTCATGTCACCGTCCATCTGGCCGGGCTGGGGCTGTCGGTGTTCGGCGTCGATGCCTCGCCCGCGATGATCGAGCTGGCCCGGGAGGCCTGTCCCGGCCTGCGGTTCGACGTGGGCGCGATGGAGGCGCTGGACATCGCCGACGGCGCACTGGGCGGCGTCCTCTCCCGTTGGTCCGTCATCCACATTCCGCCGCCCGAACTCCCCGCCGTCCTGGCGGAGTTCCACCGGGTGCTGGCCCCCGGCGGTCATCTGCTGATCGGCTTCCCGGCGAGCGAGGACGCGTCGCATCCGACCCAGGTCTACGACCACGCGGTCGCACCCGCCTACCGATGGTGGCCCGAGCACCTCGCCGCGCTGCTGCGCGACTCCGGTCTGGAGGAGGTGGCCCGTATCGTCCGCGAGCCCCAGCCCACCGACCGACGCCAGTTCCGGGAGGTCCAACTGCTCGCCCGCAAGGCCCAGCCCGACGCTGTCTGATCCCCTGGTGCCGATCCAGGTACCCCTGTCGCTGAGGGCGTGCAGGGGGAGCCGGGATCGGCCGGATGCGGTCTGTGCACGGGCGGGTGAACGCCAGTAACTTGTGCGGCCTTCGCGTCCTGGGGGGTCTCGTGAACGGTCTCCGTACGGTCGTTGTCTGTCTGTTGATCGCGTGTGCGGCGGTCGTGTCACCGGCCGGGGTGGTGACGTCGGCCGGGGTGGTGACGTCGGCTGGGACGGTGACGTCGGCCGCGGCTGATACGACGGCCGTGTCCGTCGCCTCGGCCGCGGTGGTGAAGCCGAGTTGGTCGGCGCTGCCCGTGCCGGCCGCTGCCCCGCCGGTGACCGTCTCCGACCTCGCCGCCCGCGGGCCGCGCGAGGCGTGGGCGACCGGGTTCGAGCAGACCGCCGACGGTCCGCGGCCGACGCTGTACCGGTGGGACGGCACGGCATGGAGCCGGGACACCACCTTCCCCGGCGCCGATGAGCCGGGGACGCTCCGCAAGGTGCAGTTCGTCGGCGACGAGATGTGGATTCTTCATGTCCGCGCGGGGGAGGGGGAGATCCTTCGCCGGACGGCGGGCGGCTGGAGCACCCTCCCGCTGCCGGGCGCCCTGTGGACCTACCAGGACTTCGCCGCCGTACCGGGCGGAGCGTGGGTGGTCGGCGAGGACGCGGGCGGGCTGAAGGTGCTGCATCACGACGGTTCCGGCTGGACCGCACAGCCCACCCCGGACGGCGTGCTGTACCTGATGGGCATCACCGCCCGTACCGCCGACGACGCCTGGGCCTGGGCGACCACCGACACCGGGACGGCCGTCCTGCGCTGGGACGGCACGGTGTGGCGGGACGCGCGGGTACCACTGCCGTCCGACAGCAACATCCACACCATCCTCCTCGAACCGTCCGGCCGGGCCACGATCGGCGGCAGCCAGTACGTCGACGGGGTGGCCCGCACCTACCTGATGACCTTCAACGGCCGTACCTGGCGCACGAGTTACCCACCGCTGGGCGACACCCACACGGCGGCCGTCGTACGCGGCCCGGACGGCGCGCTGTGGCTGCCGGTGCGCAGCGACCGCGCGTTCCAGTCGAAGTACGCCCGCGTGGACGGCGCCCGCACCACCTTCTCCTACGGTCCGGAGCGCACGAACGCCATCGACGTCAAACCGCGCGCCCTGGCGCGAATCGGGCCCTCGCTGCTGTCCTTCGGGACCGTCGAGATCTACGGCTCGAAACCGAACCTCATGAGCGAGCGGCTGGGAGGCTGACCATGGTGCGCAGACCGATGCCACGCAGATCGATGGCACGCGGACCGTTGGCACGCAGACTGTTCGGCGCGGCTCTCGCCGCCGCTCTCACCTGCGCTTTCCTGACCGGCATGGGGTCGGGGTCGGCGACGGCGGAAACCCCGTCCTGGCGGCACGTTCCGGTCCCGGCACAGGTACGCCCGCAGGCCGCGCTGAACGAGGCCGTGGCGTTCGGACCGGACCGGGCCTGGGCGGTGGGGGCCGACGCGGTCGGCCGCGAGGCACCCGGCTTCCCGCTCGTGCTGCGCTGGGACGGAACCGCGTGGCAGCGCCAGTCCCTGCCCGGGATCGGCTGGCAGGGAGAGCTGCTGTCCGTCGCCGCGACCTCACCGGCCGAGGTCTGGGCGGTCGGCCGCGACACCGCGGGCGGCACCCGTCTGCTCCGCCACCACGGAGGCGCCGCCTGGTCCGAGAGCCCGCCGCCACGCGGTGTCGCCGTCACCAAGGCCGTCGCCGGCGGTGGTGAGACCTGGCTGCTCGGGACGCGGGACGGCGTGCCGGCACTGCTGCGCCGGGCCGGGGGCAGCTGGCAGGACATGCCGGTGCCGCCGGGCGCGGTGTACGGCCTGCACGTCCTGGCGGCCGACGACGTCTGGGCCGCGGGCGCCACCGACGCGGGCGCGGCCGTGTCGCACTGGGACGGGCAGGAGTGGCGGCAGACGATCGTCGACGGCTTCCCGAGGTCGGTCGTGAGCAGTGTGCTGGCGGTCTCGCCGACGGAGGTGTGGGCCGGTGGCACCGCCGGGTTCGTCGGCGGCCCGCCGGGCCGGCCGATCCCGCCCCTGCTGGTCCGCTTCGACGGACAGACCTGGAACCGGGTGACCGTACCCACCACCTTCGGCACGATCGGCTCACTGGCGCCCGCCCCGTCCGGCACGCTGGGCTGGGTCTCGGTGGCCCGCTCCCAGAAGTGGGGCCCGCCGGGCAGCACCCCGCCGTTGGTCCCCGGGCCCGCCTTCCTCGCCTGGGACGGACAGGCGTTCACCGCGTACGACGAGCCGGTGGTGGCCGGGGAGGGCGGCTCGTCGGTGCTGCGGCTGGCGCCCGTACCGGGCACGGCGTCGGTGTGGTCGGTCGGCCGCGCCGACGGGCCCGAGGGCACGTTCGCGCCACGGGTCCTGCGGTTCGGCTGAGGAGGCGGTCACGCGGGCTGCGGGGTGAAGGAGCGCATGACGTCCGCTCCGGGGCGGACGACTCCGTAGCTGCTCTCCGGGACCTCGTTCCAGGCGCCGGGCAGATCGCCGAGGGGCTCGGAGACGATCAGACGGGTCTCGTCGGAGACCTCCCGGAGGAAGGCCAGGTCGGGGTGGAGCGAGCGCAGGGTCTCCACCCGGGTGCTGTAGAACAGCGAGCGGGACGTCTTCTGGCTGGAGTAGCGGAAGGCCCACAGCGCCTGTCCGTCCGTCACGGCGATCGTCATCTGGAGCGGGAACTCGATCCCGTGCTCATGGCCGGTCCGCTCCACCAGGCCCGCCATCCGCGCGACGGCGCCCGGCGGGTCCTCCTCCAGGCCCAGGGTGAGCGCCAGGTAGAACATCAGCTCGGAGTCCGTCGATCCCTCGACGCAGGCGAAGAACTCCGGGGCGACGGCCAGCGAGAGGTCCCGCCGGACCAGGTGGAAGTCGGCGATCGCCCCGTTGTGCATCCACATCCAGCGGCCGTGGCGGAACGGGTGGCTGTTGGTCTGCTGCACCGCCGTACCGGTCGAGGCCCGAATGTGGGCGAAGAACAGCGGGGAGCGGACGTGGTCGGCGATCTCCCGCAGATTGCGGTTGCTCCACGCCGGACCGATGTCGCGGAAGACCGCGGGTGTCTCCAGATCCGGCGAGTACCAGCCGATGCCGAACCCGTCACCGTTGGTGGTCTCGACGCCCAGCCGGGAGTGCAGACTCTGGTCGATCAGGGAGTGCGCCGGCCGGTAGAGGATCGTGTCGAGCAGGATGGGCGTTCCCGAATAGGCGAGCCACCGGCACATCGGCTACCGCCTTCCTGGCCGACGGCCGGACAAGCCGTGCGGGACCGTTGGGTGAACCGGCCCTCCCATGGTGGTGCGACCACCCGTTGATCGCCACAGGACGCGGCGTGGGAGGGGGTTGGGGGGGTGGGGCCAGGGGTCCGGGGCCCGGGGGCGCGGGAGGTCGGGAGGTCGGGAGGTCGGGCGGTCCGGGGCCCCGGGGCCGGGCGGTCGGGAGGTTGGGGGTCTCGGAGGCCTGGCGGCGGGGGGCCAGAGGTTGAGTGGCCGGGAGGCCGGAGGGCCGGCTGGCCGGGCGGCCGGAAGTTGGGAGATCGGGGAGGCCCGGAGGACTGGTGTGGGCGGCCGTGTGCGGGCGGTCAGCCGCGGTAGCCGCGCAGCTTCCGGTACAGCGTGGCGCGGGCGATGCCCAGGGACGCCGCCGCGCGGGCCTTGTTCCCTCCGTTGCGGCGGAGGGCCTCCAGGATGGCGGAGCGTTCGGCGTGCTCCATGGGGCTCAGCCGCCGCGCGGCAGGACCCTCACGGACGGCGTCCGGCAGTTCGGCGCGCCGGACGGGCCCCGTCGCACGCCGCTGCTCGGCCAACGCCCTGACGACATGGACGAGTTCGGTGACATTGCCGGGCCACGGATGCTGTTCCAGGGCGCGCAGGGCGTCCAGCGTCCAGGTGAGCGGGGGCTGCCCGGCCGCCGGCTTCGGAGCCAGCGTGGCCAGCAACTCCCTGATGTCCTCCGGCCGTTCACGCAGCGCGGGGAGGGTGACCGAGCGGGCGGCCAGGGTGTCCAGGAGCCGCTGGAGGCAGGGGCCCGGCGGGGTTCCGGGGGTGTAGGTGACCAGCAGAGGGGCGCCCGGGTGGGTGTCGAGGAGTGAGTTGAGGGCCGCGGTGTGGGGTTGCGCGAGGCGCTCGACATGGCGGATCAGCAGCGCGTGGCCGTCCGCCAACTCGTCGATCAGAGGACCGGGTTCACCCTCCGCCGCGTCGACCACCAGCAGTTCGGGAGCCAGTTCGCGCGCGAGCGCGGTCTTCCCGGTGCCACGCTCACCGACGAGCAGCAGCGGCTCCGACGACCGCGCCAACTCCGTCGCGCGCCCCACCGCGTGCCGCCACGGCACCGAACGCCCCGCCAACGCCACGACACCCCGCCCGACCGGAGCGCCCCCACCTTCCTCCAACACCTCCAACACAGCCACCGCACCAATAACAGCCCCCCGATGCGTCACGGTCGCGACCGTAGCCCAACCCCGCACACCGTCCGGCAACCGAATCCTGTAACCACGGGTCCGCGACATGCCGCCCTGCGCCACGTCGGTGTCGCCCACCCCTTGGGGCACAACCGAGAACGTCGCCCCGGCAGCAGCAGCCTCTGGCGCGCCCGAGTCCGCCTCCGCCACCGCAGTAGGCACGCCTTCGGAAGCGGGAACGCTCGTACCCGGCCCGGCTACGCCCCCTACACCAAGGCCCAACTCGGCGCCGTACTCCCGTTGGGGCACGGCCGAGGGCGCCGCCCCGGCAGCAGCGGCCTCTGGCGCGCCCGAGTCCGCCACCGCAGTAGGCACGCCTTCGGAAGCGGGAACGCTCGTACCCGGCCCGGCTACGCCCCCTACGCCGAGACGCGACTCGGCGCCGTACTCCGGTTGGGGTGCGACCGAGGGCGTCGACGCGGCAGCAGCGGTCTCTGGCGTGCCCGAGTCCGCCTCCGCCACCGCAGTAGGCACGACCCCGGAAGCGGGAACGCCCGTACCCGGCCCGGCTACGCCCCCCACACCAAGGCCCGACTCGGCGCCGTACTCCGGCGCGTCCGGCGCGGCAGCCATACCCGGCGCACCCAGCCCACTCGGCGCACCCGGCGCACCCGGGCCAGGCGCCCCCGGCACACCCCCACCACCCCACCCCCCATTCGCGTCCCGCACCACCGCCGTGACCTGGCGCTCCAGCGTGTCCAGGCCCTCCGGTGACAGCAGGCGCCCCGCGGCCTCGTTGAGCAGGCGGTTGCGGCCGTCGAGGGCGACGACGGCCCGGTCCCGCCCCCGGTCCCGCGTGGCCCGCAGGTACGCGTCGAGGAGGACCCGCTCGGCCGGCTGGGACCGCGCCAGCAGCTCCGCCTCGACGGCCCCGGCCGCGGCCTCGGCGAGGGAGGCCCACGGATGCGGAGGGCAGTCGGCGCAGAGCCCGGAGGTGACCGTCACCGTGCCGAGGGTCCGCCCGGTCTCCGGCGCGAGCACGGGCACGCTGACCGAGGACACGTCCTGCCACAGATCGAGGAAGTGCTCCGGCCCGTGCACCTCGGAGCGCCGGCGCGTCCGCAGCGCGAGCGCCGCGCTGTTGTGGCCGACCACCTGCTCGGAGAGGTCCTCGCAACACGGATCACCCGGCGCGCACCCGGTCGCCCACAGCACCCGCAGCCGCTCGTCGGTCAGCAGAAGCGCCGTCCGCCCGCCGCCGAAGGCGGAACCGAGCCGCTCCAGCACCGGCCGCGCCGCCGCCAACAGCGCGGACTCGTCTGGCCGTACGGAATCGCGGGGAGGGTCGCCCGCCGCGCCCGGCCCGCCGTGGAGGACGCCGTCGTGGCGTACGCCGAAGAACCGGGCCCGCCGCCAGGCGGCGACGACCTCCTCCGGTACCCCGTCCGGCAGTTGGCGCCCTTCGAGGAACAACTCACGGGCCCTGCGCAGCGCCGCCAGGGCAGGGTGGACGGGGAGATGCTCTGCGGTGGTCACGACAGCACTCACCGTACCCGCCGAGGTTGAAGAGGCAACAACCGCCCCGAACGCCCCCGTACGACCCCCGCCCCCACCCCACTACTCGTTCCCTCCCCACCCCACCCCCTCCCCTCCCCGTCCGGCAAACCGCACGCACTGTCTCTTATTGAGACACCCACGCTCCCGCGCCGCCCTCCATGATCATGAACGGTCGGTGCCTGTTCTCATGCCCCCTGGAGCGTCCCCCGTGCACACCGTCGAGCCGGTCACAGATCCCGTCACCGAGCCGGTCACAGATCCCGTCACCGAGCCGATCGCAGAGCCGGTCGCAGAGCCGGACGTCGTGACCGACGTACTGATCGTGGGCAGTGGCCCGGCAGGCGCCGCCGCCGCGCTCGCCCTGAGCACGTACGGCGTCCCGAACATCGTCGTCACCCGCTACGCGAGCCTCGCGGACACGCCCCGCGCGCACATCACCAACCAGCGCACCATGGAGGCGCTGCGCGACCTCGGCGTCGAGGACGAGGTCGTCGCGAAGGCCACCCCGCAGCACCTGATGGGCAACACGACCTTCTGCACCAGCCTCGCGGGGGAGGAACTGGGCCGGGTCCGCTCCTGGGGCAACGACCCGCTCGTCCAGGCCGCGCACGAACTGGCCAGCCCCACCCGGATGTGCGACATGCCGCAGCACCTCATGGAGCCCGTCCTCGTCGACGCGGCCGTGGCCCGAGGCACCCACCTGCGCTTCAGCACGGTCTACAAGTCCTTCGCGCAGGACGCCGACGGCGTCACGGTCACCGTCGAGGACCGGCTGCGCGGCGACGAGTACACCATCCGCGCCAAGTACCTGATCGGCGCCGACGGCGGCCGCTCCCAGGTCGCCGAGGACGCCGGCCTGCCCATGGGCGGCCAGATGGGCGTGGCCGGCAGCATCAACATCGTCTTCGACATGGACCTGTCGAAGTACACCGCGCACCGCCCGTCCACCCTCTACTGGGTGCTGGCCCCCGGCGCCACCGTCGGCGGCATCGGCGCGGGCCTCGTGCGCTGCGTACGGCCGTGGAACGAGTGGCTGATCGTCTGGGGCTACGACGTCACCGCGGGCGCCCCCGACCTGACCACCGAGTACGCCGAGTCGATCGTCCGCAGGCTGGTCGGCGACGACGAGATCCCGGTGACCATCAAGTCGTCGGCGGCCTGGACCGTCAACGAGATGTACGCGGAGACGTACGCGAACGGCCGCGTCTTCTGCGCCGGCGACGCCACGCACCGCCACCCCCCGTCCAACGGCCTCGGCTCCAACACCTCCATCCAGGACGCCTACAACCTGGCCTGGAAGCTCAAGCTCGTCCTCGACGGCACCGCGTCCCCGGCCCTCCTCGACACCTACACCGCCGAACGCGCCCCGATCGGCAGGCAGATCGTCACCCGCGCCAACAAGTCCATCGGCGAGACCGCCCCCGTCTTCGAGGCCCTCGACGGACTCTCCCCGCAGACCCCCGAACAGCTCTGGGCCAACATCGCCGCCCGCAAGGACGCCACCGAGGCCGCCGAGAAGCAGCGCGCGAGGCTCCGCGAGGCGATCGCGTTCAAGGTGTACGAGTTCAACGCGCACGGCGTCGACCTCAATCAGCGCTATTCCGCCGAGAGTTCCGCGGCGATCGTCCCCGACGGCACACCGGACCCCGGCTTCGACCGCGACCCCGAGCTGTACCACCAGCCGACCTCCCGCCCCGGCGCCAAACTCCCGCACGCCTGGATCACCTCCGGCACCCGCACCCTCTCCACCCTCGACACCGTCGGCCGGGGCCGCTTCACCCTGCTCACCGGCATCGGCGGCGCCGACTGGATCCGGGCCGCCGAGGCCCAGGACCTGGAGATCGCCACCGCCGTCATCGGCCCCGGCCAGGAGTACGAGGACCCGTACGGCGACTGGGCCCGCCTCCGCGAGACCGCCGACGGGGGAGCCCTCCTCGTACGACCGGACGGGTACGTCGCCTTCCGCCACGCCACCGCGGCCGCGTCCCCGGCGGACGCCGAGCGGCTGCTGACGCAGGCGGTGCGGCGGATCCTCGGCCGTGCCTGAAAGAGGGTGACCGCGGTTTGCCTGGAAAGGGACAACAGTCGTAGGAGTGGGGCATGACCACCGAATTCACCACCCGGATCACCGAGGCCGTCGTCGACAGCCTCGACGGCACGGCCGACCCGCGACTGCGGGAACTGCTCGCCGACCTCACCCGCCATCTCCACGCCTTCGTCCGCGAGACCGAGCCGACGATGGCCGAGTGGGAGCGGGCGATCGCCTTCCTCACTGCGACGGGGCAGGCCTGCACGGAGACGCGCCAGGAGTTCGTCCTGCTCTCGGACGTCCTCGGCGTCTCGATGCTCGTCGAGACGATCAACAGTGGGACGATCCGCGGCGGCAAGGGCGACGAGCACCGGAGTGAGAGTGACGAGCACCGGAGCGAGGCGCCCGGCGGCGTGACCGAGTCGACCGTCCTCGGCCCGTTCCACATGACCGAGTCACCGGTCCGGGAACTCGGCGCGGACATCGACCTGGTCGGCGGCGGCGAACCGTGTGTGATCAGCGGGCGCGTGCTGTCCCGGGACGGCACCCCGCTGCCCGGCGCGGTCCTCGACGTCTGGCAGGCGAGCGCCGAGGGCTACTACGACGTCCAGCAGCCCGAGGTCCAGCCGGCGGGCAACGGCCGCGGGCTGTTCACGGCGGATGCCGACGGCCGCTTCTGGTTCCGTACCTGTGTGCCGAGCCCGTACCCCATCCCCACGGACGGCCCGGTCGGCGACCTCCTCCGGGCGACCGCCCGGCACCCGTACCGCCCGGCCCACATCCACTTCATCGTCTCGGCCGAGGGGCACACCCCGGTCACCACGCACATCTTCGTGGCCGGCAGCGACCACCTCGACTCGGATGCGGTCTTCGCGGTGAAGGACAGCCTCGTCCAGGACTTCGCGGAGACCGACGACCCGTCCCTGGCAAGGGAGTTCGGCATCCCGAACCCGTTCCGTCACGCCCGCTTCGACCTGGTGCTCAACGACCGGACGCTCGGGGCCGGCGTACACAACTCGGGGCGTGCGTGATGGAGTTCGAGTACGAGGCACGGCCCATGCGGGTCGTCATGCGCGTGGGCGCGGCGGTGACGGCGGTCGCGGGGGAGGCCGAACGGCTGGGCCTGCGGCGGCTGTTGGTGGTGTGCGGCCCGAGGGGCGCGGAGACGGCGCGGGCCGTCGCGGACTCGCTCGGTGACGCGTGCGCCGGACTGTTCACCGGGGCTCGCCAACACCTACCGGTGGAGGTCGCCGACGAGGCGGAGCGCGCGGCGCGGGCCGTGGACGCGGACGGCTGCGTGGCGGTCGGCGGCGGCTCGGCGATCGGACTGGGCAAGGCGATCGCCCTGCGCACCGAACTGCCGCTGATCGCCGTGCCGTCCACCTACTCCGGCTCCGAGATGACCCCGGTCTGGGGCCTGACCGAGCACGGCGCCAAACGCACCGGCCGCGCCCCGTCCGTCCTGCCGCGCAGCGTCGTCTACGACCCCGAACTCACCCTCTCCCTCCCGGTCCCCCTCTCCGTGACCAGCGGCGTCAACGCGCTGGCCCACGCCGCCGAGGCCCTGTACGCGCCGGACGCCTCGCCGCTGGTGTCGCTGACGGCGGAGGAGGGCGCCCGGGCCATGGCAGGCGCGCTCCCCGGCGTGGCGGCCGACCCTGGCGACCTGGAGGCGCGCGGCCGGGCCCTCTACGGCGCCTGGCTCTGCGGCAGCGCGCTCGGCGCGACCACCATGGGTCTGCACCACAAGCTGTGCCACGTCCTCGGGGGCACCTTCGGCCTCCCGCACGCCGAGACCCACACGGTCGTCCTCCCGTACGCCCTCGCGTACAACGCCCCGGCCGCGCCGGCCGCCATGACGGCTCTGGGGCGCGCCCTGTCCACCGACGACGCCCCCGTGGCCCTGTGGACCCTGGCGGGCAGCCTCGGCGCCCCTCGCTCCCTGGCCGAACTGGGCCTGCACGAAGGCGACTTGGCGAAGGCCGCGGCTCGGGCGACCGCCGAGGCGTACCCCAACCCCCGCGAGATCACTCCGGCGGGCGCCCTGGAGGTCCTGAGAGCGGCGTACGGAGGCGGCCGACCTCCGACCTGGTCCTGACAGTCACCGACGGGCCGCAGACCACCACAGATCGATCGAACACACAAGAAACCGAAAGGTGATCACCATGGCCCTCGGACTGCTCCGGCGGCGCTTCAGGCATGCCCCCGGAGGCGCCCCGGCCGCCACGTTCCCGGTCCCGGACGGCGCGGGTGTCGTCCTGCGCGAGGTACTGGACCCGGTGAACCAGCCGATGGGCGCGGCCGATGTGACGGTGACGGAACTGCGCAGCCATCGCGTGGCCGCACGCGGTGCGACGGACCCGTACGGCTTCTTCACGGCCGTGCTGCCCCCGGGCACCTACAGCCTGCTGGTCATGGCCGAGGGCCTGGAACCGCACCGCGAGACGGTCGAGGTCCTCCCCGACGCCGGTGTCTCGCGGGAGCGGGTGTGGCTCCGGTCCGCGAGGGCGCTCGAACTCCCGGCCCCCGGCACCTGGCTCTTCGACCCGCCGCACACCGCGATCCGCTTCATCGCCAAGCACGTCGGGATGGCCCATGTGCACGGCCGCTTCGAACGCTTCGAGGGCGGTCTCGCGATAGCCCAGGACATGACGCAGTCCCGCGTCCACGTCCGGATCGACGCGTCCAGCATCACCACGGGCAACAACACCCGCGACACGCACCTGCGTTCCGCCGACTTCCTCGACGTCGAACGCTTCCCGTACATCGACTTCGCCGGCACCCGCTTCGCCTACCGCGGCGGCAGCAAGTGGACCCTCCAGGGCAGCCTCACCATGCACGGCGTCAGCCGCTCCGTCTCCCTCGACACCACCTACCTCGGCACCGTCAACGGCGGCTACGGCGAGGAACTCCGCTGCGCCGCCCTCGCCAAGTCCGAACTCCACCGCGAGGACTACACCCTCAACTGGCGCTCCATGCTCGCCCGAGGCATCGCGGTCGTCGGCCCCACCATCCAACTGGAACTGGACGTCCAGGCGATGTACCGCACCCACGACACCCCCACACCGCCGGAATAGCCCGGATCGCCGATGTGTGTAGAGGCCAGCTGACGTCTTCTGCCTTGTGGACGTGCGAAGAGCACTGACAGAGCATGGACAGGGAATACATCCGGGCGGGGCACCTTCTCCGCACTCAGCGGCTCTCAGGGAGGCAGCAAGGCATGGACGCGCCTCGGAACAGCCACAACAGCACACGACTGGTCGACATCTCCTCGGTGCCGACCGGTCGGCTGAAGGTGGTGGCCCGGAAGGACACGGTGCTGGGTCACACCGTCCGACGTCACCTGGAGGAACGAGACGGTGAGACGAGGACGACCGATGTCGTCTTCGACAGCGCGCTGTGATGCGGGAGGAAACCGGGCCCGGGGGTTTACCCGTGGTCCCTCTCCGGCAGTTCCTGCTGAAAATACACAGCTTATGCAATTTGTCCTGCGACTACTGCTACGTATATTTCGCCGCCGACCAGAGCTGGCGCCGACGACCCACGTCGATGCCTCTCGACACCGTGCGACAGGCCGTGGACCGGATCGCCGAACACGTCCGTGAACACCGGCTCCCCGAGGTGCGGATCATCCTCCACGGCGGAGAACCCCTGCTCGTCGGCAGGGCGCGCCTCGAAGCCGTGCTCACCGTCATCGAGGAGCGGCTCGCCACCACGGTACGGGTGCACTGCTCGATGCAGTCGAACGGCACCCTCCTCGACGAGGAGTTCCTCGATCTGCTGCGCCGCCACCACGTGGGCGTGGCGGTCAGCCTCGACGGTTCACGCGTGGCACACGACCGGCACCGGCGGTACGCGAACGGCCGTCCCAGCCACGCCCGGGTCGCCGCGGCCCTGCGTCTGCTGAACAGCCCCCGGAACAGAGACCTGTTCCGGGGGCTGTTGTGCACGGTGGACCTGGCCAACGACCCCGTCGAGACGTACGAGGCGCTGCTCGACTTCGCCCCGCCCCGCATCGACTTCCTTCTGCCGCACGGGACCTGGGAACATCCGCCGCCCGGCCTCGAACACCGCGGCGTACCCCCGGCCCGGCCCCCGCTCCGCACGCCGCCGGACGAGCCGACACCGTACGCCCGCTATCTCATCGCCGCGTTCGACCGCTGGTTCGACGCCCCCCGCAAGGAGACCCAGGTCCGGATGTTCGAGGAGATCCTGTCCGGGGTGCTCGGCGGAACCGTCAACACCGAGGGGCTGGGGCTCGCCCCGGTGGACCTCGTGGTCGTGGAGGCCGACGGGAGTCTGGAGCACTCCGACTCGCTCAAGGTCGTCGCCGAGGGGGCACCCGAGACCGGCCTCGACGTCTTCCGGCACTCCTTCTCCGACGCCCTCACGACGGAGACGATGCGCGGCAGACAGGCCGGCCTCCTCGGCCTCGGCCCCGTCTGCCGCCGGTGCGCGCTGGTCGACACCTGCGGAGGAGGCCTGTACGCGCACCGCCATCACCCGACGACCGGCTTCGCCACCCAGTCCGTCTACTGCCACGACCTCGCCGTTCTCATCACCCACGTCGGCTCCCGTGTCCGCACGGCGATGGCACAGCTCACGGAGGCTCCACCGGAACGCCCGTCAGCCCTCTCCTGAGCCGGAGCGCGACTCAGGGCGCACGCACAACGGTCGTGCCGCATTCCGTGAACAAGCACGCGGTGAACGGGAGTTGGATGCGGAGATCGGGGGAAGCATGGATTCGGGTCCTGCCGAAAAGGGGCCTGTCCGGCCGGACAGGGGTATCGTTCTCTGTCTCGGCACGACTCAACCAAGGCCAAGGCTGAGGGGTACCGGTTGGGGGGTGAGGAGGTGTGGGAGGCGACCGAACCGCGTGCACTTCCGCCGGTGTCGGCCCCCTTCCGAGGCGAGAGAATCCATCCACCCCACGATAGGGACCCCGCGGACGCGTCACCTCGGGGGCTCCTTGGAACCGGAACCGTACTTCTTCCTCAGCTACGCACGCAGGCGCGGACCCAAAGTCCTCGTCAAGCGTTTTTACGACGACCTGTGCGCGGAATTGCGCCAAGAATTACGGCGATTACACCAGGGCAATGCCGTGCCCTTCGACCGCCCATTCCTCGACGTACAGTCCATTCAAGTCGGACAGGACTGGAACGCGGCCCTCGGCGAAGCCCTCGGACACTGCCGCACGATGCTTGCCCTCTACACCCCCGACTACTTCAGAAGCGACTTCTGCGGCCGCGAGTGGAAGGCGTTCGAGGACCGGCAGCGCAGCCACAGAGAAGTGACGGGAGTGGACGCGAAGGCGCTCATCCCCGTTCTGTGGGAGCCGGTGCAGAACATCCCCCCGGGCGCGGCCCACATCCAGTACGACAACCTCGATCTCGGCGAGAACTACGCGCAATGGGGCCTGCGCCGCATCCTGGTCGCGGACCCCGGCGGCGAGGAGTATCGCCGCATCGTGAACCTCATCGCGCACCAGATCCTCATCGCCGCCGAACACTTCCGCATACGGCCCGTCAACGGCCTGGACATCAGTGGCCCGGACTCCGCGGGCCCCTTCCCGTCCGCCACCGAACGCGCCGAACCGGGCAGCCGGGCCCTGCTGTTCGTGGCCGCCCGGACCTCGGCGAACGCCCACCGGAAGGCGACGGACCCGGGCTGCCACGGGGAGAGCCCGACCGACTGGAACCCCTACCACGCCGATTCTCCGGAACCGCTGGCCGAGAGAGCGAGCCTCCTGCTGAGAGAGCGTGGCTTCACCGTACGGACCGAGATCGTCTCGGACGTGCTCGGCGCCACGCTGGACGAGGCTCGGGGGCAGGGGCAGGTCGCGGTCCTCCTGGTGGAGGCCTCGGCCGCCGCGGACGAGCCGTACGGACGAGCGCTCCGCGCCTACGACCGGAGCAATCATCCGGGCAGCGCGGCCATAGTCCCGTGCGCCCCCGACGAGGCGGGTGACGGCCCCCGGAGCAAGGCTTACTGGGAGGCGGTCCGTGGCGCCCTTCCGTTCAACTGGGCGAAGGGAACCGGGGATCCCCTGCCGTTACTGCAGTCGGGGATAGGTTCGGACGATTTCGACGGAGCCCTGCACGCCGTGGTCGCGAAGGCGCAGAACCATCTCGTCTCCTTTCTCGAGACCCTCACGTTCACCTCTCTGGAGATGTCCCGGATCACGTCCGCCTCGCTCCCCGTGCTGACCACGGCGGCCACCCCGCGCACCCGTACCGGGCTGGCACCCCCGATCACTGCCCGCGCCTCCTCCACACCGCAGCCCTTTGAGAAGGAGCAGGAAGATGACCCATGACGACCGCGGCCGGGGCACCATCATCACCTTCTACTCCTTCAAGGGCGGTACGGGCCGCACCATGGCGCTGGTCAACACCGCCTGGATCCTCGCCAGCAACGGTCTGCGCGTCCTCGTCGTGGACTGGGACCTCGAAGCCCCCGGACTGCACACCTATCTCCAGCCCCTGCTCGCCGACCCCGAACTCACCGAGAGCGCGGGAGTCATAGAGATGGTCAGCGACTTCGCCCGGCACGCGGTCACCCCACGGGTGGGCTCCGGCGTCGACGGCGGGGGCGCGGCCGGTCCACCCCGGCCCAACGGGGGCGGCCTGCCCGAGGAACCCGACCACCGGGAACGGGCCCGCGTCGACCGGTACGCCGTCGGCACGGAACTACGGCTGCCGCCGGGCGGAAAACTGGACCTGCTGCCCGCCGGCGTACAGGACCCGGACACCTATGCGGTCACCGTCAGCACCTTCGACTGGGGCACCTTCTACCGCATGGGCGGCGCCGACTTCCTCACCGCGCTCCGCGACGACATGGCCGCACGCTACGACTACGTCCTGATCGACAGCAGGACCGGCCTCAGCGACACCGCGAGCATCTGCACGGTCGTCATGCCGGACATCGTCGTGGACTGCTTCACCCTCAGCCGTCAGGGCGTCAACGGCGCCGCGCACGTCGCACGTTCGATCCGCCGCGTCTCCCACACCCAGCGCGACATCCGTATCGTCCCCGTCCCCATGCGTGTCGAGGACGCCGGCCGCGACCGCCTGGAAGCGGGCCGCTACCAGGCACGCAGCCTGTTCGCCCCCTTCCTGGACTGGGTGCCGTCCGAGGAGCAGGACCAGTACTGGAGCAGCGTCGAGATCCCGTACAAACCCAGCTACGCGTACGAGGAGATCCCCGCGACCGTGGGGGAGCGCCGCCAGGACGGCACCCTGCTGGCCGCGTTCGAACGGCTGACCGCCCGGCTCACCGACAACCGGGTGACCCGTCTGAGCAACATGCCGGAGCCGTACCGCCAGACGCTGCGCGCGGAGTACGAGCGGACCTCCCCGATCATGCGCAAGGACTTCTACGTCAGCTACGCCGCGACCGACCGGCTGTGGGCCGACTGGACCGTCACCGTGCTCCGGGCGGCCGGCTACGAGGCGACGCTCGCCCCGATCGAGGTGGACGACGTCACGGCCGGCTCCGTCACCCCGACGGGCCTCGACCGCACTCTGGCCGGTGAGGGACGCATGGTCGTGCTGCTCTCCCCGCAGTACACAGCGCTGCCCCACGCGCGGGAGATCTGGCAGCGGACCAGCCGCAGGGATCCGTCCGGCCAGATCGGCATGATCGTCCCGCTGAGGGTCGACGACACACCACCCCCGCCCGAGTTCGCGCCCCTTTCGGCCGTCAGCCTTGCGAGTGTCACCGCCGAGGAGGCCGTGGCCCGCCTCCTGACCACCGTCGACCGCGCCGGTTCGGTCGAACCGGGGTCCCGTCCCGCCGCCGTCGGACTGGCGGCGGCGGCCCGGCTCCCCGGTACTCCACCGCAGGTCATCGGGGGCCGACCGCAGCGCAACGCCGTCTTCACCGGCCGCCGGACACTCATCGAACGACTGCGCGACAGCCTGCTCTCCGGCCCCACCGCCGTGCTGCCACAGGCGCTCTACGGACTGGGCGGCGTGGGGAAGACGCAGCTCGCGCTCGAGTACGCGTACCGCTTCGAGTCGGACTACGATCTCGTCTGGTGGATCAACGCCGCGGAGCCGACGCAGATCCGCCAGGACCTGAACACGCTGGCCGGGCATCTCGGTGTGCCCCTTGGTGGCAAGGACTTGACGGCCGTATGCAACGAGGTTCTGGACAAGCTGCGTCGCGGCACCCCCCACGCGCGTTGGTTGCTCGTGTACGACAACGCCGAGAAACCGGCCGACCTGGATGGTCTGGTTCCGGTCAGTGGGCCCGGTCACCACATCCTCATCACCTCGCGAAATCCCGCCTGGGCCGAACGCGCCGCGCGCATCGAGGTGGACCTCTTCACCCGTGAGGAGAGCGTCGCCCTGCTGCGCCGCTACAACCAGGCACTCGAACCCGCAGAAGCGGCTCGAGTGGCCGAGGAACTCGGGGACTTCCCGCTGGCCGTGAGCCTCGCCGCCGCCTCACTCCAGGAATCGGCGATGCCCGTGGACACCTATGTGGAGATGCTCCGTACCCAGATGACCGACATCCTGCGCAGCCAGTCTGCCCCCGACTACCCGACCTCGGCAGCGGCCAGCTGGTCACTCGATCGGCTGAAGTCCCGCACGCCCGCCGCGGCCGCACTGCTCCAACTGTGCGCGTTCTTCGGGCCGGATCCGATCCCACGGGACATGCTCAGCAGCCGACCCGCCCTCGAACTGCTCGAACGGCACGACCCCAGCCTCTCCGACCCGCTGCTGATGAGCCGGCTCTACGGCGAGATCGTCCGCAACGGCCTCGCCCAGGTCGACCAGCGGACCGACACGCTGACCCTGCACCGACTGATCCAGCGGGTCCTGCGGGACCAGCTCACCCCCGACGAGCAGACCGCCATGCGCGAACGGGCCCAGGCCGTACTGGGCCAGGCCAACCCCAAGGACCCCGACGAGTCCGACACCTGGCGGCGGTACGCCACCCTGCTTCCGCACCTGTGGCCCACCCAGGCCAAGGAGAGCGACAACCTCCCGGTACGGCAGTGGATCTGCGACACCGTCCGCTACCTCTGGCGCAGCGGCGACGCCGACACCGCCGACAGCACCGCCGAACGGGTCCTCGCCAGCTGGCTGCCCCGCTTCGGTGAGGACGACGCGCTCGTCCTGCGGCTGCGCACCGAACTCGGCAACGCCCTCCGCGACCAGGGCCGCCTGCCCGAGGCGTACGAGGTGACACGAGACGTCTACGAGCGGGGCAGCGCGATTCTCGGCGGGGACCACCCCTACACCCTCGGCGCCGCCATGAGCCTCGGCGCCGACCTGCGCGGTGTCGGCCGGTACGCCGACGCCATGGAGAGCGACCGGGAGACCCTGCGGCGGACCCGGCGGATCTTCGGCGACAGCCACCAGCGGACCCTCCAGGCGGCCAACAACCTCGCCGTGTCCGAGTTCCTGTCCGGCAACCGGCAGGCCGCCCGCGAGACCAACCGGGACATCCTCAAACAGCGCCGCGAGATCTTCGGACCCGACCAGCGCTCCACCCTCAACTCCGCCACCAACTACGCCCGCGACCTCCGTGCCGCCGGAGCGTTCCGGGAGGCGTCGAAGCTCATCGAGGACACGCTGAAGCGCAGCCGCCGCGCGCTGGGGCCCGACCACCTGATCACCTTCCGGGCCTCCCTCGGCGCCGCCATCCTGTACCGGAGGCAGGGCGAGTACGAGAAGGCCTACACCGCGACGAACGAGACGTTCGAGCAGGCGCTCAAGCAACTGGGCCCCGACCACCCCGACACCCTGGCCGTCGCGACGAACCTGAGCGCGGACCTGTACGACCGGGGGGAGTCCGTTCGGGGCCGCGAGCTGGCCAAGGAGACCCTCGACCGCTACGAGCGCCGCTTCGGTCCCGACCACGTCTTCACCCTCGCCTGCGCCACCAACCTGGCCGTCCTGCTCCGGCTGACCGGTGAGCCGGAGGCCGCCCTGGAGCTGTCGACCCGCACCGTCGACCGCTTCCGCCGCCTCCTCGGCCCGCGCCACCCCTACACCCTCACCTGCCGGCTGAACCACGCGACGGACCTGTCCGAGAACGGCGCGCACGCACGGGCCGTGAAGGCGGGCCGTGAGGCGCACGAGGGACTGACCGAGGTCCTCGGCCCCGATCACTACCTCGCCATCGCCGCGGCCTCGAACCTGGCGGCCGCACTGCGGCGGGACGACTCGGACGAGGCCGAACTGCTGCACGAGGAGGCCGGCCGGCTCCACGAAGAGGCGGAACGGCGCGCCCGCGAGAGCCGGGAACTCGGCGGCGACCATCCCATGACCCGGGCGGTCACCCGCTGGCAGCCGATCGACGCGGACATCGAGCCGCCGGTCACCTGACGGCCGGCGCGTCGGACGGAGCACGAGGAACAGCGACCGGACCCCGCGGGCGATCCCGCCCGCGGGGTCCGGTTGCTTCGGGTTCGCCGGCCGCGGTCACGGTCGCGGTCACCGTCACGGTCGCCGGGTGTTCACTCGACGGTCGTCCGTATGTCTGAGATCGGCGGCGGCAGGGTAGGACCTTCGATGCCGTCGATGCGGTGCGGCATGCTGGGGGGCGCCTTGGATCAGCCGTATTTCTTTCTCAGTTACGCCAGGCGGGACGACCGGGCGGCGTATGTGGGGCGGTTCTACGAGGACCTGCTGGAGGCCCTCGACCTCCCGGGCTCGGTATCGGCCCGGCAGCCCACCTTCCGTGACGTCGTCAACATCATGCTCGGCGACGACTGGCTGCTGGAGCTGAGCCGCGCTGTCGGCTCCTGCAAATCCATGGTCGCGCTCTACTCGCCGGCGTACTTCCGCAGCGAGTACTGCGGCAAGGAGTGGACCCACTTCGCCGCACGGGTGAAGCGCTACCAGGAGAAGACCTCCGTGCCGCCGCGCGCGCTGGTCCCGGTGCTCTGGGAGCCGGTGCCGCAGCGCAGGATGCCCGCCGAGGTCAAGGCCGTGCAGTACACGGAACCGGGGCTGGGGCAGGAGTACCTCCGGCACGGGCTGCTGCAACTGATGCAGTCGGACCCGGGCGGACCCGCGTACCGGCATGTCGTCGAGGAGATCGCCCGCCGGGTGCGCGACGCGGCGGACCCCTTCAACCTTCCCGTCGACGCGCCTCCCGCCTTCGACCTCTCCGAGGTCCGGGGCTGTTTCCCCGTCAACGAGACGCCGGAACTCACCGGCCACGTACGGATATTCGTCGCGGCCTGCACCAAGGAGCAGCCCCCGCTGGGCCGTTCGCACACCGCGTACTACGGGGAGGCGCCGTGGATGTGGGCGCCCTACAGCCCGCCGCGGGTCCCGACCGTCGTGGAGCGGGCCAGGCGGGTCATCACCGGCGACGGGCACACCACGAGCGTCGAGGCGGTGAGCCCCCAGTTGATCCGCCATCTCAACCGGGCCCGCCACCTCAACCAGGCGTGTGTCCTGCTCGTCGACGCCTGGTCGGCGCGCGAGGCGCCGTACCGGGGGGCGCTGCGCAGATACGACGAGCTGTACCACCCGACGACCGCGGTCCTGGTGCCCTGCCACGAGCACGACAGGGAGTCGGGCGCGGAGAACGAGGCGCTGTGGGACGCGGTCAGAAGGGTCTTCGAACGGAACTGGATGCGGCGCAACGACCCCCATGACCCGGTCTTCTGGGCCCCCGTGGACCAGCACGAGTTCGACGACATGCTGGCCCGGGCGGTGACGGTCACGCAGAACCGGATCGCCGCCAGCGGCCATGTCCGACGCCTGCCGCCGGGTGAGCCCCCGCCGTCGATGCCCCGCCTCTGACCGCCCGCCCCCGCCGACCACCGCCCGGCCGACCGCCCGGCCGCCCGACGAACCGTACGCCCGATGACCACGACTGCCCAGGAGACCGGATGAGCCCCTCCAGCGCCCCGGACGGCCGAGGCCAGGTCGTCACCTTCTACTCGTTCAAGGGCGGCGTCGGCCGCACCATGGCCCTGGCCAACGTGGCCTGGATCCTGGCCAGTCGGGGCAAACGCGTGCTGGCCGTCGACTGGGACCTGGAGGCCCCGGGCCTGCACAGCTACTTCCACCCACTGCTCACCGACCCCGAACTGCGCGACACCGACGGGCTGATCGACCTGCTGCGCGCCTACCAGCAGGCGGTGCTCCTGCCCGGCCGCGAGGAGGTCCCGCAGGACGACGGCTGGTTCCGCCGGACGCTCGACCTCACACCGTACGTCGTCGGCCTCGACCTCAGATTCGCGAGCGGCGGACGGCTGGACTTCCTGCCCGCCGGGCGGCAGAACGCCGCCTACTCGGACTCCGTGACCTCCTTCGACTGGCACGCCTTCTACGAACGGCTCGGCGGCGGATCGTTCCTGCTGGAGATGCGCGAGGAGATGGCCGCCCGCTACGACTACGTCCTGATCGACAGCCGCACCGGCGTCACCGACAGCTCGGGCATCTGTACGGTGCTCCTCCCGGACACCCTCGTCCTGGGCTTCGTCTACAACGTGCAGAACATGCGCGGCTCCGCGCACGTGGCCCGCGCCGTGACCAAGGGCTCCCGCCGGCCGATACGCCTGCTGCCGGTGCCCATGCGCGTCGAGGACGCGGAGCGCGAGCGCCTGGAGATCAGCCGCGACCGCGCCCGGGAGGTCTTCGGCGGCCATCTGTCGTGGCTGGAGGAGGGCAGCGTCGAACGGTACTGGGGCGATGTGGAGATCCCGTACAAGACGTTCTACGCGTACGAGGAGATCGTCGCGCCCGTCGGTGACCGTCCGTTGCAGGAGGGCACCGTGCTCAAGGCCTGCGAACGGCTCACGGACTGGCTCACCGACGGCGAGGTCCGTCGCGGCGTCCCCCTGCCCGACGAGGACCGGCAGAGGCTGCTCACCGCGTACATGAACAAGAGCCGGGCCATCAGCGCCTGTCTCTTCGTCAGCTACGCGCCCGAGGACCGGGTCTGGGCGGAGTGGGCGGCCTGGCACCTGGAATCCGCCGGCTTCCGTGTGACCCTGCACGACATCACCGCCACCCCGCCCGGCGAGACCGCCCCGGAGGTGGTGCGTGCCCTGGCGGAGGAGGGCAGGGTCCTCGCCCTGCTGTCCGAGGCGTACGCCGAGGTGCCGCAGTCCGCCGCGCTCTGGCGGGCCCTGACCGGCCGAGAGCGCGCGCTGGCGCCCGAACTGATCGCCGTCCGCGTGCACGGCGGCGAACGGGCCCTGGACCCGCCCTTCGACCTCGCCGCCGCCCCCAGCATCGCCCACCTCACGTCGGTGAACGCGGTACGGCGGCTGCGCCAGAGCGTCGGCCCGCCGCCGTCGGCACCGACCCCGGCACGCGGAACCCCCACCCTTCTGACCCCGGAACCCCCGCGCTATCCGGGCACCAACCCGCCCGTCGAGTCGCTGCCCCCGAGGAACAACGGCTTCACCGGCCGGAACGCGTTGCTGCACGAGCTGCGGGACCGGCTCACCACCGCCGAGGACTCCGCCTCGCCCCAGGTGCTCGTCGGCCTCGGCGGGGTCGGCAAGACACAGACGGCACTGGAGTACACCTATCGCTTCCGCGGTTCCTACGACGTGGTGTGGTGGGTTCCGGCCGCCGAACCCACCGTCATAGCAAGCGAGTTGGCCCGTCTCGCACCCCAACTCGGCATCGAACACGGCGAGGACACCGCGCTCACCGCCCAACGGGTGCTCAGAGCCCTGGCCGGCGGGACTCCGTACCGCAGCTGGCTGATCGTGTTCGACAGCGCGGGCTCACCGGAGGAGACCGCCGAGTGGCTCCCCGCCGAGACGCCGCCGGGCGGACATGTGCTCGTCACCTCCCGCGACCGCACCTGGGAAGAGGCCGGAGACGTCCTGGCGGTCGAGGTGTTCAGCCGGTCCGAGAGCGTGGCCCTCCTCGCGCGGCACAACCCGGGCCTCGCCCCGGACAGCAGCCGGCAGATCGCCCACGAACTCGGCGATCTCCCGCTCGCCGTCCACCAGGCAGCCGTATGGCTGAGCGCCACGGCCATGCCCGTCGACCGGTATCTGCGACTGCTGCGCACCCACGCGACCGAGCTGCTCAAGCGCACGGAGAAACGCTCGCTGGAAATGGCGGGCTGGCTGGTGTCGTTGGAGGAGATCCGGGCCAACAGCCCGGCGGCGGCGGACCTGTTGGAGATCTGCTCCTTCTTCGGCGCCGATCCCGTCCCCATGGAACTGCTCTACACCCGCTCCCTGATGGACGCCCTCACCCTCGACGAGGACGAGCCCCGGGACGAGGTGACCATCAGTGAGGTCTTCCAGGAGATCAACCGGTTCGGGCTGGCCCAGGCGGACCAGGAGGAGGGCACGGTCGTCGTCCACCGCCTGGTACAGGCCGAGATCCGCCACTCGATGCCCCTGGAACGACGCCTGGAGCTGCGGGCCGTGGTGCACTCCGCGCTGGCCGCAGGCAACCCCAAGTCCCCTGGCGCGCCCGAGAGTTGGTCGCGCTACGCACAGCTCCTGCCCCATCTGTGGCCCAGCCGGGCGGTACGCAGCGACGATCCCGAGGTGCAGCAGTGGATCATCGACACGGTCCGCTGTCTGTGGCGCCGCAATCTGCTGGGGTCCGCCCGGGACACCGCCGAGCGCGTCCTCGCCGAGTGGACCGAACGCCTGGGCCCGGACGACATCCAGGTACTGAGCCTGCGCACCCAGCTCGGCAACATCCTGCGCTCACAGGGCGCCTCACGCGACGCCTGGGACAACGACCTCGACGTCCACCGACGGCTGGCGGCCCTCATGGGCCCCGGCCGCCGCCGTACGCTGATCGCCGCCGCGAACGTCGCCGCCGACCTCAACGCCCTGGGCCGTTACGCCGAGGCCCGGGAGTGGGACCGGGCCACGTACGAGGCCAGCAAGGCGGTGTGGCCCCCCGACGACCTGCGGCTGTCCATGCACGCCAGCAATCTCGGGGTCTCCGAGTATCTGTGCGGGGACCGGCGCGCGGCACTGGAGATCCACCGGCGCGTCTACCGCGACCGCCTCGACCTCAAGGGCCCGACCGACATCTACACCCTCAGCGCGGCCTCCAACTACGCCCGCGACCTGCGCGAGACCGGCGACCTCCGGGCCGCGCTCGCGCTGCTGGAGGAGACCTGCCAGTTGCTGTGGGAGCGGCTCGGCCCGCGCCACGCCCAGACCCTGTCCACCCAGCGGAACCACGCGGTGGCGCTGCGCCGGGCCGGCCGCTACGAGGAGGCCCGTGAACTCGTCGCGTCCGTCCATCTGATGTACGCGGAGGACCGGGGCCGCGACCACCCGGACACCCTGGCCGCCCGTGCCGACCTGGCCAATGTGCTCGCGGCGCTCGGCGACGTCGACACCGCCCGCGACCACGCCGATCACATCCTGACCCGTCAGCGGCAGACCCTCGGGGAGTCGCACCCCTACACCCTCGGCTGCCAGAACAACCTGGCGATCTATCTGCGGCTCGGCGGCCACGCGGCGGCCGCCCGTGCCACCTCCGAACGCGCCCTGCGAGCGCTGACCGACACCCTCGGAGAACGGCATCCGTACACCCTGGACGCGATGATCAACCATGCCAACTGCCTGGTCGACACCGGTGAGACGGAAGCCGCCATCGCCCTCGAACGCGAGGCCCTCGCAGGGGTGTTGGAGACTCTGGGCGCCGATCACTACGACGTCGTCACCCTGCGTTCCAACCTCGCGGTCGACCTCGCGGGGGCTGGTGTGACGCAGGAGTCGGAGGAGCACTACAGTGGGGCCCTGCAACTCGCCGCCCAGACCTTGGGAGTGGACCACCCGACCTACGAGGCGGTGGACAGCGGGGTGCGACTGGACGCGGACATCGAGCCACCCTTCACCTTCTGATTCCGTGCCCCGGGGAGCGGTGTGAGTCCCATCCGGAAGGGTGAGGTCTTCTTTACGGTGCTTTGTGTTGATTCCTGCCGTTTTCCTTAGCTTCGCTGCTATTCTCCGCTCACCGCCACGGGCGCCGTCCGCCGGGCGGCACCCCCGTGTCAGCATGGCCCCTAGGAGTGCGGTGTCACCCTTCTTGTCCTCGCCGGATGTGTCTGCGGGACGCGCCCCTGCCGGCGCGGGTCCGATCAGGCCTGCCGAGGGCCACCCCGGTACCGTCGTCGAGGACAGCGCCCTCGGTCATGTGCTGCGTCGTGTCGCCTGGGAGGCCGCGCATCCGGAGGTTTCGTATCTCGCCGAGTTCGAGTCCTCGCTCGCGGGCGAAGCGGAAGCGTCGATGGGGTGACGTCCCCGTCGGTCCGTTCGACTCCCGTGTCCCCGCGTCCCGTGTCCTTACGGCAGTTCGTGCTCAAGGTGCACAGCCGCTGCAACCTGGACTGCGACTACTGCTACGTCTATCACTCCGCCGACACCAGCTGGCGTGCCAAGCCCCGGGTCATGGAACCGGTCGTCGCCGAGCAGGTGGCCCGGCGTATCGCGGAGCACGCGGTGACTCATGGGCTGCCCGACGTCCGGATGGTGCTGCACGGTGGGGAGCCGCTGCTGCTCGGGGCGGGGCGGTTGCGGGAGTTGCTGGAGATTCTCCGGGCCGGGCCGGAGCGGGTGGGTGTGCCCGTCCGGTTCTCGATGCAGACCAACGGTGTGCTGCTCACCCCCGACATCCTGGACGTGCTGCACCGTTGTCGGGTGGGCGTGAGCGTCAGCGTCGACGGCACCCGCGCCGGCCACGACCGGCACCGGCGCTTTCCGGCGGGTGAGGGGAGTCACCGGCGGGTGATGGAGGGGCTGGGGCGGCTGGGTTCCGCCGAGTATCGCTCCTTGTACGCGGGCCTGCTGTGCACGATCGACCTGGCCAACGACCCCGTCGACACCTACGAGGCCCTGCTCGCCTCCCGTCCGCCCCGCATCGATCTCCTGCTGCCACACGGCACTTGGGACACACCGCCCCCGGGCCTCGCGCATCGGCGCGACCGTACGCCGGCCGCGCCGCCGGTCGACGCCGGGGGCGCGACGGCTCACCAGGGGGAGGCGCCGTACGCCGACTGGCTGCGGCAGGTGTTCGACCGCTGGTACGACGCCCCCGTTCGGGAGACCGGGGTGCGGCTCTTCGAGGAGCTGATGGCGGGCATGCTGGGCGGCTCGATCCGTACCGAGTCCGTCGGGCTGGCCCCGGCGACGCTGGCCGTCATCGAGACCGACGGCTCCATCGAGCAGTCCGACTCCCTCAAGGTCGCCTACGCGGGGGCGCCGGAGACCGGGCTCGACGTCTTCCGGCACACCCTCGACGACGTCCTCGACCAGCCGGTCATCCGGCAACGGCAGTCCGGAGCCGCTGGGTTGGGACCGACCTGCGGGGGCTGCCCGCTGCTCGCCGTCTGCGGGGGCGGTCTCTTCGCCCATCGGTACGCCTCCGCGAGCGGCTTCCGCAATCCGTCCGTCTACTGCGCCGACCTCGCCGCGCTGATCCTGCACATCCGCGACCGGCTACGAGCCGATCTGACCGGGGCGTCGCGGGGTCTGCCCGAACCCGACGTCCGGGGTGCGCGGGGCAGGGGTCCGGGCGTCGTGGGGTAGGGTTTACCTGCGCGTTCACACAACACTTCGTGTACGACGCGACGGGACGTGGCGCAGCTTGGTAGCGCACTTGACTGGGGGTCAAGGGGTCGCAGGTTCAAATCCTGTCGTCCCGACTCGAAAGAGTCGCAAGAGTACGCAGCTCAGGGGCCGTTTTGGAGTCATCCGAAACGGCCCCTTGGTTATTGGTTCACCCTCAGCCGCCCCCGTCGAGGTCGTCACGGCGGCGCAGCACGCTCAGTTCTTCGCCGTCGAGCCGCATCTCGTAGAGCTTGCCGCGGGCGTTCTCGAAGGGGCGGTGGAGGATCATCAGCAACCGGCCGTCGAAGGTGTGGAACAGCATGCCGTGGCCGCTGTCCTCCCTTACCAGGGGCCGCCGTTGGGTCCACGGCCCCTCGATCCCGCCGGACGCGGAGACGGCGTAGGTCTGCACATAGCCGCCGCTGACGGTGCCGTCGTCGCCGGCCACGTTCTTCTCGTACGTCGACCACAGCATCAGCAGGGAGCCGTCGGGCGTCCGGTGCAGTTGGGGGCCGTCGGTGATGTACGGCGCGAGCTGGTGCGGCACCCCGGCGGGGATCTCCTCGCCGAGCCAGGACGCGTCCGAGGCCTTGAAGAGGAAGACCGGGTCGCCGAGGGTGCGGGTCAGGTCCGGGGCCAGCCGGATCGCCTCCATGGTGCCGTCGACGGTCTGCAGCCACTCGTGCGCGTACACCATCCAGGGCTGCCCGGACGGGTCTACGTAGAGGGTGCCGTCGAGGGTCATGAGGTGCGCGGGCGGGGTGGGGCGGGTGGGGTCCACGACGGTGAAGGGGCCCAGCAGGGAGTCGGACACGGCGGTGATAGTGCCGCGCATGTGGTTCGGGAGCTGGAAGGGCGTGCCCCACCGGCCGGCCGGCGGCACCTTGAGCGGCTTGTTCTCGTCGTGCAGCGTGGTGAACAGGTAGTACCTGCCGTTCCACGCGTGCACCTCCGGCGCCCACGCCCCGTCGGTCGCCCAGATCCCCTGCTGGTCGGCCGTCCGGAAGACGACGACGGGCCGTGTCCAGTCCCGCAGATCGGCGCTGCGGTAGACCATCGTGCCGGTGCCGTCCACACCCGAGACGGCCGGGTCGTTGGACGTGTAGAGGTGATAGGTGCGGGTCTCGGCGTCGGCGACGACGAACGGATCGTGCAGCGGCATGTCGGGAAGCCGCAGCTCCGCGAGGAGTCTGGGTTCGGTCTCGGTCACAGCCGAACAATAGTGAGCGCGGAACGGTCCGCGAAGGGCGTTGACTTTGCGTGCGCTTCAAGTTGAAGACTCCCCTTCGAGCCCGAGAGCCGGGCGGAACGGGAGGCGCCATCATGAAGTACCGCACGATCGGCAGTGATCCGGAGACCCGCCGCGAGGTGAGCGTGCTCGCGCTCGGCGCGATGCTGTTCGGCTCGCGGACGGACGAGAAGACGTCCTTCGCCCTGCTCGACCGCTATGTCGAGGCGGGCGGGAACTTCATCGACACGTCCGACAACTACGCGTTCTGGACCGACGGCGGACAGGGCGGCCAGAGCGAGGAACTGCTCGGCCGGTGGCGGCGCAGCCGGGGCGTGGGCGAGGAGATCGTCATCGCCACCAAACTCGGCGCCCGCCCCCTCGCGCCTGGCACCGGATATGTCGACAACGCCGAGGGCCTGTCGGCCAAGGTGATCCGGGAATCGGCCGAACGCAGCCGGGAACGCCTCGGCGTGGAGCGGCTCGACCTGCTCTACGCGCACATCGAGGACCGTACGGTGCCGGTCCGGGAGACCGTCGAGGGGTTCGCGGAACTCGTCGCCGAGGGCACGGTCGGACTGCTCGGCGTGAGCAACCACGCCGTGTGGCGGGTGGAGCGGGCCCGTGCCCTCGCCGCCGCGGCCGGGCTGCCCGGCTACGAGGTGCTCCAGTACCACCACAGCTATCTGCGGCCACGGACCGACATCCCCGGAGACCTCTGGGCGCACGGCACGCTCGGCGCCGCCACCGGCGAACTGCTGAGCTATCTGGAGGACGAACCGGACCTCACCCTGGTCGCGTACTCTCCGCTGCTCACGGGCGGGTACCTACGGCCGGACAGGCTCCAACGGGACTACAACCACCCGGGCACCCCCGCCCGGACGAAGGTGCTCGGCGAGGTGGCGCGGGAGACCGGCGCGACCGTCAACCAGGTCGTGCTCGCCTGGCAGTTGGGGGGACCGTTCCCGATCGTTCCGTTGGCCGGGGCGTCGTCGCTCGCCCAACTGGACGAGAACCTGGACGCGGTGGAGCTGGAGCTGACGGAGGAGCAGCGGGACAGGCTGGACACCACGCACTAGGCCGAGCTCGCGTCAGCGCACTGGGCCGAGCTCGCGTCAGTCCCGGCTGACGTTCGCCGTGAGCAGTCGGAGCAACTGCTTGGCCATGGTGTGCTGTTCGGGGGTCAGCCCCATGGCCGCACCGATGTCGACGGGGACGGTCCGGGCCCGCTCCTCCAACTGGGCGCCGGACTCGGTGAGCCGGATGGCGACGGAACGCTCGTCGTCCGTACGGCGTTCACGGCGCAGCAGCCCGCCGGCCTCCAGGCGTTTGAGGAGCGGGGACAGCGTGCTCGACTCCAGCTGCAGCGCGGCGCCCAGGTCGCGTACGGAGATCGAGTCCTGCTCCCACAGCACCAGCATGACCAGGTACTGCGGATAGGTGAGCCCCAGCTCGTCGAGCAGCGGCCGATAGCGGGCCGTGACCGCGCGCGAGGCGGCGTACAGGGCGAAACAGAGCTGGTCGTCCAGAAGCAGGCTGTGCCCCTGCGCCGGCTGTGCCCCGGTCGTGTCCACGATGTCGCCGACTGCGCTCACGGTGTCGCTCCTCCGCCCTGTGCTCCGCATGACGATGCTGATGATGCCCGACGATCTCCAACCCTACCGTCAGGCTCCCGGTTGCGGCGAGAGCTATTCAGTTGTGCACGACTTAATCGCGCGCTACTGTCATGGTGTGCCGCCGCCTCGGCGAACCCCGCCGGCCGAGCCTGCCCGTGGCACCCCACCCGAGGAGATCTGCCATGTCCGCAACCACCACCGGCATCGCCACCGCCACCGGTCCCCGCCCCGTCCTGGAGCCCGCCGCCGCTGCCTTCGCGGAGGCGACCGCGAACCCGCCGTACCTCTTCGACCTCGGTCCGGTGGAGGGCCGTAAGACCGTCGACGAGGTGCAGTCGGGGGACGGCATCGAGAAGCCGGCCGTCGACGAGGAGTGGGTGACCGTGCCGGGCGGGCCCACCGGCGAGGTCAGGGCCCGGATCGTCCGCCCCGCGGGCGCCCGGGGCACGCTCCCGGTGATCCTTTACATCCACGGCGCCGGCTGGGTGTTCGGCAACGCCCACACGCACGACCGGCTGGTGCGTGAGCTGGCCGTGGGCGCCCGGGCCGCCGTGGTCTTCCCCGAGTACGACCTCTCGCCCGAGGCCCGCTATCCGGTCGCCGTCGAGCAGAACTACGCGGTGGCCCGCTGGATCGTCGCCGAGGGCGCAGCTCACTACCTGGACGCCACCCGTATCGCCGTGGCCGGTGACTCCGTCGGCGGCAACATGACTGCCGCGCTGACCCTGATGGCGAAGGAACGGGGCGATGTCCCCCTGGTCCAGCAGGTGCTGTTCTACCCGGTGACCGACGCCGCCTTCGACACCGGCTCGTACGAACAGTTCGCCGAGGGCTACTTCCTGCGGCGCGACGCGATGCGGTGGTTCTGGGACCAGTACACGACCAGCGAGCAGGAGCGCGCCGAGATCACCGCCTCACCGCTGCGCGCCACCCCCGAGCAGCTCACGGGGCTCCCCCCGGCCCTCGTCGTCACCGCCGAGGCCGACGTGCTGCGCGACGAGGGCGAGGCGTACGCGAACAGGCTCCGCGAGGCCGGGGTGCCGGTGACCGCCGTGCGGTACCAGGGGATCATCCACGACTTCGTGATGCTCGACGCGCTGCGCGGGACGCACGCCGCCGAGGCCGCCATCGGGCAGGCGGTCGCGACCCTGCGGACGGCCCTCGGCACCGCCTGACCGTGCGGAGCCGGACGTGACAACGGACCGCCCCGGCCGGGAAGGATCCCGGCCGGGGCGGTCCGCTGTGCGCTGGGCGCTGTGAGTGAGGCTCAGGCGAAGTTCGCCAGCGCCTCGTTCCACGTGGCCGACGGGCGCATGACCGCGGCGGCCTTGGCCGGGTCGGGCTGGTAGTAGCCGCCGATGTCGGCCGGCTTGCCCTGGACGGCGATCAGCTCGTCGACGATGGTCTGCTCGTTCGCCGTGAGGGTCTCGGCGAGCGGCGCGAAGGCCTTCGCGAGGTCGGCGTCGTCGGTCTGGGCGGCCAGCTCCTGGGCCCAGTACAGGGACAGGAAGAAGTGGCTGCCGCGGTTGTCGATGCCGCCGACGCGACGCGAGGGGGACTTGTCCTCGTTGAGGAAGGTCGCCGTGGCGCGGTCCAGGGTGTCGGCGAGGACCTTGGCCTTGGTGTTGCCGGTGGCCGTCGCGTACTGCTCCAGGGACGGGACCAGCGCGAAGAACTCACCGAGGGAGTCCCAGCGCAGGTAGTCCTCCTTGACCAGCTGCTGCACGTGCTTCGGGGCGGAGCCGCCGGCGCCCGTCTCGAAGAGGCCGCCGCCCGCCATCAGCGGGACGACCGACAGCATCTTGGCGCTGGTGCCCAGCTCCAGGATCGGGAACAGGTCGGTGAGGTAGTCGCGCAGCACGTTGCCGGTGACGGAGATCGTGTTCTCGCCGCGGCGGATGCGCTCCACCGACAGCTTGGTGGCCTCGACCGGGGCGAGGACACGGATGTCCAGGCCCTCGGTGTCGTGCTCCGGCAGGTAGGCGTTGACCTTGGCGATCAGGTTGGCGTCGTGCGCGCGGGTCTCGTCCAGCCAGAACACGGCCGGGTCGCCGGTGGCGCGGGCGCGGGTGACGGCCAGCTTGACCCAGTCGCGGATCGGGTCGTCCTTGGTCTGGCAGGCGCGGAAGATGTCACCGGCGGAGACCGTCTGCTCGATGACGACGTTCCCGGCCTGGTCGACGAGGCGGACCGTGCCCGTGGTCGGGATCTCGAAGGTCTTGTCGTGGGAGCCGTACTCCTCGGCCTTCTGCGCCATGAGGCCGACGTTCGGGACGGAGCCCATGGTCGACGGGTCGTAGGCGCCGTTGGCGCGGCAGTCGTCGACGACGACCTGGTAGACACCGGAGTACGAGGAGTCCGGGAGCACCGCGAGGGTGTCGGCCTCCTGGCCGTCCGGGCCCCACATGTGGCCGGAGGTGCGGATCATGGCCGGCATCGAGGCGTCGACGATGACGTCGGACGGCACGTGCAGGTTGGTGATGCCCTTGTCGGAGTCGACCATCGCCAGCGCCGGGCCCTCGGCCAGCTCGGCGTCGAAGGCGGCCTTGATCTCGGCGCCCTCCGGCAGGGCCTCCAGGCCCTTGAAGATCCCGCCCAGACCGTCGTTGGGGGAGAGGCCGGCCGCGGCCAGTTGCTCGCCGTAGCGCGCGAACGTCTTCGGGAAGAAGGCGCGCACCACGTGACCGAAGACGATCGGGTCGGAGACCTTCATCATCGTGGCCTTGAGGTGCACGGAGAACAGCACGCCCTCGGCCTTGGCCTTGGCGACCTGCGCGGTCAGGAACTCGCGCAGCGCGGCGACCCGCATCACGGAGGCGTCGACGACCTCGCCCGCGAGGACCGGTACGGACTCGCGCAGCACGGTGGTGGAGCCGTCGTCGCCGACCAGCTCGATCTTCAGGGAGCCGGCCTCGGAGATCACCGCGGACTTCTCGGTGGAGCGGAAGTCGTTCTCGCCCATGGTCGCGACGTCGGTCTTCGAGTCCGACGACCAGGCGCCCATGCGGTGCGGGTGGGTCTTGGCGTAGTTCTTGACCGAGGCGGGGGCACGGCGGTCGGAGTTGCCCTCACGCAGGACCGGGTTCACGGCGGAACCCTTGATCTTGTCGTAGCGGGCGCGGATCTCGCGCTCCTCGTCGGTCTTCGGGTCGTCCGGGTAGTCCGGCAGCGCGTAGCCCTGGCTCTGCAGCTCCGCGACGGCGGCCTTGAGCTGCGGGATCGACGCCGAGATGTTCGGCAGCTTGATGATGTTCGCCGCGGGCGTCTTGGCCAGCTCGCCCAGCTCCGAGAGGGCGTCCGCGATGCGCTGGCCCTCCTCCAGGTACTCCGGGAAGACGGCGATGATGCGCCCGGCCAGCGAGATGTCACGGGTCTCGACGGAGACACCGGCCTGCGAGGCGTACGCCTTGATCACGGGCAGGAACGAGTGGGTCGCCAGGGCGGGCGCCTCGTCCGTGTGTGTGTAGATGATGGTCGAGTCAGTCACCGGGTGCTCCGCTCCACGTCTGCAACATTGCTCGACATCAAGATATCTCGAACGGGGGAGCTACTCGACAGGGGCCGGGGTGTGGGGACCGCCACGGCGGGTGGTCTTCTCGGGTGCGGGTCCGGTGGGGCTTCTCGCGCAGTTCCCCGCGCCCCTGAAAAGCAGGGGCTGCGCCCCGTGCTTTTCGCCCTGAAAGGGCTGCAGGCCCGTCAGGGCCTGCAGCCCTTTCAGGGGCGCGGGGAACTGCGCGACCAGCCCCCACTCACCCGCACCCGACAGACTTCCCTCTTCCCTTACGGCGCCGTCTCGACGGCAGCCCCCCGCTGGTGCGGGATCTCCACGCCGCCGCCCCCCGTCTGCAGCGTGATCGCCCGCCGGGGCACCGGCACACTGATCCCCTCGGCCCGGTACCGCTTGTGCAGCCGCTTGATGAACTCGTGCTTGATCCGGTACTGGTCGCTGAACTCCCCGACCCCGAGGATCACGGTCATCCCGATCCGCGAGTCACCGAAGGTGTGGAACCGCACGGCCGGCTCATGATCGGGAACCGCCCCCTCCACCTCCTTCATCGTCTCGGCGATCACCTCGTTGGTCACCCGCTCCACATGCTCCAGATCGCTGTCGTAGCCGACCCCCACCTGCACCAGCAGCGTCATGTCCTGCTCGGGCTGGTTGAAGTTGGTCATGTTCGTGCCGGCGAGCTGCCCGTTGGGGATGATCACCAGGTTGTTGGAGAGCGACTTGATCGTCGTCTGCCGCCAGTTGATGTCGACGACATAGCCCTCCTCACCACTGCTCAGCTTGATGTAGTCACCGGGCTGGACCGTCTTCGAGGCGAGGATGTGGATGCCCGCGAAGAGGTTGGCGAGGGTGTCCTGGAGGGCCAGGGCCACCGCGAGACCACCGACACCGAGGGCGGTGACCAGCGGCGCGATCGGTATGCCCAGCGTCTGGAGGATCACCAGACAGCCGATGGCGAGGACCGTGACCCGGGTGATGTTCACGAAGATGGTGACCGAGCCGGCGACCCCGGCCCGCGACTGGGCGAGCGTGCGCACCAGACCGGCGATCACCCGGGCCGACGTGACGGTGGCGACGAGGATGAACAGCACCGTCAGCGACTGGTTCACGTTGTGCTGCACGGTCTTCGTCAGCGGCAGCACCGCCGCCGCGGCCGCCGCGCCGCCGACGAACGCGCCCCACGGCACCAGCGACCGCAGCGTGTCGACGATGACGTCGTCACCGCCCCAGCGGGTCTTCGTCGCGTGGCCGCCGAGCCAGCGCATCAGCAGCCGCAGCAGGAACGCGGCCAACAGGCCCGCGGCCAGGGTGATTCCGGCCACCAGGTAGTCGTCGAGGGTGAGGGCCCGGGTCATCGGTCGCCTCCCGAGGGACGCGGGGACCGGCCGGCGAGCCGTATGTCAGGTCCCATGGGCCGAATGTGATGTGTCGTCACTTGCCACCTGCTCGAATCCGTAATGCACGATCAGCACCTGCCCGGACGTGTGTACGACGTCGGGCGCGACCGCTCATCCTGCCGTATCCGCACAGGTGATCGGCACCGGACCTGCGCGGATCGGCCGACGGACCGGCCCCGCTTCCCGGGGATTGTCCGGATGTGCACCGCGGTACGGCCGCCTCCTCTTCCCCGGCCCGCGCGGGCGTCCCACCCGGTGTCAGATCACCTTCAGCCGCACCAGCGCGCCCAGCGTCAACGCGCCCGGCAGCAGCGGCAGCCAGACCGTGATGATCCGGAACGCCAGCACCACCGCGGTCACCACCGCCACCGGGCCGCCCGCCGCCACCAGGGCGACCACGAGCGCGGCCTCCACCGAGCCCAGACCGCCCGGGGTCGGTACGAGAGCGACCGCGACCGTGGCGGCGAGATAGGCGAGCGCCATGTGCGTCACCGGGATGTCGAGCCCCAACGCCAGCCCCACGGTGACCAGTACGCCCGCCTGGAGCGCCGGGAACGCGAGCGAACCGCCCCACAGCGCCAGGACGCGCGTCGGCCGGGTGTGGATCGCACGGGCCTCGCCGAGCGCCGTGCGCACGAAACGGAACACGGCCGTACGCAGCCGCCGCACCAGGAGCACCACGGCCACGGCGGCGCACGCGACGGCGACCGCAGTGACCAGCAGGGGGGCCGAGGTGCCGTCCGGGAGCAGCGGGCCCAGCCGCAGCGCCTGCGGGAAGGCGAGCAGCAGGGCCAGCAGGAGACCGACGCGGGCGACGGACTCGGCCAGCAGATACAGCGCGAGCGCCGCCGAGGAACGGGACAGTGACACCCCGCACACCGTCATGAACCGCAGGTTCACCGCGCTCGCGCCCAGCCCGGTCGGCAGCAGGTGGTTCGCCGCGCCCGCCGCGAACTGGGTGGCCAACAGCCGCCCGGCGGGCAGCCGTTCGACGAGCGCGCCCTGCCGGGTCACCGCCGCCGCGACCCAGGTCAGACAGGTCACGCCGAGCGCCGCGACCAGCCAGGGCCACCGCGCGGTCGCGAGACGGTCGAACCCCTCGACGAGGACGGAGCGGTGCCGCACGGCGACCACCAGGACCAGGACGAGCGGGAGCAGACAGAGGATCCGCCGTACCGGAACACGTCGGGTGAGTCGTCGTGGGAGTGGTATCGCTGTCACACCGGGAGAGGTTCTCCGCCCCGGGCCAACAGGGAGTTGCGGCCATGGGGACACCGGTTGACCGACGGTGGACCAGGCCGGGTGCCCCGCTTCGGCGCGACCTTGACCTCAAGCTTGGTCGAGGTTCTAACGTCCTCCGTATGAGTATGGAGACCACCGCCTGGACCCAGCTGCAGGGCATGATGACCGCCCAGCGGCACAGCCGCCCCCTCGCCCGCGCGACGCTACGGCGCGTCGGCGCCTTCGCCCGTCCACATCGTCGCCGTATCGCGTGGTTCGTCGGCATCGGTGTCGTGACCGCGCTGCTCGCCGTGGCGACGCCGGTGCTCGCGGGCAACGTCGTGGACGTGATCGTGTCGGACGGGGACGAGACACTCGTCGTCCGCCTTGCCGTGCTCATCGCCCTGATCGCGGTCGCCGAGGCGGCCCTCGGGCTGGTCGGCCGACGCCTGTCGGCGACGCTCGGCGAGGGACTCATCCTCGATCTGCGGACCGCCGTCTTCGATCATGTGCAGCGCATGCCGGTCGCGTTCTTCACACGTACTCGTACGGGAGCGCTCGTCAGTCGTCTCAACAACGACGTCATCGGCGCCCAACGGGCGTTCAGCAACACCCTGTCCGGCGTGGTCAGCAACGTGGTCACCCTGCTGCTCACCCTCGCCGTGATGCTGACCCTGTCCTGGCAGATCACCCTCCTCTCGCTCGTCCTGCTGCCCGTCTTCGTGGTCCCCGCCCGGCGCATGGGCAAGCGGATGGCCCGGCTCCAGCGGGAGGCGGCCGACCTCAACGCGGCCATGGGCACCCGGATGACCGAGCGCTTCTCCGCGCCCGGCGCCACCCTGGTCAAGCTCTTCGGACGCCCCGACGACGAGTCCGCCGAGTTCGCCGAACGGGCCGCCCGGGTACGGGACATCGGCGTGCGTACGGCGATGGCGCAGTCGGCGTTCATCACCGCCCTCACCCTCGTCTCGGCCCTCGCCCTCGCCCTGGTGTACGGCCTCGGCGGCTGGTTCGCGCTGCGCGGCACCCTGGACGCGGGCGCGATCGTCTCCCTGGCCCTGCTGCTCACCCGGCTGTACGCGCCGCTCACGGCGCTCGCCGGGGCGCGCGTGGAGATCATGAGCGCCCTGGTGAGCTTCGAGCGCGTCTTCGAGGTACTGGACCTCAAACCGCTGATCGAGGAGAAACCGGACGCCCGCGAGGTCCCCGACGGCCCGGTGGCCGTGGAGTTCGACGACGTCCGCTTCGGCTATCCCTCCGCCGACAAGGTCTCCCTGGCCTCCCTGGAGGAGGTGGCCGCCCTCGACACCCGGGGCGGCACCGAGGTCCTGCACGGCGTCTCCTTCCGCGCCGAACCCGGCCGGACCGTCGCCCTCGTCGGCTCCTCCGGTGCCGGCAAGTCGACCGTCGCCCAACTGCTGCCCCGGCTCTACGACACCGACGCGGGCACCGTCCGCGTCGGCGGCGTCGACGTACGCGACCTCAGCGCGGCCTCACTGCGCGCCACCCTCGGCATGGTCACCCAGGACGGCCACCTCTTCCACGACACCGTCCGCGCCAACCTGCTCCTCGCCCGCCCCGACGCCACCGACGACGACCTGTGGGACGCACTGCGCCGGGCCCGCCTCGACGACCTCGTGCGCGCCCTGCCCGACGCCCTCGACACCGTCGTCGGCGAACGCGGCTACCGGCTCTCCGGCGGCGAACGCCAGCGCATGACCATCGCCCGGCTCCTCCTGGCCCGCCAGCGCGTCGTCATCCTCGACGAGGCCACCGCCCACCTCGACAACACCTCGGAGGCCGCCGTGCAGGAGGCACTCGCCGAGGCGCTGGCGGGCAGGACGGCCGTGGTCATCGCCCACCGGCTGTCGACCGTGCGGACCGCCGACCAGATCCTGGTCGTCGAGGCGGGCCGGATCGTCGAACGCGGGCGCCACGAGGAGCTGCTGGCCGCGGGCGGACGGTACGCGGAGCTGTACCGGACCCAGTTCGAGAAGTCGGCGGAGTCCGCCGCGGAGTCCGCCGCGGAGTCTGCTGCGGAGTCGCCGGTCGCCGCCGTGTGAGAGGAGCGCGCGTCCCCGGGGTCAGCCCTCGACGCCGGTCGCCGCATGGGCGGCCCCGACCGGCTTGGACTCCGGGGAACCGCGCTGCCGCAGATAGATCGAGAGGATCGCCATGGAGGCGATCGCCAGGAACTCCGACTGCCAGTTCTGCAGCGTACGGTTCCAGAAGTCGGCCGAGACGAGGTACTCGGCCCAGCTGTCGGGCGCCTGAAGCCCCCTCAGCTGCTCCTCGTTGTACGCGGCCACACCCGTGATCGACTGGGCGAGCCACGACAGCACGAAGATGGTGCCCATGACGTACCCCAGCGAACTGGCGTACAGCTTGAGGCGGACACCGCCGGCCGCCGCCCAGCGGGGGGACTCGGGGCGCGCGTGCCGCCCCACCCGCTGGTCCCGGTCGGACTCGACGCCGATGCTGTCGGGGTGCTTGGATTCCGGTGAACCGCGCTGCACCAGCCAGACGGTGAGCAGGAGATACAGGAAGAACTGCAGATACTCGGACTGCCAGTTCTCCATCACGTCCACGGCGAAGTCCGACGACGTCATGTACTCGCCGAGGGTGATCTGCTGGAGATCCTCCGCCGCCAGTTGGTTGTCGAAGTCCGCGTGCCCGGCGAACGCCTGGCCGACCAGGGCGAGGGCGAACAGCGCCAGGAAGGTGAGCCCCAGGCCGTTGTCCCGCAGGAACCCCCGGAGCCCGTGCAGGGAGCGTACGGAGCGGTTCATCGGTGCAGCACCCCCAGCGTGACGCAGTAGGCCAGACCGCCCGCGATGATCAGCAGGCACAGCACGAACATGACGCGCACGACGTCCTCACCCCCCTTTCAGCAGACACCGGTAGGGCCGCTCGGGACGCGGCACGCACCCGGCGGCGACGACCTTCCACCCGCCGGAGAACCGCGACAGGAACACGGTGTCCGCCGAGAACACCACCCGGGCCTGCCGCCCGGCGACATCGACGCCCTCGACCGCCTCCTCCGCCGCCGGCACGACCGGAACGTCCTCCTCCAGGACACCGTCCGCGCACGGCAACCGGGCGGACTGCTCCACCTCGTCCCGGACACCCGGCGCCAGCACCGCGCACACCGCGACCCCGTCCTCGGCGTCGAGCGCCCGTTCGAAGTCGAGGGCCGCGTCCAGGGCCGCCGTACGCCGCTCCTCGACCGAGCCACAGCCGGTCGTCAGCAGCAGGACCGCCCCCGCCGCCACTGCCCACCGCCGGTGCCAGGGCATCCAGAGCCTCCCGTTCGGCCGATCAGGTCGGTGTCGACGGACGGTAACCCCGCCCCGGGGACCGCCACCCGTGCCGCGCGACGGATCGGCGTGGCCGTCCCCCGGCCGGGGCAACCGGTGCTACGAACCGCCGGCCCCCGCGTCGCGGGACCCGTCCACCGGCAGCCGGTACACCGCGAACGCGCGCCGGATGACCGGCTGGGCCACATTGCGCACCCGTACCCCACCGCTGGTGATGCCGTGCTCGGTGCCCAGATGGGCGTGCCCGTGCACGGCGAGGTCCGCGCCCGCCTCGTCCATCGCCTCGGCCAGCAGATAGCTGCCGAGGAACGGATAGATCTCCAGCGGCTCGCCGACCAGCGTGTCCGGCACGGGGGAGAAGTGGGTGAGCGCGATCCGGACCGCGCAGCCGTCCGCCGCCAACGCGTCGAGCGCGCGCCGCAGCCCGTCCGCGAGCCCCCGGGTGTGGCGGACGAAGGCCTTCATCTCGGGCTCGCCGAACTCGCTGCCGCTGCGCCCGGCGAAGCCGCCGCCGAACCCCTTGGTCCCGGCGACCCCGACCCGTACACCGTCGACCCGCACGACGGTGCCCTCGCCCTCCAGGACGGTCACGCCCGCCTCCCGCAGCACGGCCGTCACCTCCTCGGGCCGCTCGGCGTGGTGGTCGTGGTTCCCGAGGACGGCGACCACCGGCACCGGCAGTCCCGCCACCTCGCCGGCGACGACCCGGGCCTCCTCCGGGGTGCCGTGGCGGGTGAGGTCCCCGGCGAGCAGCAGCAGATCGGCGTGGTCGGGCAGGGTGTCGAACGCCGGCCGCAGCAGACCCCGGCCGTCCACCCCCAGATGGATGTCCCCGACGGCCGCGACCCGGATCACGACAGCTCCTCGGGCCGCCGGTCGGGCGCGGTGACATCGGCGAGCGTGATGTCCGCCCGTACGGTCACGCCCGGCAGCTCCTCCGCCGCGATGCGCAGGATCGTCTCGCGGTCGGCCGCGGTGGACGCCGTACCGGTGATGTGCACGGCGTCGCCGCGCGCCTCGATCCGCATCCCCAGCTCGGCCGGCCCGCTCCGGGCGAGCCGCTCCTCCAGGTGGGCTATGCGGTACTCGGTGTGCGCCGCCCGGCCCCCCGTCTCCTCCGGCCGGTTCTCATGTCCTGTCGCCATCGCCGGTCTCCTCCGGCTCGCTCACGTCGTCGCTCCCGCTCCCGCCGTCGATCACATGGAGGCGCTCCAGCAGGAACAGGAAGGCGGCCGGCATCGGCTCGGCACCGCACTCCTCGCGCACCCGGCCCCAGTCGATCTTCTCGCGCAGGGTGCGGGCGATCGGCAGCACGGCGCCGAAGTCGCAGTAGTGCTCGGAGAACGCCAGGAGACGCCCGACGAGCAGATCCGTCGCCGCCAGTACGGGCATCCACACGGACTGGACCGAGAGCACCTCCGCCCGGTCCAGCAGCGCGCGGCTGACCGGCGCCCGGGACGGCCGGAAGATCAGATCGACCTCCTGGCCCTGGCTCCGGGTCTTCAGCAGCCAGTCCTCGGGCGGCTCGACGACGGTCAGCCCGGCCGCCTCCAGCGTCCCGGTGACCGCCCCGATGTCCTCCGGCAGCACACAGAAGTCGACGTCGTGCTGAAGGGTCCCCGGCCCGCCGTGCGCGTACACCGCGACGCCACCCGCCAGCGCGAAAGGATGCCCACCGGCCTTGAGCAGCGAAGCGACCTCCTTGGCCGCTTCGAGGATGGCCTGGGTCCGATCGGGGGGAAGCCCGTCGTCGTCCGGGCCGGCGAGATCGCCCATGCCTCCCACGATAGTGCGGCCCCGCCCGATGGCCAGACGTGGCGACGCCGGTCCCGGGCTTCCTCCGGGCCTCTCCGGCGACCGCCCGGTGCGGAACTGGATCAAGAGAGGGACAATGACCGTACGGGGAAAGGTCGTTGGGTACGGCCGTCACATGGACGGGCTCGGGGCGTCCCCCGAGTCGCTCGGGCGGTGGCCCGGCGAGACCGCCGAGGACTGGATCGCCGCGCGGAGGGCGAGTCGGCCCGGCCGGAACTCTGCTATTGCGGGTACGCCGTTCAGCCCGACTGGAATCATGATCACTGCTATCCCGGCATCATCGTCGACTGACTCGACTGACTCGACCGAGTCGACTGAACGGCGCCGCCAGCCGGGCGGACGAGGGGGAGATTCGTGGGGGACATGGCCGACCTCGGTACGACGGTCGTGGAGGTCGTGCGGGAGCGCTGGGGCGTCGTCCTGCCCACCGAGGGTCTCATCGCCCGTTTCACCGAACCCGGTTGGGCCTACGAGGAGGAGGTGGCCCGCCCCTGCCCCGCCTGCGACGGCCGGACGCACGCGCTGCGCCGACCGTACGAGTCGGCGGGGAGGGTCTACCGCTACGTGGCCGTCGTCTGCCCGGTCTGCCCGGCGGCGTACACCCTCGCCGACCTGGGCGTGCAGACCTACGAGAAGCTGTCCGCAGGGCCCGGTACGGCGAAGCCGGGGGCGGCGTGGACCGGTGGGGCGGAGGCTGGTGGGGCGAAGCCGGGGGCTGCGCGGCCCGGTAGGGCGGAGGCCGGTGGGGTGAAGTCGGACCCGGCGCGGGCCGGTGGGGCGGAAGCCGGTGGGGCGCGCGGGTCCGGGTCCGTGCCGACGGTCGCGCGCGCCGGGGCGGCGGCGGCACGACCGCACCCGTCATGGCGGCCCGAGGGGGCACGAGGGCTCGAAGGGTTCCTGGGCCCCTGCCCCACCGAACCGGGTGTCACCATCACCGCCGTGCCGGTCTCCCCGACCCCCGCGTGGCCGGCGGACCTGGTGATGCCGACCGAGCCGGAGAAGCGCCATCTGTTCTGGCGGAAGGTCACCGACCCCGCCTGGCGGCCGCCCGAGGGCGCGGTCACGGCGGCCGACGACGTCCGGGTCATCCTGCCCGAGGGCCCCGCCTTCGACGACCTCCGCGCCCACCTGGCCGAGCGGGGCATTCCGTACCGCGGGGTCCGGCACTGGGCGGAGGACGAACAGGTCGGCACGGTGGGCGAGTTCGGCGGCCCCACGGACCTGGTGGCCCACCCCGCGCGCGCGTTCACCACCCCGGGCGCCGACATGCCGCCCTCGCCCGTCGCGGGGCCCGGGGCGCACGCCGCCCGGGACGCGTTCGAGGCCCAGTGGGACGCCCTCGCGGACCTGCCGGACACCGACGAGGCACCGTACGTACCCGTCACCGAGCTGGTCCCCGGGGACTGGGCCCGGCTGCTGCCGCACCCCACCTTCAACCCGGCCCAGGCCGACGCCGTGCCCGCCCTGCTGAAGGACGACGGGCATGTCATGGTCGTCGCCCCGACCGGCGCGGGCAAGACACCCATCGGCATGGTGGCGGCCCTGCGGGCCCTCGCACAGGGCCGCAAGGCGGCCTGGCTCGTCCCGCAGCGGTCGCTGACCGACGAACTCGACCGCGAACTGGAGAAGTGGCGGCGGCACGGCATCACGATCGCCCGGCTCACCGGCGAGTACGCCACCGACACCGAACTGGTCCGCGAGGCCGGTATCTGGGTCGCGACCACCGAGAAGTTCGAGGCGATCTGCCGCAGCGGCTCGCTGGGCGGCGTCCTCGCCGAGGTCGGCTGTCTGGTCGTCGACGAGATCCATCTGCTCGGTGACCCGGGGCGGGGCGCCGTCCTCGAAGCGGTCCTCACCCGGGTCCGCGAGGACAGCGCCCAGACCCGCATCGTCGGCCTGTCGGCGACCGTGGCCAACGCCGACGAGGTCGCCGACTGGCTGGGGGCCCGGCTGATCCGTACGGCGTGGCGGCCGACCCGGCTCACCTGGCAGATCCCCCTGCTGCCCGCCGCACGCGACGGCGCGCGCTCCACGCGGGCCACCGCCGCGCGGACCTCCGCCGCCGTACGGCTGGTGCGGACCGTGACCGACGAGGGCGGCAGCGTCCTCGTCTTCTGCAGCAGCAAGCGCGGCGTGCGGGCCACGGCCCTCGCCGTCGCCGCGGACCGCGGGGCCCTCACCCGAGGCGTCGACGCGGACGACACGGAACGCGTCGAGCGGCTGTGCGGCAGCGTCGGTGTCGGACTGCACTACCGCGACTGGCCGTACAAGCGCGAGGCCGAGAAGGCGTTCCGGGCCCGGGAGACGGACGTCCTGGTCGCGACCTCCACCGTGGCGGCCGGGGTGAACCTCCCGGCCCGCGCCGTCGTCGTACGCGACGTCCGCCTCGGCCGGAACCGGATCGAGGTGTCCATGGTGCAGCAGATGTTCGGCCGCGCCGGACGGGTCGGCGCGGGGGAGCGCGAGGGCTGGGCCTACCTCCTGGCGGACGAGACGGAGCGCCCCGAGTGGCAGGCGCGGCTGACCGCCGGCTACACCGTGCGGTCCCGCATCGGCGACCGGCTGCCCGACCATGTGCTGGCCGAACTGGTGCAGGGCCGCGTGACCTCGCTGGAGGAGGCCGAGGACTGGTGGACCGACACCTTCGCCTTCCATCAGGGGCATGACAGCGTCGAGCCGCTCCACGACGCCGTGGAGTATCTGCGGGAGGCAGGCTTCCTGCGCCGGCATGCCGGACCCGGCGGCGACACCTTCCTGGAGCCGACCGAACTGGGCACGCTGACCAGCCGTTTCATGGTGGACGCCGTCCTCGCGCACGAGCTGTCCGCGGCGGTGCGTGCCCTGCCCGTACCGGACGACCCCGACCACGCCGAACGGGCCCTGTCCTGGCTGCTGGCCACCCGGCTGCCGGACCTGACCGAGGCCGCGTTCGGCGACCGTGACCGTGCCGTTCTGCGCAGGGTGCTGCGCCACCAGGGCCGGGCGGAGCGCCTGGAGGAGGACCAGGAACCACCGGACCAGGACGAGCCACTGATCCCGGGCGACCTGGCGTACGCCGTGCTGCTGCTGGTCGCCACCAGCCCCCGGGCGTTCACCTCGCGCGCCGGGTACGTGCTCGGCATCCCGGCCGAGAGCCTGACGGCCGTCCTCGACGAGGCCCAGCGCTATCTGGCGTGGCTGGGCGCCCAGGGCAGGCTGGGCACCCTCCACCCCTGGGCGGCCGTCGTCGCCGCCGACCTCGCCGAACGCCTTTGCTGGCGGGCCCTCGGCCCCGGTCGTGGCGCCGGCCGGCTGCTGTGGATGTGCGGCCGGATGGCGACACCGAGGCTGGCCCCGAAACTCGTCCCGCTGATGTGGCGCGCGGCCCGGGGGAGCGGGATCGACTCCCCCGACTGGAGGGGCACCACCCCGCCGGGCCACAACGCGCTCACCCCGGCCCGCTATCAGGCCCTGCTCGGGCAGCGGACCACCGGGACCGTCCTCGCCCCGCACTCCGGCGCACTGCGGGTGACTGCCCCGCCCGACGCGGTGATCTGCCTCTGGGACGGCAGAACGACGACGCGGTACGCCTCCGACGGCACCCCCGCCCTCCTCGACCACCCGCACGGCGACCCCGACGACCCTTCCAGGGGCCGCACAGGAGCCGCCGTCTTCACCCGAGGCGACCACCACGCCACGGACTGGCTCACGCCCTACAACGGCATCGCCTGACCTCTCCCCGCGCAACCCTCCCCGCAGGGGCGTTGCAGCGGTGTTTCTCACCCACCGGAGACCTGTCCGTCGCGCGGGGGGCCGTTGTAGGCTGACAAACAGCCCTTGACCTGCAAGAACGCAGGCAGGGAGCCTAGTTTTCGGGAGTGCCCCATGCTGCGTACCATGTTCAAATCCAAGATCCATCGCGCCACGGTCACCCAGGCCGACCTGCACTACGTCGGGTCCGTGACCATCGACGCCGAGCTGCTCGACGCCGCTGATCTGCTGCCGGGTGAGTTGGTGCACATCGTCGACATCACCAACGGTGCCCGGCTGGAGACGTACGTCATCGAGGGCGAGCGTGGCTCGGGGGTCGTCGGGATCAACGGTGCCGCGGCCCATCTCGTCCATCCCGGGGACCTGGTGATCATCATCAGTTACGCTCAGGTCCCCGACGCCGAGGCCCGCGCCCTGAAGCCCAGGGTCGTGCACGTGGACGGCGGGAACCGGATCGTGGCCCTGGGCTCGGACGCCTCCGAGCCGGTGCCGGGTTCGGACCAGCGGCGCAGCCCGCAGGCCGTCACCGTCTGAGTCCGCGAGGGCCGCCCGGCGCCACGATCCGCACGCGAGGAGTGCCATGAGCGACGTACAGATCCGCGACGACCGGGCGGCCGGCCGGCTGGAGGCCTTCGCCGGTGGCGAACTGGCCGGTCACATCCAGTACTTCGTCCTCGAATCCCCGCAGCGCGCCCTCGTCCCGGTGCACACGATCGTCGAGCTCGCGCACGAGGGACAGGGAGTCGCGGGCTCGCTGGCCCGCGAGTTGTACGGCATCGCGGCCCGCGAGGGCATCGTCGTCGCCCCGCTGTGCCCGTACGTCGTCAGGTGGGCCGAACGGCACCCCGAGGAGGCCCCGGCCGTCGACCCCCAGCTGCTGCGGGCCGCGAAGGACTGGCTGATCGCCCACCCCGAGGGCTTCTGAGGAACCCGTCGGCGGGGTCCGAGGCCGCGGCGGCCGGGTGAGTGGCCGCGCGGCCGACGGGTACCCGTGCGCCAGGTCCATGGCCGACGTACCCATGGCTGGAGGACGCGATGACACACCCCGACCCGGACCCCATGAAGCCGGGCCCCACCCCGGGCCCGGGCCCCGACCGCCCCGAACCCTTCCCGACGCCCCCGTTCCCCGACCCGGTCCCCACCCCCGACCCGGACCCCGTCCCCAACCCCCCGGGCCCCGAACCGGTCCCGGGCGAACCAAGGCCGGACCCGCTGTCGTAGGGAAGTAAATAGAGCGGTGGAAAAGGAAGTGTGGCCCGGCGTGAACGTCTCACGCCGGGCCACATCAACAAGGTTCAGGGGCGCGGGGAACTGCGCGACCAGCCACCGACAACCCGCAGCCGCCGACCGATCTGCACCCCCACCCCCTTAGGCAACTCTCAGGCTTCGATCTCGGACCGCCCCTGCCCCCACAACGTGTGGAACGACCCCTCCCGGTCCACCCGCCGATACGTGTGCGCCCCGAAGAAGTCCCGCTGCCCCTGCGTAAGCGCCGCAGGCAACCGCTCCGCACGCAGCGCGTCGTAGTACGCCAGCGCCGCCGCGAACCCGGGCGTCGGCACCCCCTGCCGCGTCGCCGCCACCAGCACCTCGCGCCAGTCGTCCTGCGCCGCCGCGATCTCCTGGGCGAACGTGTCGTCGGAGAGCAGGCTCGGCAGGTCGGGCCGGGCGTCGTACGCGGCCCGGATGCGGTCGAGGAAGGCCGCGCGGATGATGCAGCCGCCGCGCCAGATCGAGGCGACCTTACCGAGGTCGATGTTCCAGTCGTACTCGTCGCGGGCGGCGTCGATCTCGTGGAAGCCCTGGGTGTACGACACGATCTTGGAGGCGTACAGCGCCTGCTCGACCCGGTCGGCGAAGGCACCCGCCTCGGCCGCGCTGAGCGGCGTGGCCTTCGGGCCGGCCAGCGAGCGGGACGCGTCACGCAGCGCGGCGTGGCCCGACAGGGACCGCGCGAAGACCGCCTCGGCGATACCGGAGACCGGAACACCCAGGTCCAGCGCGATCTGCACGGTCCAGCGGCCGGTGCCCTTCTGCTCGGCCTGGTCGACGACCACGTCCACGAACGGCTTGCCGGTGGCCTCGTCGACGTGCGCCAGCACCTCGGCGGTGATCTCGATCAGGTACGAGTCGAGGCGCCCGGTGTTCCAGGTGCGGAAGATCTCGGCGATCTGCGCGGGCGTGTAGCCGGCCACGTCGCGCAGCAGCTGGTACGCCTCGCCGATCAGCTGCATGTCGGCGTACTCAATGCCGTTGTGGACCATCTTCACGAAGTGCCCGGCGCCGTCGGGGCCGACGTGCGTGACACAGGGCGCGCCGTCGGCGGCCTTCGCGGAGATCTTCTCCAGCATCGGGCCGAGGGAGTCGTACGACTCGACCGGGCCGCCCGGCATGATGCTCGGCCCGTTGAGCGCGCCCTCCTCGCCGCCGGAGATACCGGCGCCGACGAAGTGGATGCCCTGCTCGCGGAGCGCGGCCTCGCGGCGGCGGGTGTCGGCGAAGTGCGCGTTGCCACCGTCGATGATCATGTCGCCGGGCTCCAGGAGCGGCGCGAACTCCTCGATCACCGCGTCCGTCGGCCCGCCCGCCTTCACCATGACGACCAGGCGCCGGGGGCGCTCCAGCGCCTGCACGAAGTCCTTGGCGGTCTCGGCCGCGATGAAGTCGCCCTCGTGCCCGTGCTCCTCGATCAGCGCGTGGGTCTTCGCCGCGGAGCGGTTGTGGACCGCGACCGTGTAGCCGTTGCGGGCGAAGTTACGGGCGAGGTTGCTCCCCATGACCGCGAGGCCGGTGACGCCGATCTGGGCTGAAGTGCTCATACGGTTGGCTCCTATGGATCCTGATATCGGTGGTGCCGTTCCTGCCCGCCAGTATTGTCCTTCCGGCCATCCTGACGTGCACCGGCCCCGTCCGCGCTGCGCGGCCTGCCGTGGGTGAGTACGGGGGAAGGGCCCTACCTGCCTCAATGGGGAGCGCAACCCGGGTGTTTGTGCGCCGTCGCTCGTCACGCGCGCGCCGGAGGGCGTCACTTACGCGCCGGAGCAGGGCGCTAACCCGCCACGCACGGGACGGGAGCGGCTGATTTTTCGTCTTGTCATGGCCGGTTCGGGGCGCTTACTTTTGCGGCTCATGGCATAGGCGAGGGGGCTCTTCCATGGCCGTACGCGGTCGGCACCGTCGGTACCAGCCGAACAGGATCAATCGCGCCTCACTCACGGTCACGGCGGGCGGCGCCGGGATGGCGCTCCCGCTGATCGGCACCGGGGTCGCGGAAGCGGCCGATGTCGAGACCTGGGACAAGGTCGCGGCCTGCGAGTCCACCAACGACTGGAACATCAACAGCGGGAACGGCTATTACGGCGGTCTGCAGTTCAGCCAGTCCACCTGGGAGGCCTACGGCGGCACCGCCTACGCCGCCCGCGCGGACCTGGCCACCAAGGAACAGCAGATCGCGATAGCCGAGAAGGTCCTCGACGGACAGGGCCCGGGCGCCTGGCCGGTGTGCTCGCAGCGCGCGGGCCTCACCCGCGGCGGTGACGGGCCCGCCCGGCAGATCGAGGATGTGAAACCGCAGACCACGCCCCAGTCACAGGCCGGCAAGGTCGAGATGTACACGGTCGTCCGGGGCGACACCCTGTCCGAGATCGCCGACTCCCAGGACGTCCGGGGCGGCTGGCGCAAGCTCTACGAGGCCAACCGCAAGGCCATCGGCTCCGACCCGGACGTGATCATCCCGGGCCAGCGGCTGAGCCTCGACACGGCGGGCCAGAAGAAACAGCAGAAGCAGGAAGGGAAGCAGGAAAAGAAGCAGGAGAAGCAGAACAAGCAAGAGAAACAAGAGAAGCAGAAGCAGAAGCCGCAGAAACAGAAGCAGCAGGCGTCCGACAAGCAGCAGGAGTCGGCGTCCTTCGTCGCCCCGGTCAGCGCTTCCCTCGGCACGCCCTACCGCGCCTCGGGCTCCTCCTGGTCGAAGGGCTACCACACGGGCGTCGACTTCCCCGTGTCGACCGGCAGCACGGTGAAGTCCGTGGCCGCCGGTCAGGTCGTCACCTCGGGCTGGGGCGGCTCCTTCGGCTACCAGGTGGTGATCCGGCACGCCGACGGCCGCTACACGCAGTACGCGCATCTGTCGGCGATCTCCGTGAAGGCCGGCCAGAGCGTGGGCACGGGCCAGCGCATCGGCCGCTCCGGCTCCACCGGCAACAGCTCGGGCCCGCATCTGCACTTCGAGGTGCGGACCGGGCCCGGCTTCGGCAGCGACATCGATCCGATCGCCTATCTGCGGGCGGGAGGGGTCCGGATCTGACGTGGCCACCTGACATGGTGCGGGAGGCCCGTCCGGGCCTCCCGCTCAGGTTTTCACGCGGTCGCGATGCCGGTCGAGGAGAGTCCTGGGCACGTACAACTCGCCGTGGAAGGGCTGCAGCAGCAGGCCGGGCGCACCGTCGTCCGCGCCCGCCGTCGCCGTGCTCCGCCCGAGGAACGGCGCCGGTACGACCACCCGCTGGTCCAGGCCGATCGTGGCACCGGCGCCGGTGACCTCCGCGGTCTGTCGCGGAAGCCCCGCGAGCAGCTCCTCCAGGGTCAGGGACTCCCGCTCCCGGCCGGTGACCGGAACCGTGGCGTCCGCGCCGGCCGCCTCGGCCCGCTCCAGCTCGGCCCGCTCCGCCTCGGCCTCGTCGCCGAGGCGCTCGGTGGTCAGCAGGATCAGACCGCCCGCCGCGACGACACCGCAGCCCAGCGCGAGCAGGGTGCCGGTCGTGCCGTAGCGGAACGTCTCGCCGAACATCGTGATGCCGACCGCGGCCGCCACCACCGGGTTCACCACGGTGAGCGTGGCCAGTGGGGCGGTGAGGCCGCCGCCCCGGTAGGCCGCCTGGGACAGCAGCAGACCGGCCGTGGCGAAGACGCCTATGACGGCGAGGGTCGGCAGGTCGGAGAGGGTGACGCCGTCCGTCCAGTCGACGGCGACCGTCTTGGTGAAGACCGAGGACATGCCGAACGCGACACCGGAGGCGATCGCCAGCAGGATGCTGCGCACCGCCGGATGCCGGTGCGCCGCGCGCGCCGCCACCATCAGCGCGGCCACCCCGCCCCCGCTGACCATGCCCACCAGCACCCGCTGGGTGGTGTCCAGCGACTGCGCGTCCGCCGTGCCCACCAGGGAGAGCAGGCCCGCCAGACCGACCGTCGCCATGATCGCGCCCCGCCAGGCCGTCGCGCCCGCCCTGCGGCCGACGAAGAGCGCCGCCATGGGCAGGGCGAAGACGATGGTCAGCGCGCCCAGCGGCTGCACCAGGCTCAGCGGGCCGTAGGCCAGGGCCACCACGTGCAGGACCCCGCCGAGGCCGTTCAGCCCGACGGCGGCCCACCAGACCGGCCGGCGCAGCGGCGCGTAGGACTGGCCGGGTGAGGACACCGCGACACGCTCCTGGACGATCGCCCCGCCCGCGTACGCCACGGCGGAGACGAACGACAACAGCACGGACAACGCGAGGGCGCTCATGTGCGGCTCCTCAGCGAAGCGCGGGGGCTCCCGGCCCGGCGCGGTGAACGCTCGGCTTTCATGGTGACCACGATGCCTCGCCGAAGCGCTCACGTCGTCGTACCTGAGCACTCAATACGTCCTACTGCCGTTGGAGTACGACCGACCCCACGTCATACCCAAGGTGGGCGACACGGAGTGCAGACCTCCAGGCGAACTCGCCCCCGCGGCCTGGTACTACTCGTCCTCGTGAATCACGACCCCGGCCTCACCGCGCTCGCGGCCCTCGGCGGTTTCTCCGTACTACGCACGGGAGAACCGCCGCACGGCCGGCCGCCGACCCTCGCGGAGGCCTACGCGGCACGGGATGCCGATGTGAAAGAGGAGGTTTACGCGAATCCCGTAATTTTTCGTGTCCGCAAGGTCGCCCGGAGTGTGCGGGCCCCCGAGCCGCGCGTGGCCGCCTCCCTCGCCCACCTCGGCCTCGCCGCCCGGCTGTGGTCGGTGGCCCTCGGCGCGGCCGCCCTGTACGGCCGCGTCCCCGACCTCGATCCGCGTCTGCTGCGCTGGGACGCGGACGCGAGCGCCCCGGACGACCTGTGGCTGACCGAGCTACGGAGCCTGCCCGCCGAGCGGATCGGGGAGGTCGTCCGGGACGGCCATCTCCTGCCGCTGGCGGCCGCCCTGCGCGCTCAACTGCCCGTCTCCGAGCGGCTGCTGTGGGGGAACGCGGGGTCCGCGCTGATGGGCGCCGTGCGCCAGATCGACCGCTGGGCCGCCGCCAACGGCCGTACGGAGGTGGCGAGTCGGGCCCGCGCGCTCGCCGCGGAGCTGTTCGCGCTCCCGGGCCTGGCGGGCACGCTCGACCCGGTGACGTACCGCCGTCGCAGCTGCTGTCTCTACTACCGGCTGCCCGGCGGCGGGCTGTGCGGCGACTGCTGCTTCGACCGCACGCCCGGCGCACGCCCCCTCCGGGGTCCCCGCCCCTGACATCCGGCGCGCGCCCGCGCGCAATCGTGGTCTTCCGCAACCGACCCTTCTGGGTGACCATGTGGGAACCAGCCGCTGAGACAGGGGGTTCCGGGTGCGAGTCGGCCTGCTGACCCGGGAGTATCCGCCCGACGTCTACGGTGGCGCGGGCGTCCATGTCGAGTTCCTCGCCCACGAGTTGCGGTCCCTCGTCGACCTGGAGGTGCACTGCTGGGGCGAGGGCGCGAGCGGCGGTGTCGTACGCCACCGGCCCTGGTCCGCGCTCGACGGCGCCAACGACGCGCTGCGCACCTTCTCCGTGGACCTCTCCATCGCCGCCGGCCTCGAAGGCCGCGAACTGGTCCACTCCCACACCTGGTACGCCAACCTGGCCGGGCACTTCGGCAAGCTGCTGCACGGCATCCCGCATGTGATGACCGCCCACTCGCTGGAGCCGCTGCGCCCCTGGAAGGCCGAGCAACTGGGCGGCGGATACGCCCTGTCCGGCTGGGCCGAGCGCACCGCCGTCGAGTCCGCCGACGCGGTGATCGCCGTCTCCGGCGCCATGCGCGACGACATCCTCGGCTGCTACCCCGCCCTGGACCCGGCGCGGCTCCATGTCGTGCACAACGGCATCGACACCTCCCTCTACCGGCCGGACCACGGCACGGACGTCCTCGACCGCATCGGGATCGACCCCGGCCGCCCGTACGTCCTGTTCGTCGGCCGGATCACCCGGCAGAAGGGCGTGCCCCATCTGCTGCGCGCCGTCCGGGACATCGACCCGGGCGCGCAGGTCGTGCTCTGCGCCGGCGCACCCGACACGCCGGAGATAGACCAGGAGTTCCGCGATCTCTTCGCGGAACTGAGCCGTGTGCGCGAGGGCCTGTTCTGGATCCCGCAGATGCTGCCGCGTCCGGACGTCATCCAGCTCCTCACGCACGCCGCCGTGTTCGCCTGCCCGTCGGTGTACGAGCCGCTCGGCATCGTCAACCTGGAGGCCATGGCCTGCGGTACGGCCGTGGTGGCGTCCCGGGTCGGGGGCATCCCGGAGGTCGTGGAGGACGGCGTCACGGGTCTGCTGGTGCCGACCGGGGACGGCTTCGAGGACGGGCTGGCCCGTGCCCTCGACTCGGTGCTCGCCGACCCCGCGACGGCCGCCCGGATGGGCGAGGCCGGACGGGAGCGCGCGGTGCGCGAGTTCGGCTGGGACGCGGTCGCCCGGCGGACGGTCCTGCTTTACGAGGAAGTCCTCAAACAGGGGTAGTCAAGGGGCAGGCAAGGGCAGGGTTCGGCACGAGCGGGTGTAGAGGGGCGGCGGCATGCGGCGCGGTGGACCTTCGGTGCTGGGAATCGTACTGGCGGGCGGCGAGGGCAAGAGGCTGATGCCTCTGACCGCCGACCGCGCGAAACCAGCGGTGACCTTCGGCGGGACGTACCGCCTGGTGGATTTCGTTCTCTCCAACCTCGTCAACGCGGACATCCTGCGCATCTGCGTGCTCACGCAGTACAAGTCGCACTCGCTGGACCGGCACATCACCACGACCTGGCGGATGTCGAGCCTGCTGGGCAACTACGTCACCCCGGTCCCGGCCCAGCAGCGGCTGGGCCCGCGCTGGTACCTGGGCAGCGCGGACGCGCTCCTGCAGTCCCTGAACCTGGTGCACGACGAACGGCCGGAGTACGTGGCCGTGTTCGGCGCCGACCACGTCTACCGCATGGACCCCCGCCAGATGCTGGCGCAGCACATCGAGGGCGGCGCCGGGGTCACGGTGGCCGGTATCCGGGTGCCGCGCACGGAGTCGTCGTCCTTCGGGGTGATCACCCCCGGCTCCGACGGCCGGACCGTCGAACGCTTCCTGGAGAAGCCGGCCGACCCGCCGGGCCTCGCCGACGACCCCGAATGCGTGTTCGCCTCGATGGGCAACTACCTCTTCACCACCAAGGCCCTGGTGGAGGCGCTCCAGCGGGACGCGGAGGACGAGGACTCCGTCCACGACATGGGCGGCTCGATCCTGCCCCAGCTCACCGACCGGGGCGAGGCCCAGCTCTACGACTTCAGCGCCAACCACGTCCCCGGCGAGACCACCCGCGACCAGGGTTACTGGCGGGACGTCGGCACGCTCGACGCCTACTACGACGCCCATATGGACCTGATCGCCGAGCGCCCCGCCTTCAATCTCTTCAACCGCAGCTGGCCCATCTACACCAGCTCCGGCCAGCTCTCGCCGGCCCGGTTCAACGCGGGCGGCATCGCCAGCGAGTCGATCATCAGTGCGGGCTGTCTGATCCGCGGCCAGGTGACGCGGTCCGTCCTCTCGCCGGGGGTGGTCGTGGACCCGGGCGCCGTGGTCCAGGGCTCGGTCCTGCACGACAACGTCCACATCGGACGGGGTGCGGTCGTCCGCGGCGCCGTGATCGACAAGAACGTCCAGGTGCCCCCCGGCGCCACCATCGGAGTCAACCCCGAGCGGGACGCCGAGCTGTACACCGTCTCCCAGGGCGGGGTGATCGCGTTGGGCAAGGGTCAGCAGGTGCCGTAGCCCCGGAGATAGCCCTTCAGGGTGACCCCTGTGCACACAGATGTCCCATGAGTCCCGCCTCTCTCACGTGGCGGGACTTAATCTGTTGTTAACTGTGCGTAGCTTGATCGTACTTGACCGTAATCGGCCAACAGCGATTGACTGCTGACTCACCCGTCGTCGACGCGAGGCAAGCCCTTGACTTCTGACCTGCTCGCCCCACTCGACCTGGCGTTCTGGAACATCGAGTCCGCCGAACACCCCATGCATCTGGCCGCCCTGGGGGTCTTCACCGCGAACTCGCCCACCGCGGGCGCCCACGCCGCCGAGTTGCTCGCCACGCGGGCCGCCGCCGTGCCCGGGCTGCGGATGCGGATCCGGGACGTCTGGGTCCCGGACGTACGGCTGCCGCTCGCGTTCGGCGGCGCGACCCGGGAGCCCGTCGCCGACTTCGAGCCCTTCGACCACGTACGGCTGCACGCGCCGACCACCGACTTCCACGAGGTGGCCGGACGGCTCATGGAACGCCCGCTGGAGCGCGGCCGGCCGCCGTGGGAGGCGCATGTGCTGCCGGGGGCGGACGGCACCTCCTTCGCCGTGCTGTTCAAGTTCCACCACGCGCTCGCCGACGGACTGCGGGCGCTGACGCTGGCCGCCGCCGTGATGGACCCCATCGACATGCCCGCGCCCCGGCCGCGCCCCGCCGAGCCGCCGCGCGGCCTGATCGGCGAGGTGCGCAAGCTGCCCGACCTCGTCCGGGGGACCCTCTCCGACCTCGGGCGGGCCCTCGACATCGGCGCGTCCGTCGCCCGCACCACACTCGACGCGACCCTCGGCGCCCGCTCCTCCGCCGCACTGACCTCCGAGGCCAGCGGCACCCGCCGTACGGCCGGGGTCCTCGTGGACCTCGACGACGTGCACAAGATCCGCAAGACCGTCGGCGGCACCGTCAACGACGTCCTCATCGCGGTGGTGGCGGGGGCGCTGCGGCGGTGGCTGGACGAGCGCGGGGACGGCAGCGAGGGGGTCGCGCCCCGGGCGCTGATCCCGGTCTCCAAGCGCCGGCCGCGCACGGCGCATCCGCAGGGCAACCGGCTCTCCGGATACCTGATGAAACTGCCGGTGGACGACCCCGACCCGCTGCGGCGGCTGCGCACGGTCCGGGCGGCGATGGACCGGAACAAGGACGCCGGGCCGAACCGGGGTGCGGGGGCGGTCGCCCTCCTCGCCGATCATGTGCTGCCGCTCGGCCACCGCCTCGGGGGGCCGCTGGTGAGCCAGGCCGCCCGCCTCTGGTTCGACATCCTCGTCACCAGCGTGCCGCTGCCCAGCCTCGGCCTCCGCCTCGGCGGCTGCCCCCTCGCCGAGATCTACCCCCTCGCTCCGCTCGCCCACGGTCAGTCCCTCGCCGTCGCCGTCTCCACGTACCGGGGCAGCGTCCACTACGGCCTCGTCGCCGACGCGGAGGCCGTCCCGGACCTGGAGCGGCTCTCCTCGGCGGTCACCCGGGAGGTGCGGGAGCTGTTGGCGGCGTGTGAGGTGTGACGCGTCGGGGTGCGTCGCCGGGTGCGGGTTCGGTGGGGCTTCTCGCGCAGTTCCCCGCGCCCCTGAAAAGCAGGGGCTGCGCCCCGTGTTTTTCGGCCCGAAAGGGCCGTAGGCCCTTGAGGGGCGCGGGGAACTGCGCGACCAGCCCCCACCGGACCCGCACCCGAAGTTTGGTCACCACACCCCCCGCTCCGTACAATTCCCCGTTCGACAGCGGACGCGCCTGGGCGGGCCGCGGTGATTCAGGGAAACGGCAGCGCGATGACGGTGACAGAGGACGGCCCGGCGACCACGGACGAGGTCGCGTACGGCCCGGGGATCGACCCGGAGCGGCTCGCCGTGTGCCTCAGCGTGCTGGACGAACTGGACAAGCTGGAGGTCGACCACCCCGACGCCATCGCGGTGCGAAGGGCGACCGCCGGTGTGTACCGCACGGTCAAGCAGCGCCGCCGCCAGGAGCGCCGCGCCGCCAAGACCGCCCACGACAAGGCGGTCACCGAGTCCACCGCCACCGGCTCAGCCCAGCGCATCGACGACGAGACCGAGGGCATCCTGCCGTCGTCCGTCACCGAGGAGGGCAAGATCGCGGGGATACTCCAGCGCCCCCGCTCCTGCTACACCTGCAAGACCCGGTACGTCGAGGTCGACTACTTCTACCACCAGCTCTGCGCCGACTGCGCCCGGCTGAACCGCGGCAAGCGCGACGCCCGCGCCGACCTCACCGGCAAGCGCGCCCTGCTCACCGGCGGCCGCGCCAAGATCGGCATGTACATCGCCCTGCGGCTGCTGCGCGACGGCGCGCACACCACGATCACCACGCGTTTCCCGAAGGACGCCATCCGCCGCTTCAAGGCCATGGACGACTCCGCGGACTGGATGGACCGCCTGGAGGTCGTCGGCATCGACCTGCGCGACCCGGCCCAGGCCGTCGCCCTCGCCGACCAGGTCGCCGAGGCCGGCCCCCTGGACATCCTCATCAACAACGCGACCCAGACCGTCCGCCGCCTGCCCTCCGCCTACGCCGCCCTGGTCGACGGCGAGAGCGCCCCGCTGCCCGTCGGCGAGCTGCCCCCGTACCACGTCATCGGCGCCTTCAACTCCGGCGCGGTGGACGGCCTGACCGGGAGCGCCGCACTGCCCGTCGGCACCAGCGGCCTCGACGCGCAGCGGGTCGCCGACCTCGCCCTGGTCGCGGGCAACGCCAGCGTCGCCCGGCACCTCGACGGCACCGCCATCGACGCGGGCGGCCTCGTCCCCGACGTGGTGGACAGCAACACCTGGGTGCAGACCATCGAGCAGATCTCCCCGGTGGAACTGCTGGAGACCCAGCTCTGCAACTACACGGCCCCCTTCATCCTGATCAGCAAGCTCCGCCCGGCCATGGCCGACGCCGCCCGGAAGGCGAGCAGCGGACGGGCGTACGTCGTGAACGTCTCCGCGATGGAGGGCGTCTTCGGCCGCGGCTACAAGGGCGCGGGCCACCCGAACACCAACGCCGCCAAGGCCGCGATGAACATGGTCACGCGGACCAGCGCCCAGGAGATGTTCCAGTCCGACGGCATCCTGATGACCTCGGTCGACACCGGCTGGATCACCGACGAGCGCCCCCACTTCGACAAGCTGCGCCTCGCCGACGAGGGCTTCCACGCCCCGCTCGACCTCGTCGACGGCGCGGCCCGCGTCTACGACCCCGTCGTCCTCGGCGAGCGGGGCGAGGACGTGTACGGCGTCTTCCTGAAGGACTACGCGCCCGGCAAGTGGTGAGTGGACCGGGCCCGGTCCGACACCAACTCCAGTACCGTCCGCCAGTCCTCCAGTACCCCGGCGTCCACGCCGGGTGTCCAGCCCGCCTCGTCCGCGTGGCGCAGGGCGAGTACGTCCTCGACGAGCACGGCGTCCGCCCAGCCGCCCGCGTGCATCCGCACGAGGTCGTCCGCGCCGAGGGCGTGCAGGCGTACGAGCCGGGCGACCCGTTCGCCGAGCAGGGGCCGTACGGTGTCGGCCGCCAGGTCGGCGTGGCCGGTGTCGTCACCCGGACGGAGCAGATGGCCGATGGCGTGCACCAGACCGGCCACCTGGAGTTCCTTGTCGGCCGGCCGCCCCCGGCGCAGCAGCGCGGCGGTCTGCAGCGCGTGTTCGCGGGAATCCACCGGGGTGCCCCGGCGGCGGTCCGGCGCCGTGCCGCCGTCCCGGCAGGCGTGCAGCAGATCCATCAGCTCGTCGACGCTGCGCAGTTCCATCCGCCGGTCCTCCCGAGTCCGCCCGCGAGAAATGCCGTTGCGACACATGAGCAGATCATGGTCGGCTTGCTATTCGGCCAACGGGACCTGAACTACGTGCCGAGGCCAGCGATCCGATGGGTCGTCGGACCGGTGCGGGGTTCGAGTACTGAGCCGAACGGGTGATGAGAAAACCTGCCAAATGGGTCAAATTGCCCTAGGGTAAGGGCTGCTGGGCGCTGAACGACTCAAGACAGTTACCTCTTGTTTTCAGCCCCATCGAGCGGCCGCCCGCTCATTTGGTTACTCTGTACCGGACGGACAGCCTTATATGGGTCCCACCCACACCCACGGTCCGTCCCGGGACAAGCCGGTCACCACGGCCTGTTCTCGCACCCAGAAAATCCGGCGCCACCGCGTCCGAACTGACATCGACTCAGACCCGAGCGGACGTCAGGCGCACAGCGGCAGGCTGGCCGACGTCCCGAGGGTGACCCGACACATAAGGAGTGCGCGGTGACACCAGAGAAATCGAATGGCGATCAACGCCCCAAGGAACGCACCGAGGGCGGCCGGTCGAAGAAGGAACTCGGCAGCCTGGACGTGTGGGCCAGGTCCGCCCCGATCCGACTGGCGGGCTACGAGGACGACCTCGCCGAGCCCCACATCCTGCCCAGCGTGGACTGACCGGCAGGACCGTGTGATCGCCGTCTGCATGGGCGTGCCAGACTCGCGCCCATGCAGATCAGAGAAGCCACCGCCGCCGACTGGCCCGGGATCTGGCCGTTCTGGCACCGCGTCGTCGCCGCCGGTGAGACCTACACCTGGGACCCGGACACCACCGAGGAAGCCGCCCGCGCCCTGTGGATGGCGCCCGCGAAGCGCGTGTACGTCGCCGAGGACGAGACCGGAGCGGTGATCGGCTCCGCCTTCCTCACCCCCAACTACGGTGGCCCCGCCGCCCGTATCGCCAACGCGGGCTTCATGGTCGACCCCGACCGGGCCGGCCGTGGCATCGGCCGCGCCCTCGCCGAGCACATCCTCACCGAGGCCGTGGCCCAGGGCTTCCGGGGCATGGTGTTCAACGCCGTCGTCGAGACCAACCCCGCCGTACGCCTCTGGACCTCCCTCGGCTTCACCGTCCTCGGCACCGTCCCGGACGCGTTCGACCACCCGAAGGACGGCCGGGTCGGGCTGCACATCATGTACAAGGCGCTCTGAAACCGCCTAGTCCATGGGCGCCGTCCGCCGCCACGGGTTCAGCTCCTCCAACCGGCCCGCCACCGCCAGGAGTTCGAGCTCCGAGCCCGGGCGGCCCACCAACTGCACCGCACAGGGCGCACCCGACGGCAGGGTGCCGAACGGCACCGACAGCGCCGGCCAGCCCGTGAGGTTCCACGGCGGGGTCAGCGGCGAGTAGCTGGTGTTCACCAGCAGATTGCGCAGCCAGCCCCGCTCGTGCCAGTTGGCGGCGGCCGGCCCGCGCCGGGCGAGCGCCGGGGTGAGCAGCACATCGTGCTCGGCGAAGAACGGCCGCAGACGGCGGCGCAGTTGCTCCCGGCGGTCGCCCGCGCGCACCCCCTGCACGAAGCGCCGCCCCAGGGCCGCGTGCACCCGCGTGCGCCGGGTGAGCAGCCGCGGGTCCAGGTCCTCGGCGTCCACCGCCGTCCCCGCCGTCCAGTGCGCCAGCGAGGTCGTGCCCAGCCAGACCGGATACGAGGGATCCGCCGGCCGTACGGTCAGCCCGGCGCCGGTCAGCAACTCGGCGGCCCGGCGCGCGGCATCGGCGTACGGGCGGGTGACGGCCACACCGGGCAGGGGGCTGCGCACGGACAGGGCGACGCTCGGCGAGGTCGGGGACGGGGCGGGCTCGGACGGCTTTTCGGTGGCCGAGCCCGCGAGTATCCCGAACATCAGCCGGGCGTCCTCGACCGTCGTCGCGAGCGGGCCGTTCTCCGACATGCCGAACCAGTCGCCGTGCCCGATGTCCGCCGGGACGACACCGAAGCCCGGCTTGAGGCCGAGCAGACCGCAGTTGGCGGCCGGTATCCGCAGCGAGCCCATCCCGTCGTTACCGAGGGCCAGCGGCACCATCCCGGCGGCCACCGCGGCCGCGCTGCCGCCCGAGGAGCCGCCGGTCGTGCGGGAGAGGTCCCACGGGTTGCGGGCGATGCCGTGCACACCGTCCGTCGTACCGAAGACACACAGCTCGGGCACGTTCGTGAGCCCCACGACCACCGCGCCCGCGGCCCGCAGCCGGGCCACGGTCACATGGTCCTCGTCGGCGGGTGTCTCCGGGGTCGCGGCGGACCCGTTGCGGGTGGCCTCGCCCCGTACGGCGAGGTTGTCCTTGATCGCCACCGGCACGCCCGCCAGCGGCAGTTCGGCGAGATCGGCCCGCCCGGCCACCTCGTCGGCCTCCGCGAGGGCCGCCGCCGCCCGGACCGTGCGGAACGCGCCGACCCGCCCGTCCAGCGCCTCGATCCGGGCCAGATGCTCGGCCACCACCGCACGCGGGGTGACCCTCTTCTCCCGTACGGCGGCGGCGATCTCGGCGGCGGTCCGGCCGGCCCACGTGGTCACGGGCGCTCCCTGGCGGTGTCGTGCGCGCCGGTGCCGGACGCGACAGAAGGGCGTACCCGTGAGTAGTGATCGAGTACGGCAGCACTGTGCCCTGTGGGGCGCCCCCGCGTCGAGAGTCCGCCGGGAAGTCGTGACCGGCTACGGCTCGCGCGCGGGCGGACCGGCCAGCCGGGTCGGCGGCAGGAACTCCCGTACGTACGTCCGCTCCCAGCAGGCCCCGGTCCGCCGCAGCTCGTGCCAGGTCGTGTAGCGGTAGCGGAAGAGGCGGGCGCGGACGAAGCGGGGCGGGGCGTCGGCGGGGAAGGGGGAGCGGCGGAGCAGACGGAGGGTGTCGCGGTCGTTCTCCAGGAGGCGTTCCACCAGGGCTCCGAACCAGGAGTCGGCGTACGCGGGGGAGAGCGCGGCGAACCACATCAGCCAGTCGAGCCGCAGATGGTAGGGGGCGAACTGGCGCGGCCAGCGCCGGGGATCGCCCGGCTTGCCCTTGAACTCGTACGCCCGCCACTCGGAGTCCTCGCGCGGCGTCTCGTCCGCCGTGCCCTCGATCACCACCTCGTACCGCACCCGGCTGATGCTGCCGAACGCCCCGTAGGTGTTGACCAGGTGCAGCGGGTCGAAGGAGCGGTTCATGACCTGGCGGCGGGAGATCATGTTGCGGACCGGGTGGTAGCTGAGCCCGAGGACGAGGGCGGCGACGGCGAGCACGACGACCGTGTACCAGAGGGGTGCGTCCGGGGTGTCCGGTGCGGTCGTGCCGAAGTCGACGGCGGACAGGGCCAGCACGACGGTGATCCAGTTCAGCCAGGAGAAGTTGCCCGACAGGATCAGCCACAGCTGGGTCAGGATCATCAGCGAGGCTGCGGCCGTGGCGATCGGCTGCGGGGCGAAGAGCAGGAACGGGACGACGAGCTGGGTGACGTGGTTGGCGGCCACCTCGACGCGGTGGAACGGCTTCGGGAGGTGGTGGAAGAACCAGCTGAGGGGGCCCGGCATCGGCTGGGTCTCGTGGTGGTGGTCGAGACAGGTCAGCTTCCGCCAGCACTCGTCGCCGCGCATCTTGATCAGCCCGGCGCCGAACTCGACCCGGAACAGCACCCAGCGCAGCAGGAACAGCACGACCACCGGCGGCGCCACCTCGTCGTTGCCGAGGAAGACGGCCAGAAAACCGACCTCCAGGAGCAGCGACTCCCAGCCGAAGGAGTACCAGGTCTGCCCGACGTTCACGATCGACAGATACATCGCCCAGGGCACGAGCCACAGCAGCATGCCGGCCCACAGGGGCAGCGCCGAGTCCACCCCCGCGACCAGCGCCGCCGACACCGCACAGCCCGTCCAGGCCCAGCCCGCGAAGAAACGGTCCGAATAGTGGCGGTGGAACACGCTCGGCGCGCGCCGGAACGGCACCCGCTTGACGAAACGGGGGATCGGCAGCATCCCGCGCTCACCGAGCAGCGCGCGGAAGTGCAGGGCCGCCCCCAGGAAGGCGACCAGATAGAGGACGGCCAGCGCCCGCTGGAAGAGCAGCCGGCTCAGCCAGTAGTCGGGCCCGGTGAACCACTCCACGTCACCGACGATAGTGGCCGGATCGGCGATGGCTGCCTCCACTCGAATATTCAGGCAAATGCTGTCAAAGTGTCCCCATGGTTGATCGGGGAGCGAGCGACTCCGACGTCCCGGACGACTGGCTCTCCCACCCGGACCCCGTCCTGGCACTCAATCTCATGGGCACCTTCGACTGGGACCTCGACGCCGGTGCGTTCCACATGGACGCCAAGGCCCATGAGATCTTCGACGTCCGCCCGGACGAGTACGACGGCAACCCCGAGACCCTGTCGCTGCGGGTGCCCCCGATGGAGGGCCGCAGACTCGACACCCTCGTCTCGCAGGCACTCAAGGACGGCAGCGAGAACTACGGGGCCTACTTCCGGATCCGGACCCGCGAGGGCACCCTGCGCTGGACCCACACCCAGGGCTACATCCGCCGTGACGCCACCGGCCGCCCGTACCGCGTGATCGGCATCGTCCGCGACGCCACCCGGGAGCTGCGCGAGATCCGCTCCCGCACCGAGCGGGCCGCGCACGACGAGGCCCGCCGCCGACAGCCCAACGTCGTCCAGGTCATCACGGCCGCCCTGGCCCACGCCCGGACCGTCCAGGACGTGATCGACGTGCTGGAGGACACCGACGGACTCACCCACCTCGGCGCGACCAGCCTGGTCATGGGCCTGGTCGAGGCGGGGCGGGTCCGGATGGTCGCCGCCGGCCCCGAGGACAGCTATGTGCCCGGCACCCGGATCACCCGCCTCGACGTGAAATACCCGATGAACGAGGTCGTACGGCATCTCGTGCCGCACTTCATCGAGTCGCCGGAGGAGTTCGCCGAGTCGTACCCGCTGCTGTGGCCGCACATCACCGACCTCAAGATCACCTCGGCCGCCTATCTGCCGCTGATCGTGCAGGCCCGGCCCATCGGCGCGATGGGGCTGCTCTACAACGACCGGCGGGGCTTCACCTCCGAGGAGCGCGACGTCCTCATCGCGCTCGGCAGCAGCATCGCCCAGAGCCTCCAGCGGGCCATGTTCTACGAGGGGGAGAAGGACCTCGCCGAGGGACTCCAGCAGGCCATGCTGCCCCGGTCGATCCCCAGCGTCCCGGGCGCCGACATCGCTGTTCGCTACCGGGCCGCGTCCTTCGGCGGCTCGCTCGGGAGGGACATCGGCGGCGACTGGTACGACCTCATCCCGCTGCCCGGCGGGCGCGTCGGCGCCGTCATCGGCGACGTCCAGGGCCACGACACGCACGCGGCGGCCGTCATGGGCCAGCTCCGTATCGTCCTCAAGGCCTACGCCACCGAGGGGCACACCCCGGCCACGGTGATGGCCCGCGCCTCCGCCTTCCTCCACGAACTCGACACCGACCGCTTCGCGACCTGTCTGTACGCGGAGGCCGACCTGTCCACCGGGGTCGTCCAGGTGGTGCGGGCCGGGCACATCGACCCGCTGGTGCGGCACACCGACGGCACCTGTCACCGGGTGGTCGTGGAGGGCGGGCTGCCGCTCGGGTTGTCCGCCGAGTTCGGCGGTCTGGAGTACCCCGTGACCACCGTCGAGATGTTCCCCGGGCAGACGCTGCTGCTCTGCACCGACGGGCTCATCGAGCAGCCCGGCGCCGACCTCGACGACGGCATGCGGACGCTGAAGGCGCTGATCGCCACGGGGCCCGACGACGTCGACGATCTCGCCGACCGGCTCATCGACGTGGCGGAGGAGCGGGGCGGCGACGACGACGTGGCGCTGCTGCTGCTCCGGCGGCGCAGCCGTAGTGCGGAGCAGCCCGGTGGGCGGCTCCAGCAGCATGTGGGGCCCGGGGATCCGGAGGCGCTCACCGAGGCGCGGCACATGATCGGGGCGGCGGTGCGGACGTGGGGGGCGCGGGATCGGGCCGACGAGATCGAGCTGGTCGCGGATGAGCTGATCACCAATGCGCTCATGCATACGGAGGGGGCGGCGATCGTGACGTTGCGGGCGTTGGCGGGGTCCGATCGGCGGTTGCGGGTGGAGGTCGAGGACTCGTCCAGTGCGTTGCCGCGGCGGAGGGAGGCGGGGGAGGCGGGGGTGTCGGGGAGGGGGTTGCTGTTGGTGGACCGACTGACGGATGTGTGGGGGGTGGAGGCGCGGGGTGGGGGGAAGTGTGTGTGGTGCGAGTTCGTGCTGCCGGGTGCGTGAGGGGGCGGGGCCTTTGGGGTGCGTGGTCGGGTGCGGGTGCGTGGGGCTTCTCGCGCAGTTCCCCGCGCCCCTGAAAAGCCGGGGCTGCGCCCCGTGCTTTTCGGCCCGCAGCCCCACCGGACCCGCGGTCGACAACGCGCTGCGGACACCCATGGCACTCTGGACTTATGCCTGAATTGCCCGAGGTGGAGGCGTTGCGGGACTTCCTGGGTGGGAGTCTGGTCGGTCATGAGGTCGTCCGTGTGCTGCCCGTGGCGATCAGTGTGCTGAAGACGTACGACCCGCCCGTGAGCGCGTTCGAGGGGCGGGCGGTCACGGGCGTACGGCGGTACGGGAAGTTCCTGGACATCGAGGCGGACGGCGGCGAACTGCACCTCGTGACGCACCTGGCGCGAGCCGGCTGGCTGCAGTGGCGGGACCGGCTGCCGGACGGCCCGCCGAAACCCGGCGGCAAGAGCCCGCTGGCCCTGCGCGTCGCCCTGGAGACCGGCGAGGGCTTCGACCTCACCGAGGCCGGGACGCAGAAACGGCTGGCGGTGTACGTCGTACGGGACCCGGCGGAGGTGCCGGGCGTCGCCCGGCTCGGTCCGGACCCCCTCGCCGACGAGTTCGACGTGACCCGGTTCGCGGGGCTGCTCGCGGGGGAGCGGCGGCAGCTCAAGGGCGCGCTGCGGGACCAGAGCCTGATCGCCGGGATCGGGAACGCGTACAGCGACGAGATCCTGCACGCCGCGAGGATGTCGCCCTTCAAGCTGGCCTCCTCGCTGAAGCCGGAGGAGGTCCGGCATCTGTACGAGGCGTTGCGCGGCACCCTCACCGAGGCCGTGGAGCGTTCCCGGGGGCTGGCGGCCGGGAGGCTGAAGGCGGAGAAGAAGAGCGGGCTGCGGGTGCACGGCCGGACCGGGGAGCCCTGCCCGGTGTGCGGGGACACCGTCCGGGAGGTCTCCTTCAGCGATTCCTCGTTGCAGTACTGCCCGACCTGTCAGACGGGCGGCAAGCCCCTCGCCGACCGACGCCTGTCACGGTTGCTCAAATAGCGACTCGGCCGGCGCGAGGCACCTGGCGTGACCATGGCGCAGAGGGCCTCGAAACGGCCCCGGTCCGAGTCCGACCATGATCCGCAACCATTGAAGGTACGGACCAATGTGCGGGTCGATGGGGGCCAGCTCAGCGCCAGGCCGGGGCCTTGAGCGTCGCCAGAACCTCGCCGTCCTGGCTGCGCACCTCGAAGTGGCTGATGTCCTCGCGCTGCATGGCGGTGCCGCCCACCATCTCGGAGGCCTTGTCCGCGCCCTCGGGGGACTTCCAGTTGGCGGCCGTCTCCTCGGAGCCGTCCTTGCCGATCACGACGAGCCGGCAGGCGTGGGCGCCGTCCGCCTCCTTGACCTTCAGCTCGATGTCGCTGCCCCAGACCCGTTCCTCGGCCTTGATCTCCGCCCATACGCCGGTCTTGGCGTCCGTGGCGGCGACGGTGTCCGGTGCCTCGCCCGGACCTGCGAGAACGGCCACGGCGGGGCCGCCCACGGCGATGACCACGGAGGCCGCCAGGGCGAACAGCCAGCGCCTGCGCTTGGCCCGGTGGCGGGCGGCCACCTCGTCGAGCAGCCGTCCCAGCATCCGGGGGCCGGGCGCGGCGAAGGGGTGCACCGCACGCGGGGTCGCGTTGCGGTACAGCATCAGCTGGCGGGCAGCCGGGCGGAACTCGGTGACCTGTACCGCGCACTGCGGGCAGCCGCGGACATGGTCCTCGAAGTGGAACGAATCCACCTCGTCCAGCACGCCCAGCGCGTACGCGCCGACGTCGTGATGACGATCCTGGGACCACATGGCAATTCCTCGGGCCGGTGTGCGGTGGGGGTTGCTTCCTGCCCCCACCGGTACGGACCTGACCGACGAATCACTCAAGCCCCGCGACCATTGCCAACCAAAAGATTCGGAGCCCTCCGCCGGGCGGATTGGTCCGGGATCGAAAAAGTTGGTCCATCGGGGCCGCGACAGCCGGATGGCCGCCACCTGAACACGGGGTGTCTGGGCCCGGGCCCGGGACGGCCGGGCTCAGAACAGGTGGATCGCCAGATGCCCCAGCGGCAGACCGAGCCGCCAGGCCGGGGTCCAGACCTTCGGCCCGTCGTCCTCGCCCAGCACCGCGCCGCCGCCCGGCACCGCGTCCAGGTCGGGGGCGAGCAGCTCCGTCTCCTCCAGCCAGCGCCAGGCCGCGGCCGCCAGGTCCAGGTCCGGTGACGGGTCGCCCGACTCCAGCGCCTCGGCGGCGAAGTGCGCCATACGCTCGCACACCCAGTCCTGCCACGGCTGGTCGTACGCCGTCAGCGACAGCCAGGTCTCCAGCTGGGTCACGACCCGGATGCCGGAGAGCTCACCGCCCGCGTCCGAGAGGAAGATGGTCAGCGCCAGGGCGTCGCGCCCCGCACGGAACTCGAAGGACGTCGGCGGCATCAGGTCGCCCGTCCGCAGCAGCTCCTCCGCGATGTACTCGGCGTAGAACCACGCCATCGGGACGGCCAGTTCGCCGCCGCCGGCGCCGTCCGTGCTCTCCTGCCCTCTGTGCAGCATCCCTTCCTGCCTTCCTCCGGTGCGTGCGCGTCGCCCGACCCCGGGCCTGGAGACCAGGCCCCGGCCCCCATCCGAAACACGGATAGAAGACAGCTGATTGCTCAACCGGGGTATTCAGCAAGGCGCTTTACGGAGGTTTGACTCGGCCATGGGTTTCACCGCAGGTCGGCCGCGTATCCGGGAAGCACCCGGCGCAGGGCGCGCAGCGCGTAGTACGCGCGGGACTTCACCGTACCGGGCGGGATCCCGAGGGCTTCGGCGGCTTCCGCCACACTCGCCCCCTGGAAGTACACCTGCACCAGTACTTCCCGGTGTTCGGGAGTGAGTGTCTTCACAGCTTCCCGTACATCGAGGGTCGCCACCGACCGTTCGGCGTGATCCGCCATCACTCGGGCGTTCTCCAGCACCGCGTCCCCCACCTCGGCGGGGCGCGCCTGCCGGGCCCGCCGCGCGTCGATGGCGAGCCGCCGCCCGACGGTGAGCAGCCAGGGGCGTACGGAGTCGAAGTCGTCGGCGCGCAGCGCCTCGGGGTGTTGCCAGGCGCGCACGAGGGTCTCCTGCACCAGGTCCTCGGCGCGGTGGCGGTCTCCGTCGGAGAGCCGCAGCAGCAGGGCGAAGAGAGGGCGGCCGTGTTCGCGCTGGAGCTCGGCCAGCTCGTGTTCGGCGGTCGTCCCGTAGGTGATCGTGGTTCCGGCCGTCATGGCCGTATGGGAACGCGGGCCGTGGCGCGGGGACAGGGGCCCGTCACGGGTGTGCGGCGGGCGGTCGAACCTGTCGACGAACGGTGCGACGAACGGTCTGCCGGTCCTTCGGAGGCTTTGCCTCCGGTACCCGGTCGACCTGAACGGCCCCACCGGATCGGCGCCTACGGCACCACCGTCACCGGCCAGCGGCCCGCCTTCACCAGGCGTAGGGCGACCGAGCCGACGATGCGGTGGCCGGCCTGTTGGGAGGCGCCCACCACGACCGCGTCGGCCTTGAGCCGGTCCGCCGCCGTCACCAGGCCGTTGAACGGGTCGCCGCGGAAGGTGTGGAACTCCCAGCGCACCTCGAAGATGCCCTTCACCTGCTCGGCGGCCTCCCGGATCTCCGCCACGAGGTGTTCGGCGATCTCGTCGGTCGTGCCCGCCACCGGCACCCCGAGCGCGGCACTGGCCGCCAGCAGCGGCTGCACGTACACGATGGCGAGCAGCGCGTGCTGGCGGCGGGCGAGGCCGGCGGCGTAGGACACGGCCCGCAGCGAGGTCTCGGAGCCGTCCAGTCCGACGAGGACGACCTTCGGTCCGTCGGTGCCGCGTTCGAACCGGTGTGCTTGCTGATCGGTCACGGTCGCGAGGCTATCCGAGCACCCGGGCACCGGCGTGCGCCGGGCGCCCGCCGGGAGCGCGGCGCGGCGCATTACTCCGATCGGGTGTTTCCATGCCGCCGCACCGGTGTCGTGGTGGTGCGCCGTCCCCGCCTTGGTCGACTGATGAGTCATGACGAAGGATCAGATGTTCACGCGTCGCCATCTGGTGACGGGCGCCGCCGCCCTGCTGGGCGCGGGCACCACGGTGGGGACCGCCGCTCTGCTCATCGGCGACGGGGGCTCCGCTCCGGCACCGGCCGGCGCGCCCGCCCCGGCGGCCGGCTCCGGCGGCCGCCCGGTGCTCCGGCCCTCCTCCTACCGTCTCCAGCCCCTCACCGGCTACGGCCGGCCCGCCCGGCGCCGCGCCCTGCTCCCGGCCGGCGTCCGCAGCGAGCCGTTCCTGCGGATGGAAGGGCGCGGCCGGAGCATGGTGCTGTCCTTCGACGACGGCCCCGACCCCCGCTACACACCCGACATTCTGCGCATCCTCCGCGACCACGACGTCCGCGCGATGTTCTTCGTCTGCGGCGAGATGGCGGTCCAGCACAAGGACCTGCTGCGGGAGATGGCCGACGACGGCCATGTGGTCGGCAACCACACCTGGTCCCATCCGCTGCTCACCACCCTCTCCCGGTCCCGGGTCCATGACGAGATGGCCCGTACCAGCGACATCATCGAGAAGGCCTACGGCGAACCGCCACTGTGGTTCCGCGCCCCGTACGGCGCCTGGAACCGGGCCGCGTTCCGGTTCGGCGCCGAACTCGGTATGGAGCCGCTGGGCTGGACCGTGGACACCCTCGACTGGCGGACCCCCGGCGCGCACACCATCGCCGAGCGGGTGACGGACGGAGCGGGCCCCGGTGTCGTCGTGCTCTCCCACGACGCGGGCGGCGACCGCTCGCAGAGCGTGGCGGCCCTGCGCGACTACCTGCCCGAACTGCTGGACTCCGGATACCGCGTCACCGTGCCCCAACGGAAATACGCCTGACGCCTTACGGACTGTCGCCCGCCCGGCCGGGAACGCTCAGCGCACCTCGACCAGGCGGGCGAACACGACGACGTTCCCGTCGTAGCCGTTCTGCTTGGAGAATCCGCCCCCGCAGGTGATGACCCGCAATTCGGGAATCCCGCTGTTCCCGTAGACCCGGTCGCCCGGGAAGTTGTTCTTCTCGAAGACCTCGATGCCGTAGATCTCGAAGACGGCGGTCTTTCGGTCCGCGCGCCGGATCTCGACCTCGGTGCCCTTTTTCAGTGCCCCGAGTCCGTAGAACACGGCGGGCCCCTGATTGTTGTCGACATGACCGACCACGACGGCCGTGCCCTTCTCGCCGGGGGAGACCGCGCCGGTGAACCAGCCCGCGAGGTTCGGATCCCGGGCCGGCGGCGCGTCCACCCAGCCCTGCGCGTCCAGCCCGACGGGCATGGCCGGCGCGTCCACCCGGATCGAGGGGATCCGCACCCGGTCGACCATGGAGTACGGCAACGGGTCGGGAACGTCGGTGAAGGTGCCGTGCGGGGTGCCGCCGCTGTCGGCCGCCGCCGCGGACGCCGGCTGCGGCGGGCCCACGTCGAACTCCCCCGAGCCGTTCCGGATCAGAGCGAGACCGGTCAGCAGAACAAGCGCTATCACGCCCCAGGGAGCGCGCTTCTTCCGCCGCTCCTCCCATTCGGCCTCGGCCGGTCCGGACGAATACATTCGCCATCCCCTCTCGACCCGGCCGTCGCCGTGTCCGTCGCGCATACGACAAAAGCTAAGCGTGCCGCACGTCGAAGGCGACGGGGGCAGGTACGAACGGGTGGCGGCGGAGCCGACTTCTGCGCCATCCGAGTTCGCCGCCCGGAGGTTTTTTCTGACGGTCCGTGACCTGCGGTGATATCCGATCGTACGGAGATATCCCCGGCGTGTCCCCGACCGGCACTCACCAGGACGGACCAGCGCCGAAATGCGGCCCCGCGCACGGCATCTGAGGGTCGTTCCGGGAGACGCTTTCTCGCCGATCGACCGGGGACGGGACCCGGGGCGTCTTCCGCGGAGGATCACATGCGTAACTCTCGTGTCCTGGCGGCCTCGGCCGCCGCGGTCGCCCTGGTCGGCGTCGCCGCGCCGACGGCCGCCGCCTGGGACCAGCCGAGCAGGGTGACGGCCGCCCCCAACGTCATCGCCCGCGGCGGGCAGCTCGTCCTCACCGTCAGCGGCGGTGACGCGTGCGCGATCGCCGGCAGCACCATCAGCTCCAACGCCTTCCCCACCACCAACCTCACCTCCATGGGCGGCACGACCGCCTCGGCCACCGTGCGGGTCAACTCCGACGCGAGCCCCGGTTCGTACAGCGTCACCACCCACTGCGAGAGCAAGCGCAAGACGTTCACCGGTGTCTTCACCGTCATCGGCGGGGTGCGAGGCGGCCTCGGCGGCAGCACGTCCACCGGGGCCACGACGACCGACATCGCGATCGGCGGCGGACTGGTGACGGCGGCGGTCGTCGGCGGCGGGGTGTTCTGGATGCGCCGCCGCGCCGAGAGCAAGCTCTGATTCGATAGCAAGCTCTGAGCCGAGAACAGGCGCTGAGCCGAGAACAAGCTCGCCGAGAAGCACAGCCCTTCGCCCCGGAGCCCGTAACGGTCCGGGGTGGAGGGCTGTCGCGGTGCGGCGGGGACAGTGGTCAGCTGTGGCCGCCGTCCTCAGGACGGCGGCCCGACCAGTGCCAGGCCACGCCCAGCGTGCCCGCGACGAGTGCGGCACCCAGGCCGATCTCCGTGAGGTCGAAGCCGGCGACGGTGCCGCCGGCCCCGGCGTGGGAGCCCCGGGAAGGATGATGGGTGGGGTGGTGCGTCGGGTGGCCGGAGGCGATGGTGAGATCCGTCCGCCCGGTCTCGTCACCGCACTGGAACGTCACCTCGTACACCGTGCCGGGCCTGGCGTCCCGGTCGACGCTCGCCGTGGCGGAGGAGTGGCCGTGGGGGATGACGACGGCGTCGAACACACCCGAGGACACCGTCGTACGGTGCCGGCAGCCGTCCACGCGCAGGGTCACCTGCCCACCGGGGGCGACCGTCGAGGGCACGACACCGAAACCGAACGACGTGATGTCGCCGGCCCGTGCCGCGTGGGCGGCGGGAGCGGTCAGGGAGAGGGCGGTCACGCCCAGCAGAGCGGCCGAAGCGACGCGTATCGCGCGCATGGATGAGCCTCCGGGTCCCCGAGGAGCCTGCCGCGGACCGATTCCGCCTGCGCCGGAAATGCACCTCGATGACCGAAACGCTAGGAAGGCGCGCCGTGCGGCGCGATCTCAGTCGCGCGAATGGGGCACGGATGTGCTCCGCTCAGGGGACCGGCATACGTACGGCCGGGGGACGGGCGCGGCGTGGCGCCCGTCCCCCGGCCGTGGAACCTGATTCCGGCGACCGGGCTTGAGGGACCGTCACCCGCCCGCGTTCGGGAACAGGGCGAGGAACGGATCCGCGGTGGCCGACAGGCCCCGGCTGTAGGGCGCGTCGAAGTCCCAGACGAGGAACAGCAGGAACGCGATGAGGGCGGAGAACAGACCGGCGAGGATCAGCTCGCGCGGTGTACGCCGGATCTGCAGCGCGAACACCATGCCGACCGTGACGACGGCGCCGATGATCAGGCCGAACCAGACCACGCCCGGCATCGTCTCGCCGGTGGAGTCCGCGCGGTTGCCGCGCGCGGCGTCGGCGGCGGCCACCTGGTCGAGCAGTGGCTGATACGCCTGCGCCTCGAAGTCGCTGCGCGGCTCGTAGTCGGTGACCTCGTGGCGCACGGTGTCGAACAGGGCGGTGCCGCGCTCGGTCACCTCGCCCTTCTCGGCCATGACCTTCCACTCGGTGGTCACCACGTGGCCGACATAGGCGTCGATGTCCGCGCGGATCCCGTCGCGCACGTCCTCCGGGTACACCCGCACCCGCTCACTGATCTCGTGCAGGGCCTGTGCCTCGGCCTGGACCTGGTCCTGGGCGGCGCTGCGGGCCTCCCAGACACCGGCGATCGCCAGGCCCAGCACGATGGCGTACACCACGCCGATCATCATGGTGATGTACTCGATGACGTCCGGGGTCTCGGACGGGTCCTCGTCCGCGGGTGCGGCGTGATGCCGTACTACGGCCACGATGAGGACGACCAGACAGGCCGCCCCCATCGCGAGGGTGAGAACAAGCCATTCCGACAAGAGGTTCCTCCAGGGATCGGAGCGGTTCTAGCGCGGACGCAGGGCGGCGGCGGCGAACACCGCGGGGACGGTGACGAGCAGGGCCATGGAGACGAGGGACGGGCCGGAGGGCTTGGCCGCCGAGTGGGACGGGGCCCGGTACGGGGGATAGCTGACCGGGGTCGGCGACACCTCCGGACGTGGACTCGGCGAGGGCTTCGGCTTCGGCGGGGGAGGCAGGGCGGGGGCCGGCCGGGGCGCCACGGTGACGGGCGGCGGTGGCGGTGCCGGTGGTGGTGGGGGAGGCGGCGGTGGCGCGGGCCTCGGGGGCGGGGTGGGCGACGGCTTCGGAGGCGGCGGAGGATCCGGAGTCGGATCCGGGGTGGGTGTGGGTGTGGGAGTGGGCGGGGGATCGGGGGTGGGGTCGGGCGACGGCGTCGGCTCCGGGGGGCACGACGGCGTCGGGGACGGCGTCGGCGGTGGTGGGGGCGGTGGAGGAGGGGGCGGCGGGGTGGTCGGGGGTGGCGACTCGCAGGAGCCGGTGCTCCCGATCGCCACGGCGACCGCGCCGCCGCTGTCCGGGCCGACGACGGCGTACGCGCAGGCGTCGGCGACCGCCGTGCCGCTCGGTGCTCCGGTGAGGAGCCAGGTCAGTGCGAGCAGGGCCGGCAGCCGCAGGGCGAGAGCGGATCGGGTCCGTTGGGGTCCTTGCACGTCGGAGATCATCCGTGGTCGCGCGCCCGCGTACGCGTGAGCACGGATGGATTGCTCCAAATGAGGGAAAAACGGGCCCCGAATGTTTGAGTGCGAGGGCCCGGTGCTGACCTCTTTTTCGATGCCGCCGCACGCCGCGCCCCACACTCCGTCACAGAGTTCCGAAAGAAATTCGTGCAGCGTTGAACACATCAGCCACCCCCACGCGTACCTAGGACCAGCAAGCGGCGCAGTAGGGCGCTGCAACACCCACCGGATACACGGGGAGTTGGAATGAAGACCTCCTGGCGGAGCGCCTCACTCGTAGCGACAGCTGCGGCTGTACTGGTGCTGACGACGGCGTGCGGTCAGGAACAGGGGTCGACGTCCTCGCAGAACGTGGGCGCCGCTTCCACACCGACGCTCGGTGCCGGAACCATCGCGGGCACCGGAACCGGCACGGCCGGCGCCGGCGCGGCGGGCTCCGGTACGTCCGCCCAGTCCACCACGGCCGCCTCGGCGGGGCAGCTGACCGTGTGGAACAGCGACGAGTACGGCAAGGTCCTCACGGACAGCGCCGGCCGCACCCTGTACCGCTTCGACAAGGACTCCTTCGAGCCGCCGAAGACGACCTGTGAGGGCGAGTGCGCCACCACCTGGCCGCCGGTGCCCGCCTCGGGCGCCACCGCCGCCGAGGGTGTCGACAAGGCGCTGCTCGGCGAGGTCAGCCGTCCCGACGGTACCAAGCAGCTGACGGTCGGCGGCTGGCCGATGTACTACTTCGCGAAGGACACCAAGGCCGGCGACATCAAGGGCCAGGGCCTCAAGGGCACCTGGTTCGCGTCGGACCCGAACGGCAAGAAGGCCTCCACCAAGGGCGGTTCCGCCGGCGGTGACGCGGGTGACACCGGTGGCGACGCGGTCGAGCAGGCCGGTCTGACCACCCGCAAGGACGCCAAGCTCGGCGAGATCGTCGTCGACAAGAACGGCATGACGGTGTACCGGTTCCTCAAGGACACCCAGTGGCCGATGTCGACCAAGTGCACCGGCGCCTGCCTCGACAAGTGGCCTGTCGTCGCCCCGGTCGACAAGAACGACACCAAGGGCATCCTGCTGAAGGGCTACACGGTCTTCGACCGTCCCGACGGCATCAAGCAGCAGACCATCAACTGCATCCCGCTCTACACCTTCGCCAACGACAAGTCCCCGGGCGACACCAACGGTCAGGGCGTCGGCGGCACCTGGTTCGCCATCAACGGCGACGGCGAGCCCATCGGAGCCGACAAGTAGGTCGCGCGCCTTCCCCACGCACCGCAGCAGCGCGGCCGATCCAGGTCCGCCCCCTCCGCACCGCACGGAGGGGGCGGACCGCTTGGCATGCCCGGACCCGGCCGAACAGGCGCGTCCGGGCCCGGTGTTCCCCGGCCCCGGGAATGTTCGGGTCCGAACAGGCATGGTCGGGGCGGCGGTTGGGCATGTGCCATCGGCAGCGACCTTGAACGGACGGTCAATTTCCGTTTTTACTCGCTCCTTCGGCGGACGATCAGTAGCCTCAGCTCGAACACCGGATCGCCTACGCCACCCCCGACGCGTTGGAGAACACAGATGGAGCGTCCCGCCTGGGCGCCGCGGAACATCGACATCTCGATGCCCTCCGTGGCGCGCATGTACGACTACTACCTGGGCGGTTCGCACAACTTCGAGGTCGACCGGGAAGCGGCGCGCAGGGCCATGGAGTTCATGCCGGGCCTGCCCAAGATCATGCAGGCGAACCGGGCGTTCACCCGCCGCGCCGTGCGGCACGCGGCGGAGCGGGGTGTCACCCAGTTCCTGGACATCGGATCCGGGATCCCCACCTTCGGAAACGTGCACGAGGTCGCCCAGGACGCCAGCCCCGGCGCCCGCGTCGTCTACGTCGACCACGACCCGGTCGCAGTAGCACACAGCCAGGCGGTTCTGAAGGGGAACGACGACGCGGACGTGGTCGCGGCCGACCTCCGCAAGCCCCGTGACATCCTCACGAGCCCCCAGGTCGAGCGACTGATCGACCTGAACCGGCCGGTGGCCCTGCTCCTGGTTGCCATACTGCACTTCGTGGAGGACACGGACGACCCGTACGGAGCGGTGGCCGAGTTGCGTGACGCGCTCGCGCCCGGCAGCTTACTCGTCGTCTCGCATGCCTCCTACGAGGGCATTCCGCTTCCCCAGGAGCGGGCCGAGGGCGCGGTGGACGTGTACAAGGACATTCGCAATCCGCTGATCATGCGCTCTCGAGGTGAGATCGCGCGGTTCTTCGAGGGGTACGACATGGTGGAACCCGGACTGGTGCCGATGGCGAAGTGGCGGCCCGACACGGCTCCCGAGGACGAGGATCCGTACGCCTTCGCGGGGTTCGCCGGCGTGGGGACCAAGGCGTGAGGGCGGAGCCGGACGGGCCGGAGGGAAGACTCCGCCGGTTCGCGACCATCTGGAGCCGCGCGGTCTTCCCCGCCACCTCCACGTCGCTGACCCGACCCGAGTTCGAGGAACAACTGCTGCCGCTGGCCCGCCGGCTCAGCGAGGCGCTGCGGGCCAGGACGTACGACGCCGAGGCGGGCCGGGCCGTCGGCGCCGCGCTCGTCGACGCGCACTGCACCGAACCCGAGGCGCTCAGCCGGACCCTGGACTGCGTCGACGCCTATCTGGTGCTCTACTGCGGCGGCGACGGCCCCCAGGACGATCTGCGGGCGCGGGCCGCGCGGCTGCAGTCCGCGATGGCCGCCGGATACGCCGAGGCGCTGCGGCAGCGGACACTGGCCGAGCAGGAGGCGATCGCCCGCGCGGCGCTGGAGGCCCAGGGCGCGGTCGCCCGGGCGCTGCACGCGACCGAGGCCCGCTTCCGCGCGGTGTTCGAGGGTGCCGCCATAGGCATCGGCATCGCCGACCTCGACGGCAACATCCTCCAGGTCAACGGCGCGCTGCTGCGGATGTTCGGGGTCACCGAGCAGGCGATGCGCGGGCGCCGCGTCCCCGAGTGGAAGCACCCCGAGGACGCACCCCAGGTGTGGCGCCTATACGACGAACTGGTCGGCGGCGACCGCGAGCACTACCACACCGAAAAGGCGTTCCACCGCCCCGACGGCACGGTCCTGTGGACCAATCTGACGGTCTCCCTGCTCCGGGACGCGGACGGCCGGCCCCAGTACCAGCTGGCCCTCATGGAGGACACCACCGAGCGGCGGCTGCTCAACCTCCGCCTCCGCTACGAGGCCACCCATGACGCGCTCACCGGACTGCCCAACCGCACCCTGTTCTTCGAGCGCCTGGAGAAGGCCCTCGCGGCGGGCGACGGCCAGCGGTTCGGCCTCTGCTACCTCGACCTCGACGGCTTCAAGACCATCAACGACAGCCTCGGGCACGCGGCCGGCGACCGGCTGCTCGTCGAGGTCGCCGACCGGCTGCAGTCCTGCGCGACCGCGCCCGGCGAGATGGTCGCCCGGCTCGGCGGCGACGAGTTCGTGGCGCTGACCACCGGCACCGACACCGAACGCGAGGTCGACGAACTCGCCGACCGCATCATGAACGCGCTGGTCACCCCCGTCCGCATCGAGGGCCGCGAACTGCTGGTCCGCGGCAGCATCGGCATCGTCGAGGGCCCGGCGGGCGAGCGGGGTCCGGCGGAGGTGCTGCGCAGCGCCGACATCACGATGTACCGGGCCAAGTCCGCGGGCGGCAACCGCTACGAGGTCGCCGACGCGGAGGCCGACGCCCGCGCCATCACCCGGCACGGCCTCACCACCGCGCTGCCCGCCGCCCTGGACCGGGGCGAGTTCTTCATCGAGTATCAGCCGCTGGTCCACCTCGGTGACGGGACCGTACGCGGCGCCGAGGCCCTCGTCCGCTGGCTGCATCCGCAGCACGGCGTGCTCGGCCCCGACCGCTTCATCCCGCTCGCCGAACGCACCGGGCTGATCGTGCCGCTCGGCCGCTGGGTCCTGGAGCAGTCGGTGCGCCAGGCCCGGGACTGGCAGGAACGACACGGCGGCACGGGAGCCACCGGCCCGCTGCGGGTCAACGTCAATCTGTCGCCGTGCCAGTTGACCCATCCCGGGCTGGTCCAGGACACCGTCGACATCCTGGAGCGCGCGGGCCTCGAACCCGACGCGCTCTGCCTGGAGGTCACCGAGTCCGCGCTGATCGGCGCCGACGACGACCTGCTCAAACCGCTGCGCAGGCTCTCCGAGATGGGCGTCGACATCGCCCTCGACGACTTCGGCACCGGCTACTCCAACCTCGCCAACCTGCGCCGACTGCCGGTCCGCGTCCTGAAGTTGGACCGGTCCTTCACCCAGAGCATGCAGCAGTTCCCGGCCGACCCCGTCGATCTGAAGATCGTCGAGGGCATCGTCTCCCTCGCCCACAGCCTCGACCTCGCGGTCACCGTAGAGGGCGTCGAGACCGGCGCCCAGGCCGAACAGCTGCGCATACTCGGCTGCGACACGGCCCAGGGCTGGTACTACGCCCGCCCGGGCCCGCCGGACCGCCTGCACGAACTGGCTTTGGTGGACGCGACGGGATAGGGGGCCTTCTCAACCGCCGGGCTCCTACTTCGGGGGGCGCGCAGCGCCCCTCAGGGGCGCGGGGAACTGCGCGACCAGCCACAACGCACCCGCGGACCCGAACGGCGCTCACCACCCAAGGCGAGACCGGGCCCGGCACCGTACCCTCACCGCTCGACCAACATCCGCTGCAACTCCCGCGCGGCCCGAGGCGGAGCCACATCACTGCGGTGGGCCAGCGCGATCGTCCGATGCAGCCCGGGCCGGGCCAGCGGGGTGACCCGCAGGCCCCGCCCGGACCGGGTGGCGACCATCCGCGGGACGACGGCCACACCGAGCCCCGCCCGCACGAAGCCCAGGACCGCGTCCATCTCCCCGCCCTCCACCGCGAAATCCGGCTCGAACCCCGCGGAGCGACACGCGGCGACGGTGAGTTCCCGCAGGTCGTAGCCGTGGCGGAACATCACCAGACGCTCGCCCTCCAGGTCCGGGACACGGACCGTACGGCGGCCGTTGCCTGGCCTCGGCGCGTCCGGGGACGAGACCACCACCAGGTCCTCGCGCAGTAGCTCCACCGTGGTCAGCGCCGGGGAGGGCGTGGGCAGCGGAAGGACGACCAGGGCCAGGTCCAGCGCGCCGCGCGCCAGTTGTCGTACGAGGTCGTGCGAGCCGCCCTCCTCGATCAGCAGCCGGATACCGGGATAGCGGTCGTGGAAGGCGCGCAGCACCTCCGGGAGCAGACCCGTGCACACGCTCGGGGTCGCGCCGAGCCGGACCCGGCCCCGCCGTAGCTGCACCAGCTCCTGCACCTCGTGCCGGGCGGTGTCCGTGTCGGCGAGGATGCGGCGGGCCAGCGGCAGCAGCGCCTCACCGGCGTCGGTCAGCGTGATGTTGCCGCGCGCCCGCCGGAAGAGGTCCGCGCCCAACTCCCGCTCCAGCGCCTTGATCTGCTGCGACAGCGACGGCTGCGCCACATGGACCAGCTCGGCGGCCCGGGTGAAATGCCGGGTCTCGGCCACCGCCACGAAGTACTGGAGCTGCTGGAACTGCATCCCTCCACGATACGTGACGATAGTTTCCGGCTATCGAAACGAGCTGTTTCATGTCTTGGACCGATGGGGCATCCCGGTTCTAGCGTCGGTCCCATGGCTCTGGCAACGCGGACGGAACGGGCGGAACGAAAACCGTCCATGGCACGCTCGGTGTGGGACAGCTCCCTCGGCAAGAAGACGGTGATGGCCGTCAGCGGACTGATCATGCTGGCGTACCTGGTCGTCCATATGCTCGGCAACCTCAAGATCTTCTTCGGCTCCGACGAGTTCAACGGCTACGCGCACTGGCTGCGCACCCTCGGCGAGCCCTTCCTGCACTACGAATGGGCCCTGTGGATCGTTCGCGTGGTGCTCGTCGCCGCGGTCGTCGCCCATGCCACCGCCGCCTACCAGCTCAGCCGCCGCGACCTGCGGGCCCGGCCGAGCAGGTACGTCCACAAGAAGCGCCGGGCGAGCTACGCGACCCGCACCATGCGCTGGGGCGGCGTCATCCTCGCCCTGTTCATCGTCTGGCACATCCTCGACCTGACGACCGGCACCGCCCACCCCGGCGGTTTCGAGGCCGGACACCCGTACCAGAACGTGATCGACACCTTCTCCACCTGGTACGGCAACGTCGTCTACATCGTCGCGGTGCTCGCGCTCGGCCTGCACATCCGGCACGGCTTCTGGAGCGCCGCCCAGACCCTCGGTGCCGGCAGCCGCACCCGTGACCGGGCCCTGAAGACCACGGCGAACGTCCTCGCGCTGGTGCTGACCGCGGGCTTCGTCTCCGTACCCGTCGCCGTCATGACCGGAGTGGTGAGCTGACCATGAGTACGTCCTCCGAGTACGCGGACTATGTGACCGGTGACCCGGTCGTCGACGGCAAGGCCCCCGAGGGACCGGTCGCCGAACGCTGGGACCGGCGCCGGTTCGAGGCCAAGCTCGTCAACCCCGCCAACCGCCGCAAGCACACCGTGATCGTCGTCGGCACGGGCCTCGCGGGGGGCTCCGCCGGCGCCACGCTCGCCGAACAGGGCTACCACGTCGTCCAGTTCTGCTACCAGGACTCCCCGCGCCGCGCCCACTCGATCGCCGCGCAGGGCGGTATCAACGCCGCGAAGAACTACCGCAACGACGGCGACTCGGTGCACCGGCTGTTCTACGACACCGTCAAGGGCGGCGACTTCCGGGCCCGGGAGTCGAACGTCCACCGGCTCGCGCAGATCTCCGTCGAGATCATCGACCAGTGCGTGGCCCAGGGCGTGCCGTTCGCCCGGGAGTACGGCGGGCTCCTCGACACCCGTTCGTTCGGTGGCGTGCAGGTGTCGCGGACGTTCTACGCGCGAGGGCAGACGGGGCAGCAACTGCTCCTGGGCGCCTACCAGGCGCTGAGCAGGCAGATCGCGGTCGGGAACGTGGAGATGCATCCGCGTACCGAGATGCTCGACCTGATCGTGGTCGACGGGCGGGCGCGCGGGATCGTGGCCCGGGACCTGATCACGGGGAAGATCGACACGTACTTCGCGGACGCCGTGGTGCTGGCGAGCGGGGGGTACGGGAACGTCTTCTATCTGTCGACCAACGCCATGAACTCCAACGCGACCGCCGTGTGGCGGGCGCACCGGCGGGGCGCGCTGTTCGCGAACCCCTGCTTCACGCAGATCCATCCGACGTGCATCCCGCGCACCGGCGACCACCAGTCCAAGCTGACGCTGATGAGCGAGTCGCTGCGCAACGACGGCCGGATCTGGGTGCCGAAGGCCCAGGGTGACACCCGCCCGGCGAACCAGATTCCCGAGGACGAGCGCGACTACTACCTGGAGCGGATCTATCCCTCCTTCGGCAACCTCGTCCCCCGTGACATCGCCTCCCGCGCCGCGAAGAACGTCTGCGACGAGGGGCGGGGCGTCGGCCCGGGCGGGCAGGGCGTCTACCTCGACTTCGCCGACGCCATCGCACGGATGGGCCGCAAGGCCGTCGAGGCCAAGTACGGCAACCTCTTCGACATGTACCAGCGGATCACCGACGAGGATCCGTACCGGGTGCCGATGCGGATCTACCCGGCCGTGCACTACACGATGGGCGGGCTGTGGGTGGACTACGACCTCCAGACCACTGTGCCCGGCCTGTTCGCGATCGGGGAGGCCAACTTCTCCGACCACGGCGCCAACCGGCTCGGCGCGTCCGCGCTGATGCAGGGCCTCGCCGACGGGTACTTCGTCCTGCCGGCCACCATCAACGACTATCTCGCCCGGCATCCGCGGCAGGACGGGATCGGCCCCGAACACCCCGCCGTGCAGGAGGCGTTGGCCGAGACCGAGGACCGGCTGAACCTGCTGCTGGCCGTCGACGGCGACCGTACGCCCGACTCCTTCCACCGTGAACTCGGCGAGCTGATGTGGGAGTTCTGCGGCATGGCCCGTACCGACAGCGGGCTGCGGAAGGCGCTGGAGCGGATTCCGCAGATCCGGGAGGAGTTCTGGCGGCGGATCAAGGTCCCGGGGACGGGCGAGGAGTTCAACCAGTCCCTGGAGAAGGCCAACCGGATCGTCGACTATCTGGAGTTGGCCGAGCTGATGTGCCTCGACGCGCTCCACCGCGCCGAGTCCTGCGGCGGTCACTTCCGTGAGGAGTCCCAGACGGCCGACGGTGAGGCGGAGCGCCGCGACGAGGAGTTCTCGTACGCCGCCGCCTGGGAGTTCACCGGCACCGGCACGGCCCCCGTGCTGCACAAGGAAGACCTCGTCTTCGAGTACGTCCACCCCACCCAGCGGAGCTACGCATGAAGCTCACCCTGCGCGTCTGGCGGCAGCGGTCCGCCGACGCCGACGGCGCCATGTCCACGTACGAGGTGGACGACATCTCGCCCGACATGTCCTTCCTGGAGATGCTCGACACGCTCAACGAGGAACTCATCCTGCGCGGTGACGACCCCGTGGCCTTCGACCACGACTGCCGGGAGGGGATCTGCGGGGCCTGCTCGCTGGTCATCAACGGGGACGCGCACGGGCCGGAGCGGACGACGACCTGTCAGCTGCACATGCGGTCCTTCTCGGACGGCGACACGATCGATGTGGAGCCGTGGCGGGCGTCGGCGTTCCCGGTGGTCAAGGACCTCGTCGTGGACCGGTCCGCGTTCGACCGGATCATCCAGGCCGGGGGGTACATCACGGCGCCGACCGGGACCGCGCCGGAGGCGCACGCGACGGCTGTGCCGAAGCCGGACGCGGATTTCGCGTTCGAGCACGCGGAGTGCATCGGGTGCGGGGCGTGTGTGGCCGCGTGTCCCAACGGGGCGGCGATGTTGTTCACCTCGGCCAAGATCAACCATCTGAGTGTGTTGCCGCAGGGGGCGCCTGAGCGGGAGACGCGGGTGTTGGACATGGTGGAGCGGATGGATGAGGAGGGGTTCGGGGGGTGCACGTTGGCCGGGGAGTGCGCTACGGCTTGTCCTAAGGGGATTCCGCTGGTTTCGATCACGAGTATGAACAAGGAGTGGTTGCGGGCTGCGCGGAAATCCGGGAAGCGGTAGCGCCGTTGGGGGCCTGTTGGATTCGGGGTGCGCGTCCGTTGTGGCTGGTCGCGCAGTTCCCCGCGCCCCTTGAGGGGCGCGTTGCAGCGGGACGTGGTCGCAAGTGGACGTTCGCCTAGTCGGGCGGGCGGGCGGGGTCGGGAGTGGTGCTCATCCCCGGCCCCGTCTGGATTTTCTGTGTGGGTAGGCTGCGCGCATGATGTTCGGGCGGAGGGGGAGGCAGCGGTTTCTGGAGGCTGTCGCCGCCTTCGACGCCGCTGTGCGGGAGCGGGACGGGGCCCGGACCCAGCGCGCCTACCAGGAGATGCACCGGCGGTTCGAGGGAGCCGGGCGGCACGAGATCGTCCAGGCGGCGCCCCGGCTGGCCGCGTTGCTGCCGGAGCTGCCCGCGGGGCCCGACACCATGGTCGCCATCGTGATCGGGGCCTGTGTCGAGCGGGGCGCGGACCCGGCCGACTGCGCGCCGGCGATCTTCCAGGGGCTCGACTGGGCGCTCGACGCCACCGGCGAGTTCTGCGAGCGCTGGGTGGCCACCGGCGGCGGGGACTTCCCCGAGCCGGACCACGGGGACCCCGACCCGGCGGTCGTCGAACGGGTCGGCATGGAGGCCGCCCTCGGCTGGTGGCTGCTGCCGCGCTGGGAAACGGCAGCCGTCGCCCTGCTCGGCCACTCCGCCGTACGGACCGGGCTCGACGCCGGGCGGCGCACCCGGCTGTTCCGGGCGCTGCGGGCCGTCGAGGAGGCGTCCGGGCACGACTTCAAGTGCCTCGCGTACGCCCTGCTCGTGCTCGACGACGAGCCGCTGATCGTGCTGCACCGGCCCAGCGGTACCGGGTACGCGCTGCGGATGAGCGGCATCGGGGACAACTTCCAGCTGCACACGCTGCTCGCCGGAGTGCTCGTCGGCGGCGGGCATGTCGACGGGCGGGCGCCGTCCGAGCGGGAGGTCGCCGTCTGCCGGGACGCGCCGGGGCAGGTACCGACGACCGGGGCCTTCAACCTCGTGACGCCCGGCGGGGAGTGGGTGTGGAACGAGGGCACGCCCAGTGACCTCCCCGTCGTCGACGGTGTACGGCTGCTGGTGCTCGATCCGCCGCCGTACGAGCGGAGCTGGCCGGCCGGACGGTTCTTCCCCGGGATGACGGGCGATCTGGTCCTGGAGCGGGTCCTCGGCACCGATGAAACCCGCACGTGGCTCGGGGGTTGCGTCCCGGCCAGATGACGGCCACCGGGACCGTTCCGTTCAACAAGCGCACATCCGGGCTCCCGCAACCGGTCACGCCAGTGTCAGTCGGCGTAGGAAGAACTGGGGCGGCGGACCGCACGTCCCCAGGTCCGCCCCTGATGCCGCCGAGTCGGCCCGTGACCAGGAGATGCCATGACCGCCTCCACCCTCGACAGCCCGCCCCAGTCGGCCGCCCCCACCCGCTACACCGTCACCCTGGCCCGCAGCGAGGAGGACGTCCGTGCCGCGCAGCGGTTGCGGCACGAGGTGTTCGCCGGGGAGATGGGCGCACTGCTGGCATCGCCGCAGCCGGGGCTGGACGTCGACCCCTTCGACGCCTACTGCGACCACCTGCTCGTCCGGGACACCCTCACCGGACAGGTCGTCGGCACCTACCGGCTGCTGCCGCCGGAGCGCGCCGCGGTCGCCGGACGGCTGTACTCGGAGGGCGAGTTCGACCTCGGCCGGCTCGACGGGATCCGCCCCTCGCTGGTGGAGGTCGGCCGGTCCTGCGTCCACCCCGACCACCGCGACGGCGCCGTGATCAGCCTGATCTGGGCCGGGATCGCCCGCTACATGGTCCAGGGCGGCCACGAGTGGCTGGCCGGCTGCTGCTCCATCCCGCTCGCCGACGGCGGGGCGCTCGCGGCGGGCACCTGGGACCGGGTGCGGACCAGGAACCTCGCGCCGGAGGAGTACCGGGTACGGCCGCTGCTGCCCTGGGTCCCGAAGGCCGAGGCCCCGCAGGGCCACACCGAGCTTCCGCCGCTGCTGCGCGGCTACCTGCGGCTGGGCGCCTGGGTCTGCGGCGAGCCCGCGCACGATCCGGACTTCGGGGTGGCCGACATGTACGTGCTGCTGTCGATGCGCCGGGTCAACGCCCGCTACCTGCGGCACTTCCTCTCCCTCGTCCCGGCGGCGTGACCCGATGAGCGTATGGCTGCCCAGCGCGCCCTGCAGCCCGCGGGCGTGTGTGGAGGCGAGCGGATCGGCCGCCGCCCTGCCCCGGGCCGGCGTGCGGTTCGTGGCGGTCGTGGCGCTGGTCCTCGTCGGGGTCCTGGTGAGCGTCGTCGGGCTGCGGCTGCCGGCCGGAGTGGTGCGGCGCTGGTGCCGGTGGACCGTACGGGCCTCGGGGGTCCGGATTCGGATCACGGGCGCCGCCCCGCCCACCGGCGGACTGCTGCTCGTCGCCAACCATGTCTCCTGGCTGGACATCCCGCTGCTCGGCGCGGTGCGTCCGGCGCGGATGCTCGCCAAGTCGGACATCCGGGCCTGGCCGGTGGCGGGTGCGCTCGTCGCCCGCAGCGGGGTGCTGTTCATCGAACGGGACCGGATCCGCGCGCTGCCGGAGACGGTCGCGCGCATCGCCGACGCCCTGCGCGGCGGCGCGGCCGTCGTCGCCTTCCCCGAGGGGAGCACCTGGTGCGGGCGCGCCCAGGGCCGCTTCCGGCGGGCCGTGTTCCAGGCGGCGCTGGACGCGGACGTGCCCGTGCAGCCGGTGCGCGTCCGCTACCGGTTCACCGAGGGCGGGGCGAGCACCGCGCCCGCCTACGTCGGCGACGACTCGCTGCTCACCTCGGTGTGGCGGGTGGTGTCCGCGCGCGGCGTCGTCGCCGAGGTGGACGTACGGCCCGTCCTCGCCCCGGCCGCCCACTTCGACCGGCGGGCCCTCGCGGGGGCCGCGCAGACGGCGGTGATCGACGTGGCGGCGACGGCCGAGCACGTGCCGGACACGGGCGACGGCTGCCGGGGCGGACGCCCCGGTTCCGCACGAGGATTCCGCCGCAGGCCCACGCCGACGGCGGAGCTCGGCTCCGGGCCACGGCTGGGGATCAGCTGAGGCCGGTGGCCGGGGGGCGGCCGAGGCCCGCGATCCGGGCCAGCCTCGTGTAGGAGTCCAGGAGGGCTTCGCGGTCGTACGTGCTGGTCGTGACCAGGATTTCCTGGGCGCCCGTGTCTTTGATCAGCGACTCCAGTTCGTGCGCGACCTGCTCCTCGGTGCCGTACACCTGGCCGGTCAGCCCGGACTCGTAGAAGCCGCGCTCCCTGGCCGTCATGGTGCGCCGCTCGATCTCGTCCGCCGGGGCGAGCGGCGGGAACGTGCCGTGGGTGCGGGAGTGGGCCATCGCCCAGGCCTCGGGCAGGAGGATGCGGTGTGCTTCCTCCGGGGTGCGGGCCACGGCGACCGTGCCGGAGACGACGACGTACGGTTCCCGCGCCCAGGCGGACGGGCGGAATCCGGCGCGGTAGCGGTCGATGCCGCGCCGCATCTTCTCCCGGTCGCGGAGGTCGCCGATCACCATCGGCAGGCCCGCCCGCGCGGCGATGTCGGCGCCCTCGCCCATCGCCAGCACGAACGGGGGTACGGCCAGGCCCTCCGACGGGCGGGCACGCACCCCGGTCGGGGAGGTCCCGGCGAACCAGCCGAGCAGCTCGTCGAGCTGGCCCGCGAAATCCTCGGCGTCGTCCTTGTCCCGGCCCAGGGCGCGGCGGACGCCGTCCGTGAAGCCGACGGAGCGGCCGAGGCCCATGTCGATGCGGCCCGGGAACAGGGACTCCAGGACGCCGAACTGCTCCGCGACGATCAGGGGGCGGTGGTTGGGGAGCATGACGCCGCCGGTGCCGACGCGGATGCGGTGGGTGGACGCGGCGATGGCCGCCGCCAGGACGGTGGGGGCGGAGCCGGCCACTCCGGGGACGCCGTGGTGCTCCGCGACCCAGAAGCGGTGGTAGCCGAGGCGTTCGGTGTGTTGTGCGAGGTGCACGGTGTCGCGTAGGGCCTCGGGGGTGGGGTGGGTCTCGCGGGTGCGGGAGCGGTCGAGGACGGAGAAGCGGGTGTCGGAGAGGGCCGGGGTCATATGGGGTTCAACGTTCTGGGGGTGGGGGGATTCCCGTGCGTCGCGGGCTGTGGGTGGGTGGGGGCTGGTCGCGCAGTTCCCCGCGCCCCTTTAAAGCGCCGGGCGCGACCCATGCCGTTAAGGGGCGCGGGGAACTGCGCGAGAAGCCCCACCGGGCCCGCGGATGACCACGCACCCCGAAAAGACCGAGCCGCGCCCGGAAGGGTCCGGGCGCGGCTCGGTCTCAGGTGGGTCGGGGGTTACTTGCGGCCGATGGTGATCCCCTTCGTCTTCGCGGCCGTGGTGTTGTCGTAGACAACCGCGTCCGTGGACTTCTGCCAGATCTTGATCCTGAACGTGTCCGGGTCGTCGGTGGCGGTGACCCGGAAGAGGTAGCCGCCCTTGCCGTTGACCGTGCCGAAGCCCTGGTAGACGGCCTTGGAACCGGTGACCACGAGCCAGGAGGAGCTGGTGGAGCGGAACTTCAGCTTGGCCCCGGCGAAGTCGAGCGAGGCCTTCCCGGACGGCGTGCTGTCGTTCTTGCCGTACTTGGCGGTGAAGGAGAACTCCGCCTTGCCCGTCAGCTTCGGATGGGCCGGGAACGCCCCGGCGGGTGAGGTGAAGCTGCCGTCACCGGTCGCGGACCCGGCGCTCCGGTCGTAGACGACCAGCTCGGCGACCGTGGTGCCGACCGAGGCGCCGTCGTCGTCGGTGACGGTGATCACCGGGGCGAAGATGCCGGCTTTGCGGTAGCTGTGCTCGGCCTTGCAGCTGCCGGCGGTGACCTTGCCGGCCGTCGGCTTGCCGCCGTCCTTCCAGTCGACGACGCAGGTGTGCTGGTCGCGGGTGCCCGGGTCGGTGAACTCGACCCTGATCCTGGCGTCCTTGCCCGTCGGCGTGGTCTTCGGGCTGCTCACCGAGGTGATCTCCGGTGCCGCGTTGGTGACGGTGACGGTCGCCGTGTCGCTGCTGCGGCCACCGGTCAGGGTGAGCGTGTAGGTGCCGTTGTCGGCGCAGGTGACCGTGGTCTTCGCGGACTTGGCGTCGGCGAGGACGCAGGGCACGTCATTGCCCATCGTCCACTGGGCGGTGCCCGCGCCGGAGACCGTGCCGTTCAGCTGGATCTTGGCGCCTTCCTTGCCGGAGGCGTCCGCGCCGGCCCGGGCGATGGTGACCGGGTCGATGCTCTCCAGGGTGGGGACGACCTTCTTCATCAGGCCGTCGGCGTCGAACTCCAGCTTGTCGATGGTGGTTTCGCGGTGCATGCCGTCTCCGCCGGGGATGGCGAAGCGGTGGTAGACGATGTACCAGTCGTCGGTGTTCGGGACGTGGACCACCGAGTGGTGGCCGGGGCCCTTGATGCCGAGCGAGAGGTCCTTCTCCAGGATCAGGCCCTGCTTGGTCCAGGGACCGGTGGGCGAGGGGCCGGTGGCGTAGGCGACCTGGTAGTTCTCGTCACGTGTGTCGTTCTCCGACCACATGAAGTAGTAGGTGCCCTTGCGCTTGATGACGAAGGTGCCCTCGTTGTAGTTGCTCGGCGTCATGTTGGTGACCTTCGAGGCGTCGAAGGAGACCATGTCGTCGTTGAGCGGGACCACGTAGGCGCGGCCGTTGCCCCAGTAGAGGTAGGTCTGGCCGTCGTCGTCGGTGAAGGTCGCCGGGTCGATCATCTGGCCCGTGTAGGCACCGGCCTTCAGCAGCGGCTTGCCGAGCGCGTCCTTGAACGGGCCGGTGGGCGAGTCGGAGACCGCGACACCGATGTTCGCGTCGGCGCAGAAGTAGAAGTAGTACTTGCCGTTCTTCTCCTCCATCGCCGGCGCCCAGGCCCTGCTGTCCGCCCAGGAGACGTCCGGACCGAGGTCCAGGATGACGCCGTGGTCCTTCCAGTTGACCAGGTCCTTGGAGGAGTACGCCTTGAACTGCGTACCGCTCCAGCCCTCGAAGCCGTCGGTGGTCGGGTAGATGTAGAAGGTGTCACCGAAGCGGACGATGTTCGGGTCCGCGTTCAGGCCCGGCAGCACCGGGCTCTTCATCTCCACGGCCGACACCGTCCAGGTGCGCTTCTTGCCGTCGGAGCCGGTCACCTCGTACGTCACCGGCTTGGTGAAGTCGCGCAGGGTGCCGGAGGCGGGGCTGATGGTCGCGCCGTGGGCGAGCGTGAACTCGGGCGCCAGGGCCTTGACATCACTGCCCGGGGTGAGCGGCAGGACGATCTTGCTGTCCTTGTCGGTGATGATCGCGTCGGTCTTCAGCGCCGGGTGGGTCGCCGCGGCGATCCCGGTGGTGTTGCCGCCCAGCTCCAGGACCTCGGCGGGCGTCAGGGCCCGGTTGTAGATCCGGAAGTCGTCGACCTCGCCGCCGAAGTACGGGTCGGGGGAGTAGAGGGACTTGCCGATGTAGCCGGAGTAGTCCTTCGCCGAGTCGTACAGCTCGGACGGCTTGATGGTGACCCCGCTGACACGGGCCGTCTCGGCGCCGTCGACGTAGAGGATCGCCGTCTCGGTCGCGCCGTTCAGCGTGACGGTGACGTGCTTCCACTCGCCGGCGGTGAGCTTGGAGCCGCCGATCATCTGCTTCTCACCGGACCAGGTGGCCTTGGTGATCGCGGAGAACAGCTTGCCGCCGCCGTTGGACGGGGAGGCGAACAGGTACTTGTTGCTGTCCGGGCCGAGGCCGAACAGCCACTGGAAGTTGTCGCCGCCCTTCCACTTGACGTACGTGGCGACGGTGACGCTGGTGGTGTCCTTCAGCACGCCGTTGGGGATCTTGACGTACGGCGAGCTGGAGCCGCTGTTGCCGCCGGACATCTTGAACGAGCCGCCCTCGACGCCGGTCCCGAAGTCGGGCGTACGGACGTAGGTGCCGTGGTAGCCGTGGCCGCTGGAGTCGCGGGCGATGCTGCCGCCGGTCTCGTCGAAGTCGTAGTGCAGGAGCAGATCGGCCGGGACGTCCGGGCCGTCGGCGGAGACCGTGACCTCGGCGGTGACCGCGATCGCGGAGTCGCCCGCGATGTCGCCCTTCACGGTGAAGGTGCCGGCCTGCGCGTACTGCGACGCGTCCACGTTCTCCCAGGTGACGGCGATGGGCCGCTTCACCCCGGCGCCGGTCTCGGCGATGACGGTGGCCGGCAGGACCGGGGCGTCACCGACGCGCGTCTCGACCTTGACGTCCTCGACGCTCGTGATGATCTCGTCCGGCTGGTACGTCTTCAGCAGCCGGTCGTACTCGGCCTGGGTGACCGGGAGCACTGTGCCGTGCCGTGGCTTGGACGGCAGGTCGTAGCCGGTGGACGGGGTCCAGACACCGGAGTCGAGGTCGGTCGTCTCGAAGGGGATGTAGCCGCGACCGCCGAACTCGTCGAGGAACGCGTACCACTTCTCCTCGGTGTTCGACTTGAACACCAGCGGGCCCTCGGCCGCGTTCATCGCGCCCTTGCCGATGCCCTCGGCGACGGCGGTCCAGGAGAGGTCGCGGAGCGTGTCGCTCTTCTCCTCGAAGATGAACTTGCTGTTGGGGGTGGAGGAGGTGTTGTTCCGCTCGTCCTTGGAGAGGCGGAAGTACTCGCCGTCGTGCTGGATGACCGTGGAGTCGATGACCGAGTAGCCGCGGTCGACCCAGACCTTGGGCTCGCTGAAGGTGTAGAAGTCACGGGTCGTCGCGTACATCATGCGGTTGTACGTGTCGCCGGAGTGGGCCTCGTTGTCGTACAGCTTCGACGCCCAGAAGACCACGTACTCGCCGAGCTTCTCGTCGTAGTACGCCTCGGGGGCCCAGGTGTTGCCGGCCGAGTCGGGGGAGACCTTCACCAGGCGCTGGTTGGTCCAGTTCACCAGGTCGGTGGACTCCCAGACCATGATCGACTTGCTGCCGGTGCGCTGGGAGGCGTCCCAGTCGCCGTTGCCGTAGATCCTCAGGTCGGTGGCGATCTGGTAGAACTTGTCGCCCTCGGGGGAGCGGATGATGAACGGGTCGCGCAGACCCTTCTCACCGAGCGTGGAGGTCAGGACGGGCTTGCCGTCGTTCAACTCCCGCCACTTCAGCGGGTCGTTGCCCTTGCTGAGCGCGGCGTACAGCTGCTCGCCGTCCGAGGTGCCCTCGCCGGTGAAGTAGCTGAACATATAGCCCTTGAGGGCTTCCTTCTTCGGCAGTTCCGGAACCTTCGCGGTGAAGGTGCGGGTCTTCTTGGCGTCGCCCTTGGTGACGGTCGCGGTCAGCTCGACGGTCGTGGCGCCGTCGCCGTGCGCGGGACGCTTCACCACGCCCTCGGCGGAGACCACGTCCGGGTTCGCGGAGGACCAGGAGACCTCGGTGCCGAAGGTGCCGGTGGCCGGGAGCGTCAGGTTGCCCCGGGCGTCGTCGACGTTGTGCACGGCGAGCGCTTCGGCGGCCTGCTGGACGGCGGTGGTGTCGTCGAAGGTCGGCAGGACCGTGACCTCGAAGGTCTTGGTGGCGCTGACCGGGCCCTTCTTCAGGGTCGCCGTCAGCGTGGCGTGACCGTCCGGCTCACCGGCGGCGGGGCGGGTCACCGCGCCGGAGTTCGAGACGACGTCCGTGTTGTCGCTCGCCCAGCTGATGGTCGAGCCGCCGGCCGTACCGGTCTTCGGCAGATCCAGATCGGCGGTCACCGCGCTGGTGTCGCCCAGGGTGAGCGCGGCCTTGTCGGCGGCGAGGCCCTCCTCGGCGATGGGGAGCGAGAGCTGCTCGACCTCGGAGCCGGCCAGCGCCCGGTCGTAGACCCGGAAGTCACGGATCTTGCCCTTGAACAGCTTGTCGCTGGTGTAGACCGACTTGCCGATGTAGTTGGCGGTGGTCGTGCCCGAGCCGATCGACCCCGGGGTGATGCTGACCGAGGTGTTGCGGCCGACCTCCGCACCGTCCTCGTAGAGCACGCCCGTGGTGCCGGTCTGGGTGTAGGTGAGCTGCTTCCACACCGACCGGGTCAGGTTGTGCGAGTCGGAGGGCCGGGTGTTCTGCTCGGTCGACCAGTTGCCGGACGCGATGGAGGTGCGCAGCGAGTTGCCGGTGGCGAAGAGGTAGCCGTTGCCCGCGCCGCTGGTGGTGTTGCCGAAGCCGTAGATGAAGTACGGGCCCACCTGCGACTCGTCCATCAGCACGTCCATGGAGACGCTGATCGAGTCCATGCCCTTCATGACGTCGTTCGGGACCTTGATGTAGGTGTCCGAACCGTTGAAAGACAGGCCCTGGCCGTCGCCCGTCCAGCCGGCGGTGCCGTTGACCGTGCCGTCCCGGCCGTTGCCGGAGGCGTCGGTGGCCGTGGTGCCGGAGGTGGCGTCCAGCTTGTACCAGAGGGCCAGGCCATCGGTGAGGTCGGCGGTGTCCGCGGCGGCCGGGGCGGAGGGCCCGGCGAGGCCGAGGAGAAGTGACGCGGCGGTCAGTCCGGCGAGCGGACCCGCCCAGCGTCTCGCGCGGCCGCGCAGACGTTCTCTGTACGTCATGTCGAGTATCCCTGCTGAGAGCACGGCTGATGAAAGGGGTGGCGAAGGCAAGGGGGATGGCATGGGGAAGGAGGGCGGAAAGGGGCGGGAACCCTCGCCCTGGGCGTCCCGTTGTTTCGGCCTTGTGACGTCGTGTTGCGAGAGTGTCAATCGGGGTGTGGCGGGGCGTCAAGAGGTTTCGAACAATGTCCGATGGGTCGAACGGGCGGAAACGCACGAAACCCCCGTTCCCTCAGGGAAACGGGGGTTTCGGTGCGGTGGCTACTTCACGGGCCGTACCAGTTCCCAGGTGTCGACCGCGAAGTCCAGCTTCATGCCGTGCCGTTCGTAGAGCGCGAGGGCCCCGGTGCTGTTGTCGGTGTCCACACCGAGGCCGATACGGTCGCGGCCGAGCGCCGCGAAGTGGCCGAAGGCGTGGCGGAGCAGCAGACTGCCGAGGCCACGGCCCCGGGCCTCGCGCAGCACACCGATGCTGGAGATCCAGGCCATCGCGGAACGGTCGTTGCGGGACCGCAGCGCCGCCACATCTCCGAGGCCGTCGACGTGTGCGATCCAGACCAGCGACCAGTCGACGTTCTCGGCGTCGATGTCGTTCAGCCACTGCTCGTACGTCCGCGGCTGGAAGTCGAAGTGGTCGGCGAAGCTCGTCTGCAGCAGGGCGTGGGCCTTCCGGCGGTCCGGTTCGCCGCCGGTGCAGGCGCGCAGGGTGACGCCGGGCGGGGGCGTCGGCGGCGGCTCGGTGGGGGAGAGGGGGCGGGCCAGCACGTTGTAGCGGCGGACCGTGCGCCAGCCGCGTCCGCGCAGGGCGTCCAGGTCCATGGTCGGCGCGATGTTGAGGTGCAGGTGGACGACGGCGCGGTCCGCGCCGTTGGCCGCGGCGCGCTCCGCCGCGCGGACCTCCATCAGGTCGAACAGGTGCAGGGCGCCCAGGGGGTGGTCCGGCAGCGCGTAGTGGTCCATGTCGACGCGCTCGCCGCCGGACTCGTCCCACAGCAATCCGTACGCCACGAGGTGGTCCCCGTCGAACAGCAGCCAGGAGTCGCGCTCCAGGTCCGCCTCGGGGTGCTTCAGGTCGGCCTGCACCTCGGCCAGTTCGGTCTCGGCCCGGCCGACCTCCAGCACGTCGATCTCGTTGAGCAGCGCGCACACCGTCTCCGCGTCGGCGAGGGTGGCCGGGCGTACGGTCAGGCCGGGTGGGAGGGGGGTGGACGTCGTTGTCATGGGCCCACTGTCCGGGGGGTGGGGTGGGAGGCGCAACGGGGTTTTTGGGCCGGGGTGGGGTGGGCCGGGGTTCGAGGGGTGCCCTCCGCCGGGGCTGGGCGGGGTGGGTTCCGCCGCTCGGCGGTTACGAGGTGCCCCCTGCGCCCACCCGTGCCGCCCCAGCGGCACGATTGCCCGCAGGGGGAGGCGGGACTGTGGCAGCCGGGTCCACCCCTCTAGGGGCGCGGGGAACTGCGCGATCAGCCACGTACTACCCGCGGCCGCCGAACAACCCGCATCCCCGAGCTGTCACGCGCCCTCGACCCACCACGCACCCCCGAGCTGTCACGCGCCCACGACCCACCACGCGCCCCGAGCTGTCACGCCGCCACCGGCAACCCCGGGGTCCGGAAGACCCGCTGCTCCGCGTCCACCGCGAAGACCTCGCAGCCCTCTCGCGACGCCGCCCACTCCACACCCTCCGCGCCCATCGCGAACGCCGCCGTGGCTGTCGCGTCGGCCTCTGTGAGGGTCGGGGCCACCACCGTGAGGCTGAGCAGGCCCGTCGCCGGGCGGCCGGTGCGGCCGTCGAGGATGTGGTCGCCGCGCTCGTAGCGCGCGGACGTCGCCACCGCGCCGTCCGTGACCGACAGGACCACGCAGAGGCGGTCGGCCCGCTCGGGATGGCGTACGCCCACCCGCCACGGACCCCCGGTGGCCGCCACGTCACCACCGGCGTTGAGGCAGAGCCGCCGCGCGCCCCCGTCCGTCAGCAGCTCGGCCGCCCGCTGCACGGCCCACCCCTTCACCATGGCGCAGGGGTCGAGCCCGCGCCCCGGCAGCCGTACGTCGAACGCGCCGCCCGTGGCCACCCGGTACTCCTCGCACAGGGCCAGCACCTCGGCCAGGTCCGGGCTGACCTCGTCCGGGGCCAGCTCGCCCCGGTCCAGCCGGGACACCTCGCTGTCGGCGCGGAACGGGCTGAACCGGGCGTCGACCTCGCGCAGCCAGGCGAACGCCGGCTCCGCGGCCTCGGCCGTGGCGCCCTCGTCCTCGATCAGCAGCGAGATCGGGAACCCCATGATGTGTTCGACGCGGCGCACCGGATCAGGCCTTCGCGTCGATCGCGGCCTGGAGGGACTCCCGGTAGCCGTCGCTGGTGATGGTGGCGCCGGAGACGGTGTCGATGTCGGCGCTCTGCGCCGCCAGTGTCTCCTTGATCAGCACCGGGACGGCCGCCTCGGTCTGCGGGTGGTTCGGCTGCTTCAGCATCTCGACGGCGGTGATCTTCTCGCCCTCGAACGTCACCTGGACCTGGACGTCACCCTTGGAGGTGCCCACCGTCGAGCCCGCGACCGTCTGTGCGGCGCTCTCCGCCGAGGAGGAGTCGGACGCCGAACCGGAGTCGTCGGACGAGGCCGCCGACTTCCCGTTCTCGTCGATCGCGGCCTGGAGGGACTCCCGATAGGCGTCGCTGGTGATGGTGGCGCCGGAGACGGTGTCGATGTCGGCGCTCTGTGCCGTCAGGGTCTCCTCGATCAGCACCGGCACCGCGGCCTCGGTCTGCGGATGGTCCGGCTGCTGCAGGAACTTCACGGCGGTGATCTTCTCGCCCTGGAAGGTCGCCTGGACCTGGACGGGTCCCTTCTCGGTGTCGATCGTCGGGCCCGTGACCACGGTGGAGCCCGACGACGTGGACGCGGAGGCCGACGGGGCGGGTTCGGCGGTCGTCGTCGTGGACGTCGTGTCGGTCGAGGGCGCGTAGCGCCAGACGGGCACCAGCGCGGCGGCGCTCAGGACCAGGGCGGGTATGGCTCGTTTCACTGTGCTGTCCTCGTGTCCCGGTGTCCGTCAGCCGGCCAGGCTGAAGCGTTCGAAGTGGATCTGCGGCTTGGGCACGTCCAGCTCGCGCAGGCTGCCCAGGACCGCGTTCATCATCGGCGGCGGCCCGCACAGGAACACGTCCCGGTCGGTGATGTCCGGCACCATGCGCTGCAGTTCGCGCGGCGCCAGCAGGTCGGGGCTGACGGGGCCGGAGACCAGGTGCAGTTCGGCGCCCTTGTCGAAGGCGAGCTGCTGCAGCTCGTTGTAGAGGACCGCGTCCTGCTTGTTCGCCACCCGGTAGATGACCACGGCGTGGCCCTGGATGTCCTCCAGCAGGGCCCGGATCGGGGTGACACCGACGCCGCCCGCGATGAGCACGGACTCCGGCCGGGTGCGGTGCATCGCGGTGAAGGCGCCGTAGGGGCCCTCGGCGAAGACCCGGGTGCCGACCTTCACATGCCGCAGGGCGGCGGAGCCCTCGCCGGCCGCCTTCGCGGTCAGCCGCAGCTGCCTGCCGTCGGGCGCGGCCGACAGCGAGAACGGGTTGGCCTGCCACCAGCGGTCCCGGGTGAGGAAGCGCCACAGGAAGAACTGGCCGGCCTGGGCGGGCATCCGGTCCAGGTCACGGCCGGTCATGTAGATCGAGACGACGTTGTCGGCCTCGGGGACGACGGCGGTGACGCGGAGCTGGTGCCGCCAGTTGCGCCACAGCGGGAGCACCAGCCGGCCCAGGAACACCGAGGTCAGGGCCGCGCCCCACAGCACGTACCAGTACGCGGTCGCTGCCTCCGACGAGGCGAAGGACGTACCCGCCGTGACCTGGTGCGTGAAGGCCAGCACGACGGCGACGTAGGTGTACAGGTGGATGAAGTGCCAGGTCTCGTAGGCCAGCCTGCGGCGGGCGAAGCGGGCCGAGACGACACCGATCACCATGATGATGCCGAGCGCGACGATCGAGCGGAGCACACCCTCGACGGTCTCGGCGAGGTCGACCAGCTGGCTGACCGGGTCGAGGTCCGAGGACTGGGCGTAGCCGAAGGTGATGAAGACGCCGTGCGCGACCAGCAGCCACAGCACCGAGAAGCCGGTCCAGCGGTGCCAGGAGGTCAGCCGGTCCATGCCGATACGGCGGTCGAACCAGGGCAGCCGGGCCACCAGCACCAGCTGGAAGGCCATGAGCAGCGCGCCGAACAGGCCGGTGAGACGGCCCAGCACGATGAGGGCGTTGGAGGCGAAGCCCGCCTGGACGAAGAAGAAGGTCACCGCGGCGACGTTCGCCGCCAGCACCAGGTACAGACCGGTACGGGCGACCACTTTGGGACGTGCTCCCGAGCGGTTGGCCGCTGCGGGGCGTTGTTGGACGGTGGTCACGGGGAGAACTCCTTGATCGAGTGGGGGATACGAGCTTCTCCGGTGACCGCTGTCGTTTTCCTGTCGGACAACTTTCAAGTTTTTATCGATCCGCTGCCAAGATGCGAGCGGCTATGGCAGGACACGATCGGTAGCGCAGTATGAGCGTGTGGAAAAAGTGCGACTGCTCGTGGTGGACGACGACCCGCCGATCGCGGACCTGGTGGCGACCGTCGCCCGCTACGAGGGCTGGGACGCGGTGACCGCGCACTCCGGCGAGGAGGCGTTGCGGCAGGCGGCCGCGTTCCATCCCGACATCGTGGTCCTGGATCTGATGCTGCCGGGCGTGGACGGCTTCGGCGTGCTCGACCGGCTGCGGCAGTCCGGCACCATGGTGCCCGTGGTGTTCCTGACCGCCCGGGACGGCGTCGCCGACCGGGTCGCCGGCCTCACCCGGGGCGGCGACGACTACCTGGTCAAACCGTTCGCCGTGGAGGAGCTGATGGCCCGGCTGCGCACCGTGCTGCGCCGCAGCGCCGGACCCGCCTTCCAGCGGTCCGTGCTCCAGGTCGCCGACCTGTCGATGGACGAGGACACACGGGAAGTCCGCCGCGGCGACAAACTCCTCACACTCACCCCCACCGAGTACGAGGTCCTGCGCTACCTGATGCGCAAGTCCCCGACCGTCCTCACCAAGGCGCAGATCCTCGACCACGTCTGGGAGTACGGCTTCGGCGGCCGCTCCAACGTCGTCGAGCTGGTCGTCAGCCGACTGCGCCGCAAGCTCGACGACACCGGGGAACCGCTGATCCACACCGTCCGGGGCTTCGGCTACGTCCTGCGCCAGGCCACCGAGTGATCGCCCGGCTCCGTCGGACGTACCGCTCGATGCGCCTCGGCACCCGGCTGGCCCTCGGCCTCGGTGCCCTGGCGCTCGTCGTGTTCGCCGTCGTCGGCAGCGCGCTGACCATGTACATGCGCGACTATCTCTCCGCGCAGCTCAACGAACAGCTGAAGATCGCGCAGATCGCCCAGTCCAAGAGCATCGCGGACTACGGCACGCTCAAGGGCAAGAAGTACTACCGCTGGTACTACGCGGTGTACGACACCTCGGGCGGCACCCCGGTGCTCCAGAAGCCCGAGGACCCCGGCGACCTGCCCAAGGACATCGACGACTTCACCCTCGTCGCCAAGGCGCTGACCGTCGAGGGCACGGAGGTCACCCGCACCGAGCACCTCAAGGGGCAGGGCCAGTACCGGCTGCGGGCCTGCGAGGTCGAACCCGGGGTGATCCTGGTCAGCGCCGCGCCCATGGACGACATCGAGGACACCGTCGGCCAGCTGGTCACGGTCCAGGTCGTCACCTTCGTCCTCGCCCTGATGGCGCTCGTCGTCTTCGGCCGGGCGATGCTGCGGCGCGGCCTCAAACCCCTGAGCGACATGGCGCACACCGCCCGCGGTATCACCTCGCACGATCTGACGGACTCGGCGCGGCTGCCGGTCCGCCACGACAACCGGGACGGCGGCCCCGAGGTCGAGGAGCTGCGCACCGCCTTCAACACGATGCTGGAGCACATCGACGACGCGCTCGCCGTCCGCACCGAGGCCGAGCAGCGGCTGCGCCGCTTCGTCGCCGACGCCTCGCACGAGCTGCGGACGCCGCTGATGTCGGTACGCGGGTACGCCGACCTCTTCCAGTACGCCGCCGCGCACAGCCCCGAGGAACGCGACAAGCATCTGGCCCGGCTGCGCGCCGAGGCCGCCCGTATGGGGTATCTGCTGGACGACCTGCTGATGCTCGCCCGCCTGGACGCCGCCGATGTGGAGACCCCGCTGCGGCTGGAGGACGCCGACCTGGTGCGGCTCGCCCACCAGGCGGGGGACGCGTTCCGCGCGGGCCACCCCGGCCATCCCCTCACCATCACCGCCGGCCCGGCGCCGATCCCCCTCCGCCTCGACCCCCTCCGCCTCCGCCAGGTCCTCGACAACCTCCTCACCAACGCGGCGGTCCACACACCGCCGGGCACGGAGGTGTGCCTGGAGGTCGTGGTCGAGGCGGGTGGCGCCGAGTCGGGCACGGTGGACGTACGGATCACCGACTCCGGGCCCGGTATCCCGGCCGACGACCAGGAACGAGTCTTCGACCGTTTCTACCGCGTCGACAAGGCCCGCAGCCGTGACCGCGGCGGCAGCGGCCTCGGCCTCGCCGTCGCCCGCTCCCTCGTCCGCGCCCACGGCGGCACCATCACCCTGACCAGCGAGCCGGGCACGACGACGTTCACGGTCCGCCTGCCGCTGGACGGGGGGCGGGCGTAGCCGGGGCGTCCGGTCGCCTAGGCTGATGCGCATGGGCAAGGCGGTGCGGCAGGCCGGGCGGGCCACGCTGCATCTGGGTGTTGCGGCGGCGATGGCCTTCGGGCTGTACCTCTTCGTCACGGTGCTGCTGATCACCGCGATCGCCACGCTCGCCGTCGTGGGCGCCTGGATGCTGCCCGAGACCGTGACGCTGATCCGCCGCATCGCCGGGGCGAAACGCCACTGGACGGCGGCCTGGACCGGGCGGACCGTCCCCGAGGCCTACCAGCCCATCGAGGGCACCCTGCGCGAACGCCTGCGGATCGCCGTCCGCGACCCCGGCACCCACACCGACGCCCGCTGGATGCTCGCGTACTACGTCTACGGCGCGCTCTTCTTCCTCGCGGTCCCCCTGTGGCCGCCGGCCCTGCTCGTCGACGGCGTGTGGTGCGGCCTGGCGCGCCGCGCCCCCGTGGTCCTCCCCTGGATCAGCCGCCTCGCCGACCTCGACGCCCGCTGGTCCGAGACCCTGCTCAAGCCGTCCCCGAACGCCCGCCTGGCCGAGCGGGTGGAGGAGCTGACGGCGACCCGGGCCGACGCGATCGCGGCCCACGGCGCCGAGCTCCGCCGTATCGAACGCGACCTGCACGACGGCGCCCAGGCCCGCCTGGTCTCCCTCTCCATGCGGATCGGCCTCGCCCGACGCGCGTACGACCGCGACCCGGAGGCCGCCCGCAAGCTGCTCCTCGACGCCCAGGACCAGGCCGAGGCCGCGCTCACCGAACTCCGCCACGTCGTACGCGGCATCCACCCCCCGATCCTCACCGACCGCGGCCTCGCCGGAGCCGTACGGGCACTGGCGGCGAGCAGCGGCCTCGAAGTGACCGTCGACGTACGCGGGTTGGAGGACGCCGACGGCCCGCGTCCGCCCGCCGCGGTGGAGGCCGCCGCGTACTTCGTGGTCGCCGAGGCCCTCACCAACGCGGCCCGGCACAGCGGCGGCGACCACGCCGAGGTCCGCCTCGCCCGCACGGCAAGGGGCATCCGGGTCTCGGTGCGCGACGACGGCCGGGGCGGCGCGGAGACCGGCTCCGGGGCATCCGCGATGGGCGGGTCCGGGCTGCTCGGGATGCGGCGGCGGGTCGCCGCGCTCGACGGGAGCATGGCGGTGACCAGCCCCGTCGGGGGTCCCACGGTGATCGACGTGGAGCTGCCCTGCGTATGGTGAGCGACAAGCGGAACGGAACCGACGGCCGCTCCGGGACAGAGGTGGGACTGCCGTGCGTGTGGTGATCGCCGAGGACAACGCCCTGCTCCGGGAGGGCCTGGTCCTGCTGCTGACCTCGGCCGGACACGAGGTGGCGGCCGTCGCCGGCAGCGGCCCCGAGGTCCTCCCCGCCCTGCTGGAACACCACCCGGACGTCGCCGTCCTGGACGTCCGGATGCCGCCCGGCTTCCGCGACGAGGGCCTGCGTGCCGCCCTGGAGGCCCGCCGGAAGATCCCCGGCCTGCCGGTGCTGGTCCTCTCGCAGTACGTGGAGGAGTCGTACGCCGCCGAACTGCTCGGCGGGGGAGCGGGCGGGGTCGGCTATCTGCTCAAGGACCGGATCGGCCGGGTGGACGAGTTCCTGGACGCGCTCGACCGGGTCGCGGCCGGCGGCACCGCCCTCGACCCGGAGGTGGTGACCGAACTGCTGACCCGCCGCAGGGACTCACCGCTCGACTCGCTCACCCCGCGCGAACGCGAGGTGCTGGCGCTGATGGCCGAGGGGCACGACAACGCCACCATCGCCCGGACCCTCGTCGTCACCGAACGCGCCGTCAGCAAGCACATCGGCAACGTCTTCCTGAAGCTCGGCCTGCCGACCAGCGACAGCGGCCACCGCAGGGTGCTGGCCGTGCTGGCGTATCTGAAGAACAAGCCCTCCAGCAAGTAGGGGCGCCGTCAGAACGACGGCGCCCCCACCCCTTACTGCCGGACCGGACTCAGCTGCACTTACGTCCGGTGTTGATGCACTGCACCGCCTTGTTCATCAGCTTCTGGTCGAAGACGTTGATGAAGTCGCCGTGGTCGGTGACCGGCTTGTGCTGCTGCTCGGGGAAGCTGTCGAGCGAGTAGAACGGACGGGTCTTGCCGTTGTCCTTCACGCTGGGCGCGTCCACGTCGTACACCAGACGCTGCACCAGCTGCGGGATGGCCTTGAAGCCGGCCGCGCAGTTGCCGTTCGCGTCGGCGAACGCCACGTGGGTGCGGTGGTTGGCGCTGTCGATGTTCTTGCCGTCCCAGCAGCTCTGGAACTTGAAGGTGCGCACCACGTCGCTGCCCGACGGGCAGAGCGGGTACTTGTCCTTCAGCTGCACCTTGTTCTCGAAGCCGGTGCAGCTCCAGGACGCGTTGGCGTTGGCGGGGCCGTTGACGAACGCCTTGGCGTCACCGGTGATGATGCGCAGCAGCCTGGGCATCGCCACCACCTTGCCGCGGGGGCTGCCCACGAAGTTCAGGGTGGCCTGCTTGGCCGTCAGGATCCGGCCCGTGTTGCCCTCGGCGCCGCCGCCCTGCTGCGCGGCGTCGAACTCCTTGGTGCCGTCCTGGAGACGCAGCACCGGCCAGAAGTACGACGACCGGTCGCCCTTGTTCCTGCAACTGGTCCCGGCCTTGGCGAGGTCCTGGTCGCTGGAGAAGGCGTCGTTGTCCTGGTTGCCGACGTAGTCGTGCATGTGGTGCGCGCCGTTGGTGACACCGGGCGCGACGATGACGTTGTCGCTGTTGTACAGCTTGTTGGCGTTCACACCGCACTTGGTGACGAAGCTGCCCTTCGAGGCCTTCGACGACCTGGCGGGCGTGCGCACATTGGGCTTCACCTTGGTGATGTCCACGAAGTCGGCGGCGACGGGACCGTTGCCGGCCACACCCGCGTTCGTGTTGTTGCCACCCTGGTTGTTCCCGCCCTGGTTGTTGCCGCCGCTCTGCGCGGGCGCGGGCTGGTTGCCGGTGGCACGCAGGGTGCAGGCCGCGAGGGCGTCGAGGCCCTGCGGCTTGGCCGCCACCCGGCCGATGGCGGTGGCGATCCGGTCGATCGTCGCCTTCCGCTTGTCCTTCAGCGGGCCCACGATCGCGTTCTGCGCGAAGTTGGGGTCCTGCTGGATCGCCCGCTGCGAGGTGGACAGGCGCTGGTACGCCTCGGAGATCTGCTTGTCGAGCAGGGCCAGTTCCCTGTCGACCTGAGCCTTGGCCTGAGCCGGCACCGACGTCAGCTTCTGCCCCACGTCGGGGCAGTCGATGGTGGACGTTCCGGCCGCGAGCACCTGGTTCTGGGCGGAGCCCTTCGACGCACCGGTCTCACCCGCCGAGGCGTAGATGTTGACCGCTACCAGTCCACCGGCGCCGACGGCCACCGCGGCTGCCGCGCCCACCAGTCGGCGGGCGGTGTTCGATCTCTTTCGCGTGTTGCGTCTCATCAGGCCTCTCAAGGACGACTCCGGAGCCGGCGGGACGACCGGCACGGGTCAAGCGCCTCCTTACCTACGTAGCCCGCAAACCGAATGCTCAGCCAATTCTCAGATTCGTAGATTCATCCATGAGCAAAGCTCGCGCACCCTCCCAATCCTGGCCGGGGCGACCGTCGTTGGGACGCCCCGGCCAGGATTGGGCCCACTCTCGGCCCTACTCGTCGAACGTCACGACGACCTTCTCCGCCGCCCCCGGCGTCAACGCCAGCTCGAAGGCCCGGCCGACCTCGGAGGCGGGCACCCGGTGGCTGATCAGCTGGGCGAAGCGCTCGTGGTGCTCGACGATCTCGGGGGTGACCTCGAAGATCTCGGTGGGGTAGCCCTGCGAGGCGATCAGGGTCAGCTCGCTGCGGAGCATGCCGCCGAGGTCGATCTCCGAGCCCTTCTTCTGCACGGCGACCATGACCAGCTTCGCGCCCCACTTCGCGGAGCCCACCACGGTGTTGAACACGGCGGGCGCACCGGCCGCGTCGATGAAGATGTCGGTGCCGGGCCGGGGCTGGCCGAGCGCGTTGGCGGTTTGACCGTGCAACTCGGTGAGCCGCGCGGCGACATCCTCGTTCGCCGAGTCGATCACCGCGTCCGCGCCCACGGCCAGTGCCTTCTCCAGCCGGGACGGGATGACGTCGGCGACGACCACGTGCTTCACCCCGCGCAGCTTCAGCCAGATCGCCGCGCCGAGTCCGATGGGCCCGGCACCGAACACCACGACCTTGTCGTCGGGCCCGGCCCCGGAGCGGTTGACGCAGTGCCGGGCCACGGCCATCGGCTCGTTGAGCGAGGCGACATCGAAGGGCACGCTGTCGGGAAAGACGGCCACGCTCTTGCCGGCCTCGGCGTTCTCGATCAACAGGTACTCGCTCATCCCGCCGTACCTGCCGCCGCAGCCGATGATCCCGGTCGGCGCGTCCTGCGGATTCACCACCACCCGGTCCCCGACCGCGAGGTGGTCGACCTCGGCGCCGACCTCGACGATCTCCCCGGCCGGTTCGTGCCCGAGCGCCACCGGGATCAGCTCACCGCCCAGATGGGCGCGGGACGGTACGCCTCCCATGTGGAGGAAGGTGACGTCGGTGCCGCAGATGCCGCAGGCGCGGACGCGGACGAGCACGTCCTTGGGGCCGGGCACGGGACGCTCGACATCCACGATCTCGACCTTGCCGACACCGGCGGTCCGGACGGACTTCATCGTCGCCATGGGGTGACTCGCTTTCTGGTGGAACGGGGACGGCGCAGGGCGGAAGCCCTGGGCCGGGAGGAGGAATCAGACGGCGGCCCAGGCGTCGTCGACCGGCAGCACCACACCATTGACGAAGGCGGCGGCGTCCGAGGCGAGGAACAGAATCGCGTCGGCCTGCTCCTCGGCCGTGCCGAGCCGCCCGATGGTGGCGCCGATCAGCCCGCCGATGACCGCCGGGCCATGGGCCTGCTGGTCGGCGTCGACCTGGATGTTGGTCATCGTGGGACCGGGGGCTATCGCGTTGGCCCGGATGCCCTGCTTGCGGTACATCACCGACAGGCTCTTCACCAGGCCGACCACACCGTGCTTCGACGCGGTGTACGCGGCACCGGCGGCGCTGCCCCGCAGCCCGGCCTCGGAGGCGGTGAAGACGATCGAGCCCCGCTCCGCCTTCAGCATGTGCGGCAGGGCGGCCCGGGTGAGCAGGAACGGCGCGGTCAGATTGACCCGGATGACCCGCTCCCACTCGCTGTCGTCGACATCGGCGAGGGCGGACATCCGATCCATGATCCCGGCGTTGTTCACCAGGACGTCCAGCCCGCCGAAGGCCTCCACGGCACGCGCGACGACCTGGTCCACCACCGCCTGGTCGCTGAGATCGCCGACGACCGCGACCGCGGTGCCACCGGCCGCCCCGATCGCCTCGACGGTCTCCTCGGCGGCCTCCTTGTTGAGATCGGCCACGAGCACCTTCGCGCCCGCCGCGGCGAACTTCAGGGCCGCGGCCCGGCCGATGCCGGACCCGGCGCCCGTGACGACGACGCTGCGGCCGTCGAGACCGATGCTGCTCATGAAGTGTCCCTCTTCCATCGGTTTCCGGAGCCGCTCGTCCGACCCCGTCGCATTGCTTGAGTTAGGCAAGCACATGTGACTTACTTGAGTCAAGCAATGAGAAGGGTAAGGTGACGTCCATGTCCCCATCGCCGCCGGCGGCCGTCCCCGCCTCCCCGGAAGTGATCGAGATCGAACGGGCGCTGACGCAGATCACCTATCTGAGCACCAGAGCCCGCCAGCACGAGCGGCTGATGGCCCTCGCCGGAGTCCTCCTGGACCGCGCCGCCGTGGCCCTCCTGCGCCAGGTCGCCGACTCCGAACCCCTGCGCCCCGGGGAGCTGGCGGACCGCCTCGACGTCGAGGCCTCCCATGTCACCCGCCAGGTACAGCGGTTGGAGAGGTCCGGCCACCTCGCCCGCGTACCCGACCCCGGCGACCGCCGCATCCGCCTCACCCCCACCGGCCAACACGCCATCGACCGCATCCGCGAGGCCGGCGCCCTGGGCATGACCCTCGCCCTCTCCGACTGGCCCCCCGCCCACCTCACCCAACTCGCCACCCTCTTCCACCGCCTGCTCGCCTCCTTCCCCGCCCCACCCCCACAAGCCGACTGACAAAAGGCGCCCCGAAGTGACCGTGCGAGGCAAGGTGCAGGCGAGGAACCGCCGAACCCTGCAGAGACGGCCCCCGAACGGCGGGGAGGCCGCAAACGGACGCGAGGGGCCGTGCCGGTGCGTAGCAGTCCGTCGCATACAGCGGCCCAGAGAACGGCTCCCTA